>JACKLJ010000001.1:0-662500 GCA_024235955.1 Burkholderiaceae bacterium
CACCTACTGTTTTTGAACCGCGCCAGCGCAATCATCAGCGCGCCCGCGCCCAGCGTCTTCACCAGCTCGGGGTGCTCGGCGTAGAAGCTGCCGATGCGGTCCATCAGGCCGGGTTCGGCCTGCTCGGCGGCGTTGGTCACGTCGCGCACCTGGGTGGGGCTGATCTGGCTGGCCTTGGTGGCGTCCACCATGGGTGTGTCCAGGCCCTCGTGGCCGGCCAGGGCGCCGCCGGCCACACCGGCCAGCGCGCCGGCACCGAACTTCTCGGTCAGCATGTTGATGAGGTCGGCGCGCTGCTGGGGCGTGGCCTGGGCGAACAGCTTTTCCAGCGTTTCGCCCAGCGAGGGCGTCTGGTCGGAGCGCAGGGCGTCGGCCACGCCGCGGCCGAGGTCGTCCTTGGGCGCCTGGCGCGAGAACTGGTCCACGTGGTTGGGGTCCGGGCTGGCGGCGCCGGCGAGGATCTGGCTGAGGTTGTCGAGCAGGCCCATGGTGCGGTTTCCCTGAAAGAAGAGGAGCGGAGCCGGGCATCGTAGCCCGCGCCCGTGACAAGGCAAGCGCGGGGGCCCAAGTCGGGCCGGCGTCCTACAGGCGGCGCCGGTTCAGCCGTGGATGGCGGCGGCGACGATGATGGAGATGCCCAGGCACATCGCCGCCACCACCAGGGCGAGCGCGCGGTTGTGCTTCTCGATGATCTCGGCCCACAGGTCGTAGGGCGTGATCTTGTCGATGATCAGAAAGCACAGCCAGAACAGCAGCACGCCGACGAGGGCGTAGACGATGGAGCCGACAAACACGGCCGGCCGTAGCCATTCAATGCCCATGGGAAGAGCCTCCTTGCAGGTGATGCGAGTGTGTCACTTGTGGCCTCCGCCGGTGCTGAAGCCGCCGAAGGAACCGCCGCCGGTGCGCACGCCGCTGCCGCCCGAGCTGGAGCTGATCAGCCACAGCAGCAGGAGCACGACGAGCAGCACGATGATGATGGTGACCACGCTGACGCTGCGCGCCGGCGTGAAGGGGCCGGCGTCCGCGCGCATGGCCGAGCCGCCCGACGGGCTCAGCCCGAAGGCCTTGGCCACCACGGCGTAGGCCAGCTTGCTGCCGGCCGACCAGGTGAGCTCGTTCGGGCTCTGCTCCAGCGAGAGCAGCCGGTCGCCCGCCGCGAAGTCGCGGTTCTGCGTGACCTGGCCGCGCTGCACGCGCCAGTAGAACTCGCCCAGCGCGTAGGTGGTCTCGGCGCGGTAGGCCCACTGCAGGCGGTAGGTGGCGCCGCCGTAGCGCGCGCTCTGGCCGCCGGCGGCCATCTCCGGCGCGCCGGTGGTGGGCCGCACGAAGCTCCAACCCTCTTCCGAATCGACCAGGAAGGCGAAGCCCTTTTTTGCGTTGTAGAGCAGGTATTCGCTCCAGCCGAAGCTTTCGTCGTCGCCGGGCGACTGGCCCATGCGGTGCTGGAAGCCCACCACCTGCCAGTGGATGCCGTCGAGCTGGCCCATCTTGCCCAGCGCGATCGCCGGGCGCACCGGCTCGTCCTGCAGGGCGTGCTTCAGCTCGCCGGCCACGCCCTGGCTGAGGTCGATCAGCGCGTTGCACTGCGGGCAGGTGATGCTCTGGCTGCTCTCCAGCTTCACTTCCACCGGCGAGCCGCAGTTGGGGCAGGTGAGCTGCCGCCCGCGCCCCTGCGCGGCCGATTCGCCCTTCAGGCCGCGCATGTTGAGGTCGGCCAGCTCGACCGACCGGCCCAGGCTCAGCTCCGGCGGCTGGCTGCCGTAGTCGATGCTGAGCACGCGCGCGGCCGCCACGTCGCCGCCCTGGCTGCGCAGCTCCACCACGGAGAACTCGGCGCCCAGATCGGGCATGCGCGGCAGCTCGCCCTCGGCCGACAGCAGGGCCACGCGCTGGCTGGAGGTGACGGTGTAGCGCTGCCCGCCCACCGTGGTGCTGTTGCCGACGCTGAAGCGGTCCGCCGCCGGCACTTCCAGCTGGCCCTGCACCGGCCGGCTGAACACGTAGGCGCCGTTGTCTTCCGACAGCCAGGCACTGCTGCCGTCCGAGAGCAGCGCGTGCCATTCGCTCCAGGTGCCTTCCGGGTAGCCGTACTGCAGGCGGCCGACCAGGGTGAAGCCCTGGCCGTCGGCCTGGCCGCTGGCGCCCAGCTGCAGCAGGCCGTGGTCGTCGATCAGCTCGGCCATCTTGCCGATGCGCTTGAGCACGTCGCCCTCGCGCACCACGGTGCTCTTGCAGTAGGCGCAGACGGCGTGGGTGGACTGCGCGCTCAAAAAGTCGACCGGCGCGCCGCACGACGGGCAGTCGGCCCGGTAATGGCGTTGCGTGGCGCCGGCGTCGCTCACCGGGCTTCCCCGTGCGTTGCGCGCTGCGGGATGCGCGCTTGGGAGCGGCCCTGTGCACGTATCTTCCGCCCCCTCGTCTGAAGTGCGAATTCAGAGCAAAAAGTGCCTCCGGCCCTTTCGTGATGGGCGCAGGCAGCTATCTCATTGATAGCGCAACAGGGGGCGGCGCGCCTCATGCTGGCGTCCGGAGCGGGGGTGCGGGAGGGCCTCAGACGAGCTTCTTCAGCAGCTCGGCCTTCTTGGTGTTGAACTCGTCGTCGGTCAGGATGCCCTTGGCCTTGAGTTCGCCCAGCTTTTCCAGCGTGGCCATCACGTCTTCGGGCTTGACGCCCGCAGGTGCAGCCGCCGCTGCACCGGCGCCTGCGGCGGCTCCGCCCTGCAGGGCAGACTGCATGTTCTGCGCCAGGATCTGGCCCATGGCCACGCCGGCGCCCATGCCCAGCCCGGCGCCGGCCAGGCCGCCGCCGTCACCGCCGGCGGCCACGCCCTCGGCCATCTTGGGAATGGCCTGCGCGGTCTGGTACTGCATCAGCTTGCCCATGTCGCCGCCGACCATGCCCATGCCGATCTTCTGGTCGAGGATCTTCTGCAGCTCGTCGGGCAGCGAGATGCTCTGCACGGTCATGGCCTCCAGCTTGAGGCCGTAGGCTTCCAGTGCCGGGGCGGTGGCGGCCGACAGCGCCTGCGCGAACATCAGCTGGTTGGCCGCCAGGTCCAGGAACGGGATGTTGCTCTGCGCGATGGCCACGCTGATGTTCTGCATGATCACGGCGCGCAGCTGGCCGTCGAGGTCGGCCACGGTGTAGGCCTCGCGCGTGCCGGAGATCTCGGTCTGGAACTTCTTCGGGTCGACCAGCCGGTAGGCGTAGTTGCCGAAGGCGCGCAGGCGCACGGCGCCGAATTCCTTGTCGCGGATGCTGATCGGCTGCGGCGTGCCCCACTTCTGGTCGACCTGCTGGCGCGTGCTGAAGAAGTAGACGTCGCTCTTGAAGGGCGACTCGAACAGCTTGTCCCAGTTCTTCAGGTAGGTGAGGATGGGCAGCGTCTGCGTGGTCAGCTTGTGGGTGCCGGGGCCGAACACGTCGGCGATCTGGCCTTCGTTGACGAACATCGCCAGCTGCGATTCGCGCACCACCAGCGCGGCGCCGTTCTGGATCTCCATGTCCTGCATCGGGAAGCGCCAGGCCAGCGTGCCGTCGCCGCTCTCCGTCCACTGGATGATGTCGATGAACTGTTTCTTGATGAAATCCATCAGCGCCATGACCGGGCCTCCTTCCGTGTGAGAGCGCCATGATAAGCGGCGCCCGTGACGGTGGCGACCTTTCCGGGCCTCTTTTGCCGCTCCTTCGGGCGCCGGGGCGCGTGGGCGGGCACGCGGGCGGCTGCCTACAATGCCTGTCCGCGCGCGTTGCGCGCGCATTCCCCGCACGCACACCCCCGAAGGCCCCGGCCATGACAACCCCCCACGACGTTCCCGGCGAAGACAAGCGCGCGCAACTGCGCCGCGCCGCGCTCGACTACCACGAGCATCCCACGCCGGGCAAGATTTCCATCGCGCCGACCAAGCAGCTGGTGAACCAGCACGACCTGTCGCTGGCCTATTCGCCCGGTGTGGCCGCGCCCTGCGAGGAGATCGTCAGGGACCCGGCGGCCGCCTTCCGCTACACCGCGCGCGGCAACCTGGTGGGCGTGGTGACCAACGGCACCGCGGTGCTGGGCCTGGGCGACATCGGCCCGCTGGCCGGCAAGCCGGTGATGGAAGGCAAGGGGGTGCTGTTCAAGAAGTTCTCGGGCATCGACGTGTTCGACATCGAGATCGACGAGAAAGACCCGGACAAGCTGGTCGAGATCATCGCCGCGCTGGAGCCCACTTTCGGCGGCATCAACCTGGAAGACATCAAGGCGCCGGACTGCTTCATCGTCGAGCGCAAGCTGCGCGAGCGCATGAAGATTCCGGTCTTCCACGACGACCAGCACGGCACCGCCATCGTGGTGGGCGCGGCCGTCTCCAACGGCCTGAAGGTGGTCGGCAAGCGCATCGACGAGGTCAAGCTGGTGGCCTCCGGGGCGGGCGCGGCGGCGCTGGCCTGCATCGGCCTGCTGGTCAAGCTGGGCCTGAAGCGCGAGAACATCTGGGTCACCGACATCAAGGGCGTGGTCTTTGAAGGCCGCACCGAGCTGATGGACCCGGACAAGGCCCAGTACGCCCAGAAGACCGATCTGCGCACGCTGGCCGAGGTGATCGACGGCGCCGACGTGTTCCTCGGCCTGTCGGCCGGCGGCGTGCTGAAGCAGGACATGGTCAGCAAGATGGCGGCACGCCCGCTGATCCTGGCGCTGGCCAACCCCAACCCCGAGATCACGCCGGAAGACGTGAAGGCGGTGCGCGACGACGCCATCATGGCCACCGGCCGCACCGACTACCCGAACCAGGTCAACAACGTCCTGTGCTTCCCCTACATCTTCCGCGGCGCGCTGGACTGCGGGGCCACCACCATCACCGACGAGATGGAGATCGCGGCCGTGCACGCCATTGCCGAGCTGGCCCAGGCCGAGCAGAGCGAGGTGGTGGCGCGCGCCTACGTGGGCGAGCAGCTGGCCTTCGGGCCTGAGTACCTCATTCCCAAGCCCTTCGATCCGCGGCTGATGATGAAGATCGCGCCGGCGGTGGCGCAGGCGGCGGCCGATTCCGGCGTGGCCAAGCGCCCGATCGCCGACATGGACGCCTACCGCGCCAAGCTGCAGACCTTCGTCTACGCCTCCGGCACGACGATGAAGCCCATCATCGCCGCCGCCAAGGCGGCGCAGCACAAGCGCATCGCCTACGCCGAGGGCGAGGACGAGCGCGTGCTGCGCGCCGCCCAGATCGTGGTGGACGACCACATTGCTCGCCCCACGCTGATCGGCCGCCCGGCCATCATCGCCCAGCGGGTGGAGAAGTTCGGCCTGCGCCTGCGCGAGGGCGTGGACTACGACGTGGTCAACGTCGAGCAGGACCACCGCTACCGCACGTTCTGGCAGACCTACCACGAACTCACCAAGCGCCAGGGCATCACCGTGCCCATCGCCAAGATCGAGATGCGCCGGCGCCTGTCGCTGATCGGCGCCATGCTGCTGCGCACCGGCGACGTCGACGGCCTGATCTGCGGCACCTGGGGCACCAACCGCATGCACCTGACCTACATCGACCAGGTGATCGGCAAGCGCCCCGGCGCGCGCACCTTCGCCGCCATGAACGGGCTCATGCTGCCGGGCCGCCAGGTGTTCCTGGTGGACACCCACATCAACGCCGACCCCAGCGCCGAGCAGCTCGCCGACATCACCGTGATGGCGGCCGAGGAGATGATGCGCTTCGGCTTCCAGCCCAAGGCGGCGCTGCTGTCGCACTCCAACTTCGGCTCGTCCGACCATCCCAGCGCGGTCAAGATGCGCGAGGCGCTGGCCCTGGTGCAGGCGCAGGCGCCGTGGCTGGAGGTCGATGGCGAGATGCATGGCGACGTGGCGCTCGACGCCGGGCAGCGCAAGGCGGTGATGCCCGACAGCACGCTGGTGGGCGACGCCAACCTGCTGGTGCTGCCCAACCTGGATTCGGCCAACATCGCCTACAACCTGCTCAAGACCGCCGCCGGCGGCAACATCGCCATCGGCCCGATCCTGCTGGGGGCGGCCAAACCTGTGCACATTCTCACGGCGAGCACCACCGTGCGCCGCATCGTGAACATGACCGCCCTGACGGTGGCGGACGCCAACGCCCATCGGTGAATGGGCGCTTGCGAAAGCAAGCACCAACTTAAGGCCTCATCGGCCCGCGCCCGACCGTGCCCGAAAATTGGGCAGGCTCTTGCTTTTTTGTTGCCGTTGCGTCACACTACCGGCTTGGAATTTTCGGGTTAACCCGGAGGTTTCCGAGAGGTGATTTTCATGATGCGAACAGCGGCATCGCATGCTGTCCGGTCAGTTCTGGTGGTGTCGCTGCTGAGCTTTGCCTTGTCCGGCGCGGACGAGGCCAGGGCCTGGTGGTTCCCCAACCGGTCCGCGGCCGCCCACAGCGTCGCCTTGGCCGATCTGCCGAGTCAGGGGCGTGAGACCTACCGCCTGATCTTTCAGGGGGGGCCATTCCCGCACGACAAGGACGGTTCGGTGTTCGGCAACCGCGAACGCCAGCTGCCCGCTCAAAAGCGCGGCTACTACCACGAATACACCGTCGAAACCCCGGGCTCACGCGACCGCGGAGCCCGCCGCATCGTCTGCGGCGGCCGCGAGCGTACCCGACCAGAAGCCTGCTACTACACCAGCGATCACTACTCAAGTTTCCGGAAGATCGTCGAATGAAGATGCGAGAACAGTTCCAGCCGGCCACCACGCTGGCCACGCCACCGACCTCAACTACAGAGAAAGCAGCGGAGATGGACGCGCCAGTTCAACCCCCCAAGGATGCACCGCTCAAGGGCGTGCGGAGCAACCTCGTGCAGTCGATCCGCGCCTTCCACGTGCATGAGCTGCACGACGCGGCCAAGGCGCTGGGCCAGCATTTCCTGTACGCCAACCTGGCGCAGGCCCAGACCAAGCAGGACGTGCTGGAGATGATCGCCCAGCAGTTCACCTTCCCGACGCACTTCGGCAAGAACTTCGACGCCCTGTACGACTGCATGACCGATCCGCTGCACAAGAGCGGGCCGCAGCCGGGCTTCATCGTGGTGCTGGAGCAGATCCCCGCCACCGCCAAGTTCGACAAGGAAGCGCGCGAGCAGCTCCTCGACATCTTCCGCGACGCCGCCGACTACTGGGGGGACCGCAAGGTACCGTTCCGGTGCTTCTATTCTTTTCGGTAGCCCGTTCTGCACAAACCGGCCAAGCAGAACGGGCGAACGAGGCTCAGGGCGATGCTCTCCACGGCACCGTCAGCACCACCGACATCGCCGTTGATGGCGGCGAGAAGATGCCCACCGACAAGCTGGTGGACATCTCCCCGCTGGCGCTGCGCATGAGCAGCCCCTTCAACGCGGGCTACTGGCTCTCGGCCGCCTGACCGCCCGCCCGGGCTGGTTCCCGGCAGGTCACCGCGCGCCACCAGGCCCGGCCCTCAAGACAAAGCCCGCTCATCGAGCGGGCTTTGTTGCTTTTGGGGCTTGGTACTTTACTATCGTATGGATAGCTGCCTGCACCCGCCACACAAGGCCTGGATGGCAATTTGGCACTGATTCTGCAGGCCGTCCGCGCGGCCTGCGGAGATCGGGAAAGGGCTCTCAGGCCCCCGCCGGCACCGGGCGCGGCATCACCGCCGAGAGCACCCAGTACAGCCCGCCGCCGATCAGCACGCCGAAGAACCAGCCGTAGGTGCCCCACCACGGCGGCAGCCAGCTGGTGAAGTTGGGCAGGATGCTGGAGAACAGCGCGCCCACGCCGGTGGCGATCAGCGCCGCCAGGTTCCAGCCACCGCTGTAGCGGTAGCGGCCGTGCTCCTGGTAGAGCGCGGCCACGTCCAGCTGGCCGCGGGCGATCAGGTAATAGTCGACCAGGATGATGCCCAGCAGCGGCCCCATGGTGGCGCCGATGGCGTTCACGAAGTGGGCCGCGTTGCCGTCCCACGGCGAGAACGGGTAGAGCACCAGCGCGATCAGCGCCGCAATGTAGCCGCCCCGCTTGAAGCTGATCTGCCGCGGAAACACGTTGGAGATGTCGAACGCCGACGACACGAAGTTGGCCACCACGTTGATGCCCAGCGTGGCCACCGCGAAGGTCAGCGCGGCGATGGCGGCCAGCACCCAGCTGTCGAACTTGGCCGAGATCTGCTCGGGGTGCAGCAGCACCTCGCCGTACACGTGGTAGGCCGAGATGGTGGTCACGCCCGCCACCAGCGAGAAGGCGATCAGGTTCACCGGCAGGCCCCACAGGTTGCCCCGGGTGACGGCCGCGCGGTCCTTGGCGTAGCGCGAGAAATCGCAGAAGTTCAGGTACAGCGCCGCGAAGTAGGTGATCCAGGTCGCCCCCACCGCCGTCAGCGCCCAGAACGAGCCCGGCTGCCCGTTCACGCCGGCGTCCCTGGTCTTGTCCAGCAGCACGTCCATGGGGATGCCGTGCTCCATCGAGAAGCCGCCGGCCTTGATGGTCAGCCCCACGGCCAGCACCAGCATCGCCACCCACACCGCCGGGCCCGCCCAGTCCTGGAAGCGCCGCACCGTCTCCATGCCCTTCTGGATGATCAGCAGCTGCAGCGCCCACATGATCACGTAGCAGATCACCTCCAGCCCCGAATGGCCGAACCAGTGCGTGCCCTGGTGGAACTGCAGCATCGACTCGTGGCGCACCAGCAGCGCCACCAGCGCGCCCGAGGCCGCCGCCGTCTGCGCCCCGTACCAGAAGATCGCCACGATGGCCCGCACCACGGCCGCCAGGTTGGCGCCCCACACCCCGAACGAGGCGCGCGCCAGCACCGGGTAGGGCACGCCCGTCTTCTCGCCCGCCCAGCCGATCAGGTTCATCAGCACGAAGATCACCAGCGACCCCAGCCCGATCGCCAGCAGGAAGTTGGTGAAACTGCCGCACAGCAGGAACAGGCTGGCCGCCAGGTAGTAGCCCCATAGGCTGTGCACGTCCGAAGTCCAGACGTTGAAGATGCTGAAGGCGCCCCAGTTGCGCTCCCGCGCTGGCGCCAGGTCTTCGTTGTACAGGCCGGGTGACGGGTTGCGGATCTCCATGGCGCGTCTTCCTTTCCGTTGCGGCGCGCCGGGGCTCCGGCACGCCTGCTCGATGCGCGCAAGTTTCACGCCGGAGCCGGCTGGCGGTAACCCCGGGGAGTTGCGCGCAGGCACCGGTGCCGCCGTTATAGCCGGGGCGGGTGGCGCGGGCAAGGCGGGGGCTGTCGCGCGCGTCGTGGCGGCGGCGACCCGGGGGTCGGCATCGGGTGGCTATCCTGGGCGGACGGGCGCCAAGCCTTCAATTCAGAGGAAAAGTGGGCTCTGGGCCTTGAGTGGCGGGCGCAGGCAGCTATACAAAATCGAGTGATCGGTGGGGCGGATGCGGGTTACAGTTGCCTCACGGGGCACACAGGCAAAAGGCAAGACGGTATCTGACCCTAATGTCGCCTCAGCAAATGGTCGAGTGGGAAGTGCTCCTCCAAGTTGAAGGTGTGAAAGAGCCGATCCTGAGTCGCCGTGTGATCCATCATGGCTTGCATCTCCATCGAGGAGAAACCGCATGCAAGTCACAGGCCAGATATCTCAAAAATCGGTGTTCTTCAACAGAATTGGCTGAAAGCTGACGATCAGTCTAAGATCTGAGAGTCGTTGCATCCGAACAACTTGATAGTCGTCGT
Source organism: Burkholderiaceae bacterium (assembly GCA_024235955.1). Classification (GTDB taxonomy): domain Bacteria; phylum Pseudomonadota; class Gammaproteobacteria; order Burkholderiales; family Burkholderiaceae_C; genus Ottowia. The sequence goes on from JACKLJ010000001.1 coordinate 9,661, forward strand.
CCCTTGTTACAGCTTGGATCAGGGATAACTTCAAAAATAATGGATCAATGTCTACATTGACGTCAAATCAGCTCACGCTGCTTACCTTGGCGGTGAAATTCGGACTCTTGAGTTCTGAAAAATATCAAGAAGTCATTGATTGGGATAGGTCCGAGCGCAGTTATCTGGACGACATCAATGCTGAAAAAGCACGTGAACCGGTACGGCCACGTCAGACAGTGGAAGTCTCTGCGGCCAAGCTCGCGATTCAGATTACATTGCGTGAAATTGAGCTCGCAAGTGAGTCAGTTGATGGACCACAAAAGCAGCGCGAGCTTGCTAAGTTGAATAGGCAGCTTGATAGATGCCGCAGAGAACTGAAGGAGATTGTTGCCACGAACGGCATATCAAGATCTAGAAAGCCTACATTTCTAGATGAGAAGAAGCCCGTAAGACCTTCAATGCCTGAACCAGGTGCTGCGGCATTGCAATTCATATCGGAGCTGATTTCTTTCGAACATGATCTTTGCTTCGTAGCTACTACCTCCTCTCAATCAACTATTGAGCCGCTATCCAATAGAGATATTGCACTATGTCTAAGATGGAACGAAGTTTCCGTCGATCCTAGGGCAACTAATAGTGATGAGATTTGGGCACGCTTCGAAGAGCTGAATTCGTATCGGCAGTGTCAGCTGCTATCAGCTCGCTGCGCCGAGTTGATCATGCAGTCGTATTACTCCAAACTCACATCGGCAGTAGTTGATATTTCTATTCAGCAGCTTGACGAATCATCATGCGACTGGAAAGACTACGATTTGCGAGTTGGTGATAGGCCAGTTGATGTGAAGAATGCTCGTAAGTCGCTTCATGGACACGGAAATTTTGTCGAGCATTGCGTCCCTAGGTTCAAAGAACAAAGGGTGACTGGTGAGCACGTTGCGATTGCTGGCGTGCTCTCTGAATACATAAATGACCCCGCTAAGTATCGATTTGTACGAACGTCAGCTACTGTCCTTGGCGAAGTCAATGTTGTTGACGTTCGACTACTTTACAGCTGGGCCAAGAAGCGATTTGGGGCTAAGCTTGATCTAAAGGGGATTTGGAATAGTGGCTATTTGCCAGGTTGGCTATTTGAGTATCCTGATGCGCATTATCCGCGTCGAGGCTCGACCATCAAGGCTATTTCTGCCTTGGCTACACGGTTTATCAGGGCCGGTGCATTTGTTGAGAGACTACCTGGGTGGATGTTCGTCTTTTGCGGTGATGAAGCGCTTCTCGAGTCGTTGCCCTTGGATGATCGCAAGCGAAAGGTCGTTGCAGATCTGCGCAGCCTTGCAAATTCCATCGGTATAAGCCGAAGATCACTCTACGTCTACGCTATGGGAATTGCACTGGAAGCGATAGCGGATGGCCTTTCCCCAGATGACGATTTGGATGCTTTGCGCCAGACTATTGTAATGCCACTAACCAGCCGAGAATCAGAAATTCAGTCTTCAATGTTGGGACTGGCTGATCCGCTTGGGTACGTGGAGTCAATCGTCAAGTTGCTGTCTGTTATTGGCAATCGGCTGCTTGAAATGCAGATGAGATTTTCTGGTTTTCGACTTACGCATCCCGCAATCCTGAAGGGCATTTGCACGGATGGCAGCACCCCAACGCTGTTGGCCTATTGCGGTGGGTGGCAGGCTGTCCCATTAAAAGCCAAGTGCGGAACCATGCCGTTGACAATTTTTGACGATGAACTCTGTCCGTCTTGCGCTCACCTAGTCTGCCCTAATTGTGGTTATTGTTCGCACCTGTGCCCCGAATGCAAACCTAGGCAGTTAGATTTTGTGCAACTTGTGCAAAGCGAAAATGGAGGAGGTCACCGATACACCGGTGACGCGGATGATTTTCAGGAAGACTACCTTCCAGATTCAACCTGGTGAGATAGGTCATGAAAGTATTGGGTACTATTGATATCGAGCTATTGCTGCGTAGACATCTTGAATATCATGAAGAGGTCGGCCAAGGTATTATCAAACAAATTTATCTTAGGATCGCCTGATCCTTGCTGGCTTCATTTCATTCTTGTTCTACCTGGTCCATGCAAAATTCTTATCTCAATCGCATCGAAGCGACATCCGTCAGCGGTTTGAGCGAAATTGAAATTCATACGAAGGCAGACAGCACCAAAAGGCGGTAGACATAGGTCGAGTGAACCGAACTGCCGCTAATGACCGAATATTCCAACTCAATAGCGGGGTATCAGGGTCACGGGGGTATCAGAGCGATATCGGGGTCAGGTCTTGAGTCTTGCCACCCCTGCGGGTTTGCGGTTGGTCACCGTGGTCACCCCTGCGTCAATCTCAGCAACGTTTGCCTGGGTCACTGCGAATTTCATAGCTGCCTGCACCCGATGCAAAAGGGCCCGGGCCTGATTTCGCATTGAATCCTGCCGGTTGTTCGTCGCGGTGACGGTAGCCCCCTCTACCCGGGCAGCGCAGCCGTCAGCCACACCGTGGTGGGTGGCGAAACCCTCAAGGACGTGGCCCGCACCGTGCCGGGGGATCGCAGAAGGTGGCCAGCCCGTGGTGGCGCATCGCCGGCGCTAACGGCCTGCCCCTCGCCAGCGACGCCGCGCTGCAAGCCGGCCAGACCCTGAGCGCGCCCAAGCTGGCGCTCAACACCCACAACGCCGACAGCCTGCAGCCGTACGACCCCAGCAGGATCACCGGCAGCCTGGACCCTGCGCTGCCCATGTCGGGCAACATTTCAAAGGGAATACGGCTTTTGCCCTTGAATGGCGGGCGCAGACAGCTACATAAAGTGTAGTGAAATCAGGCGCGGGGCCAGCCCTTGGGCGCGCTGCACCCAGGCGCTGCTGCGCGCCTCAGACTCCGCGCCGCCGCCGCATCCAGGCCGCCAGCGCCACGGCCCACAGGCCCAGGCCCCAGGCCCAGCCGGTGGCGCCGCCGCCGCTGCTGCCGCTGCCTTCGCTGGCCACGGCGGTCACGGTGACGGTGTTGTCGGCGGCGCGGCCGCCGGAATCGGTGACCAGCAGGCGGAACACCCAGGTGCCGGCGGCGGGCAGGGTGACGCTGGCCACGGCCTTGTCGGCCGACTGGATGCTCACCGGCGTGCCGGAGACCAGTGTCCAGCTCCAGCCGACGATGCTGCTGCCGCCCACGCCGGTGCTGGCGCTGCCGTCCAGCGTGACGGTGCTGCCGGCGCTCACCTGATCCACGGGCACGATGGAAACCGCCGGGCTGCTGGCCAGCTGCAGCGCGCCGTCGGCGTCGAGCAGGCCGGGGCCGCAGGTCTCGCGCGTGCAGTTGCAGGCGCCGCTCACCGGCTTGCTGTTGCTGCAGGTGGGGTAGGCCGCGTTGCTGGGGAAGCCGCGCGCGCTCTGCTGGATGCGCGCCACGATCTCCGCCGGCGTGAGCGAGGGGTTCACGGCCTGCATGAGCGAGGCCACGCCGGCCGCCAGCGGCGCGGCGAAGCTGGTGCCGTCCTTGGCGTCGTAGGTGTTCTGGCCCGGGCCGAGCGTGCCGGCGTTGGAGACGGAGTACAGGCGCGGCCCGGCGTCGGCGCCCGGGCCGCCGGGCGCCATGATGCCCACGTTGCTGCCGTAGCTGGAGTAGTAGGTCTTCAGGCCGTCCTGCCGCACCGCGCCCACGGCCAGCACGCCGCGGCAGTCCGCCGGGCGGGTGAGCGGGCCGTTCTCGTTGCCGGCGGCCACCACCACCAGGCTGCCGGCGGCGGTGGCGTCGTCGATGGCCGACTGGTAGCTGCTGGTGCACGACGAGCTGCCGCCAAAGCTCACGTTGATGACCTTGGCCGGGTTGGGGTTGGCGGGCACGCCGCTGACCGAAACGCCGGCCGCCCAGCGGATGCCATCCACCACGTCCGACAGCCAGGCGCCGCACTTGCCGGACACGCGCACCGGCAGGATCTTGGCGTTCCAGTTGACGCCGGCCACGCCGGTGCCGTTGTTGCTGGCGGCGGCGATCTCGCCGGCGATGAAGGTGCCATGCCAGGAGCTGGGCTCCACCGTGCAGCCGGCGAACTGGGCCGTGGCGGCGTCGGCGCTGCTGACCCAGTCGCCGGGGTCGGCGGCGTCGGCGTCGCGGCCGTTGCCGTCGTTGGCGGTGGCCACGTCGCTCACCAGGTCGTAGCCGGGCAGCCACTTGCCGGCCATGTCGGGGTGGTCGAACAGCGCGCCGGAATCCACCACCGCCACCACCTGGCTGGGCAGCCCGGTGCTGAGCGCCCAGGCCGGCGGCAGGTTGATGGCGGCCGGCCCGCCGTCGGCCGGCGTGCGCAGGTGCCACTGCACGCCGGAGCTGTAGTAGGGGTCGTTCGGCTCGGCCAGGCGGTGCATGCGCACGTCGGGCTCGGCGCTGGCCACCTGCGGGTTCAGGCGCACGCGGCGCAGGGCGTCGTCCAGGGCGGTGCCGGTCAGCGGCGCGGCAAAGCGCAGCAGGTGCGCCTGGGCGCCTACGGGCATGGGGGTCTGCGCGGCATCCAGGCCGGCGTCGCTGGCCACGGTGGCCAGGCGTTCGCGCTGGGCCTGGGTGCTTTCACGCACGCTGGCGGCGGTGGGCCGCAGCTGCACGATCACGCCGCGCGCCACCTGGGCGGCCGGCAGCGTGGCGGGCTGGGCCAGGGCGGCGGCGCTGCCGGCCAGCGCTGCGCCAAGCACCAGCACACGGGCCAGCGTCTCGGCCAGTGTCCGGGCCAAAGGTTGGCCCGGCAGGCGCGGCAGCAGGGGACGGTGAAGAGGCATGGACTTCTCCAGCAGGCGCGGGCAGGCGCCCATCGAGGCCCGAAAAAAAGGCCGGGCGGACCACGCAGATTCTTGCATGGCCCGCCCGGCCGGGTGCGGCGCGCTGGCGCTTGCGGAGCCGGCTTTACGCGCGATTCACTTCACGTTACTTCTTGCTCACCACCCGCACCATGTCCAGGCAGCGGTTGGAGTAGCCCCATTCGTTGTCGTACCAGCTGACCAGCTTGACGAAGGTGCCGTCGAGCGCGATGCCGGCCTCGGCGTCGAAGATCGAGCTGCGCGCGTCGCCGCGGAAATCGGTGGCCACGACCTTGTCGGTGGTGTAGCCGAGGATGCCCTTCATCTTGCCCTCGCTCTGGGCCTTCATCTCGGCGCAGATTTCCTCGTACTTGGCGGGCTTGTCCAGTTCCACGGTCAGGTCGACCACGGAGACGTCGGAGGTCGGCACGCGGAAGCTCATGCCGGTGAGCTTGCCCTTCAGCTCGGGCAGCACCACGCCCACGGCCTTGGCGGCGCCGGTGGAGCTGGGGATGATGTTTTCCAGGATGCCGCGGCCACCGCGCCAGTCCTTGTTGCTGGGGCCGTCCACGGTCTTCTGCGTGGCGGTGGCGGCGTGCACGGTGGTCATCAGGCCGCGCTTGATGCCCCACTTGTCGTTCAGCACCTTGGCGATGGGCGCCAGGCAGTTGGTGGTGCACGAGGCGTTGGAGATGATGGGCTCGCCCGCGTACTTGGCGCAGTTGACGCCGTGCACGAACATGGGCGTGTCGTCCTTGCTCGGCGCGCTCATGATGACCTTTTTGGCGCCGGCGTCGATGTGCTTCTGCGCGCCTTCCTTGGTCAGGAAGATGCCGGTGGATTCGATCACCACCTCGGCGCCCACCTCGCCCCACTTCAGGGCGGCCGGGTCTTTCTCGGCCGTCAGGCGGATCTTCTTGCCGTTGACCACCAGGGTGTTGCCCTCGACCTTGACGTCGCCCTTGAAGCGGCCGTGCACGCTGTCGTATTGCAGCATGTAGGCCAGGTAGTCGGGCTCCAGCAGGTCGTTGATGCCCACGACCTCGATGTCGCTGAAGTTCTGCACCGCCGCGCGGAACACCATGCGCCCGATGCGGCCGAAGCCGTTGATGCCGATCTTGATGGTCATTGCAGTTTCCTCTTTGCTAGTTTATCGATAGCTGGTTGCGCCCGCCACACAAGGGCTGCAGGCGAAAAACATTCAAAAATCAGGCGCGTTGCAGGGCTGCCTGCACGGTGTCGGCCACGTTCTCGGGCGTGAAGCCGAAGAACTCGAACAGCTTGCCGGCCGGGGCCGATTCGCCGAAGCGGTCGATGCCGACCACCGCGGCCACGCCGTACTTCCACCAGCCGTCGGTCACGCCCATCTCCACCGCCACGCGCGGCAGCCCGGCGGGCAGCACGGCCTGTTTGTACTTGAGCGCCTGGCGGTCGAAGGCGTTGGTGCTGGGCATGGAGACCACGCGCACCGCCACCTTGCGGGCTGCCAACAGCTCCTGCGCCTTGAGCGCCAGCTGCACCTCGGAGCCGGTGGCGATGATCACGGCCTGCGCGGCCTTCTTGAGCCCCACGTCACCCGGCTCGCTCAGCACGTAGGCGCCGCGGCTGATGTCGCCCAGGTCGCGCTTGGGTGCGTAGGGCAGGTTCTGGCGGCTCAGCAGCAGGGCCGTGGGGCGGTCCCGGTTCTCCAGCGCCACGGCCCAGGCGATGGCGGTCTCGGCGGTGTCGGCCGGGCGCCAGACGTCGAGGCCCGGGATCAGGCGCAGGCTGGCGGCCTGCTCGATGCTCTGGTGCGTGGGGCCGTCCTCGCCCAGGCCGATGGAATCGTGCGTGAACACGTGCACCACGCGCTGCTTCATCAGCGCCGCCATGCGGATGGCGTTGCGGCTGTAGTCGCTGAACGTGAGGAAGGTGCCGCCGTAGGGGATGTAGCCGCCGTGCAGCGCGATGCCGTTCATGATGGCGGCCATGCCGAACTCGCGCACGCCGTAGTTGATGTGGCGGCCGATGTGCGAAGTGCATCCTTCCGATGCGTGGCCATCCTCGGTCTTCACCACCGCGCCGGCGCCGTCCACGCGGAAGGCCGGCGTGCTCTTGGTGTTGGTGAGGTTGGAGCCGGTCAGGTCGGCGCTGCCGCCCAGCAGTTCGGGCAGCGCGGCGGTGAAGGCTTCCAGCGCGATCTGGCTGGCCTTGCGGCTGGCCACGGTCTCGGCCTTCTGGTGCGCGTCCACCGCGGCGTCCACGGCCACCTGGGCGAAGTTCTTCGGCAGCTCACCCGCCATGCGGCGCTGGTAGGCGGCCGCCAGTTCGGGGAAGGCCCTGGCGTAGGCGGCGAAGCGGCCGTCCCAGTGGCTTTCGGCCTGGGCGCCGGCGCGGCGCGCGTCCCAGGCGGCATAGACCTCCTGCGGGATCTCGAACGGGCCGTAAGGCCAGCCCAGCGCCTCGCGCGTGAGCGCGATCTCGGGCGCGCCCAGCGGCTCGCCGTGCGCCTTGGCGGTGTCCTGGCGGTTCGGGCTGCCCTTGCCGATGTGGGTGCGGCAGATGATCAGCGTGGGGCGGTCGCCGCTCTGCCTGGCTTCGCCGATGGCGCGGTCCACCGCCCCCACGTCGTGGCCGTCGATCGGGCCGATCACGTTCCACTGGTAGGCCTCGAAGCGCTCGGCCGTGTTGTCCACGAACCAGGGCGCCACCTTGCCGTCGATGCTGATGCCGTTGTCGTCGTACAGGGCGATCAGCTTGTTCAGCTTCCAGGCGCCGGCCAGGGCGCAGGCCTCGTGGCTGATGCCTTCCATCAGGCAGCCGTCGCCCAGGAACACGTAGGTGTGGTGGTCGACGATGGCGTGGCCGGGGCGGTTGAACTCGGCCGCCAGCAGCTTCTCGGCCAGCGCCATGCCCACCGCGTTGGTGATGCCCTGGCCCAGCGGGCCGGTGGTGGTCTCCACGCCGGGCGTCAGGCCCCACTCGGGGTGGCCGGGCGTCTTGCTGTGCAGCTGGCGGAAGTTCTTCAGCTCCTCCAGCGGCAGCTCGTAGCCCGTCAGGTGCAGCAGCGCGTAGATCAGCATCGACGCGTGGCCGTTGCTGAGCACGAAGCGGTCGCGGTCGGCCCAGTGCGGGTTGGCGGGGTTGTGGCGCAGGTGGCCGCCCCACAGCGCGACCGCCATGTCGGCCATGCCCATGGGCGCGCCGGGGTGGCCGGAATTGGCTTGCTGAACGGCGTCCATCGCGAGGGCGCGGATGGCGTTGGCCATCAGGGCAGTGTCTGCCATGGGAGAAGGCTCCAGAAGGGGAAGGGCGGCTCGGGGGAAACCCGGGATTTTACAGAGGCCCCCGGCCGGCCTTGCACTACAGTAGCCCCATGCAAGGACTGCACCTCACCGCCGATCTGCACGGCTGCGCCTGCGACGAACGCTGGCTCACCGACGCGGCGGCGCTGGGCGCGGCCTGCGTGCAGGCGGTGCGGGCCGCCGGGCTGACGCCGGTGGGGCAGTTGCTGCACGGCTTCGAGCCCACCGCCGCCGGCCCGGGCGGCGTCACGGCCACCGTGCTGCTGGCCGAAAGCCACCTGTGCGTGCACACCTGGCCGGAGCAGCGCGCCGTCACGCTCGACGTGTACGTGTGCAACTTCAGCGGCGACCGCTCGGCCGCGGCGGAGCAGCTGATGGGCACGCTGCTGGCGCTGTTCCAGCCCGCGCACGCCGAGCGCCATGCGCTGCGGCGGGGTGGCGTGCTTTCGGTGACCACTGCATGACAGGTGCCGCCGTCGAGCCGCCGCCGGGCCGCCCCAAGGCGGTGAGCGCCCCCTCGGGGGGCAGCGGACCACGCGAAGCGGGGGAGCGTGGGGGCCATGCGATCGCCGCCGGGCCGCTCCCAAGGCGGTTGGCAGCCCCCTCGGGGGGCAGCGGACCACGCGAAGCGGGGGAGCGTGGGGGCCATGTTCCCAGAGCGTTGATTCTGGCCGCCGGCCGCGGCGAGCGCATGCGCCCGCTCACCGACCACACGCCCAAGCCGCTGCTGCCGGTGCAGGGCCAGCCGCTGATGCAGTGGCCGCTGGCGGCGCTGCTGCGCGGTGGCGTGACCGAGGTAGTGGTCAACACCGCCTGGCTGGGCGATCAGATTGAGAGCCAATTCAGCCCGCAAGCCTTGTCCAGCTGGTGCAGCCAGCTACAGATCAAGGAGCAGATCGCGCTGCGCTTTTCGTCCGAGGGCGCGGATTTCGGCTACGCGCTGGAAACGGCGGGCGGCATCGCGCGCGCGCTGCCGCTGCTGGCGCCAGGGCCGGGCGACGTGTTCTGGGTGGTGGCCGGCGACATCTTCGCGCCTGGCTTCCGCTTCGAGCGCGCCGCCGCCGAGCGCTTTGCCGCCAGCGGCCTGCTGGCCCACCTGTGGCTGGTGCCCAACCCGCCGCACAACCCGAAGGGCGACTTCGGTATCGGCCCGGACGGCATGGCGCTCAACGAGGCGCCGGCGGGCGGCACGCGCCACACTTTCAGCACCTATGCCCTGTACCGGCGCGCCTTGTTCGAGCCACCCTGGTGCGACATCCTGCCCGGCAACCCGCAGGGCACGGCCGCGCCGCTGGCGCCACTGCTGCGCCGCGCCATCGATGCTGGGCAGGTCAGCGCCGAGCTCTACACCGGCGCCTGGACGGATGTCGGCACGCCCGAGCGGCTGGCGGCGCTGAATGCGGCCGAGTTGGTGGGCAGGCCCTAGCGCGCGTTCGCCGTCCCGGCGGCCGGCAGCACCGTGATGGGCGGGCCGGCCTCGCAGCCCCGGAACAGCCACTGGCTGGGCGCGAAGCGCGCCGCCGTACCATCGGGTGGCGGCCGGCCGGCCTCGGCCAGCGCGTCGTACGGGATGTGGGGCACGTCGAACAGCGCGATCTGGCCCCTGGCGCACACCAGAGCGGGTACTGCCGGGTTAACCTCCCAGCGTTCGGCGGTGGCGTTGTAGCGGTACAGCGGGCCGATGCGCTGGGTCTGCGCCAGCTCCAGCCGCGCCGGCACGGCCTGCAGCGCGCTGGCCCAGACGCCCGCCACCTGCACCGGCTGGGGGAAACGGAGGGCCACCAGGCCGCGCAGCGAAACGGCGGCGCCGGGCTCGCCGGTGTCGTAGGGGTCGTCGCGGTTGACCAGGGTGCCGGCGGGGATCTGCAGCTCGCCGTATGGCATGTCCCCGGTCAGCACGAAGCGCGCGCGGCTGGCGCGCCGGGCCGCGGCTTCGTGGCGCGCCTCGTCGGCCCGCGCCTGCAGCAGCCACAGCGCAGCCGAGCCGGCCAGGGCCAGCAGCGCCACCGCCCACAGGCCGGCCAGCAGCCGGTGGTCCAGCACCAGCTTGGTGGGCGCATCGACCCAGCGCGCGTAGATGGCGTACAGCAGCAGCACGCCGGTGAGCAGCGCACCGGAGGCCGGCAGCAGACTGGTCAGGAACGAAAGCATGGTGGCGCCGGCACGCGGAGGTTCGTGAGGATGGGGTTGGCGAGCGGCAACCTGTAGGCGGCGCCTGCTACACCCAGCATAGCAAACGGCGCCGCCGGGCGGCGTGCGTTGGCGCTGCCGGCGGCGCACGAGCGCTCCGCCGGATTTGGCCGCAGAATGCACCGATGGACGCAACCCCTTCCTTCACCCTGTACGCCAAGCGCCGCGCACGCGTTGCCGCCCAGCTGGGCGACGGCGGCATCGCCATCGTGCCCACGGCGCCGGAGCGCCAGCGCAACCGCGACAGCGACTTTCCCTACCGCGCCGACAGCTATTTCTACTACCTCACCGGCTTTTCCGAGCCCAACGCCTGGCTGGTGCTGACCAGCGACGGCCGCAGCACCCTGTTCTGCCAGCCCAAGGACCTCGAGCGCGAGATCTGGGACGGCATCCGCCTCGGCCCCGAGGCCGCGCCGGCCGCGCTGGGGGTGGATGAAGCCTTCCCGGTGGACGAGCTGAACGAGCGCCTGCCCCGCCTGCTGGAGAACCGCACCACCGTGTGGTTCCCCTTCGCCACCCATGCCGGGCTGGAGGGGCGCATCGACGGCTGGCTGCAGAAGGTGCGCGCCCGCGCCCGCTTCGGCGCGCTGGTGCCCGAGGCGCAGCGCGACCTGTGCGCCGTGCTCGACGAAATGCGGCTGGTGAAGGACGCGCACGAGCTGGCCATCATGCGCCGCGCCGCGCAGATCTCCGCCGCCGCCCACGTGCGCGCCATGCAGCGCAGCGCGCGCATGCTGCGCGCCGGCGAGGATGTGCGCGAATACCACCTCGACGCCGAGCTGCTGCACGAATTCCGCCAGCACGGCTCGCAGTTCCCGGCCTACGGCAGCATCGTCGCCGCCGGTGCCAACGCCTGCGTGCTGCACTACCGCGCCGACATCGCCCCGGTGCGCGCCGGCGAGCTGGTGCTGATCGACGCCGGCTGCGAGCTGGATGGCTACGCCAGCGACATCACCCGCACTTTCCCGGCCGACGGCAAGTTCAGCGGCCCGCAGCGCGAGCTGTACCAGCTGGTGCTGGCCTCGCAGGAAGCGGCGGTGGCTGCCACCCGCCCCGGCGCGCGCTTCACCGAGCCGCACGAGGCCACGGTGAAGGTGCTGACGCAGGGCATGCTGGACCTCGGCCTGCTCGACAAGAACCAGCACGGCACGCTCGACGACGCCATCGCCAACCGCCACTACTTCGCCCACTACATGCACCGCACCAGCCACTGGCTGGGCATGGACGTGCATGACTGCGGCAGCTACGTGGAGCCGGGCGAGCTGGGCACGGTGAGCGAACGCAAGGATCCGCTCTCGGGCGAGCTCATCAAGGACCGCCCCGCGCGCATCCTGCGGCCCGGCATGGTGCTGACCATCGAGCCCGGCCTGTACGTGCGGCCCAGCGACGGCGTGCCCAGGGACTTCTGGAACATCGGCATCCGCATCGAGGACGACGCCGTGGTCACCAGCGGGGGCTGCGAGCTGATCACGCGCGACGTGCCGGTCGATCCCGATGCCATCGAAGCGATCATGGCGGGCTGAGCAGCGGTTTTTTGCTATTTATTGCATAGCTGTCTGCGCCCGCTGTGCAAGGGACAGAGGCCGAAAACATCATGAATTCCGGCGTGACGGGTCGCGTGCAGCATGTCTGCGTGGGCACGGCCCGGCCGCTGGCCGCCGCGGGGCGCACGGTGCTTTCCGGCATCGGCAAGCAGCCGGTGGATGGCGCGGTGGCAGTCAGCCCGCTGGGCCTGGCGGGTGATGAACAGGTGGATCTGAGCGTGCACGGCGGCCTGCAGAAGGCCGTGTACGCCTACCCGGCTGAACACGCGGCGTTCTGGCGCCGGCAGCGGCAGGCGCACGGCGTGTCGCTGTTCGACGAGCCGCTGCCGCCCGGCTTCGTGGGCGAGAACCTGGCCATCGAAGGCGTGCTGGAGCCAGGCGTGTGGGTGGGCGACACGCTGCACTTCCCCCGCTGCGTGCTGCGCGTCACCGCGCCGCGCGAGCCCTGCTTCAAGTTCAACGCCGTCATGGGCTTTGCACAGGCCGCCAGGCTGATGGTGCGCGAGGCGCGTTGCGGCTTCTACCTGGCCGTGGAGCAGCCCGGCACGCTGGTCGCCGGCGAAGCCTTCGTGCTCCGACCCGGCCCGCGCGCGCTGTCGATCACCGAGGCCATCCAGGCCAAGTGGGTGAAACACCGGAACTGAAAATTTTGAAGAAAATGGCCTGATACCGACTTGCCTTCAAAAATATCAAACCGTTCACACTGAGCCTGTCGAAGCGCCGCGTGAGGCTTCGACAAGCTCAGCCCGAACGGTTCTTGCGGAATGAACGCGATTCGGTATGAAGCCCTTTACTGTCTGGCGCAGGCAGCTATGAATTCAGGAGTTCTGGCGGCTTGCTGAGGGCAGCCACCCCAGCACCAGTGCGGTTGCCAGTCCCGCCACCGCGCCCGTCAGGTGCGCGGCGTAGACCACGTTGAAGCCCCAGGCGTCGTTGAAGCCGACGGGGTTGGCCCAGCCGGCTTCCAGGCCGAGCTTGAACACCAGCCCGGCCATCAGCAGACGGCCGAGCCAGCGCGTGCCGGGCTCGCGCAGCGCCCGCAGCGCCAGCACCGCCACGCCGGCGTGGATGGGGCCGGAGAGGCCCCAGTAGCCGCCGACCTCGGGCCACAGCAGCAGGGCCAGCGTGCCCAGCGGCCAGGCGACCAGCAGGGCCAGCGCGTCGCGGCCGGTGGCGCCCAGCGCCGCGCCCAGCACGGCCACCGCGCCCAGGGCCAGCAGGTTGCCGAGCCAGTGCGGCGCCTGGAAGTGCACCAGCGCGCCGGTCAGCAGCGTCCAGGGCGCGCGCGGCCAGCCGTCGGCGTGCCAGATCCAGTTCTGCGGCAGCAGCCAGCCGCTGCCGGCCGCCAGCCAGAACGCGGCCGAGGCCAGCGCCAGCGCGCCGCAGGCGGTGGCCCAGGCGCGCGGCGGCGTCAAGGCGCGGCGCCCTCCGTTGCCCGCTTGTCAAGCGCGGCCGGCGCCGGCTGCGGGCTGGCGTGGCGCCGGAAGTGCTTGCCGAACCACTGCGCCACGTCGTCCACGTAGGTGAACACGGCGGGGATCACCAGCAGGCTGAGGAAGGTGGAGGTGATGAGGCCGCCGATCACCGCCACCGCCATCGGCGAGCGGAAGCTCGGGTCGGCTGCGCCCCAGCCGAAGGCGATGGGCAGCATGCCGGCGCCCATGGCCAGCGTGGTCATCACGATCGGGCGCGCGCGCTTGCGGCAGGCGTCCAGCAGCGCGTCGGTGCGGCTCATGCCGTGGTCGCGCCGCGCCATGATGGCGTATTCCACCAGCAGGATCGAGTTCTTGGTAGCGATGCCCATCAGCATGATCAGCCCGATCAGCGACGGCATGGAGAACGCCATGCGCGTGGCCAGCAGCGCCACGAAGGCGCCGCCCAGCGACAGCGGCAGCGCGGCCAGGATGGTGACCGGGTGCAGCACGTGGTGGAACAGCAGCACCAGCACCAGGTATATGCACAGGATGCCGGTCAGCATGGCCAGCGCGAAGCCGATGAACAGCTCGCCCATCACCTCGGCGTCGCCCACCTCCACCACGCGCACGCCGGCCGGCAGGTTCTTCACGGCGGGCAGGTTCTTCACCTCGGCCGCCACCTCGCCCAGCGGCAGGCCGGCCAGCTCGATGTTCATGTTGACGTTGCGGGAGCGGTCGTAACGGCGGATCACCGCCGGCCCGCCGCTGTATTCCAGCGTGGCCACCTGCGCCAGCGGCACCGGGCCCTTGGCGCCGGGCACGGACAGGCGCGACAGCGTGCCCAGGTCCTTGCGCGCGTCGTCCTGCAGCTTGACCACGATGGGCACCTGCCGCTGCGGCAGGTTGAGCTTGGCCAGCTGCGAGTCGTAGTCGCCCTGCGTGGCCACGCGCAGCGTGTCGGCGATGGCGGCGCTGGTCACGCCCAGGTCGGCGGCGCGGGCGAAGTCGGGCTTGACGGCGATCTCCGGCCGCACCAGGCTGGCGGTGCTGGTGATGCTGCCCAGGCCCGGCAGCGTGCGCAGCGCGGCTTCCACCTCGCGCGCGGCCTGGTTGAGCTTCTCCGGCTCGTCGCCCTGCAGCACCAGCACGTACTTCTCGCCCTGCCCGCCCAGGCCCACGCGGGTGCGCACGCCCGGCAGGTCACTGACCAGCGTGCGCAGCTGGTTCTCGATCACCTGCTTCTTCGGCCGCTCCTGGCGCGCCGCCAGCTGGATGGTGAGCGTGGCCTTGCGCACGTCGGCCGAACCCATGGCGAACGGGTCGCCACCGGCCGAACCGCCGCCGATGGTGGTGTACACGCTCTTCACGTACTGGTTGGTGTCGAGCCGGGCACGCGCCTGCTCCGCCACCTGCTCGGTTTCCTTGAGCGTGCTGCCGGGCGGCAGCTCCAGGTACACCTGGGTCTGCGAGTTGTCGTCGGGCGGGATGAAGCCGGTGGGCAGCAGCGGCACCAGCGCGATCGAGCCGACGAAGAACAGCAGCGCGCCGATCATGGTGACGAGCCGGTGGCGCACGCACCAGCTGGCCCAGCGCTCGTAGATCTGCAGCCAGCGCGCGGGCTTTTCCTCGGTGACCACGGGCTTGAGCAGGTAGGCCGCCATCATGGGCGTGAGCAGGCGCGCCACCACCAGGCTGGCGAACACCGCCAGCGCGGCCGTCCAGCCGAACTGCTTGAAGAACTTGCCGACGATGCCGGTCATGAAGGCGGTGGGCAGGAACACCGCGATCAGCGTGAAGGTGGTGGCGATGACGGCCAGGCCGATCTCGTCGGCCGCCTCCATGGCCGCCTGGAACGGCGTCTTGCCCATGCGCAGGTGGCGCACGATGTTCTCGACCTCCACGATGGCGTCGTCCACCAAGATGCCGACCACCAGCGACAGCGCCAGCAGCGTGACGATGTTGATGGTGAAGCCGAACCAGTACATGCCGATGAAGGTCGGCAGGATCGACATTGGCAGCGCCACCGCGGCCACGAAGGTGGCGCGCCCGTTGCGCAGGAACAGCCACACCACCAGCACCGCCAGCAGCGCGCCCTCGGCCAGCATGTGCAGCGAGGAGTGGTATTCCTCCTCCACCGGCGTGACGAAGTCGAACGACTCGCTGATCTTCATGCCCGGCCGCGCGGCTTCCATCTGCTTGAGCGCGGCGCGCACGGCGGCGCCCACCTCCACCTCGCTGGCGCCGCGCGAGCGCGCCACCTCGAACCCGACCACCGGCTGGCCGTCCAGCAGCGCGAGGGCGCGGCGCTCGCCGATGGTGTCCTGCACGTCGGCCACCTGGTCGAGCCGCAGGCGCCGGCCGTCCTGCAGCGCAATGGGCATGGCGCGCAGCTCGTCGGCGCTCTTCACGGTGGCCAGGGTGCGCACCGGCTGTTCGCCGTTGCCCAGGTCGACGCGGCCGCCGGCGCTTTCGGTCTGCACCTGGCGCAGCTGGCGCGACACCTCGGCTGCGGTGATGCCCAGCGCCTGCAGCCGCAGCGGGTCGAGCGCCACCTGCACCTGGCGCTCCACGCCGCCCACGCGGCTGACCGCACCGACGCCGGGGATGGCGAGCAGCTTCTTGGCCACGTCGTTGTCGACGAACCAGGAGAGGTCGGTCTCGGTCATGCGCGGCGAGCCGACGGTGAAGGCCAGCACCGGCTGGCTGGCGAAGTCGAGCTTGCTGACGATGGGGTCGCGCAGGTCGGTGGGCAGGTCGGCGCGCACGCGGGTGACGGCCGAGCGCACGTCGTCCAGCGCCTCGTCGATGGGTTTCTCGAGGCGGAACTCGACCATCATCGTCACCGTGCCGTCGACGATGCTGGTGTGGATGTGCTTGAGCCCGTTCACCGAGGCCAGGCTGTTCTCCAGCTTGCGCGCCACCTCGTTCTCCAGCTGGCCGGGCGTGGCGCCGGGCAGCAGGGCGGTGATGTTGATGGTCGGCATGTCGATGTCCGGGAAGTTCTGCACCTTCATCTGGTGAAAGGAGAACAGACCGCCCAGCGTGAGCAGCACGAACAGCATCAGCGACGGCACCGGGTTGCGGATGGACCAGGCGGAAAAGTTCATGGCCGTGCCTTGGTTTGCTACTTATTTGGAAGCTGCCGCCGCCGATGCAGCGCCGGCCGGAGCCGTCTTGGGCTCCGAATCGCTGACCACGCGCACGTGGTCGCCGTCGTTCAGGAAGGCGGCGCCGCGCACCGCCACGGTGGCATCCGGCGGCAGGCCGTCCAGCACCTCGATGCTGTCGCCCGCCAGCCGGCCGGTGCGCACGCGGGTCATGCGCACCATGTCGCCCGGCTCCAGCAGCATCACGTGGGCGTAGCCGTCGCGCATCACGATGGCGTCCTGCGGCACCGTCAGCGCCGGGCTCTCGCCCACGGCGAAGTGGCCGCTGGCGAACATGCCGGCACGCGCCAGCGAACCGGCCGGCAGGTCCACGTAGACGATGGCGTAGCGCGTCTTCGGGTCCACCGTGGGGGCGATCTGGCGCACCGTGCCTTCCACGCGCGGCGTGGCGCCCGGCGGGCCGGGCAGCTCGATGCTCGCGTGCTGGCCGGGCTGGATGCGCGGCAGGTCCTCGGCCATCACCTCGGCGCGCCACTCCAGCCGGCCGCGCCGCACCAGGCGGAACAGCTCGGTGCCGTTGCCGGGCACCTGGCCCACCGTGGCGTTGCGGGCGGAGATGACGCCGGCGTCCGGCGCGCGCACCTCGGTGTGGCTCACGCGCAGGCGCTGGGCGGCCACCACGGCGCGGGCTGCCGCCACGCGCGCCTGGGCGGTTTTCTCGGCGGTCTCGTACTGGGCGATCTGCTGCTGGCTCAGCGCGCCGCTGTTGGCCACGGCACGGGCGCGGGCAGCGTTGCCGGCGGCGTCGGCCGCGGCGGCTTCGGCCTCGGCCAGGCTGGCGCGCGCCTGGGCCTCGTCCTGCTGCACCGGCGCCGGGTCGAAGGTGGCCAGCACCTGGCCTTTCTTCACCGCGTCGCCCACGTTGACCTTGATGTCGGCGATGCGCAGTGCCTGCACGTCGGCCCCCACGCTGGCTTCCTGCCAGGCGGCCACGTTGC
This sequence comes from Burkholderiaceae bacterium, assembly GCA_024235955.1. Taxonomy (GTDB): domain Bacteria; phylum Pseudomonadota; class Gammaproteobacteria; order Burkholderiales; family Burkholderiaceae_C; genus Ottowia. The sequence goes on from JACKLJ010000001.1 coordinate 26,964, forward strand.
CGTTGGCGCCGACTTCCTGCGCCAGCGTGCGCTTGCTGGGCCTGGCGGTGGTGACGGTGAGGGCGGCGCGCGGCGCGGCACTGGCCGCCGCCTGGGGGGCGCTGGCCTTGGCGCCGGCGGCCTTGTCGCCGCCGCCGCAGGCGGTGAGCAGCGCGCCGGCGGCGAGCAGGGTGAGGGTCAGCGCCAGTGCAGCGCTGCGGGGCTGGTACGGCATCGTGGCTTTCATGTGGACATCGTCAGGAAAGGGTGGGGCCAGGCGCCGGCGGCGGCGCTCAGGAACTTGGACAGGTAGCGCTGGGGAATTTCCAGCGGCACCAGCAGCCCGGCCATGGCCGCGACCAGCACCGCGCCCAGCGCGGCACCGGCCAGCGTGATGGCGCCGAGCGTGGCGCGCGCCGGCGCCGGGTTGGCGTTGTGCCGCCAGTACCAGGCGCAGCCGAGATGCGCGAACAGCGCGGTCACGGCCAGGAAGTAGTAGGGCGCAAAGAACCAGGGCCAGCCCGGCACATGGAGCCCGGCCGCCGCGAAGAAGATGTTGGTGTCCAGGTGCAAGGCCGCGCGCCCGTACAGCACGGCGCCAACGTGGTTGAGCAGGAAGAACACCAGGACCAGGCCGGAGCCGGCCTGCAGCCAGGCCACGGCGCCGCGGCGCTGGCGCCAGCCGGCGGTCACCAGCCACAGCCCGCTGCCCAGCTGGAAGGCCACGCAGGCCAGCAGCACGGCTTCGACCAGCGGCTGCCGGTACAGCAGCCGCAGCGCGTCCATCAGGCGCAGGTGCGCCTGCACGCCGGCCAGCAGCGCGACGTGGTTGGCCAGGTGCAGCAGGACGAAGCCGCCCACCACCAGCGCCGAGGCGCGGTGCCAGGGGCGAAGTGCCGGCGCGGCGGTCATGGCGTGCTGCGCGGCTCCGGGGCCTGCCAGCCGCCGCCGGCGGCGCGGTACAGGGCCACGCCGGCGGCCTGGTCGTCGTGCTGCAGCTGGCTCAGGCTGTTTTCCACCGCCAGCAGGTTGCGGCGCGCGTCCTCCAGCTGCGGCAGGCTGGCCATGCCCTGCTGGTAGAGCGCTTCCATGGCCTTGAACTGCTGGCGGTAGCCGGCCACGGCGGCGCGCGCGTCGGGCTCGCGATCGCGGGCGGCGGCGCCCTGCACCAGCGCGGTTTCCACCTCCTGCACGGCCTGACGCACCTTGGCCTGGTAGTTGGCCACGGCCTCGTCGTAGCGCGCGCGCGCGGCGGCCTGGCCGGCGGCGATGCGGCCGCCGGCGAACAGCGGCAGCGCCAGTTGCAGCGGGCCGAACGACCAGCTGGTGTAGTCGCGTGATCCGCCGGCGGCGCGGATCTGCACCGCGCCGATGGTGCCGCCCAGGCTCAGGCTGGGCCAGCGGGCGGCGTCGGCGGTGTGGATCTCGGCGCGGGTGGCCAGCACCTCGCGCTCGGCGGCCCACACATCGGGCCGCTGGCGCAGCGTGTCGGCCGGCAACGATGCTATTGAAAGAAGAGCTGCCTGCGGCTGCTGCACCTGGGCTGCAGCCAGTTTTTGCTTCAGATCGGGCTCGGGCAGGCCGGTCAGCGCCACCAGAGCCTTGCGCTGCGCGTCGCAGGTGGCGCGCTGCTGCGTGCTGCGGGCACGCGCGTCGGCGGCGCTGGCCTCGGCCAGGGCGGCGGTGGCGGGCGCGGTGAAGCCGGCGTCGCGGGAGATCACGGCCAGCCGCGCGGTCTCGCCGCGCGAGGCGGCGTCGCCCTCGGTGGTTTGCAGCACCGCCTGGCACAGGCGCAGGCCGTAGTAGCTGTCGGCCACATTGGCGGCCAGCGACACGCGCGCCAGGTGCGCCAGGGCCTCGGCGCCCTGCGCGCGCGCGGTGGCGGCGTCGACCAGCGCGCGCTGGCCGCCGAACAGGTCGATCTCCCAGCTGGCCTGCAGGCCGGCCTGCAGCGTGGTGATGATGGGAGGTTCGACCCCTTTGGCCGTGGTGCCGATGGTGCTGGCATTGCCGCGCGTGGCGGTGGCGCCCACGCCCGCCTGGGGCGACAGCCCGGCACGCTGGACGTCGATCTGGGCGCGGGCCTGGGCCAGCCGCGCCTGGGCAGCGGCCAGCGTGGGGTTGCCCGCCAGGGCGGCGTCGATCAGCGCGGCCAAAGTGTCGTCGTCGGCGTGGTGCCACCAGTCGGCCAGCTGCGCGGTACTGCCGCCGTGCGGCAGCGGCGCCTGCCAGGCGGCGGGCACCTGGCTTTCCAGCGTGGGCGCGGGCGGCAGCGCGGTGGCGCAGCCGGCCAGCAGCGCGGCGCAGGCGGCGGCAGCGAGGAGTTGGCGGGCGGGCAGGCGGGGTGATGCGGTCATGCGTTGGCTCCGGAGGCGGCGGCGCGGCGGCGGCGCTCGCCTTCGATCAGACTTTCGGCGAAATCGGCCAGCCGCTGCACGGTCTGGTCCACGTTGCGCGGCGTGACCTGCAGCTGCGGGCGCACCGCCTCGACGATGTCGCGCGCGGCGTAGAGCTGCAGGCCGAGGCCGTAGAGAGCGATGGCCAGCCGGTGCAGTTCGTTGTCGACTCGGGCCACGCCGAGCGCGCGGCGCAGCACGGCCACCGTGGCCTCGTGCAGCGGCCCGATCTCGCCTTCGATCTGCTGCTGCCACAGCCCGGTGGGCTCCAGCATCTCGCGCAGGTGCATCTGGGTGCACTGCTGCGCCAGCTCGCCGTGGCAGAAGGGCTCGATCCAGTTCTGGAAGTACGCCACCAGCGCCTGGCGCGGGGTCAGCGCCGGGTCGGCGAAGCGCGCGATGTCTTCCTGGCTGTCGCCCAGCGGCTCGCTGTAGGCGGCGCGGTACAGGCCGGCCTTGTCGCCGAAGTAGTAACGGATGGCCGAGATGTTGACGCTGGCCTCGGCCGCGATCTGGCGCGTGGAGGTGCTGGCGTAGCCCTGCGCGCCGAACAGGCGCACGGCGGTCATCAGCAGTCGCTGGCGGGCGTCGTCGGCCGGCGGGTTGGCCGGATCGGGCAGGGCGGGCAAGACAGGGGCGTCCATGGCGTGGGCGCCGATCCTACCGGAAAAATCAATCGATTGATTGAAAATTTGGTGACAGTGCGCATACCCTGTCGAGGGGGCGGCAGCGATCGACTGGCAACAGACAGGCGTTGCGCCCACGCAGCTGCCCGGCGCCCGGCTGCATCGGCCAGGGCTGGGGTTGCTGCAGATTCAATAGCTGTCTGCGCCCGTCAGGAAAGGGCTGGAGGCTGATTAAAGGCGCAATTCAGCCGAACACGGCCCGCCACAGCGCCAGGATGGCGTCGCGCTCGGTGGCGGTGGCCTCGGGCGCCACCTGGGTGGGCTGCTCGTTGAGGCGCGCCGTGTGCTGCACGCGGCGCAGCTCGCGGTAGGCGCTGGCGGCGGCCTGACCGACGCCGGCGGGCAGCAGGCCGGCCTGCTCGGCGCGCTGCAGCAGGGCGATGTTACCGGCGTTGGCCTGCAGCGCCGGGTGCTCGCGACTCTCGGCCAGCACCAGGTACTGCACGGCGAACTCGGCATCGACCATGCCGCCGGGCGAGTGCTTGACGTCGAACTGCCCCGCCGGCACCGGGCGGGCGGCGCGCATCTTCTCGCGCATGGCCATGATCTCGCCCTTCAGCGCGGCCTTGTCGCGCGGAGCGGTGATGACGGCCTGACGCACGGCGTCGAAGCGCGGCGCCATGGCCTCTTCGCCGCAGACGAAGCGGGCGCGCGTCATGGCCTGGTGTTCCCAGGTCCAGGCGGTGTTGCTGCCGCGGTTTTCCTGGTAGTCGGCGAAGGATTCGAAGCTGGTGACCAGCAGGCCCGAGTTGCCGTTGGGGCGCAGCGCGGTGTCGATCTCGAACAGGTCGCCTTCGCCGGTCTTCACGGTGAGCCAGTTGATCAGCTTGCGCACGAAGCCGGCGTAGATTTCCTGCGCGTTCTCGTCGAGGTCGTCGAACACGAACACGATGTCGAGGTCGGAGCCGTAGCCCAGCTCCTTGCCGCCCAGCTTGCCGTAGCCGATGATGCCGAAGCAGGGCTGCTCGCGGTGCTTCTTGCGGTAGTGGCTCCAGCACCAGCGGATGGTCACGCGCAGCAGCGCGTCGGCCAGGGCAGAAAGGTCGTCGGCCACCTGCTCGACGGTGATGGCGCGCTCGACATCCCGCGCCAGGGTGCGGAACACCTCGGCGTGGTGCGCGCGGCGCAGCAGGTTGAGCAGGTTTTCCTCGTCGTCTTCGCGCGTGCGCTGCAGGGCGGCGCGGCGCTCGTCCAGGTCGCGCTCGAAGTCGGCGGGCTCGAAGCGGCCTTCCAGCAGCGCCGGGCTGGCCAGTTCGTCGATCACGCCCGGATGCTGCAGCAGGTAGCGCGCCGGCCAGCGCGCGGCGCCCAGCACGCGCAGCAGGCGCTCGTGCACGTTGGGGCGCTCCAGCAGCAGGGCCAGGTAGCTTTCGCGGCGCAGCAGCGGCTCCATCCAGTCGGCCATGCGCAGCACGCCGTCTTCGGTGACGCGGCCTTCGGCCAGCCAGTCGGCGGTGCGCTGCAGCAGCTGCAGCAGCCGCCCGCGCGCCTGCTCGCGCAGGGCCAGCACGCGCGGATGATCCCGCCACGCGGCGATGCGCTCGCGCACGGCGGGCTCGAAACGCTGCAGCAGTTCGTCGAGGCTGGAGGGCACGCTGGCGCCGGGGCGCGCGCCGTTCCTGCATTTGGTGCAGGGTTGGTCGCCGCCCAGCAGGCGGTCGAACTCCTGCGCCACCAGCTCGCGGTGCGTGTCGAGCTCCGACAGGAAGGGGCAGCAGTTCTCGTAGCCCATGGTGCGGGCGATCCAGTCGAGGTCGGCGTCGTTGGTCGGCAGCACATGGGTCTGCTGGTCGTCCAGGTACTGGATGCGGTGCTCCACCCGGCGCAGGAACACGTAGGCGCGCGCCAGCGCGTCGGCGGTCTGCTGCGGCATCAGGCCGGCACGGGCCACGCGCTGCAGCGCTTCCAGCGTGGGGCGCGTGCGCAGCTCGGGGAACTGGCCGCCGCGCACCACCTGCAGCAGCTGCACGGTGAACTCGATCTCGCGGATGCCGCCGCGCGAGAGCTTGACGTCGTTGGCGCGCTCGGGCCGGCCGGCGCTGCGCTTGGCGGCGTGGTCGCGGATCTGGCGGTGCAGCGAGCGCAGCGACTCGAACACGTTGTAGTCGAGGTAGCGGCGGAACACGAAGGGCAGCACCACGCCGCGGATGCCCTGGGCCGAGCCATTGTCGATGGCGGCCTGCGGCGCGATCACGCGGCTCTTGAGCCAGGCGAAGCGCTCCCATTCGCGCCCCTGCACCAGCATGTATTCCTCCAGCGCGTCGAGCGAGCACACCGTGGGGCCGGAGTTGCCGTTGGGCCGCAGCGCCAGGTCGACGCGAAAGACGAAGCCGTGCTCGGTGGTCTCGCCCACCAGGCCGTAGACCAGCTTGACGGCGCGGGTGAAGTACTCGGCGAAGTCGATGGCGCCGCGCCCGTCGTCGCGGCCGCCGGTTTCGCCGTCGACGTCGTGCACGTAGATCAGGTCGATGTCGCTCGACACGTTCAGCTCGCGCGCGCCGAGCTTGCCCATGCCCACCACCCACAGGTTGGCGCGCTGGCCGTCGGCGCCAATCGGCGCGCCATGGCGCTCGTCGAGCTGGGCGAAGGCCGCGCAACAGGCGGTGTCGAGCGCGAACTCGGCGAGTTCGGTCACCGCGCGGGTCACGTCCTCCAGCGACGCGGTCTGTTCGCAGTCCAGCACCACCAGCCGCTCCATCACCAGTTGGCGCAGGATGCGCAACGCGGCGCCGGCATCGTGCCCGCGCGCCACCAGCGCGTCGAACGCCTCGCGCATGCCAGCCTTGATGGGCGCGCCGGCGGGCAGCAGCGGCAGTTCGTCGGCGTAGCGGCGGCGCAGCCGCTGCACCAGGCGCGAATGCGTGGCGGCGCCCTCGCCCGCTGGTAACAATGATTCACCGACGGCGGGCGAACCCGGGCTGCTCACGCGGGTCATAATTTCTCCAGCCTCTCTGGCGCGGCGTCCGCGGGCGCCGTGTGTTCCGGTTGGCGGAACCGCTTCGTTTTCAGGGCTGCCACTTGGTTCTTCGCTCGCTCAAATTCCTGGCCGCTCTGGTTCGCGGCGCCTTGTGGGTCGTGCTCGGCCTTGCCATGGCGCTGGTGCTGGCGTGGGGCGCGCTGCACTGGGTCATTGTGCCGCGAATCGACGAATTCCGTCCGCGCCTGCAGGAGATGGCCAGCCACGCGCTCGGGGTGCCGGTGCGCATCGGCGCGCTGGAGGCGCGCTCCAACGGCCTGGTGCCTTCGATCACCGTGCGCGACCTGGTGCTGCCGGGCGCCGGCGGACAGCCCGGCCTGCACGTGCCCAGCGCCGTGGCGGCGTTCTCGGTGGCCTCGCTGCTGCGCGGCGGGCTGGAGCAACTGGTGCTGGACGGGCCGGAGCTGGAGGTGCGGCGCACCGGCGCCGGCCGCTGGCAGGTGGCCGGCTTCGATCTCACCGGCGACCCGCAGGCCGACACCCAGGCGGCCGACTGGGTGTTCTCGCAGCCCGAGCTGGTGGTGCGCGGCGGCAGCGTGCGCTGGGTGGACGAGTTGCGCGGCGGCGAGCCGGTGACGCTGGGCGACGTGCTGATCGTGGTGCGCAACGGCCTGCGCCACCACCAGCTGCGGCTGGACGCCACGCCGCCCACGGACCTGGGTGACCGCTTCATGCTGCGCGGGCAGTTCCGCCGTTCGCTGCTGGAGCGGCACGCCGGCGCCTGGAAGACCTGGGACGGCACGCTCTACGCCGATCTGCCGCGGCTGGACGTGGCCCGCCTGCCCGTCTATCTGCGCCCGGCGCAGGACCTGGGCCTGCAGGAGGGCGCCGAGCTGCGGCAGGGCAGCGCGGCGTTGCGCCTGTGGGCGGACGTGGCGCGCGGAGCGCCCACCAGGGTGCTGGGCGATTTGGCGGCGGGCGATGTCAATGCACTGCTGGGCACGGGGCTGGAGCCGCTGATGCTGAAGTCGCTGGCCACGCGTGTGGGCTGGCAGCGCAGCGGCCGCAGCACGGCGGTGTGGACGCAGGGCCTGCGCTTCGAGCCGGCCGATGGCCCGGCCTGGCCGGGTGGCAATGTGCGGCTGGAATGGCGCACGCCGGGCTCGGCCAGGGAGCCGGGCGGCGGCCAGCTGCACGCCGAGCAGCTCGATCTGGATGCGCTGGGGCGCATCGCCCGCAGCCTGCCGTTGACCAGGCCGGCGCGCGACGCGCTGCAGCGCATCGGCCCGGCGCGCGGCCTGGTGGAGCAGGTGCAGGCCCAATGGACGGGGCCGGCCGATGAGCCGACCGACTGGCGCCTGCAGACCCGCTTACGGCAGCTCGCGCTCGCCGCCCGGCCCAGCGAGCGCGCGCCGAGCCAGACGCCGCACGGACCGGTGCCCCATCCCGGTGTGCCGGGCATTGAAGGCGCCGACGTGGACCTGGACGCCACGCCGGCCGGCGGCCACGCCACGCTGGCGATCCGCCAGGGCGCGCTGGAGTTTCCCGGGGTGTTCGAGGAGCCGCGCATTCCGCTGCAGAGCCTGAGCGCCAACGCCGGCTGGAAGGTGCAGGGTGAGCACATCGAGGTGGCGCTGGAGCGCCTGCAGCTTGCCAACGCCGACGCGACCGGCGAGTTCAAGATCGGCTGGAAGACCGGCACGGCGCCGGGCAAGCGCTTTCCGGGCGTGCTCGATCTGCAGGGACAGTTCAGCCGCGCCAACGGCGCACGCGTGCACCGCTACCTGCCGCTCGGCATCCCGCCCGACGCGCGCCACTACGTGCGCGATGCCATCGCCCAGGGCAACGCACGCAACGTGGCGGTGCGCATCCGCGGCGACCTGACCGAGGTGCCGTTCGACAAGCACCCGGCGGCGGGCGAGTTCCGCTTCGCCGGCCAGGTGTCGGACGTGGTGATGCACTACGTGCCCCGTTCCATCCAGCCCAGGGACCAGCCAGCCTGGCCGGCCCTGACCGAACTCGGCGGCGAGCTGATCTTCGAGCGCAACAGCATGCGCGTGCGCGGCGCGCACGCCAGGGTGCAGGACCACCCGGGCTGGGAGTTGCCGAAGATCGAGGCCGGCATCGCCGACCTGGGCCACACGCGCGTCACCGTGCAGGCCGAGGGCCAGGGGCCGCTGGCGGCGGCGCTGGGCATCGTGCGCGATTCGCCGGTGGCGCTGCTGACCGAGCACGCGCTGGACGATGCCACGGGCAGCGGCGCGGCCAGCCTCAAGCTGTCGCTCGATTTGCCGGTGGACGACATCCACCACGCCAAGGTCAAGGGCAGCGTGCAGCTGGCCGGCAACGACATCCAGCTCTCGCCCGGCAGCCCGCGGCTGGCGGCGGCGCAGGGCGGCGTGGAGTTCTCCGACACCGGCTTCGCCATCCGCGACGCCCGCACCCGCGTGCTGGGCGGCGAGGCCCGCGTGAGCGGCGGCAGCGTGAGCGCCGAGCGCCGCGCCGCCGGCGCCGCGCCGGTGGAGGTGCGCGTGAGCGGCAACGCCAGCGCCGAAGGTCTGCGCGGCATGGCCGACTGGGGCCCGGTGGCGGCGCTGGCGCGCCAGGCCAGCGGCAGCGCGAACTATGAGGCAGTGCTGGGCTTCCGCGGCGCGCAGCCGGAGATCCAGGTCAGCTCCGACCTGCGCGGCCTGGGCTTCGATCTGCCCGAGCCGCTGGCCAAGCCGCAGGCCGCGGCCTGGCCGCTGCGCGTGGAGCTGCGCCAGGTCGACGCCCGCGACCGCGTGCGCGCCAGCGTGTCCGACGTGCTGAGCGCCGAGTTCGAGCTGGATGCCTCGCGCCCCGAAGGCACGCGCGTGCTGCGCGGCGCCGTGGGTGTCGGCGCCCAGGGCACGCGCGGGCTGGCGCTGCCGGCTTCCGGCGTGCTGGCCAGGGCCGACCTGCCGCGCATCGACGTCGATGCCTGGGAGGCCGCCGTCACCCGTGTCGCCGGCAAGGGTGCGGGCGACGACGATGCCCTGCGCGCCTACCTGCCCGACCGCCTGTCGCTGCACACCGGCGAGCTGGTGATGGACGGCCGCACGCTGCACCAGGTCAGCGCCACCGGCACGCGCGAGGGCACCAGCTGGCGCGCCGACGTGAGCGCGCGCGAGCTGGCCGGCCGCGTCACCTACCGCGAGGGCACGGCGGGCGCAGCCGGCGCCGTGGTGGCGCGCCTGACGCGGCTGGTCATCCCCGACAGCCAGAACGATGAGGCAGCCGCGCTGCTGGCCGAGCCGCCCTCGCGCATTCCGGCGCTCGACGTGGTGGCCGACAGCTTCGAGCTGCGCGGCAAGCCGCTTGGCCGGTTGGAGGTGCAGGCGGTGAATCTGGACGCCGCTGCGCGGCCGGCACCGGGCAACCGGGGCGCCGGCGCGGAGTGGCGCCTGAACACCCTGCGCCTGAGCGCGCCCGACGCCACCTTCAGCGCCCACGGCCGCTGGGCGGCGCCCGAGGCCGCCGGCGCGGCGCGGCGCACCACGCTCGATTTCGAGCTGGACATCCACGACGCCGGCAAGCTGCTGGAGCGCTTCGGCATGGAAGGCGTGGTGCGGCGCGGCAAGGGCCAGTTCGGCGGCCGCATCGGCTGGACGGGCGCACCGACCACGCCGCACTACCCCAGCATGGACGGCCAGCTGCACCTGGACATCGGCGCCGGCCAGTTCCTCAAGGCCGATCCCGGCGTGGCCAAGCTGCTCGGCGTGCTCAGCCTGCAGTCGCTGCCGCGGCGCCTGACGCTGGATTTCCGCGACGTGTTCTCGCAGGGCTTCGCGTTCGACTTCGTGCGCGGCGACGTCGCCGTGCAGCACGGCGTGGCCCGCACCTCGAATCTGCAGATGAAGGGCGCCAGCGCCGCCGTGCTGATGGACGGCAGCGCCGACCTGGCACGCGAGACGCAGGACCTGCGCGTGCTGGTGGTGCCGGAGATCGACGCCGGCACCGCCGCCCTGGTGGCCACCGCCATCAACCCGGCCATCGGCATCAGCGCCTTCCTGGCGCAGCTGATCCTGCAGCGCCCGCTGGCCAAGGCCGCCACGCGCGAATTCCGCCTCACCGGCTCCTGGGACGAGCCCAAGGTGACGCCGGTGGCGGCCGGCAGCGCGGGTGCGCTTCAGCCCGCACTCCCGGCAGAATCCGCTTCGGCGGCACCGGCCGCCCGCAACCCCGCGCCCGCGCCGGAGCCCGAAGCCGCCGGCAGCGGTGCCGCGCCTGCGCCACCCCGTACCGTCGAGGAGCCCTCATGAAAGTCGCCGCCATCCAGATGGTCACGGGCACGCAGTTGGCGGCCAACCTGGCGGCCGCCGAAGCCCTGCTGGCCCAGGCCGCCGCGCAGGGCGCCGAGCTGGCGGTGCTGCCGGAATACTTCTGCGCCATGGGCCGGCGCGACGCCGACAAGCTCGCCCTGCAGGAGCCGCTGGGCGACGGGCCGATCCAGCGCTGGCTGGCGGCGCAGGCCAGCGCGCTCGGGCTGTGGATCGTCGGCGGCACGCTGCCGCTGTCGCTGCCCGAGCCGAGCGACAGCCACGTGCGCAACGCCTGCCTGGTGTTCAGTCCGGCTGGCGAGCGGGTGGCGGTGTACGACAAGATCCACCTGTTCAAGTTCGACGACGGCACCCGCCGCTACGACGAGGCCGCCACCCTGCAGCCGGGCCGCGAGCCGGTGCTGTTCGAGCTGCCCTCGCGCGACGGTCACCGCTGGCGCGTGGGCCTGAGCGTCTGCTACGACCTGCGCTTTCCCGAGCTGTACCGCACGCTCGCCGCGCGCGGCGCCGACCTGCTGCTGGTGCCCAGCGCCTTCACCCACGTGATCGGCCAGGCGCACTGGGAGGTGCTGCTGCGCGCCCGCGCCATCGAGAACCTGTCTTGCGTGGTGGCGGCCGCGCAGGGCGGCGTGCACGAGAACGGCCGCCGCACCTGGGGCCACTCGATGGTGATCGACGCCTGGGGCCAGGTGCTGGCCGACCACGCCGAGGGCCCGGGCCTGGCGCTGGCCGAACTCGACCCCGCCGCCGTGGCCGCGCGGCGCGCGCAGCTGCCCGCGCTGGCGCACCGGGTGCTGGGGTGACGCCGGAGGCCGCCGCCGCGCTGCGGGCGCCCGACCACGGCTGGCGCGCGGGCGTGCGCGAGCTGGCGCGCCTGTGGCGGCAGGACGGGCGCCGCTGGCTGCTGTGGAGTCTGCTGGTGGTGCTGGTGGCGGTGCTGCTGGTCACGCTGGTGGTGCTGGCGCGCCGCTTCGAGATGGAACAGGTGCAGCGCGCCTTGGAGCGCGACAACGCCGACGCCGTGGTCGACCTGCGGCACGCCCTGTCGGCCGACGCGCAGCGCCTGCGCCAGCTCACCGCGGCGGCGCCTTCCACCGACCTGTGGGAGATGAAGGCGCAGGACCTGCTGGTCGCCCATCCGGCCTGGCTGCGGCTGGAGTGGCGCGACGCCGCGCTGCACCTGAAGGGCGAGCGCACCTCGCCCTTCACCTCGCAGCCGCTGGCGCCGCCGGTTGACCAGACGCCGCTGCTGGCGGCCTGCGCCGATGCCCGGCGGCTGGGCGCGGCCGGCTTCGCGCCCAGCCGCTTCGTGCCGCGCGAAGGCCTGGGCGTGGAAGTCATGCCGATGTGCGTGCTGGTGGTGCCGGGCAACGGGGCGCCCACCTACGCCATCGCCTACTACGCGCTCGACGGTGTACTGAACCACCTGCTGGGCGAGCCCTACAAGCGCCGCCAGACCGTCTCGCTCACCGAGCCCGACGGCACGCGCCTGGCCGTGCACGGCTCGCCCCGGCGTGGCGCGCGCATCTTCACCTCGCAACAGATGCTGGATCTGCCCGGCAACACCATGGTGCTGCGCATGGACGGCTGGCGCGCCGCACCCGACCTGTTCCCCAATGTGCTGACGGCGCTGGTCACGGTGCTGGCGGTGGCGCTGATCACGGTGCTGGTCATGCTGGCGCGCGACTTCCGGCGCCGCCAGCAGGCCGAAGGCGAGCTGGCCGACGCGCTGGCCTTCCGCAAGGCGATGGAGGACTCGCTGGTCACCGGCCTGCGCGCGCGCGACCTGCAGGGCCGCATCAGCTACGTCAACCCGGCGTTCTGCGCCATGGTCGGTTACGACGCCCCGGAGCTGATCGGCCACGACGGCCCGCCGCCCTACTGGCCGCCCGAGCTGGCCGACAGCTACGGCCGCCGCACGGCGGCGCGTCTGGCGGCGGGCGGGCCGCCGCGCCAGGGCGTGGAAAGCGAGTTCCAGCGCAAGGATGGCTCGCGCCTGCCGGTGCTCATCATCGAGGCGCCGCTGATCACCGCCACCGGCAAGCATTCCGGCTGGATGGGCGCGGTGATCGACCTGAGCGAGCAGCGCCGGATCGAGGAGCAGCAGCGCGCCGCCCAGGAGCGCCTGCAGGCCACCGCGCGGCTGGCGGCGGTGGGCGAGATGGCCTCGCTGCTCAGCCACGAGCTGAACCAGCCGCTGGCGGCGATCTCCAGCTACGCCAACGGCTCGCTCAACCTGCTGCACGGGCAGGAGGAGGGCGGCGTCTCGCTGCAGGACGTGCGCGTGGCGCTCGGCCGCATCGCCGACCAGGCCGGCCGCGCCGGCCGCGTGATCAACAGCGTGCACGAGCTTGCACGGCGCGGCGCCACCGCCCGCGCCGCCGTGGCGCCGCAGGCGCTGGTGGAGGCGGTGCTTCCGCTGGTGCAGCTGCAGGCGCGCAAGCTGGGCGCCAGCGTGGTGGTGCAGGTGCCGGCCGGCCTGCCCGACGTGGGCTGCGAGCCGACCATGGTCGAGCAGGTGCTGCTCAACCTGGCGCGCAACGGCCTGCAGGCCATGGCCGGGAGGCGCGGTGAGCGCCTGCTGACCATCGCCGCAGAGCGCGTGGGCGGCGAAGGTCCGCGCCAGTGGGTCGCCTTCAGCGTGGCCGACACCGGCGAAGGCATTGCGCCCGAGGTGGCCGATCAGCTGTTCACCCCCTTCTTCACCACCAAGGCCGAGGGCATGGGCCTGGGCCTGAGCCTGTGCCGCACGGTGGTGGAGCAGCACGGCGGTGCGCTGGACCACGCGCCCAACACGCCGCACGGCACCGTGTTCCGCTTCACGCTGCCGGTGGCGGTGCCGGCCAGAAATATTGATGAAATCGCTGTCTAGCCCTTTGGTGACGGGTGCAAACAGCTATGAAATTCATAGTTTCCTGTGCGCCTCCAGCAGGCAGGCGTGGAAGGCCGCCGCGGCGCGCGCGGGCGCCGGCGAGCGCCGCAGCACGCTGACGAACTCGCAGTCGTAGCGCAGCACGGCCGGGTTCACGGCGCGCATCTGGCCGCGCTGCACGAAGGTGTCGGCGTAGTGGTCGGGCAGGAAGCCCACGTAGCGGCCCGACAGGATCAGCGTGGCGATCGCCTCCTGCTCGAAGCCGGTGGCGCCGCGCGCCAGTCGCTCGGCGTGCGCCAGCTCCATGTTGGGCGAGTGGTAGCCCAGGCCGGCGAAGTCTGAACGCGCCCGCAGCCCGCGCCAGTCGGGCGCAGCCTGCTCCTGATCGAAGAGCGCGTGGCCCTGGCCGGCGTACAGGTACATGGTCTCGCCGAACAGCGTGTCGTAGCGCAGGCTGGCCGAGGCCCGGTGCGACGGGATGATGCCGACGTGAAAGCCGCCGTCGATCAGCCCCCGCTCGATGCTCTGGATCGAGGCCACGTGCAGCAGCAGCCGCACGTCCGGCGCCTGCGCCGCGAAGGCGGCGATGGCCGCGTGGATGCGCGCCTGCGGGTTGGTGGCGGTCTTGTCGAACACGGCCACCGCCAGCTCGCCGCCCATGCGGGCGTGGATGGCGTCGATGCCACTGCGGAAACCCTGCACCGCCCCCAGCAGGCGCAGCGTCTCGTCGTACACGCGCTGGCCCTCCGGCGTGAGCGCGAAGCCCGCGCGCCCGCGCCGGCACAGCGTGAGGCCGAGCCGCGTCTCCAGATCGGCGATGTGGCGGCTCACCGTGCTGGTGCCGATGTTCAGCTCCAGCTCGGCGGCCGAAAAGCCCCCGCATTCGGCCACCGCCCGGAACACCCGCAGCAGGCGCAGGTCGACGTCGGCCAGCTCGCCCAGCACCGCCCTGGCGCGCGGGCTGCCGGCACTGTCGTCGGGGCTGGTCTTTGGTTTCACAAAAGCGCAAGCGAACTTGGATGTTTGCCGATTGAACAAGTATGCCAGCGCTTCCACAATGGCCGCTTTCCTCCCAGTCCTTCGCCCCTCATTGCCGCGGCCCGCGGCGCAGGAGATCCGCCATGAACACCGCCACCACCACCGACAGCGCCGCCGTCCAGCGCCAGGACGCCGCCTGGCTGGAAGCGCACTGGATGCCCTTCACCGCCAACCGCCAGTTCAAGCGCGATCCGCGCATCATCACCGGCGCGCAGGGCGCGTATTTCACCGACAGCGAAGGGCGCAAGATCTTCGACGGTCTCTCCGGCCTGTGGTGCACGGGCCTGGGCCACGGCCGGCGCGAGATCGCCGAGGCCGTGGGCCGCCAGGCCGCGCAGCTGGACTACTCGCCCGCCTTCCAGTTCGGCCATCCGCTGTCGTTCGAGCTGGCCAACCGCATCAAGGACTTCGCGCCCCAGGGCCTGGACCACGTGTTCTTCTGCGCCAGCGGCTCCGAGGCCGCCGACACCGCGCTGAAGATGGCGCGCGCCTACTGGCGCCTGAAGGGCCAGGCCGGCAAGCAGCTGCTGGTGGGCCGCGAGAAGGGCTACCACGGCGTCAACTTCGGCGGCATCAGCGTGGGCGGCATGGTGGCCAACCGCAAGCTGTACGGCCAGGGCGTGGCCGCCGACCACATCCCGCACACCCAGCCGGCCGCCGGCACCTTCGCCAAGGGCCAGCCGGCCGAAGGCGGGCGTGCGCTGGCCGACCGTCTGCTGGACGTGATCGCCCTGCACGACGCCAGCAACATCGCCGCCGTGATCGTCGAGCCCTTCAGCGGCTCGGGCGGCGTGGTGGTGCCGCCGGTGGGCTACCTGCAGCGCCTGCGCGAGATCTGCACCCAGCACGACATCCTGCTGATCTTCGACGAGGTGATCACCGGCTTCGGCCGCTGCGGCACCAGGACGGGCGCCGAGGCCTTCGGCGTCACGCCCGACCTGATGACCTTCGCCAAGCAGGTCACCAACGGCGTGCAGCCGCTGGGCGGGGTGGTGGTCGGCCAGGGCTTCTACGACACCTTCATGGCCGCCGGTGGCCCGGACTACATGCTGGAGTTCGCTCACGGCTACACCTACTCGGCCCACCCGGTGGCCTGCGCCGCCGGCCTGGCCGCGCTGGACCTGCTGGAACGCGAGGACGGCCCCGGCCGCGTCAAGGCGCTGGCGCCGCACTTCGAGGCCGCGGTGCACAGCCTCAAGGGCGCCCAACACGTGGCGGACATCCGCAACTACGGTCTGGCCGCGGGCATCACCATCGAGGCGCTGCCCGGCGAGCCCGCCCGGCGCCCCTACGAGATCGCCATGGCCTGCTGGCAGAAGGGCTTCTACGTGCGCTACGGCGGCGACACCATCCAGCTCGCCCCACCCTTCATCAGCGAGAAGGCCGAAATCGACCGGCTGGTGAACGCGCTGGGCGAGGCGCTGGCGCAGACCGCCTGATTCTATTGTTTTGATCGCTGCCAGCGCCCGGTGTGCAAGGGCTGGCGGCCTGTTTGAGCATCAAAACCGTGCACATCGCCATCCTCACCTTCGACGCCTTCAACGACCTCGATTCGCTGGTGGCGTTCGCCATGCTCAACCGCATCGCGCTGCTGGGCGATGCCGGCTGGCACGTGCGCATCGCCAGCCCCACGCCGCGCGTGACCTCGATGAACGGCCTGACCATCGATGCGCACGAGGATCTCTCGCGCATCGGCCAGGCCGACGCCGTGCTGGTCGGCAGCGGCATGAAGACGCGCGAAATCGCCGCCAACCCGGCGATCATGGGCCAGCTGCGGCCGGATCCGGCGCGCCAGCTGATCGCCGCGCAATGCTCGGGCACCTACCTGCTCGGCCAGCTGGGCGTGCTGAACGACCTGCCGGCCTGCACCGACCTGACCAGCAAGCCCTGGGTGGCGGCATCGGGCGTGGACGTGGTCGACCAGCCCTTCATCGCACGGGGCAACGTCGCCACCGCCGGTGGCTGCCTGGGGTCGCCCTACCTGGTGGCGTGGCTGATCGCGCGCCTGAAGGGCCTGGAGGCCGCGCGCGAGGTGCTGCACTACTTCGCGCCGGTGGGCGAGAAGCAGGCGTATGTGGAGCGTGCGCTGGCGCACGTTGCACCGGCCCTGGGAGCCGGCGCGGCGCTGGCCGCCGTGGCCGCCTGACCTGGTGGCCGGCTTCCGTCGGCAGGCTGAATTTCAGACCGCAACAGGCTGCTCGCCCCGGCCAGGCAAGCGGATACCGCTATCGTTGGTGTAGCGATCCAGGCTGAGGCCATCCGTGCGGATGTCGGGCGCGCGGCCCAGCGTGAGGTCGGCCACCAGCTTGCCGGAGCCGCAGGCCATGGTCCAGCCCAGCGTGCCGTGGCCGGTGTTGACCAGCAGGTTGTCCCAGCCCGGCGCGCGGCCGAGGATGGGGGTGCCGTCGGGCGTCATGGGGCGCAGGCCGGTCCAGAACTGGGCGGCGGGCAGGTCGCCGGCGCCGGCGAACAGGCCCTGGGTGACCATTTCCAGCGTCTCGCGGCGGCGCGGGTTCAGGCGCAGGTCGTGGCCGGCCAGTTCGGCCATGCCGCCCACGCGGATGCGGTCGCCCAGGCGGGTCACGGCCACCTTGTAGGTTTCGTCCATCACCGTGGAGCGCGGCGCGCGCGCCTCGATGGCGATGGGCACGGTGAGCGAATAGCCCTTGACCGGGTACACCGGCAGGTCCAGCCCCAGCGTGCCCAGCAGCTCACGCGACGCGCAGCCCAGGGCGACCACCACGCGGTCGGCCGGCAGCACGGTGGCTTGCAGCAGGTCGGCCGAGCCGGTCTGCACGCCGGTGATGCGCCGGCCCTGGCGCAGCAGGCCGTGCACGGCGGTGCCGTAGCGGAACTGCACGCCCAGGCCGCGCGCCAGCTCGGCCAGGCGGCTGGTGAACAGGTGGCAGTCGCCGGTTTCGTCGCCCGGCAGGTGCAGGCCGCCCAGCAGGCCCTGCGCGTGCGCCAGCGCGGGCTCCACGTCGGGCAGCTCATCGGCGCCCAGCAGGCGGTGCGGCACGCCGCATGCCTGCAGCACGGCGATGTCGTTCTGCACGGCGGCCAGCTGCTTGTCGGTGCGGAACACCTGCAGCGTGCCCAGCGTGCGCTGGTCGTAGCTGATGCCGGTGTCGGCGCGCAGCTGGCGCAGCATGTCGCGGCTGTACTCGGCCACGCGGGTCATGCGTTCCTTGTTGACGGCGTAGCGGCTGCCGGTGCAGTTGCGCAGCATCTGCGCCATCCAGCGCAGCTGGAACAGGCTGCCGTCGGCGCGGATGGCCAGCGGCGCGTGGCGCTGCAGCATCCATTTGAGCGCTTTCACCGGGATGCCGGGCGCGGCCCAGGGCGTGGAATAGCCGGGCGAAACCTGGCCGGCGTTGGCGAAGCTGGTTTCCAGCGCCGGGCCGTCCTGGCGCTCCAGCACCGTGACCTGGGCGCCGCCGCGGGCCAGGTAATAGGCCGTGGTGATGCCGACCACGCCGCCGCCGAGAACGATGACCTTCATGCCGAACTCCTGAATGGAATGCTGGAAAGCACTGCTTGCAGTGAAGTCGAAACTGTAGGAGCATCAAAGCCGCAAACACCACTGAACTTGTGGCTCAAGGCAGTGAAATTCACTGTCTTGCGCCGCCTCAAACCCTCTGGCGCAGCAAACTCCATGATCCAGCCCTCGACAGACCCCCAGATCGACCGCATCGACCGCAGGATCCTCGATGTGCTGCAGCGCCAGGGCCGTCTGCCCATGACCGAGCTGGCGCAGGAGGTGGGCCTGTCCACCTCGCCCGTGACCGAGCGCGTGCGCCGCATGGAGCGCGCCGGCATCATCACCGGCTACCAGGCGCGGGTGGATCCGGCGGCACTGGGGCGGCCGCTGCTGGTGTTCGTGGAGCTGACGCTGTCGTCCAAGTCGGGCGAGCTGTTCGAGAAGCTGCGCGCCGAGCTGCTGCACGAGCCGCGCGTGCTGGAGTGCCACCTGGTGTCGGGCCGCTTCGACTACCTGATCAAGGCGCGCCTGTCGGCCATGAGCGAGTACCGCGAGCTGCTGGCGCAGATCCTCAAGAAGATCCCGGTGCCGGCGCAGAGCAACAGCTACGTGGTGATGGAGGAGATCAAGGAAAGCCTGGTGCTCCCGGTGGAACCCCCGATCGCCTGAGCACTGTCCGTTCCTAGAATGCCCCCATGAGCCTGGACACCGCCACGGTCTACATCGTCGACGACGACGCCAGCGTGCGCGAGGCCATGGGCTGGCTGCTGCGCACGCGCCGCCTGCTGGCCGAGGGCTTCGGCAGCGCCGAGGCCTTCCAGGCCGCCGTCGGCGCCAGCGTGCCGGATCACCCGGCCTGCGTGCTGCTCGACGTGCGCATGCCCGGCATGAGCGGGCTGGCCCTGTTCGACGAGCTGCTGGCCAGCGGCACGGCGCAGCTGTGGCCGGTGATCTTCCTGTCTGGCCACGCCGACGTGCCCACGGCGGTGGATGCCGTCAAGCGCGGCGCCTTCGATTTCTGCGAGAAGCCTTTCTCCGACAACGCGCTGGTCGACCGGGTGGAGCAGGCGCTGGCGCTCTCGCGCGAGCGCATCGCCGCGCTGCAGGAGCGCCGGGCGCTCGGCCAGCGGATCGACGAACTCACCGAGCGCGAGCGCGACGTGATGCAGGCCGTGGTGCGCGGCCTGCCCAACAAGCTGATCGCCGACGAGCTGGGCATCAGCGTGCGCACGGTGGAGGTGCACCGCTCCCGCGTGTTCGAGAAGATGGCGGTCAAATCGGCCGTCGAGCTGGCCAATCTGCTACAAAAAAGAGAGTAGCCTGCGACCGCTGCACAAGGGCTGGTGGCTATTTTGGCTCTGAATCCTCGGGTTGGGCCGGCTCGTCGCGCCGGGGCTCGCCGCCCTTGCGGCCCGAGAACATCGTCCACCAGATGATGAACACCAGAATCAGGCCGGCGCCCAGGGCTTCCAGGAACAGCAGGGTCATGGGCGGTGCGGCAGGTGGTGCGGGTGCATCGGGGCATTGTAGGAAACAGCCCCAGGCGCGTGAACCCGCGGCGGCTGGCCCATGGCCCACAATGTCGGCCCATGCGTTTTCCCTCTGACCGACCGATGCGGCGCGCCGGCCCGGCCGCGCTTGCCGCGGCCTTGGGCGCCGCGCTGCTGGTGGCCTGCACCACCGCGCCCAAGCCGCCGCCCGTGGCCGAGCCCACCCCGATGCCGCCGCGCACCGAGGCACCGCTGCCCGTGCCGGGTGACCTGAGCGACACCGCGCCGCTGCCGCCGCCCATCGTGCGCGGGCACAGCCGCTGGGTGCCGGTGCGCTGGGCCGAGCTGCCCGGCTTCGAGCAGGACAACACCACCGAAGCCTGGAACGCCTGGATCAAGAGCTGCGAGCGCCCCGGCCCCACCTTCGCACCGCTGTGCAGCGAGGTGCGCCGCCTGTCGCTGGCCACGCCCGAGGAACAGCGCGCCTGGATGCGCACCCGGCTGCGGCCCTACCGCGTGGAGCCCGTGAGCGGCCCGCCGGGTGATGGCCTGCTGACCAGCTACTTCGAGCCCATGTACGACGCCACACGGCAGCCGCAGGGCCCGTTCGCGGTGCCCATCTACCGGCCGCCGCGCACGCTGGGCCAGCGCAAGCCCTGGTACACGCGCCAGGAGATGGACACCCTGCCCGAGGCGCGCGCCCAGCTCCAGGGCCAGGAGATCGCCTGGCTGGCCGACCCGGTGGACGCGCTGATCCTGCAGATCCAGGGCTCCGGGCGCGTGCGCATCACCGAGCCCGACGGCAGCCAGCGCCTGGTGCGCCTGGCCTACGCCGCCACCAACGACCAGCCCTACCGCAGCGTCGGCAAGTGGCTGCTCGACCAGGGCCTGATCCGCGATCCGACCTGGCCCGGCATCAAGGCCTGGCTGGCCGCCAACCCCAACCGCGTGCAGGAGTTCCTCTGGAGCAACCCGCGCATGGTGTTCTTCCGCGAGGAGCCGCTGGGCGGCATCGACGCGCTGTTCGGCCCGCGTGGCGCGCAGGGCGTGCAGCTCACGCCCGGGCGTTCCATCGCCATCGATCCGCAGAGCATTCCGTATGGCACGCCGGTGTGGCTGTCGTCGCCCGGCCCGCTGCTGGCGCTCAACCGCCTGGTGATGGCGCAGGACACCGGCAGCGCCATCACCGGCCCGCTGCGCGCCGACTACTTTGCCGGCTGGGGCGCGCAGGCGGGTGACCTGGCGGGCAAGCTCAAGCAGCCGCTGAAGCTGTGGGTGCTTTGGCCGCGGTGAGGGCTTCTCGCAGGCATCGCCTGCTTCGTGGGGCCGCAACACCGCCCGCCTGGGGCGCTGTAGCCCCTGCAGCTGAGGAAGTCACGGATTTCAAGCGAAAAGTGGCTCCGGCCCTTATGTGGCGGGCGCGGGCAGCTACGGTTTTGAAAGCATTCTGGTGTGACGCGGGGGTGCCGCTGGGCGCCGCGCTGCTGCTCGCGGGCTGCGCGGCATTGCGCGACGCCCCGCGGCTCGGCTACCAGTGCCCGAACGACCTGCGCTTCGAGGTGCGGCTGTACGAGGACATGGCGATGGTGGAAGGCCAGCGCGGCTTCGCGCGGCTCCAGCGCCAGCCCGACGGCCCGAATGGCGTGCTGCGCTACCGCGACGAAACCCTGCTGGCCGAGTTCGGCCTGGGGCTGAACGGCCGGCTGGCGGCGCTGCACTACGCCAACATTCCCGAACCCGTGACCTGCGAGCGCGTGCCGGCACGCGACGAGGCGCTGGGCGCCGCCGCCGTCCCGGTGCAGGCCGCGCCGCGCGCCGCCCCCACCGTGCCGCCGCCCCCGCCGGACCCGAACGCGCCGGTGCGCACCAACATCCGCTTCGGCGACACGTCTGTCGGGCCGGGCTGAGCGGTTCTGGCTGCCAGGCGCTTCGGCGCCGTCCATCCGGGCAAACGGCCGGCGCCCGGCGCCGTCAGGGCAGCAGGGCGAAGACGCCTTCGGGGTGGCCGCCGAACAGCGCCAAGGTGCCGGCGCCGATGCTGGCCAGCGTGAAGAAGCCGCCCGCCATGCAGGTGTGCGCCAGCATCTGGTTGGTGTCGCCCTTGTGGCCGATGTAGGCGGTGACCAGGCACCACAGCCCGAGCAG
Organism: Burkholderiaceae bacterium; assembly: GCA_024235955.1. Taxonomy (GTDB): domain Bacteria; phylum Pseudomonadota; class Gammaproteobacteria; order Burkholderiales; family Burkholderiaceae_C; genus Ottowia. Next base: position 48,269 of record JACKLJ010000001.1, read on the forward strand.
CACGCCGGCTGTGCGCGCCGGATAACCCAGCACCACCATCACGCCGCCGGCCAGCTCGCAGAAGCCGACCAGGTAGGCCAGCGCGGTGGCGTCTGGCAGGCCCATGCCGCTCAGCACCGGCACCAGCCTGGCTTCGCCGCCGCGCAGCTTGAGGATGCCCCAGACGATGAAAGGCACGCCGAGGAACAGGCGGGCTAGCAAGAGGCTCTCGTCGCTCATGGTGGCGTCCCCCGTGACTTCGGTTCTTGGCTCGCGACCATGATACGCAGGGAGCAGGGGAGCGTCACGTGACTGGCGCGAGGTACAGCCTGGTGCTTGCGCGTGGAGGGGCTCAATCGGAGAGGAGGCTGGTTTCACGCAATCGTCATGTTCCGGTCATGCGCATGCCATGTTGGGGCGAAACACTGGGTGTCCGAGGTTCTGGCGCGCCGCGCGGGCGTGTGCCCACGGCGCTCCGACCATCCGCTTCCCACAACGTGACTGCCCAATGAACATGCAACCATCCGTCGAACTCTCATCCCGCCGCCGCGTCCTCAAGCTGCTGGGCGGCGCGCCCATGCTGCCGCTGGCCTCGTCGCTGTCGGCTGCCGGCCTGCTCACCGCCTGCGGCGGCGACGGCGGCAGCACGCCCAGCTACGTCAGCGCCAGCTTCAGCAACATGGCCGCGCCTTCGCTGGCCAGCCCGGCCGCCATGGCGACCACCACGACCACTTCGGTGATGACGCTGAAGTTCGACGACAACAGCACGCGCGACGTGACGCTGGCCTACCACCCGTTCTTCACGACGGGCGACATGGTGTCCAACGGGGCGGGCGGCACGGTGCTGGCCGGTGGCTATGTCGACATCAACGGCAACCCGATCATGGACACGTCGGGCACCACGGCGCGCCAGTTCTTCTCGGACTGCCCGGACGGTTCGTCGCTGCTCACGGTGGGTGGCGCCAAGGTGTCGGGCGTGAAGGGCAACACGGTGTTCGCCGTGGTGCAGTTCGAATACACCACGCGCAACCTGGCGGGCACGAGCATGTACGGCCTGCTGCCTTCGCCGATTGCCGTGCTGACGCTGGACCAGGACCCGAGCACGGGCAACCTCACGCTGGTCAAGTACCACAACGTCAACACCGCCGCCATCAAGGGCCTGTGGATCACCTGCGGCGCCAGCCTGTCGCCGTGGAACACGCACCTGTCGAGCGAGGAGTACGAGCCCGACGCCTTCGTGGCCAGCAACGCGCAGCTCATGGGCTTCTCCAGGAGCCTGTTCGGCGATGAGTCCACGGCCAACCCGTACGACTACGGCCACCTGCCGGAAGTCACCGTCAACCCCGACGGCACCGGCAGCATCAGGAAGCACTACGGCACCGGCCGCATCTCCAAGGAGCTGGTGCAGATCATGCCCGACCAGCGCACCATGATCATGGGTGACGACGCCACCAACGGCGGCGCCTTCATGTTCGTGGCCGACAAGGCGGCCGATCTGTCCGCCGGCACGCTGTACGTGGGCAAGATCACGCAGCGCGCCAGCGCCAACGACGCCCGCACCGGCGCGATGGACATCCAGTGGATCAACCTTGGCCATGCCACCAGCGCGGAGATCAAGGCACTGGTCGATGGCGGTATCAAGCCCACCGACATCATGGACGTGAAGACCAAGGATCCGTCCGACGCGGCCTACACCAAGATTCCGTACGGCGGCAAATCCAACTGGGTCAAGCTCGTGCCCGGCCAGGAAAAGGCGGCAGCCTTCCTGGAGACGCACCGCTACGCCGCGCTGGCGGGCGGCAACCTGGGTTTCACCAAGTGGGAAGGCACCACGCTGAACGCCAGGGACAAGGTGGCCTACATCGCCATGTCCTACATCTACAAGTCGATGACCGACGGCTCCGGCGGCTTCAAGGTCGGCGGCGTCAATGCCGGCGCGGTGTATGCGCTCAACCTCAAGGGCGGCCAGAAGGACACCGCGGGCGCGGCGATCAACAGCGACTGGGTGCCGGTGGACATGGCGGCGCCCGCCGCGCTGATCGGCAGCGACCTGGCCGCCGCCGACGGGCTGGGCAACCTGGCCGACGCCAACCGCATCGCCAACCCCGACAACCTGAAGTTCGCGGAAGACCTGCGCACGCTGTTCATCGGCGAGGACTCGGGCATGCACGTGAACAACTTCCTGTGGGCCTACAACGTCGACACGCAGCAGCTCAGCCGCATCCTGTCGACGCCGGCGGGCGCCGAATCCACCGGTCTGCACGCGGTGACCAACATCAACGGCTGGACCTACGTGATGAGCAACTTCCAGCACCCGGGCGACTGGGAGAGCCCGCTGCACGACGTCGTCAAGCCGGTGCTCGACCCGCTGGTGCGCGCCAACTACAAGGACCGCTACGGCGCCTCGGTGGGTTACCTCACGGGCACGCCATCGGGCATCCAGCTGAAGGCCTGAGCTGGCAGAAATGCTTCTAAAACAATAGCTGTCTGCGCCCGTCAATAAAGGGCTGAAGGCTGATTTGGCTTGAAATTCAGCCCAGCCCGATCGGCAGCGCGCCGTCGGCCTTGACCTCCCCCAGCGAGAAGCTGGTGTGGAGGTCTTTCACATTGGGCAGCTGGATCAGCACCTCGCGCGCGAAGCGGCTGAACTGCTCCAGGTCGCGCCCCACCACCTGCAGCTCGAAGGTGCCGGCGCCGCTGATGTAGTGGCAGCTGACGATTTCCGGGATGGCGCGGATGGCGGTCTCCAGCCGGCGCAGCTCGGTGGCGTTGACCTGCGCCGCGTCCAGCCGCACGAAGGCCAGCACGCCCAGGCCGATCTTGTGGCGGTCGATCTCGGCGCGGTAGCCGCGGATGTAGCCGGCCTGCTCCAGCGCGCGCACGCGCCGCCAGCAGGGCGCCGCCGACAGCCCCACGCGCTGCGCAAGCTCGGTGTTCGTCAGACGTCCATCGGCCTGCAACTGTTGCAGGATGGCAAGGTCATACGAGTCAAGTGTTTCTGGCATGGCCCAATTCTAGAAAGATTCTTTCTGACTGGCCGCGTTTGGCGGCACGCAAAGAAAGCACTTCTCTGCCGATGCGGCATACACTTTGCTAGAACAAAGGCAGGCTTGGCCCATCAGGCCGGGCCAACCCGCCCGCCGGCCCACAAGGCTGGTTTTCCAACAGGAGACTCCACGATGAACGCGCCCCTGCCCGAGCACATCCGCCGCTCGATCGAAACCGTCAGCCTCGACGACAAGTACGCGCTGGAAACCGGCCGTGCCTTCATGAGCGGCGTCCACGCCCTGGTGCGCCTGCCCATGCTGCAACGCCAGCGCGACGCGCTGGTGGGCAAGAACACCGCCGGCTTCATCAGCGGCTACCGCGGCTCGCCGCTGGGCGGCTACGACCAGGCGCTGTGGGCCGCGTCCAAGCACCTGAAAGAGCAGCACATCGTCTTCCAGCCCGGCGTGAACGAGGAGCTGGCCGCCACCGCCTGCTGGGGCACGCAGCAGCTCGGCTTCGCGCCGCAGGGCAGCAACCGGTACGACGGCGTGTTCGGCATCTGGTACGGCAAGGGCCCGGGCGTGGACCGCTGCTCCGACGTCTTCAAGCACGCCAACATGGCCGGCACCACGCCCTGGGGCGGCGTGCTTGCCGTGGCCGGCGACGACCACATCAGCAAGAGCTCTACCGCCGCGCACCAGAGCGACCACATCTTCAAGGCCTGCGGCCTGCCGGTGTTCTTCCCGGCCGGCGTGCAGGACATCCTGGACCTGGGCGTGCACGCCTTCGCCCTGAGCCGCTACGCCGGCGTGTGGTCGGGCATGAAGACCATCCAGGAGATCGTCGAATCCAGCGCCGCCGTCGACGTGGACGCCGGCCGCGTGCAGATCGTCCTGCCCGAGGACTTCGAGATGCCGCCCGGCGGCCTGCACATCCGCTGGCCCGACGCGCCGCTGGCGCAGGAAGAGCGGCTGATGCACTACAAGTGGTACGCCGCGCTGGCCTACATCCGCGCCAACCGGCTGAACCACAACGTCATCGAAGGCCCGCACGACCGCTACGGCATCATGGCCAGCGGCAAGGCCTACAACGACCTGCGCCAGGCGCTGCTGAACCTGGGCCTGGACGACGCGGCCTGCCGCCAGCTGGGCATCCGCGTGCACAAGGTGGGTGTGGTGTGGCCGCTGGAGGCGCAGCTCACGCGCGCCTTCGCCGAGGGGCTGCAGGAAATCCTGGTGGTGGAAGAGAAACGCCAGGTCATCGAATACCAGCTCAAGGAAGAGCTCTACAACTGGCGCCCCGACGTGCGGCCCAACGTGGTCGGCAAGTACGACGAGGGCGACGGCAGCCACGCGGGCGGCGAATGGTCGCTGCCCAACCCGTCGGCCAACGAGCTGCTGCGCGGCAACGCCGACCTGAACCCGGCGCTGATCGCCCGCGCGCTGGTGCGCCGCCTGCAGCGCACCGGCATCCTGGACGCCGCCGGCGCCGACATGCGCGCCCGCATCGAGGCGCAGATGGCGTTGCTGGAGGCCAAGGAAAAATCGATGCAGGAACTGTCGGCCGGCGGCGTGTCGGGTGCCGACCGCGTGCCCTGGTTCTGCTCCGGCTGCCCGCACAACACCAGCACCGTGGTGCCCGAGGGCTCGCGCGCCATGGCCGGCATCGGCTGCCACTACATGGCGGTGTGGATGGACCGCAGCACCATCGGCTTCACGCAGATGGGGGGCGAAGGCGTGCCCTGGGTCGGCCAGCAGCCGTTCTCCAACGAGCAGCACGTGTTCGCCAACCTGGGCGACGGCACCTACTTCCACAGCGGCATCATGGCGATCCGCCAGAGCGTCGCCGCCGGGGTGAACATCACCTACAAGATCCTCTACAACGACGCCGTGGCCATGACCGGCGGCCAGCGCGTGGGCGAGCGGCCGGAGGGCCACAGCGTGCTGCAGATCGCCGAGAGCATGCACGCCGAGGGGGTGAGCAAGCTGGTCATCGTCAGCGACGAGCCCGGGAAGTACGAGAACGTGGCCATCGCCGGCCACCCGCAGGTCTACCACCGCAACCGGCTGGACGAGATCCAGCGCGAGCTGCGCGAGACCCCCGGCACCACGGTGATGATCTACGACCAGACCTGCGCTACCGAGAAGCGCCGCCGCCGCAAGCGCGGCAAGGCCGTGGACCCGGCGCGCCGCGTGATCATCAACGAAGCCGTGTGCGAAGGCTGTGGCGACTGCAGTGTGCAGAGCAACTGCATCAGCGTGGAGCCGCTGGAGACCGAGTTCGGCCGCAAGCGCGCCATCAACCAGAGCACCTGCAACAAGGATTTCTCCTGCCTGCGCGGCTTCTGCCCCAGCTTCGTCACCGTGGAAGGCGGCGAGCTGAAGAAGAAGGCCAAGGGCCAGGCCGGTGCGCCGTCCGAGCTGGGCGAGCTGCCCGAGCCGGCGCTGCCCGCGCTGGCCGCCGGCCGGCCCTGGGGCATCGTGGTGGCCGGCGTGGGCGGCACGGGCGTCATCACCATCGGCCAGCTGCTGGGCGTGGCCGCGCACCTCGAGGGCAAGGGCATCGTTACGCAGGACGCGGCCGGCCTGGCGCAGAAGGGCGGCGCCACCTGGAGCCACGTGCTGATCGGCCAGACGCAGGACGACATCCTGACCACCCGCGTGGGCACGGCCGCGGCCGACCTGATCCTGGCCTGCGACCCGATGGTGGCCGTGAGCGGCGAAACCATGGCCCGCATGCGCGAGGGCCGCACCCATGTGGCGCTCAACAGCCATGGCTCGCCCACGGCGGCCTTCGTCAAGAACGCCAACTGGGAGAACCCGCAGCACGCCTGCGCCGCGCAGCTGGAGAAGCTGGTGGGCGAGGGCGGCCTGGGCGTGTTCGACGCCGACGCCGCGGCGCGCGCGCTGATGGGCGACACCATCTTCATCAACCCGATGATCCTGGGCTACGCCTGGCAGCAGGGCTGGATCCCGCTGGCGCACGAGACGCTGGCGCGCGCCATCGAGCTGAACGGTGTGGCCGTCAAGGCCAACCTGGCGGCTTTCGAGTGGGGCCGCCAGGCGGCCGCGCGGCCGCAGGCCTTCGAGGCCTACCTGGCGCGCGTGAGCGGCCAGCCCGGCGGAGGCGCGCAGGTGATCGAGTTCAGGCACCGCGAGACGGTGGACAGCCTGGTGGCGCGGCGCGTGGAATTCCTCACCGGCTACCAGGACGCGGCCTACGCCCGCGCCTACCAGGCCTTCGTCGAGCGCGTGCGCGAGGTGGAGAACCGCGTGGTGCCCGGCAAGAGCTCGCTGGCCGAGGCGGCGGCGCGCTACCTGTTCAAGCTGATGGCCTACAAGGACGAGTACGAGGTCGCGCGCCTGCAGGCCGACCCGGCCTTCCTGGCGCGCATCCAGTCCATGTTCGAGGGCGAGATGGGCAAGGACTACCAGCTCCACTACCACCTGGCGCCGCCGCTCACCGCCGAGCGCAATGCCAAGGGCGAGCTGCAGAAGAAGGAATACGGGCCGCGCATGCTCACCGGCTTCCGCTGGCTGGCCAAGCTCAAGGGCCTGCGCGGTGGCGCGCTGGATTTCTTCGGCCGCAGCGAGGAGCGCAGGACCGAGCGCGAGCTGATCGCCCAGTACCGCGCCAGCCTGGAAGAAGTGCTGGGTGCCCTGACGCCGGAGAACCACGCCACGGCGGTGGACATCGCCCGCGTGCCGGAGCAGATCAAGGGCTACGGCCACGTGAAGGAGCGCAACCTGAAGGCCGCCCGCGCACGCTGGGACGAGCTGATGCAGGCGTTCCGCAAGCCGGCGGCGGGGGAGCGGGTGGCGGCATGAAACGGAACACCCCCTGAGCCGCTGACGGCGCCACGTGCTCGCCGCCAGAGGCGGCGGCTCTTCGGGCTGTCCGTGCCTGCGCAGGCAGGCCCGGAGCCGCAGCCCTCAGCCCCTCTTACTGCGTGGAGGGGGGACAACGCCAGTGCTCGGTGCAAGCCCGAGCACGGCGTTCGCTGGCATGGCCTGCTCCGCGGCCATCGGGCTTTGGGGCACTGGAGCCTGCGCGGGAGCGCCATCCGACGCATGCTTTTTCAAGCCAAATCCGGCTTTGGCCCTTATGTGACAGGCGCAGACAGCTCCTGAAACAGGAGTGAATTCTGGGGTCGGTCCCGTCTTTGGCGCAGTGTGGTGGCCATGACCTGGCCAGTCTGACCAGGGTGCGAGGGAAAGAACGCGTGTTCGGCAGCGGCCCTGTGCTGCGCGTCGAGGTCCCACCCGGACACCAGCCGCCGCCAGCAAATTTTCAAGTCAAATTGGCCTTCTGACCTTGCGTGGCGGGTGCAGGCAGCTCCTGAAACAGGAGCAATTCGAGCTATCCGTCGCCGTCGGCCAGCACGATGGGCTGGCCGTGCGGGGTGCGGGCGGCAGCGTCTTCCCAGGCGTGGGCCAGGCGGTGAAGGTCGGCGGCGCTGCCGGCGCCTTGCGCGACCACCAGACGCTCCAGCGCGGCCAGCCAGTGTTCGTAGTAACGGCTGCCGTCGTCGCCGGGGCCGGCGGCGAGCAGCTCGGCGCCCAGGGCCTCGGCCCACTGCGGCCAGGTGAACAGGCCGCGCTCGTGCAACTGCAGCGTGATGGCGAAGGCGTGCGCCTGCCAGGGCGCGCCGAACACCGCTTCGCGCCCGCCCGCGGGCAGTGGCAGGGCGGCGCCGCAGGCAGCGAGCTGGTCGGCCAGGGCGTCGAGCGCGGCTGCGCTTTCGGGCTGCGGGCTGGCGGCGGCGTCGTTCATGCGGGTTCCAGGTAGGGTTCCCAGGCGTCCACGCTGACTTCCAGCGTGGGGTCGGCCTGCGCGCCCCAGAGCGTGCGGCCGTCGAACACCACGGTGTAGAGCCACTCCGGCGCGTCGTCGTAGGGTGGCAGCGGGCGGCTGACGTGGCGGTCCGGGAAGATGTGGGCGCCATGGACGTGGGCCACGGTGCCGACCTGGCCGCGCACGTAGCGCGGCAGGCGCGTGTGGCCGGCGGGGTTGCGCTGCGCGGCGCGCACGCGGTCGCCGACGGTGAAGCGCGCAGGCTGCGCCGCCGGGCGCTCGGTGGGCGAGCCGGCGGCCAGCGCGGCGTCCACGCGTTCGGCGGCCAGCGGGCGCCAGTCGGCTGGGGCCGGGGCGGGTGTGGCGTCGCCGGCCAGCTCGGCGGCGCTGACCAGACCGCGCTCCAGCATCAGTTGCTCCAGCGCGCGGATCCAGATCTCGTAGTAGCTGGAGGCCAGGTAGGTGGCGGGCGGCAGCGATTCGCGCGCGGCGCGCGAGAGGTCGATGTTCCAGCGGCCGCCGGCACCCATGGCCAGGGTGACGGCCAGCGCGCGGCTTTCCCAGGGAGCGTGGAACAGCGGCTCGTCCGGTTCCGGCCGCACCGGGCCGAAGCACTGCAGGCCGCCCATGTCGTGCACGCCGTTCATGGGGCTGCTCCTGAATCGGTAGCTGCCTGCGCCGGCTGGGCGCCGGCCAGACCTGTGCCGATCATCGAATCCCGGTTCACCAGGGCGGCCAGCGCGGCTTCGTCCAGGTGCCCGGTGCCGGGCGGGCGCATGGGCAGCACCAGGTAGCGCACCTCGGCGGTGGAGTCCCAGACGCGGATGCGCGTGGTGTCGGGCAGGCGGACACCGAAGTCGGCCAGCACGCCGCGCGGGTCGATCACGGCCTTGGACCGGTAGGCGGCGCTTTTGTACCAGACCGGCGGCAGGCCCAGCACCGGCCAGGGGTAGCAGCTGCACAGCGTGCAGACCACCAGGTTGTGCTGCTCGGGCGTGTTCTCCACAGCCACCATGTGCTCGCCCTGCCGGCCGGTGTAGCCCAGCGAGGCGATGGCGGCGGTGGCATCGGCCAGCAGCCAGCGGCGGAAGTTGGCGTCCACCCAGGCCCTGGCGACCACGCGGGCGCCGTTGTGCGGGCCGACGCGGGTTTCGTAGGTCTCGATGATGCGGTCCAGCGCGGCCGGGTCGAGGTAGCCCTTGCGGGTCAGCAGGGTCTCCAGAGCGCGCACCCGCACGTCCATCGGGTCGAGCGTGCTGGCGGCGTGGTCGTGCGCGTGCTCATGACCTTGGTCATGACCGTGGTGGCGATGGCCGTGACCGGTGTCGGGGGCGGATGGGTGGCTCAGGGCGGGCTCCTCGGTGGCGGCGGCGCCCGTTCCCCGGGGCGCCTGGCTGCCACATACAATATAAGGTTGTTCGCCGGGCCGTGGCAAATGCTGCGCTGCCCGTCTTCAGGGTGCTTGCGCCGGCTCGCGCGCTGCCCTCCACCGCCGACCTCAAGACGGGAGTCTTCCAATGTTTATCTCCTCCGCCTTCGCCCAGACCGCTCCCGCCGCCGCGCCCGCGCCTGGTGGTGATGTTGTGTCGTCTGTAATGAATAGTGGCCTGCTACTGCCGATCGCCATGTTCGTGGTGCTGTACTTCATCATGATCCGCCCGCAGATGAAGAAGCAGAAGGAGCACCGGGCCATGATCGACGCCCTGGCCAAGGGCGACGAGGTGGTGACCGCCGGCGGCATGCTGGGCAAGGTGACCAGCCTGGCCGAGGGCTTCGTGACCCTGCAGGTGGCCAACGGCGTGGAAGTGCAGATGCAGCGCTCGTCGGTGGTGCAGGTGCTGCCCAAGGGAACCATCAAGTAAGGCACGGCCTCCATCGTCCGGCCGGACCCGCCGGCAACGGCCCCCGCGCCCCGGGGCCGATCACCAGATCCTCATCATGAACCGATACCCCCTCTGGAAATACGCGATCATCCTGGTCGCGCTGCTGGTGGCCGTGCTGTACACGCTGCCCAACCTGTTCGGCGAGGCGCCGGCGGTGCAGGTGTCGGCCGCCAAGGTGACGACCAAGGTCGATGCCGGCACCCAGGCCAGGGTGGAGGAGGTGCTGAAGGCGGCGGGCGTTGCGTCCGACCAGGTCACCTTCGACGGCAATTCGGTGCGGGCGCGTTTTGCCAACACCGACACCCAGCTCAAGGCCAAGGACGCGATCGAGCATGCGCTGATCCCGGACGCCTCGGATCCCGGCTACATCGTGGCGCTGAACCTGGTGTCGCGCTCGCCCGCCTGGCTGACCGCCCTGCATGCCAAGCCCATGTACCTGGGCCTGGACCTGCGCGGTGGCGTGCACTTCATGCTGGAAGTGGACATGCGCGCGGCCATCACCAAGCGGCTGGATTCGCTGGCCAGCGACATCCGTGTGGCGCTGCGCGAAAAGGACGTGCGCCACGGCGGCATCAGCCGCGAGGGCAACAGCATCGAAATCCGCGCCCGCGACGCCGCCACGCTGGAGGCCGCCCGAAACGTCATCTCCGACCGACTTCCCGAGCTGCAGGTGGCCGAGTCCACCAGTGGCGACTCGCGCCTGATCGCCACCTTCAAGCCCGAGGCGCTGAAGAAGGTGCAGGACCAGGCGATCAAGCAGAACATCACCACGCTGCACAACCGCGTCAACGAACTCGGCGTGGCCGAGCCGGTGATCCAGCAGCAGGGCGCCGACCGGGTGGTCGTGCAGCTGCCGGGCGTGCAGGACACGGCCAAGGCCAAGGACATCTTGGGCCGCACGGCCACGCTGGAGATGCGCCTGGTGGACGAAAGCGCCGAGGGCCACGCCGCCGAATCCGGCACCGGCCCGGTGCCTTTCGGCGACGAGAAGTTCCTGCTGCGCGACGGCCGGCCGGTGATCGTCAAGCGCGATGTGATCATCAGCGGTGACGCCCTGACGGACGCCCAGCCCGGCTTCGACCAGCAGACGCAGCAACCCAAGGTGGACCTGACGGTGGACGCCAAGGGTGGGCGCATCATGCGCGACGTCAGCCGCGAGAACCTGAAGAAGCGCATGGCCATCGTCCTGTTCGAGAAGGGCAAGGGCGAGGCGCTGACGGCGCCGGTGATCCAGGGCGAGCTGGGCAACCGGTTCCAGATCTCCGGCTCCATGACGGTGACCGAGGCCAATGACCTGGCGCTGCTGCTGCGCGCCGGCTCGCTGGCGGCGCCGATGGAGATCATCGAGGAGCGCACCATCGGCCCGAGCCTGGGCGCGGACAACATCGCCAAGGGCTTCAACAGCGTGACCTGGGGCTTCCTGGCCATCGTCGCCTTCATGTGCATCTACTACATGATGTTCGGCGTGTTCTCCAGCCTGGCGCTCGGCTTCAACCTGCTGCTGCTGGTGGCCATCCTGTCGATGCTGCAGGCGACGCTCACGCTGCCCGGCATGGCGGCCATGGCGCTGGCGCTGGGCATGGCGATCGATTCCAACGTGCTGATCAACGAACGCATCCGCGAGGAGCTGCGCGGCGGCGCCTCGCCGCAGGCGGCCATCCACTCGGGCTACGACCGGGCCTGGGCCACCATCCTCGACTCCAACGTGACCACGCTGATCGCCGGCCTGGCACTGCTGGCCTTCGGCTCGGGCCCGATCCGCGGCTTCGCCGTGGTGCACGTGATCGGCATCCTGACGTCGATGTTCTCGGCCGTGTTCTTCTCGCGCGGGCTGGTGAACCTCTGGTACGGCCGCCAGAAGCGCCTGAAGTCGGTGTCCATCGGCACGGTGTGGAAGCCCGACGGCACGGGCAGCGAGCTGGCCAACTCCGGCGGCGCCAACTGAACGCGGGGGAGACGACACCATGGAATTCTTCAAGATCCGCCGCGACATCCCGTTCATGCGCCATGCGCTGGTGCTGAACATCGTGTCGCTCATCACGTTCATCCTGGCCGTGTTCTTCCTGGTCACGCGTGGGCTGCACCTGTCGGTCGAGTTCACCGGCGGCACGGTCATGGAGGTGGCCTATAGCCAGCCGGCCCAGCTGGAGCAGGTGCGCGACGTGGTCAGCAAGCTCGGTTATGCCGACGTGCAGGTGCAGAACTTCGGCACCTCGCGTGACGTCATCATCCGCCTGCCGGTGCAGAAGGGCGTGACCTCCGGCCAGCAGAGCGAACAGGTGATCCAGGCGCTCAAGGCCGCCAGCCCGGACGTCGAGCTGCGCCGCACCGAGTTCGTCGGCCCGCAGGTGGGTCAGGAACTCGCCACCGACGGCCTGAAGGCGCTGGCCTTCGTGGTGGTCGGCATCATGATCTACCTGGCGTTCCGCTTCGAGTGGAAGTTCGCGGTGGCCGGCATCATCGCCAACCTGCACGACGTGGTCATCATCCTGGGCTTCTTCGCCTTCTTCCAGTGGGAGTTCTCGCTGGCGGTGCTGGCGGCGGTGCTGGCGGTGCTGGGTTACTCGGTGAACGAGTCGGTGGTCATCTTCGACCGGATCCGCGAGGCCTTCCGGCGCTACCGCAAGATGAGCACGGTGCAGATCATCGACCACGCGATCACCTCCACCATCAGCCGCACCATCATCACCCACGCTTCGACCCAGACCATGGTGCTGTCGATGCTGCTGTTCGGCGGCGAGACGCTGCACAACTTCGCGCTGGCACTGACCATCGGCATCTGCTTCGGCATCTACTCGTCGGTGTTCGTGGCGGCAGCCATCGCCATGTGGCTGGGCGTCAAGCGCGAGGACCTGGTCAAGGGTGGCGGCCGCAAGGACCACGACCCCGCCGATCCCAACGCCGGCGCGGTGGTTTGAGCGCGCGCACGCCGTGCGATACTGGTTCGCCTGAGCTGTCACGCACCCGATGAGCCCGCCTCCGCTACCGCCCAGCCCCGAGCGTCGCATCGCGCGCAAGGCGCGCGAGATGTTCGTCGACGCGGTGGACGCCTGCATGCCGGAGCTGGTCACGGTGATCCAGCAGCGTTTCTCCAGCGCCGCAGATGGTGCCACCTCCATCGGAGACCGTCAGGTGGCCATGGATGCCGTGGGTGCCTTCGCCCGGGAAAAGCAGGGCTGGGTGGCTGCAGCGCGGCGCGGCTGGCGCACGGCGCTGGACAAGGTCGGTACTGCGGGCAGCGGCAGCCAGCTGGGTGCCTTGGGTCTGGTGGCCGACGAGGTGGTCGAGCAGAAGATCCTCGCCTTGCGCCTCAGCCAGGCGGTGCACGACAAGGCCAGCTGGGAACTGAACGACCTGAAGATCCGCATCCAGCGGCTCGAGCACGCCAACGACATGGCCTCCGACGACGTGTTTCGCCCGGAGGTCTATACGCGGCTGCTGGTGGAGACCTGGATCGCCACCGGCCTCACGCGTCCGATGTGGCTGCTGGTGCAGGACAGCGTGCGCGAGCCGCTGGCCAAGCGCATGACGGTGGCCTACCACCAGGTCAACGAATACCTGATCGGGCAAGGTGTGCTGCCGCAGATCGAGCTCAAGCAGCTGGTGCGTCGCACCGACGGCGGCGGCAGTTCGGGAGGCGGATCGCGCGCGGCGCCCGGCAAGAATCCGCGCAGCCAGGAGCCCGGCGCGGGGCAGGCGGCTCCGCGTGGTGGCATGGGTGGTGGCCATGGCCCGCATGATGACTACGGCCATTCGGGCACCGGTCAGGCATATGGCGAGGGCGAGGGCGGTTACCAAGGCCACGCAGGCAGTTACGGTCAGCCCGCTGCCTATGGCGCGCAGGGCGGTCACGGTGAGGCCGGTGCGTACGGCGTGCCGGGCGGCCCGCAAGCGCATGGCGGCTACGGATCAGCAGGTGCCGGCAGCCGCATGCCTGGCCGCGCCGCGCAGGTGGGCGGTGCGCCTTCGCCCAGGATGGGCGCGCGCATTGCGGCCCGCGCCGAACGGCTGCGGCAGGAACCGGCGGGCGGTCTGACCGAGATTCCACCGGTGCGGGCCTCGGCGCTGGCACGTGCCGAGCAGGAAACCCGCATGATGACCGGCGTGACGCCGATGGCGCGCATACGCCAGCGAGCGCAAGGGGTGCTGGGACAGCTGCGCAGGATGCTCACCGACCGCGTGGCCGATTACGACCTGGCCGTGCCTGCCGGCACGGTGTCGCCGGCTCTGGCCAGCGCCCTGGCCCAGCCGCCGACGCCGTTCGCGCCCACGCAACTGCTGACCGAGCGGGCCGGTGGCGCCACCGGCGTGACGGCGCCAGTGAGTGTCGAGGTGGCAGCGCAGCAGCTGCGGCGCCGTGCCACGGAACTCAAGGCCAAGGCCAACAAATCCAGCGAGAAGGCGATCATCGAGATCGTCGCGCTGATGTTCCAGGCCATCCTGGCCGAAGAGCGTATTCCGGCCACGCTGCGCGTGTGGTTCGCGCGGTTGCAGATTCCGGTGCTGCGTCTGGCCCTGGCCGAGCCGGACTTCTTCGCCTCCACCGAGCACCCGGCGCGCCAGCTGATCGACCGCATGGGCGCCTGTGCCATGGGTTTCGACGCGCAGGGGATCGCCGGCACGCGCCTGGAACGCGAGATCAAGCGCATCGTCCAGGTGATCGAGCAGTATCCGGAAACCGGCCGGCGCGTGTTCCAGCTGGTGTTCGACGAGTTCAAGAAGTTCCTCGGCCGTTCGCTCACCGAAGGCGGCGCGACCCAGCACGCCGTGACCCTGGCCCAGCAGGTGGAGCAGAAGGAGGCGCTGGCGATCCAGTACACCATCGAGCTGCGCAAGATGCTGGCGTCGATGCCGGTGAGCGACGACGTGCGCGACTTCCTGCTCCACGTCTGGTCGGAGGTGCTGGCCATGGCCACCGTGCGGCACGGCCCGCAGCACCAGACCACGCTGGCCTACAAGCGCGCCGCCGCCGATGTGCTGTGGGCCATCAGCCCCAAGCCCGACCGCACCGAGCGCAGCAGTGTCGTGCAGCGCCTGCCGCAGCTGTTGCAGGCGCTGCGTGAAGGCATGGCGACGGTGGGCATCGAAGGGGCCGAGCAGGACGGTTTCGTCAAGCAGATCAACGATGCCGTGATGCAGGCCTTCGTCTCGCGCGGCGAGGGCATCGCCCCCGAGAAGCTGGACGAACTGGCGCAAAGCCTGGCCGGCCTGGAAGACATCGTGCCGGACGACGCCGAAGGCGACGTGCTGCTGGATCCCGACACGCTGGAGCTGATGTTCGGGGTCGACGCCTCGTCCATGAAGGTGATCGCAGCCGGTGGATCGCAGCCGGGCGCGGGCATGCTGGCCTGGGCGGCCGAGCTGGAGCTGGGCAACTGGTTCTCGCTCGAGTTCGGCGGTGCGACCATGCAGGTGCAGTACGTCTGGCGCAGCGCGCGCGGCCAGTTGCACCTGTTCGCCCATGCCGCTGGCCAGACCTACCTGGTGCAGACCACGCGGCTGGCGTCCTACCTGCAGGCCGGCATGCTGGTGCCGCTCGAGGACGAAGCGCTCACGGTGCGCGCGACGCGCGATGCGCTGGCACGGCTCGACGCCACGCCAGACCAACTGCTTCACTGAAAAGCCGCGCCACCGCAGGCAGGATGCGGTTCAGGAGCGGCGGTATGTATCCCGATACGGCGCCCTGAAGGCGCATCAGTGCGCCAGCCGCTGGCTGGCGTCGTCGCAGAGTTCGTCCTGCACCAGCAGATCGGGCTCGACGCCGAAGTGCCAGTAGACCATCAGCACGATGATCTTCAGGTCCTGCGGGGACAGCGGCGGCTCGGGCACTGCCAGCGCGCGCTCGATCACCACCTCGCGCAGGGCGGCCGGCAGGGCGCCGGCGTGCTCCAGGAAATGCAGCAGGCGGATGCCTTCGGCGCCCAGGTGGGTGAGTTCGGCGGGCAGGTAGACGCGCAGCGAGCGTGGGTTCGGTGCACGCGCCGTATCCAGGGCAGAGTCCATGGCCGGATCGTTGGCCGCGGCATGGGTGTCGGGATCGATGCGGGTGCCGGCCGTTCCGGCGCTGCGCAGGCCGTCGAGCCAGGCCAGCGCCTGCTGGATGTCGTCGCGCTCGAAGCCGGCGGCGCTCAAGCGACGGCCCAGCTGCGCCCTGTCCGGGCAGGCTTGACCACCCCAGAAGTGTTCGTAGACGAAGACCAGCACTTCGTACATGGGTTCAATATAGCGCATGTCGATCGCCTTGTGCTACTGGATTTGTAGCCAACGCGCGACGGCGCAGCGCGCCCCGCGCCGCTGGGCTTCAGGCGCGCGAGAGGCGCTGGAACAGGCCGCCGGGCAGCCGGCCCACCTGCCCTTCCAGTTCGAGTTCGAGCAGCCGCGCCTGCAACTCCGGCGTCGGCAGGCCGGTGCGGGCCTGCAGCGCGTCCAGGCTCACCGGATCGGCGCCCAGGGCCTCGAGCAGCGCATCGCCTTCAGAGGAAAAAGTGGCACCATCCCCAGTGGAGTCGGCGCCGGCAGCTGCGTTATCAATAGCAGACGCCGGTATCGGCAGCCGCAGCTCCTCCAGCACATCCTGTGCGCTTTCGACCAGCTTGGCGCCCTGGCGGATCAGCTGGTGGCAGCCGCGCGACTGCGCACTGTGGATCGAGCCGGGGATCGCGAACACTTCCTTGCCCTGCTCGGCCGCAAGCCGCGCCGTGATCAGCGAGCCCGACTGCGTGGCCGCCTCGACCACCAGCGTGCCCAGCGTCAGCCCGGCGATCAGGCGGTTGCGCTTGGGGAAGTTGGGCGCCAGCGGCGGTGTGCCCAGCGGGTATTCGCTGACGATCAGGCCCTGGCTGGCGATGCGGTGCGCCAGCTCGCGGTGGCGGCTCGGGTAGACGCGATCGATGCCGGTGCCGATCACGGCGATGGTGGCCAGTCCGGGACGGCCGGCTTCCAGCGCGCCTTCGTGCGCGGCGCCGTCGATGCCCAGCGCGAGGCCGGACACCACCGTCAGGCCCGCCTCGCGCAGCGCGCGGGCGAACTGCCGCGCGTTCAGTGCGCCCTGCGGGGTGGGGTTGCGGCTGCCCACCATGGCAACCGCCGGCGGGTACAGATTTGCTATCGTTGGTGTAGCTTCCTGCGCCCGCCCAGTGCCGTCTGGAGCCCCAAAAGGCACTGAATCGGTTGCGGGCACCTGGCCCAGCATGTACAGCAGCGGTGGCGGGTCTTCGATGCGGAGCAGCGCCGCCGGGTAGCGCGGGTCGCCCAGCGGAACCACGCAGCGCCGGGCGTCGTCCTGCCCGTCGGCGGCGAGCCAGGCCAGGGTGCTGTCGAGCGCTTCCGCAAGTCCGTCCGGCGGCTCGGCCATCGCGCTGACCTGGGCGGAGGTGAGCAGCTGGCGCAGCGCGGCGGAGGGCTGGGCGAAGATGGCGTCGGGCGGCCCGAAGGCCGCCAGCAGGCGGCGCGCGGTATCGTTGCCCACGCCGGGCGTCAGCGTCAGCCGCAACCAGCCATTCAGCTCTTCACGGTCCATGGACGCTCACGCGGACGATGGGTGGGCCGCAAAGCGGCCAACACGGCGGCGTCTCCCTTGCAGGAAGGCGCGCACCGCCAGCAGGCCTTACTTGGGGTTGATCAGCTTGTCGCCGACCTGCACCGGGTCGTCGATCTGCATCACCAGCGCGTAGGAGACGCGGTCGAACGGGCGGAACACCATGGCCAGGCCGTTGCGCTCGTCCGGCAGCTTGATCAGCTCGCCGCGCTCCTTCTGCGTCTTGTCCAGCATCTGGCGGCCGGTGGACTGCAGCGCCAGCACATGGCCGTTCTCGATGCCGTCGCGCAGGCCCTTGTTGATCACCACCACCTGGTTCTGGCCGGCGTAGCGCACGGCATCGCCGTACACCGACACCACGCGTGCGTTGACCGGGATGTCGGGCGCGTGCGGCACGTAGCTGCGGAACTCGCGCGGCGGCTCGGGCAGGATGCGGTCGCCGGCGCGGATCTCTTCCTTGGTCTTCACGATGTCCAGCGTGGCTGGCACCGGCAGGGTCTTGACCTCGTTGTCGGCTTCGGTGCCGGGCTCGGGGTTGCGCGAGCCGGCCGCGGGCGTGCGCGGTGGGTCGTAGCTCACCTCGACGTCTTCGTCCGAGGCGCTCTCGCCACGCACCAGGTCGGCCTGGCCGACGTACTGGCCTTCATAGCCCAGCACCTCGCCGCTCACAGGGTCGACCAGCGGCTTGGCGGCGCGGAACACCCGGAACTGCGTGGGCAGGCCGGGCGCCATCAGCACCGGGGCGTCGGCCGGGCCGCGGGCGTAGGCGCGGTCGCCCTTGCTCAGCAGCACGCGGCGCTCGCTGGAGGTGGCCACAATACGCGGCGCGCGCTGGAAGGTGTCGTCGTCCACCACCAGCGGTTCGGTCAGGAAGGGCTCGATCAGGTGCGGCTTGAGCGTGGGCAACGGATCGGCAGCCAGCATTTCGACCCGGTTGCGGGGGGAGACACGGATGGTTTCTGTGGGTGCGGCGCCGTCCGTCGAGCGGGCAGTGCGCAGCCAGGCGCGGCCACCCTGGCGCTCCAGATATAGGTGCTGGCCCGGGTAGATCAGGTGCGGGTTGTGGATGGCCGCCATGTTCATGCCCCACAGCTGGGGCCAGCGCCAGGGCGAGCGCAGGAACTTGCCGGCGATGTCCCACAGCGTGTCGCCGCGGCGCACCGTGTACTCGTCAGGCGCGTTCTTGGCCAGCTCGGAGATCGGCACGCCGCTCTGGGCCACCTGCACGGCGGTGGCGCGCTGCGCGGGCGTGATGGGGTAGTGGGGTGCCTGCTGGGCCAGCGCCATGCCGACCGCTGCTGCCAGCCCCCCACCCAGAACCAGTGCTCGGGCGACGGTATGACTGTGTTTCATTGTGCTTGCAATTCGCAAAATTTCTTGACAAAGCGCTGGACATTCTGCATCCAAGCCCTTGCTGGAGCAATGAAATTGGCCGGCCCGACCCCCGCGAAGACTTGAAAATAGCGAAAATCGCCACAACTGTTGCAAGAATCCCCATGGCTGAACTCACCATCCTTCGCTATCCCGACCTCCGCCTGACGCGCGTGGCCCGCCCCGTGGAGGCGGTGGACGCGCGCATCCAGGCCCTGGTGGCCGACATGCTGGACACCATGTACGCGGCCAACGGCATCGGTCTGGCCGCCACCCAGGTCGATGTGCACGAGCGCGTGGTGGTGATCGACGTGTCGGAAGAGCGCGACCAGCCCCTGGCGCTGATCAACCCCGAGATCACCTGGTTGAGCGACGAGCGCGTGCGCGGCGACGAAGGCTGTCTCTCCGTGCCCGGCATCTACGACGGCGTGGAGCGCGCCGCCCGCGTCAAGGTCACGGCGCTGGACCGCGACGGGCAGTCGCGCGAGATCGAGGCCGACGGCCTGCTGGCCGTGTGCATCCAGCACGAGCTGGACCACCTGCTGGGCAAGGTGTTCGTCGATTACCTCTCGCCCCTCAAGCGCACCCGCATCAAGTCCAAGCTGCAGAAGCAGGAGCGCGAGGCGGCCAAGGAAACCGGGCGCACGACGCGCGTGCTGTGAAGCCCTTGGCCGCGCTCGCAGCGTCCGGCACCTTCACGGTGCGCTGGCGCCGCGCCGCAGCGGCCGGTGCGCTGGCCCTGGCGGCGGGCCTGCTCGGTGCCTGCGCCAGCGATCCGGGCCGCATTGCCCCCGGCACCCCGCGCGCCGAGGCGCAGCAGGCACTCGGCCAGCCCACGGCGCGCTACCCGCTGCCGGGCGGCGGCGAGCGCTGGCAGTACTCGTACCAGCCGAACGGCCAGCGCGTGGTCAACATCGATCTCGATGCCGCCGGCCGCGTGGCGCGGCGCTACGAGGCGCTCACCGAAGCCAACTTGGCCCGGATCGCCGCCGACCAATGGACACGTGACGACGTGCTGCGCGAATTCGGCCGGCCGGCGCGCGTGCAGGGCGTGCACAATTTCAAGGGCGAGATCTGGGTCTGGCGCTACGCCGACGGCCCCACCTGGCGCCTGCTGTTCATCGACATCGACCCACAAGGCACGGTGCGCGGCTGGAGCGCCGGCGACGAGCCATTGCCCGACGCCGACTTCGACACCCGCTGACGCCGCTGCGCCGGAGTGCGGTAGCGAACCTCAGGGTTTTCCCTCTGCAGGCATACTCGGCCCATCGCGGCCGCGGGCGTGTGCCTTGGCGCCGCCGCCGCACCTCCCCTGATTGCCCATGAACGTCGTCTTCGCCGGCACGCCGGATTTCGCCCGCGTGGCGCTGCAGAGCCTGCTCGCCGCGGGTTTTCGCGTGCCGCTGGTGCTGACGCAGCCGGACCGCCCCGCCGGCCGCGGCATGAAGCTGCAGGCCTCGCCCGTCAAGCAGCTCGCGCTGGAGCACGGCATCGCCGTGGCCCAGCCTCGCAGCCTGCGCCTGGATGGCAAATACCCGGACGACCCGGCTGCTGCCCAGCAGGCGCTGCAGGCCGCACAGGCCGATGTGATGGTGGTCGCCGCCTACGGTCTGATCCTGCCGCAGTGGGTGCTGTCGCTGCCCAGGCTCGGATGTCTCAACATCCACGCCTCCGTGCTGCCGCGCTGGCGAGGTGCCGCGCCCATCCACCGCGCCATCGAAGCGGGCGATGCCGAAACCGGCGTGACCATCATGCAGATGGACGCCGGCCTGGACACCGGCGACATGCTGCTGGTGGAGCGATTCCCCATCGGCCCAGCCGCCACCTCCGGCACCCTGCACGACCAGCTGGCCGCGCTGGGCGGGCGCCTGATCGTCGAGGCGCTCGAACTCGCCGCCTGCGGGGGGCTGTCCCCCACACCGCAGCCAGCAGGCGGCGTGACCTACGCCCACAAGATCGACAAGCACGAAGCCGCCGTCGACTGGTCGCAGCCCGCTGCCGTGATCGAACGCCGCATCCGCGCCTTCGACCCGTTCCCTGGCGCCAGCACCCGCCTGGGCGATGAAACGGTCAAGCTGTGGCGCTCTGAATTGGATAGCTGTCTGCAACCGTCAGATGCGGGCTGCGGCCAGATTTTGCTTGTAAACGATGCCGGCGTCACAGTGGCCTGCGGCGACGGCTCCGCGCTGCGCCTGACCGAGCTGCAACGCGCCGGCGGCAAGCGCCTGCCGGCGCGCGAGTTCCTGCGCGGCTTTCCGCTGCAGGCAGGCCAGCGCTTCGACAGCGCCGCGGCCACCACCCCCCAGGAGCCCGCGGCATGAACATGCCGCTGCCGGAACCGCCGAGCGACCTGCGCTCGCGCACCGGGCGCGTCGGCGCCTGGATGGCGGCGCGCGTGGACGCCATGGCGCGCTCCGGCCGCCACCCGCTCTACTGGGCCGGCGCGCGCGAGATGGCGGGCGTCTCCGTCGGCCTCACCGCCTGGGCCTTCATGACCGGCGTGGCCATGATCAAGAGCGGCATGAGCATCACCGAGGCGGTGACCATGTCGCTGCTGGTGTTCGCCGGCAGCGCGCAGCTGGCGGCCATCCCGCTCATCGCCGCCGGCGCGCCGGTGTGGGTGATCTGGGCCACGGCCTTCTGCGTCAACCTGCGCTTCGTGGTGTTCAGCCTGCACCTGCGCGACTACTTCATGTTCATGCCGCGGGCGCGCCGGCTGTGGCTGGGCTTCTTCACCGGCGACGTGACCTATGTGCTGTTCACCCAGCGCTTCCCCAAACCGGCGCAGACCGCCACGCAGCGCCACGCGCAGCTGGCCTACCTGTGGGGCGGCAACATGACCAACTGGGCGTTCTGGCAGGGCTTCTCGATGCTGGGCATCTTCCTGGGCGCGGCACTGCCGGAGCGCTGGGGGCTGGAGTTCGCCGGCACGCTGGCGCTGCTCGGCGTGGCCTGCTCGCTGGCCAGCACGCGGCTGCGCGCCTTCTCGGCCATCGTGGCGGCGGCGGCCTCGCTGATGCTGCTGGCGCTGCCGTTCAAGCTCAACATCGTGGCGGCCATCGTGGTGGCGGTGGCGGCCAGCCTGCTGCTGGAGCGGCGCCTGCCACCGGCCGAGCTGCCGGCGGGAGACGCTCATGGCTGAGACCGACGCCTGGACGCTGCTGGTCATCGTCGGCCTGGCGGTGATCACCGTGGTGGCGCGCGGCTTCTTCTTCATCAGCGAAAAGCCCTGGCGCCTGCCGCGCTGGGCGCTGCGTGGCCTGCAGTACGCGCCGGTGGCGGCGCTCACGGCGGTGATCGCGCCCGACATCCTGCTGGCCGGCCACGCGCTCAACACGCCCTGGCGCGACGCCCGGCTGCTGGCCGCGCTGGCGGCGGCGGCGTTCTACTTCTGGCGTCGCGGCACCAGTTACGCGCTGCCGGCCTCGATCGGCGTCGGCATGGCGGTGTTCCTGCCGCTGCACGTGGGGCTGGGCTGGTAAGGCCGCAGCCGGGCTCAGGCGGCGGCGCGCAGCGGTTGCCGGGCCTCGCGCAGCAGAAAGTCGGCGAAGGGCGCGGCCAGCGGGAGGTCGCCCAAACCCTCGACGAACAGGAACTGCCCCTGCGGGTTGACTTCCAGCCAGACCGGCTCGCCTTCAGATGTGAGCTTGAGGTCGAACACGCCCATGCGCAGGCCCAGCAGCTGCAACACGCGGGCGAGCGCGTCGCGCAGCGAGGCCGGCAGGGTGGTGTGCGTCACCGTGCTCTCGGCCAGGTGGAAGCGCCAGTCCAGCGCCGGGCATTCGATCTGCGCGGCGATGAACTCGTCGCCGAAGGCGTGCACGCGCAGGTGGCGCTGGCCTTCCACCATCGCCTGGTAGATCGCGGGCGCCAGCGCCAGCGAGCGGTCGTCGGCCAGCATTGCCGGCTCGATGACGCCGGGCGTGAGCGGCGCCCACTGCGAGCCGGTGAGCGACTTGACGATGACCCGGTGCCCGTGCGCGGCGCAGAAGGCGCGGATCTCGTCCGGCGACTGGCTGACCAGCGTGGCCGGCACGCGCAGCCCGGCCTGCCGCGCGGCGCGCAGTTGCACCAGCTTGTTCTCGGCGTTGCGGGTGGCGTCGGGGTGGCTGACCCAGGCGCCGCGAAAGCCGTCGAGCAGGCTGCCGATGAAGGCGGCCCGGCAGTCGCCGACGATCAGGTCGATGGCGGCCGGGTCGGTCACGTCGTCCGGCACGGCCGGCCGGTGCGGCGGCCGCCAGGAGACGCCGCCGGGCCGGCGGAACCAGAGCACGTCCCAGTCGCCCACCGCCGCGGCGGGGCCGTCCAGGGTCGGCACGCGGGTGGCGGCCGGGTCGTCCAGCGACCAGGACATCAGGCCGCTGGCCGGCAGGCGGTCGGTCTCGACGATGTCGCAGGCCACGCCCGGCCGGCGCGCGAGTTGCTCGCGCACGGCGTAGGCGTGGATGTCGTCGGCGATGGTGATGATGGCGACGTGCGTCATGGCGGCGGCGTTCAGCAGTCCTGCTTGCTGTCGTCCCAGTCGTTGCCGCTGCCGCTCACGGTGCCGCAGGGGCCCAGCTCGTCGCCGGTGATGCGGCGCATGGCCAGCAGGAAGCCGGATTCCTCGGCCAGCTTCTTCTCGTAGGCCAGCAGGCGATCCGGCTCCACGCGCGCGCCGCGCACCTGGAACTGCAGGGCGATCGGCACCGGCGCGGCCTGCGCGGCGGGCTGGGTGCTGGCGGCGGCCGGCGTGGTGGCCTGCAGCGCGGTGGCGGCGACGGCGGCCGCGGAAAGCATGGGCGCGTGTTTCATGATGACTCCAATCGGTGGTGTTTCGAAGGACAGCGCGGTGGCGAAGATGCCAGCCGCGAGCCGATTGTTGGAGCCGGCCACCCGCGCTTCAATAGCCCGAAAGTCGTGTCGGGCCTCGGCTGTTCGGCCTACGCCGGCGGAGGGAACGCGCTGCGGCAGCGCCTGGTGCGACGCACCGATTCCTGAAGACAAAAGTGCCTGCAGCCCAGAATTGACGGGCGCAGGCAGCTATGAATTGAGAAGCGGCCTGGAGCTGGTCAGCTGTGCAGCGAGGACAGGAACTGCTTGAGTTCCGGCGTCTGCGGGTTGCCGAACAGCTCGGCCGGCGGGCCGCTTTCGTGCACCCGGCCCTGGTGCATGAAGAGCACGCGGTTGCTCACCTTGCGGGCGAAGCTCATCTCGTGCGTGACCATCAGCAGCGTCATGCCTTCGGCCGCCAGCGACTCGACCACGCCCAGCACCTCGCCCACCAGCTCCGGGTCGAGCGCGGAGGTGATCTCGTCGCACAGCAGGATGGCCGGGTCCATGGCCAGCGCGCGGGCGATGGCCAAGCGCTGCTGCTGGCCGCCCGAGAGCTGATCGGGCCAGGCGTCGAACTTCTCGGCCAGGCCCACGCGCGCCAGCAGCTGGCGCGCGCGCTCCTCGCCGGCCCTGGACGCCGTCTTCTTGACCAGCGACGGCGCCAGCATCACGTTGCGGCCCACCGACAGGTGCGGGAACAGGTTGAACTGCTGGAAGATCATGCCCACGTGCTGGCGCAGCTCGCGCATGGCGGCCGCGTCGTCGTGCTTCAGCGGCTGGCCCAGCACCGTCAGCTCGCCGTGCTGGAAGACCTCCAGCCCGTTGATGCAGCGCAGCAGCGTGCTCTTGCCGGAGCCGCTCTTGCCGATCAGGGCCACCACCTCGCCCGGCCGCACGTCCAGGTCGATGCCCTTGAGCACCTCGTGCGTGCCATACGACTTGCGCAGCCCCTTCATGCGCACGGCGGGCGGGCCCGAGGGGTCCTTGGGTAGCGCGTGGGCGGCGGCCAGCAGTTCAGTGGGCGGCATGGAGCTTCCTTTCAAGCATGCGTGCCCACAGGCTCACCGGGAAGCACAGCACGAAGTACATCAGGGCCACGCAGCCGTACACCAGCATGGGCTGGAAGGTGGCGTTGGCGATCATGGTGCCGGCCTTGGTGAGCTCGATGAAGCCGATCACCGAGGCCAGCGCCGTGCCCTTGATCACCTGCACCAGAAAGCCCACCGTGGGCGCGATGGCGATGCGCACCGCCTGCGGCAGGATCACGTGGCGCATCTGTTCGCCGAACGAGAGCGCCAGGCTCTGCCCGGCCTCCCATTGCCCGCGCGGCACGGCGCGCACGCAGCCGTGCCAGATTTCCGTGAGGTAGGCGCTGGCGTACAGCGTGAGCGCCACGGCCGCGGCGCTCCAGGCGGAGATCGGCAGGCCCAGCAGCGCCAGCCCGAAGTAGGCCAGGAACAGCTGCATCAGCAGCGGCGTGCCCTGGAACAGCTCCACGTAGACGGCCACGGCCCGCGCCGCCAGGTTGCCGCGGCCGCGCACGCCGCCGGCTTCGCGCAGCACCAGCAGCGCCAGCCCGACCACGCCGCCGCCCACGAAGGCCACCAGCGACAGCAGCACCGTCCAGCGCGCCGCCAGCAGCAGGTTGCGCAGGATGTCCCAGAGCGAGAAATCAACCATGGCGGCCCCCGGTGGGCCGGCCGCCGAACAGCCAGCGCGGCCCGGCCCAATTGAGGGCGCGCCGCACCGCGATGGCCATCAGCAGGTAGATGGCGGTGGCGACGATGTAGGCCTCGAAGGCGCGGAAGTTGCGGCTCTGGATCAGGTTGGCGGCGTAGCTCAGCTCCTCGGTGCTGATCTGCCCGCACACCGCCGAGCCGAGCATGACGATGATGATCTGGCTCACCGTGGCCGGCCACACCTTGGCCAGCGCCGGCGGCAGCACCACGCGGGTGAACACCTGGCGGTTGGTGAGCGCCAGGCTCTGCGCGGCCTCGATCTGCCCGCGCGGCGTGGCCTCGATGCCGGCACGCACGATCTCGGACGAGTACGCGCCCAGGTTCACCACCATGGCGATCACCGAGGCCAGGTCCGGCGTCAGCTTGACCCCCAGCGCCGGCAGGCCGAAGAACACGAAGTACAGCTGCACGATGAACGGCGTGTTGCGCACCAGCTCCACGTAGCTGGCGGCCAGCCACTTGAGCCAGGCCGGCCCGCGCGTGCGCGCCCAGGCGCAGGCCACGCCCAGCAGCAGCCCCAGCACCGCCGAGATGGCGGTGAGCACCAGCGTCAGCGCCGCGCCCTTGGCCAGCAGGGGCCACTGGCTGAGCACGGCGGCGAAGTCGAGTTCGATGCGCATGGGCGTGGTCGGAAGAGGCTCAGGCCACTATCAAAATTGAAGCTGATTGCGCCAGTCAGATAAGGGCTGAAGCCACTTTTCGTTCAAAAAATTCGTAAACACCGATGGCCGGGAGCAGGCCCGGCGGGAACGCCGTGGCGGGGCTTCCCCGGCCGCCAGCGTTGCCCCCCGGGGAGAAGGCGCGCAGCGCCACAGGGGGGATTACTTCGGCAAATCGCCGGCCGGCCGGCCGAGCCACTTCTGCGCCAGCTTGTCCAGATCGCCCGAGGCCTTCGCCGCGCCGATGATCTCGTTCAGCTTGTCCTTCAGCGCCGTGTCGCCCTTGGCCACGCCGATGAAGTTGGGGCTGTCCTTGAGCAGCAGCTTGTATTCGGTGCCGAGCTGCGGGTTCTTGGCCATCATGGCGCCGGCGACCGAGGCGCCGGTGGCCAGCGCCTGCACCTGGCCCGACACGAAGGCCGCCACGGTGGCGTTGTTGTCCTCGAAGCGCTTGACGTCGGTGTTCGGCGGCGCGACCTTGCTCAGCTCCTGGTCCTCGATGGCGCCGCGGGTCACGCCGACCGACTTGCCCGCCAGGTCGGCGAAGCTCTTGATGGGCAGCGACTTGGCGGCGAACACCGCCTGGAAGAACGGCGAGTAGGCGGCGGTGAAGTCGATCACCTTCTCGCGCTCGGGGTTCTTGCCCAGGGTGGAGATCACCAGGTCGGCCTTGCCGGTCTGCAGGTAGGGGATGCGGTTGGCGCTGGTCACCGGCACCAGCTCCAGCTTGGCGCCCAGCTTGCTGGCCACCAGCTTGGCCATGTCGACGTCGAGGCCCTGCGGCTGCAGGTCGGTGCCGACGAAGCCGTAAGGCGGAAAGTCGGTCGGAATGGCGATCTTGACGGTCTTGCTGGACATGATGTGGTCCAGCGCCGACTGGGCGTGCGCAGCCAATGGCGCGGCCAGCGTGGCGGCGGCCAGGGTCAGGGCGAGCAGGGTACGGCGGCGGGGATGCTTGGGCATGGGGTTCCTTCCTTCGTGCGCCGCGCGGCGCGTCTTTTTCGTGGTGGTGGTGCGCCCATGGTGCAAGCGCCGTGCCAATCGCAGGCGCCTCGTGCGCACCGTTTTGGGGACGCGGCACCGGCGCGGGGCGCGCGCGGCGCTTTCTATAATCGACGGCTGATCTTCCGTTGACCAAGGCAGCCCCGGCAACCAAGCCCGGGGCGCTCATTTTTCAGGAGCAGGCAGCATGAACGTGATCCGCTTTTCCGATCTGTGCGCGGCGGGCAAGGCCCGGGGCCAGCGCGTCTTCATCCGCGCCGACCTGAACGTGCCGCAGGACGATGCGGGCCACATCACCGAGGACACGCGCATCCGCGCCAGCGTGCCGGCCATCCGCATGGCGCTGGACGCCGGCGCCGCCGTCATGGTCACCAGCCACCTGGGCCGTCCCACCGAGGGCGAACTCAAGCCCGCCGATTCGCTGGCGCCCGTTGCCAGGCGCCTGGGCGAGCTGCTGGGGCGCGAGGTGCCGCTGGTGCAAGACTGGGTGGACGGCGTGAAGGTCGAGCCCGGTCAGGTCGTGCTGCTCGAGAACTGCCGCGTCAACAAGGGCGAGAAAAAGAACGATGAAGCGCTTTCGCGCAAGATGGCGGCGCTTTGCGACATTTACGTGAACGATGCCTTCGGTACCGCGCACCGTGCCGAAGGCACGACCTACGGCATCGCCCAGTTCGCCCCGGTGGCCTGCGCCGGCCCGCTGCTGGCGGCCGAGATCGACGCCATCACCAAGGCGCTGGCGAACCCGAAGCGGCCGCTGGTGGCCATCGTCGCCGGCAGCAAGGTGAGCACAAAACTCACCATCCTGCAGTCTTTGGCGAAGAACGTCGATCAACTGATCGTGGGTGGCGGCATTGCCAACACCTTCATGCTGGCCGCCGGCCTGCCCATCGGCAAGAGCCTGGCCGAGGCCGATCTGGTGGGCGAGGCCAAGGCCGTGATGGACGCCATGAAGGCCCGCGGCGCCGAGGTGCCGATCCCCACCGACGTGGTAGTGGCCAAGGAATTCAAGGCCGACGTCGTGGCCACGGTGAAGCAGGCGAAGGACGTGGCCGCCGACGACATGATCCTGGACATTGGCCCCGATACCGCCGCGCGCCTGGCCGCGCAGCTCAAGCAGGCCGGCACCATCGTCTGGAACGGCCCGGTGGGCGTGTTCGAGATGGCGCCGTTCGAAAACGGCACCAGGACCATCGCCCGCGCGATTGCCGACAGCAGCGCCTTCAGCATCGCCGGCGGCGGCGACACGCTGGCGGCCATCGCCAAGTACGGCATCGAGCAGGACGTGGGCTACATCTCCACCGGCGGCGGCGCCTTCCTGGAAGTGCTGGAAGGCAAGCAGCTGCCGGCCTTCGAGATCCTGGAAAAGCGCGCGTCATGACCACTTACACCGGCAGCTGCCATTGCGGCCAGGTGGCCTTCGAGGTCGAGGGCACGATCGACGGCGCGCTGTCGTGCAACTGCTCGATGTGCTCGCGCAAGGGCGCGCTGCTGTGGTTCGTGCCGCGCGCCAGCCTGCGGCTCACGACGCCCGAAGATGCTGCCGCCACCTACCTGTTCAACCGGCACATCATCCGGCACCGTTTCTGCCCCACCTGCGGCATCCATCCCTACGGCGAGGGTGTGGACCCCAAGGGCAACGCCATGGCGGCGGTCAACCTGCGCTGCGTCGAGGGGCTGGACCTCGAGGCGATCCCGGTGCGGCACTTCGATGGGCGCTCGCTCTGAGGCTGGCGCCGGCCGCGTGAAGGTGCTGCCCACCTGAGCGGTAACTCCTTCAGCCAGCCTGGGAAGCTATTGTTCGGATAGCTGGCTGCGCCCGCCATGCAAGGGCTGGCGCCCGATTTCCTTTGAATTTGCGTGCTGTGCCGCGGGGCGGCCCGCCGGCCGCTACCAGCTGGCCTGGTAGGAATCGGGCGAGAAGCCGGCGTGGCGGGTGATGGGCGTCATGTCGACGAACTCGAAATCCACGGTCTTCAGCGTCGCCAGCTGCTCGATGGTGGCGGTGTCCCATTGCGCGCTCGGCTCGCCCTGCACGAACAGCGTGCTGCCGATGTCGGCCACGACCAGGCCGTAGCGCTGCATGGCGGTGGCCAGCGCCCTGGCCTGCGTGGTCCAGCCGCCGGGGATGGCGGTGCCGGCCTTCAGCCGCATCACGGCGCCCAGCGGCACGTCGCCAAAGGCGGTCACGCCGTGGCGCGCCGGCCAGACGTAGCCGCCGTCATAGGCCTGGCGCCACAGGCCGCGGATGCGGCTGGCCGGCAGGGTGACGCGCAAGGCGTGGCGGATCTCGCCGGCGCTGGCTTCGTCGGCGCGCGCCAGCAGCGGCAGGATGGGCAGGCCGGCGGCGTCGGCGGAGGTCCAGCCGTCCGGCCGCATGGCGAGGCTGTTCAGGTCCCAGGCGGCGGTGCCGCCGGCGTACCAGCCGCCGCCGGCGGTCTTATAGGCGTACCAGCTTTCCCACAGGCGGCAGGCGCCGGCCTCGACCACCAGCACGTGGTGGTCGCCGCCGGTGCTGGTGATGCCGCCCTCGATCTTCAGCGTGGCGTCGGTCGGGAACGGGAAGCGCCGCTCGGCCGCCGGCAGGGTCTGGCAGTTGGCGTGGATGCCCCAGCCGGTGGCGGTGGCCACGGCGCAGTCGCTTTCGTCCACGGCGCCGGGGTAGTCGCCGGTGGGCGAATCGGCGGCCGCGAACGACACCACCGGCCAGGTGCTCTGCGCGGCCGTGCCGTCGAGCACGTTGTAGGGGATGCCCCAGTAGGTGGCGAGCTGCGTGGCGTCGACGGTGGTGCCCCAGTCGGCGTGCAGCGGGCGGTTGTCGATCGGCCAGAAGGTGCGGGTGTCCGGGCCGCTGGCGGTGGCGAAGGTGCGGGTCCAGCTGGCGTTGGCGTCGGCGTTAATCCAGCGGCTGCTGTCGGCGTGCACCGGCAGGCCGTCGAGGCGGGTGTTGAACACCGCGCTGGCCGGGAACATGGGGCAGCCGGCGATGCTGGGGCCGGCGGCGGCCGAGCTGGTGCTCGTGCTCGTGCCGGTTCCGGTGCCGGAACTGGTGCCGCTGCCGGTGCCACCGGACGAACCGGCCGTGCCGGCATCACCGCCGCCGCCGCAAGCGGTGAGAATCAGCGCCTGCGCCGCCAAGGCGGCTGCCATGCCGAACGGAAGCCATCGATGGCGGGCCTGGGAAGCTGCAGGGCGGGGCATGTGGGATGGCTTTCGTGGGCGGATCTGCCGGCACTCGGCGGCATTGGGGCCGGCTGCGGTCCGGCTGGCGCCGAAAGCATACGTGCCACGAGCCGCGCGCCTGTGACCAATGGTGTGCCTGCCGGCGTGGAGGTGAGGGCTCGCACCGGGCGGTCGCAACATCGTTTGCTATGAAACATGAAGCTGTCTGCGCCCGCTGTGAGCCGGCTGGAGCCCGAAATCATGGTCCATCAGTACCTCGGTGCGATCCGGCGGCGCCCGTCACGCTACGGGCGCACGCTCGTGCCAGAATGGCCGTTTCTGATCTGCCCGGATTCCCGTTCCATGACCTACCGCGCCACCAAGATCGTCGCCACCCTAGGACCCGCTTCCAGCGATCCGGCCATGCTGGAGGAAATGATCCGCGCCGGCGTGAACGTGGTGCGCCTGAACTTCAGCCACGGTGTGGCGCAGGACCATATCGAGCGCGCCCGCCTGGTGCGCGAGGCGTCTGAGCGCGCGGGCCGAGAGGTGGCCATCATGGCCGACCTGCAGGGCCCCAAGATCCGCGTCGGCAAGTTCGAGGGCGGCAAGGTGCAGCTGGAGCATGGCGCGCCCTTCGTGCTCGACGCCGCGCGCAAGGAGCCCGGCGACTTGCACGGCGTGGGGCTGGACTACAAGGAGCTGCCGCGCGACGTGAAGCCGGGCGACACGCTGCTGCTGAACGACGGCTTGATCGTGCTGACGGTGGACGCGGTGCGCGGCGAGGCCGTGCACACCACGGTGAAGGTGGGCGGCGAGCTGTCGAACAACAAGGGCATCAACAAGCAGGGCGGCGGGCTCACGGCGCCGGCGCTCACGGCCAAGGACATGGAGGACATCAAGACCGCCATGGGCCTGAAGGCCGACTACGTGGCGGTGAGCTTTCCCAAGAACGCCACCGACATGGAGATGGCGCGCCAGCTCTGCAACGTGGCCGGTGCCGAGCACGGCCACAAGCCGGGGCTGATCGCCAAGATCGAGCGCGCCGAGGCGATTCCGCGGCTGGACGAGATCCTGGCCGTGAGCGACGGCATCATGGTGGCGCGCGGTGACCTGGCGGTGGAAGTGGGCAATGCCGCCGTGCCGGCGCTGCAGAAACGCATGATCAACCTGGCACGCCGCGCCGACAAGCTGGTCATCACCGCCACGCAGATGATGGAAAGCATGATCGCCAACCCGGTGCCCACCCGCGCCGAGGTGAGCGACGTGGCCAATGCGGTGCTCGACGGCACCGATGCGGTGATGCTCAGCGCCGAAACCGCCGCCGGCAAGTACCCTCTGGAAACCGTGCGCGAGATGGCCGCCATCTGCGTGGCCGCCGAGGAGCACGACCCGGTGGAGCTGGACGCCGACTTCAGCGGCCAGACCTTCTCGCGCATCGACCAGTCCATCGCCATGGGCGCGCTGTTCACCGCCCACCACCTGGGCGCCAAGGCCATCGTGGCACTCACCGATTCCGGCTCCACCGCGCTGTGGATGAGCCGCCACCCCACGCGCATCCCGATCTACGCGCTCACGCCCAAGATCGGCGCGCAGCGCAAGATGGCGCTGTACCGCAACGTGCGGCCGATGCTGATGGACACCAGCGCCAACCGCGACGAGGCGCTGGCCCAGGCCGAGGCCTACCTGAAGGTGCAGGGCGTGGTGGGCGCCGGCGACGTGTACGCCATCACCTGCGGCGAACCCATGGGCGCGCCGGGCGGCACCAACATGCTCAAGATCGGCCGCGTAGGCTGAGACTCGCTCTGCGCCACCAGGCGCTGGCGCACGGCTGCAGCCGCGTCCAGGCCCACCGGACGGCCAGCGCGGCCAGCGCACCCACGCACCAGGCGGCCAACACGTCGGACGGGAAATGCAGGCCCAGGGCCACGCGGCTCCAGCTGACCAGCAGGGCCAGCGCCACCGCCACGGCCTTGACCGGCCAGCGCAACGGCGTCAGCAGCACGGCCACGGCCATGGCCGCCAGGGCGGCTGCGTGGGCGCTGGGGAACGAGGGATCGGCACCGTGTTCCAGCCAGCGTGTGCCCAGCCCGAGGGCGAACGGCCGGTCGACATGGAAGAAGGGTTTGAGCAGGTGGACCACCAGCGCGGCCACCGCCACGCTGGCCAGCACCCGCCAGGCCGCCTGGCGCCGAAGGCCCGTGCCAGCCAGCGCCAGCGTGACGATCACGACGGGCAGCCACTGGATCAGCGCCAGGCTGCTGAAGCGCGCCAGTGCCAGCCAGAACCTGGGCGTGTCGGCACCGAGGTTGATCCAGAGAAACAGCGCGTGGTCGATGGAGGTCATGGGAAGGCGGACGGGGCAGCGGGCGGGAAGGCCAAGGCAAGCCATCGGGCTCGACCGCCGCCCGTGGACGTTTCCGCAAGGTTAAGGAGCGCGTCTGAACGACGCCTTAACCCCGGGGGCCCAGGGGGCGCTTCAGTAGAATGGGGCAAGCCCGGCGGAGATGGCCAGGGCACGGTATTTGAACTTCCGAGGGACCTCGTCATGCCACTCGTTTCCATGCGCCAGCTGCTCGACCACGCCGCCGAGAACGGCTACGGCATTCCGGCTTTCAACGTCAACAACCTGGAGCAGGTGCAGGCCGTGATGGCCGCCGCTGACGAAACGGGCGCGCCGGTCATCCTGCAGGCCAGCGCGGGCGCCCGCAAGTACGCCGGCGAAAGCTTCATCAAGCACCTGATCCAGGCCGCTTGCGAGGCCTACCCGAACATCCCGCTGGTCATGCACCAGGACCACGGCACCAGCCCCAAGATCTGCCAGGGCGCCATCGACCTGGGCTTCGGCTCGGTGATGATGGACGGCTCGCTCAAGGAAGACGGCAAGACACCGGCCAGTTTCGACTACAACGTCGACGTCACGCGCAAGGTCGTCGAGATGGCGCACCAGGTGGGCGTCACCGTGGAGGGCGAACTCGGCTGCCTGGGCAGCCTGGAAACCGGCGAGGCCGGCGAGGAAGACGGCATTGGCGCCGTCGGCAAGCTCGACCACAGCCAGCTGCTGACCGATCCGGAAGAGGCCGCGCAGTTCGTCAAGGCCACCCAGCTCGATGCGCTGGCCATCGCCATCGGCACCAGCCACGGCGCCTACAAGTTCACCCGCCCGCCCACCGGCGACGTGCTGGCGATCAGCCGCGTCAAGGAGATCCACACCCGCATCCCCAACACCCACCTGGTGATGCACGGCTCGTCCAGCGTGCCGCAGGACCTGCTGGCCATCATCAACCAGTTCGGCGGCAAGATGAAGCAGACCTACGGCGTGCCGGTGGCGGAGATCCAGGAAGCCATCAAGCACGGCGTGCGCAAGATCAACATCGACACCGACATCCGCATGGCCATGACCGGCGCGGTGCGCAAGTTCCAGGCCGAAAACCCCGACAAGTTCGACATGCGCGAGTGGATGAAGCCGGCGCGCGAAGCCGCCAAGGCGATCTGCAAGCAGCGCTACCTGGAGTTCGGCTGCGAAGGCCAGGGCGCGAAGATCCAGGCCGTGCCCCTGGCCGCCATGGCACAGAAATACGCCCACGGCGATCTGGCGCAAGTCGTCCAGTGAGCCGGCGTGGCGCTTGCTGAGGGCGCTGCGTCTTGAATAGCACCCGGCCACCACGGGGCGAGCGGCCATGAGGTGGATCAAGCGTGCCTGGTTCTGGCTGCGCGAGCGCCGCAACCGGCTATGGGTCACGCCCGCGGTGGCCAGCCTGGGCGCCGTGCTGCTGGCGCTGGCGGCGGCCTGGGTGTCGCGCGCCGTGCCGGACGGCACCTTCCCCAACATCGAGCGCGACACGCTCGACAACCTGCTCACGGTGGTTTCGTCCAGCATGCTGGCGGTGACCACCTTCTCGCTGTCCATCATGGTGTCGGCCTTTGCGTCGGCCGCCAACAGCGCCACGCCGCGCGCCACCGAACTGGTGATGGGTGACGAGGGCACGCGCTCGGCCATCGCCATGTTCCTCTCGGCCTTCATCTACGCGGTGGTGGCCCAGGTGGCGCTCGGCATGGGCTATTACGGCAGCGGCGGGCGCTTCGTGCTGTTCCTGGGCACCGTGGTGGTGCTGGTGCTGCTGCTGGTGACGCTGGTCCAGTGGGTCAGGACGCTGTCGTCGCTGGGCCGCATGTCCAACACGCTGGAGAAGATCGAAGGTGCGGCAAGCGAGGCGCTGGTGAGCTACTGGCGCTCGCCGCTGCTCGGTGCCGGCCCAGCACCCGCCGTCGCGGAGGGAGAGCGGCGCGGCCGCCCCGTGTACGCGCGCCGGGTGGCCTACGTGCGCCGCATCGACATGGATGCCCTGCAGGCCTATGCCGACGACAACGAGGCCTGCGTGCACGTGCGCGTGCGCCCGGGGGCGCTGGTGTACCCCGGCGCCGAGCTGGCCTGGGTGGAGTTCGACGTCAGCGACGAGGAGCTGGCCGGCACCGAGGAGGAAGACGCGCCCCAGGACGATGTGGCCGACGATGCCATCGGCGAATCGCTGCGCCACGTGCTGGACGCTTTCTACTTCGGCGCCGAACGCAGCTTCGACCAGGACCCGCGCTTCGGCATCATCGTGCTGAGCGAAACCGCGCAGCGCGCGCTGTCGCCCGCGGTCAACGACCCCGGCACGGCGATCGACGTCATGAACCGCATGACGCGCCTGCTGATCGAAAGCCAGCAGGCCAAGGGAGCATCGCCCGCCGCGGCCAGCGCGGCGCGCGAGCACGACCGCGTGACCATGGTGCCACTGGACGAGCCAGGCCTGGTGTTCGACGGCTTCGCTCCCATCGCCCGCGATGGCGGCGGCACGCTGGAAGTGATGCTGCGCATGCAACGCCTGCTGTCCATGGTGGCGGCCAGCAGCCGCGCCGGCACCGTGGCGCGCGCCGCGCGTGACATGGCGGTGCGCGCGCACGCCGTCGGGAAAGAGCATCTTGCCGTGCAGGCTGATCTGGATGCGCTGGACGCCGAGCACCGGCGCCTGTTCGCCTGAGCCAGGCGATGCCAGCGCCCCGGCGCCGTGTCGGACAATACGCGCTTTGGCCTTGGCCGCCCGATCTGTCCCGCCCATCCCATGACCGCTTCAGACGCCTTGCACACCAGCACCCTGCACAGCCTGCCCCTGCTCGCCCGCGGCAAGGTGCGCGACAACTACGCCGTCGGTGACGACCGCATCCTGATGGTCGCCAGCGACCGCATCAGCGCCTTCGACGTCATCATGAACGAGCCCATCCCGGGCAAGGGACGGTTGCTGACGCAGATGGCGCTGTGGTGGTTCGCGCAGCTGGGCGACATCGTGCCGAACCACCTGACGGGCGAGGCGCCCGAGAGCGTGGTGGCACCCGACGAGGTGGCGCAGGTGCAGGGCCGCAGCATGCTGGTGCGGCGCCTGAAGCCGATCCCGGTGGAGGCGGTGGTGCGCGGCTACCTGGCCGGCAGCGGTTGGAAGGAATACCGGGAGAGCCAGTCGGTCTGCGGCGTGGCACTGCCGCCGGGGCTGAAGAACGCCGGCCGGCTGCCGCACAGCATCTACACGCCGGCGGCCAAGGCGGCGGTGGGCGAGCACGACGAGAACATCACCTTCGAGCGCACGGTGGAGATGATCGGCGCCGAACTGGCCGGGAAGATCCGCGACATCAGCATCCAGCTCTACGATCGTGCCGCCGCCATCGCGCTGAAGAAGGGCATCATCATCGCCGACACCAAGTTCGAGTTCGGCCTGGACGATGCCGGCCAGCTGGTGCTGATGGACGAGGTGCTCACACCCGATTCATCGCGCTACTGGCCCGCCGACAGCTACCAGGAGGGCAGCAACCCGCCCAGCTTCGACAAGCAGTTCCTGCGCGACTGGCTGGAAACCGCGCAGGTCGATGGCAAGCCCTGGGGCAAGAAGGCGCCGGCGCCGACACTGCCCGACGGGGTGGTCGCGCAGACGGCCGCCAAGTACCGCGAGGCCCTGACGCGGCTGTTGGGCTGAGCGCGCCTCAGAGCACCCGCACCCGGATCACATGCGCCACCGAGCCGATGGCGCGGATGGCCTCGTCCTGGGGCGGCGTCGCCACGTCGATGATGTTGTAGGCCAGCGCGTCGCGGCTGCGGTTGCTCATGTCGATCACGTTCACTTTGGCGTCCGCCAGCACCGACAGCACATGGCCCAGCACGCCGGCCACGTTGTCGTTGGCGAAGGTGATGCGCGTGGCGCCGGGCGTGCGGTCCATGCGCACCGCCGGGTAGTTCACGCTGTTGGTGATGTGGCCGTGCTCCAGGTAGTCGACCAGCTGGTCGGCCGCCATCACGGCGCAGTTTTCTTCCGATTCCTCGGTGCTGGCGCCGATGTGCGGCAGCGCGATGACGTTGGGCTGCGCCGCGAAGCCGGGCTCCGGGAAGTCGCACACGTAACGGCCCAGCCTGCCGGCGCCCAGCGCCTGCAGCACGGCGGCCGGGTCGACGATGCTCTCACGCGCGAAATTGAGCAGCACGGCGCCCGGCTTCAGGTGCGCCAGCGCGTCGGCGCTGATCAGGTGGCGCGTGGCCTCCATCGCCGGCACGTGCAGGCTCACGACGTCGGAGCGCGCCAGCAGCGTGGGCAGGTTCTCCATACGCTGCACGGCGTTGGAGAGGCGCCAGGCGGCGTCGATGGACAGCGCCGGGTCGTAGCCCAGCACCTTCATGCCCAGCGCCAGCGCCATGTCGGCCACCATCGAGCCGATGGCGCCCAGGCCGACGATGCCGAGGGTCTTGCCGCGCAGCTCGCCGCCGGCGAAGCGGCTCTTTTCCTTTTCCAGCAGGGCGTGCATGGCGGCCGAATCGGTCATGTCGCCCAGCGACTGCGCGTAGGCGATGCCGGGCAGGATGCCGCGCACGGCCAGCAGCATGCCGGCCAGCACCAGTTCCTTCACCGCGTTGGCGTTGGCGCCCGGTGTGTTGAAGACCACGATGCCGCGCCGGCCGTAGTCGTCCACCGGGATGTTGTTGACGCCGGCACCGGCGCGCGCCACCGCCAGCAGCGACTCCGGCACCGGCTCGCCGTGCAGCTTGTGGCTGCGCAGCAGGTAGGCGTCGGGGTGGGCGATGTCGCTGCCGACCTCGTAGCGGTCGCGCGCAAAGCGCTCCAGCCCCTTGACCGAGATGGCGTTGTAGGTCCTGATCTTGAACACCGGTTGTCTCCTGTTTTTGTAGCTGGCTGCGGCCACTGCGTCTGGGCTAGAGGTTCATTTTGTTCTTGTTCGACGCTTCCTTGCGTGCGTGGTGAAGTGGGTCGCTATGGAGGCGTCGCAGGCCGGGAGGTGCGCCCGGCGGCGCACCTACTTTTCTTTGTGTCGCCAAAGAAAGGTAGGCAAAAGAAAGGCGACCCCACTGGCCGTGTCCCTGCGCTTCGCTGCGGGCAGCCTGCGATGCTCGGCCCTGGGGCGGCGCTGCGGAACTCGCTTTGCGCCTTTGGCGCTCCGCTCAAACAGCCGCAGCGAGTCAGAGCACGAAGCATGGTCTTGCTGCGCAGCCCATGCCCGCCCCACGCCCTGCGCTTCTCGGCACGGCCAGAGGGGATGAGGGAGAACACGGGCCATCGCTTCGCTCGGCCCCGAACTCTGCGAAGGCCACGCGGCTCGTTCTGGCACCCCCAGAAGGCCGCGGAGCAGGCCATGCGGGTGAACGCCGTGCTCGGGCTTGTACCGAGCACTGGCGTTGTCCCCCCTCACGCAGTAAGAGGGGGGAAGGCGCCGAAGGCGACTCAGGGGGGGGTTCACTTTCTCAGGGGGGTGCTCACTTAACCTGTTCGTAGCCCCAGGCCAGCCACGGCATCAGCGCTTCCAGGTCGCTCCTCTCCACGGTGGCGCCGCACCAGATGCGGATGCCGGGGGGCGCGTCCTTGTAGGAACCGATGTCGTAGGCCACGCCTTCGGCTTCCAGCAGCTTGGCCAGGGCCTTGACCTTGTCTTCCGGCAGGTCGAGCGACAGGCAGACGCTGGTGTTGGAGCGCGTGGCGGGGGCCTTGGCCAGGAAGTCGATCCAGGGCGTGGCGGCCACGAAGTCTTCGACCACCTTCAGGTTGGCCTGGCTGCGGGCGATGGTGCCCTGCACGCCGCCGACACTTTCGCACCACTGGAGCGCGTCCAGGTAGTCGGCCACGCAGAGCATGGAGGGCGTGTTGATGGTCTCGCCCTTGAACAGACCCTCGTTCAGCTTGCCGCCCGAGGTCATGCGGAAGATCTTGGGCAGCGGCCAGGGCGGGCTGTAACTTTCCAGCCGCTCCACGGCGCGCGGGCCCAGGATCAGCATGCCGTGGCCGCCTTCGCCGCCCAGCACCTTCTGCCAGGAGTAGGTGACCACGTCGAGCTTGTTCCACGGCAGGTCCATGGCGAACACGGCGCTGGTGGCGTCGCAGATGGTCAGGCCTTCGCGGCTGTCCGGAATCCAGTCGCCATTCGGCACGCGCACGCCGCTGGTGGTGCCGTTCCAGGTGAAGACCACGTCGTGGCTGAAATCCGCCTGGGCCAGGTCGACGATGTCGCCGTAGCCGGCCTCCAGCTTGCGCGCGTCCTTCAGCTTGAGCTGCTTCATCACGTCGGTCACCCAGCCGGAACCGAAGGATTCCCAGGCCAGCATGTCGACCGGGCGCACGCCCAGCAGCGACCACATGGCCATCTCCACCGCGCCGGTGTCGGAGGCCGGCACCACCGCCACGCGGTAGCCGGCCGGCAGGCCGAGGATGCGCGCGGTCTCGCTGCAGCAGGCGCCGAGCAGCTTCTTGCCGAGCGAGGAGCGGTGCGAGCGGCCCAGGGCGGAGAGGTCGAGCTTCGCCACGTCGTAGCCCGGCCGCTTGGCGCAGGGGCCGGACGAGAAGTTGGGGGTCTGGGGCTTGCGGTCGGGTCGGTTCATGCGCGTCTCGCGTCGGGTGGGATGGGGGCGAGGGCCATTCTAGGGCCGCCCTCCGGGCGTTTGCCCTGCACGCTCCTAGAATCCCCTGCCATGAACTTTCTCGACCAGCTTGCCGAGGCCGAACGCCAGAACCAGTCGATGCTGTGCGTGGGCCTGGACCCGGAACCCAGCCGCTTCCCGCAGGGCCTG
Source organism: Burkholderiaceae bacterium (assembly GCA_024235955.1). GTDB lineage: Bacteria > Pseudomonadota > Gammaproteobacteria > Burkholderiales > Burkholderiaceae_C > Ottowia. The sequence goes on from JACKLJ010000001.1 coordinate 87,292, forward strand.
AGCCGCGACGCCGAGGGCATCTACGATTTCTGCGCCGCCATCGTGGAGGCCACGGCCGACCTGGTGATCGCCTTCAAGCCGCAGATCGCCTACTTCGCCGCGCACCGCGCCGAGCCGCAGTTGGAGCGCCTGCTGGCCCGCATGAAGGCGGTGGCGCCGCGCGTGCCGGTGATCCTGGACGCCAAGCGCGGCGACATCGGCAGCACCGCCGAGCAGTACGCCAGGGAGGCTTTCGAGCGCTACGGCGCCGACGCCGTCACGCTCTCGCCCTTCATGGGCTTCGATTCGGTCGAGCCCTACCTGCGCTACCCTGGCAAGGGCGCGTTCCTGCTGTGCCGCACCTCCAACCCCGGCGGCGACGACCTGCAGAACCAGCGCCTGGCCGGGTTGGACGGCCAGCCCCTGCTGTACGAGCACGTGGCGCGGCTGGCCCAGGGCCCGTGGAACCTGAACGGCCAGCTCGGCCTGGTGGTGGGCGCCACCTACCCGCAGGAGATCGAGCGTGTGCGCGCGCTGGCGCCCACGCTGCCGCTGCTGATCCCGGGGGTGGGCGCGCAGGGCGGCGATGCCGCGGCCACCGTGCGTGCCGGCTGGCGCGGCGACGCGCAGCGCAGCACCGGTCCGGTGGTGGTCAACAGCTCGCGCGCCATCCTCTACGCCAGCAGCGGGACCGATTTCGCCGACGCCGCGCGGCGTGCCGCCGAAGCCACGCGCGCCACGCTGGCCGCGGCGCGGGGCTGCTGACACCCAGCCCCCGAGGGCACAGCCCGGAATTCAGGGTCAAAAAGGGCTCTGCCCCTTGTCTGGCGGGCGCAGGCAGCTATGATTTTTGATGTGATGCCGGCCGGTTGCCGGTGCCCAGACGCTGCAGGAACGCTTCCAGTTCTTCCAGCGACAGCGGCGGGCTGAACAGGTGCCCCTGGTACAGGTTGCAGTGGCGTTCGGCCAGGAACTGGTACTGGGCCTGGGTTTCCACGCCTTCGGCGATCACGGTGAGACCCAGGCTGTGCGCGAGCGCGATGATCGCCTCGCAGATCGCCGCGTCGCGCCCATCGCTCATGATGTCGTCGATGAAGCGCTTGTCGATCTTCAGCTGCTCCAGCGGCAGCAGCTTGAGGTACGACAGCGACGAGTAGCCGGTGCCGAAATCGTCCAGCGAGATGGTCACGCCGGCCCGGCTCAGCGCCCGCATCTTGGGCAGGGTGAGGTCCAGCCGGTCGGCCAGCAGGCTTTCGGTGAGTTCCAGCTTCAGCCGGCCCGGGCGCACGCCGTGGCGCTGCAGGATGACGAGCACCTGCTCGGTGAGTTCAGGACGGCGGAACTGCTGCGCGCTCACGTTCACGGCCACGCTGAGGTGGGCGGCTTCTGGCCGCTCGGCCCAGGCGGCCAGCTGCAGGCAGGCCTGCTCCATCACCCAGATGCCCAGCGGCACGATGAAGCCGGTTTCCTCGGCGATCGGCACGAAGATGGCTGGCGGCACGTTGCCGTGCTCCGGGTGCTGCCAGCGCAGCAGCGCCTCCACGCCCACCACATGGCAGCCGCTGTCGAGCAGGGGCTGGTAATGCAAGGTGAACTGGCCCGCGTGCAGGCCCGCGCGCATGTCGCTCGCCAGCGCGGCGCTGGCGTCGGCCTGCGCCTGCATCAGCGGGTCGAACATGGCCACCAAGTTGCGGCCCTGGCTCTTGGCCTGGTACATGGCCAGATCGGCCTGCTTGAGCAGCTCGCTCACGTCGCCGCGGTCGCCGTTGAACAGCGTCAGCCCCACGCTGGTGGTCATGTGGTGCAGGAAGACCTGCAGGTCGAAGGGCTCGGCCAGCCGCGCCAGCACCTTGTGGGCCACGGTGAGAGCCTTCTGCTCGGCCGCCGCGGCACCGGTGCCCAGGTTCTCCAGCATCACCACGAACTCGTCGCCGCCGATGCGGGCCACCAGGTCGGCGCGGCGCACGCTGCCGGTCAGGCGCTGCGCCACCCGCTCCAGCAGCAGGTCGCCCTGGGAGTGGCCGCGGGTGTCGTTGAGCACCTTGAAGTTGTCCAGATCGATGAACAGCAACGCGGCGTACTGTCCGCTGCGCGCGCAATCGCCCATGGCTTGCTGCAGCCGCTCGATCAGCAGCTGGCGGTTGGGCAGGTCGGTCAGCGGGTCGTAGAACGCCAGGTGCCGGATGCGCGCATCCTGGGCCTTGTGGTCGGTGATGTCGCGCCCCACCGCCACCCAGTGCGTGAGCCGGCCCGGCTCGGCATACACCGGCGCGACGCCGAGGTCCATCCAGAGGGCGCTGCCGTCGTGGCGGTGTACCTGGATCTCGTGGCGCAGCGGGCGCCCGGAGGCCGCCTCGGGCGGGGTCAGCAGCAGGCGCACCAGCGCTTCGTTGGGCGCCACATTGGTGCTCAGCACCGTCGGCGAGGCAAGCAGCACCTCGTCCCGCTTGAAGCCGGTCTGGCGTTCCAGCGCCTCGTTGGCGAAGACGATGCTGGCCGGCGTGCCGTTGGTGGCGGCCTTGACGATGACCACCACGTCGCTCAGCTCCGAGATGCCGGTTTCCAGCAGCAGGAGCTGCTCCTGCGACTGGTGGCGCTGCGTGACATCGCGCAGGAACACCGCCATGCCGGGCATCGAGGCTTCCGCGGCAAGGGGGCAGATGCGCAGTTCGAGCCGGCGGCCCAGGCGCGGCAGCAGATCCTCGAACTCGGTGCGCTCGCCCTCGGCCAGCGCCCACTCCATGCGTTCGCGCATCAGTCCCGGGGTGCGGCTGGGCATCACGTCCCAGACCGGACGGGTCAGCAACTCGGTCATCACGTCCTGCAGCAGCGCCTCGCCTTCCTGGTTGGCGTAGGTCATGCGGCCATCGGTGTCCAGCAGGATCAGCGGTTCGGTGATGCTGGCCAGGGAGGCCAGGCGGCGGGTGAGCCGGGCCGCGTCGTCCTGCGCCAGGCGGCGGCCGGTCACGTCCTGCATGGCGCCCAGGAGCACCTGCGGCGCGCCATCGCCCTGCCGCAGCGCCTCGCCGATGATCCGCAGCCATCGCCCGCCGGACGCAGGGTCGGCGAGCTGCACTTCCTCTTCGATGGGGGCGCCCTGGCGCAGGCAGCGCTGGATGGCGGTGTCGAGCCGGGCCGCGTCATCGGGCTTCAGCAGACGCAGCCAGGCTTCCAGCGTGGCGGGCGGCTCGGTCGCCCCCAGCAGCGCCGCTGCTTCCGTGGGGCAGCGCAGGCTGTGGCCGTCGGATGCCAGGGTCCAGGGCGTCATCAGCAGCGTCTGCAGCACGTGGCGCGCCGCGTCGGAGCCCGTGCCGCCCCATGGCGCAAGCACATCCAGCGCGGCCGGGTCGGTCGCGCTGGCGGGGTACTTGGGCAGGGCACTCAAAACACGGGTTCCTCGGCGGATGGCGGTCTGGATGCCGCCTCGGGTATGGGCCGGCGCAACACGCGCCAGCGAGCTTCAATCATGCTAGCAGAGCGATGGCCGCGCGCCCATGCTGCCGGGCGTTTTGGCGGGCAGGCTTCCGCCCGGTGTTGGGCGAAAGCCTGAATATGTGCACTAGTTGGCACGCCGGTCAGGCGGGCGCGCGCCTGACGGGATCAGGCAGTGGCTCTGGCGGCGGCGCCGTAGCGCAGCAGTGTGCGCCCACGTGCGGCCTCGTGGTCCACCACCGGCTCCGGGTAGGCCAGACCGGCGCGCTCCTGCGGACCGGCGCGGCGCATATCGTGCAATAACCGCGCGGGCAGGCGGGCCAATTCCGGCAGCCAGCGGCGGATGTAGACCGCCTCCGGATCGAACTTGCGGCTCTGCAGCACCGGGTTGAACACACGGAACCAGGGCTGGGCGTCGCAGCCGGTGGAGGCCACCCATTGCCAGTTGCCATTGTTGGCGGCCAGGTCGAAATCGTCCAGCTTCTCGGCGAACCAGGCCTCGCCGCGCCGCCAGTCCAGCCCCAGGTCCTTGATGAGGAAACTCGCCGTCACCATGCGCAGCCGCCCCGGCATGAAGCCGGTGGCAGCCAGCTGGCGCATGGCGGCGTCGACGATGGGGTAGCCGGTGCGGCCCTGGCACCAGGCGGCGAAGTGCGCGTCGGCGCGCGGGCCGGTTTCCCAGGCGATGGCGTCGTAGGCGGGGCGGAACGCGCCGCTCATGGCGTGCGGGAAATTGGCCATGATCTGGGCGAAGAACTCGCGCCAGATCAGCTCGTTCAGCCAGGCGAGCGTGCCTTCCGGGCTTGGGGTATTTTTGGCCTCCAGCCGTTGCTGGGCAAGCGCAAACAGCTCTCGTATCGATAGCGTTCCGAAGCGTAGGTGGATGCCCAGGCGGCTGGTGGCGTCTTCGGCCGGCAGGTCGCGCAGCTGGTCGTAGGTGTCCAGCCGGGGCAGGAAGGCCTTGAGCGCGGCGCGCGCGCCGGCCGGGCCCGGCGCGGGCAGCTGTGCGCCGTCGGGCGGCGCGGTGGGCGGGGTGGTGAAGCCGATCTCGGCCAGCGTGGGCACGTCCCGGCGCAGGGCGGGCGGGCGCTCGGCCAGTCGTTCCGGCAGGGCGGCGGTGTCGCGCGGCGCCCAGTCGGCCGGCGCCAGGCTGGCGCGCCAGACGCGGGCGTAGGGCGTGAACACGGTGTAGGGCGTGCCGGTGCGGGTGAGCAGCTCGCGGCGCTCGAACACCAGATGGTCCTTCACGGTGTGCAGGGCGATGCCGTGAGCGGCCAGCGCCTCGCGCGCTGCGGCGTCGCGCGCCAGGCTCGCGGGCTCGTCGTCGTGGCTGGCGAACACCGCCTGCGCACCCACCGCGCGGGCGATGCGCACGATCTCGTCCACCGCCGGGCCGTGGCCGGTGACCAGCCCGCAGCCGGCGCGGCCGGCGCGCTCGCGCAGCCGCCCGTCGATCTGCACCAGCGTCTCGCGGATGAAGGCCACGCGGCGGTCGGCGCGCGGCAGCGGCGCCAGGATGGCGGTGTCGAACACGAAGGCCAGCTGCAGCTGCCGGCAGTGCGCCAGCGCCAGGGCGATGGCGGCGTGGTCGTGCAGGCGCAGGTCGCGCCGCAGCCAGACCAGGCCGGTGTCGATCGGGTTCAAGGGGCGGCGGCCTCGGGGCCGTCGGTGGCGGGCGCGGCTGTGGCGGGCGGTGCGCCGCCCGCCGCGCTCACCGCCTCGCTGGCGGCGGCGTCGGCCACGGCCTTCGCGTTCCTGGGCGCGCGCGCCGTGGGCGGGGCGAAGTAGATCGCCGTCCAGTCCGGCTCCAGCTTGAAGCGCTGCTCCTGCGAATACAGGCGGAACAGCCCCTTGGGCGTGATGCCGCCGAGCAGCAGCCATTCCGGATCGACCTCGTCCAGGCGCTTCTTCATCTCGTCCCAGCCGTGGCTCTTGCTGATCCTGGTGGTCTGGATGTTCCAGCCCTCGGCCAGCCGCGCCTGCAGCAGGGTGTAGTTGGCCTCGCGCGCGAAGGCGAAGTAACCGCGCATGTCGATCGACAGGCGCTTGAACTCCTGGTCGGAGGCCTTGTGCGCCGCGATCTGGAAGGTGCGGTGGTGGCCGAAGGCGCGCGCCTTGGCCTTGCAGACCAGGGCGTTGTAGAAGTCGTTCTCGGTGGTGCACAGCAGGTGGCTGAGGTTCTGAACGTCGAGCTGGTGCTCGCTTTCCTCCGAAAGGATCTCGCCGTAGTGCACCGGCACGCCGGCCATGCGCGCCTCCTTCAGGCGGTCCCAGGCGCCGTCGGAGATCTTCACGTCGATGCCCAGCCGGTGCAGCGCCCGCGCCAGCGCCAGCGAGAAGTCCGACGCGCCCACGATCAGCAGGCCGTTGTTTTCGCCCGCCGCCAGCTTGAGCCGGCGCGCCAGCGGGCCGATGCTCAGGCCGTGCGCCAGCACGGTGGCGATGATCACCAGGAAGACGATCGGCAGCAGCTTGTCGGCATCCTTGTAGCCCGCCTCCACCAGCGCCGGGCCGAACAGCCCGGCCGTGGCCGCGGCCACGATGCCGCGCGGGGCGATCCAGGCCAGCAGCAGCCTGTCGCCGCGCCGCACCGGCGCGAAGGCGGTGGCCAGTCCGATGGTGAGCGGCCGCACCAGCAGCATCAGCACCAGCACGAACAGCACCGCCCGCCAGTCGATCAGCGCCAGGTGCTGCGGCCCGAGCTGCGCCGGGATCACGATGAACAGCACCGACAGCAACACCACCGTCAGGTTTTCCTTGAAGGTCTGCAGCGCCTGGCGCTCCACCAGCTGCATGTTGCCGATCACCATGCCCATCACCGTGACGGACAGCAGCCCGGCCTCGTGCTGCACCTGGTTGGAGGCCACGTACACCACCAACACCAGCACGATCAGGATCGGCGCCTTCAGGTGCACCGGCACCGCGCCGCGCCGGTACAGCCAGCCGGTGAGCCAGCCGCCCACGCCGCCGATGCCCGCGCCCACGCCCAGCGCGATGCCCAGGTCCTTCAGGCTGTCGTGCAGCGTGGTGCTCTGGCTGGTGAAGTACTGGAAGCTCATCACCGCCAGCAGCACGCCCATCGGGTCGTTGACGATGCCCTCCCACTTGAACAGCGAGGCGGTCTCCTTGTTCAGCCGTGCCTGGCGCAGCAGCGGCAGGATCACCGTGGGCCCGGTCACCACCAGGATGGCGCCCAGCACGATGGCCACCGCCCAGCTCAGCCCGGCCACGTAGTGCGCGGCGGCAGAGCCCAGCAGCCAGGCCAGCGGCGGGCCGAACAGCACCAGCCGCCCCACGCCGCGCCTGGTGTGGCGCAGCTCGCCGATCTTCAGGTCCATGCCGCCTTCGAACAGGATGATGGCCACGCCCAGGCCGATCAGCGTGTTGAAGTCCTCCGGCGAGTCCGTGGGCGGGATCACCCCGGTGAACGGCCCCAGCACCAGGCCGCTGGCGATCAGCACCACGATCGCCGGCAGGTTGATGCGCCACGCCAGCCACTGGCTGGCCAGCCCGGCGGTGAGGATGATGAGCAGCAGCTTGGCCATGGGTGGCGTCAGCGTACCAGCAACCGGGCCGTGGGCTCGCCCGGATTGCTATCATTAGAAGAGCTGTTTGCGCCCGCCATGTCTGGGCTGAAGCCTGATTTCACGTCAAACACCCTGATCCGCCCAAACCCCGGCACCGCCCGCGTCGCCTGTGCGGCGGCAGGACCACGCGCTGCTTGGGCGGCGGCGGCATTGCCTTCGGCGCCGCAACGGCAGTGCCGCCACGCGGTCGCCCGGCGGCGTGTGGCCGATCGGGGCATCGGATGGGCTTCCCTCATGTGGTTGGAACAGGCCCATTCTTGCAGGCCGCCGCGCGCTGCCGCGTCAGACGGTGCCGGAAGATGGCGAGCCGTGGAATATTTGAAGAGAATCGGCCTCCAGCCCAGGCACAGCGGGCGCAGGCAGCTCTTCAATGCGTAGCAAACCGAAGCTGCCGCGGGGCACGCCGCCGCGGCTACTTGGGCATCGAGCAATGCCCGCCGTGCGTGGCCTGGCCGGAGCCGGCGGCAATCATGGGCGGCTCCAGCCGCAGGTTGACGGGGGCGGAATGCCCGTAGTCCCAGGCGATGAAGGCAACCAGCGCGCCCCAGAAGATGGCGCGGCGCAGGAGGGTGGAACGCATGGCGGGTGACCTCCTGCTCACAGCCCGAAGCGGCGCCGCAGGCGCACACCGATCAGCGTGCCGGCAAAGGCCATCGGCACCCAGATCCAGCCGTGGATGGAGCCGGTGGAGATGCCGCTCACCATGGCGCCCACGTTGCAGCCGAAGGCCAGCCGCGAGCTGTAGCCCAGCAGGAAGCCGGCCACCAGGCCCACCGCCCATTGCGTGCCGGTGAGCTGGCGCGCCTCCTGCGGCCGTTTGGGCGCCACCCACAGCGCGCCGGCCAGGATGCCGATGTTGGTGATGCTGGTCACGTCCAGCAGCAGGGTCTGGTGCAGGCGCTCGGCGTGGCCGGGGTCGCTCCAGAAGGCGTTCTGCGCCGGATCGAACAGGCCGGCGGCGGTGGCCGCCTTGGCCGCCCACAGCCCGAAGCCGTAGACCACGCCCCAGGGCTGGGCGGCTATGAACAGGTTGAGCGCCGCGAACAGCGCCAGCACCAGCGCGCCCCACAGCCAGCGGCGCGGCCAGGTGGCGAAACTGAACGGGCGGCCGCACCACCGGCGCACGGCCACCGCCACCAAAGCCAACGCTGCCAGCGTTGCCGCCAGCGCCGGCACCCAGCCCCACAGCGTCACCAGCCCCACCGGCTCGGTGGCGCCCAGCGCCAGCCAGTTGTTCAGGTGCACCGAACCCATGAAACTGCCGACGGTGAACACCGGCAGGATGGCCATGTTCAGCGGCACGCCCAGGCCCGCCTTGTACAGCGTGCCGGAGCCACAGCCATCGGTGATCTGCATGGCGATGCCGAACACGAAGGCGCCGATCAGCAGGCTGAACGAAGGCGGCCCGAGCGCGGCCGTGGTTTCCGGGAAGAAGGCGAGCATCGGCATCGACAGCGCTGCCAGCACCGCCAGCAGCAGCAGCTGGCCGTACACGCCGTCGGGCTCGCGCAGTTCCACCAGGTGGCGCCAGCCGGTGGTGAAGCCGAAGCGCGCCGCCGCCAGACCCCAGCCCAGCCCCACGCCCACCAGCAGCAGCAGCGCCTGCCGCGCCGAGACCGACCACAGCAGCCAGCCGAACAGCGCCAGCACCGCCAGCGCCAGCGGCACGCGCTGCGCGGTCACGCCCGGGCGCTTGCCCGTGGGCGCGGCACCGGCGGAGGCGGCGGAAGGATCGAGCGGGGGCAGGGCGGCGGAGGTCATGGGGCTTGCGTTCCCAGGTTGCGGTGCGACCAGTTCATCCACTGGTAGCGCAGCTGCGCCCAGCGTGTGGGCTCGTTGGCCATGGGCAGCGGCTCGGGCGACTGGGTCCAGTCCACCATCGAGCCGGGGTAAAGCTGCACGCCCGGGCGGCCCAGCACCTCGGACAGCACGAACCAATCGGTGGCGGCCCAGTGGCCGGTGTTGCAGAACGCCACCGTGGGCTGGTGGCCCTGGGCCGGCACGGCATCGGCCTCGGTGGCCAGGGCAGCGCGGTCCATCAGTGCGGCGGCGCCGGGTTCGAAGAACAGGTCGCTGTCGAGGTTGGTGGCGCCGGGCAGCGTGCCCAGCGCGCGCGCCGCGCCATGCTTCATGCGGCCCTGGAAGAACGGCGCCGGGCGCGAATCGACCAGCACCGCGCCGTGGCCCAGATCGCCCCGCACCTGCTCGCGCGTGGCCGTCCAGCGGCCGTCCCAGCGCGGCTGCCAGGCGCTGCGCCCCGCTTGGCCCGGCTGGCTGGCCACCGGCAGGCCGGCGCGCTTCCACGCCGCCAGGCCGCCGTTGAGGATGGCCAGGTTTTGCGCGCCCAAGCTCTTGAGCGTCCAGTACACCCGCGCGGCGGAGCCGAAATCGGTGGAATCGGTGCCGGTGTAGACGATCACCGTGCGCAGGTCGGGCGTCAGGCCCAGCCCTTGCACCAGATCGGTCAGCTCGGCCAGCGGCGGTACCTCACCGGGATTGCTGTCGGGCCCGCGCCAGTCGCCGTAGGGGGCGGACACGGCGCCGGGTACGTGTTGCAGCGCGTAGGCCTGCTCTTCGCGCACGTCGACCACGCGGACCTCGCCGGTCTTGAGCAACGCCTGCAGCTCGGCCGGCGTGACCAGCGGCGACGCGGCCGCGCGCGCCAGCAGCGGCAGCACGGCCAGGCCAAGGAGGAGGAGAAACTTGCGCATGAGGTGGACTGGAGCCGGCGCCGGAGGGATGGGGTGACAGCCGGCAAAGCCGGCAATTGTCGCGGCAGCCGGGCGGTCGGCCAACGATAAATTCGTCAGATGCTTATGCAAGCATGGGTTGAAGCGGCTGGCCGGTGGGCCTTTGTCGCCTGAGGGCTGCGCGGTGGCGTGGTGGGCGCTAGGATGGCCGGCACCGTCTCCATCCCCCGTTGATCTGGCGCGCAAGCGGTTGAGCCGTTCGCCCTGGGCCTGTCGAAGGGCATCGACAGGCTCAGCCCGAACGGCTTTGAAACCGCATGACGCCGGAGACACAGCGCCCTGCCATCACACTGCCATGATCGATCTCTACACCGCCGCCACGCCCAACGGCCACAAGGTTTCCATCGCGCTGGAAGAACTGGGCCTGCCTTACGAACTCAAGGTGCTGGACCTGGCGGCCGGCGATCAGAAGCGCCCGGATTACCTGGCCATCTGCCCCAACGGCCGCATCCCGGCCATCGTGGACCATGACGAAGGCGGCTTCCCGGTGTTTGAATCCGGCGCCATTCTGGTCTATCTGGCAGAAAAAACGGGCCAACTGATGCCAAAAGACGTGAAGGGCAGGTCTCTGGTGATGCAGTGGCTGATGTTCCAGATGGGCGGCATCGGCCCCATGATGGGCCAGGCCAACGTGTTCTACCGCTACTTCCCGCAGAAGATCCAGCCCGCCATCGACCGCTACCAGGCCGAAGGCCGGCGCCTGTTCGAGGTGCTGGACGGCCGCCTGAAAGATCATGAATGGCTGGCGGGCGACTATTCCATCGCCGACATCGCCAACTGGGCCTGGGTGCGCACGCACCGCTGGTCGGGCATCTCCATCGACGGGCTGGAGCACCTGCGCCGCTGGCGCGACGCCATCCGCGCCCGCCCGGCGGTGCAGCGCGGGCTGGAGCGGCCGGCCGCCAGGGTCGACCTCACCCGCGACGGCGACGACGCGGCCGAGCGCTTCTCGCGCGAGGCGCGCAGCATGGTCACCGGCGCCCAGAATACAGATCAAAACCAGCCCTAGCCCAGAAGTGGCGGGCGCAGACAGCTCCTGAAAGAAGAGCAAACCGGAGACGCGAAACCATGAAGCTTTACATCGCCCCCCGTGCGCCCAACCCGCGCCGCGTGCAGATGTTCATGCACGAGAAAGGCATTCCGCCCATCGAACTGGTGGCCGTGGACATCAACGCCGGCGAGCACCGCCAGGCCGCCTACCGCGCCAAGAACCCGGCCTCCCGCGTGCCGGCGCTGGAGCTGGACGACGGCCGGGTCCTGAGCGAAACCCGCGCCATCTGCACGTATCTGGAAGGCATCTACCTCCAAAACAACCTGATGGGCGATGGCTTCGAGGAGCGCGCCTTCATCGAGATGCACGACCGGCGCGTCGAGTGGTACCTGCTGCTGCCCATCGCCAACGCCATCCGCCACACGCACCCGGGCCTGGCGCCGCTGGAGCAGCCCCAGTTCGCCGACTTCGGCCGTTCGCAGGCCGAAAAAGTGCGCGACAGCGCCCGCTGGGTCGACGAGATGCTGGCCGCCCAGCCCTGGATCGCCGGCGAACGCTTCACCATCGCCGACATCACCGCCTTCTGCGCCCTCGAATTCGCCCGCGGCCTGCTCAGGTTCAAGCCCGGCGAAGAGGGCTTTGCGGCCCTGCAGGCCTGGCGCGACAAGGTGGCGGCCAGGCCGAGCGCGGGGGCGTGGTAACGGGGCTGCCCTCCATAATGCGGGCTCCCCAAACAACCGTGAAATGAGCCAGCTCCTCATCCATGATTACCTCAGCCAGCTCGACCTGATCAAAAAGGTCAGCGGCAGCCAGCGCGAGACCATCGTCCGCGAAGCCTTCAAAGACCTGCTCAAGGCCTGGGGCCGCCAGCACGACCTAGTCTTTATCGCCGAATACCCGCTCAAGACCGCCACCAAGGCCAACATCAGCGTGGACGGTGCCCTGCTGCACGAACTGCGCATGCCCCTGGGCTACTGGGAAGCCAAGGACGCCGCCGACGACCTCGACGAAGAGATCGTCAAGAAGTTCAAGAAGGGCTATCCGCAGGACAACATCGTCTTCAGCGACGACGCCACCGTCGTGCTCTGGCAGCACCGGCAGGAGGTGATGCGCTGCCTAGTGGATGACACCGCCGCACTCGAAAAGCTGCTCAAGCTCTTCTTCGGCTACGAGCGGCCCGAGATCGCCGGCTTCCGCGCAGCCGTCGAACAGTTCAAGACCGACCTGCCGGCCGTGCTCGACGCACTGCGCCAGATGATCGACACAGCGCACGAAAGCAACGCCAGCTTCCGCGCCGCGGAAGACAAATTCCTCGTGCACGCACAGGAGGCCATCAACCCCGCGCTGACCGATGCCGACGTGCGCGAGATGCTGATCCAGCACATCCTGACCGAAGAAATCTTCGCCAAGGTCTTCGACGACAGCGACTTCCACCAGCACAACAACGTCGCCCGCGAGCTGTACGCGCTCGAAGCCGCCTTCTTCACCGGCGCGCTCAAAAAGCAGACCCTCAAAGGCCTGGAGGCCTACTACGCCGCCATCCGCGCCGCCGCCGCGCAGATCGGCAGCCACGGCGAGAAGCAGACCTTCCTCAAGGTCATCTACGAAAACTTCTACAAGGTCTACAACACCAAGGCCGCCGACCGCCTGGGTGTCGTCTACACCCCCGGCGAAATCGTGCGCTTCATGATCGACGGCGCCGACTGGCTGTGCGAGCAGCACTTCGGCAAAAACCTGATCGACAAGGACGTGGACATCCTCGACCCGGCCACCGGCACGGGCACCTACATCTGCGAGCTGCTGGAGCACTTCCGCGGCCAGCCCAAGAAGCTGGCGCACAAATACAAAAGCGAACTGCACGCCAACGAAGTCGCGATTCTCCCGTACTACGTGGCCAACCTCAACATCGAGGCCACCTACGCCGCCATCACCGGTGAGTACGCCGAATTCCCCAACCTCTGCTTCGTGGACACGCTGGACAACGTGGGCCTGCACACCGCGCAGCGCGGCAGCGTACAAGACCTGTTCGGCAGCGTGAGCGAGGAAAACGTCGCCCGCATCAAACGCCAGAACGCGCGCCGCATCAGCGTCGTCATCGGCAACCCGCCCTACAACGCCAACCAGCAGAGCGAAAACGACAACAACAAGAACCGCGAATACCCGCAGATCGACCAGCGCATCAAGCAGACCTACATCGCCCAGAGCACCGCGCAGAAAACCAAGCTCTACGACATGTACGCCCGCTTCTTCCGCTGGGCCAGTGACCGGCTGGATGCGAACGGCATCCTCGCCTTCGTCACCAACCGCAGCTTCATCGAAAGCCGCACCTTCGATGGGTTCCGCAAGACGGTGGCGGCCGAGTTCAGCGACATCTACCTGGTGGACCTGGGCGGCGACGTGCGCGCCAACCCCAGGCTCAGCGGCACCAAGCACAACGTCTTCGGCATCCAGACCGGTGTCGCCATCAGCTTCATGGTCAAGCGCCAGCAGGCGGCCAAGGACAAGCGGCCCGCCCGCGTGCACTACACACGCCGGCCCGAGATGGAAACCGCCGAGGAAAAGCTGGCCTTCCTGAGCAGTCAGCCGTTGCGGACGCTGGCGTTTGACGAGGTGTCACCCGATAAGGCGGGCAACTGGATCAACCTGACGTACAACGATTTCGAGACGCTGTTGCCGCTGGCGAGCAAGGAGACCAAGGCGGGGAAGACGGCGAGCAAGGAGCGGGCGATCTTCAAGCTGTTTACGAACGCGGTGAACACTGCTCGCGATGACTGGGTATATGACTTTGAGCCAGCGAACCTTGAGCGAAAGCTCACTTTCCTGATCGATGCCTACAACGACGAACACAAGACGGCAAAGCTGAACGGAAAAGCTGATCCCAAATCGGTCAGCAAAGCCATCAAATGGAGCGCGGGCCTGCTCGCCAATGTCGCGCGAACAGCAGCAGAGCCGTTTGACGCGCGATCTGTCGTGGAGGCGGCCTACCGACCGTTCTTTTCGCAGGTGTACTACGCCAATCCTGTTTTCTCCGATCGTCTGACTGGCAACCACGTTGAGTGTTTTGGTGCGGATTTCCAGCGCAAAGTACCGTGTTTCGCTTTGACCGCACCGGGGGCATCGAAGACGTTCAGCTCATTGGCAACTAAAGGGCTGGCGGATTGGCACTTTCTTGGTGATACCCAGCTGTATCCGCTGACGCGAACAGTTGACGGAATAGACGCCGACAACATCACCGACTGGGCGCTCAAACAGTTCGCCGCCCACTACGCGGCCGAAATCGGCAAAGGCAAGGGCGCGCGCAAGATCACCAAACAGGCCATCTTCCATTACTGCTACGCCGTTCTGCACGACCCGGTGTACCGCGACAAGTACGCCCAGAACCTCAAGCGCGAGTTCCCGCGCATCCCCTTCTACGCCGGCTTCTGGCGTTGGGCCGAGTGGGGCGAGGCGCTCATGGCGCTGCACATCGGCTACGAACAGGTGGAACCGTTCGGTCTGAGCCGCCACGACGAACCCGACACCAAAGCCCGCGCGGCGGGGCAAGACCCCAAGGCCCTGCTCAAGTCCGATCCAGCGGCTGGCAGCATCACCCTGGACAGCGAAACCACCCTGCGCGGCGTGCCACCCGAAGCCTGGGCTTACAAACTGGGCAACCGCTGCGCCATCGACTGGGTGCTGGACCAGCACAAGGAAAAGAAACCCAAGGACCCGACCATCCGCGAGAAATTCGACACCTACCGCTTTGCCGACCACAAGGAAAAGGTCATCGACCTGCTGCAACGCGTGACCACGGTGAGCGTGCAGACGGTGCAGATCACCGAGGCGATGAAGAGGGTGGCGCGGTGATGATGACGTTGACGGAGGCCGCAGACCGGCTGGACGAGTTCAGGGCCATGCCAGCAGAGACCGAATGGCTGGACTTCAAGGAAGCCAAACACAACTTTGATATCGAGGAACTGGGCAAGTACGTGTCCGCGCTGGCCAATGAAGCCAATCTGCACGAACGGGACAGTGCGTGGTTGGTGCTGGGGGTGAAAGACAAACGCGATGCCGCAACAGGTCTGCGGCCCATCGTGGGCAGTACGTTCAAGAACGGCGCTGCCGCGATGAATGAACTCAAGCACCTGGTGGCCCAGGGCACATCGCCGTCACATGGCTTTGTCCAGGTCTTCGAGGTGCCACACGCTGACTGTGGGGCGGGTGCTCGCGTTCTGATGTTCCAGATTCCGCCAGCGCCACGTGGCCAGCCGGTTGCTTGGAAAGGTCATTTCTACGGCCGATCCGGTGAGTCGTTGGGCGCGCTGGGTTCCAAGTTTGAGGCCATTCGGATGCAGTCGGCGGCGCTGGACTGGACGGCTCATTGCGTATCGGACGACCTGGGGCTGCTGTCGCCTGATGCTTTGGAGCGTGGCAAAGCCCTGTATGCGAAGAAGCACCCACGACGACTTGACGAATTGCAGCAGTGGTCGGCGGATCGATTTCTGGAGGAGCTTCGGCTGTCACGCCATGGCGTGCTGACACGGGCGGCCTTGCTGTTGTTCGGTCGTCAGGACGCAGCGTCCTCCTTGGGCGATGTGTCCCCGCGTCTGACATGGCAGTTGTTGACTGACCAGGATGAGCCACTGGATTACCAGCATTTCTCACTGCCGTTCGTGGTGGCGGTGGACGATCTCGTGTCCAAAATTCGTATCCACACGGTTCGGATACTTCCGCCCGGGCAGCTGGCGCCGCTGGAGGTGCCGAACTATGACGACTGGGTGATCCGCGAGGCGTTGTTGAACTGTGTGGCTCACCAGGACTACGCGCTCGGTGGGCGCGTTCAAGTCAAGGAATCGACCTCATTACTTCTGTTTTCAAACGCGGGCGGGTTCATTCCAGGCTCCATTGAGAAAGTTCTGGATGCGTCGCACGCCACGCACCTGTATCGCAACCCCTGCCTGGCAGACGCCATGGTGGAGCTGGGGCTGATTGACACCATCGGCAGCGGGATCAAACGGATGTATCGGACACAACGAGATCGCCATTTCCCGTTGCCTGACTTTGAAATCGGACAGACGCCTCCTGTCGTGACTGTGCGTATCTACGGCCGGGAAATCGACCCCGCGTTTACGCGTGCCTTGTTGCAGGCCTCCGACCTGTCTTTGGCGGAAGTGATCGCGCTGGATCATGTTCAGAAGCGACGACCGGTGGAGGCGGCCATGGTGCGCAGCTTGCGGGCGCATGGGCTGGTTGAAGGGCGGGGGCAGCGTCTTTCCATTTCTGGTTCTGTGGCACGAATGACGGGTCAGGAAGTTCGGTACACGCTGGACCGCGGACTGGATGCCCAGCATTACAAAGGCTTGGTTCTGGGCTTGTTGAGGCTGGGGCCGCAGCGGCGGCGGCAGATCAATGAACTGCTGCGAGACAAGTTGCCGGACTCGGTGCCCGCTGACAAGCGCGTAACCTACATCAAGAACTTGTTGCAGGAGATGGCGTACCGGGATCAGACCATTGAGACCGATGGCGGACAGACTCAGGCAGCGCGGTGGCGGATCAAGGAACGATAGCCAATTGGCAGACAACTTTCGCGCTGAAATTTAGTCAATTCGTCCGTAAGTTGTTGTTTTTAAAGAAACTGGTTGGATTGGCAACTTCGCTTTTCAGCCAATTGTTTCGCCAATAGGTTCATGCGCTGGGGGCTTCGGGCCTTATTCAGCGCCTCAACAATCGCGCCAGATAGTGCCCGGTGTGGCTGGCCTCACAGGCAGCCACGTGCTCCGGCGTGCCCTGGGCCACCACGGTGCCGCCGCCGTCGCCGCCTTCGGGGCCCATGTCGATCAGCCAGTCGGCGGTCTTGATGACGTCGAGGTTGTGCTCGATCACCACGATGGTGTTGCCGGCCTCGCGCAGCTGGTGCAGCACCTTGAGCAGCAGGGCGATGTCGGCGAAGTGCAGGCCGGTGGTGGGCTCGTCGAGGATGTAGAGGGTGCGGCCGGTGTCGCGCTTGCTGAGCTCCAGCGCCAGCTTCACGCGCTGCGCTTCGCCGCCGGAGAGCGTGGTGGCGCTCTGGCCGAGCGTGATGTAGGACAGGCCGACGTCCAGCAGCGTCTGCAGCTTGCGGGCGATGCCGGGCTGGTCCTTGAACACGGCGTGGGCCTCTTCCACGGTCATGTCCAGGATCTGGGCGATGTTGCGGCCCTTCCACTGCACTTCCAGCGTCTCGCGGTTGTAGCGGCGGCCGTGGCAGACGTCGCAGGGCACGTAGACGTCGGGCAGGAAGTGCATCTCCACCTTCACCACGCCGTCGCCCTGGCAGGCCTCGCAGCGGCCGCCGCCGCTGGACTGCGGCACGTTGAAGGAGAAGCGCCCCGGGCCGTAGCCGCGCTCCCTGGCGGTGTTGGTCTCGGCCATGAGCTCGCGGATGGGCGTGAACAGGCCGGTGTAGGTGGCCGGGTTGCTGCGCGGCGTGCGGCCGATGGGGCTCTGGTCCACCGCGATCACCTTGTCGAACTGCTCCAGCCCTTCCAGCGCCTGGTGCGGCGCGGGCTCGGTATGGGCGCGGTGGATGGCGCGCGCGGCGGCGGCGTACAGGGTGTCGTTCACCAGGGTCGACTTGCCGGATCCCGACACGCCGGTGACGCAGGTGAACAGCCCCACGGGGAAGTCCACCGTCACGTCCTTCAGGTTGTGGCCACTGGCCCCCACCACGCGCAGCACGCCGGTGTCGGGCGAGGCGGCGGGGGCCGCGGCCGGTTCGGCCTCGTCCTGGCCGTTCACGCGGTTTCGGAGTCTGGTGAAGGCGGAGCCCTTGTCTGGCGGGTGCGGCGCGCTATCGTTTTCGATGATGAGCCGGGCCTGGCGTGCCGGCGGCTGGCGGCGGCAGGGCACGGCGATGGCTTCGCGGCCGCTCAGGTACGCGCCGGTCACCGAACCGGGCGTGGCCGCCACCTCGTCGGCCGTGCCCTGCGCCATCACCCGGCCGCCGTGCACGCCGGCGCCGGGGCCGAGGTCGACCACGTGGTCGGCGGCGCGGATCATGTCCTCGTCGTGCTCGACCACCAGCACGCTGTTGCCGATGTCACGCAGGTGCTTCAGCGTCTCGATCAGGCGGTCGTTGTCGCGCTGGTGCAGGCCGATGCTGGGCTCGTCCAGCACGTACATCACGCCGGTGAGGCCGGAGCCGATCTGGCTGGCCAGGCGGATGCGCTGCGCCTCGCCGCCCGAGAGCGTGTCGGCGCTGCGGTCCAGGCTCAGGTAGCTCAGGCCCACGTCGTTGAGGAACTTCAGGCGGCTGGCGATCTCGCGCACCACCTTGTCGGCGATCTCGGCCTTGGCGCCGGAAAGGCGCAGCTGCTCGAACCAGCCGCGCGCCTCGCCCAGCGTGGCGTGGCTGACCTCGTAGATGGCGCGGGCCTGCGCGCCTTCGCCCACGCGCACGAAGCGCGCCTCGCGCTTGAGGCGCGTGCCGCCGCAGTCGGTGCAGGGCTGGTGGCTGCGGTAGCGGGCCAGGTCTTCGCGCACCACGGCCGAATCGGTCTCGCGGTAGCGGCGCGTCATGTTGGGGATGATGCCCTCGAAGGGGTGGCGCTTCCGGATCTTCTTGCCCGCGAAGTTGCCGCTCTCCATGGTGTAGCTGAAGGCGATCTCCTCGTCGCCCGAGCCGTGCAGCACCGCCTGCCGCACGGGCTCCGGCAGCTCCTCAAACGGCGTGTCCACGCTGAACTTGTAGTGTTTGGCCAGGCTCTCGATGAGCGAGAAGTAGTAGCCGTTGCGCCGGTCCCAGCCCTTGATGGCGCCGGCCGCCAGGCTGAGCGAGGGGAAGGCCACCACGCGCTCCGGGTCGAAGAACTCCATGGTGCCGATGCCGTCGCAGGTGGGGCAGGCACCCACCGGCGAGTTGAACGAGAACAGGCGCGGCTCCAGCTCGGCGATGGAGTGGCCGCACACCGGGCAGGCGAACTTGGCGTTGAACAGGTGTTCCTTGCCGGAATCGAGGTCCAGCGCGATGGCGCGGCCCTCGGCCAGCAGCAGCGCGGCCTCGAAGCTCTCCGACAGGCGCTGGCGCTGCTGCGCCAGCGCGTCCGCGTCGTCCGCGCTGCGCACCTTCAGGCGGTCGATCACCACGTCGATGTCGTGCTTCTCGGCCTTCTTCAGCGGCGCCAGCTCGTCGGCCTCCAGCGTGCGGCCGTCGACGCGGAAGCGCACGTAGCCCGATGCCTGCATCTGTGCGAACAGCTCGGTGAACTCGCCCTTCTTCTCGCGCGCCACCGGCGCCAGGATCATCAGCCTGGTGCCCTCGGGCAGCGCCAGCACATGGTCCACCATCTGGCTGACCGTCTGCATGGCCAGCGGCAGATCATGGTCGGGGCAGTAGGGCGTGCCGGCGCGGGCGAACAGCAGGCGCAGGTAGTCGTGGATTTCGGTGACGGTGCCGACGGTGGAGCGCGGGTTGTGGCTGGTGGCCTTCTGCTCGATGCTGATGGCGGGCGAGAGGCCCTCGATCAGATCCACGTCGGGCTTGTCCATCACCTGCAGGAACTGGCGCGCGTAGGCGCTCAGGCTCTCGACGTAGCGGCGCTGCCCCTCGGCGTACAGCGTGTCGAAGGCCAGCGACGACTTGCCCGAACCCGACAGCCCGGTGATCACCACCAGCCGGTTGCGCGGGATATCGAGATCGATGTTCTTCAGGTTGTGCGTGCGCGCGCCGCGCACGCTGATGCGCTGCGCGCGCAGGGCGGCGGCCAGGGGCTGGCCTTCGTCCAGAGGTGGTGGCGTGGCTGTCAAGAGGCTGTCACGAAAAGGCGGGCAACCTTTCATTATCGGCCGCCTTGGCTGGGAGCGCAGAGGGTGGCGTTCCGGAGGGCGGCGAAGCGGTCGAGAACCTAGGTAATTACCCGTACATACAAACCCTAGAGCGCACGGCTACATTCGCGCACCTTGCCCGTGGTGCCTGCGCGCGCGCCAGGGGCATGTCCCACCCCGACCGCGCGCGGTTGCTTCCATCTCTTCATGATCACCATCGAAAACATCGAGGCGCACACGCACGCGCTGCGTCCCACGCCCTGGTACAGGATCCTCTACGTCCAGGTCATCGTCGCCATCGTGCTGGGCATCCTGCTCGGCCAGTTCTGGCCCGGCATCGGCGAGCAGATGAAGCCGCTGGGCGATGCCTTCATCAAGCTGGTGAAGATGATCATCGCGCCGGTGATCTTTCTCACCGTGGTCACCGGCATCGCCGGCATGACCAACATGAAGTCGGTGGGGCGCGTGGCCGGCAAGGCCATGATCTATTTCCTGACCTTCTCCACGCTGGCGCTGCTGGTCGGCATGGTGGTGGCCAACACCATCCAGCCCGGCACCGGCCTGCACATCGACCCGCACTCGCTCGACGCCACCAAGGTCAGCACCTACGTGACCAAGGCGCACGATTCCACCGTCACCGGCTTCCTGCTCAACATCATCCCGGACACGCTGGTCAGCCCGCTGGTGGGCAACGACATCCTGCAGGTGCTGTTCGTGGCCATCCTGTTCGGCATCGCGCTGGCGATGGTGGGCGACATGGGCCGGCCGGTGTTCGACTTCCTGGAAGCGCTGTCGGTGCCGGTGTTCAAGCTGGTCGGCCTGCTGATGAAGTTCGCCCCCATCGGCGCCTTTGGCGCCATGGCCTTCACCATCGGCAAGTACGGCATCAAGTCGGTCGGCAACCTGGCCCTGCTGGTGGGCACCTTCTACCTTACCTCGCTGCTGTTCGTGCTGGTCGTGCTGGGGCTGGTGGCGTACTTCAACGGCTTCTCCATCATCAAGTTGATCCGCTACATCAAGGACGAGCTGCTGCTGGTGCTGGGCACCAGCTCGTCGGAATCGGCGCTGCCCAACCTGATGCACAAGATGGAGGCGGCCGGCTGCGCCAAGCCGGTGGTGGGCCTGGTGATCCCCATGGGCTACTCCTTCAACCTGGACGGCACCAACATCTACATGACGCTGGCGGCGCTGTTCATCGCCCAGGCGCTGGACATCAACCTGTCCATGCAGCAGCAGATCCTGCTGCTGCTGGTGGCGATGCTCAGCTCCAAGGGTGCCGCGGGCGTCACCGGCGCCGGCTTCATCACCCTGGCGGCCACACTGGCCGTGGTGCCCGACGTGCCGGTGGCCGGCATGACGCTGATCCTGGGCGTGGACCGCTTCATGTCCGAATGCCGTGCGCTGACCAACTTCGTCGGCAACGCCGTGGCCACCGTGGTGGTGTCGCGCTGGGACGGCCAGCTCGACCGCGAGCGGCTTCTCACCGTGCTGGGCAACCCGACGCTGGTGCATGAACCCGCGCTGATCGGGCCGCATCCGGACGATTGAGCGCGCGGGCTCGGCGGACGCCTGCAGGGGCACAGACAGCTATGAATGGTATAGCTGCCTGCGCCCGCCACGAAAGGGCTAGAGCCTGATTTGGCTTGAAGTTTTGCCGCCTGGTCACGCTGCTCAGGCGCTGCCTTCCATCCCCACCCAGCCGGCCTGCGGGTAGCGCGCGCCCTGCGCTGCGCCGGGGGCGAACACGGCTTCGATCTGTGCCATCTGCCCCGCGTTGAGCGCCACCTGGGCGGCGGCCAGGTTTTCTTCCAGCCGCGCGCGGCGCCGCGTGCCGGGGATCGGCACCACGTGCGGCTGCTTGGCCAGCAGCCAGGCCAGCGCCAGTTGTGCGTTGGTCAGGCCCCAGCCGCGCGCCAGCGCGCCGAGCTGCTCCACCAGCTGCGCATTGGCCTCGGCCGCATCGCCCTGGAAACGTGGGTTGTGGGCGCGGAAATCCTGCGCGCCCAGGCTGTTCGTGTCGAGCTTGCCGGTCAGGAAGGCGCGGCCCAGCGGGCTGTAGGCGACGAAGGCCGTGCCCAGCTCGGCGCACAGCGGCAGCAGCTCGGCCTCCGGTTCGCGCGTCCACAGCGAGTACTCGCTCTGCAGCGCGGCGATGGGGTGCACCGCGTGGGCGCGGCGCAGCGTGTCGGCGCCCACCTCCGACAGGCCGATGGCCCGCACCTTGCCGGCCTGCACCAGACCGGCCATGGCGCCCACCACGTCTTCGATCGGCACCGCCGGGTCGCGCCGGTGGCAGTAGTACAGGTCGATCTGCTCCACGCCCAGGCGCTGGAGCGAAGCCTCGCAGGCGGCGCGGATGTAGGCGGGCGAGTTGTCGATGCGGCGCTCGTACTTGCCGGCCTCGCGCACGATGCCGAACTTGGTGGCCACCACCATGCGCGCGCGTCGCCCGGCGCCGCCTTCGGCGATGAAGCGGCCCAGCAGTGCCTCGTTGGCGCCCAGGCCGTAGGTGTCGGCGGTGTCGTAGAGCATCACGCCCAGCTCCAGCGCGCGCGCCAGCGTGGCCAGCGATTCGGCGTCGTCGCTGGGGCCGTAGAACTCGCTCATGCCCATGCAGCCCAGGCCGATGGGGAAGACGGCGGGCAGGCTTGTGCCCAGGGCGCGGTGCGGGATGGTCATGGAAGGCTCCGGATCGTTGGACGATGGTGGAAGTATGGACTGATGCTGTCTGTTTGATAATCGGCCTATCAAGCAATATGTAATTGAGTCATATTCATGAATGAGGGTGCCGACGCCCTGCCGCTGGCCGAGCTCCAGGCCTTTGCCGCCGTGGCCGAGGCGCGCAGCTTCCGCCAGGCGGCGGCGCGGCTGGGCGTCTCGTCCTCGGCCCTGAGCCACAGCCTGCGCGCGCTGGAAGCGCGCCTGGGCCTGCGCCTGCTGAACCGCACCACGCGCAGCGTGGCGCCCACCGAGGCCGGCGCCCGCGTGCTGGCCTCGCTGGCGCCGGCGCTGGCCGAGATCCGCCACGCGGTGGACGACGCCGTCACCCAGGCCCACACGCCGCAGGGCCGGCTGCGGCTGAGCGCGCCGCGCGCCGCGGCCGAGCTGGCGCTGCTGCCGCTGGTCACGGGCTTCCTGGCCGCGCACCCGCGCATGGCGGTGGAGGTGGCGGGCGACGACGCGCTGGTGGACATCGTGGCCGCCGGCTTCGACGCCGGCGTGCGCTACGGCGAAAGCCTGCAGGCCGACATCGTGGCGCTGCCGCTGGGCGCGCCGCAGGGCTTTGTCATCGTGGCGGCGCCGGCCTACCTGGCGGCGCACGGCACGCCCGCCACGCCGGCCGAGCTGGCGCGCCATCGCTGCATCCGCCAGCGCTTTCCCAGCGGCCGCGTCTACGCCTGGCAGCTGGCGCGCGGCGGCGAGGCGCTGGAAGTGCAGGTGCAGGGCCCGCTCACGCTGAGCGACGGCGCGCTCGGCCTGCAGGCCGCCGAGGCCGGGCTGGGCCTGGCCTACGTGCACACCGCCTACGCCGCGCCCGCGCTGGCGGCCGGCCGGCTGGTGCAGGTGCTGGCCGACTGGACGCCGCCGGCCGAGCAGCTCTACCTCTACTACCCCGGCCGGCGCCTGCAGCCGGCGGGCCTGCAGGCCTTCATCGAATGGGTGCGCGGCCATGCGCCAGGGCGAGTTCAGGCATGAAAATGGGCTCCAGCCCTTTCTTGGCGGGCGCAGGCAGCTATTGAAAATATAGTGTTCAGATGCGGTCTGCAGCTGGTGGACGGGACGCCTGGCGGGCCAGTCGCAGCGCGCCCCCTGGCCGAACGGCCTATGTCGCAGGCGCCGGAACGGCGCTAGCATCCGCCGCATCGCGTGCCGGCGCGGCCAAGGGCGCGGCACCGGTGTCCAGGAGCCTTGGCGGGGAGACCAGCATGGCGAAGGAATCGAGGCCCAACCCCTGGGTGCGGCCTGTGATGCGGCGCGCGGCGATGGGCGCGGGCTTGTGGTTGGCAGCAGCGGCAGCGGTGGCCGACAGCGCCTCGGGCGAGCTGGCGCTGGGCGCGCGCACGGGGCCGGTGTCGGTGAAGCCGCAGCACGCCTACCTGCTGGTGGGGCCGGACTTCGACGGCAAGCCGATCCGGCAGCTGGTGCTGTCCGAGAAAGACCTGGCGGCCACCATCCAGGGCTGCGACCGGCTCGGTTGCGTGAGCGGCGCGCTGGACAGCGGGGTCACGGTGGATTTCGACGCCGGGCCGCGGTTGAACTACTGGCTCGTCGCCAACGGCCAGCGCGTGCAGCACTCCGACACCGCGCGGCCGGACACCATGAAGCTCGACGAGAACAGCGCCCAGCGTCTGGCGGGGCAGTGGACGCTCTCCGGCGGCGTGGGCGCCACGGGCAGCGTGCGTTTCGACGCCAGCCTGGCCAAGCGCTTCGGCAAGAACTAGGGTCTGTTCACGTGCCCGAGATGGCGTGCACAGGCCCCGGGCTCAGGCGGCGCCGAAGCGTGCCCAAAGCATGAAGGCGGCCAGCCCGGCGGCCACCGCGGCGAAGCCCAGCGCGCCACGGCCTGCCAACGCCTGGGTGAGGATCCAGCGTTCGGGCGGCTCGGTGGCCACGATGTAGGGCGTGCCCTTCTCGGGCACCATGCGCCACTGCGAGGCGCGCATGTCCTGCGCCTGCAGGCGGTCGTCCTCGGCGGTCCAGCGCCGAGGGCTGAAATCCGGGTGCAGACCATCGCGGGCGGGCTCTCTGATGGCCTCGTCCGGCTCGTCCGCGCCGGTTTCGGCCTCGCCGTCTTCCTCGGCCCACAGCGCCGCGTCCACCCGCTGCGCCCGTCCCAGGACGAACAGCTCGGCGTGCTCGGTGATGATGCGTTCCACATAGCGGTACTTCGGCCCCAGCACCTGGCCCAGGATGGTCGCGTGCTTGCTGCCGTGCAGGGTGGCCAGCGGGGCCTCATGCCCGGCCATGGCGGGCGGCGCGCGGTCCTCGGGCGGGTAGTGCTGGCCCTGCCAGTCGCGCACTTCCGAGGGGATGAGCAGGGTCGTGCGGTCGGCGTCGACGGCGCAGGTGGTGAAGCCGTGGCTGCACAGCAGCGCGCGGTTGGAGCTTTCGTTGCGGCGCGAATGCCAGAGCACCCGCTGGGTCTCGCGGTCCGGATCGCGGTCGTTCACCGATTCCCAGCCCTGCTCCCACACCTCGACCTGCCACCAGGCACAGGGCAGCCCGGTCAGCGGCGCCTTCAGCGACGGGCCGGTCACCCGGCCGCGGCACAGGTGCACGCCTTCGCTCAAGGCGTCCACCGTGACGGGGGTGCGCCCGCTCACGGCACGGCTGATGCGCCAGACCCAGAAGAACACGGCCAGGCTCACCGCCGCGAAAGCGATCGCCAGCCCGCACAGCAGCCAGAAAAGGCCGGGGTTCGCGGCCTGCAGGTAGGACGTCATGGTTGCCTCCTCAGATCGCCGGCCTCCTGGTCTTGTCGCGGGCCGGGGTCGGGCGCCAGGGCGTTCGTGCCCGCCGCTGGCCGGATGGCAAGTTGCGCACGACGCGCCGTGGCCGTCAATATTCCATTGGAAGTAAGGCGGGCGGGGCTGCGGGGCCCGCCCCATTCCGCACCGCCAGCGTCGGGTGGCGACAATCGCCGAAAATGCCGCCTGCTTGTTCTGCGCTTGGGCGGCCGGTCACGCACGGCTGCCCTGTCCGATCCGATGTCCACTGCACCTCTTTCCCCCCAAGCTCCCGCCACCGCCCACCGCATGACGGCGGACGAGCGGCGTTCCACCCAGTCGCTGGCGGCGATCTTCGCGCTGCGCATGCTGGGCCTGTTCCTGGTGCTGCCGGTGTTCGCGCTGGAGGCACGCAAGTACCCCGGCGGCGACGACCCGGCGCTGATCGGCCTGGCCATGGGCCTCTACGGCCTCACGCAGGCGGTGATGCAGGTGCCGCTGGGCCTGGCGTCCGACCGGCTGGGCCGCAAGCGCGTCATCGTGGCGGGCCTGCTGGTGTTCGCCGCCGGCAGCGTGCTGGCGGCGCTGGCCGGCAGCATCCACGGGCTGATGATCGGCCGCGCGCTGCAGGGCGCGGGCGCCGTGTCGGCCGCCGTCACCGCGCTGCTGGCCGACCTGACCCGCGACGAGGTGCGCACCAAGGGCATGGCGCTGGTGGGCATGAGCATCGGGCTGATGTTTGCCATCTCGCTCATGGCGGCGCCGCCGCTGGCGGGCTGGTTCGGGCTGTCCGGCCTGTTCGGGCTGACGGCGGCGCTGGCGCTGGGCGGCATCGCCATCGTGCTGCTGTGGACGCCGGCCGAGCCCGTGAAGCACGCCGACCAGCCGCGCGGCCGCTTGGCCGACGTCTGGAGGCACCCGCGCCTGTGGCGGCTGGACTTGGGCGTGTTCGTGCTGCACACGGTGCAGATGGCCATGTGGGTGGTGGTGCCGGGGCTGCTGGTGGCCGCCGGCCTGCCCAAGGCCGTGCACTGGCACGTCTACCTGCCGGCGGTGGCGGCCTCGTTCGTGCTGATGGGCGGGCTGTTCGCGGCCGAGCGGCGCGGCCACCTGCTGGCCGTGTGGCGCGGCGCCATCGTGCTGCTGCTGCTGGTGCAGCTGGCGCTGATGCTGCTGGGCCCGCGCGCGCCCGGCGTGGCGGAACTGGGCGTGGTGCTGTTCTTCTTCTTCGTGGCCTTCAACATCCTGGAGGCCAGCCAGCCGAGCCTGGTGTCGCGGCTGGCGCCGGCGCATGCGCGCGGCGCGGCGCTGGGGGTCTACAACACCTTGCAGTCGCTCGGCCTGTTCACCGGCGGTGCCCTGGGCGGCGCCCTGCTCAAGGGCTGGGGGGTGATGGCGGTGTTTGGGGTGACGGCGCTGCTGGTGGCGGCGTGGCTGCTGCTGGGCTGGGGCCAGACGATGCCGGAGGCGCTGCCGCATCGCTGACCGCGTCCGGCGCTGCAGCCGGGGCGGTGGGGGCTTCCATGCCGGGGAGCATCGCCTGGGGAGCGGCTGCTTCTGCCGCGCCAGCCTGTGGGAGGGCGCCGGCTTCCTGCGCTGCAGGCTCGCCGGCGCTCGCGGCTTGGGGAGCGTCGGCGGTTTCGGCGCTGGCCTCGGCTTCCGGCGGGGCATTTGCATCGGCCGCCGGCGTTTCCGCGGTTTCCGGCTGGGCCGCATGGACGGCCTGCTCGGCCCGGAACTGCGCCAGCATGAAGGTGCCCAGCGTGTGGTACAGCGGGCGGCTGATCATGCGCGAGAGCGTGGCCGAGATCATGGCCACCGCCATCAGCGACAGCACCATCGGCCGGCCGTCGATCATTTCCATCACGATGATGAAGGCCGTGAGCGGCGCCTGGGTGACGGCAGCCAGGAAACCCGTCATGCCCATGGCGACGATGGCGATGTTGACGTCGCTGCCGAACAGCGACGACACGTTGTAGCCGATGCCCGCGCCCACCGACAGCGAAGGCGCGAACAGCCCGCCCGGCACACCGCTCCACGCCGACAGCCAGGTGGCGATGAACTTGAGCAGGCCGAACAGGCCGGAGACCTCGTGCGTCTGGCCGTTCAGCAGCTCGCGCGCCGCCTCGGTGCCGCCGCCGTAGGTCTGCCCGTGGCTGACCAGGCCGATCAGCGCGATCACGAAGCCGATGGCGGCGGCAAAGCGCACCGGGTACTTCTGGCGCAGCGGCGTGATGCGGTCGCCCGACTGGCCGGTGAGCGAGGCCAGCAGCAGCTTGGCGAACAGCCCGCCCGCCAGCCCGGTGACGATGGCCACCGTCAGCCCCGGCGCGAGGGTGGCCCAGGTCAGCGGCGGCACGGTGATGATGCCGAAGTAGGCTGCATTGCCGAAGGCGGACACACCCAGCAGACCGGCCAGCACGATGGCCGAGATGATCACGCCGCTGTAGCGCGATTCCATGTGGTTGGAGAGTTCCTCGATGGCGAACACCACCCCGGCCAGCGGCGCGTTGAAGGCGGCGGCGATACCGGCCGCGCCGCCGGCCACCAGCAGCGCGTGCGGGCTGATGGCGCTGTGGCGGTGGCGGAACCAGCGGCTGGCGTGCGCCATCACACCGGCGGCCACCTGCACCGACGGGCCTTCGCGCCCGATCGACAGGCCGGCCAGAAAGCCGCCCGAGGCCAGCACCATCTTGGCCACCGACAGGCGCAGCGATACGAAGGCCTTGCGCTGCTGCCGGTCCAGCCCGACGTCGAGCGAGGCGATCACCTGCGGGATGCCGGAGCCGGTAGCGCGCGGGAAGAAGCGGCGCGTGAGCCAGGCCAGCAGGGCGGTGAGCGCGGGCGTCCAGATCAGGGCCAGCCACGGCGTCACGCCGGTCATGCCCTGGAAGAACTTGAACGAGATCTCGGCCAGCAGCGTGAAGCACACCACCATCGCCCCGGCCAGCACGGCATAGGCCAGCACGATGGTGCGGTCCAGCCAGCGCCGTGCATCGGAAAACTCGGCTCGGAGGTGTCGGTAGAAGTCCGGGTCGCGGCGCTCCATGGGCTCCGATTGTTACACGGGCACCGCGCCGTGTCGCCGATGCGGCAAAATGCCCGGTTCGGTTTCCCGAACAACTTCACCCATTTCCTGCGAGCAAACGCCATGGCCTCCGTCAACAAAGTCATCCTCGTCGGCAACCTGGGCCAGGACCCGGAGCTGCGCAGCTTCCCCAGTGGCGGCCAGGTCTGCAACATCCGCCTGGCCACCACCGACAAGTGGCGCGACCGCCAGAGCGGCGAACCGCGCGAGCACACCGAATGGCACAGCGTGGTCTTCAACGACCGCCTGGCCGAGATCGCCGGCCAGTACCTGCGCAAGGGCTCGCAGGTGTACGTGGAAGGCAGCCTGCGCACCCGCAAGTGGCAGGACAAGGAAGGCAACGACCGCTACACCACCGAAATCCGCGCCACCACCATGCAGATGCTGGGCAGCCGCCAGGGCATGGGCGGCCCCTCGGATGACGGCGGCTACGACGCCCCGGCCCCCGCTCCCCGCGCCGCCGCCCCGGCGCGCGCACCGGCCCAGCGCCCGGCCGCGCCAGCCCCTTCGTCCTCGGGCTTCGAGGACATGGACGACGACATTCCGTTTTAAGCCCACCCCCTGAGCCGCTGGCGCGGCTTCCTCCTCTTGTTCCGAGCGGCGACGCCAGCGGCGGGCCAAGCCTAATCCGCGGCCGTGCCATCGGAATGGCAGGCATGCTTTCGCAGCTGGCGACTCTTTTATGGGGCAACAGGAGATAAATTGAATGAAAGTTATCGCCGAGTGGTGTTTTTTAGCTATTGTTTTTACGGCAATTACCGGGTGCGCCACGCCTACTGAGCATGCGCGGTGGGTTGGTGTGGGTGGCAGCAAAGCCGACGGGACCGTAGTGCTCGGCATCGACGTCGAACCTAAGATGGGCGTGCGCGAGACCGAGATCGCCTGGGACATCGAGCAGGCCAACGCCGAGGCAGACCGCCGCTGTCGCAACTGGGGCTACTCCAGGGCAGAGGTCTTCCACAATGACTTCCCAGTGCTGAAGGTCTGCCATCCTCAGGGTATTAGCCCCTGCTGGTCGAAGACCTACCGCGTCACCTACCAGTGCATCGACGCTACGCCGCGCAGCAAGTAGCGCCGAGCGCCAACCCAAACGCGCTGCCTACCAGCGCAGGTGTTTGGTCCTCTGGTCCTTGCGCAGAATGCGTAGATTGCTCCTGATCCAGGAGCTTCTAAGGGCCTGGTGCCGCGCGACGCGCCAGCATACTGTCAGCGGCCTTTATTGCTTCACCCCTGGCCGTCCAGCCACGCCATCATCACCGCCAGGCTGTAGTGGCTGGCCACGCGGTCGATGAAGCGCTGGAAGTCGACGTGCGCGCTGTCATCGGCGCGGTCGGAGATGGTGCGCAGCGCGGCGAAGGGGGTGCCGAAATCGTGGCACACCTGCGCCACGGCGGCGCCTTCCATTTCCACCGCCAGCGCTTCGGGCAGGGCCTGGCGCAGCGCTTCGGATTCGGCCTGCGTGGCCACGAAGCGGTCGCCGCTGACGATCAGGCCGCGATGCACCTGCGGGCGGTGCAGGGCGAACTCGGCCACCGCCTCCGCGCCCAAGGTGGCGTGCGGTTCGGCCAGCGCGAGCGCCGCGGCGGCGGCCAGCGTGCCGGCCAGCGCCGGGTCGGCGGCAAAGCGCGCGCGGCCGTACAGCGGCACCTCCCAGCGCGGGAACAGCGGCGAGGCGTCCATGTCGTGCTGCAGCAGCTCGGTGGCCACCACCACGTCGCCCACCGCCACGCCCGGCGCCAGGCCGCCGGCCACGCCGGTGAACAGCACGGCGCGCGCGCCGAAGCGCTCCAGCAGCAGCGCCGCCGTGGTGGCCGCCGCCACCTTGCCGATGCCGGACAGCACCGCCACCACGGCCTGCCCGTTCAGGTGCCCGCACCAGAAATCGCGCCCTGCCAGCCGCGCCGGCGCCTCGTCCGGCATGGCCTTCAGCAGCGCGGCCAGTTCCGCATGCATGGCGCTGACGATGGCGATGGGGGCTTGGGCGGGGTTCATGTTGGACTTGTGCGCATGGCGCGAGGCGGCCGACAAGGTGTGCAGTTACCTGCATGTCTCTCAGCGCATTGCGCAGACTTTCCCTAGCTAGCCGAAGGCTCCGACAAGGCACATCCTGTACTTATAGTTCTTTAATTTCCGTGGCCTCATAATTATAGTTTTTGTGACTTGTCGATCCTTGTCTCCGTTTGACCTCCATTATTGCCAAATCTCGTGCTTCGAAGGTGAAATCGGCCATTACTATTTTGTAGTCGACAAAATTTGATTTGCCATCCGGACTTGTACCCTGAACTCGTACCCTAAACCTTTTCATATTCTTACCTCATGGTGTCTAAATCAATCAAGCTTAGAGTTTTTCCAAAGTCTTTTTCCTTTGTTATTTCTTGTATATTCTTCCAATTTTTTCCGTTGATCGGGATCTCCCTTTTCTTTGTTTTGATTTAATTTGTTTTCTACCATGCTGGAAATGATGGATGGAGAGCATCGGATGATTTCTGTCGCAGCCTTGCCTGTAAAAATGCCCCCATTGAATAGTGATTTCCCGATGAGCTTAGAGACTTCTTTTGCCGACTCTGTAACTCCAAGATGTCGTCCGGCGAATTTCACATCAGATATAGCATCTGCCAAATCAAAGTAGCTCTCGCTATCATAGAATTCACTCTTCCTGATGGTTACGATGTCTTTTTCATGGTATTGAAGGGTGCTTCTGTTGACCTCTTGAAGTGCAAGCTTCTCCGCTTCTGATTCGGATGCTGCATAGATGGTTATGACTACACTTTCGCGTTTTTGCTCATTGGCAAATTTTACAGAATATTTGGCCATTCTTGATCTTGGGTGTTTAAATGTCAATATAGATTGGTATTTTTGCTGAATCTATTTTTTTTGCATATTTTTATGAGGCAGTATTCTCGTCGCTGAGAATATGCTGTGGCGATAGGCTCATATCGCGATCCCATCAATTGAGAGCTATCGCGTCTCATAGACGTCATCGTGATTTTAAGAGGTGGGAGTGCTCATCTGAAAGCAAGAGGCGCCGACATTTCGCGAAGCGGCATGGACGATGTCACATGCCAAGCAATTTGGGTAGGGACAAGAAAAGCGTCAGATTGCAACTTCGCGCGCCATCGGCACCATGAGAGGCTTGTGGCTGTCAAGCTTCGGTCTATGTACTGTTCAGCAATACGATCGCTGACTTTATGTGCCAGCTTGTGAGCGCGCTATCTGCATCCATGACGACAGCGGGTAGGATCGGCTATTTTTCGGGCTTCTTGGGATTAAAGAACCTTGCACACCGGGCGCAGACAACTATGAAATTGATAGCTGCCTGCCCCTGCCTCAGACCTGCACCGTGTTCGCTGGCGGCTGGATGACCTTGTTGCGCAGCTCGCGGCGCAGCACCTTGCCGACCGGGGTCTTGGGCAGTTCGGTGCGGAACTCGATGACCTTGGGGCGCTTGTAGCCGGTGAGGTTGTCGTGGCAGAACTGGCGCAGCGCTTCCTCGGTCAGACTGGCGTCCTTCTTGACCACCACCAGCTTGACGGCTTCGCCGGTCTTTTCGTCCGGGATGCCGACCACCGCGCATTCGAGCACGCCGGGGTGCGCGGCCACCACGTCTTCCACCTCGTTGGGATACACGTTGAAGCCGCTGACCAGCACCATGTCCTTCTTGCGGTCGACGATCTTGAAGTAGCCGCGCTCGTCCATCACGCCGACATCGCCGGTCTTGAAGTAGCCGTCGGCGGTCATGACCTTGGCGGTTTCGTCCGGGCGCTGCCAGTAGCCGGCCATCACCTGCGGGCCCTTGATGGCGATCTCGCCCGCCTGGCCCTGGGGCACGTCGTGGCCGTTGTCGTCCACGATCTTCATCCAGGTGTTGGGCAGCGGCACGCCGATGGTGCCGGAGAAGGCCTTGGAAGTGACCGGGTTGCAACTGGCCGACGGGCTGGTTTCCGACAGGCCATAGCCTTCGCAGATCGGGCAGCCGGTCTTCTTGAGCCACAGTTCGGCGACCGCGCTCTGCACGGCCATGCCACCGCCGACCGAGACCTTCAGGTGGCTCCAGTCCACGGTGCCGAAATCCGGGTGGTGCGCCAGCCCGTTGAACAGGGTGTTGACGGCGGGGAAGCTGTGGAAGCGGTGCCTGGACAGCTCCTTCAGTGTGCCGGCCAGATCGCGCGGGTTGGGGATCAGCAGGGTCTTGCCGCCGGTGCGCATGCTCAGCATCATGTTCACCGTGAAGGCGAAGATGTGGTACAGCGGCAGCGCACAGACGCTGGTGGGCTGCTCGCCGGTCGGCACCTGCTTCATCACCGGGTCGTTCCAGGCCTCCGACTGCAGCACGTTGGCGACCAGGTTGCGGTGCAGCAATGTGGCGCCCTTGGAGACACCGGTGGTGCCGCCGGTGTACTGCAGCAACGCCACGTCGTCCGGGCCCACCTGCGGCGCGCTGAAGCTGGCGCCGCGGCCGCGCGCCACCGCGGTCTTGTAGGGCACGGCCTGCGGCAGGCTGAAGGGCGGCACCAGCTTCTTCAGCTTGCGCACCACCAGGTTGACGATCCAGCCCTTCAGGCCGCCCAGTTCGTCGCCCATGGTGGCCAGCACCACGTGCTTCACGGGCGTGCTGGCGATGCATTTTTCCAGCGTGGCGGCGAAGTTCTCGATGATGACGATGGCCTTGGCGCCCGAATCCTTGAGCTGGTGCTCCAGCTCGCGCGCCGTGTACAGCGGGTTGACGTTGACCACCACGTAGCCCGCGCGCAGCACCGCCGCCACCGTGGCCGGGTACTGCGGCACGTTGGGCATCATGATGGCGATGCGGTCGCCGCGCTGCAGGCCCAGGCCCTGGAAGTACGCGGCCAGCGCGCGGCTGGCGGCATCGGTGTCGGCGTAGCTGACGTCCTTGCCCATGAAGCTGTAGGCCGTGCGGTCGGCGTATTTGCCGAAGCTCTCTTCCATCAACTCCACCAGGGAGCGGTAGTGCGTGGTGTCGACGTCGGCGGGAACGCCTTCGGGGTACTGGCTGAGCCAGGGGCGGTCGGTCATGCTTGCTCCTCGTTCTGGCGGCCGACAGCGGCCGGCGCCGTCGGCGCTGTTACGTTTGTACACCATGCCCGGGCCTGGCAGCCGCCCGGCGGGTGGTACTTTTGATGGAGTTGCGCGGATTCAGCGGGGTTCCCGCCCGCCGCAGCGTCCGGGTGAGGGTTTACTCGATGGCCTTGCCGATGTCCTCGACCACCTTCTTGGCGTCGCCGAACACCATCATGGTCTTGTCCATGTAGAACAGCTCGTTGTCCAGGCCCGCGTAACCGGCGGCCATGGAGCGTTTGTTGACGATCACCGAGCGCGCCTTGTAGGCCTCGAGGATGGGCATACCGTAGATCGGGCTGCCCTTCTGCAGCGCGGCCGGGTTCACCACGTCGTTGGCGCCCAGGATGATGGCCACGTCGGCCTGGCCGAACTCGCCGTTCACGTCTTCCATCTCGAACACCTGGTCGTAGGGCACCTCGGCCTCGGCCAGCAGCACGTTCATGTGGCCCGGCATGCGGCCGGCCACCGGGTGGATGGCGTACTTGACGTCGATGCCCTTCTCGGTGAGCTTGTCCACCAGCTCCTTCACCGCGTGCTGCGCGCGCGCCACCGCCAGGCCGTAGCCGGGCACGATGATCACGCTGTCGGCGTTGCTCAGCATGAAGGCCGCGTCGTCCGCGCTGCCGCTCTTGACCGGCCGCTGCTCCTGCGCGCCGCCCACGACGGCCGAGGCATCGCCGCCGAAGCCGCCCAGGATCACGTTGAAGAACGAGCGGTTCATGGCCTTGCACATGATGTAGCTCAGGATCGCGCCCGAGCTGCCCACCAGCGAGCCGGCGATGATCAGCATCGCGTTGTCGAGCGAGAAGCCGATGCCGGCCGCCGCCCAGCCCGAGTAGCTGTTGAGCATGGACACCACCACCGGCATGTCCGCGCCGCCGATGGGGATGATCAGCGTCACGCCGATGATGAAGCCCAGCACGCACACGGCGACGAAGTCGAAGGTGCTCTGCGAATGCCAGAAGCCGAACACGAAGAACAGCGCCGCCAGGCCCAGCGCCAGGTTCAGCCAGTGCTGGCCGGGAAACACCACCGGCTGGCCCTGGAACAGGCGGAACTTGGACTTGCCCGACAGCTTGCCCCAGGCGATCACCGAGCCGCTGAAGGTGACGGCGCCGATGAAGGCGCCCAGCGCCAGCTCGACCCGGTTGCCGCCGGGGATGACGCCGCCGACACCGTTCACCGGATGCGCCGTGATGCCGAAGGCCCAGGGCTCGGTCACGGCGGCGACGGCGATTAGCACCGCGGCCAGGCCGATCATGCTGTGGAAGAAGGCCACCAGTTCCGGCATCTTGGTCATCTCGACCGTCTTGGCGCGCCAGGCGCCGTAGCCGCCGCCGATGATCAGGCCGAGCAGCACCCACGCCAGCCCCAGCCCGGAGCCCGAGAGCTTGACGATCAGCGCCGCCGTGGTGAACACGGCGATCGTCATGCCGGTCATGCCGAAGACGTTGCCGCGGATGGAGGTGGTGGGGTGCGACAGGCCCTTCAAGGCCTGGATGAAACAGATGCTGGCCACCAGGTACAGCAGCGTGACGAGGTTCATGCTCATGCGGCTGCTCCTTATTTGCTAGCTTCCTGCGCCGGTGCAGCCTTGGCTGGGCGCTCTTTTTTCTTGAACATCTCGAGCATGCGGCGGGTCACCAGAAAGCCGCCGAAGATGTTCACCGCCGCCAGCGCCACGGCCGCCACGCCCATCAGCTTGGCGAACGCGCCGTCGGTCAGCGCGGCCGCCAGCATGGCGCCGACGATGACGATGGCCGAGATGGCGTTGGTCACCGCCATCAGCGGCGTGTGCAGCGCGGGCGTGACGGTCCAGACCACGTGATAGCCCACGTAGATCGCCAGCACGAAGATGATCAGGTTGATGACGGTGGGGGAAACCATATCCATGGCGCTTGTCTCCTCAGGGCTGTCGGCAATGTCTTGTGTGGCCGGGGTTATTCGCGGTCCTTGCGCGGCGCCAGCACCGGCGGGCGCGGGCGCACCTGCTCGGCGCGCGTGGGGGCGGGGGCGGTCACGACCGGCTTGCTGGCGGCGGGCGTGGGCGGCGCGGCCAGGGTGGGCGCGAACGGAAAGGGTGGCACGGTCAGCACGCCGCCGGCCGCGCGCGCCGCGGCGGCGAACTGCTGGGCCCAGCGGTGGCCGGGCTGGCCGCCGGACAGGAATTCCTCGTTGGTGCGGCTTTGCGGCTCCAGCAGGCTGGGGTCGACCAGGGCGTGCACTTCCAGGTTGCCGGCACGGTAGGCGATCCACTCGCGCGGGGTGGAGGTCAGGCCGCGTGCGTCCAGCCAGCGCCACAGCACGGCGCTCTGGTTCTTCAGCCAGCCGTCGAAGTCGGCGTTGCGGCGCATGCGCAGGCAGCCGTCCCGGGCGCGGGTGGGCAAGGTCAGCGTGGTGGGCGCCGGGCAGGGCGCGGCCACTGGCGCCATCTGGGTGATCACCAGCGCCATCCAGCGGCCGTCTTCCTCGCGCTGCAGGCCGGCGATGCGGGTGGGGGCGTTGGCGCCGTCCACCGGCACGGGGGCGTCGCCCGCCATCCAGGGCGCCTGGTGGGCGCCGAGGTCGTACCAGGTGCCCACGCTGGTGGGCGGCACGCTGATGGCCGGCGCCGCGCCCTGGGCGGCGATGGCGCCGGCAGCCGGCGGCTCCGCGGCCGGTGCGGGCGCGCGCATGGCGCAGCCGGCCAGCAGCGTGCCAGCGGCGGCCAGCAGGGCCAGGCGGGTGGAAAGCGGATGGGACGGAACGGACTTCATGGACTGCTGAGCCAAGTGAACAGGGTGTGGGCGCCTCAGGCGCGGGTCACGGCGCCATCGCGCGCCACCAGGCAGGCGGCGACGATGTCGTCTTCCATGTCGATCGTGAGTGCAGCCGGCGGCTCGCCCTTGGCGGCCGGCGGCAGCACCAGCTTGAGGAAATCCAGCACGTTGCGGGCGTACAGGCTGCTCGAATCGGCCGCCACCAGCGCCGGCAGGTTGGTTTCGCCGACGATGGTGACGCCGTGCTTGATCACGGTCTTGCCGGCCTCGGTGAGCGGGCAGTTGCCGCCCACGCTGCCATCGGGGTTGGGCGCACCCTTGCCGGCGGCGATGTCAACGATCACCGAGCCGGGCTTCATGCTTTTCACCATCTCCTCGGTGACCAGCACCGGAGCGGCACGGCCGGGGATGAGGGCGGTGGACACCACCACGTCGGCCTGGGCCACGCGCTTGGCGACTTCGGCCTTCTGGCGGTCGAGCCAGCTCTGCGGCATGGGGCGGGCGTAGCCGCCCACGCCCTCGGCGGCTTCCTTTTCTTCGGCGGTTTCGTAGGGCACGTCGATGAACTTGCCGCCCAGCGATTCGACCTGCTCCTTCACGCTCGGGCGCACGTCGCTGGCCTCGATCACCGCGCCCAGGCGCTTGGCGGTGGCGATGGCCTGCAGGCCGGCCACGCCCACGCCCAGGATCACCACCCGCGCGGCCTTGATGGTGCCGGCGGCCGTCATCAGCATGGGGAACAGCCGCGGGTAGGCGTCGGCGCCCATCATCACCGCCTTGTAGCCGGCAATGTTGGCCTGGGACGACAGCACGTCCATGCTCTGCGCACGCGTGGTGCGCGGCGCGGCTTCCAGCGCGAAGGCGGTCAGGCCGGCGGCGGCCATTTTTTGCAGCCCCTCGGCGTTGAACGGCTCCAGCATGCCGACCAGCACGGTGCCGGGCCTGGTCAGCGCCAGCTCGGCGTCGGACGGCGGACGCACCTTGAGCACCATCTCGGCACCCAGGGCGCCGGCGGCGTCGGTGATCTCGGCACCGGCGGCCTGGTAGGCGGCGTCCACCGCGCTGGCGGCCACGCCGGCACCGGCCTGCACGCGCACCTGGTGGCCTTGCGTCACCAGCTTCTTCGCCGTCTCGGGCGTCACCGCGACCCGGGTCTCACCTGCCGCCGTTTCGGCGGGCACGCCAATCAGCATGGCTCATCTCCTCGTTCGCCGCGGGCCGCGTGTGCGCCCCCGGTCTGGCTGGATTCATTGTCGACGCCGCCCGCAGGGCGGGCGGCGCGCATGGTGCATTGTGCGGTATCCGCAGTCTGCCGCATCGCCCGCCCATTGTGCCAAGCCCGGCCGGGCAGTTGGCCCACGATAATCGGCGCCCATGACGAACCGCCGATGGAAACCCAGCGTCACCGTGGCCGCCGTGATCGAGAGCGCAGGCCGCTACCTGCTGGTGGAAGAGGAAACCGCCGCCGGGCTGCGGCTGAACACCCCGGCCGGCCACCTGGAGCCGGGCGAATCGCCGCAGCAGGGTGCGGTGCGCGAGGCGCTGGAGGAAACCGGCCGCGTGTTCACGCCCAGCCACCTGCTGGGCATTTACCTGGCCGCCTCGAACGACGCTCAGGGCGCACCCACCACCTGGCTGCGCTTCGCGTTCTGCGGCACGGCGGGCGAGGCCGAGCCCGGCCGCGCGCTGGACCATGGCATCGTGCGCACGCTGTGGATGACGCCGGCGGCGATCGAGGCCAGCCAGGAGCGCCACCGCAGCCCGCTGGTGTGGCGCTGCGTGCAGGATCACCTGCGCGGGCAGCGTTTCGATCTGGACGCGGTCGTCATGGACCCCAGTGCGGCTGATCCGGCACGCTGGCGCTGAAGGTGCCGATTTTTAGTATGTTTTTGGCCTCTGGCCCAGATATGACGGGCGCAGGCAGCTATTGATTTGGTAGTGATTCTGGCGGCTTCGCGCCGGCCCGCTCAGCGCATGAACCTGCCGTCGCTGCCGATGATGGAGAGCTCCACGTAGTGCAGGCCGGTGTGGTCGGTCGGGCTGTAGCCGAGCTCCAGGCCGCCGAGGTCGAAGGTGCTCATGCCGTTCAGCGCGGCGATCACCTTCTCGCGCGTGGGCTTGGGGCCGGCGCGGCGCAGCGCCTCCACCAGCACCTTTGCGCTGGCGAAGCCTTCCATCGCGGCGGGTGAGAGCTCGCCCTTTCCCTTGAGCAGGCCGGTCGCCTCGCGGTTGATGGGAATGCCCAGCGCACGCACGCTGGGAAACACCTGCGAGACGATGACGCCGCGCCCCTGATCGCCCAGCAGCTTGATGAAGCCGCCCGAGGCGTTGTTGGACAGCGTCACCACCTGCGCGGCGGAACCGGCCTGCCGCAGCGCCTTGACGCCGTCGACCACCGCCACGCCGGAGCCGCACCACAGGGCGGCCTGGGCGTTGGTGGATTGCAGCTGGCCGATGATCGGCGCGTAGTCCGGCTTCTCGCGCGCGGCCTTGATCACCGCCACCGGCTCTTTCTGCAGCTTGGCGAAGCCCTTCTTGGCGCCTTCCGCGCAGTCGGCGCCGAAGCTGTCGTCCGCATGCACCACGGCCACCCGCTGCAGGGTGATCTGGAACAGGTGCTCGATGGCGCGCTGCGCTTCCGCCTGGTAGCTGGAGCGCACGTTGAACACGTAGGGGTTGACCGGCTGGTGGAACACCATGGCGCCGGTGGAGGGTGCGATGAGCGCCAGCTTGTACTTGGCCAGCAGCGGCAGGATCGCCTCGGTGTGGGGCGTGCCCCGGCTCATGAACAGGGCGACCACGTTCTCCTGCTCGATCAGCTTGGCCGCGTTCTCGGCCGCGCGCGGGGGCTTGAAGTTGTCGTCCAGCGTGATCAGCTTGATCTTCTCGCCGTTCACGCCCCCCTGGGCGTTGACGCTGTCCAGGTAGGCGTGCACGCCGAGCAGCGTCTCGCCCACGCTGGCGGCCACCGGGCCGGTGACGGCGGTGGTCTGGCCGATCAGGATGTCGGCGTGGGCCAGGCCGGCGCCGGCGGCCAAGAGGGCCAGCGCGGCCAAGCGTCGCGCCAGGACAGCGGGACGGGCAGGCGAACGGGAAAGCAGGCGGGGGAACGGCATGATCGGGCGCACTCCTTGAAAAGAGCGGCCGGTGGGACTGGGCGCCTTGGCACGGCCGTCCACCAGCGGCAGACCGTACGGCTAGCCAGTGGCCGCGGGCGAAGTGTGTCCAAAGGTGTTACTTCTTGCCATGAGCAATTACCCGCAGAGCGCGGGCGGCCAGGCCGGCACAGGGAATAATTCGCACCATGACGGGAAAACAGCGTGTGGTGGTGGGCCTGTCGGGCGGCGTGGATTCGGCCGTCACGGCCTGGTTGCTGAAGCAGGCCGGCCACGAGGTGGTCGGCATCTTCATGAAGAACTGGGAGGACGACGACGATTCGGAATACTGCTCGTCCAACGAGGACTTCGTGGACGCTGCCGCCGTGGCCGACGTGGTGGGCATCGAGATCGAGCACGTCAACTTCGCCGCCGACTACAGGGACCGGGTGTTCGCCGAGTTCCTGCGCGAATACCAGGCCGGCCGCACGCCCAACCCCGACGTGCTGTGCAACGCCGAGATCAAGTTCAAGGCCTTTCTGGACCACGCCATGCGGCTCGGGGCCGAAAAGATCGCCACCGGTCACTACGCGCGCGTGCGCCAGAACCCGGCCACCGGCCTGTTCGAGCTGCTCAAGGGCCTGGATCCGTCCAAGGACCAGAGCTACTTCCTGCACCGGCTGAGCCAGGCGCAACTGGCCAAAACGCTGTTCCCGGTGGGCGAGCTGCACAAGAGCGAGGTGCGCCGCATCGCCGCCGAGATCGGGCTGCCCAATGCCAGGAAGAAGGATTCCACCGGCATCTGCTTCATCGGCGAACGGCCTTTCCGCGAGTTCCTAGGCCGCTACCTGCAGACCCGGCCCGGCCCCATCAAGGACGAGCGCGGGCGCCGGATCGGCGAGCACGTGGGTCTGTCGTTCTACACGCTGGGTCAGCGCCAGGGGCTGGGTATCGGCGGCGTCAAGGCCAGGGGGGCGGCCCGGGGCGGCG
The DNA here is from genome assembly GCA_024235955.1 of Burkholderiaceae bacterium. Lineage (GTDB taxonomy): Bacteria > Pseudomonadota > Gammaproteobacteria > Burkholderiales > Burkholderiaceae_C > Ottowia. Next base: position 127,270 of record JACKLJ010000001.1, read on the forward strand.
GCGAGCACGCGCCCTGGTTCGTGGCGCGCAAGGACATGGCCAGCAACACGCTCTACGCCGTGCAGGGGCACGACCATCCCTGGCTGCTGTCGGGCGCGCTGGTGTTCGACGACGCCAGCTGGGTGGCCGGCGCGCCGCCCGCTTGTGGTCCGATGGCTGCCAAGACGCGCTACCGCCAGCAGGACGCCACCTGCACGCTGGAGCCAGGCCCCGCAGCCGGCAGCTGGTGCCTGGCCTTCACCGAGCCACAGTGGGCCGTCACGCCCGGCCAGAGCGCCGTGCTGTACGACGGCGAGGTCTGCCTGGGCGGCGGGGTGATCGCCGAGGCTGAAACTGTGGGCGCAGTACCCGCACTCTGATCGGGACGACGAGGAAGATGGTGGTGCAAGCGGGCACGCGCCGCGGCGGGTTCTTGCTGGCGGTCATGGTGCTGCTGGTTCTGTTGGGTGGCTGGCTGCGATTGCATGACCTGGGCGCCAAGAGCCTGTGGGCGGACGAGCTGTTTTCCGTCTCCGTTGCGCACGACCACCCCTTCGTTCCGGACAACGGGCAACCCGTGTTCGAGCGGCTGCGCATCCTGGATGTGACGCTGGGGCAGTCGTTTCTGACGGCCAAGGGCGCCGACCAGAGCCCGCCGCTGTTCGAGCTGCTGGACAAGGCGTCGATCGCCTTGCTGGGGCTGAACGAGTTTTCGGCGCGGTTCCCCAGCGCGCTGGCGGGCTGTCTGCTGCTGGCGTGGCTGGGGTGGCGCTGGGCCCGCGCCGCGGACGGTACCGAGCGCGCGGTGTTCGGCTGGGCGCTGCTGCTGTGCGCGCTCGACCCCGTGCTCGTGCAGTACGCGCAGGAAGCGCGGGTCTACAGCACCGGCACGCTGCTGGCCGGGATGCTGTGCGGCTGGTGGTTCCTGCGCTGGCACCGGGGGCTGGCATCGTCGCCACTGCCGGGCTGGGGCGAGATCGCGGTGTTCGTGCTGGCCTGTTACGGGCACAACAACCTGGTCCTCCTTTCGGCGATCCTGCTCGCGAGCTACGGGTTGGAGGCACTGCGGCGCGGCGATTGGCGCGCGATCGCGCGTCTGGCCGTGGTGCCGCTGGCCTTTCTGCCCTGGGTCTGGCTGTCCTGGCACACCATGTTCTTCACCATGGACCGGGGCATCGCCTGGGTTCAGTTCACCTGGGCGCAGGCCTGGGCGGAAGCGCTTCGTTCCACGGGCATCGTGTTCCTGCGGCCCTGGATCTGGCTGGTCTGCGCTGCCGCGCTGGCAGCGGGGTTGTGGCGTGGGGGCGCAAGGTGGCGGGGCGGCCCGCGCTTTGCGCCGGATGCTGCGGGCCCGCTTCGGGCGTTCCCTTGGTTGACGGCACTGGCCATGCTGTTGCTGATCCTGGCGTACGACGCCCTCGTCTCGGCCGTCGTGGCGCGCACCGGCGTCTACCACTACCGGCACATCATCTTCATGGTGCCCGCCATGGCCATGTTGGGCGGGGTGCTGTTCAGCACCTGGCGGCGGCCGTGGGTGCATGCGCTGCTGGTGCTGGCGGTGGTGGCAGCGGCGGTCCAGCCCATCCGAGCGACGTTTGCTGAACCCAAGACCGACGTGCGCGGCGCCTACCGCTTCGTGCTGGCCCGCGTGCCGCCGGACGCGCCAGTGGTCGGCATCACGCCGGCCGACCGGCGCTTCTACCTGGATGTGCTGGCCCCTGGCGCGCCGCACCTGTTCCTGCCGCTGTCGGTCTACGAACCCGTCGCCTACGGAAAGGCTTGCGAGCGGTTGCGCGCCCGGGGCGCGGCCGCGGTGGGCCTGGTGACCTACCAGATGCGCGCCGGGTTCATCGACGATCTCTATAGCCTGTGCAGCGATGCCTTCGAGCGCGCCGACACCTTCCATGGCAACGGCGTGGTGGCCGAGGTGTGGCTGCGGCGCGAGCCATCAGGCCCGCCGCAATCGCCGGAGGAAGGCGACGCCGTGGCGACCTCATGCGATCCGCCGCGCTTCAAGGCCAGGACGACCGGCCACGTCCACGACCTGCCCAGCGCCGGATGTCACCACATCGCGCACCATCAGCGCTGGACCGATTCACCAGGCGGGCACCACACCGCGAGTTCGGGGTAGCCCGTCGCCGGGTCGTGTTGGCGCCTGAGCGTGTACCCCGGCAACCAGGCCAGCAGCAGTTCGGCGGTGGTGCGCACGGTGCAGCCCGGCGCCACGTGGCCGCCACGCACGCGGCCGTCGGCATCGGCCACCGCCATGTGCAGATGGGCGCCGTCGGGCGTCAGGCTGCCCTGCAGGCTGAGGATTTCCAGCGGCCCGGCGACCGCACAGGCCTCGGGCCGGTCGGCCCAGCGCAGCTGCGCCGTGCCCAGGCTGCCGACGCCGGCGACGACAAAGGCGGATTGCCCCCGCTGCCGCGCCAGCGCTTCCAGCGCCGCGCGAAGGTCCTCGCCCGGCTGCAGGCGCAGCGGCACGAAGGGGTTGTCGGTTGCTTCTGATTTCATAGCTGCCTGCGCCTGCCCTGATTGGGCTGAGCCTCGATTTTGTTCCGAATTGCGGCCGGCGCGTGACGCCCGCGATCGGACGAGGCAGGCGGCAGCCTCAGCGCGCGTCGGCGCGCCCGGGCAGCATGCGCACCAGCGTGTTGTCGTGCAGCAGGTAGTGGTGGAAGAGCGCCGCGGCGGCGTGCAGGCCGATCAGCCAGTAGCCGGCTTCGGCCAGCGTCTCGTGCACTTCCTTGATGTCGTGCGCCAGCGTCTTGTCGACGGCCAGGGGCGAGGGCAGCGTCAGGCCCCAGAACGACACGTGCTCGCCATAGGCGCTCACCGCCAGCCAGCCGAGCACGGGCAGGGCGATCATCAGGCCGTAGAGCAGCACGGTCACGGCCCCGGCCAGCAACTCCTGCCAGCGCGGCGGGGGCGGCACGATGGGCGGGCGCCGGCTGCCCAGGCGCACCAGCAGGCGCACGGCGGTGACGGCCAGCACCGTCATGCCCAGCGTGAAGTGCCACTGGGCCATGGCTTCGCGCCCGGCGCTGCCCTTGGGGTAGATGCCCTTGAACTCCATCAGCGCGTACACGGCCGCGATCAGCAGCAAGGTCAACCAGTGGAGCCCGATGAGGCCGGCCGCAAAGCGCGGCGACGACAGGGCGCTGGTGCGGGAAGTGGGGGTGGTGAGCTTGTCCATGGCCCATTGTGGCCACGCAGGCAGGGTTCGGGCTGAACGGCTGCTGAACGGCCTGGCCCTGCCGAGATCGTGAACAGGCTCTCAGCCGGGCTGCGAACCCGTGCCGGCGCTGGTCGCCACCATGGCCACCGGCTCCGGCTGCAGCAGCGTACCGTCGCGCAGACCCTTGAAGGTGGCCACCAGCAGCGCGGCGATCACGAAGGAGGCCAGCGCCAGCGCCAGCATGGCCAGCGTCTGCAGGCCCCGGCTGTCGCTCAGGTGCGTGAGCACCAGCGTCAGGCCGGCGAACGAGGCCAGCGGGAAGGACAGCGCCCAGAACTGGATGGAAAAAGGCTGCGCCAGCATGCGCTTGAAGGCGCTGGCGCTCCACAGCAGGAACAGCAGCGCCACGCCCCAGGCCATCCAGGCCAGCGCGGGTGGTGCGCCCAGTTGCAGCAGGCCGGTGCCGATCACCGCCGGCGGCGCCACGCTGATGAACACCAGCGGCAGCACGCGCTCGGGCCACACGCCCTGTACCGCCAGCCGCACCACCAGCAGCGCCACCAGCACCGGCCACAGCAGCAGGCCGATGCCGAACTGCGCCGCCGCCCAGTTGCCGTGGCCCAGCGTCACGCCCGCCAGCGGCGCCAGCACGTTGCCGACCACGGGTATAAACAGCGCCGGCGTCACGGCCGGCCAGCCCAGGCCCAGCTCCTTGCCCGGCCGCAGCCAGCGGGCCAGCAGCCACACCGTGACTGCCAGCTGCGCCAGCGAGCCCAGCCACCACAGGGCTTCCAGCCAGACCAGCGGGCCCAGCAGCGAAACGCCCAGCGTGGCCAGCAGAATCAGCGACACCGGCAACGTGGCCGCCATGGCGTGGCGCACCGGGTGGCGCAGGTCTTCGGCCAGCGCCTCGGGGTGGCGCAGCCAGCGCAGCCAGGAGGCCATCAGCACCACCACGAAGGCCAGCGCCGCCAGCACGGCGATCGCCAGCCCGCCGGCGGACGACACATCGCCCATCAGCGGCGCCGCGCGCAACCAGGCCATCGCCAGGCCGCACAGGCCCATGACGACGGCGAACCAGCCGGGGGCGAGGAATTTCAGGGCGTCGGGGCGCTGCGTGGACATGGGGCGATCATGCCACCGGCCTCCTGCCCCGGCCTTGACCGCGGTCAGGCCACCGGCGCCGCGCCGAACAGGTGGCCCAGCAGCGCCGTGGCCGCCATGGCCATGGCGCCCCAGAACAGCACCCGCGCCGCGCCGCGCAGCACCGGCGCGCCGCCCAGCCTTGCCGCCAGCGCGCCCAGCACGGCCAGCAGCACCAGCGTGCTGGCGGTGATGGCACCCGTCAGGCCCGGCAGCGACCACAGCAGCACCAGCAGGATCGGCGGCAGCGCACCGGCGGCGAAGGCCGCCGCCGAGGCCAGTGCCGCCTGCAGCGGCCGGGCCTGGCCGTGCTCGGTCAGGCCCAGCTCGTCGCGCAGGTGGGCGCTGAGGGCGTCGCGGGCCGTCAGCTGATGCGCCACCTGCCCGGCCAGCTCGGGTGAGAGGCCACGCTGCACGTAGATCTGCTTGAGCTCTTCCAGCTCGAAATCGGGGCGTTCGGCCAGCTCGACCTCTTCGCGAGCGCGGTCTGCCGCTTCGGTGTCGGCCTGGGAACTGACGGACACGTACTCGCCCGCCGCCATCGACAGCGCCCCCGCTACCAGGCCCGCCAGCGCGGTGAGCAGCAGCGTGTGCGTCGAAGTGCCGGCCGCTGCCATGCCGACCACCAGGCTGGCGGTGGAGATCAGCCCGTCGTTGGCGCCCAGCACGGCGGCGCGCAGCCAGCCCACGTGCTGGCTGCGGTGGGCTTCATGGTGGGAGGCGCGGGGCAGGGAATGCGGCATGGTGGGAGTGTCACTGCAAACCGTGCATTGTCGCCAAGCCGGCTGAGGACCTTCTGAGCGGACGCGACCTGCAGGCCGCATTGCTGCAAATACGATAGCTGCCTGCGCCCGCCGTACTTGGGCTGGAGGCACATTTCATTCGAAAACTGGGCGCAGGTGCGTCGCGCTCCATCAGGTGCCCCAAAAGGCCGCGGAACAGGCCGTTCCAGCGGACGCCGTGGCCGGGCCTGCACCGGCCGCAGGCGACTCAGGGGGCTTATTTCAACCAGCCGCGCCTGCGGAAGTACCACATGGGCAGCAGCGCGCTGGCGACCATCAGGCCGAGCGCCCAGGGGTAGCCCCATTTCTGCGTCAGCTCCGGCATGTGCTGGAAGTTCATGCCGTAGACGCTGGCGATCAGCGTGGGCGGCAGCAGCGCCACGCTGGCCACCGAGAACAGCTTGATGATCTTGTTCTGGTTGATGTTGATGAAGCCGACGGTGGCATCCATCAGGAAGTTGATCTTGTCGAACAGGAAGGTCGTGTGGCTGTCCAGCGAATCAAGATCGCGCAGGATCTGGCGCGCTTCCTCGAACTGCTCGGCGTCCAGCATCTTGCTGCGCATCAGGAAGCTGACGGCGCGGCGCGTGTCCATCACGTTGCGGCGGATGCGGCCGTTCATGTCTTCCTGCCGCGCGATGGTGGCCAGCACCTCGCTGGCGACCTGGTCGCTCACGTTGTCCTCCAGCACCTGCTTGCTGGCGCGCTCCAGCTCGTCGTAGATTTCTTCCAGCGTATCGGCGGAGTATTCGGCGTCGCCGTCGAACAGCTTGAGCAGCACTTCCTTGGCGTCGGCCAGCAGGCCGGGCATGCGGCGCGCCCGCATGCGCAGCAGGCGGAACGCCGGCACCGACTCGTCGTGGATGGAAAACAGGATGCCGTGCCCACGCGCGGCCTCATTCACCAGGTTCATGATGAAGGCCACGCGCACCTGGCGCGGGTGCTCGGCGTCGGCCACCAGAAAGTCGCAGCGGATGTGCAGCTCGCCGTTGTCCTCGGCGTAGAAGCGCGCGGATTCCTCGATGTCCTCGTCCATCGCGTCGTCCGGGATCGCCAGGCCGTAGTACTGGCGGACCCAGCGCTTTTCGTCCGGCGTGGGTTCTTCCAGGTCGACCCAGATCGGCTTGAAGCGCGACAGCTCTTCCAGCGATTCGATCTCTTCCTGGAACAGACGCCCGTTGGCGAGCGTGAAGACGTTGAGCATGAACCAATCCCTTGAGTGAGGCGGTGGGGTCTGGCGTCAGGGTTTCAGGGCTTTCGGCCTCCCGCGCCAGCGACTCAAGGGCCGAAAGCTACCGACTGGGTGAGGGTTCCACGGCGGGCTTTCGAAAGGGTGATGCGAATCAGCCCTGATTATCGCATCGCGGTATCGCAAGCCACTCCCGCGCCCCGAAATGGCGCACGCAGCCGCAGGGGCAAGCCGTGCGAAATGCCACGCCCGGGCAAAGACCCGGCAGCCGTGGCGGGATTGCACTGGGCCGCAAACGCGTGCATAGTGCCTAGCCATGACATGACGGTGACGCACCCCCAAAGCGTTTCTTTCTGCCCGCGGGCCGGACTGTCTGGCGGGCAGGTTTTTCCCACCCCCTAGCAGGAGGCACTCCATGAACCTGACGATCAGCGGCCATCACCTCGAAGTCACCCCGGCGCTGCGTACCTATGTGACCGGCAAGCTCGACCGGATCACCCGACATTTCGACCAGGTACTGGATGTCAAGGTGCTGCTGTCCGTCGAGAACCAGAAGGAAAAGGACCGCCGTCAGCGTGCCGAATGCAGCATTCGTGTCAAAGGCAACGACTTGTTCGCCGAGAGCGCCAACGAGGATCTGTACGCCGCCGTGGACGAGCTGGTGGACAAGCTGGACCGCCAGGTAGTGCGCCACAAGAGCAAATTGCAGTCACATGACCATGCGGCGGCCAAGCATTTGATGTAGGATGGTGTTACAACAACGAGCGAGAGACTGTAGACTCCAGTTTGTAAGCCGCGCCGGGTAGCCGGGCGGCTTTCTTTTTCGGGAGGCGCATGCGCGCTGCTGGACAGGGAGATGCATCGGGGCCGGCGGCCAGCGCCGCAGCGGCACCCACGCCCGCCGTGCGTTTGTCACGGCCGGCCTCCCGCGCCTGCCCCAAGGCTCCCATGCATACCAAGGTTGACACGGCATAATCGCGCCGCAACGCCATGAACCGACTCGCGTCCATCCTTCCCCAGTCCCAGGTCCTCGTGGCCGTGGACGCCACCAGCAAGAAGCGCGCCTTCGAAGAGGCCGGGCTGCTGTTCGAGAGCCAGCACGGCCTGTCGCGCGCACTCATCACCGACAGCCTGTTCGCCCGCGAGCGCCTGGGCTCCACCGGGCTCGGGCACGGCGTGGCCATTCCGCACGGCCGCATCAAGGGCTTGAAATCGCCCATGGCGGCGGTGGTGCAGCTGGCCCAGCCGATCGGTTTCGACGCGCCGGACGAGCAGCCGGTGTGCCTGCTCATCTTCCTGCTGGTGCCCGAGGCGGCCACGCAGAAGCACTTGGAAATCCTGTCCGAGATCGCCGAGCTGCTGAGCGACGCCGGTCTGCGCGACCAGCTCAAGAACGCCGACAGCGCCGAGGCGCTGCATGCCTTGATCGCCAACTGGCAGCCGGTGCACCAGGCCTCCGCCTGAGCCGCCACCTGCCGACTTCCGCGGCGCGCCCCAGCCCCAAGCCCGCCGCCACCCCCGCCCGATGAAGCCTTCCGTGATCAGCGCCGACGCCCTGTTCGAGGAGCACCGGGCCACGCTGCGCTGGCACTGGGTGGCCGGCTCCGGCGCGTCGGAGCGCCGCTTCGACGAAGTGGCGGTGCGCGAGGCGGCGTCCGGCGCCGATCTGGTCGGCTACCTGAACTACATCCACCCCTACCGGGTGCAGATCCTGGGCGCGCGGGAAGTCGCCTACCTGAGCAACGCCAGCCCGGAAGACTGCGCGCGCCGCGTGGCCCGCATCGTCACGCTGGAGCCGCCGGCGCTGGTGCTGTGCGACGGGCTGACGGCGCCGCCGGCGCTGGTGTCGATGTGCGAGCGGGCGCAGATCCCCATGTTCGCCACCGACGAGTCGGCCGCCTTCGTGATCGACGTGCTGCGCGCCTACCTGTCCAAGCACTTCGCCAACCGCACCTCGATGCACGGCGTGTTCATGGACATCCTGGGCCTGGGCGTGATGATCACCGGCGAATCCGGCCTGGGCAAGAGCGAGCTGGGGCTGGAGCTGATCTCGCGCGGCAACGGCCTGGTGGCCGACGACGCGGTGGACCTGTTCCGCATCAACCAGACCACCATCGAGGGCCGCTGCCCCGAACTGCTGCAGAACCTGCTGGAAGTGCGCGGCATCGGCCTGCTGGACATCAAGGCGATCTTCGGCGAGACGGCGGTGCGCCGGCGCATGCGGCTGCGGCTGATCGTGCACCTGGTGCGGCGCGAGACCATGGAGCGCGACTACGAGCGCCTGCCCTACGAGCCGCTCACGCAGGAAGTGCTGGGCGTGCCGATCCAGAAGGTGATCGTGCAGGTGGTGGCCGGCCGCAACATCGCCGTGCTGGTGGAGGCGGCGGTGCGCAACCACATCCTGCAGCTGCGCGGCATCGACACCTACCAGGAGTTCGTCGAGCGCCACCGCCGGGCGATGGCGCAGAGCAAGGATTGACGACGCCGGGGGCGAATCAGTCCCAGGCTCTGTACGGGCTTCGTTCCGCTCTTCTCCCCTCCGCGGGCGCACTGCCAGCGGCTGATCCCGGCCCGGCCAACGCGATGCCTGGGGCCGATGAGCAGACGGCAATGGTCAGAATACTTCTGATTTGATAGCTGCCTGCGCCCGCCACATGCCGGCTGGCGGCCTGAAAGGCTTGAAAAATCAGCGTTTCTTCTGGCAGTCGGCGCAGTGGCCGTACAGCGACATGGCGTGGTCTTCCAGCGACCAGCCGCGGCTGGCGGCGATGTTGCGCTGGCGGCGCTCGATCTCGGCGTCGAAGAATTCCTCCACCTTGCCGCAGCTCAGGCAGACTAGGTGGTCGTGGTGGCTGTCGTCGGCCAGCTCGTAGATGGCCTTGCCGCTCTCGAAGTGGTTGCGCTTGAGGATGTGCGCCTGCTCGAACTGCGTCAGCACCCGGTACACCGTGGCCAGGCCAATGTCAGCGCCCTCGGCCAGCAGCAGCTTGAACACGTCCTCGGCCGTCATGTGGCGCTGCTCGCTCTTCTGGAACACCTCCAGGATCTTCAGGCGGGGCAGGGTGGCCTTCAGGCCGGTGCTCTTGAGTTCGTCGAGGGTGTCCATGGGCGCTCCGCATCGGGCCGGCGGCGCGTGGGCCGCCGCTACAATGGCCGGTCTATTGTGCATGAGCTCCTGGCATGGTGTGTGATCGCCTGAAAAGTCCCCGGCTGTTCGCGGCAGGGCGCCCGCTGGTTGCGGTGGCGCTGCTGCTGGGGCTGGCCGCGTGCAGCAGCTTCAACGAGGGCACGCGCAACATCGCCGACGCCATCACCATCTACCGGCCGGAGGTGGTGCAGGGCAACTTCGTGTCCAAGGAGCAGGTCGAGGCGCTCAAGGCCGGCATGACGCGCCTTCAGGTGCGCGACATCCTGGGCACGCCGCTGCTGACCAGCCTGTTCCACGGCGACCGCTGGGATTACGTCTTCACCATGCAGCGCCAGGGTGTCGAGCCCCAGCACTACCGGCTCACGCTGTACTTCAAGGGCGACACGCTGGAGCGCTTCGAGGGCGACGAGATGCCGAGCGAGAACGACTTCGTCGAACGCATCGGCAAGAAGGTCAAGCCCAAGGTGCCGGTGCTGGAAGCCACCGAGGAGCAACTCGCCAAGTTCCCGGCCTCCACGGCTTCGGAGCCCGAAGCCGCCGCGCCCGAGCAGCCCGAGCCGGCGCGCCCCGGCGCCTACCCGCCGCTGGAGCCCGCGCGCTGAGCGTGCGCGGCCCGGCGCCGTTCCTTCTTCTTCACGCCGACCCGCTTTTCGTACGCCATGAACGCCCCCACCACGCCTGACGCCGCCCACGCCGTTGCCATTGCCGGTGCGAGCGGGCGCATGGGTCAGATGCTGATCCAGGCCGTGCTCGATTCGGGCGACTGCCGGCTGGCCGGCGCGCTGGACCGCGCCGGCAGCCCGGTGCTCGGGCAGGACGCCGGCGCGTTCCTGGGCCAGACCACCGGCTGCGCCATCACCGCCGACCTCCAGGCTGGCCTGGCCGGCGCCAGGGCGCTGATCGATTTCACCCGCCCGGAGGCCACCATGGCCCACCTGGCCGCGTGCCGCCGGCAGGGCGTGGCGCTGGTGATCGGCACCACCGGCTTTTCCGACGCGCAGAAGGCCGAGATCGCCGCCGCCGCGCAGGACATCGCCATCGTCATGGCGCCCAACATGAGCGTGGGCGTCAACGTCACCCTCAAGCTGCTGGAGATGGCGGCCAAGGCGCTGTCGACCGGCTACGACATCGAGATCGTCGAGGCGCACCACCGCCACAAGGTGGACGCGCCCAGCGGCACCGCGCTGAAGATGGGCGAGGTGATCGCCGACGCGCTGGGGCGCGACCTGAAGGACTGCGCCGTGTACGAGCGCTACGGCCACACCGGCGAGCGCGATCCTTCCACCATCGGCTTCGCCACCATCCGCGGCGGCGACATCGTGGGCGACCACACGGTGCTGTTCGCCGGCACCGGCGAGCGCATCGAGATCAGCCACAAGTCCTCCAGCCGCGCCGGCTATGCCCAGGGCAGCCTGCGCGCGGTGCGTTTCCTGGCCGGGCGCAAGAGCGGCCTGTACGACATGTTCGACGTGCTCGGCCTGCGCTGAGCCCGTTTCCTCACGCCACACCCGCATGAACCTGCAACACCTGTTCACCCAGACCGATGCCGTCGGCAAGGCCGTCGCCGTCCTGCTGCTGCTGATGTCGATCGCCAGCTGGGTGGTGATCCTCTACAAGGGCTGGATGCTGCGCAACGCCGGCGGCAGCGTGGCGCGCAGCGTGGCCGGCTTCTGGCAGGCGCCCACGCTGGAAGAGGGCGCCAACCGCCTCATCACGCTCGACCGCGAGCAGTTGCTGGCACCGCTGGTCGAGGCCGCCCGGGTGCCCCCGGCCGGTACGCTGGCCGCCGCCGGCGACCGCGGCCAGCAACTCACCCGCCTGCTGCGCGACGCGCTGCATGCCGTGCTGCACCGCCTGCAGTTCGGCCAGGTGCTGCTGGCCACGGTGGGCTCCACCGCGCCGTTCGTCGGCCTGCTGGGCACCGTGTGGGGCATCTACCATGCGCTCACCGGCATCGCCACCGCCGGCCAGCTGTCCATCGACAAGGTGGCAGGCCCGGTGGGCGAGGCGCTGATCATGACCGCCGCCGGCCTAGCCGTGGCCATTCCGGCCGTGCTGGCCTACAACTGGTTCGGCCGCATCGTGGCGCGCATCGAGGCCGAGCTGGAAGGCTTTGCGCGCGACCTGCGCGAGTTGCTCGTGAATCACGGATGAAGACCCCCCTGAGTCGCTTCGCGCCTTCCCCCCTTTGCTGCGCAGGGGGGACAACGCCAGTGGCTGGTACATGCCCGGCCACGGCGTTCGCTGGCTTGGCCTGCTCCGCGGCCGCTCGCTTCTAGGACGCTGGTATGGCATTCGGTCGACTCGAACGCACCAAGGGCTCGGAGCCCATGAGCGACATCAACGTCACGCCGCTGGTGGACGTGATGCTGGTGCTGCTGGTGATCTTCATCATCACCGCGCCGCTGCTCACCAGCGCAATCCGGCTCGATCTGCCCAAGACCGACGCCGCCACCCAGGGCGATCCGCCCAAGTTCGTCACCCTGGTGGTGGACAAGGCCGGGCAGGCGTACTTCAACGACAAGCCGGTCAGCCAGCCGGAGCTGGCGACGGCGCTGCAGGAAGCCGCGCGCGCCAACCCGGAAACCGAGGTGCAGTTGCGCGCCGACCAGGGCGTGCCCTACGGCCGCGTGGTCGAGGTCATGGGCGAGGCCCAGAAGGCCGGCTTGAACCGCATCGGCTTCGTGGCCGACGCTTCCGGCGGGGCGCCCAGCGTGCCGGCCCCGGCCCCGGCGCCGGCCGCGACGCCGGCAGCCCCGGCCGCACCAGCGGCTGTCCGCCAGGCGCCGGTCACCACGGCGCCCGTGCGCTGAATCGCGCCAACCGCTTTTTTTGAGGGATTTTGGCCTCTGGCCGGCGTCAGCCGGGCGCAGGCAGCTATCAATAAAATAGTCGCCGACTCGTGGGCGGCTCGCCGCCGCGGCCGGTTTCGCCACCTACAATTTGCCCCATGGAAGAAAAGTACAACCACCTGGAGGTCGAAAAGGCCTCTCAGGCCCACTGGCGCGCCACCGACGCCTACCGCGTGACCGAGGACGCCGGCAAGCAGAAGTTCTACGCCTGCTCCATGCTGCCCTACCCCAGCGGCAAGCTGCACATGGGCCACGTGCGCAACTACACCATCAACGACATGCTGATGCGCCAGCTGCGCATGAAAGGCATGAACGTGCTGATGCCCATGGGCTGGGACGCCTTCGGCCTGCCGGCCGAGAACGCGGCGCTCAAGAACGGCGTGCCGCCGGCCAAGTGGACCTACGAGAACATCGCCTACATGAAGGGCCAGATGCAGGCCATGGGCCTGGGCATCGACTGGAGCCGCGAGGTCGCCACCTGCGATGCCAGCTACTACAAGTGGAACCAGTGGCTGTTCCTGAAGATGCTGGAAAAAGGCATCGCCTACCGCAAGACCCAGGTCGTCAACTGGGACCCGGTGGACCAGACCGTGCTGGCCAACGAGCAGGTGATCGACGGCCGCGGCTGGCGCACCGGCGCGCCGGTGGAAAAGCGCGAGATTCCCGGCTACTACCTGAAGATCACCGACTACGCGCAGGAACTGCTGGACCATGTGCAGGTGGGCAACCCCAAGGCCACGCTGGACGGCTGGCCCGAGCGCGTGCGCCTGATGCAGGAGAACTGGATCGGCAAGAGCGAGGGCGTGCGCTTCGCCTTCCCGCACGACATCCGGGGTGAGGATGGCGAGCCGATCGGCGGCGGCCGCATGTACGTGTTCACCACGCGCGCCGACACCATCATGGGCGTCACCTTCTGCGCCGTGGCGCCGGAGCACCCGCTGGCCGAACACGCCGCGCGCGGCAACGCCGAGCTGGCCGCGTTCATCGAGAAGTGCAAGCAGGGCGGGACCACCGAGGCCGAGCTGGCGCTGAAGGAAAAGGAAGGCATGCCCACCGGTCTGGTGGTGCGGCATCCGCTCACCGACGACGAGGTGCCGCTGTGGGTCGGCAACTACGTGCTGATGAGCTACGGCGACGGCGCGGTGATGGGCGTGCCCGCGCACGACGAGCGCGACTTCGCCTTCGCGCTCAAGTACGGCCTGCCCATCAAGCAGGTGGTGCACGTAGACAAGCAGCACTACGACTACGCCCACTGGCACGACTGGTACGCCGACAAGGAGCGCGGCGTCACCGTCAACTCCGACATCTACAGCGGCATGAGCTACCAGCAGGCGGTGAACGCCATCGCCCACGCGCTGGAGCAGAAGGGCCTGGGCGAGAAGAAGACCACCTGGCGCCTGCGCGACTGGGGCATCAGCCGCCAGCGCTACTGGGGCACGCCGGTGCCCATGATCCACTGCGAAGCCTGCGGCACCGTGCCCGTGCCGGAGCAGGACCTGCCGGTGGTGCTGCCGCTGGATCTGGTGCCCGACGGCAGCGGCAACCCGCTGAACAAGTGCGAGGCCTTCCTGGCCTGCACCTGCCCGCAATGCGGCCAGCCAGCGCGGCGCGAGACCGACACCATGGACACCTTCGTGGATTCGTCCTGGTACTTCATGCGCTACTGCGACCCAAGCAACGACCAGGCCATGGTGGCCGACGGCGCGAAGTACTGGATGCCGATGGACCAGTACATCGGCGGCATCGAGCACGCCATCCTGCACCTGCTGTACGCGCGCTTCTGGACCAAGGTGATGCGCGATCTGGGGCTGGTGCAGATCGACGAGCCCTTCACCCGCCTGCTCACGCAGGGCATGGTGCTGAACCACATCTACTCGCTCAAGAACGAGAAGGGCGGCATCGAGTACTTCTGGCCGCACGACGTGGAGCCCGTGCTCGATGCCGACGGCCACCAGGTGGGTGCCCGCCTGCGCCAGGCGGTGGGCAAGCTGCCCGCCGGCACGCTGGTCGACTACGAGGGCGTGGGCACCATGTCCAAGTCCAAGAACAACGGCGTCGATCCGCAGCAGCTGATCGAACAGTACGGCGCCGACACCGCGCGCCTGTACACCATGTTCACCGCGCCGCCCGAGGCCACGCTCGAGTGGAACGACGCCGCCGTGGAAGGCAGCTACCGCTTCCTGCGCCGGGTGTGGAACTTTGGCGCCAAGCTGGGCGCTATTGACAATGTAGCTGCCTCCGCCCTGCTGGCGGGCGCTGCAAACCAGAACAACCTGCAGCTCGGCAAGGCGGCCAAGGCGCTGCGGCATGAGATCCACACCGTGCTGCAGCAGGTCGACTACGACTACCAGCGCATGCAGTACAACACCGTGGTGTCGGGCGCGATGAAGATGCTCAACGCGCTGGAGGCCTTCAAGGGCTCCGGCGCCGAGCAAGCGCGCGGCGACAACGCGGCGCTGGCCGAGGGCTTCTCCAAGCTGCTGCGCGTGCTGTACCCGGTCACCCCGCACGTCACCCACGCGCTGTGGAGCGAGCTCGGCTTCGCCGCCGTGCAGGGCGACCTGCTGGATGCTCCGTGGCCCAAGGTTGACCCGGAGGCGCTCAAGCAGGACGAGATCGAGCTGATGGTGCAGATCAACGGCAAGCTGCGCGGCGCCATCCAGGTGGCGGCGGATGCCAGCAAGGAACAGATCGAAGCCGCCGCGCTGGCCAGCGAGGCGTTCGCCAAGCACGCCGAAGGCGCCAAGCCCAGGAAGGTGATCGTGGTGCCGGGGCGCCTGGTGAACCTGGTTGTGTAAGCTGTGGGCATGGTGCCAGACGACCTGAACCGCCGCGCCGCCCTGGCCCTGCTGCTGGGCGCGGGCGCGCTTGCCGCCACGGGCTGCGGCTTCGCCTTGCGCAAGGCGCCGGAGTTCGCCTTCCGCTCCATCTACGTCGATCTGCCGGCCAACTCCTCCATCGGCAACGAGCTGCGGCGCCAGCTGCAGGGCACGGGCAAGCTGGAGGTGATCCAGGACGCCGCCCGGCGCGACCAGGCCGAGGTGCTGCTGCAGAGCGTGCTGGACGTGAGAGACCGCATCGTCGTGGGCCGGGATGCCTCCGGCCAGGTGCGCGAGTTCCAGCTGCGCCAGCGCTTCCGCTTCCGCGTGCGCACGCCCGCCGGCAAGGAAGTGCTGCCCGAGGCCGAGATCCTGCGCCAGATCGACCAGAGCTACAGCGAAAGCGCCGCGCTCTCCAAGGAGGCCGAGGCGCAGATGCTGTTCCAGAACATGCAGACCGACATCGTCCAGCAGGTGATGCGGCGGCTGGCGACGATCAAGCTGTGACCCCCTGATCATGCTCCCCCCTGAGTCGCTGACGCGCCTTCCCCCCTGGGGGGGGACAACGCCAGAGGCCGGTGCAAGCCCGGCCTCGGCGTTCGCTGGTTTGGCCTGCTCCGCGGCCGTTTGGGGGCGCCTGCTGCGCGGCGCCGTAGGGGTTGGCGGCCATTCGTGCGCTGGCGCCTCGCGGTTTCGCTGACATGCAGCTGGCCGCCGCGCAACTGCAAGGACATCTGCAAAAGGGCTTGCGGCCGCTGTACGCGCTGCACGGCGACGAGCCGCTGCTGGTGCAGGAGGCGCTGGACGCGATCCGCGCTAGGGCGCGCGAGCTGGGCTATGGCGAGCGCACGGTGCACACCGTGTCGGGCGCGCATTTCGACTGGAGCGCGGTGCTGGCGGCCGGGCAGTCGCTCAGCCTGTTCGCCGACAGGCAGATGGTGGAGGTGCGCATCCCCACCGGCAAGCCGGGCAAGGAAGGCAGCGTGGCATTGCAACAGCTGGCCGAGGCCGCGGCGCAGGACGCCGAGGCCGCCACGCTGTGGCTGGTCGTGCTGCCCCGGCTGGACAAGGTCACCCGCTCCAGCGCCTGGTTCGCCGCGCTGGAGGGCGCGGGCGTGACGCTGCAGATCGACCCGGTCGAGCGCGCGGCGCTGCCGCAATGGATCGCCCAGCGCTTGGCGCGCCAGGACCAGCGCGTGGCACCGGGCGAGGAAGGCGTGCGCGCGCTGCAGTTCTTCGCCGACCGGGTGGAAGGCAACCTGCTGGCCGCGCACCAGGAGATCAGCAAGCTTGCGCTGCTGTACCCGCCGGGCGAGCTGGCGCGCGAGCAGATCGAATCGGCGGTGCTCAACGTGGCCCGCTACGACGTGTTCAAGCTCTCCGAGGCGGTGCTGGCCGGCCAGCGCGAGCGCGTGCAGCGCATGCTCGACGGCCTGCAGGCCGAGGGCGAACCCGAGGTGCTGGTGCACTACGCCATCGCCGAGGACATCCGCGCGCTCAAGCGCGCCAAGGACGCCCTGGCCGGCGGCCGGCCCCTGCCCATGGTGCTGCGCGAGCAGCGTGTCTGGGGCGTGCGCGAGCGTCTGTTCGAGCGCGTGCTGCCGCGCCTCACCGACCTGGTGCTGGCCAACCTGCTGCACGGCGCGCACCAGGTGGACGGCATTGTCAAGGGCCTGCAGGCACCGGGCTGGCCGCGCGATCCCTGGCAGGCGCTGCACCGGTTGGCGCTGGGCCTGACGGCGGCCTGCGCGGGCACGGCCGCGGCGCGGCGCTGACGCGAAGCCGGCGTGCAGGGCGTCCGCCCGTCACCGCCCCGGGCTGCCGATACAATGAAACAGCCATGTCTGCCCTTGAACAGAAAACTGCCCGGCTCACCGTCCTGATCGACCCTGCGAAGAAAAAGGCGTTCGAGAACCTGTGTGCGGCCCAGGACGTGACACCCTCGCAGGTGGTGCGCAAGCTGATCCGTGATCACCTGCGCAAGCACGGCGTGCAGTGGCGGCCTGGCGGCGATGCCGACGAATCGTCATCGGCGATGGGCGATCTCGACTAGGGCTTGCCCGAGCACCGCAAGCGGCTCACCCGTCCCCGGCGATGCCGCCGTGATCAGCGATTTGGGCCGGCAGCCGCAGTACGATGGATTCAGGGTCTTTTGGGGCTGCAGACCTTGTCTGGCGGGCGCCGCCAGCTCTCCAATTCATAGCAGATCGCTTGACCATCGCCCAAGAAAAAACCGCGCCCAAGGGCGCGGTTGTCATTTCGGCAACGGCCTGGAGGTCAAGCCCGGCCGTCGTGCGCGTCGATCAGAAGCTCATTTCCTTGTCCACGTCCTGCACCTTGCGGCGGGCCATGGCCAGGTTGGCGCGCTGCTTGTCCAGCACGTAGTACACGAACACGCCATCCTTGCGCGCCGAGGGGCGCAGGATGTGGTACTGCTTGCCCAGGGTGATCAGGATGTCCTCGATCACGTCGTTCAGGCCCAGCGAGCGCATGGTCTTCATCTTCGAGCGGATCACCTCGGTGTTGCCGGCGGCGGCCACTTCCAGGTCCACGCCAGAGCCGATGGAGCCCAGCATCATGCCGCTGGCCGAGTCCACCACGGCCGCGCACATGGCGCCGTCCAGGGTCATCAGTTCGTCGAGAGTTTGCTTGATCGTTGCCATTTGAATTCAGTCCTTCCCTTCACGGGTACGCATTTGACAGAGAGCCAGCCAGGTCGGCCGGCCGGTCGAAACGCAACTCATGCCACCGTTCGGTAAGGGTGCACGAAATGCTGGATGAATGTTAATGTTGGTCAAATTTGTGTTGCAAGGTATCCGTACATACTTTCCGGCGTGCCCTGTGACCAATTGCCGCAAACAGCAGATGCCGCACGGCACCCGCACGGCTTTCCCGCGATGGGGTCAAAGCGGTTTGACAACGGCTTCGTGAAATACTTGGCAGCCAGGGATGACCTGCGCGCGACGCCATCCCCCCGAGGAGGGTTGCCATGAAATCACTGCGTCCGGAAACCGGCGTACGCCTGATGGCTGCGGCCGTTGCTGCCATGCTTGTCGCCGCCTGCGGCGCACCTGCGTCGGGCGGGGCGCCGGCGGCGGCCACGCCCACCGTCAATGTGTACCGCTCGCGCGGGGCCCTGCAGTGCGGCACGCGCGGCACGGCGCCGGAGGCGATGCGCCAGCAGCTCGAGCAGGCCGGCGTGCGCGTGCTGGGGCAGGCCTGCGGCAGCGACGGCCGCATGCGCCCGGCCATGTGCGGCGCCGGCACCGACGAGATCAACCTCTTCGACATTGCCGAAGGCGACCTGGCGCGTGCCGTGGACCTCGGCTTCGCGCCGCTGGCGCGGCTGCCCGGCGAACCGCGGGTGGTGCCCTGCCGGCCCTGAGCTGTTGCCAAGCGGACGTGCCAGCAAGGCCCGCTTTTGAGAAAATCGGGGCATGAACCTGCAAGACACCCCCGCGGCGGACGTGCAAGGCCTGCTTGCGCAGATGGGCCAGCGCGCGCGCGCGGCCTCCGCCCTCATGGCCCGCTCCGGCGCGGCGGCGCGCAACCAGGCGCTGCGCGCGCTGGCGCGCCTGCTGCGCGAGAACGTGGCCGCGCTGCAGACCGCCAACGCGCCGGAGATCGAGCGCGCCCGCGCCGCCGGCCTGGCCGCGCCCATGGTGGATCGCCTCAAGCTCACGCCCGCCATCCTGGAAACCTGCGCCCAGGGCTGCGAGCAGCTCGCGGCCATGCCGGACTTGATCGGCGACATCGTCGGCCTGAAGCAGCAGCCCAGCGGCATCCGCGTGGGCCAGATGCGGGTGCCGATCGGCGTGTTCGGCATGATCTACGAGAGCCGGCCCAACGTCACCATCGAGGCCGCCAGCCTGTCGATCAAGAGCGGCAACGCCTGCATCCTGCGCGGCGGCAGCGAGGCCATCGAATCCAACCACGCGCTGGCCGTGCTGGTCCGCCAGGCGCTGGCCGAGGCCGGGTTGCCCGAAGACGCGGTGCAACTGGTGCCCACCACCGACCGCGCCGCCGTGAGCGCGCTGATCACCATGCCGCAGTACGTGGACGTGATCATCCCGCGCGGCGGCAAGGGCCTGATCGAGCGCGTGAGCGCCGAGGCCCGGGTGCCGGTGATCAAGCACCTGGACGGCAACTGCCACACCTATGTGGACGACCCCTGCGATCTCGACATGGCCCTTAAGGTGGTCGACAACGCCAAGACGCAGAAGTACAGCCCCTGCAACGCCACCGAGAGCCTGCTGGTGGCGCGCGGCGTGGCGGGCGCCTTCCTGCCGCGCATCGGCGCCATCTTCGCGGCCAAGGGCGTGCAGATGCGCTGCGACGCCGAATCTGCACGTATTTTCAAGGAAAATGTGGCTCCAGCCCAGGAAGGGCGGGCGCAGGCAGCTATCAATAGCGTAGCTGACATCGTGCCCGCACAGGAGCAGGACTGGTACGAGGAATACCTCGCGCCCGTCATCAGCATCAAGGTGGTGGAGGGCGTGGACGAAGCCATCGCCCACATCAACCGCTATTCCAGCCACCACACCGACGCCATCCTCACGCGCGACCACATGCATGCCCAGCGCTTCCTGCGCGAGGTGGATTCGGCCAGCGTGATGGTCAACGCCAGCACCCGCTTCGCCGACGGCTTCGAATACGGCCTGGGCGCCGAGATCGGCATCAGCACCGACAAGTTCCACGCCCGCGGCCCGGTGGGCATCGAGGGCCTGACCTCACTCAAGTGGGTGGTGCTGGGCGAGGGCGAGGTCCGCGTTTGATCGACCTGGCGGTGCCGGCCGGCCAGAACCGGTTGGCCGATGAGGACCTGGTTCGCGCCAGGAAGTGGACGGTGGCCCTGGTCCGCCCGCCCGGCTACGCGCACAGCGGCGCCCTGCTGGAAGCGGCCGAGACCCTGATGTACGCCCTCAGGAGACTGGGGCGCGAAGCCGGGTTCGGCCGCTTCGATGTGGACGCCGAAGCCCTGGTGGTGCTGGGGGCGCACCTGCTGCCGGCCGCGTTCGAGCTGCCGCGCAACGCGGTGATCTTCAACCTCGAGCAATTGCCGGCCTGGGCGGAGATCCACGGCGCCGACGCGCATTTCTACCTTGACCGCTTGATGCGCCACCGCGTCTGGGATTACAGCCAGGCCAACGTGGCCTGGCTGGCCGCGCGCGGCCATGCGCGGGCGGCACACATGCCGCTGGGCTACGTGCCGGAGCTTTCGCGCATCCCGGCGCGCGTGCAGGACGTCGACGTGCTCTTTTACGGCATGCCCAACCCGCGCCGCGCCAGGGTGCTGGAGGCGCTGCGCGGGCGCGGCCTGCGCGTGGAAGTGCTGCAAGGCGTGTACGGCGAGGAGCGCGATGCCTGGATCGGGCGTGCCAAGGTGGTGCTCAACATGCACTACTACGAGAGCAAGCTGTTCGAGATCGCCCGCGTCTCCTACCTGCTGGCCAACCGCAAGGCCGTGGTGTGCGAGCACAGCGTCATGGGCGCCGACGACGCCGACCTGCGCGCGGGCATGGCCTACGCGCCCTACGAGCAGCTGGCGGAAACCTGCGAAGCCCTGGTGCGCGACGACGCGCGACGGGCGGCGCTGGAGCGCCAGGGGTTCGAGCTGTTCAGCTGCCGCGACCAGGTGCGCACGGTGGCCATGCAGCTTGGTGAAGTCCCACCGCTTGATGCCGTCGCCGAATCCCCCGCCTTCCCGACCGCCCTGCACCTGGGCAGCGGCAAGGACTTCCGCGCCGACTGCCTGAACGTGGACATCAGCGCTAGCTGGCAGCCGGATCTGCTGCTCGATTTCGGGGTCGAACTGCCCTGGGGCCAGCCGCTGCGCACCGGCAGGTTCGGCGACATCCGGCTGCACGAAAACCAGTTCGAGCACATCGTCGCCAACGACGTGCTGGAGCACATCCCCGATCTGGTCCAGGCCATGACCAACGCCCTGCGGCTGCTGCGGCCGGGCGGCGAGTTCCTGATCTCCGTGCCCTACGACCTGTCGCTCGGCGCCTGGCAGGATCCGACGCACGTGCGCGCGTTCAACGAGAACAGCTGGCACTACTACTGCGACTGGTTCTGGTACCTCGACTGGGACGAGGCGCGCTTCGACCTCGTGCAGATGCGCGAAAGCCTGTCGGAGTTCGGCCAGTCGCTGGCCGCCCAGGGGCAGGAGCTGGCCGTCATCATGCGCACGCCCAGGGCGGTCGACAGCCTGCAGGTGCGGCTCAGAAAGCGCTATCTGACGGCCTCCGAACGCGAGATCTACCGACAAAGGCGCGCGCCAGCCGTCGACGCCGGCGGGGGCCGGTGAAGCCGAAGCCACCCGCCGCCGCGCCTGCGCGGCCCACCTGGGCGCGCAGGCAGGCTGCGCGCCTGGGCCGGCCGCCGGGCGGCTGGCGGTTGACGCTCTACACCATCATCTTCGAGGCCGACACGCGGGCCGGCGCGCTGTTCGACAAGTGGCTGATCGCGCTCATCCTGCTGAGCGTGACGGTGGTGATGGCCGACAGCGTGGCGTCGATCAGCGCCCGCTGGGGCGAGCTGTTCGACGTGCTCGAGTGGGGTTTCACCGCGCTCTTCACCCTGGAGTACCTGGCGCGCATCGCCTGCGTGCGCCACCCCTGGCGCTACATGCGCAGCTTCTGGGGCGCGATCGACCTGCTGTCGGTGCTGCCCACCTACCTGGCCATGGCGTTCCCGGGCATCCACCTGCTGGTGGACGTGCGGGTGCTGCGGCTGCTGCGCATCTTCCGGGTCTTCAAGCTCACCGCCTATGTGTCCGAGTACCAGATGCTGGGCCGGGCGCTGTCGGCGAGCCGGCGCAAGATCATGATCTTCCTGTCGGTGGTGGTGCTGGTGGTGCTCATCATCGGCACGCTGATGTACGTGGTGGAAGGCCCGGCCAACGGCTTCACCAGCATCCCCACCGCGGTCTACTGGGCCATCACCACCATGACCACCGTGGGCTTTGGCGACATCACGCCGCACACCGACTTCGGCCGCTTCATCTCCTCGGTCATGATGCTCATGGGCTGGGGCACGCTGGCCGTGCCCACCGGCATCGTGACCACGGAAATGGCCCTGAGCGGGCGGCAGCCCGCAGTCACCACGCGCACCTGCCACGCCTGCCTGACCGAAGGCCACCTGCCCGAAGCCCGCTACTGCATGCACTGCGGCGCCGAGTTGCCAGCCTATGCGCCTGACGAGCCGGCGGCGGACGACGGGGCGCATTAGGCGCCTAGAATCGTCCGGCACGGCGCTGGCCGCGCCGCCCAACACCGCAACCCCATGGTCCCCCATCTCGTCACCGCCCTTTCCGGGCCCATCAACGAACTCGAGCAGCGCATCCTCGATGCCACGCCGGTGATCGAGCGCTGGTTCCGTCTGGAGTGGATGGAGCACACGCCGCCGCTGTACTGCGCGGTGGACATCCGCAACGCCGGCTTCAAGCTGGCGCCGGTCGATACCGACCTGTTCCCGCGCGGCTGGCACAACCTGTCGGACGACGTGTTGCCGCTGGCGGTGCAGGCCGGGCAGGCGGCGATCGAGAAGATCTGCCCCGAGGCGCGCAACCTGCTCATCGTGCCGGCCAGCGGCAAGCCCTCCAGCTTCTACCTGGCGAGCCTGGCGCGGCTGGAGCAGATCTTCCGCATGGCGGGGCTGAACGTGCGCTTCGGCTCCATCGACCCGGCCGTCAAGCGCAGCGTCACCCACAAGCTGCCAGATGGTGAGGACCTGGTGTTCGAACCGGCGCTGCGCTCGCGCTGCCGACTGGGGCTCAAGCACTTCGACCCCTGCACCATCCTGCTCAACGACGACCTGCCCAGCGGCGCCCCCGGCATCCTGGAAGACCTGAACGAGCAATACCTGCTGCCGCCGCTGCAGGCCGGCTGGTCGGTGCGCCGCATGAGCCGGCACTTCAGGTGTTACGAGGAAGTGAGCAAACGCTTCGGCAAGCTGATCGGCATCGACCCCTGGCTGATCCACCCGCTGTTCGCGCACTGCGAGCGCATGGACGTGCGCAAGCCCGAAGGGCTCGACTGCCTGCGCGAGAACGTGAACGCGGTGCTGCTCAAGCTGCGCCGCAAGTACAAGGAATATGGCATCACGGAAAAGCCCTTCGTGGTGCTCAAGCCCGACAACGGCTCGCGCGGCATGGGCGTGATGGCCTTGCGCGACGCGGCCGAGCTCACCACCGCCAGCGGCAAGCTGGTGAAGGCGCTCGGCCAGCTGGCTCCTGGCGGCGACGTGATCATCCAGGAAGGCGTGCTCACGCATGAGCGCCTGCACGACACCGTGGCCGAGCCGGTGGTCTACTCGA
This sequence comes from Burkholderiaceae bacterium, assembly GCA_024235955.1. Lineage (GTDB taxonomy): Bacteria > Pseudomonadota > Gammaproteobacteria > Burkholderiales > Burkholderiaceae_C > Ottowia. The sequence goes on from JACKLJ010000001.1 coordinate 150,680, forward strand.
TCGACCGCTACGTGGTCGGCGGCTTCTACCGCATGCACGCCGACGCCGGTGCCGCCGACAACCTGAGCGCGCCCGGCGCCCGCTACGTGCCGCTGGCCTTCGACGGCCGCAACCACCTGCCCCACGCCGGTGCCAAGCCGGGCGCCAGCGCGCCGAACCGCTTCTACATGTACGGCGTCATCGCCCGGGTGGCGCTGGTGGCGGCCAGCTACGAGCTCGAGGCCACCGATCCGGAGCTGGTCGAGGCCTGACCCCAGTGGCCGGCAAGACCCGGAATTGCTACAGATGATATAGCTGCCTGCGCCCGTCACATAAGGGCCAGAAGGCTATTTTTCTTGAAACGGACGGCGCGTTGTGGGCGCGCCACGAGCCCGCGCGGCGGGCGGTTGCCGCGCTCGCCGGTCAGCGCAAAATAGGAGCTTTGTGACTCTGGCGCCCGGTTGCGGCCGCGTGCCGCGCAGCTGGCGTGTCGTCTTCGTCCAAATCCTCCATGGGTGCCCTGGTGCTGGGTGCCATCGGTGTCGTCTACGGCGACATCGGCACCAGCGTGCTGTACGCCGTCAAGGAGGTGTTCGGCTCCGGCCACGTACCGTTCACCACCGACAACGTGTACGGCGTGCTGTCCATGCTGTTCTGGACGCTCACCACCATCGTCTCCGTCAAGTACGTGACGCTGGTGCTGCGGGCCGACAACAACGGTGAAGGCGGCCTGGTGGCCATGCTCACGCTGGCCTCGCGCGCCGTGGCCGACCGCCCGCGCCTGCGGCACTGGATGCTGCTGATCGGCATCTTCGGCACCTGCCTGTTCTACGGCGACGGCGTGATCACCCCGGCGATCTCGGTGCTCTCGGCCGTGGAAGGCTTGGAGGTGGTCTCGCACACCTTCACCGACTACGTGATGCCGCTCACGCTGGTGATCCTGCTCGCGCTGTTCTGGGTGCAGAAGAAGGGCACGGCGGGCATCGGCAAGTTCTTCGGCCCGATCACGGTGATCTGGTTCATGGTCATCGCCGGGTTGGGTGTCTGGCACATCGTGGGGCACCCGGAGATCCTGTGGGCACTCAGCCCCTGGTACGCATGGAAGTTCACCTGGGACAACCCCGGCACCACCTTCATCATCCTGGGCGCGCTCGTGCTGTGCGTCACCGGCGCCGAGGCCCTGTACGCCGACATGGGCCACTTCGGCAAGAAGCCGATCCGGCTGGCCTGGTTCTCCATCGTCATGCCGTCGCTCACGCTCAACTACTTCGGGCAGGGCGCGCTGCTGCTGGCCAACCCCGAGGCGGTGAAGAACCCATTCTTCATGATGGCGCCCAAGTGGGCGCTGCTACCGCTGGTGGGGCTGGCCACCATGGCCACCGTGATCGCCTCGCAGGCGCTGATCTCGGGTGCCTTCAGCGTCACCAAGCAGGTGATCCAGCTCGGTTACCTGCCGCGCCTGCAGGTGCGGCACACCAGCGTCAAGGACACCGGGCAGATCTACATGCCCTTTGTCAACTGGGGCCTGTTCGTGCTGATCGTGCTGGCCGTGGGCATGTTCCGCTCGTCCAGCAACCTGGCCTCGGCCTACGGCATCGCGGTGACCACCGACATGCTGATCACCACCGTGCTCACCTTCTTCGTGATCCGCTACGCCTGGAAGCTGCCGCTGTGGCTCTGCATCGGCGCCACCTCGGTGTTCTTCTGCGTCGACGTGCTGTTCTGGGCGTCCAACCTGCTCAAGCTGATCAGCGGCGGCTGGTTTCCGCTGCTCATCGCCGGCTCGATCTTCATGCTGATGGTCACCTGGAAGGACGGCCGGGCGCTGCTCAGCCACAACCTGCACGCCGCCGCGATCGAGCTCAAGCCCTTCCTCGAGTCGCTGTTCCTGGCGCCGCCCGCGCGCGTGGACGGCACCGCGGTGTTCATGACCGCCGAGATCGGCATGGTGCCCAACGCCATGCTGCACAACCTCAAGCACAACAAGGTGCTGCACGAGTACAACGTGTTCGTGACCGTGCGCAGCCACGAGGTGCCGTGGATCGGCGCCGAGGAGCGGCTGGAGTTCGAATCCCTCGGCCACAACTGCTGGCAGGTGATCATCAACTACGGCTTCAAGAACGACCTGAACGTGCCCAAGGCGCTCTCCCGCCTCGCCGGCCGGGGGCTCAACATCGAGCCCATGACCACCAGCTACTTCCTCTCGCGCGACATCGTGGTGCCCACCATCGGCGCCGGCCTGGCGCCGTGGCGCGAAAAGCTGTTCGCGCAGATGCACCACAACGCCACCACGGCGGCCGAGTTCCTGCACCTGCCCAGCAACGCGGTGGTCGAGCTGGGCAGCAAGGTCGAGATCTGAGCGCCCACGAGGGACCCCCGCATGAGTCAGCACCGTTCCGGCCTCCCCGCCCTGACGTTGGGCGCCCTCGGCGTCGTCTATGGCGACATTGGCACCAGCCCGCTGTACGCGTTCAAGGAGGTCTTTGCCTCGGGCCAGGTGCCTTTCAACACGCTCAACGTGCTGAGCGCGCTGTCCATGTTCATCTGGGCCCTGGTGTTCGTGGTCACGTTCAAGTACATCGGCCTCATCATGCGAGCCGACAACGGCGGCGAAGGCGGCATGATGGCCTTGCTGGCGCTGGCCGCGCGCGCGGTGGGGGATCGGCCTGGTTTGCGAGCCACCATGCTGGCTGTCGGAGCTTTCGGCGTGGCGCTGTTCTTTGGCGACGGGGTGATCACGCCGGCCATCTCGGTGCTTTCGGCCGTCGAGGGCCTGGAGGTCGTCACGCCAGCGGCCAAGCCCTTCGTTATGGGCATCGCGCTGATGGTTCTGGCGGCCCTGTTCCTGGTGCAGCGGCGCGGCACCGGCAACATCGGGCGCTACTTCGGGCCGATCATGATCTTGTGGTTCTTGGCGCTGGCGGTCACTGGCGCCGTGCAGATCGCGCGCGAGCCCGACGTGCTGCGCGCCTTTTCACCCCTTTATGCCGTCGAGTTCATCGGGCAGCACCCACATCTGGCCTTTCTCACGCTGGGAGCGGTCTTTCTGTGTCTGACCGGCGCTGAGGCGCTCTATGCAGACATGGGCCACTTCGGCAAGCAGCCCATCCGTCTGGCATGGTTCGCGCTGGTGATGCCGGCGTTGGTGGTCAACTACCTGGGTCAGGGCGCGCTGGTCCTGCAGCAGCCCGAGGCCATCGCAAATCCGCTCTACCGCCTCGCGCCGGGCTGGGCGTTGGTGCCCATGGTAGTGCTGGCGACGTTGGCTACCGTGATTGCTTCCCAGGCACTAATCTCCGGTGCCTATTCGGCCGCCAAGCAGTCAATCCAGCTTGGCTTCCTGCCGCGCATGCGGGTGCTCTACACGTCCGAGCAGGAGGCGGGGCAGATCTACATCGGTGCCGTCAACTGGTTGTTGTTGGCCGGCGTCGTCGTCGCCGTGGTGCTGTTCCGCAACTCGGCCGCGCTGGCCGCCGCCTATGGCATCTCGGTCAGCCTGCTAATGGTGATCACCACCTGGCTAACGTTTTTCGTCGTGCGCCATGGATGGGGCTATCCTCAGCCGGTGGCACTGGCGGCAACCGGCCTGTTTTTGGCGGTGGATCTGTTGTTCTTTGCCTCGAACGCCCTCAAGATCGCCGATGGCGGCTGGTTCCCGCTGCTCATGGCGGCACTGGTGTTCACCGTGATGATCACCTGGAAGCGCGGACGCGAATTGCTCACCGAAAGCACGCTCGTTCACGCCATTGATCTGGCTGCCTTTTTGCAGAGTATCTTCGCCGACCCGCCGCCGCGCGTGGCTGGAACCGCGGTGTTTCTCGCCAGCGTCGAGGGCGTCACGCCGAGCGCGCTGATGCACAGCCTCAAGCACTACAAAGTCCTTCATGAACGGAACCTGTTCGTCACTGTACGCAGCCATGAGATTCCACGCGTGCCTTCGGCCGAGCGCGTGCAGGTGACGCCGTTGGGCAACGAATGTTGGCAGGTGATCGTCAACTACGGTTTCAAGGACGACTTCGACCTCCCCGCCGCGCTGACACTGACGCGCCAGGCGATCGGCCCGCTCGACCCGATGTCAACCAGCTATTTTCTATCGCGGGACATCGTGGTGCCCACGCTGGGCGGCGGCATGGCGCTGTGGCGCGAAAAGCTGTTTTCTCAGATGCACCGCAATGCGAGCGCGGCAGCCGAATTCCTCAACCTGCCCAGCAACGCGGTGGTCGAGCTGGGCAGCAAGGTCGAGATCTGAGCGTGCCGCCGCTGGCGTTCCATGCCGGCCAGCACGCGCGCGCGCCCTGGTGCATGGCGCGGCAGTTTGTCAACTAAGGCATACCTGCAGGAGTTTGTTGGCGACGCCAGGGGCGCCAGCCGGTCCGTTCCCGGATAGATTCTGGTTTCCTGAAAACCATAACGAGAATCAACATGCTGGGATTGGTAAAGCGCCTTTTGGGCGGGATGGAGCTTGACTCGGGGCTGGCCGGCGAACTGTCACAAGCCGTCAGCGAAGGTGGGCTGGATGTCGAGGCCGCCCTCATGGCCCACAGCAACTGGAAGCTTCGGCTCGAAGCCTATCTGGATGGGAAGTCGTCCGAGGACCTGCGTCCGGAAGTGATCTGCTTCGACGACCGTTGCGACCTGGGCCGCTGGATCCATGGCCCCGGCGCGCAGCGCCTGGGCAGGTACCGGGGGTTCACCGCTCTCCGGGAGAACCACCGCATGTTCCACTATGCGGCGTCCAACGTGGTGTCCTTGAACCAGTCGGGCCGCAAGGCCGAGGCGCGCCGGATGCTCGACGGCGTGTACGCCGGCTTTTCCACCAAGGTCATCGACGATCTGACAGGCTTGCGCGATCTTGCCCAGCGTCGCAAGGGCTGAGCGCTAGGCGGGATCGGAGCGCGCGGTCGGCCCGGCCGAGAGACCGGGCTGGCGGCGCGCCCCGCCTGCGCATTGCCTGATCCGCTGGCACCAGCGGATGGAATGGGTCCGACGGCCCTACAGCCGCTCAGCACCAGCGTCGACCAGTTTTTCGATCACTTCCAGGTCGTCCAACGCCACGTTGGCGCGACTTGAGACTGGGGTGGAGCCTTGGGAAGGTCTTCTCGGGGAAGGTGGTGGAGAGCCGGGGCCGAGACCTGCAAAGTGCTCAGTGCGGGCGCGCCAAGGCCCGCTCGCGCACGGCCTCGAAATCGGCCGGCGCCGGGTGCAGGTCGAGCCGGCAACCTGCCTTGAGCAACTGGCTCGGCGTGTCGTGCCCTATCAGCACCGGCAGCAGGCGGGAGGCACTCAGCAGCGCCTCCAGATCCACGCCGGTGTCGTAACCCATCAGCGCCAGCGCGTGCACGATCTCCTCGGTGCAGACGTTGCCGCTGGCGCCGGGCGCGTAGGGGCAGCCGCCCAGGCCGCCGAGCGAGGCGTCGAAGCGGTCGGCCCCGGCGTCGATGGCGGCCAGCACGTTGGCCAGGCCCATGCCGCGCGTGTTGTGGAAGTGCAGGGTCAGCTCGGTGCCGGGCCAGCGCTCGCGCGCTGCGCGGGTGACGCGCCCCACCTGCGTAGGAAAGGCCATGCCGGTGGTGTCGCAAAGGGTCAGCCCCTGCACGCCCAGATCGACGAAGCGCTGCGCCCAAGCGGCCGTCTCGGCCTCGTCCACGTCGCCCTCCATCGGGCAGCCGAACACGCAGGAGAGCGACACGTTCACCGGCACGCCGGCCTGCTGGGCCGTGCGCACCACCTGGGCCAGCGCGTCGAAGGACTGCTCGCGCGTCATGCGCAGGTTGGCCAGGTTGTGCGTGGCGCTGGCCGACATCACCAGGTTCAGCTCGTCGGTGCGCGATTCGATGGCGCGTTCGGCGCCGCGCACGTTGGGCACCAGCGCGGTGTAGACCACACCGGGCGCGCGCCTGATCTCGCGCATCACGATCTCGGCATCGCGCAGCGCCGGAATTGCCTTGGGCGAGGTGAACGAGGTGACCTCGATCTTCGCCACGCCGGTGGCCGAGAGCTGGTCGACCAGCGCGATCTTGTCCTCGGTGGGGACGAACTGCGCCTCCATCTGCAGGCCGTCGCGCGTGCCCACTTCCTGGATGTGGATGCGGCGGCCGCCGCCCTGCCAGACGTTGTTCACTGGATGATCTCCTTCGCCCGCAGCGTGGCGATGTCGGCCTCGGAAAGGCCCATGCCGCGCAGCACGGCCTCGGTGTCGTCGCCCACGTGCGGGGCGCTGGCGCGCACCGTGCCCGGTGTGACGGAGAGCTTGGGCACGATGCCCGGCACATCCACCGTGTAGCCGTCGCGCGTGGGCTGCTGCAGGATCATGTCGCGCGCCCGGTAGTGCGGGTCTTCGGCAATGTCTTTGGCGGTGTAGACCTTGCCGGCCGGCACGCGCGCGGCGGACAGCGCATCGAGCGTGGCCTGCACGGTGCGCTGCTGCGTCCAGGCGCCGATGGCGGCGTCGATCTCGGCCACGCGCGCCACGCGGCCGGCGTTGTCGGCCAGATCGGCCGCCTCGCCCAGGTCGTTGCGGCCGATGGTGCCCATCAGGCGCTTGAAGATGCTGTCGCCGTTGCCGGCCACCAGCACCCAGCCGTCCTGGCAGAGGTAGGCGTTGGAAGGGGCGATGCCCGGCAGCGCGCTGCCCGCGGCCTCGCGCACCGCGCCGAAGGCGCTGTACTCGGGCAGCAGGCTCTCCATCACGTTGAACACGGCCTCGTGCAGCGCCACGTCGATCACCTGGCCGGCACCGCCGTGCACCCTGCGGTGGTACAGCGCCGTCAGGATGCCGATCACCGCGTGCAGCGCCGCCAGCGTGTCGCCAATGGACACACCCACGCGCACCGGCACGCGCCCCGGCTCGGCCGTGAGGTGGCGCAGGCCGCCCATGGCCTCGCCGATCACCCCAAAGCCCGGCAGGTCGCGGTACGGCCCGGTCTGCCCGTAGCCGGAGATGCGGGCGATGATCAGCCCCGGGTTGAGGCGGTGCAGCTCTTCGGGCGACATGCCCCAGCCTTCCAGCGTGCCGGGGCGGAAGTTCTCGATCAGCACGTCGGCCTCGGCGATCAGGCGGCGCGCCAGATCCTGGCCTTCCTTTTGCCGCAGGTCGATCGCCACCGACTGCTTGTTGCGCGACTGCACCTGCCACCAGACCGAGGTGCCGTTCTTCAGCAGCCGCCAGTTGCGCAGCGGATCACCCGCGCCGGGCGGCTCGATCTTGATCACCTCGGCGCCAAACTCGCCCAGCGTCTTGCCGCAGAACGGGCCGGCAATCAGCTGGCCCATCTCGATCACGCGCAGGCCGGCCAGCGCGGCGGCGGTCTGGGGCTGGGTCACGGGTCGGTCTCCTCTTGGGTGTTGGCCATCGCCTGGCGGCATGGCCTGGGGTGGCGCCGGATGATGCGCCCGGCCGCCACCTACGGCAAAGCGCTGATGCGGCACGCTGCCATCGCGTTTCGGCATGGCTGGCGCTACGATGGCGCCATGAAGCTCGACCCCGTCTCGCTGCGCCTGTTCGTCGCCGTCATGGAGACCGGCGCCATCGCCCGCGCGGCCGAGCGCGAGCACATCGCCCCCTCCGCCGCCAGCCGCCGCCTGGCGGAGCTGGAGGCGCGCCTCAAGGTCGGCCTGTTCGAGCGCAGCAACCGCGGCATCGAGCCCACCCACGCCGCCTACGCGCTGCTGCACCTGGCGCGCGGCGTGCTGAACGATCTGGACGGCATCGCCGCGCAGATGCGCGACTTTGGCGCCGGCCTGCGCGGGCAGGTGCGGCTGGCGGCCAACATCTCGGCCATCACGCAGTTCCTGCCCGACGACCTGGCGCGCTTTCTGGTGCAGCACCCGCAGGTCGACGTGCGGCTGCAGGAGCTCATCAGCAGCGCCGTGGCCCGCGCCGTGGCCGAGAACGCAGCCGACATCGGCATTCTCAGCGCCGAGCACCACGGCGGCGATCTGGCCGCGCGCCTCACGCTGCTGCCCTACCGCGAGGACGAGCTGGTGCTGGTGGTGCCCGCCGGCCACGCGCTGGCGCGGCGCCGGCAGGTGCGCCTGGCCGATGCGCTGGGGCACGATCTGATCGGCATGCACCCCGGCAGCGCCATCCACCAGCTGCTGCAGCGCGGCGCCGCCGACGCCGGGCAGCCGCTGCGCCTGCGCATGCAGGTCACCGGCTACGACGCGCTGTGCCTCATGGTGGCCGCCGGCCTGGGCGTGGGCGTGATGCCGCGCGTCAGCGCCGCGCTGTACCGCCAGCAGCTGGCCATCCGCACCATCGCACTCGATGAACCCTGGGCCCGGCGGCGGCTGGCTCTGTGCGTGCGCTCCATCGCCGCGCTGCCGCCGGTGGCGCGCGAGCTGGTCGAACACCTGCAGGGCGGGCAAGGCCAGAATTCAGAACCAAATCAGCCTCCGGACCAGTAATGACGGGCGCAGGCAGCTATCAAAATAAAAGTGATCGGGCGCCGCCCGGCAGCCGCCCCATGTTTGTGCAACAGTACGCGCTTCGCCCCTTTTGGCCCTCTGGCTGACGCCACGCCCCTCCGCCATGAACCTGCTCTTCGTCGCCGATCCGCTGGAATCCTTCAAGACCTACAAGGACACCACCTACACCATGATGCGCGAAGCCGCGCGGCGCGGCCACGCCATCGCCGCCTGCGAGCCGCACGATCTGCGCTGGCAGACCGGCCGGCCCGTGGCGGCGCGCGTGCGGCCCATCCACCTCACGGGCCAGCAAGACGACTGGTTCACCGAAGAGCCGGCGCGCGAAGCCGCGCTGAAGGACTTCGACGCCGTGCTCATGCGCAAGGACCCGCCCTTCGACGCCGAATACCTCTACGCCACCCACCTGCTGCAGCAGGCCGAGCGCGACGGCGCCCGCGTCTTCAACAGCCCGCAGGCGCTGCGCGACCACCCGGAAAAGCTGGCCATCATGGAATGGCCGCAGTTCATCGGCCCCACACTGGTCACGCGCGACGCGCAGGCCATCCGCGCCTTCCACGCCGAGCACCGCGACGTCATCCTCAAGCCGCTCGACGGCATGGGCGGCATGGGCATCTTCCGTGTGAAGGACGACGCGCTCAACCTCGGCAGCATCATCGAAACGCTGAACCAGAACGGCGCCACCAGCGTGATGGTGCAGAAGTTCCTGCCCGAGATCGCCGCTGGCGACAAGCGCGTGCTCATCATCGGCGGCGAGCCCGTGCCCTACTGCCTGGCGCGCATCCCCCAGGGCGGTGAAGTGCGCGGCAACCTGGCCGCCGGCGGCAAGGGCGTGGCCCAACCGCTGACCGATGCCGACCGCGCCACCGCCACCGCTATAGGCAAAGTGCTCGCCCCCCGCGGCCTGCTGCTCATCGGTCTGGACATCATCGGCACCAGGGTGACGGAGATCAACGTCACCAGCCCCACCTGCTTCCGCGAGATCCTGGATCAGACGGGGTGCGACGTGCCGGGGATTTTTGTGGATGCGTTGGAGAGGGCGGTGGGCGGGTAATTGGCAGCAGAGCCGGTAATGCAGCGCGTCGAATGTCGATTCAAGGCTGGCTGGAGTCGTTGAAGAGCCAAGCCTTCGAACTGCAAAAGCGTTCAATACCTGGTATTCAGTGGTCGGATTCAGTGCGACTCAATTCGACGTTCTTGAGGTCACTGGGGACTTTTTCCCGGCCTCCATGCTGAGTGGTTTTTTAGGCTTCGATGAACCAGTTAAAGCTTGGAGCCTCAAGCCATGACGCTGGAACCGATACCCAGTTGATCAAAATGTCCTTTGGGTCGGTTAAAAGACTTCCAGTTGTGTCGTCCCATTCGAAGTGAGTGGGATGCAAGTGCCCTGCACCACTGAATACAAGCAATGCACCAAACATGTAGTCAGTCCACGCGCCCGCTGGTCCAATCCGCATGCGCACGAACACTTCAAGAGTGCGCGCACTACGAAAAAACTCCGGCTTGGCTTGATGATCGGCCTCCAAAAGATCGGCGAGGGTCAACTGGCCCAATGGTTTGTCAGCAAACACGTTGTGCCCAGCATACGTTTGTCCCTCGCACAGTGCGACCACAATATTCGACAGCCCACCATCGTCTGCAAAAGTGATCTCTACCTGAGTTTCGACGTACCGGTAGAACCACTGTTCGCCATGGATGTACGTTGGCGTTCCTAAAAAATCTTCGACGCGCTTTTTTGGCACTCCTGGCACGATGTGCTGAAGCAGGTTTGTCGGTGTCTTTGAGCGCTGTGCGGTTAGTTCCACACCTTCCGGACCTACCAAATCTCCGCGGAGTGCGGCAATGCGCTCTCGTGTCATTGCTTCGCTTGTTGTGTGTTCCAGAAGTGGTTGCATCGAACCACCTTCGACCACCAACCCGGCTCGCCTAGATTCTTCGGCACGGTACGCTAGCCAAAGACTTTGGGAGTGATGTAAAGAAGCAGCGCTTTCACCGGGCAGCCGCTGCGTAAGTTCAAGCACAACGGCGGTGAGTTCGTCGTCAGCTTCCCTCGCTGCTCTCGCGGCGAGCGCGTTCAACTCTAATTGAGTGAGCTCGGCCCGCTCAGCTTTCGCGTTGCTCGGTAGCTGCATTGAGCGATATTCAATACGTTCGACGTCGGCGACCAGTCTCCTGGCAACTGCGTTATAGCGGTTCGCCAAATTCATCGCTGCATCTGCCTCTTGGCCGAGCATCTCTGAGCGAAGCTTGTTCAAGCTATCTATGGTTGTGCCATTGCTCTGAAGTTTCGCTTGTAAATCCACCAGCTTGGTGTACTGATCGATGGCTTCGTTTTCTGGTTGTTTTTCCAGCCGGCGTTTCAAAAGATACTCGCCGAAGCGGAATAGCCCGTATCCCAGCGGGAGGAGCACAGGCCACCAGTTGCTGTTGATCGCAAGGTCTAACCACGGGATAGATAGCGATGTGCGCTCGGCCATAGATCGGAAGATGTATATCTGTCAAAGCCAAAAACATAAAAATCATAGTGGATCAACCACTTAGGCTTCCATCTGGCGGGGCGGACGGGACTCGAGCCCGTGCCCCCGGTGTTAAAGGTCAATATAGCTGATGACGTGTAACTCCCTCATCGCCCCTAACTGAGCGTCCATTTGTGAAAGACCTCACCGGCTGCTCCACGCCGATTTCGGCAGCCTAGATATGACTTCGCCGCCTGCAGGCATTGGACCCCGGTCGCAGTTGCCTGAACGTCCGCAACGTGGCGCAGAACGCACGCTCGTCGCGCGAGTTCAGCCAGCCGCACCCGCTGCGAAGGAGCCATTTCGGCAAGAATCAGAACGTCAACAGGGCAGGCCAGATCCCTCATCGTCCAGGCTTGGTCTGTGTCTCTCCGGACAGGCATACTGCCCCCCATGACCTCGCCCCCCAAACCCAAGCCCTTCGCCATGATCCGCGAGTTCCATCTCGCGGACTGGTTCACGCTGGCCAATGCGGTGTGCGGCGTGGGGGCGATGTTCTCGATCATCAGCTTCATCCAGAGTGGCGACACGCGCCATGCGCACTACGCGTGCGCGCTGGTGCTGGCGGCGCTGGTGTTCGACATCTTTGACGGGCGGGTGGCCCGCTGGCGGCAGAAATCGTCGCTGCTGGGGCGGGAGCTGGATTCGTTGGCGGATGTGATCTCGTTCGGCGTGGCGCCGGCGCTGATCGCCTACGGCGTGGGCATGCAGGGGCTGTGGGACCGCGTGGTGCTCGGCTACTTCGTGGCCTGCGGGGTGTCGCGGCTGGCGCGCTTCAACGTCACGGCCGATGCGCTGTCGGCCGGCTCCGGCAAGGTGGCGTACTTCGAGGGCACGCCGATCCCCACCTCCATCGTGTTGGTGGGTCTGCTGTGGGTGGCGGCCGGCACCGGCGCGGTGGGGCCTGCGCTGTGGGGCGGCGCCTGGCAGATCGCCGGCGGCACGCTGCACCCACTGGTGCTGCTGTTCGCGCTTTCGGGCTCGCTGATGATCAGCCGCATCCGCATTCCCAAGCTGTAGGAACCTGTTCACGATCTCTGCAGGGCCGTGCCGACGCCCTTTCAGGCGGTCTGCGGCGTTGCAAAGCCTCGCCGGGCCCCAAGAGCGCTTTGGTGTGGCCCGTCTGCGTTTTGCGCCTTGCAGCCCATCCTGAAATGACGCCGGCCCGGCTCCCGCCAGGATCACGAACAGGTTCCAGGACTCAGCGCTTGGCGCCGGGGCGCCGGGCACATAATGTGCTTTCACCGCTGCAGTGTCGCGTGGGCGCTCAGGTTGCCCGCGTGGATTGCGAGTTCACAGGCAGACAAGGACGGCCAGCATGCCCAACCCCGCCGATGCGGTACCCACCACCGGCCAGCCGGAGCCCGGCGCCGCGCCCCCGCGGGCGGCGGGGCCGGCGCGCCACATCCGGCTGACCTCGCACGCGGGCGGGCAGGGCGCGCAGGCCATCCGCTGGGGCGCGCCTTCGGCCGCTGAGCGCGGCCCTGTGGTGGGCTCCACCACCAACCGTGCGCACCGCAACGTGATCGGCACGCACAGCGGCAGCTACAGCGTGTACCGCGCGCTGGCCGTGGCGGCGCGCGCGCTGGACCCCGGCCACCGGCCGGACCTGACCAACACCGCCCCCACCGACCGCATCGGCCCGCATCCGGCCTGGAGCGAGCCGGGCAAGATCGTCTCGCTCGACCCTTGGGGCGCCGAGATCGGCACCTGCTTCGCTGATGCGCTGGCCGCCGGCTACGACATCCGCCCGACCATCGCCGTGACCAAGGCGCACGTGATCCTGCCGGAGATCATCGAGGCCATCCAGAAAGGCCGTCTCAAGCCCGACGGCAAGGTGCTGCTGCCGTCCGGCGGCGCGCTGGTCACCAAGGCGGCGGTGGAGCCGGTGTGGCACCTGCCCGGCGTGGCCGAGCGCTTTGGCTGCAGCGAGACCGAGCTGCGCCGCGTGCTGTTCGAGGAAACCGGCGGCATGTACCCGGAGCTGGTCACGCGGCCCGATCTGGAGGTGTTTTTGCCGCCCATCGGGCACCTCACGCTGTACATCTTCGGCAACCCGGCCGATCTGGCGGATACCTCGGTCGAATTGACGGCTCGCGTTCACGACGAATGCAACGGCTCCGACGTGTTCGGCTCCGACATCTGCACCTGCCGCCCCTACCTCACGCACGCCATCGAGGAATGCATCCAGGGCGCGCAGCGCGGCGGCGTGGGCCTGTGCGTGTACTACCGCAAGGAAGGCCGCGCGCTGGGCGAGGTGACCAAGTTCCTGGTCTACAACGCCCGCAAGCGGCAGGAGGGCGGCGACACCGCCGACCAGTACTTCGCCCGCACAGAATGCGTGGCCGGCGTGCAGGACATGCGCTTCCAGCAGCTCATGCCCGACGTGCTGCACTGGCTGGGCGTCAAGAAGATCCACCGCCTGGTCAGCATGAGCAACATGAAGTACGACGCCATCACCGAAGCCGGCATCGAGGTGGGCGAGCGCGTCAACATCCCCGACGACCTGATCCCCGCCGACGCCCGCGTGGAGATGGACGCCAAGATGGCGGCCGGCTACTTCACCCCCGGCGAGGCGCCGAGCGCCGAGCAGCTCAAGACGACCAAGGGCCGCGGGCTCGGTTCATGACGGCGGCCACCCAGGCACCCCCCGCCGACGCGGCCGGGCTCGACCTCGCCGTTGACGCGCTGCGCAGCACCGCCACCGTGCGCGCCCGCGCCCGCGCCATGCTGGCCCGCGCGCGCGCCGGCGATTCCGCCTTCTTCGCCGTGCACGACGCCGCGCTGGCCCCCACCGCCGAACTGGTGGCCGAGGTCACGCGCCAGCGCTACCCCACGCTGGCCGTGCCGTACCACAGCCGCTGGCGCCACTTCGAGGCCGGGGGCATCGACCGCCGCGCCTGGCTGGACGAGCGCCTGGGCGACGTGGCCGCGGCCGAGCGCGCCCGCGCGCAGATCGATCTTGCCGTGGTCTCCGTGCTGCTGGACGCTGGCGCCGGGCCCGACTGGTCGTGGCTCGAAGCCGAAAGCGGCCAGCGCTTCAGCCGCTCCGAAGGGCTGGGCGTGGCGAGCTTCCACGCCTTCGCCAGCGGCCTGTTCTCCAGCGATCCGGCCCGGCCGCTGCGGGCCGACGCGTCGGCGCTGGTGCGCATCGACGCGGCGGCCTTGGCAGCAGCCTTTCAGGTGGAGGCGGGCAACCCGCTGGTCGGCCTGGAGGGCCGGGCCGACCTGCTGCGCCGCCTGGGCGCGGCGCTGGCGGCGCAGCCGCAGGTGTTCGGCATACCGGCGCGGCCGGGCGGGCTGTTCGACGCGCTCACGCAGGGCGCGGGCGGGCAGGCCGTCCCGGCCCATGCCATCCTGCGCCTGCTGCTGGACACGCTCTCGGGCATCTGGCCGGCCGGCAACGCGCTGCGGGGCGTGCCGTTGGGCGACTGCTGGCGCCACCCGGCCGCGGGCGGCGTGGGGCTGGCGGCCGGTTGGGTGCCGTTCCACAAGCTCTCGCAGTGGCTCACCTATTCATTGCTGGAGCCGTTCCAGTGGGCCGGCTGCGCCGTGGAGGGGCTGGACGCGCTCACCGGCCTGCCCGAATACCGCAACGGCGGCCTGCTGCTGGACGGCGGCGTGCTGCGCCTGCGCGATGCGTCGCTGGTCCGCATCACCTACACCCCGGCCGATCCGCTGGTGGTGGAGTGGCGCGCGCTCACCGTGGCACTGCTGGACGAGCTGGCGCCGCTGGTGTGGGAAGCGCTGGGGCTGGATGCGCGCACCACGCCGCTGGCCTGCGTGCTGGAAGGCGGCACCTGGGCGGCCGGCCGCGTGCTGGCTCAGCGCCTGCGTGGCGGCACGCCACCGCTATCGATAGCCAGTGATGGAACGGTGTTTTGAGGCTTGTGGTGATTCAGACCATCTCGTCCGGAATGGGAAGCCGCCATGTCAAATGATTCGTTGTCTTACAGCGCGCTTGGCCGAACCTACACCTGCCGAAGGCTGCCAATGGCACATCCTCCCAGGGCGGGCATCATCCTGCTGCCGGACTGGCGTGGTGAGGGGCCGCTGGCGATGCAGCACGCGCAGCATCTTCACGGATTGGGTTGCGACGTGGTGGTCGCTGATCTGTACGGTGACGGTTTCATGCCGTCCCATCCCGATCAGGTCGGGCCCATGGTGCAGCAGTTGCTGGCCCATCGGCAGGATGGCGTGGTGTCGCTCACGGCCTGCCTGAACGCCTTCCGGCCATTGCTTCCAGCCGACACGCCCGTCATCGTGCTGGGTTACAGCGCGGGTGGCATGGTGGCGCTTGATCTGGCGCGCAGCGGCGCTCCGGTCGATGGCACGATCACGTGCAGCGCACTGCTCAAGACCGCCGATGCCGGCATGCCGACGCGCATCCCGGGCCCGGTTCTGATCCTGCAAGGCACGCAAGACGTCATCTCGCCGCCGGACGTCATCAGCACCGTCATCGCCGAGATGGACGCCGCCGGCAACGACGCCGCTTTGTCCTGTTCAGTCAGACCCACCACGCTTTTGACAATCCGGATGCAGGAACAGACCCCAGTGCGCGTCTGGTGTATTCGGCCGCCTCGGCCGCGCGCGCCCGCGTGGCCATCGAGGCCTTTGTCAACGAAATTGCACCCTGACCCGGCCCCCGCACGACCCATCTCACCCATCTCTTTTCAGTCAATGCCATGAGCCAAGTCCACCTGATCGACCACCCGCTGGTGCAGCACAAGCTGACGCTGATGCGCCAGCAGGATCTCAGCACCAACAGCTTCCGCAGGCTGCTGAAGGAGCTGTCGATGCTGATGACCTACGAGGTCACGCGCGACATGCCGACGCAGCCGGTGGAGATCCAGACGCCGCTGGAGACCATGACCGGCCAGATGATCGACGGCAAGAAGCTGGTGTTCGTCTCCATCCTGCGCGCCGGCATCGGCATCCTCGATGGCATGCTCGACGTGGTGCCCGGCGCGCGTGTGGGCCATATCGGCCTGTACCGCGACCCGAAGACGCTGACCGCGGTGGAGTACTACTTCAAGATGCCGGCAGACATGGCCGAGCGCGACGTGATCGTGGTCGACCCGATGCTGGCCACCGGCAACTCCGCCATCGCCGCGGTCGACCGCGTGAAGGAGGTGGGCCCACGCTCGATCAAGTTCGTGTGCCTGCTCACCTGCCCGGAAGGCATCGCCGCCATGCAGGCCGCGCACCCCGACGTGCCGATCTACACCGCCGCCATCGACCGCCAGCTCAACGACCACGGCTACATCCTGCCCGGCCTGGGCGACGCCGGCGACAGGCTGTTCGGCACCAAGTGAGCCGCGCCGCGCCCGCATCAGATTTTTGAATGTTTTGGGCCTCTGGCCCAGGCGTGGCGGGCGCAGCCAGCTATTGATTTCATAGTTTGTCCAACGGAGGAAAGCACTCATGAACGATCGCACCATCACCCGCCGCCACCTCGTCGCCCTGGCCGCCGCCGCGGCCGCGCTGGGCGCGCCCGGCCTCGCGCTGGCGCAGGCCAAGCTCAAGGTCGCCGCCATCTACACCGTGCCGTTCGAGCAGCAGTGGGTGAGCCGCATCCACAAGGCGCTGAAGGCCGCCGAGGCGCGCGGCGAGATCGAATACAAGGCCAGCGAGAACGTCGCCAACGCCGACTACGAGCGCGTGATGCGCGAGTACGCCACCGGCGGCAACCAGCTGATCGTGGGCGAGGCCTTCGCCGTCGAGGCCGCGGCCCGCAAGGTGGCCAAGGATTTCCCCAAGGTGGCTTTCCTGATGGGCAGCTCCGGCAAGCCGCAGGCGCCCAACTTCAGCGTGTTCGACAACTACATCCAGGAGCCGGCCTACCTGACGGGCATGGTGGCCGGCGGCATGACCAAGACCAACAAGATTGGCATGGTGGGCGGCTTCCCCATCCCCGAGGTCAACCGCCTGATGCACGCCTTCATGGCTGGCGCCAAGGAGGTCAACCCCAAGGTGGAATTCACCGTGACCTTCATCAACAGCTGGTTCGACCCGCCCAAGGCCAAGGAAGCCACCTTCGCCATGATCGACAAGGGCGCCGACGTGCTGTATGCCGAGCGCTTTGGCGTGAGCGATGCCGCCAAGGAAAAAGGCAAGCTCGCCATCGGCAACGTGATCGACACCCAGGCCCAGTACCCCGACACGGTGGTGGCCTCGGCCCTGTGGCACATGGAGCCCACCATCGACCTGGCGCTCAAGAACGTCAAGGACGGCAAGTTCAAGGCCGAGGACTACGGCCAGTATTCGATGATGAAGTACAAGGGCAGCTCGCTGGCGCCGCTCGGCACCTTCGAAGGCAAGGTGCCCGCGGCCCTGGTCGCCAAGGTCAAGGCCAGGGAGGCCGACATCCTGTCCGGCAAGTTCGCCGTCAAGGTGGACGATTCGCAGCCCAAGTCCACCGCCAAATGACGGTGGCGGCCGTCCGCCGGTTCGTCGCCGGCGTGCTCGCCGCCACACTGCTGGCGCTCGCGGGCTGCGCCGCGGCGCCTGCCGGGCCCGCGCCCGCCGCCGTGCGGCTCGACAGCCAGCCGCGCATGGCCGTGGTCTCGGCGTTCGAGCCGGAACTGGCCCTGTTGCTGGCGCGGCTGCAAGATGCGCGCGAGCACCGCGTCAACGGCGTGCGCTTCACCACCGGCACGCTGGAAGGCAAGGCCGTGGTGCTGTTTCTCTCTGGCGTGAGCATGACCAACGCGACCATGACCACGCAGCTCGCGCTGGACCGGTTCGATGTCACGCACATCGTCTTCAGCGGCATCGCGGGCGGCGTCAACCCGTCGCTGCACATCGGCGACGTGGCGGTGCCGGCGCGCTGGGGGCAGTACCTGGAGGTGCTGATGGCGCGCGAGACCGCGCCCGGCCAGTACACGCCGCCGGGCCGCATGACCAACTTCGTCGCGCCGCCCTTCGGCATGATGTTCCCGCGCTCGGTGGAGGTGCGCAGCGCGGCGCAGCCGCAGCCGGAGCGCAGGTTCTGGTTCGAGGTCGATCCGGCGCTGCTGGCGCAGGCGCGGGCGCTGGGCGAGCGCGGCGCGGCGGGGCTGGCGCGCTGCACCGAGGCCGGCGGCTGCCTCACGCATGCGCCGCGCCTGGTGGTGGGCGGCCACGGCGTGTCGGGCCAGGCCTTTGTGGACAACAAGGCCTACCGCGAATACGCCTACCGGAGCTTCCAGGCCAACGTGCTCGACATGGAAACCGCGGCCGTCGGCATGGTGGCCTTCAGCAACGGCGTGCCCTACATCGCCTTCCGCTCGCTCAGCGACCTGGCCGGTGGCGGCGAGGGCGAGAACGAACTCGGCACCTTCTTCCAGCTGGCGGCCGACAACTCGGCCCGCGTGCTGCTGGCCTTCCTGGCGGCGTGGCACTGAGCGGGCGCCCCGTCCATCCCACGATGACCGACGCCGATCCCGTCCTCACCCTGCGGGGCATCACCAAGTGCTTCGGCCCGCTGGTGGCCAACGACGGCGTCTCGCTCACGCTGGCGCGCGGCGAGGTGCTGGCGCTGCTGGGCGAGAACGGCGCCGGCAAGTCCACGCTGATGTCCATCCTGTTCGGGCACTACGTGGCCGACGAAGGCAGCATCGAGGTGTTCGGTGCGCCGCTGCCGCCCGGCAACCCCAAGGCGGCGCTGGCCGCCGGCATCGGCATGGTGCACCAGCACTTCACGCTGGCCGACAACCTGACGGTGCTGGAGAACGTGATGCTCGGCAGCGAGCCTTTGAGCCAGCCCTTCACGCGCCGCGCCACCGCGCGTAAGCGGCTGCTGGCGGTGGCGGGGCAGTTCGGCCTGCCGGTGGACCCGTCGGCGCGGGTGGGCAACCTGTCGGTGGGCGAGCGCCAGCGGGTCGAGATCCTGAAGGCGCTGTACCGCGGCGCGCGCATCCTGATCCTGGACGAACCCACGGCGGTGCTCACCCCGCAGGAGAGCGAGGCGCTGTTCGCCACCCTGGGCCAGATGGTGGCCGAGGGCCTGTCGATCATCTTCATCAGCCACAAGCTGGGCGAGGTGCTGCGCGTGTCGCACCGGATCGCCGTGCTGCGCGGCGGCAGGCTGGTGGCCGAAAGCGCGGCCGCCGGCACCACCGAAGCGCAGCTGGCCGAATGGATGGTCGGCCACGCCGTGGCCACGCGCGCGCGCCAGCCTGCGCAGGCGGTGGGCGAGGTGGTTTGCGCGCTGCACGACGTGCACACGGCGGGCAGCACACGCGAGCGCCTGCGCGGCGTGTCGCTGGAGCTGCGGGCGGGCGAAATCGTGGCCGTGGCCGGTGTCTCCGGCAACGGGCAGGTCGCGCTGGCGGAACTGCTGTCGGGCCTGCGCGTGCCGTCGCATGGCGAGGCGCTGGTGTTCGGCGAGCCGGTGCGCGGCAGCGCCGCCGGGCTGGCCGGGCGCGGCGTGGCGCGCATCCCGGAAGACCGCGCCGGCGTCGGCGTGGTGGGCGATCTGCCGCAGTGGGAAAACGCCGTGGCCGAGCGCATCGGCAGCCGCTGGTTCTCCAACGCCTTCGGCTGGGTGCGGCGCGGCGCGGCGCGCGCCCACGCCGCGCGCGTGGTGCAGCGCTTCGACGTGCGCGGCGGCGGGCTCGACGCGCCGGCGCGTGCGCTGTCGGGCGGCAACATGCAGAAGCTGATCCTGGGCCGGGCGCTGACGCCGCTGGAAGCACACGAAACCGAGGTCCCCAAGCTCGTGGTGGCCCACCAGCCCACCTGGGGCCTGGACATCGGCGCGGTGGATTTCGTGCAGCAGCAGCTGATCGCCGCCCGCGATGCCGGCGCCGCCGTGCTGCTGATCTCCGACGATCTGGACGAGGTTCTGGGCATGGGCGACCGCATCGCCGTCATGCACGCCGGCCAGCTCACCCCGGCCGAGCCACCGGAGCACTGGACGCGCGCGTCGATCGGGCTGGCCATGGCGGGAGCTGCCGAGGCTGCGCCTGCGGAGGCCGCCGCATGAGGCTGGAAAAGCGCCCCCAGGTCTCGCACGCCGCACTGCTGCTGGCGCCGGTGGCGGCGGTGCTGTTCACGCTGGCGGTGAGCGGGCTGCTGGTGCTGTGGGCCGGCGCGCCGGTGGGGCGCACCTACGTGCTGCTGGCGCAGGGCGCGTTCGGCTCCGTCTTTGCGCTGACCGAGACGCTGACGCGCGCGGTGCCGCTGATCCTCACCGGGCTGGCGGCGGCGGTGGCGTTCCGCGCGCACCTCTACAACATCGGCGCCGAAGGGCAGCTCTACGCCGGCGCGCTGGCGGCGGTGGCGGTGGGCGGGCTGCACGGCGGCACCGGGATGGAATGGTCGCCCTACGTGCTGTTTCCGCTGATGATGCTGGCCGCCGCGCTGGCCGGCGCGCTGTGGCTGCTGGGCCCGGCGCTGATGAAGGCCAGGCTGGGCGTGGACGAGGTGGTGACCACGCTGCTGCTCAACTTCGTGATGCTGCTGCTGGTGTCGGCGCTGCTCGACGGGCCGATGAAGGACCCGACGGCGATGGGGTGGCCGCAGAGCGTGGCGCTGCAGGGCGATCTGGAGCTGGCCAAGCTGGTGCCGCAGACGCGGCTGCACACCGGCCTGCTGTGGGCGTTGGCGCTGGCGCTGCTGGTGTGGGGGCTGATGGCGCGCACGGTGGCGGGCTTCCGCATCCGCGCCGTGGGCGCCAACGCGCGCGCGGCGGCGTTTGCCGGTGTGCCGGTCACGCGCACGGTGGTGCTGGTGGCGCTGCTGTCGGGCGGGCTGGCGGGGCTGGCCGGCGCCATCGAGGTGGCGGGGCGCACCAGCTACGTGACGCTGGACATGTCGCCCGGCTATGGCTACAGCGGCATCGTCATCGCCATGCTGGCGGGGCTGAACCCGCTGGGCGTGGTGGCGGCCGCCATCTTCGTGGCCGGTGTGCTGGTGGGCGCCGACAGCATGAGCCGCGCGGTGGGCGTGCCCACCTACCTGGCGGACGTGATCGTCGCCACCTCGCTGCTGGCGGTGCTGGTGGCGGCCCTGTTCACGCAATACCGGGTGCGGCGATGAATTTCATGCCAAATCGGCCTCCAGCCCTTTTGTGGCGGGCGCAGGCAGCTATGAATTTGGTAGTTGTCCATGGAGGCCTGCGAGCATGAGCGCCTGGCTCGACATCCTGGCCGGCACACCCTTCTGGGTGGCGACGCTGCGCGTGGCCACACCGCTGATCCTCGGCACGCTGGGCGTGCTGCTGTGCGAGCGCGCCGGCGTGCTGAACCTGGGCATCGAGGGCATCATGGTGGCCGGCGCCTTCAGCGGCTGGCTGACGGTGTACGCGGGGCACGGGCTGTGGACGGGCGTGCTGGTGGCGGCGCTCACTGGTGCCGTGTTCGGCCTGCTGCACGCCTGGCTGACGGTGGGGCTGGCGCTGTCGCAGCACGTGTCGGGGCTGGGCATCACCATGCTGGCCACGGCGCTCAGCTACTACGGCTACCGCGTGGCCTTTCCCAAGGTCAGCACGCCGCCCACCATCGAGCCTTTCGCGCCCATGGACTGGCTGGGCATCCCGGTGCTGGACGAGCAGACGCCGCTGACCCTGCTGGCGCTGCTGCTGGTGCCGCTGATCGCCTGGGGCCTGCAGCGCACGCCGCTCGGCCTGGCGGTGCGCATGGTGGGCGAGAACCCGCAGGCCGCCGAAGGGCAGGGCATCCGCGTGATGGCGGTGCGCACCGGCGCCATCGTGGCCGGCTCGGCGCTGATGGGCGTGGCCGGCAGCTTTCTCACGCTGTCGGCCTTCAACGCCTTCTACTTCAACATGGTCAACGGGCGCGGCTGGATCTGCATCGCGCTGGTGGTGTTCGCCTCGTGGCGGCCGGGCAAGGCGCTGCTGGGCGCGCTGCTGTTCGCCTTCTTCGACGCGCTGCAACTGCGCCTGCAGCAGGCCGGCGACGCCGTGCTGCCCTACCAGCTGTACCTGATGCTGCCCTACCTGCTGTCGATCCTGGCGCTGGTGGTGATGGCGCGCCGCGCCACCTACCCGCAGGCGCTGATGAAGCCCTATCGCAAGGGGGAGCGCTGATCGCGCCACGGCGGCTGACTATGATGAACCTGCCATTCACCACCGACTGAAAGGAGACCCGACATGGCCTTCGTGCTACGCAGCGGCAGCTTCGCTGACCAGGGGCAGCTGCCCAAGGACTTCGTCCACCACGCCATGGGCGCCGGCGGCGACAACGTCTCACCCGACCTGAGCTGGGAAGGCGCGCCCGAGGGCACGCAGAGCTTCGCCCTCACCATGTACGACCCCGACGCGCCCACCGGCTCCGGCTGGTGGCACTGGGTGGTCTACGACATCCCCGCCAACGTGACCAGCCTGCCGCGCGGTGCTGGCGCCGCCGGTGGCGCAGGCTTGCCCGCAGGCGCGAAGATGGGCCACACGGATTTCGGCACCGCCGAATACGGCGGCGCCGCACCGCCGCCCGGCCACGGCCCGCACCGCTACATCCTCACGCTGTACGCGCTCAAGACCCCCAAACTCGACGTGCCGGCCGACTGCACGGCGGCCTACGTCGGCTTCAACATCCACTTCGCCAAGATCGGCGAGGCGAAGCTGACGGCGCTGTACGAGCGCTGAACCCCTACTGCAGTACACCACCGGGGACCAAAGGATGCCCACCCTGCAGACCCTGCTGCTGTTCGCCACCGCCGCGCTGGCCGTGGCGGTGATCCCCGGCCCGACCATGCTGCTGGCGCTGGCCAACGGCATGGGCGGCGGCCTGCGCCGCGCCGCCTGGGGCATGGCCGGGGCCAACCTGGGCAGCGCCACCGTGATTGCGGTGGTGGCGGTGGGCCTCGGCTCGCTGATGCTGGCCTCGGCCTGGCTGTTCGAAGCCGTGCGCGCCGCGGGCGTGCTCTACCTGCTGTGGCTGGCCGTGCAGCTCTGGCGCGCGCCCGTGACCGACCTGCGCGCCACGCTGCCCGGCGTGGCCGGCCGCGCGGTGCAGGGACGCGCCGCCTTGCTGCGCAGCCTGGGGGTGGCTCTGACCAACCCCAAGGCGCTGCTGTTCTTCGCCGCCTTCCTGCCGCAGTTCGTCGATCCGGCGCGGCCCGCCGCGCTGCAATACGCGGTGCTGGGCGCGCTGTTCGTCGCCATCGACGCGCTCGTCATGCTGGCCTACGCGCTGGCCGGCCGGCAGGCGCTGCGCTGGCTGTCGCCCACGGGCCTGCGCCGCCTGAACCGCAGCTGCGCCGGCGGCATGGCGGCGCTGGCGCTGCTGCTGGCCAGCTACCGGCGGCACGTGGCCTGACCCTGAGGAGTCTCCCGATGCTCGACCTGCTCGTCACCCACGCCACCCTGCCCGACAGCCGCACCGACGTCAGCGTGGCGGTGCAGGACGGCCGCATCGTCGAGGTCACGCCCGGCCTGCAGGCGCCCGCGCACGAGGCGGTGGACGCCGGCGGCATGCTGCTCAGCCCGCCGTTCTGCGACCCGCACTTCCACATGGACGCCACGCTCAGCTACGGGCTGCCGCGCGTCAACCAGAGCGGCACGCTGCTGGAAGGTATCGCGCTGTGGGGCGAGCTGAAACCGTTGCTGACCGAGGAGGCGCTGGTGGAGCGCGCGCTGGCCTACTGCGACTGGGCGGTGGCGCGCGGGCTGCTGCACATCCGCAGCCACGTGGACACCAGCGACCCCAGCCTGCTGCCGGTGCGCGCCATGCTGGAGGTGAAGCGGCGCGTGGCGCCGTATATCGACCTGCAACTGGTGGCCTTCCCGCAGGACGGCGTGCTGCGCACCGCGGGCGGCGTGGACAGCCTGACGCGCGCGCTCGACCTGGGCGTGGACGTGGTGGGCGGCATCCCGCACTTCGAGCGCACCATGGCCGACGGCGCCGCCAGCGTGAGGCTGCTGTGCCAGCAGGCCGCCGCGCGCGGCCTGCCGGTGGACATGCACTGCGACGAGAGCGACGACCCGCTCTCGCGCCACATCGAGACCCTGGCCTTCGAGGCGCAGCGGCTGGGCCTGCAGGGCCGCGTGAATGGCAGCCACTGCACCTCGATGCACAGCATGGACAACTACTACGTCAGCAAGCTGCTGCCGCTGGTGGCCGAAAGCGGCGTCAGCGTGGTGGCCAACCCGCTGATCAACATCACGCTGCAGGGCCGGCACGACACCTACCCCAAGCGGCGCGGCATGACGCGCGTGCCAGAGCTGCTGGCCGCTGGCGTGAACGTCGCCTTCGGCCACGACTGCGTGATGGACCCGTGGTACGGCCTGGGCAGCGGCGACATGCTGGAGGTGGCGCACATGGGCCTGCACGTGGCGCAGATGACCAGCCAGGCCGGCATCCGCGACTGCTTCGACGCCGTGACCACCCGCGCCGCCCGCGTGATGGGCCTGACCGACTACGGCATCGAGCCCGGCAAGGCCGCCAGCTTCGTGCTGCTGCAGGCCGCCGGCGTGACCGAGGCGATCCGCCTGCGAGCGCCGCGCCTGAAGGTCTGGCGCGCCGGCCGCCTGCTGGCCGACAGCGCGCCGCAGCAGGTGCGGCTGGCGGTGCCGGGGCGCGAGGGCGCGGTGGATTTCATGAAGCGCTGAGGGCGTGGCAGCCGCTGGCCCGCGGGATGGTCGGCGAGATATTTCAGAAGAAAATCGGCCTCCAGCCCTTTGGTGGCGGGCGCAGGCAGCTACGGTTTTGGGAGTGACTGGTGGATCAGATGGCCAGCGGCAGGCCGTCCTGGAACACCTTCAGCTCGCCGGGCGCGAAGGGCGTCCAGGCCTCGTCGCTGGTGAGCGGCGTGGTGGCGACCACGGCCACGCGGTCGTCGGGCGTGGTGTGTTCGGCGAAGTTGACGGCCAGGTCCTCGTCGGCCAGCCGCGCGGTGGCGAACGGGTGCTGGCGCACGATGTAGCAGAGTTTGGTGGAGGCGTGCGCCCACAGCGCCTCGCCGTTGGAGAGCAGCATGTTGAAGGTGCCGAAGCGCGCCACCTGCGGCACCAGCTCGGCCAGCGTGCGCGTCATCTCCGGCACGCTGGGCACGCTGGCGTGCGCCTTGTCCAGCTCCTGCATCAGCCAGCAGAAGGCCTGCTCGCTGTCGGTGCTGCCCACGGGCCTGAAGTGGCCGTGCAGCGTGGGCGCGTAGCCGTGCAGGTCGCCGTTGTGGGCGAACACCCAGTAGCGGCCCCACAGCTCGCGCACGAAGGGGTGGCAGTTCTCCAGCATCACCGCGCCGTAGGTGGCCTTGCGGATGTGCGAGATCACGTGCCGGCTCTTGATCGGGTAGCGGCGGATCAGCTCGGCCACGGGCGAATCGCAGGCCGGCTCCTTGTCGATGAACAGGCGCGCGCCACGGCCTTCGAAGAAGGCGATGCCCCAGCCGTCGGCGTGGTGGTCGGTGCGGCCGCCGCGCTGGGCGAAGCCGGCGAAGCTGAAGGTCACGTCGGTCGGCGTGTTGCAGTTCATCCCAAGCAGCTGGCACATGTCAGCGGTCCTCGATCTGGCCGGATTCCAGGCGCACGGTGGGCCGCAGGTGGCGCGCCGCCAGCATGGCCAGCGCGCACAGCGCGGCCAGCATCAGGAACACCTCGTTGAAGGCGGCGATGCGCTCCGGGCTGAGGTGCGCGCGCGTGAGCGAATCGCCGTGCGCGGCCAGGCGCCATTCCAGCGCGATGCCGCACAGGCTCACCCCCGCGGCGCCGCCCAGCATGCGCACGAAATTGATCACGCTGGAGGCCTGCGGCACCAGCGGTTTGTCGAGCCCGCGCATGGCGCCCAGGTTGAGCGAGGGCAGGATGAAGCCCAGCCCGATGCGGCCGACGACGGTCCAGCCCATCAGCAGCCACACGCTGCTGCCCAGCCCCACGGTCACCATGCCGGCGAACGACAGCGCCAGCAGCGCCAGCCCCACGTTCACCAGCCGGTTGGCGGGCATGCGGTCGGCCATGCGCGCCACCACGGCGATGGCGCCCGCCAGCACCAGCCCGGAAGGCAGCAGGATGGTGCCCACGTGCGCCGCCGACAGCCCGAGCGCCATCTGCATGTACACCGGCAGCAGGTAGGTGGAGCCGAACAGCGCCGTGCCGTAGATCAGCGCCACCAGCGCGCCCATGGCGAAGGGCCGGTAGCCGAACAGTGCCAGGTTCATCAGCGGCGGCCGGCCCTTGCGCGGCAGCCAGCGCAGCCACAGGGCGAAGCCGGCGAACGCGGCCGCCGCCAGCGCCAGCAGCGCGCCGGCCTCCCAGGCCGGGCCGCTGCGCAGCGAGACGAGGCCGTTCAGCAGGCTCAGCGTGCCGACGCTGCCGATGGCCAGGCCCGTCCAGTCGAGCGGGGTGTCGCGGTCGCTGGCGCGGTCACCCGGGCCGGTCACCGGCACGTAGCGCCGGCCCAGCCAGAGCGCGGCCAGGCAGAACGGCACCACCATGAAGAAGATCGATCGCCAGCCGAACCAGTCGACCAGCAGGCCGCCGATGGAAGGGCCGATGGCCGGTGCCAGCACCACCCCCATGCCGAACACGCCGCTGGCGCGGCCCTGCTCGTGCGGCTCGAAGGCGCGCATGATGATGATGGCCGGTATCGGCTGCACCACGCCGGCGGCCAGGCCTTCCATCACCCGCGCCGCCAGCACCAGCGGAAAGTTCTGCGCGAAGCCGCCCAGCGTGCCGCCGGCCAGCAGCATCACCATGCAGCCGGCGTAGGTGGCGCGGTAGCCGAAGCGCCCCAGGATCCAGGGCGTGGTGAGCATTGACACCGTCATCGCCACCATGAAGCCGCTGGTCACCCATTGCGCGCGCGCCTGGCCGAGCACGAACTGGTGCGACAGCCCCGGGATCGCCACGTTGACCACGGTGGACGACATGATCGAGGCCATCGTGCCCACCATCACCGAGAACAGCAGCAGCCAGCGGTAGCGCTCGCCGTGGCGGGCGCGCAGTTCGGCGGAGCTGCCGGGCGGGTGGCTGGGTGTGTCGGTCATGCGGCAGGCGGGTCAGGGGGCAGCATAGCGCGGACAGGCTCTGGCCGGGGTCACGGGTGCGGCGCTATCATGGCCCGCATGAAGAAGCGCATGTCGTCCTTGGGATTGCAGCCTGCCCGCCGGGCAGCCCGGCTGATCGTTGGCGCCGCGGGCGCGCTGGCCTGCACGGCCGTGTTGGCGCAGGGCACCGCGCCCGCCGAGGCGCCCACGGTGCTGGAAGGCGCCAGCCTGGCGGCGCAGATGGGTTGCGTCAACTGCCACGGCGCCCAGCCGCGAGGCGACGCACCATCGTTCAAGTCGCTGCAGGACCGGGCCGCGCGCGGCGACCGCGACCCGGCCAAGACGGCCGACCACTGGCTGGAGGAAATACGCGAGATCGGCTCTGGCGGGCGCGGCGTGGTGGTGCACCGCCAGGTGAGCGACGCCTCGGCCAAGGCCATCGCGCAGTGGCTGGCGCGGCCGGCCAACAAACCCGTCAACTGAGGCGCTGCCGCACGCCGCCGCCCGCGGCGCAGGCGCTGCACAGGCAGGCGAGACCACGGGCTTCGGCGGGGATCGCCGCCAGCGCGGCCGGATCGAACGTCGCGCGCGTGCACCAGCACGGCGGCTGCGGCTGGCCGGTGGCTTTTTCCAGCTCCATGGCGCAGGTGTTCGGCTGCCCGCACAGGGGGCAGCGGGTGGGGTCGGGCGGGGCCCAGGGATCGGCTGGCACGGTGGTATTCTGCTTGCTGTGGCGCCAACCCGCCGTGGGTTGGCACTGGAAGGACTGCCGGAGTGCAAGGATCATGTCGCAAGCGTTGACCGAATCGCAACTGAAGGAACTCAAGCATCTGCTCATGAAGCGCAAGGATGAGCTGAACGTGCAGATGGAAGACAACCGTGCCAATCTGGCGCCGGCCGAGAACACCGCCGGCAGCGTGTCGCAGGACGAGGCGGGCCGCCTGAAGAACCAGACCCGCGAGGTCGACGAGGCGTTGACGGCGCTGGACCTGGCCGAGCTGCGCCGCATCGACCGCGCGCTCGAGCAGATGGACGAGGGCAGCTACGGGCAGTGCGAGGAATGCGGCTGCAACATCCCGTTCGAGCGCCTCAAGGTCGAGCCGATGACGCAGCACTGCGTGGCCTGCAAGACCAAGCTGGAAAAGCAGGGCGTGCGCGTCTGATGCTCATGTTTGCATAGCTGCCTGCACCCGTCCTGCAAGGGCTTACAGCAGATTTGACCATGAAAAGCGGCGCCCGAGGGCGCCGCTTTTGCTGGCCGGGGCAGGCCCCGGTACGCCGGTGGCTCAGGCCGCGGCCTTGACCTTCTGGCGCCAGGCGTGGAGCAGCGGCTCGGTGTAGCCGCTCGGCTGCGCCGTGCCCTTGAACACCAAGTCGCAGGCGGCCTTGTAGGCGGCGCTGCTGTCTTCGTGGCCGGCCATGTCGTGGTAGGCCTTGTCACCCGAGTTCTGCTGGTCCACCAGGGCCGCCATGCGCTTGAGCGTGGCGCGCACCTGACCGTCGCTCACCACGCCGTGCTTGAGCCAGTTGGCCATGTGCTGGCTGCTGATGCGCAGCGTGGCGCGGTCTTCCATCAGGCCCACGCCGTGGATGTCGGGCACCTTGGAGCAGCCCACGCCCTGATCGACCCAGCGCACCACGTAGCCCAGGATGCCCTGGGCGTTGTTGTCCAGCTCCTGCTGCTTCTCCGCATCGGTCCACTTGGCCTCGGTGACCACCGGGATCTGCAGCAGCCCGGCCAGCGCGGCGTCGCGGCGGGCGGCGGCGTCTTCCTTGCCCAGCGCCTTTTCCATCTGCTTTTGCAGTGCCGGCACGTCAACCTGGTGGTAGTGCATGGCGTGCAGCGTGGCGCCGGTGGGGCTGGGCACCCAGGCGGTGTTGGCGCCGGCCTTGGGATGGCCGATCTTCTGCTTCATCATCTCGGCCATCAGGTCGGGCATGGCCCACATGCCCTTGCCGATCTGCGCCTTGCCGCGCAGGCCGCAGGCCAGGCCGACGTCGACGTTGTTCTTCTCGTAGGCCTGGATCCAGGCGCTGGTCTTCATGTCGCCCTTGCGGTAGACCGGGCCGGCGGTCATGCAGGTGTGCATCTCGTCGCCGGTGCGGTCAAGGAAGCCGGTGTTGATGAAGGCCACGCGGTGCTTGGCGGCGTCGATGCAGGCCGCCAGGTTGACGCTGGTGCGGCGCTCCTCGTCCATGATGCCGAGCTTGACGGTGTATTCCGGCAGGCCGAGCACCTGCTCCACGCGGCCGAACAGCTCGCCCGCGAAGGCCACTTCGGCCGGGCCGTGCATCTTGGGCTTGACGATGTAGACGCTGCCGGTGCGCGAGTTGCGGATGCCGTTCTCGCCCATGCGGCGCAGGTCGTACATGGCGATGGCGGTGGTGATCGCCGCGTCCATGATGCCTTCGGGGATTTCCTTCCACTTGCCGTCGGCGGCCTTGTAGAGGATGGCCGGGTTGGTCATCAGGTGGCCGACGTTGCGCACGAACATGAGCGAGCGGCCGTGCAGGCGCACCTGGCCCTTGCCGCTGGGCTTGGTGTAGAAGCGGTCGGGGTTGAGGCCGCGCGTCATCACCTTGCCGCCCTTGTCAAACGATTCGGTCAGCGTGCCGCGCAGGATGCCCAGCCAGTTGTGGTAGCCCAGCACCTTGTCCTCGGCGTCCACGGCGGCCACCGAATCCTCCAGATCGAGGATGGTGGAGACGGCCGCTTCCACCACCACGTCGGCCATGCCGGCCGGGTCGGTCTTGCCGATGGGCGACTGCGGGTCGATGCGGATGTCCAGGTGCAGGCCGTTGTGCACCAGCAGGATCGAGCCGGGCTTCTTGGCGTCGCCCTGGTAGCCGACGAACTGCCTGGGGTGCTCCAGCTTGCTCTTCCTGCCGTCCGCCAGCGTGACCACCAGCTCGCCGTCCTTCACGGCATAGGCCCTGGAGCCGACGTGCGAGCCCTTCTTCAGCGGCGCCACGCGGTCGAGCATGTGGCGTGCCCAGTCGATCACCTTGGCGCCGCGCTTCGGGTTGTACTTGCCGCCCTTTTCCAGGCCCTTGGTCTCGGGGATGACGTCGGTGCCGTAGAGCGCGTCGTATAGCGAGCCCCAGCGCGCGTTGGCGGCGTTGAGCGCGTAGCGGGCGTTCAGGATCGGCACCACCAGCTGCGGGCCGGCCTGGATGGCCAGCTCGGCGTCCACGTTCTTCGTGTCCACCTTGACCTTGGCGGGCGCCGGCACCAGGTAGCCGATGCCTTCCAGAAAGGCGCGGTAGGCCTTC
Organism: Burkholderiaceae bacterium; assembly: GCA_024235955.1. GTDB lineage: Bacteria > Pseudomonadota > Gammaproteobacteria > Burkholderiales > Burkholderiaceae_C > Ottowia. The sequence continues at coordinate 180,799 of JACKLJ010000001.1, forward strand.
ATGTCGGTGATCGGGCCGGGGTTGGCGGTGTGCCACTTGTCCAGTTCGGCCTGGAGGCGGTCGCGCTCGGCCAGCAGGGCGGCGTTCTTGGGCGCCAGGTCGGTGACGATGGCGGAAAAGCCCTTCCAGAAATGCTCGGGGGCGATTTTCAGGTCGCGCAGCACGTCCTGGTTGACGAAGTCGTACAGGGGCCTGGCCACCTGCAGGTCGTGGGTCTTGATGCGGTCGTTCATGGTTTCCTCGTCGAACAAAGCAAGGCTGGAGCCGCCGCGCGGCCCTGCCCTCGTCTTACCAGCTGAACTTTAGTCGATTTGCCGCGCCGGCCCGCGCGGGGCAGGTCTGGCGACCGGGCGGCTGCGCGGGGCAATCATCAGGACCGATCATGCCGGCGGCCATCGAGGCTCGAGGTGCAGCGGTGGGCGCGGGCCTTTGACGTCACAGCGGGCCGGCGACGACGGGCCCGGATAGGTCGGTCAATGCGAGGATTGCTGCGGTTTAGATAGCTGGCTGCGCCCGCCCTGAAAGGGCTGGCGGCCAAAAAACACCATGAAACTGGGGCCTGTTAACGCTATTTTTGGGCGCATCACCCAAAATAAGCGTTAACAGGCCCTAGAGCAGCGGCTCGCGCACCTGCGGCACCGGCAACCAGCAGGCCGGGATCCATACCGGCGCCGATTGCACCAGCATGCTGAACACGCTGTGCCCGCCGGCCTGCCAGCTCCAGCCCAGCGCTACCAGCACGAGCACCGGCTGCAGGTACATCGCCCAGGCGCTGTTCTTCCACAGCAGCCAGCCCACGGCCAGGGTGCCCAGGCTGAGCACGGCGTAGTAGCTGCCGCCCGTGTGCGTCAGCATCACCAGGCCGCCGAACAGCATCAGCGCGCCCCAGACCAGCAGCAGCAGACCGATCAGCTGCGGCAGGTCACGAAAGCGCGTGGCCGCGCTGTCCTGCTGGGCCAGCATCTGCAGCTGGTGGATGCGCGGGTCTTCTTCGGTCGCGCCGGCGCTGGTCCCGACCATCGTCTCGGCAGGCGCCTGGGCCAGGCGGCTCAGGTGGGCAGGCATGGGCATCGGCGGCGCCAGTTGGCCAGGCGTGGTGGCGGGGCGGTCGCCGGCGGGGCGCGCCCTCACCGGCGCAGCGTCGCGCGGCGCGGCGGCCGGCGGCGGCTCGGCCATGCGCGCCTCCAGTTCGGCCTGGGCGCGCCGGCTGCCGCGCCCGGCCAGGGCCTGCAGCTGCACGACCGAGAGCTGGCGCACGTCGACGCGCGGCCTGGACGTGGAGGGCGGTGGAGCGGACATGGTCGGTGATCGCGAAAGTGGGGGCGGCCTGGCCGCCGCGCCATGTTAGCGGGTGGCAATGGACACCCGTCGGAAGGCCGCCTGGCCGGCGGCGGGGGCTTCCGGCAGGTGCCAAGTTTTTCACGCCGGGCGATGGGACAATGCGCCCATCCGCGCCCGCCCCGTACCCATGCTCGAAGCCCTGCTCGCGTTTCTGCACATCGCCGCGTTCCTGACCATGTTCGTGTTTCTCACCAGCGCGGCGGTGCTGTGCCGCAGCGAATGGCTGAACGCGGCGGCGCTGCGGCGGCTGGTGCGCGTGAACCGGCTCTACCTGGTGGGCATGGCGGCCGTGCTGGTCACCGGCCTGGCGCGCACCTGGTGGGGCGCCAAGGGCTTCGGCTGGTACTGGGGCAACGGCCTGCTGCACCTGAAGCTGCTGATGCTGGCCGGCATGGCGGTGCTGGCCGTGGGGCCCACGGGCAGCTTCAGGCGCTGGCTGACGGCGCTGGACAGCGGTGGCGCGCTGCCCGCCGCGCCCGAGGTGCAGCGCGAGCGCCGGCGGCTGATGATCGCCGCCCACATCGGCACGCTGATCCCGCTGCCGGCGGTGTTCATGGCGCGCGGCTTCGGCTGACGGCTGCCGTGCAGGCCACCGGTCCAGGTCCCCTGGCGGTCCGCTCCGGCGCGGCCGAGGCGCCGCGCGAGCGGCTGCTGTGGCTGGCCCTGGCGCTGTTCACGGCGGTGTGGCTGGGCCTGCTGGCCGCCGTGCGGCTGACGCCGCCGATCGACAACATCGAACAGCTGCTGTGGTCGCGCACGCTGGCCTGGGGCTACTACAAGCATCCGCCGCTGCCGAGCTGGATCCTGGCCGGCGCCACCGCCGTGCTCGGCCACGCGGCCTGGGTGGCGGCGCTGCTGGGCAGTCTGTGCGTGCTGATCACGCTGGTGCTCTACGCGCGCCTGCTGGAGCGGCTGGCCGGCCGCGGTTTCGCGCTGCTGGCGTTGCTGGCGGCGCTGTGCCTCACCTATTCCACCGAGCGGCTCGACTACTTCAACCACAACACGGTGATGATGGTGCTCACGGCCGCCACCATCGCGCGGCTGTGGGCGGTCACGCAGCGGCCCACGCCGACGGGCTGGTCGGGCGTCGGCCTGCTGCTGGGTCTGGGCCTGCTGGCCAAGTACCAGATGGCGGTGGTGGCGCTGTGCGTGGGCCTGTGGTGGCTGCGCATCGGCGGCTGGCGCGTGCCGGCGCAGCGGGCCGGGCTGGCGCTGGCGGCACTGGTGGCGGCGCTGGTGTTCGCGCCGCACGCGGTGTGGCTGGTGCAGTCGGGCGTTGCGCCGCTGCGGTATGCCGAACAGAGCAGCCTGGCAGCCCATCTGCCCTGGCTGCAGAGGCCGGCGGCCACGTTCTGGTGGCTCGCCGACTGGATGGCCAACCGCCTGCTGCCGGCCTGGCTGCTGCTGGCGGCGGTGGCGCTGGTGCTGCGCCTGGGCGGTGGCATGCCGGCGTCGGTGCCGGCGACCGAAGCCGACGCGCCGGCCGCGCGGCTGCGGCGCGACTACCTGCTGCTCTGGGGGCTGGGGCCGGCGCTGGTGATGGCCGCGCTGGGGCTGCTGGGCGGCATCCACCTGCAACCCAAGTGGAGCACGGCGTTCGCGCTCTGGACGATTCCCGCGCTGCTGCAGTTCTTGCCGCGCCTGTGGCAGCCGCTGACGCAGCGCGGCCTGCCGGGGGCGGCCTGGGCGGTGTTCCTGGCGCTGCAGCTGCTGCTGGCTGGCGAGGCGTGGTACGGCGCGCAGGCGGCGCCCGGGCCGGGCTGCGGCAGCCAGTGGTCGAGCCGCGATTTCCATGCGCCGGCACAGGCGCTCGACGCAGGTGCGCGCGCGGCACTGGGCGGGCCGCCGGAGATCGTGAGCGGCCCCTATGGTGTGGCGGGCGCGCTGGCCCTGGCACTGCCCGGCGATCCCAAAGTGCTGATCGACGGCAGCCTGGCCCGCAGCCCCTGGGTCGGCGCGGCCGAATTGCAGCGGGCGCGTGCCGTGACGGTGGCGCCGGCCTGCCAGGTGCCGCCCGGCGCCCGGCCGCTGATGCCGGGCTGGGTCTGGTGGCCGGGTGGCGGCACGGTGCCGGAGGGCACGCCGCCGCCGGGCATCGACGATGCCCAGTGGCGCCTGGCGGTGGCGCACGGCGGCGCTTGCGGGGTGGTGTGCCCATGACGGCGGCGCTGCGCCCGGTGGTGCTGTGCGCCGACGACTACGCCTGCAGCGCCAGCGTGTCCGAGGCCGTGCGCCGGCTGGCCCTGGGCGGCCGGCTCACGGCCACCAGCGCCATGGTGCTGGCGCCGCGCTGGCCGGAAGACGCGGCGCCGCTGCGCGAGTTGCGTGGGCGGCTCGACGTCGGGCTGCACCTGGATTTCACCAGCGACTTCGCCGTCGCCGCCGGCCACGGCCTGCCGCTGGGTGCGGCCATGCGGCGCGCGCTGCTGGGCGGCTTCGACCGCGCGGCGGCACGGGCCGTGATCGAGCGCCAGCTCGACGCCTTCGAGGCCGCCTGGCAGGCACCCCCGGACCACGTGGACGGCCACCAGCACGTGCAGCAGTTCGCCGGCATCCGCGAGCCGCTGGTCGAGTTGCTGGCCCGGCGCTATGGCGCCCAGGCGCCGTGGCTGCGCGTGTCGCGCGCGCCCGCGGGCCTGCGCGACCTGAAGAGCCGGGTGATCGGCTGGATGGGGGCGAATGCTCTTGAATCCATAGCTGCCGGCGCCCGTCTTCCATGGGCGAAATGGCTGTCGGGCATCTACGATTTCTCCGGTGGCGAGGCCGGCTACGCGCGCCACATGGCCACCTGGCTGGCCCGCGCGCCGGCCGGCACGGTGCTGATGTGCCACCCGGCCCTGCCGCAGACGGCGGGCAGCGAAGGTGGCGACGCCATCGCCGCGGCGCGCGCCTGGGAATATGCGCACTTGGCCAGCCCGGCGTTTGCTGCGCAGTGCGCTTCAGCCGGCGTTCAGCTTCAAAGGGGCAGCGACCTCTACACTGCGGCCGTGTGAACGTCTCTCTCTCGCATGGCGCGGCCGATCCGGCCGCGCCCTTTCCCTTGTCCGCTCGATCCTCCACCCCGCGCTTCGGCCTGCTGATGGCCCTGCTGGCCGCGCTGCTGCTGGTGCTGGCGGCGCTGCGCCCGCTGTCGGTACCCGACGAGGGGCGCTACGGCGACATCAGCCGCTGGATGCTGGTTTCGGGCGACTGGCTGATTCCCCGCATGGACGGCCTGCCCCTGTTCCACAAGCCGCCGCTGTCGCACTGGCTGCAGGCGGCGAGCATGGCGGTGTTCGGCATCACGCCCTGGGCGGCACGCCTGCCCGGCGTGCTGCTGGCGATGTTGATGGTGGCCGGCCTGTATGTGGCGGTGCGCCGCCTGCTGGACGAGGCCGTGGCCCGGCGCGCAGCGCTGATGCTGGGCACCAGCGTGGCGGTGCTGCTGGGCGGCCAGTACGTCAACCACGACATGGGCGTGGCGGCCTGGATCGCCACCACCGTCTGGTGCTTCGCGCTGTCGCTGCTGCACGGCGAGCGGCCGCACGCCGGCTGGGCGCGCGCGGGCTTCGCCGTCAGCGCGCTGGGCGTGCTGACCAAGGGCCTGATCGGCATGGCGCTGCCGGGGCTGGTGCTGTTCGTCTGGATCAGCTGGACGCGCCAGTGGCGCAAGGTGCCGCGCCTGCCGTGGCTGAGCGGGCTGGCGCTGTTCGCGCTGATCGCCGTGCCCTGGTTCGTGCTCGCTGCCCGCCAGTACCCGGGGCTGTGGGACTACCTGTTCGGCGTGCAGCAGTTCGCGCGCTACACCGGCGGCGGCTTCAACAACCAGCAGCCCTGGTGGTTCTACCTGGTGGCGGTGCTGCTGCTGCTCTTCCCCTGGGGATTTTTTGCGGTCTACGAGGGCTTTGCCGGCGCCAGACGGGTGCAGCCAGCTACTGAAAAGAGAGCGAACGAAGCGGTCTCGCTGGCCTGGATCTGGCTCGCCGCCATCGTGCTGTTCTTCTCCGTCCCGCGCTCCAAGCTGATCGGCTACATCCTGCCGGTGATGCCGCCGCTGGCGCTGCTGGCGGCGCTGGGCTGGCAGCGCGCCGTGGCCGGGCGGCGCCATGCCGGGCGCTGGTTCGCGGCGCTGGCGGCGCTGCCGCTGGCCGCCGCGGTGGTGGTGACCCTGGTGTTCACCCACGAGGCGCAGGACAAGCTGGCCCACGACGTGGCGCGCGAACTGGCCTGCCGCGCTGCCCCCGGCGACACCGTGTACGCGGCCGGCGGCTTCCCGTACGACCTGCCCTTCGCCGCCGGCCTGCGCCAGCCGATGGTGGTGGTGGCCGACTGGCCGCGCCTGCGCGCCGAAACCGGCGACAGCTGGGAGCGCGAGCTGTTCGAGGCTGCCGATTTCCAGCCCGCGCTGGGCGATCGCCTGCTGCGCACGCCGGACGTGCTGGACGCCGCTGCGCACCAGCCCGGCCAGTGGCTGGTGGTCAAGCGCGGCACTGCCGCGAGCGCGGGCGTGCCCGAGGGCTGGAAGCTGGCTTTCGAAGGCACTGGCTGGCGCCTGTACCGCTCCGACGCGGCAGAGGGCTCTTCCGCCGCGGCAGGACGGACCTGCGCCGGGTAAGTTGACGGCCAGGCGGCCGCGGATGGCGCCCTAGCGCCGGAACGCCCAGAACCGGCTCAGCAGGAAGGTCTGCCCGGCGGCGACCAGCAAGGCACCGATCAGCGCCGGCCACGATGGCCAGTGCAGCACGCGCAGCAGCAGTACGAACACCGCCTCGTTGACCGCGAAGCCGGCCAGCGCCGTGGCGGCGAAGCGCACCAGGCTCTGCGACACGCTGGTACCGGCGTCGCGGAAGCTGAGCCGCCGGTGGCCGGTGAAGCTGACGAAGAAGGCCACGCCGAAGCCCAGCGCGTTGGCCAGTTCCGGCCAGACCAGGGGCTTGGTCAGGCCGAACACCGTCGCGTGCGTGAGCGCCGCGGCCGCGCCCACGGCCACGAACCAGAAGCCGGTGGCGGCGCGCCTCATGGGGCCTGAGTGCCTGGCGGGGCTTCGGCGGGCGGCGCCAGCCCCTGCCCACTGCGGCCGGCCACCAGGTACAGCGGCCGCTGCTTGACCTCGTCGTAGATGCGGGCCACGTACTCGGACAGCAGGCCGATCGACATCAGCTGCACGCCCGAGAGGAACATCATGCCGGCGACGATGGTGGCGTAGCCCGGCACGTCGATGCCGAGCCAGAAGTATTCGACGATGACCCAGCCGCCGTAGCCCAGCGCCAGCAGCGCGAGCAGCACACCCAGCGCGCCCAGCAGGCGCAGCGGCGTGGCCGAGAAGGCCAGCAGCCCGGTGGTGCCCAGGCGCAGTGCTCCGCTCACGCCGTAGTGGCTGTGGCCGGCCAGCCGCGGCAGCGGCTCGTAATCCAGCGCCACGCTGTGGAAGCCCACCCAGGCGTACAGGCCCTTCATGAAGCGGTGGCGCTCGGGCAGCGCCTTGAGGGCCTCCACCACGCGCCGGTCCAGCAGGCGGTAGTCGCCGGCGTCGGCCGGCACGCGCACGCGACCGCCCCAGTTGACCAGCCCGTAAAACGCGGCCGCCAGGCGCCGGTACAGCGCGCTCTGGTCGGCGCGGCTGCGCCGCACCGTGTACACCACGTCCGCACCACGCTTCCATTCCTGTAGCATCTGCGCCAGCAGCGGCAAGGGGTGTTGGCCGTCGGCGTCCATCATCACCACGGCGTCGCCGCGTGCGGCGTCCAGCCCGGCGGACAGTGCTGCCTCCTTGCCGAAGTTGCGCGACAGGCGGATCAGCACCAGTTCCGGGTGCTCGGCGGCCAGCCGCTCGGCCACGGCGGCGGTGTCGTCGCGGCTGCCGTCGTCGATCACGATCAGCTCCACCCGGGTGGCCAGCGCGCGCAGTGCCGACAGCACCGCCGGCACCACCTGTGGCAGGGCGGCAGCTTCGTTGTAGGCGGGCATCACGCAGCTCAGCGTGGGGGCTGCCGGGCGGGCATCGGGCATGGCGCGCATCATGCCAGCGATTGCCTGAAGTGCCGATGAAGTGCCGATGAAGTGCCGGGCGCTGCCCTGCCCCGTAGAATCCGCCGATGCAATCCGTGAAGAGGGAATTGCTCGCCGCACTCGCAGGCGAGCTGAAAAAGCTTGCGCCGGGCGCCGGCGACAAGGCGGCGTTCGAATCGCCCAAGCAGGCCGCGCATGGCGATCTGGCCTGCACCGCGGCCATGCAGCTGGCCAAGACGCTCAAGACCAACCCGCGCGCGCTGGGCGAGCAGCTCAAGGCAGCGCTGGAGGCCACGCCGGCGTTCGGTCGCTGGGTGGACGCCATCGAGCTGGCCGGGCCGGGCTTCCTGAACATCCGCCTCAAGCCCGCCGCCAAGCAGCAGGTGGTGCGCGAGGTGTTGCAGGAGCAGGCGCGCTACGGCAGCCAGCCCGACCGCGGCGAAAAGATGATGGTGGAGTTCGTCAGCGCCAACCCCACCGGCCCGCTGCACGTGGGCCACGGCCGTCAGGCTGCGCTGGGCGACGCCATCTGCCACCTGTTCGAGACCCAGGGCTGGCAGGTGCACCGCGAGTTCTACTACAACGACGCCGGCGTGCAGATCGAGACGCTGGCCAACTCGGTGCAGCTGCGCGCCCGCGGGCTCAAGCCCGGCGACGCCGGCTGGCCCGAGGCCGCCTACAACGGCGACTACATCCAGGACATCGCCGCCGACTTCCTGGCAAAAAAGACCGTGCAGGCCGACGACCGCAGCTTCACCGCCAGCGGCGACGTGGAGGACCTGGAAGGCATCCGCCAGTTCGCAGTGGCCTACCTGAGGCACGAGCAGGACAAGGACCTGCAGGCCTTCCGCCTGAAGTTCGATGAGTACTACCTGGAATCCAGCCTGTACAGCTCCGGCCGGGTGGCGGCCACGGTGCAGCGCCTGATCGACGCCGGCAAGACCTACGAGCAGGACGGCGCGCTGTGGCTGCGCACCACCGAGTACGGGGACGACAAGGACCGCGTGATGAAAAAGTCCGCCACGACCACGGCGGACGGGCGTCAGGCCGAAGGTGGCTACACCTACTTCGTGCCCGATGTGGCCTACCACATCACCAAGTGGGAGCGCGGCTACGCACGCGCCATCAACATCCAGGGCACCGACCACCACGGCACCATCGCCCGTGTGCGCGCCGGGCTGCAGGCCGCGGGCGTGGGCATTCCGCAGGGCTATCCCGACTACGTGCTGCACACCATGGTGCGCGTGGTGCGCGGCGGCGAAGAGGTGAAGATCAGCAAGCGCGCCGGCAGCTACGTGACGCTGCGCGACCTGATCGAATGGACCAGCGCCGACGCGGTGCGCTTCTTCCTGCTTTCGCGCAAGCCCGACACCGAATACACCTTCGACGTCGATCTGGCGGTGCAGAAGAACAACGAGAACCCGGTGTACTACGTGCAGTACGCTCACGCCCGCATCTGCTCGGTGCTGCAGGCCTGGGGCGGCGATGCGGCCACACTGGGCTCTGTCGATCTTGGCACGCTCGACACCCCGGCGGCCCAGGCCCTGATGCTGCAGCTGGCCAAGTACCCGGACATGCTGGCCGCCGCGGCCGCCGACTTCGCGCCGCACGACGTCACCTTCTACCTGCGCGAACTGGCTGCGGCCTACCACAGCTACTACGATGCCGAGCGCATCCTGGTGGACAACGAGCCCGTCAAGCTGGCCCGCCTGGCCCTGATCGCCGCCACCGCGCAGGTATTGCACAATGGCCTTTCGGTGCTGGGCGTGTCGGCCCCCACCAAGATGTGAGCGTTCAAAGAGACATGAAGAATCAACGCGGCGGTACGTTTCTCGGCATCATCCTGGGCGTGGTGTTCGGCCTGGCGGTGGCGCTGGGCGTGGCCATCTACGTGGCCAAGGTGCCTGTGCCCTTCGTCAACAAGGGCGCTTCCCGCTCCAGCGGCCAGGATGCGGCCGAGGCCGAAAAGAACAAGGACTGGGATCCCAACGCACCGCTGCGCGGCAAGAGCAGTGCGCCTGCCGCCAACGGCACCGTGGGCAGCGTGGCCCCGCCGCCGGCCGGCGTGCCGATTCCGTCGCCGGCCGAGGCCGACCACAGTGCCGCCGCCAAGCCGCCGGTGGCGGTGCCGACGCCGGCCGAGGTCAAGCGCACGCCCGACAAGGCTGCGGCAGCGGCCTCGGCCTCCGCGCCCGCTCGCGGCAAGCCGTCGGACGATCCGCTGGGCGACTTCGCCGCCGCCCGTACCGGCCGCGCCACGCAGGTGACGCCGGCGCCCGCACCGGCACCAGCCGCAGCGCCGGCGGCCGATCCGTTCACCTACTTCGTGCAGGCCGGCGCCTTCCGCACCCCGGAGGACGCCGAAGGCCAGCGCGCGCGCCTGTCGCTGATCGGCGTGGAAGCCCGCGTGACCGAGCGCGAGCAGGCCGGCCGCACCGTGTACCGGGTGCGCGTGGGCCCGTTCCAGAACAAGGACGCCGCCGACCGGGTCAAGGAACGCCTGGCCGGCAACGGCCTGGACGCGGCGCTGGTGCGCGTGGCGCGCTGAGCGCGTGACAGGCTGCGCACCCGACGGCACGCCGCAGGAACTCGCACCCCCGCAAGCCCTCCAACCCGGTTTCCGACCTCCATCCCGGACGAACCTTATGAAACGACGCGACTTTGCACTTGCCACCACCGGCGCTGCCCTGGCTGGCCTGATCCACCTGCCGGCACGGGCGCAGCCTGCCGGTTTCAAGGCCGGCACCGACTACCTGGAGCTCAAGACACCGGCCCCGGTGGACGCCAAGCCGCCGCAGATCGAGGTGGTGGAGTTCTTCTCCTACGGCTGCGTGCACTGCATGCACTTCGAGCCGATCTTCGAGAAATGGAAGAAGGCCGCGCCCAAGGACGTTTCCGTGCGCCTGGAGCACGTGGGCTTCCAGAGCAACTTCGAGCCCCTGCAACGCATCTACTACACGCTGGAAGCCATGGGCAAGGTCGACACCCCCGTGCACGGCAAGGTGTTCACCGCCCTGCAGGTCGACCGTGTGCGCCTGGACCAGCCCGCCGCGCTGTTCGACTGGGTGGCCAAGCAGGGCCTGGACCGCGCCAAGTTCGAGGAAATCTACAAGTCCTTCGGCGTGGCGAACAAGGTGCGCCGCGCGGTGCAGCTGCAGGACGCCTACAAGGTGGAGGGCACGCCGGCCCTGGGCATCGCCGGCCGCTACTACACCGACGGTTCCATGGCCAAGGGCTTCGAGCGCATGCTGGCCCTGACCGACGCGCTGATTGCGCAAGAACGCAAACGCGGCTGACGCCGGTCTGGCATTGCCCGGGCCCGCCTTGGCGGGCCTTTTTCTTGGTGCCGGACGCGAATCGGTGCCGCACGCGTCGTACAATCGTAACGACAACAAGCAAAAAGCGTGCCTTACATGATCCGACCCTCGATTTCCAAGCTGGCGGCCGTTTGTCTGGCGGTCGGCATCGGGCTGATGCCGGCCCTGGCCCGGGCCGAGCGGGCCGACCGCGACAAGCCCATGAACATCGAGTCGGACGCCCTGCGCTACGACGACAAGACCCAGACCAGCACCTTCACCGGCCGGGTGGTGCTCACCAAGGGCACCATCGTGATGCGCGGTGCGCGCCTTGACGTGCGGCAGGACGACCAGGGCAACCAGTTCGGCACCATGCAGGCCGAGCCCGGCAAGCGCGCCTTTTTCCGCCAGAAGCGCGAAGGGCTGAACGAGTTCATCGAGGGCGAGGGCGAAACCATCGAGTACGACAGCAAGACCGACACCGTGCGCTTCCTGCGCCGCGCCGAGATGCGGCGCCTGGCCGGCACCGAACTGCAGGACGAAGTGTTCGGCAGCGTGATCGTCTACAACAACATCACCGAGATCTACACCGTCGACGGCGCCCAGCGCAGCGACGGCGCGCCGTCGGCCGCCGCCGGGGGCCGGGTGCGGGCCGTGCTGGCGCCGCGCAACGGCGCGCAGCCCGGGGCTTCTGCGCCGTCCGCGCCTGCGGCGCCGCTCAAGCCGTCCGGCGCCATGACCGGTACCGGCGGGGGTGCGGCCAAGTGACGGAACCGGTGATGCTGTCCGAGCCGCTGCCGACGGCGGAGTCGGTTGGCATGGGCGGGCTCAGCCGGCTCGAGGTGCGTGGCCTGCGCAAGGCCTACGGCTCGCGCAAGGTGGTGCAGGACGTGTCGCTCACCGTCGACAGCGGCGAGGTGGTGGGCCTGCTGGGCCCCAACGGTGCCGGCAAGACCACCTCGTTCTACATGATCGTCGGCCTGGTGCGTGCCGACGGCGGGGAGATCGACATCGACGGCCGGCCGGTGGCGCACATGCCGATCCACCGCCGCTCGCGCCTGGGCCTGTCGTACCTGCCGCAGGAGGCCTCGATCTTCCGCAAGCTCACCGTGGCCGAGAACGTGCGCGCCGTGCTGGAACTGCAGCGCGGCGCCGATGGCCACCCGCTGCCGCGCGAGGCCATCGAGCAACGCCTGACCGAACTGCTGGAGCAGTTGCACGTGGCCGAGCTGCGCGACGCGCCGGCGCCCTCGCTCTCCGGCGGCGAGCGCCGGCGGGTGGAAATCGCCCGGGCGCTGGCCACCTCGCCGCGCTTCATCCTGCTGGACGAGCCCTTCGCCGGCATCGACCCGATCGCCGTGATCGAGATCCAGCGCATCATCGCCTTCCTGAAGGACCGTGGCATCGGCGTGCTGATCACCGACCACAACGTGCGCGAAACGCTGGGCATCTGCGACCACGCGGTCATCATCAGCGAGGGGCGCGTGCTGACGGCCGGCACGCCCGACCAGATCGTGGCCGACCCGGAAGTGCGCCGGGTGTACCTCGGCGAGCATTTCAGGTTGTGAGGAGAAGGATGGTCGTGCAGTTGGACCTCATCCATTCGGGTTCGGTAGCGGGGCGTGCATTGCCCCCTGGAGCGGTCCTGCGGTGGAACTGGCCCCCCACGCTCGCTCGCGCTGCTCGTTCGCTGCCCCCCGGGGGGGCTGTGTTTCACCTTGGAGCGGTCCTGCGGTGAAACAGGGGCTCTCGCTCAAGGTCTCGCAGCATCTGGCGCTGACGCCGCAGCTGCAACAGTCGATCCGGCTGCTGCAGCTGTCCACGCTGGAACTGTCCAGCGAGGTCGAGCAGATGCTCGACGAGAACCCGTTTCTGGAGCTTGACGACGACCAGGCACCGCGCGAGGAATTCGGCCTGACGCGCGCCGACACCCGCGTCAGCGAAGGCGACCGTGCCACCGAGAGTGCTCTCGATTCAGGAGCTGGCGGCGGCGATGAAGCGGGGGCTGAGGGCGCTTCGGATTCGGATTTTCCGGGCCAGGAAGGCTGGGAGGGTGACGGCAGCGTCGAGGTCACCCCTGACGACGGCGAATGGGGCGGCGAGGCCCCGGCGCGCCTGAGCGGCGCCAGCGACGGCGACGACGAACTCGACCCCGGCGAGCGCCCGGCGCCCCAGGAGGCGCTCACCGAGCACCTGCACCGCCAGGCCCTGTCCCTGCGGCTGACGCCGGAAGACACGGCGGCGCTGCGCTTCCTGATCGAATCGCTCAACGACGACGGCTACCTGGAGGACTCGCTGGCGCAATTGGCCGCCACCCTGACGGACGCCGACGACGACCTCGAACAGCTCGAGGAACTGGTGCACCGCTTCACCATGGCGCTGAAGCTGCTGCAGTCGCTCGAGCCGGCGGGCGTGGGCGCGCGCGACCTGGCCGAATGCCTCACGCTGCAGCTCAAGGCCCTGCGGGAGGACGCGGGCGACGACGAGGAGCGGCAGCACACCATCGCCACCGCCCTGGCCGTCTGCGCCCAGCACGGCGCCATGGAGTCGCTCGCCAAGCGCGACGCCAAACGCCTGGCCCAGGCCACCGGCACCAGCGAGGACGATGTGCGCGCTGCCATGCAGCTCATCAGCCGCCTGGAGCCCAAGCCCGGCCGCCGCTTCGCCGACGTGGAACGCAACGTGGTGGTGCCGGACGTCATCGTCTCCATGGTCGGTGGTGGCTCCCAGCCGCGCTTTCGCGTGCAGCTCAACCCCGACGTCATGCCGCGCCTGCGCGTGCACGACATCTACGCCAACGCGCTGCGCGGCGGCAAGGGCGGCGAGAACCACCAGGCCCTGGTGCAGCGCCTGCAGGAGGCGCGCTGGTTCATCAAGAACATCCAGCAGCGCTTCGACACCATCCTGCGCGTGTCGCAGGCCATCGTCGAGCGGCAGAAGAACTTCTTCGTGCACGGCGAACTCGCCATGCGCCCCATGGTGCAGCGCGAGCTGGCCGACGAACTGGGCGTGCACGAATCCACCATCTCGCGCGTGACCACCGCCAAGTACATGGCCACGCCGCAGGGCACCTTCGAGCTCAAGTACTTCTTCGGTTCCGCTCTCGGCACCGAAACCGGCGGCAACGCCTCCAGCACCGCGGTGCGCGCGCTCATCAAGCAGTTCATCGCCGCCGAAAGCGCCACCAAGCCGCTCTCCGACAACCAGCTCGCCGACATGCTGAAGGAGCAGGGCATCGACTGCGCCCGCCGCACCGTCGCCAAGTACCGCGAAGCCATGCGCATCCCGGTGGCGAGCCTGCGCAAGGCAGTGGCGTAGTGGCCCACCCCCAGGCTCCACAGGCTTCGCGTTGTTGCGCCACCTCCCTCGAGGGGGTACCGCCACTGGCCGGTCGGCTTGCGGCGCTGCCAGAGGGCGCCACGGCGAGAGATGCGACAACACCTCGCGCAAGGCTTCGACAGGCTCAGCCCGAACGGTTGAAGGTACCCAAGCTGGTTCACGAAACAAGAAGGAAATCAGCCTTCAGCCCATACGCAGCAAGCGCAGGCAGCTATCCAAATAAAAGCAATCCAGTGCACCTGAACCTGTCCGCGATCCTCTCCGGCACGGCTGCCGCCCGGACTTTCGCCGCCCCCCGACCATGGCACTGACCCTCTTTCTTCCCTGCGCCGGCGGCGTCGAGGAATTCCTGGCGCACGAGGTGCACGGCCTCACCGGCCTGGCCGGCCAGGACCTCGTTACCGTGCGCGGCGGCGTGCGCGTGCAGGGCGGCTGGCGCGAGCTGATGCGCCTCAACCTGTGCAGCCGGCTGGCCCAGCGCGTGCTGGTGGAGCTGGCCCACGGTCCCTATGCCAGCGAGGACGACCTGTACCGCCTGGCCGAGGGCGTGCCGTGGGAAACCTGGTTTGCCGCCCGGCAAAGCTTCCGGGTCGACGTCACCGCCCAGGGCAGCCCGCTGAAGAGCCTGAACTTCGCCACCCTGCGCCTGAAGGACGCCGTGGCCGACCGCTTCCGCGCCCACGCCGGCGGCGTGCGCCCCAGCATCGACACCCGCGTGCCGGATGTGCGGGTGACGGCGCACCTCACCGCCGACGAGGCCACGCTGTACATCGACACCTCCGGCGAACCGCTGTTCAAGCGCGGCTGGCGCCAGCAGCAGGGCGACGCGCCACTGAAGGAAACCCTGGCCGCTGCCATGCTGGCCGCCAGCGGCTGGTGGCTGCCGGCCGAGCGCCGCGTGCTGGACGAACCGCTGTACGACCCCTGCTGCGGCAGCGGCACCATCGTCATCGAAGCCGCGCAGCTGGCGCTCGGCCTGCCCGCCGGCGGCCTGCGGCGCTTTGCCTTCGAGCGCCTCAAGCCCTTCGACCCGGTGCTCTGGAACACTATCAAAAAAGAAGCTGCCCCCGCCCATCACGCAAGGGTTGGCGGCGCGAAAGGCACTGAAAATCCGGCCGTGCGCATCTTCGGCAGCGACGTGGCGCACCGCATGGTGGACTTCGCCCAGCGCAACGCCGAACGCGCCGGCGTGGCGCACGCCGTGCAGCTGCGCGGCGGCGACGCGCTGCAGCGCCTGCCGCCGTCGCCGCAGCCCGGCGTGCTGCTGATGAACCCGCCGTATGGCGAGCGCATCGCCGCCGCCGGCGTGGCCGGGCGCCAGGCCCGGGGCGCGGCCGCGCCGGGCGCGCGCGGGCGCGAAGGCTTCTTCCAGAGCGGCACGCTGGCACGCCAGCGCCATGCCGCCGACGGCGCGCCCGCGGAGGCGGCGGAGGTCAACGCCGGCGACGCCTTCTTCGACCGCCTGGCCGCGCACTGGAAGCAGCACTTCGCCGGCTGGACCGCCTGGCTGCTCACCCCCGACATGAAACTGCCCGGCCGCCTGCGCCTGAAAGCCACCCGCCGCGTACCGCTGTGGAATGGCCCCATCGAGTGCCGCCTGTTCCGCTTCGACCTTACCGCCCGGGGCGCGAAAGACGACGCGGCGCCGTAGGCGCCTGGGTACCGACGGACCAGCCCGAATGGCTTGATGCCTCGCCGGCAGGTCGGCATTGACATCACTTGACGCGTCGAATCACCCGCACAGCCTGGAAGGCAATAAATCCAATGGCCGCGGAGCAGGCCAATCCAGCGACCGCCGTGGCCGGGCTTGTACCGGCCACTGGCGGTGTCCCCCCTCACGAAGTAAGAGGGGGGAAGACGCGTCAGCGGCTCAGGGGGGTGTCACCAAAACCTCCATGAACGCCCGGCTCACCGGCGGCAGCGAGCGGCCGATGCGGGTGACGAGGCCGATCGGCCGCGCCACCGTGGGCCGCTGGAGGGGCACCGCCGCCAGCGCGCGCATGTCCACCAGCTCCAGCGCCAGCCGGGGCAGGGCCGTGATGCCCAGGCCGGCCGCGACCAGCGCGCCGCAGGCGGCCACGCTGGGGTAGTCCAGCGCCGCCGGCACCGTCAGGCGCTTCTGCAGGAACACCGCGTCGGTGATCGGGCGGATGCTGCTGGTCGGCTGGCTGGCGATGAAGGGGTGGCTGGCGAACACCGACCACGGCACGCTGGCGCGCGCGGCCAGCGGGTCGTCGCGGCGGCACAGCAGCACGAACGGATCGTCGTGCAGGTGGCGGTAGTGCAGGCGCTGGTGCGGCGCCGGCCGCACGCTCAGGCCGAAGTCGGCGCGGCCGTCCTCGATGGCGGCCAGCAGCGCACTGGCCGGCGCCTCCAGCAGCGAAAACTCCACCTGAGGATGCTGCCGGCGGAACGCGGCGATGGCACGCGGCACCAGCGCCACACCGGTGGAAGGCAGGGCGGCCACCGTCACCCGGCCGCTGTGGCCCTGGATGAACTCGCCCAGCTCGCTCAAAGCGCCGTCGAAGTCGCGCAGGATGCGCTCGGCGATCGGCAGCAGCTCGCTGCCGGCGGCGGTGATGGCCACGCGCCGCGTGTCGCGGTCGAACAGGCGCGCGCCCAGCGTCTGTTCGGCCAGCCGGATGCTGCGGCTGAGCGCCGGCTGCGACACGCCCAGCCGCGCCGCGGCGGCGCGGAAGCTCAGCGCCTTCGCCACCTCGACGAAGGCCTCGAGCTGCTGGAGCGAAAGATTGATGCGCATGGGCTCGTCTATGGTCAGTGATCAACGAAACGTATCACACATATAGCGGTATGGCGATTCCCACATCAGTGCCCGGCGCCTAGACTGCGCTGCAAACGACAGGCAAGGAGACAAATGCCATGAAGGACCGCCATGCCCGGCGTGCTTGACGGCGTGCGCGTGCTGGAGCTCGGCCAGGTGCTGGCCGGGCCGTTTGCCGGCGCCATCTTCGCGGACCTCGGGGCCGAGGTGGTGAAGGTCGAGCGCGTGGACGGCGGCGACGACGCGCGCCGCATGGGCCCGGCCTTCCGCCACGGCGACGCGCTCAACTTCCAGGTCTTCAATCGCGGCAAGCAGTCGGTGGCGCTGGACCTCAAGAGCGGCGATGGCCTGGCCGCGTTCGAGCGGCTGGCCGCCGAAGCCGACATCTTCATCCACAACCTGCGCCCGGGCGTGCCGAAGGCGCTGGGCATCGACGGCCCCAGCCTGTGCGCACGCCACCCGCGGCTGATCTACTGCGAGATCTCGGCCTTCGGCAGCGCCGGCCCGATGGCCCTGCGGCCCGGCTACGAGCCGCTGATCCAGGCCTTCAGCGGCCTGTCCAGCACCAACGGCGGGCCCGACGACCCGCCGCTGCGCGCCGGCGCCTCGGTGTGCGACCAGGGCACCGGCATGTGGGCCGTGATCGGAGCGCTGGCCATGCTGCACCGGCGCCAGGGCACGGGGCGTGGCGGCATCCTCAGCGCCTCGCTGCTGGAGACCGCGCTGGTCTGGAACGGCCAGAAGGCCGACGCCTACGTCAACGAGGGGCGGCTGCCGGACCGCCACCGCTCCGGCCACCCTGGCTTCGTGCCCTACGAGGCCTTCGACACCGCCGATGCGCCGCTGCTCATCTGCTGCGGCAATGACCGTCTGTTCACCAAGCTGGCCGCCGAGCTGGGCCGCCCCGACTGGCCGGCCGACGAGCGCTTTGCCACCAACCGCGCCCGGCTGGCGCACAAGGCCGCGCTGCTGGCCGAGCTGGAGCCGCTGCTGCGCCAGCGCCCGCGCGCCGAATGGACGGCGCGGCTGGAAGCCGCCGGCGTGCCCTGCGCGCCCATCCACACCGTGCCCGAGGCGCTGGCGCACCCGCAGGTGCAGGCGCTGGGCGTGCTGCAGGCCGTGCCGGGCGAGGACTTCCGCCTCACAGCGCTGCCTTTCACCATCGACGGCGAGCGGCCCGCGCTGCACGCCGGCGCGCCGCGCCTGGGCCAGCACAACGCGCTGCACGGCATCCCGGATCACCACCACCAAGCCACCCAGAAGGAGACACCATGACCCTGCGACCCCTGCACGCCCTGACGGCCGCACTGCTGGCGGCGGCCACCGCGCTGGCGGCCCCCGCCGCGCACGCCGACGACTACCCCAGCAAGCCCATCACCCTGGTCGTGCCCTTCGGCCCCGGCAGCGGCACCGACCAGTTCGCGCGCCTGCTGGCGCAGGGCATGTCGGACGACCTGAAGGTGCCGGTGGTGGTGGACAACAAGGGCGGCGCCAGCGGCTTCATCGCCGCGCAGCTGGTGGCCAAGGCCGCGCCCGACGGCTACACCCTGCTGACCACCACCAACACCACCCACGCGGCCAACGAACACCTGTTCAAGAAGCTGCCCTACGACCCGGTGAAGGACTTCGCCCCCATCGCCCTGCTGTCCAAGGGCCAGATGCTGCTGGTCGTGCGGCCGGATTCGCCCTACAAGACGCAGGCCGACCTGCTGGCCGCCGCCAAAAAGGCACCGGGCAAGCTCAACTTCGCCAGCGGTTCATCCTCCAGCCGCGTGGCCAGCGAACTGCTCAAGCAGATGGCCGGCGTCGACATGGTCAACGTGCCCTACAAGAGCAACCCGCTCGGCCTGACCGACCTGATCGGCGGCCGGGTGGACTTCATGTTCGCCGACGCACCCACGGCGCTGCCGCAGGTCAGGGGCGGCAAGCTGCGCCCGCTGTCCACCAGCGGCGCGCGCCGTCTGGCCGCCGCGCCCGACGTGCCCACGGTGGAGGAAGCCGGCACCAAGGGCTACGACATGACCTACTGGTTCGCCGTCTACGCACCGGCCGGCACGCCGCCGGCCATCGTGCACAAAGTGAACCAGGCGCTGGCCAAGGCCATGGAAACGCCGGCGTTCAAGGACTTTCTGGCCAAGACCAGCGGCGAGCCGGCGTTCTCCAGCCCCGAGGAGCTGGGCAGGTTCCAGGCCGCCGAAGCGAAGAAGTGGGGCCAGGTGATCCAGGCCGCCGGCATCCAGCCCGAGTAATGGCGGCATCTGGATTGCTATGAACAACATAGCTGTCTGCGCCCGCCACGATTGGGCTGGATGCCGATTTGGTCATGAATCCGGAGCGGTGCATGGCTGAACCCGCGGCACCCGGCGCACGCGGCGGCCCGCTGACCGGCGTGCGCGTGGTGGACATCACCACCATCTTCATGGGCCCCTCGGCCACGCAGATGCTGGGCGACCTGGGCGCCGACGTGATCAAGGTCGAATCGCCCGGCGGCGGCGACGTGGTGCGCGGCATCGGCCCGCAGGGCGATCAGCGCATGGGCCCGCTGTTCCTGGCCATGAACCGCAACAAGCGCAGCATCGGGCTCGACCTCAAGCACCCCGAAGGCCGCGCCGCGCTGCTGGAGCTGGCGCGCGGCGCCGACGTGCTCACCTACAACGTGCGTCCGCAGGCCATGGCCCGGCTGGGGCTGGACTACGAAACCCTGGCCGCCATCAACCCGCGGCTGATCGTGGTCGGCATGTTCGGCTTCTCGCAGCGCGGGCGCTACGCCGCCAGCGCCGCCTTCGACGACCTGATCCAGGCCGCCAGCGGCTTTCCCGACGTGATCGCCCGCGCGACCGGCGGCCCGCCGCGCTACCTGCCGGTCACCCTGGCCGACCGCACCGTGGGCCTGTACGCCTTCGGTGTCATCAGCGCGGCGCTGTACGCGCGCGAACGCACCGGCCGCGGCCAGCGCGTCGACGTGCCGATGTTCGAAACCATGGTGCCGCAGGTGCTGGGCGACCACCTGTACGGCCACACCTTCGTGCCGCCGCAGGGCGATTTCGGCTACCCGCGCCTGCTCTCGCCCGAGCGGCGGCCCTATGCCACGCGCGACGGCCACGTCTGCTGCCTGATCTACACCGACGCGCAGTGGCGCGCCTTGCTGCAGGCCATCGGCCAGCCAGGGCTGTTCGACAGCGACCCGCGCTTTGCCAGCATCGCCACCCGCACGCGCCACATCACCGCGCTGTACGGGCTGGTGGCCGAGGAGATCGGCCGCCGCACCACCGCCGAGATGCAGGCCCTGCTGGCCGAAGCCGACATCCCCGTGTTCCCCATGCACACGCTGGAGTCGCTGCTGGACGACGGGCACCTGCACGACATCGGCTTCTTCAGCGAGACCGAGCACCCGCAGGTCGGCCGCATCCGCCAGATGGCCGTGCCCAGCGAGTGGTCGGCCACGCCGCCGCCCGAGCCCACGCCCGCGCCGCGTGTGGGCGAGCACAGCCGCGCCGTGCTGCGCGAGATCGGCTACGACGAAGCCCGCATCGACGCGCTGATGCGCACCGGCGCTGCCTTTGAACCTAACGATGAACCAGGAGACTCTGCATGAGCGATGCCCCGGAACGGGAACTGATCGAGGAGCGCCGTGGCCCCGTGCTGTGGCTCACCATCGCGCGCGAGGCGCGCCGCAACGCCATCAGCCCCGGCGTGCTGGCGGCGCTGACCGGGGCGCTCACCCGCGCCAACGCCGACCGCGAACTGCGTGCCGTGGTGCTTACCGGCGCCGGCGACAAGGCCTTCTGCGCCGGCGCCGACCTGGCCACCGGCCAGTCCTTCAGGTTCGACTACGCCGAGCCCACGCTCGGCTTCGCCAACCTGTTCCGGCTGTCGCGCCAGCTCACCGTGCCGATGGTGGCGCGCGTCAACGGCGCCTGCATGGCCGGCGGCATGGGGCTGATGGCCATGTGCGACCTGGTGGTGGCCGCGCCGCACGCGCAGTTCGGCCTGCCGGAGGTCAAGGTGGGCGTGTTCCCGGCCCAGGTGTTGACGCTGCTGAACGGCCTGATCGGCCCGCGCGCGCTGACCGAGCTGTGCGTCACCGGCGAGCCCATCACCGCGCAGCAGGCACTGGCGCTGGGCCTGATCAACCGCGTCAGCGACGACCTGGACGCCGGCGTGCAGGCGCTGCTGGAGCGCTTCCTCGACAAATCACCCGCCGCCATCCGCCGCGGGCTGTACCTGATGAAGCGCATCGGCAGCCTGCCCTTCGAGCAGTCGATGGCCTTCACCGAAAGCCAGATCGGCCTGCTGGCGCTGACCGAGGACGCCGCCGAAGGCCAGGCCGCCTTCCGCGAAAAACGCCAACCGCAATGGAGTGGACGATGAAAGCGCTGCCATCCATGAACCCGCGTGCGGCCTTCTCTCCTTCCCCCGCTGGGGGAAGGCAGGGATGGGGGCCACGCAGCGCATCGGCTGCCGCGCCACATCCATCGCCGTGGCCCCTCACCCTGCCTCTCCCCAGCGGGGAGAGGAGAAAAACCCAGGAGTACCACCATGGCCGATAAGCTGGTTCGCATCGGCGGCGCCTCCGGCTTCTGGGGCGATTCCAGCGTGGGCGCGCCGCAGCTGGTGCAGGGCGGCGGCATCGACTTCCTGGTGTTCGACTACCTGGCCGAACTCACCATGTCGATCCTGGCCGGCGCGCGGCTGAAGAAGCCGGAGCTGGGTTACGCCACCGACTTCGTCACCGTGGCCATGCGCAGCGTGCTGAAGGACGTGGTGGCGCAGGGCATCCGCGTGGTCAGCAACGCCGGCGGCGTGAACCCGCAGGGCTGCGCCGACGCCCTGCGCGCGCTGGCCGACGAGCTGGGCGTGAGCGTGCAGATCGCCGTCGTCACCGGCGACGACGTGATGCCGCTGCTGCCGGAACTGCGCGCTGCCGAGCCGCCGGTGCGCGAGCTGCAGAGCGGCGCACCGCTGCCGGCCAGGGTGCTCACGGCCAACGCCTACCTGGGCGCGCTGCCGGTGAAGGCGGCGCTGGACGCCGGCGCGCAGGTGGTCATCACCGGCCGCTGCGTCGATTCGGCGGTGACGCTGGGCGCGCTGATGCACGCCTTCGGCTGGCAGCCGGGCGACCACGATCAGCTGGCCGGCGGCAGCCTGGCCGGCCACATCATCGAATGCGGCTGCCAGGCCACCGGCGGCCTGCACACCGACTGGCGCGACGTGCCCGACTGGGCCCACATCGGCTACCCGATCGTCGAATGCGGGGCCGACGGCAGCTTCACCGTCACCAAACCGCCCGGCACCGGCGGCCTGGTGGCGCCGCAGACCGTGGCCGAGCAGATGCTTTACGAGATCGGCGACCCGGCCCGCTACCTGCTGCCCGACGTGGTGTGCGATTTCACCCAGGTGCGCATCGAGCCGGCCGAGCCGCGCGGCGGGGAGGCGCGGGTGCGCGTGCACGGCGCGCGCGGCAGCGCGCCCGCCGGCAGCTACAAGGTCAGCGCCACGTACGTGGACGGCTTCAAGACCTCGGCCCAGCTCACCATCGTCGGCTTCGAGGCGGCGGCCAAGGCGCGCCGCACCGGCGAGGCCATCCTGGAGCGCGTGGGCGGCCTGCTGGCCGCGCGCGGGCTGCCGCCCTTCAGCGCCACGAACCTCGAGGTGCTGGGCGCCGAGAGCCCCTTCGGCCCGCACGTCAACCCGGCCGTGGGCCAGCTGCGCGAGGCCGTGCTGCGCCTCACCGCCTGCCACCCGGAAAAGGCCGCGCTGGAGCTGCTGGCGCGCGAGATCGCGCCGGCCGGCACCTCGTGGTCGCCCGGCACCACCGGCGCTGGCGGGCGCGCCGGCGTGTCGCCCTCGATCCGGCAGTTCGCCTTCCTGCTCGACAAGGCGCGCGTGGCGCCGACAGTGGCGCTGGAGGGTCTCGAGGTTTTGGTGCCAAAAGTGCCTGCAGCCGGCGCACAGTGGGCGCAGACAGCTATCGAAAAAGAAGCAGCTGCCGATGCGCCGGGCGAGCCGATGCAGGTCACGGAACCGTCGGTGGAGGTGCCGCTGATCCGCCTGGCCTGGGGCCGCTCGGGTGACAAGGGCAACACCTCCAACATCGGCATCATCGCGCGCCGCCCGGAATGGCTGCCGCTGCTGCGCGGGCAGCTCACGGCCGCGCGTGTGGCCGACTGGCTGGCGCACCTGGTGCAGGGTCCCGTCACGCGCTACGAAGTGCCGGGCATCCACGCCTTCAACTTCGTCTGCGAACAGGCGCTGGGCGGCGGCGGCATGGCGTCGCTGCGCAACGACCCGCTGGGCAAGGGCATGGCGCAGATCCTGCTGGCCCTGCCGGTGCGCGTGCCCGCCGCCTGGATGAACCAGCTCCCGCCACCACCCCAAGGAGACCTGTGATGACCGAGCCACGCCACCTCCGCCTCACCCGCCGCGCCGCCCTGGCCTGGGCCGCCGCCCTGGCCGGCGCCGCGCACGCGCAGCCGGCGGGCAACAAACCCTACCGCATCATCGTCGCCTTCGGGCCCGGCAGCTTCAACGACATCGCCGCGCGCGAGCTGGCGCGCTTCATGGGCGAGACGCTCGGCCACCCGATGATCGTGGAGAACCGCCCCGGCGCCGGCGGCTCGGTGGGCACCGAGGTGGTCGTCAAGGCACCGCCCGACGGCGCCACCATCGGCCTGGGCACCAGCTCGCAGATGGTGATGAACGTGGCGCTCTACCGCAACCTGCCGTTCGACGTCGACAAGGACCTGCGCCTGATCGGCCTGGTCGGCCGCACGCCGCTGCTGCTGGCCGGCAAGGCCTCGGGCCCGAAGACGCTGAAGGAGCTGATCGCCTACGCCAGGGCCAACCCCGGGCAGGTGAGCTACGGCTCGGGCGGCACCGGCTCCATCAGCCACATCGTGGGCGAAGCCTTCGAGCGCGCGGCCGGCATCAAGCTCACCCACGTGCCCTACAAGGGCAACGGCCCGGCGCTGGCCGATCTCTCCGGCGGCCACGTGGACCTGGTGTTCGACGGCCTCGCCACCTCGCGCCCGCTGGCCGAGCAGGGGCGGGTGCATCTGCTGGCCATCTCCGGCGCGCAGCGCAACCCGGCCGCGCCCGACCTGCCCACCTTCGCCGAGCAGGGCGTGCGCGATTACGACGCCTACTCGTGGAACTGCCTGATGGCGCCGGCCGCCACGCCGCCGGAGATGATCGCGCGGCTCAACCAGACGCTGAACCAGGCGCTCACGCAGCCGGCCATCAAGGAGCGCTTCGCCCAGGCGGGGGTGGATATCCTCGGGCCCTCCACGCCCGAACAGGCCGACGCCTTCGGCCAGCGGGAACGCGCGCGCTGGGTGCCCTTCGTGCGCAGCCTCAAGCTCGACGTGAATTGACCCTGGAAACGGCCACCGACCCAAGCCTTTCGCAAGCCGCCGCCAGCGCGGTGGTGATCGACACCAACCTGGTGCTCGATCTGTTCGTGTTCCGCGATGGTGCGGTGCAGGCGTTGCACGCGGCGCTGCGCCAGGGCAGCGTGCGCTGGCTGGCCACCGCCGCCATGCGGGGCGAGCTGGAGCGCGTGCTCGGCTACCCGCGGGTGCTGCCGCGCCTGGCGCCCCCGGGCCCCAGCGCGCACGACGTGCTGGCCGCCTTCGACCGTTGGGCCACCGTGGTGGCCCCGGCCGCGCCTGCCCCGGTGCGCTGCCGCGATCCCGACGACCAGCCCTTCATCGACCTGGCCGTGGCCCACGGCGCGCTGCTGCTCAGCAAGGACGCCCAGGTGCTCGGCACCGCGCGCCGCGTGGCGCTGCTGGGCGCGCGCGTGGCGCGGCACTGGCCGCCGGCTTAGACTTGCAAGAAAAAAGTGCCTCCGGCCCAGTCACAGCGGCCGCAGGCAGCTATGGTTTAAGCAGCAACCAGGAGACCTCACGCATGGCCACCGCCGCCCCCTTCAAGCTCACCTACTCGACCATGTTCGACCCGCCGGCCGAACTGCACCAGCGCTTCGACGCCGCGCTGGCCGCCTTCCGGCAACACGGCATGGGCCGGAGCTGGCCGCACTGGATCGGCGGCAAGGCGGTGGCCGGGCAGGGCGAGTTCGAGGGCCGCTCGCCCATCGACCGCGACTGGCTGCTGGGCCGCTACGCCCGGGGCGACGCGCAGGTGGCCGACGCCGCCGTGCAGGCCGCGCGCGCCGCCTGGCCCGGCTGGGCCGCCACACCCTGGCGCCAGCGCGTGGCGCTGCTGCGGCGCGCCGCCCGGCTGATCGAGGAGCGCGTCTACGCCATCAGCGCCGCCGTGGCGCTGGAAGTGGGCAAGAACCGCATGGAATCGCTGGGCGAGGTGCAGGAAACCGCCGACCTGTTCGACTGGTACTGCGACCAGATGGAAGCGCAC
This sequence comes from Burkholderiaceae bacterium, assembly GCA_024235955.1. GTDB lineage: Bacteria > Pseudomonadota > Gammaproteobacteria > Burkholderiales > Burkholderiaceae_C > Ottowia. The sequence continues at coordinate 205,921 of JACKLJ010000001.1, forward strand.
GACGGCTTCGACCGCCCGCTGCCCGACGACCCGCTGGCCGGCTACGTGAGCCACAACCGCAGCGTGCTCAAGCCCTACGGCGTGTGGGTGGTGATCGCCCCGTTCAACTTCCCGGTGGCGCTGGCCGGCGGGCCGCTGGCGCCGGCGCTGGTGGCCGGCAATACGGTGGTCGTCAAGGGCGGGGAAGACACCACGCTCTCCACCTGGCTGCTGATCGAATGCCTGCGCGACGCCGGCCTGCCGGACGGCGTGGTCAACCTGGTCTGCGGCGACGGCGAGCACGTGGGCGCGCCGCTGGCCGCGCACCCGCAGGTGGCCGGGCTCACCTTCACCGGCTCGCACGCGGTGGGCATGGGCCTGCTGCGCCAGTCGGTGGCCGGGCGCTGGCCGCGGCCCTTCATCGCCGAGATGGGCGGCAAGAACGCCACCATCGTCAGCCGCCACGGCGACCTGGAGCGCGCGGCGCTGGGCATCATGCGCTCGTCCTTCGGGCTGTCGGGCCAGAAATGCTCGGCCTGCTCGCGCGTGTACGTGGAGCAGCCGGTGGCCGCCGAACTGCGCGAGCGCCTGGTCGCCCTGACGGAAAAGATCGCCGTGGGCGACCCGACGCTGCAGCCCAACTGGATGGGCCCGGTCATCAACACTGCCGCGCAGCAGCGCTACCGCCGCCTGGCCGAGCACCTGCACGCCGCAGGCCAGGTGTTCACCGGCGGCCGCGTGCTGGAAGAGGGCGCACTGGCGCGCGGCTGGTTCGTCGCCCCCACCGTGGCCACCGCGCCGCTGGACGACGCGGCCTGGGTCGACGAGCACTTCCTGCCCCTGGTGCTGGTGGGCGAGGTCGCCTCGGTGGACGAGGGCATCGCCCGCGCCAACGCCAGCGAGCTGGGCCTCACCGCCGGCTTCTACGGCACGCCGGAGGAGGTGTGGCACTTCCACCAGCACATCGAGGCCGGCGTCACCTACGCCAACCGCCCGCAGGGCGCCACCACCGGCGCCTGGCCCGGCTACCAGCCCTTCGGCGGCTGGAAGGGCAGCGGCACCACCGGCAAGGCCATCGGCTCCTTCTACTACCTGCCGCAGTACCTGCGGGAGCAGTCGCAGACGGTGGTGGCGTGACCGGGGCGAGGCCCGGCGGGGTGCGGGTGCTGTCCGGGTCGAGGTCCGCGGCAGGCGCAGGACACGCCGCCATGTTCATGGCCAAAATGGCCTTCAGCCCTTGCGTGGCGGGCGCAGGCAGCTATGAATTCCGTTGCAATCTCATGGCTGGCCACCGCATCAGCAAGCGCCCTGGCTGAGCCTGTCGAAGCCCGCCTCCGGCCCCCGGCCGGTCGCGCGGCCGTTGGAGAATGGCGCCCGATCCTGCCCGTCAAAATGACCACGAGCCCTTTCCACAAGGGCGTAGGCAGCTATCAATTTCGGTGCAATTCGGAGGCCTTGCAGCCTCATGCACCCCGCCCACGCCGCCACAGCCGGCCTGCCCCCAGCCCGCCCGCGGCCAGCGCCAGCAGCGCCAGCGCCAGTTCGCCCAGCGTGGGCACGCCTTGCAGTTCTTCGGCCAGGGCGCCGCTGGGGTCGGTGAGGGTGCCGTCGCTGGTCCAGTCGTCGTCGCCCTGCGTGCCGTCGGTCACATCAAAACTTGCCGAGCGGCCTGAAACGCTCAGGTTGGCGGGCGCGAAGGCACTGCTTTGCGTGGCCCCGGCGCTGGCTTTGCCCCATTTGACATACCGGCCCGCAATGGGCTGGGGCCAGGTAACGGTCACGCGCGCCGTGAAGCCTGGCGTACAACCCGTCAGGCGAAACTTGAACATGCCCTGCGGCATGTCCTGCCCCGGCGGCGCGGCGACGAACGCGGTTTCGGCCAGATCAAAGCCGCAGCCGGGCCCGCCATCGGTGCTGGTGAAGCTGGCCGTGCCCGTGCCGCTTGCGCCTGTGCTGGGCACCGTGGGGCCGGCAAAGTCCGTGACCACCCATTGCGCGTAGAGCGTGGTGTCCGCGCCCGGCATGGTGAAACTGTCGCCCGCCGCGTAGCCGCTGCCGCTGCCATCGGCGGCGGTGTTCCAGCCGCTGAAGCCGTGCAGCGAGCGGGTGAAGCTGTTGGCGGGCAACGTGACGGCCACCCCCTCGGCAGCGCTGACGCTCGCGGGCGCGCTGCCGCCGTCGCTGCCATTTCCCGCGAAATTCAAGCTGTAGTCGACCCAGGAAATCTTCAGGTAGCCGTGGCGGTTGTCCAGCAGGGGTTCGCTGCCGTTGCCGGAGGGCATGCAGGTGGAGCTGTTGGGTGTGGAGCTGGTCATGCCCGGCCACAGGCTGCCGCCAGCACCGCCGCCGGCAATGCCAGCGTATTGGCCCCCTTGATCGGTGCGGTCTGTTCTGCCACCGGAGCCGCCGCCGCCATAGCCGCCACCGCCTCCACCCGATCCCCAATAGCCTCCGCTGGAAACGCCCACGCCGCCCACACCGGGGCCGCTGCTGGCGCCCCCGTTGCTGGTCCTGCCGTAGCTGCTGCCGCCACTGCCGCCAAAACCGTCACCGCCAGCACTTCCAGACAGGTTGCCCGTGCCGCCTATGCCGCCCACGCCTGCGGCACCACCGGATCCGCCGCCACCGCCGACATACGTGCCGCTTGCGTTTTGGGACGGTTCGCCTTCAGCGCCCGCACCTCCGGTTGCTGCGCCACAGCCGCTGCCGCCCGCGCCGCCACCCGCAACGGCCGCACCACCAAGGAAAGCACCGCCGCCACCGCCGCCCGCAATCAGCCAGGGTTGGCCGCCTTGATGGCCAAGCTGGGTCGATCCGCCGCCCCCGCCTGAAATCGGGTAATTGAAATAATTGAAGTAGAAGGTGTTGCCGCCAGCTCTGCCAATGGAATAGGCCAACACGGTGTTGGGCACAACGGTGACGCCCGTCAGGCGCACACGTGCACCACTGCCGCCGACGCTTTGCCGGCCGCTGGGTGCGCTCATGCCGTTTCCACCGGCACCACCCACGGCCTCGATGTCGATCTGGGTCACCCCGGCGGGCACCGTCCAGGTGCCGGAGCCCTGGGTGGAATTGAAGGTCACGCTGCCGGCCTGAACGCTGCTGCTGGCCAGGCCAGCCACTGCGGCGCGCAGCAGCCACTTTGCGGCAGCGCGCCAGGCGCGTTGCGCGGTGCCTGCAGGCAAGCGCGCCACACGGTTCAAGCAACGGGACATGGCGAGCTGCCCTTCTGAAAAGATGGTCTTTTTGACAGCGTGGGCCGCCCGCAAGCCGTTCCACACTTCTCGATGCAAAGCTAGCATGACGCTTGATTTGTGTCAAAACGTTTTCGGCGTTGTGGGAGCGGGGTGGCCGCGATGGCGGCGTTGGCGGGGGCGCACGCTGGTCATCGGGAGCAAGGCCGCGGTCGCTTGGCAGACCGGGCGCGAGCCCCAATCAACAACCGATCCAGCCAACTTGCAGTGGCCGCAAGCGGCTGTGAAGATCAAAGCGCCGACGGATGGCCCATGTCGTTCAGCGTGCCCGCGTGCCCACCACGGCGGCGCCCAGGATCATCAGGGTGGCCAGCGCCACGTTCCAGGTCAGCGGCTGGCCGGTGGTGGCCAGCAGGATCAGGGTGGAGGCCAGCGGCGTGAGGTAAGCCAGCACGCCGATCTGGCGCGCGTCGCCCAGTTTCAGCGCGGCGTCCCACAGGAAGAAGGCGCCGCCCAGCGGGCCGAGGCCGAGCAGGGCGATCAGCAGCCAATCGCGCGCCGACAGCGCCGCCGCCGGCTCCAGCAGCGCGTGGCAGGCCAGCGCCAGCAGGCCCGAGACCAGGCCGAAGGTGCCGATGGCGGCGGTGGAGAACGGCCGGCCGGTGAGCGCCAGTCGCTTGGTCATGAGCGAGTAGCTCGACCAGATGAAGGCCGCCCCGGCCGCGCAGGCGTAGCCGGCCGCCGCCCAGCCGCTGGCCGCGCCGGGTGCGCCTGCCGAAGCCGCGGGCGCGCCGCGCCCCAGGATGGCCAGCGCCGCGCCGGCCAGGCCGACCAGCGCCGCCAGCACGTGCGCCGCCGTCAGCCGCACGCCGGGCAGCAGCAGCGGCGCCATCAGCACGATGCCCAGCGGCCACAGGTAGTTGATGAGGTTGGCCTCCACCGGCGGCGCCAGCTGCAGCGCGGTGAACAGCAGGAAGTGGTAGCCGAACAGCCCGTACACGCCCACCGCCAGCGTGGCCGGCGGCACGGCCAGGCGCCGCCAGTCGCCGCGCGCCAGCGGCAGGGCGATCACGCTGCCGGCCAGCAGGCCCAGGCCGGTGAGCAGAAAGGGCGGCACGTGCGCCAGCGCCGTGCCCAGCGCCGCCAGCGAGGCCCAGAGGGCGATGGTGGCCAGCGCCAGCAGGTTGGCCCGGGTGGTGTGGGTGGAAGACATGGCGGGCGGATCATAGTGCCGCGGGCCGTCGCGCACCGTGGGCGCTTGCGTTGCGGTGCAGGGATGGGACATGGCCGCCGTGGGTGGAGAGGGCGAGCCCAGGCCTGGCAGGCGACGGGCGCCGACGTGCGCGTGGGATGCGCCGGATGAGCCTCCAGTTGCAGACTGCTATCTGATCAATAGCTGCCTGCGCCTGCTGCGACTGGGCTGGAAGCCTGAAAGGCTATTGGTGAAGGAGTGCGGTCGCGTCGCAGGCCGGCCCTGCGGCCACAGCGGGACGGCGCTTCGCCGCCAGCGTCTGGCACGCCGCATGCATGGTTTGTGCGGATGCCCGCGCCGCCGGAAAGCGGCACCATCGTCGCGTGCGGCGTTCGCACTTCAACCCCCTGTGTACCGAAAGGCTTCGTCCCCCATGAAACGCGCTCATCTGTTCGCCGCTGCCGTGCTGGCGGCCCTGCTGGCGGGCACCGCCCACGCCGGCGACACGCTGGCCAAGGCCGCCGCCGCGGGCAAGGTGGTCTTCGCCTACCGCGAGTCTTCCGTGCCGTTCAGCTACCTGGCCGGGGTGGACCAGCCGGTGGGCTTCTCGGTGGACCTGAGCAAGGCCATCCTGGCCGAGGTGAAGAAGCAGACCGGCAAGCCGGGGCTGGAAGTCGGCTGGCAGGCGGTGACGTCGGCCAACCGGATCCCGCTGCTGGTCAACGGCACCATCGACCTGGAGTGCGGCTCCACCACCAACAACAGCGCCCGCGCCAAGGAGGTGGATTTCGCCATCAACCACTTCTACACCGGCACCCGCCTGCTGGTGAAGAAGAGCGCCGGCATCAAGGACTGGGCGGACCTGAAGGGCAGGAAGGTGGCCATCACCACCGGCACCACCAACATGCAGGTGGTGCGCCGCTACAACGACGACAAGGGCCTGGGCATCGAGATCGTGTCCACCAAGGACCACGCCGACGCCGCGCTGCTGGTCGAGGCCGGCCGCGCCGACGCCTTCGCCATGGACGACATCCTGCTGTTCGGCCTGAAGGCCAACGCCAAGGACCCGGCGGCGCTGGAGGTGGTGGGCGAGTCGCTGCAGGTCGAGCCCTACGCCTGCATGGTGCGCAAGGACGATCCCAAGTTCAAGGCGCTGGTGGACGGCGTGATCACCGGGCTGATGAAGTCGGGCGAGTTCGCCAGGCTGTACGACAAGTGGTTCCTGCAGCCCATCCCGCCCAAGAACCAGGCCATCGGCCTGCCGATGAGCAAGGAACTGCAGGACAACATCAAGAGCCCGAGCGACAAGCCGGCGACCTGATCCGCGAGGAACCCTGCCCGCCAGGGCGCTTGCCGCACGGCAGGCGCCCTTTCTTTTCTGGGTCCGGGCCCGCTCGCCGGGCCGCCGACGAGCGCGGTGACAATGGGGCGCGGCGCATGCCCGGCGCCGCACCTGCACAGCTTCCATGGCCGCGATTTCCGCCTTCCTGCTCGTCCTGCACGTCGTGCTGGTGCTGGGCTTCGTCCTGCGCGTGCTGCTGCGCAACGGCCTGGCGGCCACCACGCGCATGGCCTGGATCGGGGTCATCCTGCTGCTGCCCTACGTGGGCTGCCTGCTGTACTTCCTGTTCGGCGACGCCGACATCGGCCGCGGCGTGCTGGGCCGCTACAAGCGGGTGCGCGACCTGGTGCGCGAGCAGATCGCGGACGACGCCCAGGCCGCCCTGGTGATGGGCGCGCCCGGCGGCATGGAGGCGCTGGTGGGGCCGCGCTGGCAGGGCGTGTTCCGCTACGCCGCGTCGGTCAACGGCTTCGGGCCGGTGCCCGGCAACCTGGGCGAGCTGATGGCGGATGGCGACACTGCCCGCGCCCGCATGCTGGCCGACATCGAAGCGGCGCGGCACCACATCAGCGTGCTCTACTACATCTGGCTGGACGACCAGACCGGCACCGAGGTGGCCGAGGCGCTGATGCGCGCCGCGCGCCGTGGCGTGGCCTGCCGCGCCATGGTGGACGGCCTGGGCTCGCGCGCCTTCACCCGCACCGGCCTGTGGCGGCGCCTGCGCGAGGCCGGCGTGCAGACGGCGGTGGCGCTGCCCATCGACCACCCGCTGAAGGTGATGCTCACCAGCCGGATCGACCTGCGCAACCACCGCAAGATCACGCTGATCGACGGCCGCGTCACCTACGTCGGCAGCCAGAACTGCGCCGACGCGGCCTTCCGCATCAAGGCCCGCTTCGCGCCCTGGGTGGACATCATGCTGCGCCTGCAGGGGCCGGTGGTCACGCAGATGCAGCTGCTGTTCGCCAGCGACTGGATGACGGTCACCGGCGAGCGGCTGGACGTGTTCGCCACGCCGGCCGCGGCCGCGGGCGCGGAAGCACCGCTCCAGCAGGGCTTCCCGGCGCTGGTGGTGGGCGAGGGGCCGACGGAGCGCCGCCATTCCACCCCGCAGCTGGTGAGCACGCTGCTGGCCAACGCGCGCCGGTGCGTGACCATCTCCACGCCCTACTTCGTGCCCGACCCGACGGTGCTGGAGGCGCTGTGCGCGGCGGCCTGGCGCGGCGTGCGCGTGACGCTGGTGGTGCCACGGCGCAACGATTCGTGGATCGTGGCCGGCGCCAGCCGCAGCCACTACGAGCAGCTGCTGGCCGCCGGCGTGGCCATCCACGAGTTCCGCGGCGGCCTGCTGCATGCCAAGACGCTCACGGTGGACGACGAACTGACCTTCATGGGCTCCACCAACCTCGACCTGCGCAGCTTCGACCTCAACTTCGAGAACAACGTGCTGCTGCAGGACGCGGCCACCACCGCCGCCGTCGCCGGGCGGCAGGCCGCCTACATTGCGCAGGCCGATGCCGTCACGCTGGACGAGGTGCGCCGCTGGCCCTGGCCGCGCCGCCTGTGGAACAACGCCCTGGCCACGCTGGGGCCGGTGCTGTAGCCGCCCAGAATACTATCAATGTGATAGCTGTCTGCGCCCGTCACGAAAGGGCTGCAGGCCAAAAAGGCTTGAAATTCCAGCCGGCAGCCCTGATCAGCTGGCGGACGGTACCTTGAGCTTTTCCAGCACCGGCGGCGTGAGCACGCCGGCCGTGCTGCCCGGCCGCACGGTGCCGAAGCGGCCGCCCTGGTTGGGGCTGGCCTGCCAGTCGGCCAGCGCCCCGGCCATGTCGTCCTGCGTGCGGCCGACGAAGTTCCACCACAGCAGCACCGGCTGGCCGAAGGGCTGGCCGCCCAGCAGCAGGATCTGCGCCTCGGCGTCGCCCTGCAGGCGCAGTTCCGCGCGGCCGGGCGCGAAGTACAGCAGCTCGCCGGTCGTGATGGCTTCGCCGCCCACGCTGGCGCTGCCGCGCAGCACCATGGCGCCGTACTCGAAGCCGGGCTCCAGCGGCAGGGTGACGTCGGCCGCGCCCTGGCTGGCCAGGTCCAGCCCCACCAGCGGGGTGTAGACGGTGGCGGGCGAGCTGCGGCCCAGCAGGCTGCCGGCCAGCACGGTGACGCGCCAGCCGCCCTGGTCGATGACGGGCAGCTCAGGGTAGTTCTGGAACGCCGGCTCGCGCTGGCGCTCGGCGTCGGGCAGGGCGATCCACAGCTGCGCGGCGTGCAGGCGGGCGCCGTCCTGCACGCTGTCTTCGGTGTGCGCGATGCCGCGGCCGGCGGTCATCAGGTTGACCTGGCCGGGGTAAATGACCTGCTCGTGGCCGAGCGAGTCGCGGTGCGTCACCGCGCCTTCGATCAGCCAGGTGAAGGTCTGCAGCCCGATGTGCGGGTGCGCGCCCACGTGCAGGCCCTGGCCAGGCCTGAACTGCACCGGGCCGGCGTGGTCGAGGAAGCACCAGGCGCCGATCATGCGGCGCTGGCGATGCGGCAGCGCGCGGGCCACCGGCGTGTCCTCGCCGACGATGGACACGCGCGCGGCGATGCGTTGCGGGGCTGCGGGGTTGGGGTGCGGGTTCATGGCGGGTACCTCCTGAACGATGGGAATGACGCAGCCGATGGATTGGCTGCGCCAGCGTTGGCGTTGGAGCCGTTCGCCCTGAGCCCTTCGACAGGCTCAGCCCGAACGGAAGTTGAAACCTCATGGGGCTGGGTCAAAAGGGCAGCGGCCGTGTCTCGCCCTGGCGCAGCAGCCAGACGCGCTCCGGCGCCACCTGCTGCGCGGCCAGGGCCTGCGCCAGGTCGCGCGGCGGCTGGTCGAAGGGCTCGTGCGACAGCTCGAAGGTGCCCCAGTGGATGCCGAAGGCCTGGCGCGCCTGCAGGGTCTGCAGCAGCTGCACGGCTTCGCCCGGGTTGAGGTGGTGGCGGCGCATGAAGTCGCGCGGCTCGTAGGCGCCCACGGGCAGGGCCAGCAGGTCCACCGGGCCGCCCAGGCGCTGGGCGATGTGCTGGTACAGCGCCGGGTTCCACGCGGTGTCGCCGGTGTGCACGAAGCGCCAGGGCGCCGCGCCGCCCGGCCGCGCCCAGGTGAGGGCCCAGCCGCCCCAGAGCGTCTGGTTGGTGTCGGTGGGGGTGCGCTTGCTCCAGTGCTGCGAGGGGATCAGCATGACGCCCAGGGCGCCGAGCTGGCGCGTGTCCCACCAGTCCAGCTCTTCCACGCCGCTCCAGCCCTGGGCTTCGAACCAGGCTTTCAGCCCCAGCGGCACCAGCACGCGCGGGTCCTGGCCGGCCGCGCGCAGGCGTGCCAGCGTGGCCGCGTCCAGGTGGTCGTAGTGGTTGTGGGTGACGAGCAGCAGGTCGATACGCGGCAGTTCTTCGGGCGCGATGGGCGCGGGCACGCGGCGTCTGGCGCTGAGCCAGGGCAGCGGACCGGCGTAATCCGACAGCTGCGGATCGATCAGCACGTTCTGGCCGTCCACCTGCAGCAGCACGCCCGCGTGGCCCAGCCAGGCGAGGCGGGCCTGCCCTTGCGGTGGCGGCTGCAACTGGTCCGGCGTGAGCGGCACGCGCCAGCGCTCGGCGAAGGCGGCGTAGCCGCCCTCGGGCTCGCGCGTGGGGCGGAAGTCGCCGCGCAGGTTGCGGCCCAGCGCCTCGTACCAGGGCACGGTGGGCGAGGGGCCGCTTTCGCCCCAGTTGGTGAAGCGGTCGGCCAGGTGGTGCGGCCTGGCCGGGTCGGCGTAGTGGTAGGGGCTGGAGCAGGCCGCCAGCAGGCCGGCCAGCGCGCAGGCGGTGGCGCCGGAGCGCAGGCGAGCGAACCAGGGTGGCATGGCGGATGGGTCCGTCAGCCCGGCCGCGCGCCGTGGGCCAGCGAGTTGGCCTGGTACTCGGGGTGCCTGTCGATGTACGCCTTCACGAACGGGCAGTCCGGGCGCACCTTGAGGCCGTTGGCGGCGGCGTAGTCGAGGATGTGCCGCACCAGCCGGCTGCCCACGCCACGGCCCTCCAGGGCCTCGGGCACGATGGTGTGTTCGTAAGCGATGCCGCCGGGAAAGCGCTCGAACACCTCGTAGGCCATGTGGCCGTCGATGGTGAGCTCGAAGCGGTGGGCGGCTTCGTTGAGGACGATGGGTGGCTGGGTGTCCATGCTGGGCTGATCCGGGCTGGTGGCGTGGCGCGGTGCAGGCGGCCCCGGCATGTGCCAGGGCCGCTTGCATTCTCAGGCCATGCGGCCGAACCTGCCGCTGTTGAAGTCGTGGATGGCTTCGACGATCTGCTGTTCGCTGTTCATCACGAACGGCCCGTAGCCCACCACCGGCTCATCGATCGGCTCGCCGGCCAGCAGAAGCAGCTTGGCGTCGGCGTTGGCCTCGATGCTGATCCGCGTGCCGTCGGTGCCCAGCGTCGCCATCTCGGCGGCGCGCAGCACCTGCTCGCCGTTGACCATCACCGTGCCGGCCAGCACCACCAGTTGCGCCGTCCAGCCCGCGGGCTGCGGCAGCTCGGCGGTCTTGCCGACCGCCAGACGCACGTCCCACACGTTCAGTGGGCTGAAGGTATGCGCCGGGCCCTTGGCACCTTCGAACTCGCCGGCGATCACGCGCACCTTGCCGGCGCCATCGGCCAGCGCCACCTCGGGAATCTGCGCGCCGGTGATGGCCTGGTAGCCGGGCGGCGCCATCTTGTCTTTGGCGGGCAGGTTGACCCACAGCTGCACCATCTCGAACGGGCCGCCGCGCTTTGCATACGCCTCGGAGTGGAATTCTTCGTGCAGGATGCCGGCGCCGGCCGTCATCCACTGCACGTCGCCGGGGCCGATCACACCGCCCTGGCCGGTGGAATCGCGGTGCTCCACCTCGCCGTCGTAGACGATGGTCACGGTCTCGAAGCCGCGGTGCGGGTGCTGGCCCACGCCGCGCCGCTGCGTGGTGGGCGAGAACTGCGTGGGCGCCGCGTAGTCGAGCATCAGGAAGGGGCTGCGCTGCGGCACGTCGGCGCCGTTGTAGCCGAACATGCCGTGCACGGGAAAGCCGTCACCCACCCAGTGGCGGGCCGGCGCGCTGCGCTTGGCGATGATCTTTTTCATCGCCGGGCCGCCCCAAGATGAAAACGCCCCCTCGGGGGGCAGCGCACCTCGCGTAGCGGGGGAGCGTGGGGGGTGTTTGTTCATGGTAGAGGCTCCTTGAAAGTGAGGCCAGAAACGATGCTCCGGCATGAGAAGCATGGTATGGGCGAACCAATCCCTTGATAAGAGGGTTGAATTGCCACAGATCGTTCCATCAATGGAACAATAAAGCCGCCAAGTGCCGGGAGTGCCCCATGCAGGACCTGAACGACCTCGCCTACTTCGCCGCCGTGGCCGAGCACGGGGGCTTTGCAGCGGCCAGCCGCGCGCTGGGCGTGCCCAAGTCCAAGCTCAGCCGCCGCGTGGCGCTGCTGGAGGCGCGCCTGGGCATACGGCTGTTGCAGCGCACCACGCGGCGCTTCGCCGTCACCGAGATCGGCGAGGCCCTGCTGCGCCACGCCCGTGCCATCACCGCCGAGGCCGAGGCCGCCGAAGCCCTGGTGGCCGAGCAGACCGTGGCGCCGCGCGGCACCGTGCGCCTGTCGTGCCCGCCGGCGCTGCTGCAGTACGCGGTGAGCGACCTGCTGGTGCGCTTCCTGAACGCCTGGCCGCAGGTGCAGATCAAGGTCCAGGCCACCAACCGCAACGTCGACGTGTGGCAGGACGGCGTGGATTTCGCCCTGCGCGTGCGCGCCCCGGGTGCCGGTGCCGCCGCGCCCGCCGACGAGGTGGTGCGCCCGCTGGCGCTCAGCCCGCACGTGCTGGTGTGCGCGCCCATGCTGCTCACCAGCGCCGCCCCGCCCGCCACGCCGCAGGACCTGGCGCGCCTGCCCACGCTGGGGCTCGGCAATTCGCCCGAGGAAGCGCTCTGGACCTTCACCGGCCCCGGCGGCGAGCAGGCCAGCGTGCCGCACCAGCCCCGCCTGGTGGCCGATGATGCTGCAGCCCTGCTGGGTGCCGCCGTGCAGGGCGTGGGCTGCGCCGTGCTGCCGCGCCTGCTGGTGCATGATTTGCTGCAGAATCAGGAGCTGCTTGCACTGCTCCCAGGCTGGCTGCCGCCTGCTGGCGTCATTCAAACCGCCTACGCCAGCCGCCGCGGCATGCGCCCGGCCGTGCGGCAGCTGATCGACTTCCTGGCGGAGGGATTCAGGGAGCTGGTGGCGCAGGGGAAGTGCGTGGCGGCGCCATGAGCGGCAGGTCCCCGTTGCCCGGCATGGGCAGCGCAGGGTCCAGGCTGCCGGTGATCCTGCTGGGGTCATAGGGCTGCAGGCTGTCCTGGTTGTTGGTGTTGAGGGCCAGCTTGGGCACGCTCAGGGTCTGGCCGGCTTGCAGCGCGGCGTCGCTGGCCAGGGTCAGACCGTTGGCATCGGCGATGCGCCACCACAGGCTGGCATCGCCCAAGACGGTGCGGGCGACGTCCTTGAGGGTTTCGCCACCCACCACGGTGTAGCTGACGGCTGCGCTGCCGACGTTGCCGCTGCGCAGGGTGGGGGCGGCGTCGCCGTAGCGGCCCAGCACCTGGCCCGCTGCCACCAGCTGGCGCTGCACGTGGCCGGGGTTGGTGCCAGGCCGGCGCGGATGCCAGCAGCAGTGCTGTGGACACGATGGAGAGAGTCTTGCGCATGAACGCTCCTGGATGGCGGATGGATGGACGAAGGACTGATTCAGCCGCGTTGCATCGCTAGCAGCCCTTGCTCCCGCGTCACCTCGGGTCGATAGCCGAGCTCGCGGCGCGCCTTGCTGATGTCGACCGTGAAGGGCTGGCCAATCAGGCGCAGCATCTGACGCGTGATCGGAGGTTCTCCCGGCCGGGAGAACCTGCGCCAGACCCACTCCATGACCGTTGCCATGACCCACGCCACCCGCAGCGACGCTGACGCACGCGGTGGCTCGACGGCGCGGGTTTGCATCAGGCTGGAGAGGAACGACTTGAGCGTGGTGTCGGGTCCGTCGCTGACGAAGTAGGCCTCGCCGCCGCGGCCCTTGGCGAGCGCAAGCTCCACCGCGTGGCAGACGTTGTCGACGTGGGCGGTGGACATCGCCTGTGAGCCGTCGCCCACCCAGCGGAACTGCCCGGCGCGTACGGTGTCGATCATGTGGCCCAGCGTCGGCATGCCGGTGCCCCAGATCATCGGGGGGCGCACCACGACCGTCTCGAACACGCCGGGCCGGTTGGCACCGATCACCAGCGCTTCACTGCGAGCCTTCGATGCACTGTAGGGCGCCCAGGCGCGCTCCTGCAGCGGCAGCGACTCGTCGACGCGCAACATCGGCGCCATGTCCCCCATCACCACGGCGGCGGCGCCGACCTGAACGAAGCGCCTGACGGACGCGGCCGCGGCGGCCTTCAGCAGGTTGGCTGTGCCTTGCACGTTGGACCGCTCGAACTCCTCCGCATCACCCCACAGCTTGAACAGGGCTGCGACGTGGATCACGGCGTCGCAGCCTGCCGCAGCTGCTGTCAGCGAAGGTATGTCGTCCAGGGAGCCCTTGACCGCCTGCGCTCCGAGCCTGCCTACAATTCTCCTTGCCTCCTCGCTGCGGGCCAGCGCTCTGACTTGCCAGCCGTGTGCGACGAGGCGTTCGATGAGGCGGCCGCCGACGAAGCCGGAGCCGCCGGTGACCAAGCAAGTGGATGCCATGGTTGATTCCTGTATCTACGGTACATGAACTGTATATCACCGTTATAGTCACGTCAAGTGACTGAAGATTCAATGGCAAACGTGGACTCCGAGACCGCAATCCTTGACGCCGCAGCAGCGCTGCTCGAAACGCAAGGCGTGGCGAGTCTGACAACACGCGCCGTTTGCGATGCCGCCGGGGTGAAGGCACCCACGCTGTACCACTACTTCGGCGACAAGGATGGACTCGAACGAGCACTCGTTCGGCGTGGGCTGGCGGATTTCATGCAGCGCAAGCGGCTGCCTGCGGCTTCCGCCGATCCGCTGGAGCAGTTGCGCGCGGGCTGGGACGTGGCGCTGGAGTTCGCGCTCAAGCGCCCCGCGCTGTACGAACTGTTCGCCCGCCATGCGCGGGCCGAGCCGGATCTGGTCGCAGATGCCTACGCGCTGATGCACGCGCGGGTTCAGCGGCTGGTTGACATGGGGCGGTTCCGCGGCCCGATTGATGAGGCCGCGCGGGCCATGTGGGCTGCGTCCAACGGCGCCTTGTCGTTGCTGCAAAGCGGCGCTTCACGCAAAGACATCGAGGCAACCAGCGGGCTCCTGTTCAACGCGGTAGTCCGGGAGCTGTCGGCATCCACGTCCTAGCGATTTGACATGGCTCCCAGAACCTCCCGACAGCAGAAGCCCTGCCACCCGACGGCCCTCCGCCTTTCCCGGCAGTGGAAGCGGCCCTGCGCGTGCTACCTCGTGCCGTGAGGCCGCCCATCGAGACCTGACGTTCGCGCTGCGAATCCGTCGTCGGAGGCGATTCAAAGATGGAAGGTGCTTGGCACGGGCGTGTTGACAGGCATACTGGGTTACCTCGCACCTCTGAATCTTGAAAGGAGCCAGCTACTCGGTTGAATGTCTCCGAGCAAAACTGTCCACCGGCCGGGTCAACTCCGGTAGCCAAAAACTCCCCCAAAGGTTGCTGCCAACTGAAGTCCTGAGGCCCATAAGTTTCTCAACTTATGGGCCTCGGTTTCTCGGCTTTTGGGGTTCTCTACATACAAAATCAGACGTCGATATTGCCCGCCCGCAGCGCGTTGGTCTCAATGAAATCCTGGCGCGGCTCCACCTCATCGCCCATCAGCATGGTGAACACGCGGTCGGCGGTCTGGTGCTTGCGCGCCAGCTTGCTCAGGGTGTCGCCTTCGAGCAGGGTGTTGGCGGCGCCGCCGGTTTGCAGGCGCGCGCCGTTGAGGGCGATGCGCAGCGGGTACTGGTCCAGCGCGGGGCCGTCCTTGAGGTACGGGGCATCAGTACGGGGCATCAGGGTCAGGTCTCATGGGATGACCCGCCGCACACTGGCGGGTAGCGCCAATCGGGCGCCCACCAGGAGGCTGATTCCATGGCTCAAGCACTGTACCCCGTCGTTGGCGTGGACATTGGCAAAGACACGATGCACGTCGTGGCACTCGATCAAAGTGGTGCCATCGCGCACAAACAACGCTGCACCCGCGCCACCGTGCTCACGCGGCTGCTGCAACTCGATGCCGATCTGATCGCCATGGAAGCCTGTCCCGGTGCCCATCACCTGGGGCGCTGTCTGTCCGAGCAAGGCCGTGCCGTTCATTTGCTGGTGGCCGCCGACGTGCGCGCCTTCGTGCGCGGCCACAAAAACGACTACAACGATGCCCAGGCCATTGCCGAAGCCGCTGTGCGTCCCACGGTGCGCACGGTTTGCATCAAGAGCATCGAGCAGCAGGATGTGCAAATGCTGCACCGGCTGCGCGCGCGCCTGGTGCGCCAGCGCACCGCCCTCATCAACCAGGCCCGAGCCCTGCTGCTGGAAGCCGGCATCCCCATCGCCCAGGGCCGCAAAACCATTGCCCGCAAGCTTCCCGAGCTGCTGGCGCGAGACGATGTGGCCTTGAGCTCTTGCCGCCGCGAGATGCTCACCCAATGCCTGAACGGCTGGCGCCAGGCGCAAGCCGAGGCCGAGCAGATCGAGGCGCAACTGAGCCAGGTGGCCAGGAGCGATGAACGCTGCCAGCGCCTGCTGGCCGTGCCCGGTGTGGGGCCCTTGACGGCCACGGCCTTGGTGGCGGCGGTGGGCAATGCCAGCGAGTTTCGCAGCGGCCGCGATCTGGCCGCCTGGCTGGGGCTGGTGCCCCGGCAGCACTCCACCGGGGGCGTGCCACGCCTGTTGGGCATCAGCAAGCGCGGCAACACCTATGTGCGCTGGCTGCTGTGCCACGGCGGGCGTTCGGTGCGCGAACACCTCAAGCGCGATCAACACCCCTGGGGGCCGTGGATCACGGCCCTAGAGGCGCGCATGCACCCCAACAAGGCCACGGTGGCCGTGGCCGCCAAGCTGGCCCGGGTGTGCTGGACGATCCTGCGCAAAGGCCAGACCTACCAGCCACGTGCTGGGCAAGCGAACAACAGTACGAACAACCGCTTCTGTGGTGCTCACGCCGGTTGACAGGCGATGGCGGCAAGGCTTGATTTGCGCGCTGTGGGCATTCCGGGAAAGGCAATGAGCCTTAAAGAGCTCGGTGAGTCTTGTAGGAACCGCAGCGTGCATCTGAACCATCGTGGCGATCGGCCACAGGGCTGATCAGACCGGATAGATTGGCGCACCGCGCCCTGCATAGCAAAAGCCCAGCCAAACCGCTGCCCGCCACGACCGCGCTGCGTGAGCGCTCGACCTGACAACGCCCCAAAATGCGCCGGGCGCCGCATGGGGCTGGGTGCCCATGGCCTGCAGGCCTGCCATCAGGGGCTTGACAGGATGCGGCGGGTCATAGATTGCGTTTTGCCATTTCGCCCCATGCCCGCCGGCGCGGTGGAGGCTCGCCGTTCATCCAAAGTACCGGATGGCAGCGGCGCGGCGCAGGGCTCAGCCCGCCGCGCCCTCCACCACGCCCGCGGCCTGGGCCTGCTTGTCGGCGTGGTAGCTGCTGCGCACCATGGCGCCGACGGCGGCGTGGGTGAAGCCCATGGCGTAGGCCTCGCGCTCGAACATCTTGAAGGTGTCGGGATGCACATAGCGCCGCACCGGGATGTGCGCGCCGGAGGGTGCCAGGTACTGGCCGATGGTGAGCATGTCGACGCCGTGGGCGCGCAGGTCGCGCATGACCTGGAGGATTTCATCATCCGTCTCGCCCAGGCCGACCATCAGGCCGCTCTTGGTGCGCACGCCGGGGTGCAGGGCCTTGAACTTTTTCAGCAGGTTGAGGCTGAACTGGTAGTCGCTGCCGGGGCGCGCTTCCTTGTAGAGGCGCGGCACGGTTTCGAGGTTGTGGTTCATCACATCCGGCGGGGCGGCCTTGAGGATCTCCAGCGCGCGGTCGTCGCGGCCGCGGAAATCGGGCGTGAGGATCTCGATCTGGGTCTGCGGCGAGCGGGCGCGCGTCTCGCGGATGCAATCGACGAAGTGCTGGCTGCCGCCGTCGCGCAGGTCGTCGCGGTCGACGCTGGTGATGACCACGTACTTCAGCTTGAGCTGCGCGATGGTGTTGGCCAGGTTGACGGGCTCGGCCGCGTCGAGCGGGTCGGGCCGGCCGTGGCCGACGTCGCAGAACGGGCAGCGGCGGGTGCACTTGTCGCCCATGATCATGAAGGTGGCCGTGCCGTGGCCAAAGCATTCACCGATGTTGGGGCAGCTGGCCTCTTCGCACACGGTGACGAGCTTGTTGGCGCGCAGGATGTCCTTGATCTCGTAGAAGCGCGTGCTGCTGCTGCCGGCCTTGACGCGGATCCACTCGGGCTTCTTCAGCGCCGGGCCGTCGTTTTGCACCTTGACGGGGATGCGTGCCAGCTTGGCGCCGGCCTTCTGCTTGGCGGTGGCGTCGTAGGCGTGGGCGGGCTGGGCCTCGCGCACCACGGGTGCGTCGGGGCCGGCCACGGGGGCGGTGCGGGGAGTGTCGGGCATGGGCTGGGTGCTCACAGGGCCAGCCGGCGTTCGAGCTGCGCCGCGAGTTCGTGCGCGGCCTCGTCCCAGCTGACGGAAACGCCAATTGTAGAAAGATCGACCGTCTGCAAGCCCGCGTAGCCGCAAGGGTTGATGCGCGAGAAGGGTTCCAGGTCCATCGCCACGTTGAGCGCCACGCCGTGGTAAGTGCGGTGGTTGCTCACCTTGATGCCCAGCGCGGCGATCTTGCCCAGGCCGGTGAAATCGGGCTCGGGCGCCGCCGAGCCGGCCTCGCGCCGCTGCGGGCGCTGGGGCAGCGCCGCGTGGCTGAAGGGATCGTCCACGCGCACATAGATGCCGGGCGCGCCCGCCACCCGTTGGCCGGTGACGCCGAAGCGGTCCAGCGCGCGGATCACCGCGTCTTCCAGCCGGAACACGTATTCCTTGACGAAGATGTGGCGCGCCTTCAGGTCGATCAGCGGGTAGGCCACCACCTGCCCGGGGCCATGGTAGGTGACCTGGCCGCCGCGGTCGGTGGCCACCACGGGGATGTCGCCCGGTGCCAGCACGTGCTCGGCGCGCCCCGCCAGGCCGAGCGTGAAGACCGGCGGATGCTCGCAAATCCATAGCTGGTCGCGCCCGCCATTCGCCGGCGAGGCGGTGAATTCCTTCATCTCCTGGAAGGTGGCCAAGTAGTCGCAGCGGCCGAGCCAGCGGGTATCCATGGCCGCCAGTGTGGCACGTCCACGGCGGTAGGGTCGGTTGGCAGAGCTCGAGGAAAACCATGAACGACCGCCTGCGCGCCATCCACGCCGACATCACCACCCTGGCGGTGGACGCCATCGTGAACGCCGCCAACAGCTCGCTCCTAGGCGGCGGCGGGGTCGATGGAGCGATTCACCGCGCCGCCGGGCCGGAGATGCTGCATGAGTGCCGGCTGCTGCACGGTTGCAAGGTGGGCGAGGTCAAGGTGACGGGTGGCCACCGGCTTCCGGCACGCTGGGTGATCCACACGGTGGGGCCTGTGTGGCGCGGCGGCGGGCACGGCGAGGCGGCGTTGCTGGCGTCCTGCTACCGCCGCTCGGTGGAAGAGGCGCTGCGCGTGGGTGCCCGCACGCTGGCGTTTCCCGCCATCAGCACCGGCATCTACGGCTACCCCTTCGGGCAGGCCGCGCAGGTGGCGGTGGCCACACTGCGCGAGGCGCTGGCCGGCGAGGCCGCGCGGGCACTGGACGAGGTGCTGCTGTGCTGCTTTTCCGATGCCGACCTGCGCGGTGTGCAGGCGGTGCTGGCCGCCGACGCCAGACCGGATAGCTGCTGATTCAATAGCTGCCTGCGCCCGCCACGATTGGCCTTCAGGCCTTTTTTGCTTACAAAACCACCTTCACCATCGGGTGGCTGGTGAGGGCGCGGTAAAGGTTGTCGAGCTGTTCGCGGCTGGTGGCGGTGACGGTGATCGTGACGCCCAGGTAGTTGCCCTTGCCGCTTTCGCGCAGTTCGACGGTGCTGGCGTCGAACGTTGGGTCGAACTGCTCGGCGACCTGGGTCACGGCGTGCACGAAGCCGTCCTGCCGCGCGCCCAGGACCTTGATGGGGAACTTGCTCGGGTATTCGATCAGCGACTCGCGGCGCGGGTCGGAAGGGCTTGGGTCGGGGTGCTGCGGGTCGGGCAGGGCGACGCCTTCGTCGTCCTTGGGCGGATCGGCGGGGGTGGTCATGCGGTGGCCTCCTTGGCTTGCTGGTAGGCGGCATAGAGCCGTGCGTAGACGGGCCCCGGCTTGCCGGTGCCCACGGGCTGGCCGTCGAGCGTGGTGATGGGCAGCACCTCCTTGGTGGCGGAGGACAGCAGCAGCTCGTCGGCCGCCAGCACCTCGGCCTTGGGCAGGCGGCGCAGCTCGAAGCCGATGCCGGCGGCGCGGCAGATCTCCTCGATGGCGCCGTAGCGGATGCCTTCCAGCACCAGGTTGTCCTTGGGCGGGCCCATCACCTTGCCGTCCTTGACCACCCACACGTTGCTGGCGGCGGCTTCGCTCAGGAAGCCGTCGCGGAACATCACGGTTTCCAGCGCGCCCTGCTCGTAGCTGAGCTGGCGCGCGAACACTGCACCCAGCAGGCTGATGGACTTGATGTGCGCCTTCTTCCAGCGGAAGTCGTCGGCGGTGACGCAGGCCACGCCCTGGGCGCGCTGCTCGGCCGTGGGCGGCTTCAGCGGCAGGCAGGTGGCGAACACGGTGGGTGTGAGGCCCGGCAGCATGGGGTGGTCGCGCAGGGCCACGCCGCGTGTCACCTGGAAGTAGTAGAACCAGTCGAGCGGGCCGTTGGCACCGGCTTCGGGGTGGACAGCTATCAGATCAAGAGCAATCTGTTTCCATTCGGCGCGGGTGTGCGGGTTGGCGATCTGCGTTTCTTTGAGGCTGCGCTCGAGCCGCGCCATGTGCTGCTCGAAGCGGAAGGGGCGCGCGGCCTCGCCCGGCCGGCTGTAGAAGGCGATGCCTTCGTACACGCCGTCGCCGAAGATGAAGCCCCGGTCCAGCGGCGAGATGCGCGCCTGGTCCAGCGTGGTGATCTCGCCGTTGAGGTAGCAGGGCAGGGCGGGCAGGTGGTCGGTGCGGTAGGGCATCATGGGGCCTTGGTGCGTGGAGGAGCGTTGGCGGACAGGCCCATTTTGGCGCAGTGCAGCAAGTGGGTCGAAGATCGGGGGTTTCTACGTATAATCAACGGGTTTTGCGGAAAGTTGCGAGAGCGTAACCGCCCCGTCAGTTGGCATGACGAAGATCACATCAAAGATCGCATCCACTACGGCGCGGCCCACGCCCCGGCAATCCCCAGGCTGGCAGGACACTGCGGGCGACGAGGAGGCATTCACGCCGCTCACGGCGGATCAGGCGCGCCAGTGGCGGGCCAGCCACCCTCAGCTGCCCGTTGGTCGCGTGCTGGTGATGCAGGTCATCATCGGCATCGTGGTCGTGGCGGTTGCGTGGGCATTGACGGGCAAGGCTCTGGTGGCCTGGTCGGCGGCTTACGGGGCGCTGGTCGGGGTTCTTCCGGCAGCGTTGGCTGCAAAAGGCACGGCCCGCTGGGCGGCACCTGGTTTTCCTCCGGGGGCGGCACTGGCAGGCTTTCTGTTGTGGGAGGCGGTCAAGTTGATCTTGGCCGTGGGGATGCTGATGGCGGCCCCGAAGATTCTGGGGGTGCCCAGCTGGCCAGCGTTGCTGATCGGCCTGGTGCTCACGATCAAGGTGTACTGGGTCGGCCTGTTGCTGGCCCAGTCGATGAGGTCCAGGCAAGGACAGGCGCAAAGAGCGAAGACCAATGGCTGCTGAAAACGTTGTCGAACACGCTGCAGAGCACGGCCCCACCGCCGGCGAATACATCGTCCACCACCTGACGTTCCTGCAGAACCACACGCCCAAGGGCGTGTTCGATCTGTCGGTGTTCAACCTGGACTCGCTGTTCTGGTCCATCGTGCTGGGCGTGATCGCCTGCTGGCTGCTGTGGAAGGCGGCGCGCAAGGCCACTTCCGGCGTGCCGGGCCGTTTCCAGGCTGCGGTGGAAATGCTGGTGGAGATGGTCGACAACCAGGCCAAGGGCATCGTTCACAACGCCACCAGCCGCAAATTCGTGGCCCCGCTGGCGCTCACCGTGTTCGTCTGGATCTTCCTGATGAACGCCATGGATCTGCTGCCGGTCGATCTGCTGCCCTGGATCTGGCAGAAGATCTACGGCGCCACAGGCGGTGATCCGCACCACGCCTACATGCGCGTCGTGCCCACGGCCGACCTGTCGGTCAGCCTGGGCCTGTCGGTGGCCGTGCTGCTGATCTGCCTGTACTACAACGTCAAGATCAAGGGCGCCGGCGGCTGGGTGCACGAGTTGTTCACCGCGCCGTTCGGCAACCATTGGGCGCTGTACCCGTTCAACTTTGCCATGCAGCTTGTCGAGTTCATCGCCAAGACGGTTTCGCACGGCATGCGACTGTTTGGCAACATGTACGCGGGCGAACTGATCTTCCTGCTGATCGCGCTGATGGGCGGGGCCTTCTCGTTCACCGGGACCGGCATTGGCCTGGCCATCGGCCACATCATCGCGGGCTGGGCCTGGGCGGTGTTCCACATCCTGATCATCACGCTGCAAGCCTTCATCTTCATGATGCTGACGCTGATCTACATCGGCCAGGCGCATGACGCCCACTGACGGGCAAAGCCTGCACGCATCCGTTTTCCGGTTTTTCCCTTTCCCTTTCCTTTAATCCTCAACCCAACCAAGTCCTCTAGGAGTCATCATGGAAGTCATCAGCTTTGTCGCCCTGGCCGCTGGCCTGATCATCGGCCTGGGTGCCGTCGGTGCCTGTATCGGTATCGGCATCATGGGCAGCAAGTACCTGGAATCGGCCGCACGTCAGCCCGAACTGATGGGCGAACTGCAGACCAAGATGTTCCTGCTGGCCGGTCTGATCGACGCGGCCTTCATTATCGGTACCGGTGTGGCCCTGTGGTTTGCCACCGCCAACCCGTTCCTGGCCCAGATCGCCAACCTGCCCAAGTAAGTTCCGGTCGGGTTGGGTTGGGGTGTGCGTCCGTGTGATCGGGCGCCATCCCGCGAAAGCATTTTTTCGGCCCAGCGCCGCTGCATGAAGGATCAACCGTGAGCATCACCGGTACCCTAATCATTCAGATCATCGTGTTCCTGCTGCTGGTGGCGTTCACGATGAAGTATGTGTGGCCACCGATTGCCAAGGCCCTGGACGAACGCGCCCAGAAGGTCGCGGACGGTCTGGCCGCGGCCGACAAGGCCAAGAGCGAACTCGCCGCCGCCAATCAGCGTGTCGAGGCGGAACTGGCTGCCTCGCGCAGCGAGTACACCCAGCGCCTGGCCGACGCCGAGCGCCGTGGGCAGCAGATCATCGAGGAAGCCAAGGCCCGTGCCAACGACGAAGGTGCCAAGATCATCGCCGCTGCCAAGGCCGAAGCCGACCAGCAGACCGTGCAGGCGCGCGAAGCCCTGCGCGACGAAGTGGCCAAGCTGGCGGTCCGTGGCGCCGAGCAGATCCTGCGCAAGGAAGTCAACCCTTCCGTGCACGCCGACCTGCTCAACCGCCTGAAGACCGAGCTCTGAGGCCCAGAGGACCAACAGATGGCCGAACTCGCCACCATCGCCAGGCCGTACGCCGAAGCCCTGTTCGAAGCCAGCCGCGGTGACCTTCCGGGTACGCAGCACTGGCTGGACGCGCTGGCCGCCGCCGCCGACGAGCCGCAGCTGCTGCAGTTCGCGGCCAACCCCAAGGTCAACGCGGCGCAGGTCTTCCAGGTCGTCACGAGCGTGCTGGACAAGCCTCTGCCCGACCGCGGCGCCAACTTCCTGCGCACCGTGGTCGAGAACGACCGCCTGGCCGCGCTGCCCTCGGTGGCCAAGCAGTTCCGTGAACTGGCCAACGAGCAGGGCGGCCGTTCGGACGCCGTGATCTACAGCGCGTTCCCCATCTCGGATGCCGATCTGGCTGCGCTCAAGGCGGTGCTGGAAAAGCGCTTCGGTCGCGCACTGGAAACCAGCGTGCACATCGACCCCGAGCTGATCGGTGGCGTGCGTGTGGTGGTGGGCGACGAAGTGCTCGACACTTCCGTCAAGGCCCGTTTGCAACAAATGAAATCGGCCCTCACCGCCTGACGCGCCTGGCGCGTGCGAGCGAGAGCCCTCGGTAACTTCTAGGACTAAAAGGAAAGAGTCATGCAACTCAATCCCACTGAAATTTCAGAACTGATCAAGAGCCGCATCGAGGGCCTGGGCGTCAGCGCCGACGTGCGCAACCAGGGCACCGTGGTGTCGGTGACCGACGGTATCGTGCGCATCCACGGCCTGTCGGAAGCGATGCAGGGCGAGATGCTGGAGTTCCCGCCCACGCCGGGTGGCCAGCCTACGTTCGGCCTGGCACTGAACCTCGAGCGCGACTCCGTGGGCTCGGTGATTCTGGGCGAGTACGAGCACATCTCGGAAGGCGACACCGTCAAGTGCACGGGCCGCATCCTGGAAGTGCCCGTCGGTCCCGAACTGATCGGCCGCGTGGTGAACGCACTGGGTCAGCCGATCGACGGCAAGGGCCCGATCGACGCCAAGATGACCGACGTGATCGAAAAAGTCGCCCCGGGCGTGATCGCGCGTCAGTCGGTGAGCCAGCCGGTGCAGACCGGTCTGAAGTCGATCGACGCCATGGTGCCGATCGGCCGCGGCCAGCGCGAACTGATCATCGGCGACCGCCAGACCGGCAAGACCGCGGTGGCGATCGACACGATCATCAACCAGAAGGGTCAGAACATGACCTGCGTGTACGTCGCCATCGGCCAGAAGGCGTCGTCCATCAAGAACGTGGTGCGCGCGCTGGAGCAGCACGGCGCCATGGACTACACCATCGTCGTGGCTGCTTCCGCATCCGAGTCGGCGGCCATGCAGTACGTGGCCGCCTACTCCGGCTGCACCATGGGCGAGTACTTCCGCGACCGCGGCCAGGACGCCCTGATCATCTATGACGACCTGTCCAAGCAGGCCGTGGCCTACCGCCAGGTGTCGCTGCTGCTGCGTCGTCCGCCGGGTCGCGAAGCCTATCCCGGCGACGTGTTCTACCTGCACAGCCGCCTGCTGGAGCGTGCCGCCCGTGTGAACGCCGACTACGTCGACGCCTTCACCAAGGGTGAGGTCAAGGGCCAGACCGGCTCGCTGACCGCGCTGCCCATCATCGAAACGCAGGCCGGTGACGTGTCCGCGTTCGTTCCGACCAACGTGATCTCGATCACCGACGGCCAGATCTTCCTGGAAACCAACCTGTTCAACGCCGGTATCCGTCCCGCCATCAACGCGGGTATCTCGGTGTCGCGCGTGGGTGGTGCCGCCCAGACCGACCTGATCAAGAAACTCTCCGGCGGTATCCGTACCGACCTGGCGCAGTACCGCGAACTGGCAGCTTTCGCCCAGTTTGCCTCCGACCTCGACGCATCGACCAAGAAGCAGCTGGACCGCGGTGCCCGCGTGACCGAACTGCTCAAGCAGCCGCAGTACAGCCCGCTGCCCATCTCGCTGATGGGCGCCTCGCTGTTCGCGGTGAACAAGGGCTACATGGACGATCTGGAAGTCAAGCAGGTGCTGCCGTTCGAATCCGGTCTGCATGCCTACCTGAAGGACAAGCACGCCGCGCTGCTGCAGAAGATGGAAGGCGGCAAGGCGCTGGACAAGGACAAGGAAGCCGAGAGCGAGCTGACGTCGGCCATCGAAGCGTTCAAGAAGTCCTTCGCCTGATCCCCGCATAAGGAGCTCCAGCAATGGCAGTCGGCAAGGAAATTCGCGGCAAGATCAAATCGGTGGAGAACACCAAGAAGATCACCAAGGCCATGGAAATGGTGGCCGCGAGCAAAATGCGCAAGGCGCAGGACCGCATGCGCGCCGCCCGCCCCTACGCCGAGAAGGTGCGCAACATCGCCACCAACCTGGGCGAGGCCAACCCCGAGTACGTCCACCCCTTCATGAAGTCGAACGACGTCAAGAAGGCCGGCGTGATCGTGGTGACGACCGACAAGGGGCTGTGCGGTGGCATGAACACCAACGTGCTGCGTGCCGTGACCGCCCGCCTGCGCGAACTGCAGGCCCAGGGCATGAGTACCGACGCGGTGGCCATCGGCAACAAGGGTCTGGGCTTTCTCACCCGCATTGGCGCCAAGGTGGTGTCGCACGTCACCCAGCTGGGTGACACGCCGCACCTGGAAAAGCTCATCGGCCCCGTGAAGGTGCTGCTCGACGAATACGCCAAGGGTGAGCTGAGCACCGTCTACATCGCCTACACGCGCTTCGAGAACACGATGCGCCAGGAGTCGGTGATCGAGCAGTTGCTGCCCCTGTCGGTGGAGAAGATGCAGCAGGAAACCCGCGACAGCGGCACCCAGCACTCGTGGGACTACATCTACGAGCCGGACGCGCAGTCCGTGATCGACGACCTGCTGGTGCGCTACGTGGAGGCGCTGGTCTACCAGGCCGTGGCCGAGAACATGGCGTCCGAGCAGTCGGCCCGCATGGTGGCCATGAAGGCCGCCACCGACAACGCCGGCAACGTGATCAACGAACTCAAGCTGGTCTACAACAAGACGCGCCAGGCGGCGATCACCACCGAACTGTCGGAGATCGTGGCGGGCGCCGCGGCGGTCTGACACCGTTTACCCAAGAATCAAGTCATTGGAGCAAATCATGGCTCAAGCCCAAGGAAAAATCGTTCAGTGCATCGGCGCCGTCGTGGACGTGGAGTTCCCGCGCGACCAGATGCCCAAGGTGTACGACGCCCTCAAGATGGAAGGCTCGACCCTTACGCTGGAAGTGCAGCAGCAGCTCGGCGACGGCGTGGTGCGTACCATCGCGCTGGGTTCGTCGGACGGCCTGCGCCGCGGCATGACGGTGACCAACACCCACCACCCCATCACCGTGCCCGTCGGGCAGGCCACGCTGGGCCGCATCATGGACGTGCTGGGCAACCCGATCGACGAGCGCGGTCCGGTCAGCCAGGAGCACACGGCGCCCATCCACCGCCGCGCGCCCACCTACGACGAGCTGAGCCCTTCGCAGGAACTGCTGGAAACCGGCATCAAGGTGATCGACCTGATCTGCCCCTTCGCCAAGGGCGGCAAGGTGGGTCTGTTCGGCGGCGCCGGCGTGGGCAAGACCGTGAACATGATGGAGCTCATCAACAACATCGCCAAGGCGCACTCGGGCCTGTCGGTGTTCGCCGGCGTGGGTGAGCGCACCCGCGAGGGCAACGACT
Organism: Burkholderiaceae bacterium; assembly: GCA_024235955.1. Taxonomy (GTDB): domain Bacteria; phylum Pseudomonadota; class Gammaproteobacteria; order Burkholderiales; family Burkholderiaceae_C; genus Ottowia. The sequence goes on from JACKLJ010000001.1 coordinate 232,042, forward strand.
TCTATCACGAGATGATGGAATCCGGCGTGGTGGTCGAGGACAACCTCGGCGCCTCCAAGGTGGCCATGGTGTATGGCCAGATGAACGAGCCGCCGGGCAACCGCCTGCGCGTGGCGCTCACGGGCCTGACCATCGCCGAATCGTTCCGCGACGAAGGCCGTGACGTGCTGTTCTTCGTGGACAACATCTACCGCTACACGCTGGCCGGTACCGAAGTGTCCGCCCTGCTGGGCCGCATGCCTTCCGCCGTGGGCTACCAGCCGACGCTGGCCGAGGAAATGGGCCGCCTGCAGGAGCGCATCACCTCCACCAAGGTGGGTTCCATCACGTCGATCCAGGCCGTGTACGTGCCGGCCGACGACCTGACCGACCCGTCGCCTGCCACCACGTTCGCCCACCTGGACTCCACGGTGGTGCTTTCGCGCGACATCGCGGCGCTGGGTATCTACCCGGCCGTGGATCCGCTGGACTCCACCAGCCGCCAGCTCGATCCGCTGGTGGTCGGCGACGACCACTACGGCACCGCCCGCGCCGTGCAGGGCACGCTGCAGCGCTACAAGGAACTGCGCGACATCATCGCCATTCTGGGCATGGACGAACTGAGCCCCGAGGACAAGCTGGCCGTGGCCCGTGCCCGCAAGATCCAGCGTTTCCTGTCGCAGCCGTTCCACGTGGCCGAGGTGTTCACCGGCACCCCGGGCAAGTACGTGCCGCTGAAAGACACGATCCAGGGCTTCAAGATGATCGTCAACGGCGAATGCGACCACATGCCCGAGCAGGCGTTCTACATGGTCGGCACCATCGAGGAAGCCATGGAGAAGGCCAAGAAGGTCGCGTAAGGCCACCAACCACAGGAGGCCCTGAGCCATGGCAAACACCATTCACGTCGACGTGGTCAGCGCGGAGGAGTCCATCTACTCCGGCGAAGCCACGTTCGTCGCCCTGCCGGGCGAGGCTGGCGAACTCGGCATCTACCCGCGCCACACGCCGCTGATCACCCGCATCAAGCCGGGCTCGGTACGCGTGGAAACGGCCGGCGGTGGCGAGGAATTCATCTTTGTGGCCGGCGGCATTCTCGAGGTGCAGCCGAACCGCGTGACCGTGCTGTCCGACACCGCCATCCGCGGCAAGGATCTGGACGAAGAAAAAGCCAACGCAGCCAAGCGCGAGGCCGAAGAGGCGCTCAAGAACGCCAAGAGCGAGATCGACATGGCCCGCGCCACGTCGGAGCTGGCGGTGCTGGCGGCGCAGATTGCGGCGCTGCGCAAGTACCGGCAAAAACGCTGAGCGTCCCCCCCGGCCGGCGTCGTTGATGCCGATCAAGCAGAACGCGCCCTTCGGGGCGCGTTTTGTTTTGACGCTCGGCTTGCGCGCGTGACATGATGGCGGGTCGTTCGCCAGCCGCCCCTGCGCTGGTCCCAAACCGGATTTCCGGCAACTGTTCACGCGCTGCGCACAGCGCCGTTTCCTACAATCGTTTCATGGCCTCAGGCAATTCCCGATCAGCCGAGTCGGTGCAGGTGCGCGCTGCCGCCCTGCTCGTGACCAGTGGCGCGCTGGTGGAGCTCAGCGCCGCCGACGCGCGACATGTGGTGAGCTACATGCGGCCAAAGCGCGCCAAGGCCGGCGACGTGATCATCCGCGAAGGCGAAGCGGTCAGGAACGACTTCATGGCCCTGGTGCTCGACGGCGAAGTGACGGTCGAGAACTCCGTGGCCGCGGCCCACGACAGCATGGTCGTGTCCATCCTGGGCCCTGGCAGCCTGATCGGCGAACTGGGCCTGATCGACAACGCGCCGCGTTCGGCCACCTGCACGGCCGCCACCGACCTGTCGCTCGCCATCCTCACGCGCGAAGCCATGCAGCTGATCATCAGCGAGCAGCCCGGCGTGGCGGCGCGGCTGCTGCTGGCGATGGCCAAGCGGGTGGCCGACCACCTGCGCGAAACCAACCGCAAGCTGATGACCTTTGCCCAGGTCTCGAAGGCGCTCCAGCAGGAACTGGATGCCGCGCATTCGGTGAACCGGCGCCTGCTGAGCCAGGAAGGCCCGCACGGCCCGCTGCCCAGCCCGTTCTCGGGCGCGGTCTGATCCCGGCTCGCCGCAGCAGCGGCGGGCGCCGTCAGCCCAGCACCGGCGCGTCCGGCAGTTCGTTGCGCTTGGGTGCCAGCGGCTGGCCGTCCGGCCCCAGCGGCTCGGGGAAGTGTTCCACCAGCGCGGCCGAAACTTCTTCCAGCGCCTGCGTCAACCCGTCCTCGAAGGCGCCATCGGCCAGGCGCTGGCCCAGCCGCCCGACCATGCCTTGCCACTGGGCGGGCGGCACACGGGCCGCGAGCCCGCGATCGGCCACCAGCTCGATGGCGTGTTCGGCCAGCAGCAGGTAGATCAGCACGCCGTTGCGCTGGGCCGTGTCCCACATGCGCAGCTTGGCAAACATCATCACCGCGCGCTCGCGGACGATCTGCTCGATCGGCAGGCCGTCGCGCAGGTGCCGCCACAGGTACGACAGCGGCAGCGAGCCTTCGACGTAGATGCGCACCTCGCCGGTGTGGCGGCGCTCGCTGGCGGCCACGCGCTGCTGCAGCCGCTCCACCAGATCGGGCGGAATGGCGTGGCGGGCGTCGCTGGCGTCGAGCCAGCGGTGGCGCAGCAGGCGGTGCAGGCGTGAGAGCTTCATGGTGTGTCCGCCTTCACCAGCTGCCGCTGGCGCCGCCGCCACCGAAATCGCCACCGCCGCCGGAGCTGAAGCCGCCGCCACCGCCACCGCTCCAGCCGCCACCACCGCCCCCGCCCCAGCCGCCGGAGGAGGGCGGCAGAATCACCGGCCCCCAGCCGCCCCGCCCGCCCGAGCGCGGCACCGAGGCCATCAGCCCCGAGAACAGCGCCAGCACCAGCGCGAACACGCCCGCGCCCAGCGCGATCAGCAGGCTGGCCGTCACCACCCAGGCCAGGCCGCCCACGCCGGCGCCCGTGAGCAGGGCGCCCAGCTTGCGCCCGAAGATGCTGCGGGCGATGCCCGCCACCACCGGCATGGCGATGAACAGGAAGATCGCCATCTCGGCCAGCGAGAACGCGCCTCCGACCGCGCCCGGCCGCCCGCCGGCGGTGCCTGCGCTGCTGACCGGCGGCAGCGCCTCACCGCGCACCAGGGCCGACAGTTGATCCACCGCCGCCTCGATGCCGCCGGCGAAGTCGCCCTGGCGGAAGCGCGGCGTCAGCGCGTCGTCGATCACGCGTTTGGCCATCAGGTCGGGGATGGCGCCCTCCAGCGTCTTGGCCACCTCGATGCGCACGCGCCGGTCCTTCAGCGCCACCAGCAGGATTACGCCGTCGCCTACGTCGCGCCGCCCGATCTTCCAGGCATTGCCGACACGGTTGGCGTAGGCGGCGATGTCTTCCGGCGCCGTGGTGTTGACCATCAGCACCACCAGCTGCGAGCCCTTCTCCTGCTCCAGCGCCGCCAGCTTGGCCTCGATGGCGGCTTTCTGCGCGGCGTCCAGCGTGCCCGTGGTGTCGATCACCCGCGCGGTCAGCTCCGGCACCGGCTGCAAAGGCTGCGCACCGGCAGGCTGCACCAGACCCAGCCAGCCCAGCATTGCTATCAAGAAGATAGCTGTCAGCGGCCGCCATATCTGGGCCAAAGCGTGATTTTTCTTCAAATCCAGGCGCCGAGTTGAAGTATCCGGAAGGGCTTGAATCCTTCGGCCGCGGAGCAGGCCCGGCCAGCGACCGCCATGGCCGGGCCTGTACCGGCCACCGGCGGTGTCCCCCCTCCGGAACGAGAGGGAGGAAGGCGCGTCAGCGACTCAGGGGGGCGTGTCACTTCGGGGGTGTCTCACTTCGCCGGCCCGAAGTCCACCTTCGGCGCGTTGGAAATCTCCGCCTCGTTGGCGACCGAGAAGTTCTCCTTCGGCTTGTAGCCGAACACCATGCCCGTCAGGTTGGTCGGGAAGCTGCGCGCCAGCACGTTGTACTCCTGCACGGCCTGGATGTAGCGGTTGCGCGCCACGGCGATGCGGTTTTCCGTGCCCTCCAGCGCCACGCGCAGGTCGGCGAAGGCCTTGTTGGCCTTCAGGTCGGGGTAGCGCTCCACCGTCACCATCAGCCGGCTCAGCGCGCTGGACAGCTCGCCCTGCGCAGCCTGGAACTGCTTGAAGGCCTCGGGGTTGTTCAGCGTCTCCGGCGTCACCTGGATGCTGGTGGCCTTGGCGCGCGCCTCGATCACCTTGGTGAGCGTGTCCTGCTCGAAGCTGGTTTCGCCCTTGACCGTGTTGACCAGATTCTGCACCAGGTCGGCCCGGCGCTGGTACTGGTTGACCACCTCGCTCCAGGCGGACTTGGTGGCTTCGTCCAGGCGCTGGAAGTCGTTGTAGCCGCAGCCGGACAGCGACAGCACCACCGCCAGCGCGGCGGCCATCTTGAAGAACCAGCTTTTCATGGGTTGTCCTCTCTTGTGGGGGATGTTGGGAACCGGTTGGCGGTCTCCACGGGAGACTGACGCCAGGCTCTGACAGCAGGAGAACGTAGCATAGCGGCATGCCCGAGTCTGTAGGCCAAGTGCTAGCCCAGCACGCGCGGCGCCCGCCCGCCACGCCATCCAGGCCGCGCCTGCTGATCGCCGGTGCCGGCGGTGTGCTGGGCGGCGAGGTGGCGCGCCGCTTCATCGGCAGCGGCCGCTTCTCCCAGGTGCTGGTGCTGCTGCACGAGCCCATGCAGGTCGGGCTGCGCGGGGTCACACCGCTGCAGGTGCCGGCGGCCCTGCAGCAGCGGCACGGTGGGACCGCGGGCGGCGCCGGGCCGGCCTGGCCTGAGGCGCGCGCCGACGCCGCCATCGTCATGTTCGAGCCGCCACGCGCCTTCTACGAGCGCGAGCGCGCCTTCTGGACGCCGACCCCGCAAGTGCTGCCGGCGCTGGCCGGATGGCTGCGCGCCGCCGGCGTGCGCGACCTGCTGGTGCTCACACCGCATCAGAGCGGGCGCCTGCCGCAGGCGCTTCAGCAGGGCCTGGCCAACCTGGACGAGGCGGCCGTGGCCGCGCTCGGCTTCGAGCGCGTGCTGCTGCTGCGTGCCGCCAGCGCGCCCAGGGCCGACGAGCGCCTGGCGCTGCTGCCCCGGGTGGCGCGGGCCATGCTCGGCATCTTCCGCTACATGATCCCCACCAGCCAGCTGCCGCTGCGCGCCGTGCAGCTGGCGCAGGTGGCCGAGGCGGCGCTGGCGCTGGCCCCGCCCGGCGTTCACGTGCTGGGGCCGGCCACGCTGCATGCCGCCGCGCAGGGCGAGGCCGGGCCGGTGCTGCGCGCGCATTTCGGGCTGGCGGAGCCGGCGGCGATGGTCGCCTGAGCCGCGCCGCCCCATGTCGGCAAGCTGTCACCGACCGGGGTTGCGGCACGCGGCACAATACGGTGAGCACTTCCCGACCGTGCCATGCCGAAGACGCCCTACCGAACCGCCGCTCCGCCAGGCGCCACCGCCGACGACGTCGAAGCCGCCTTCTACGAGGCGCTGCAGGCCTCCGACCTGGACCAGCTCATGGCCTGCTGGGCCGACGACGACGAGATCGTCTGCGTGCTGCCCGGCGGCCCGCGCGTGACCGGCGCGCCCGCCATCCGCGCCGCGTTCGAGCGCATGTTCTCGCTCGGCGCCATCCGCGCCGAGCCGCAGCGCGTGCGCAAGATCGAAACCATGACCACCAGCGTGCACAGCGTGATCGAGCGGGTGGAGATCACCCTGTCCGAAGGTCCGCACCAGAGCTGGGTGGTGGCCACCAACGTGTACCTCAAGACCGCCCAGGGCTGGCGTCTGGCGGCGCACCACGCCAGCCCCGGCACGCAGCAGCGCGCCGAGGTCACCGAGCACGGCCGGCTGCTGCACTGAAGATCGTCGGCACAGCAGTTTTTCAAGTCCTTTATGCCTACAGCCCTTTCGTGGCGGGCGCAGGCAGCTATCAAATTTGAAGTGATGGAATACCGTGCCCCCGCATGGCTGCCCGGTGGTCACCTGCAGACCATCTGGGCGGCGCTGCAGGCGCGCCGCGTAGCCGGGCCGCGCCCGCTGTGGCGGCGCGAGCGCTGGGGCACGCCCGACGGTGATTTCGTCGACGTCGACTGGCTGCGCCCGGACCCGAGCCCGCCACCCGCGCCCGGCGCGCCGCTGCTGGTGCTGTTCCACGGGCTGGAAGGCTCCTCGCGCAGCCATTACGCCGAGGCCTTCGCCGGCTGGGCGCGCGGGCAGGGCTGGCGGTTCGCGGTGCCGCATTTCCGTGGCTGCTCGGGCGAGCCCAACCTCGCGCCGCGCGCCTACCACTCGGGCGACTTCGAGGAGATCGCCTGGATGCTCGGGCGCTTTGCCGCCCGCCAACGCGACGAAGGCGGCGGCCCGCTGCTGGCCGTGGGCGTCTCGCTGGGCGGCAACGCGCTCATGCGCTGGGCCGCCGAGGCGGGCGATACGGCTGGCCGCACGCTGAGCGCCGTGGCCTCGGTGTGCGCGCCGCTGGACCTGGCGGCGGCCGGCCACCACATCGGCCGCGGCTTCAACCGGCAGGTCTACACCCGCATGTTTCTGCGCAGCATGAAGCCCAAGGCGCTGGCCAAGCTGGCGCAGCACCCCGACCTGTTCGACGCCCGGCGCCTGCGCGCCGCGCGCGACCTGTTCACCTTCGACGACCTGTTCACCGCGCCGCTGCACGGCTTCGCCGGCGTGGAGGACTACTGGCAGCGTGCTTCCGCCAGGCCGCACCTGCGCGCCGTGCGGCTGCCGGCGCTGCTGCTCAACGCGCGCAACGATCCGTTCGTGCCCCCCGCGTCGCTGCCCACAACGGCCGAGGTCAGCGCCAGCACCACGCTGTGGCAGCCGGCCGAAGGCGGCCACGTCGGCTTTCCGCAGGGCGCGCCGCCCGGCCAGGTGTTCTGGCTGCCGCGCGCCGTGGGCGGCTGGCTGGCGGCGCAGCTGGCATAGCAGCGTGCGACTTTCAAGCCAAATCGGCTTGTAGCCTATTCACAGCGGGCGCAGGCAGCTCATGAATCGATAGCGTTTGGTGCCATCGCGCGGCGCCGACATAATGGTCCGCATGGACGACATGGTGCTCAAGGCCATGGCCAAATGGCCCAACGTGCCGCACTGTTACGGCTGGCTGGGGCTGGACGCGCGCGGCAACTGGTGGCTGCGCGACGCCGCCGCGCAGGCGGCCGGCGCCTTTGCCGGCGGGGCGGCTGGCGCCAAAGGCTCGCGGCTGGAACATGCCGGGCTGATCGACTTCATCGGCCGCAACTACGGGCACGACGACGCCGGCCAGTGGTTCTTTCAGAACGGGCCGCAGCGCGTGTACGTGGAGCTGGAAGCCACGCCCTGGATCTGGCGCGTGGCCGAGGGCGGCGCCGTGCACGCGCACACCGGCGCGCCGGCCCGGGTGCAGCAGGTGCTGACCGACGAGGCCGGCCGCGTGTACCTGCACACCAGCGGCGGCTTCGGCCTGGTGCACACGCAGGACGTGCCCGCCGTGGCCGATCTGGTGGAGCGCGGTGGCGCCTGGGAGCCGCAAGCGATGCGCGCTGCGGATCTGCCCGCGCGCTTCAGCTATGTGACGAGCCCGCAGGCGCGGCACGCGGCCCGGCTGGCCGATACTTCAAAATAGATAGCTGCCTGCGCCCGCCACACAAGGGCTGAAGGCCTAAAAGACATCAAATCAGGCATGAAAAAACCGGCCCTGAGGCCGGTTCTTCGTGAAGCCGTGCGTGCCTTACTTGACGGCGCTCACCATGTAGTCGACGGCGGCCTTGAAGTCGGCGTCCGAGGCGGTGGAGCCACCCTTGGGCGGCATCGCGCCCTTGCCGCTCAGGCCGATCTTGTAGACCTCGTCCATGCCGGCGGCCAGGCGCGGCGCCCAGGCGGCCTTGTCGCCGTACTTGGGCGCACCGGCCACGCCGGCGGCGTGGCAGGCCATGCACACGGAGTCGTACAGCGCCTTGCCGGCAGCGGCGTTGCCACCTGCGGCGGCGGCCGGTGCGGCAGCGGCTGCGGGGGCCGCGGCAGCAGCCGGCGCGGCTGCGGCAGGGGCCTCGGCCGCCGGTGCAGCAGCGGGTGCGGGCGCGGCAGCAGCAGCCGGCGCAGCGGCGGCTTCGGCACCGGAGGCGGCAGCCGCCGGGCCGGGCACCGGGAACTTGGCGCCGCCGGCGTTGGCCATGTAGACCACGGCGCGGCCGATTTCCACATCGGAGAAGTTGCCGCCGCCCTGCGGCGCCATGGCGCCCTTGCCCTTCAGCGCGTGCAGCAGCAGGGTGTCGTAGCCTTGCGTGATGCGCGGGCCCCAGGCCGCCGCGTCCTGGAACTTGGGCGCGCCGGCCACGCCGGTGGCATGGCAGGCCGAGCACTGGGCCTTGAACACGTCTTCGCCGGAGGCGAGCGGCCGGTTGGCGTCACGGATTTCCACCGAGCCCACCTTCTGCAGGCGCATGGCGATGGCCTGCTCGTCGTCGGTGGCGCCGGGCGACAGCTTGTTGGCGGAGGTGACGTAGGCCACCAGGCCGATGATGATGAGCACCGGCACCACGAAGGCCGCCAGGCTGACCCAGAACAGCTGCTTGGGGGTTTGGATCGGGCCGGTGTGTGCTTCCTCGTGCGCGCTGTCGCTCATGGCATCCTCGGGGGCGTTTTTCGTGGGGTATGGCGGGGTCGACACCACGCGGACAGCAGGGCAGGCGGCTGCGCGCGGCAATCTTCAATTATAGGGGCGCGCCGGGCCAGGGCCGGGCGCTTCACCCGCATGGCTACTGGCTGGCCGGCGCCGCGGCTGCGGCTGCTGGCGCAGGCGGCTCGGTCCAGCCGCCGCCCAGGGCCTTGTAGAGCAGCACGTCGTTGGCGCGCTGCTGCAGCCGCACCTGCGCCAGCGTCTGTTCGGTGGTGTACAGCGAGCGCTGCGCGTCCAGCAGATCGAGGTAGCTGGACACGCCGTTGCGGTAGCGCAGGTCGGACAGGCGGAAGCGGTCGCGGTCGGCCTCGGCCTGGGCCTGCAGGGCGCCGTACTGGTCGGCCAGCGTGGCGCGGCCGGCCAGTGCGTCGGCCACCTCGCGGAACGCGGTCTGGATGGCTTTCTCGTAGTTGGCCACGGCGATCTCGCGCTGCGCCCTGGCAGCGTCGAGGTTGGCCTGGTTGCGGCCGAAGTCGAAGATGGGCAGCACCAGGCTGGGCGCGAAGGCCCAGGCGCGGCTGCTGGCCTGGAACAGGTTGTCCAGCTCGCGGCTGGAATGCCCCAGGCTGGCGGTGAGCGAGATGCGCGGGAAGAAGGCGGCCCGCGCGGCGCCGATGTTGGCGTTGGCGGCGATCAGCTGCTCTTCGGCCGCGCGCACGTCGGGCCGGCGCAGCAGCAGGTCGGACGGCAGGCCGGCCGGCACCTGGGCGAAGCCCGGCAGGTCGGCGGCAGGTTGCACCAGCGGCGTGGGCTGGCTGGCGTCGTTGGAGGGCGGCGGCGTTTGTACGGCCGGCACCGGCGGAATAAGGCTCTCCGGGATCGCCTGGCCGACCAGCAGGGTCAGCAGGTTGATGTCCTGCGCGCGCAGGCGCTGCTGTTGCGCGCGCGTGGCGGCGGCGGTGGCGGACAGCGATTCTGCCTGGCGCAGATCGAGCGCCGACGAGGCGCCGTTGTCGAAACGCAGTTTGGTGAGCTGCAGCGTCTGCTGGCGCGTGCCCAGCGTGCGCTCGGCCAGGGCCAGCAGTTCGGTGTCGGTCTTGAGCGTGAGCCAGGCACTGGCCACGTTGGCCACCAGGCTGATCTGGGCCGACTTGCGCGCCTCCTCGGTGGCCAGGTACTGCGCCAGCGCCTGTTCCTTGAGCGCGTCGACGCGGCCGAAGAAATCGATCTCCCAGCTGGCCATGGCCACGCCCACCGAATACGCCTGCGACACGCGCGGCGCCCCAAAGGCCGCCAGCGCCGAAGGCGCCGAGCGCGAGAACCCGGCGGTGGCGTTGAAATTGGGCACCTGGTCGGCGCGGCGGATCTGGTACTGCGCCCGTGCCGCCTCGATGTTCTGCACCGCCACCCGCAGGTCGCGGTTGTTGGCCAGCGCCAGGCCGACGAGCTGGCGCAGCTGCGCGTCCTGCACGAAGTCCTGCCAGGGCAGATCGGCCGCGGCGGAGCCGCCTTCGGGCAGGGCGCCGGCCGTGGCGGGCCATTGCGGCGCCACCGGCGCGGCCGGGCGCTGGTAGGCGGGGATCAGCGAGCAGCCGGCCAGCAGCGCGGCGGCCGCGGCCAGCGCCACGGGGCGCAACGGCAGATGGCGAAGGGTGGAGGTCACGGAGGTCCTGCTCATTGGGGTGTTCCCGGCGTCCTGGGCGTGCCGTCTTCCGGCGGAGGTTCGTCCTGGGCGCCCTGGTGCAGCGCGCGGCGCTCATCATCGCTCAGACCTTGCTCGGCGGCGCTCACGTAGGCGTCGGCCGAGGCGGCGGTGATGCCGGCGTGCTCGGCGTGCAGGTGCGAGCGCTCCTGCTCGCGCTGGCCGGGCTTGAAGATGCGCCGCACCACCACGAAGAAGATCGGCACGAAGAACACCGCCAGCGTGGTGCCCACCAGGATGCCGCCCATCACGCCGGTGCCGATGGCGCGCTGGCTGGCCGAGCCGGCGCCGGTGGCGACGGCCAGCGGCAGCACACCCAGCGAGAAGGCCAGCGAGGTCATGACGATGGGGCGGAAGCGCAGGTGGGCGGCGGCCAGCGCGGCCTCGAAGGCGCTCTTGCCCTGGGCCTGCAGGTCCTTGGCGAACTCGATGATCAGGATGGCGTTCTTGGCCGACAGGCCGATGATGGTGATCAGGCCGACCTGGAAGTACACGTCGTTCGCCAGGCTGCGCCCGGTGACGGCGAGCAGCACGCCCAGCACGCCCAGCGGCACCACCAGGATCACCGCCAGCGGGATCGACCAGCTCTCGTACAGCGCGGCCAGCGCCAGCACCACCGCCAGGATGGCGAAGCCATAGAGGATCACGGCCTGGTTGCCGGCCAGCTTTTCCTCGCGCGACTGGCCGGTCCATTCATAGCCGAAACCGGCCGGCAGTTGGGCGGCGAGCTTTTCCATCTCGGCCATGGCGTCGCCCGTGCTGTAGCCCGGCGCCGGGCCGCCGGCGATGCGCATGGCCGGGTAGCCGTTGTAGCGGATGGTCTGCATGGGGCCGGTGATCCAGCGCGTGGTCGCGAAGGTCGAGAGCGGCACCGGCTGGCCCTTGGTGTTGAGCACGTTGAGCTGGAGGATGTCTTCCGGCTGCATGCGCGCCTGGGCGTCGGCCTGCACCACCACGCGCTGCAGGCGGCCGGCGTTGGGGAAGTCGTTCACGTAGCTGGAGCCCAGCGCGGTGGCGATGACGCCGTTGATGGCACCGAAGCTCACGCCTTGCGCGGCGGCCTTGTCGCGGTCGATCTCGACCTGCAGCTGCGGCGCGTCTTCCAGGCCGTCGGGGCGCACGCCGGCCAGGAGCTTGCTCTGCGAGGCCATGCCCAGCATCTGGTTGCGCGCGGCCACCAGTTCCTCGTGGGTGTGGCCGCCGCGGTCCTGTAGGCGGAAGGTGAAGCCGGAGCTGACGCCCAGCTCGGGGATCGGCGGCGGGCTGAGCGCGAAGATGAAGGCGTCCTTCACGCGCGACAGCGCGCCCATGGCGCGGCCTGCGATGGCGCTGGCCGAATGCTGCGGGCCCGGGCGCTCGTCCCAGGGCTTGAGCGTGACGAACGAGATGCCCGCGTTCTGGCCTTGGCCGGAGAACGAGAAGCCCATCACCGCCACCATGCTCTTGACCTCGGGCTGCTTGAGCATGAAGGCTTCGGCCTGCTCGACCACGGCCCGCGTGCGCTCCTGCGTGGCGCCCGGCGGCAGCTGGATGTTGAGCAGGATGTTGCCCTGGTCTTCCTGCGGCAGGAACGAGGTGGGCAGGCGCAGGTACATCCAGCCCACCACCGCGGCCAGCACCAGGTAGATCAGCATCAGCCGGCCTCCGCGACGCAGCAGCCGGGCCACGAAGCCTTCGTAGCCCTTGGCGGTGCGCGTGAAGCCGCGGTTGAACCAGCCGAAAAAGCCGCGCTTGGCGTGGTGGTGCCCGGCTTCCACCGGCTTGAGCAGCGAGCCGCACAGCGCCGGCGTGAGCGACAGCGCCATGAACGCCGAGAAGAAGATCGACACCCCCATCACCGCCGAGAACTGGCGGTAGATGTTGCCCACCGAGCCGGAGAAGAAGGCCAGCGGCACGAACACCGCGATCAGCACCGCCGTCACGCCGATGATGGCGCCGGAAATCTGGCTCATGGCCTTGCGCGTGGCCTCCAGCGGCGGCAGGCCTTCCTCGCTCATGATGCGCTCGACGTTTTCCACCACCACGATGGCGTCGTCCACCACGATGCCGATCACCAGCACCATGCCGAACATGGTGAGCACGTTGATCGACATGCCGAAAGCCAGCAGCGCCCCGAAGGTGCCGAGCAACGCCACCGGCACCACAATGGTCGGGATCACGGTGTAGCGCCAGTTCTGCAGGAACAGGAACATCACCAGGAACACCAGGACGACGGCTTCCACCAGCGTCTCCACCACCTTCTGGATGGAGATCTTCACGAAGTCGGAGGCGTCGTAGGGGATGGTCCAGGTGACGCCGGGCGGGAAATAGGGCTCGAGCTGCTTCAGCTTGGCGCGGATGGCCTTGGCCGCCGCCAGCGCGTTGCCGCTGGGCGAGAGCTGCACGCCCATGCCGGCGCCGGGCTGGCCGTTCAGGCGCGCGGCGGTGGCGTAGGTCTGGGCGCCGAGTTCGATGCGTGCGACGTCCTTCAGGCGCACGGTGGAGCCGTCGGCGTTGGCGCGCAGCACGATGTTGCCGAACTGCTCGGGCTTGGAGAGCTGGCCGGGCACCACCACGGTGGCGGTCATGGTCTGGCCGGCGGCCAGCGGCAGATCGCCGATGGAGCCGGCCGAGACCTGCGCGTTCTGCGCCTGGATGGCGGCGGACACGTCGGCGGGCTGCAGGCTGTAGCTCTGCAGCTTGTTCGGGTCGACCCAGATGCGCATGGCGCGCTCTGAGCCGAACAGCTGAACCTGGCCGATGCCGTCGATGCGCTGCAGCTCGGGCTGCACGTTGCGCGCCGCGTAGTCGGCCAGGCCGGTGACGTCGATGTCCGGGTTGGACGAGGACAGCATCACGAACAGCAGGAAGTTCGAGCGCGCCTTGTCCACCCGCACGCCCTGCTGCGTCACCACGCTGGGCAGGCGCGGCGTGGCGCGCGACAGGCGGTTCTGCACGTCCACCTGCGCCAGGTCGGCGTTGGTGCCGGGCTCGAAGCTGATGGTGATCTGGCCGGTGCCGTTGGCCTGCGCCACCGATTCCATGTAGGCCAGGCCGGGCGAGCCGTTCATCTCGCGCTCGATCACGGCCAGCACGGAATCCTCCAGCGTCTGCGCGGAGGCGCCGGGGTAGGTGGCGCTGACCACGATGGTGGGTGGCGCCACCGGCGGGTACTGGGCGATGGGCAGCTGGGTGATCGCGGTCGCCCCGATCACCATCAGGAAGAGGGCGATCACCCAGGCGAAGATCGGGCGATCGATGAAGAACTGGGCCATGTCGCGGTGCTCCGGCGGGCTCAGCGCGAGGCCGCGGAAGCCGGCGCCGAAGCGGCGGCCGGGGCAGCGGATGCTCCTTTTTCAGGAGCTGCCTGCGCCTGCCCTGCCTGGGCTTTTGGCTTGTTGGGCTCCCAAGGCACGGGTTTGACCTTTTTCGCGCCCAGGGCCAGCTTCATGGCGCCTTCCACCATCACCTTTTCGCCCGGCTTGAGCCCGTCGGTGACGATCCAGCTGTTGCCCTGCGCGCCTTCGATCTTCACCTGGCGCGGCGCCACGCTGCCGTCGTCGGCCACCACGGTGACCGAATCGCCGCGGCTGCCGCGCGTGACCGCCTGCTGCGGGATCAGCATGGCGTTGGGCACCTCGGCCTGCTCCAGCCGCACGCGCACGTACATGCCCGGCAGCAGCAGGCCCTGCGGGTTGGGCAGCTCGGCGCGCACCGACACCTGGCCTGTGGCCGGGTCGACGCTGAGGTCGGAGAACAGCAGGCGGCCGGGCTCGGGGTAGGCCTGGCCGTTTTCCAGCAGCACGTCCACGCGGGCGGCTTCCGCGCCCGGCGCGCGCGTCAGCTGGCCCTTGCGCAGCGCCTCGCGCATCTGCAGCACGTCGTTGGCGGACTGGGAGAGGTTCACGTACAGCGGATTGATCTGCTGGATGGTGGCCAGCTGCGTGGCCTCGCCCTGGCCGACCAGCGCGCCTTCCGTCACCAGCGCACGGCCGATGCGGCCGGCGATGGGGGCCGTCACCGTGGCGTAGCCCAGGTTGATGCGCGCCGTCTGCACGGCGGCGCGGCCGGCCTGCACCTGCGCTTCGGCCGCCTTCTGCGCGGCCACGGCGTTGGCGTAGTCCTGCTTGCTCACCGCGTTGGCTTCCACCAGCGGCTTGTAGCGCGCCGCCAGCGCACTGGCCTGCGACAGGTTGGCCTGGGCCTGCGCCAGCGTGGCCTGGGCGCTCTGCAGCGTGGCCTGGTAAGGGGCGGAATCGATGGCGAACAGCGCCTGGCCTGCCTTGACGTCGCTGCCCTCGCGGAACAGGCGCTTCTGCAGGATGCCCGCGGCGCGGGCGCGCACCTGCGCCACGCGCGAGGCCTCCAGGCGGCCCGGCAGCTCGGTGCTCAGCTTCACGGTACCGGGCTGCACCGCGATCACGGCGACCTCGGGCGGGGGCGGCGCGCCCTTGGCGCCGGCAGCGCCGGCTGCTGCGTCATCCTTCTTCCCGCACGCCGCCAGCAGCAGCGCGACCCCCAGAACGGCCGCCACCCGCGCAGGGCGGCAACCCGACAAAAAGACGGTGCGCAAAGGCATGTTTGCTTTCAAATCCATAGCTGCACCCGCCGGTGGGGTGCCGGTAAACGGGCTATTTTGCTCGAAAAACGTAAAGGCTGCATAAAGCATGCCCGTCCCCCGATTCGGGGGGCTCGGGGTTCGCGTGTCGGGGGTTGCGGACGGTGTGGGCGCCCACGACGGCGGCCCGCCCAAGGCTGATGGGCGATAATTCCATCTTTCTCGCACGCGCGGCTGTAGCTCAGTGGATAGAGTATTGGCCTCCGAAGCCAAGGGTCGTGGGTTCGATCCCCGCCAGCCGCGCCAACCTTCTTCAGGCCCTTGTCCAGCAAGGGCCTTTTTGTGGGTGGGCCGGCTTCAGACAGGGCAATGGGCCAAAAAGAAAGCGCCGCCCGCTGGAAGCGGCGGCGCTCAAGGCTTGAAGCCGGCGGACAGGTGGCCCGGGACCACCTGCCGGGTTGGGGCAAGGGTCAGGCGAAGCCTGCGTTCATCACCTTGGTCCAGGCGGCGACGAAGTCGTCGACGAACTTGCGCTGGTTGTCGTCCTGGGCGTAGACCTCGGCGTAGGCGCGCAGGATCGCGTTGGAGCCGAACACCAGGTCGGCGCGGGTGGCCGTCCATTTGAGCTTGTCGGTCTTGCGGTCGCGGATCTCGTAGCTGTTCCTGCCGGTCGGCCGCCAGGTGTTGGCCATGTCGGTCAGGTTGACGAAGAAGTCGTTGGTGAGCGCGCCCTCGCGGTCGGTGAACACGCCATGCTTCGTGCCGCCGTGGTTGGTGCCCAGCACGCGCATGCCGCCCACCAGCACCGTCATTTCCGGGGCGGTGAGGCCCATGAGCTGGGTGCGATCGAGCATCAGCTCCTCGGGCGTCACGACATAGTCTTTCTTCTGCCAGTTGCGGTAGCCGTCGGCCAGCGGCTCCAGCGGCTCGAACGATTCGACATCCGTCATGGCGTCGGTGGCGTCGCCGCGGCCCGGGGTGAAGGGCACGGTGATGGCGTGGCCGGCAGCCCTGGCGGCTTTTTCAACGCCCACGTTGCCGGCCAGCACGATCACGTCGGCCACGCTGGCGCCGGTCTTGGCGGCGATGGGTTCGAGCGCCGCCAGCACCTTCTGCAGGCGGGCCGGTTCGTTGCCTTGCCAGTCCTTCTGCGGCGCCAGGCGGATGCGCGCGCCGTTGGCGCCGCCACGCATGTCGGAGCCGCGGAAGGTGCGGGCGCTGTCCCAGGCCGTGGCCACCATGTCGGCGATGGAAAGGCCGCTGGCCTCGATCTGCTGCCTGACCGCGGCCACGTCGTAGGTCGTGCTGCCGGCCGGTACCGGGTCTTGCCAGATCAGGTCTTCCTTGGGCACGTCGGGGCCGATGTAGCGCGCCTTCGGGCCCATGTCGCGGTGGGTCAGCTTGAACCAGGCGCGGGCGAACACTTCGGAGAAGTAGGCCGGATCCTTGTGGAAGCGCTCGGAGATCTTGCGGTAGACGGGGTCCTTGATCATGGCCATGTCGGCGTCGGTCATGATCGGGTTGTGGCGGACCTGCGGGTTTTCGGCGTCCACCGGCCGGTCTTCTTCCTTGATGCTCACCGGTTCCCACTGCCAGGCGCCGGCGGGGCTCTTCCTGAGCTCCCATTCGTGGTTGAACAGCATGTCGAAGTAGCCGTTGTCCCACCGGGTCGGGTGGGTGGTCCAGGCGCCTTCGATGCCGCTGGTCACGGTGTTGCTGCCGATGCCGCGTTCGGTGGTGTTGAGCCAGCCGAAGCCCTGTGCTTCCAGGCCGGCGCCTTCGGGCTCGGCACCGAGCAATTTGGCGTTGCCGTTTCCGTGCGCCTTGCCGACGGTGTGGCCGCCCGCGGTGAGGGCCACGGTTTCCTCGTCGTTCATGGCCATGCGTGCGAAGGTGACGCGGACATCCTGCGCGGTGCGCAGCGGATCGGGCTTGCCGTCCACCCCCTCCGGGTTCACGTAGATCAGGCCCATCATCACGGCGGCCAGCGGGTTTTCCAGGTCACGCTCGCCGGAATAGCGGCTGCCTTCGCTGCCGGTGGGGGCCAGCCATTGCTTCTCGGAACCCCAGTACACGTCCTTCTCGGGTGCCCAGATGTCTTCGCGGCCAAAGCCGAAGCCGAAGCTCTTCAGGCCCATGGACTCGTAGGCCATGGTGCCGGCCAGCAGGATCAGGTCGGCCCAGCTGATCCTGTTGCCGTATTTCTTCTTGATCGGCCACAGCAGGCGGCGCGCCTTGTCCAGGTTGACGTTGTCGGGCCAGGAGTTCAGCGGCGCGAAGCGCTGGTTGCCGGTGCCACCGCCGCCGCGCCCATCGGCGGTGCGGTAGGTACCGGCGGAGTGCCAGGCCATGCGGATCATCAGGCCGCCGTAGTGGCCCCAGTCAGCCGGCCACCAGTCCTGGCTGTCGGTCATCAAGGCCTTCAGGTCGGTCTTGAGGGCGGCAAAGTCGAGCTTCCTGACCTCTTCGCGGTAGTCGAAGGACTCACCCATCGGGTTGGTCTTGCGATCGTGCTGGTGCAGGATGTCCAGGTTCAGCGCATTGGGCCACCACGCGGTGGGCGTGCCGCTGTTGGCGGTGGCGCCACCATGCATGACGGGGCACTTGCCGGCGGGAGACATCTTGGGATCGTTCATGTTGACTCCTTGTATTCGTCTGCGGAGGTATGCAGCTGTCTTGAGCTACCAGGGCATCGTAGTCAGAAGCGATTGACAAGAGAAATCGGCAATCCCTAATCCGCCAATAAAAACTATCTAAGGACACGCTTCAAAACCGCCGTTTGCTGAGCGGTGCGAACGCAACGAGCCTCGAATCGTGTCTGCCGGGCTGATATGGTCGATCAACGGCGTCAACTCGGCGCGCATTCGCACCCATTTCGCGCCTTGCGGGCGCACTCATGCCTCGCACAGCTGCGGCCGTTTGCGCAGCATCCACAGATTGCCCAGCATGAACAGCGTGTGCAGCTTGGCGGTGTTCTTGGCCAGGCCCCGGTAGCTCACCTTGGTGAAGCCGAACTGGCGCTTGATGACGCGGAAGGCGTGTTCGCCCTTGGCCCGGATGCGTGCCTTCACGCGTTCGAGTTCGTCGATCAGCCGGCCCTTGTCGGTGCCGGTGTCCAGCGCTCGGCGCTTGCCCAGGCGCATGGCGATGTGCCAGCGCACTCTGGCTCGCGTCCATTGCGCCGCACCCTGGTAGCCAGCGTCAGCGAACACGTCCGTCTCCGCGCCGTGCAGCAAGCCATCCACCTGCGTGACGTCGGCCGCGTTGGCCGGCGTGGTCACCAGGCTGTGCACGACGCCCGTCTCCAGATCAGTGCCCACATGGGCCTTCATGCCGAAGTACCACTGCTGACCCTTCTTGGTCTGATGCATGTCCGGGTCGCGCTCACCGCTGCGGTTCTTGGTCGAGCTCGGCGCGTTGATGATGGTGGCATCTACGGCCGTGCCGCTCTTGACCACCAGGCCCTTCGCCGCCAGCAGCTCATTGACTGCGACGAACATTTGCTGGGCCAGGCCATGACGCTCCAGCAGGTGGCGAAAGCGCAGGATGGTGATGGCGTCGGGAAGCCGGTCCGCATCGACGTTGAGCCGTGCGAAGTCGCGATACAGAGGCGTGTCGATCAGCGCCTCCTCCATTGCCTGGTCGCCGAAGGTGAACCAGTTCTGCATGAAGTGGATGCGCAGCATCGTCTCGATGGGAAACGGCGGCCGGCCGGTCTTGGCGCGCGGGCTGTGCGGTTCGATCAGCGCCACCAGTGCCGACCACGGCACCACTCGTTCCATCTCGTCGAGGAACTCGCGCTTCCTCGTGCGCTTGTTCGTCCAGTCCAGGCTCAGCGTCTTCTGCGTCATGCCATCCATCGTGCCGTTACGCCGTGCTCATGGGGAGAGCAGTTGCACGGGGTTTTGAAGCGAGTCCCTAAGAGCCCGGCGGTACCTGACGAAAGATGCCGGATGCGGGCCGGGAACGGTTGCTTCAGGCCCGAGGCTGGGCGGCGGCGCGGGCCAGCCGCGCACGTGCACGTTCATCTGTGGGAATGCGATCTCCCGCCAGCCGCAGGGCAAGCCGTCAGGGCTCGATCTGGCGCGGCTCGATGGCCATCTGCGCGGCTGGGCGCGGCGTGCCGATGGGGACCGTGGCGCGGCCCTGCTGCATGGCTTTCATGTCCTGTTCGCTGGGGTACTGGCCTGCCACCCAGTAATCGAACACGCGCCGCACGATGGGCGCTGCGTGCGCGGCCCCGAAGCCGGCGTTCTCGACGATGCAGGCTACGGCAATCGTCGGGTTGTCGGCCGGTGCGAAGCCGATGTAGAGCGAGTGGTCGCGCTGGTGCTCGGCCAGCTTGCCGGCGTCGTAATGCCCCTTCTGGCTGATGGTCACGGCCTGCGCCGTGCCGGTCTTGCCGCCGGACAGGTAGGGCGCACCGGCGAACACGCCGCGCGAGGTGCCTTCCTGCGTCACGCCGACCATGGCGCGCAGGATCAGGTCGACGTTCTGGCGCTTGAAGCCGAGGTCGGTGGCCGGCGGTTGCGCCACCGGCGCGAACTTGCGCGAGTCGCCCTCCTGGTGCGCCATCACCAGATGTGGCGGGTGGCGGATGCCGCCATCCACGATCGTGGCCAGGGCCGAGGCGAGCTGCAGCATGGTGAAGTTGTTGTAACCCTGCCCGATGCCGAGCGAGATGGTTTCGCCCGCGTACCACTTCTGGTGCTGAGGCTGCTTGTAGGTGCGGCGCTTCCATTCGGTGGAGGGCAGCACGCCGCGCGTCTCGCCCGGGATGTCGATGCCCGTGATCTGCCCGAAATCCAGCGGCGCCATGAAGTCGTGGATGCCGTTCACGCCCATGTCGTTGGCGAGCTGGTAGAAGTACACGTTGCTCGAATGGATGATGGCGCGCCGCAGATCCACCGGGCCCAGTGCGTGGCCGGAGCGGAAGGTGTGGCCGCCGAAGGTCCAGGAGCCGCCGTCGTTGACGATCATGCCCGGCGTGCGCAGGTTCTTCTCCAGCGCGGCCAGGCCCATGAACGGCTTGTAGGTGGAGCCCGGCGGGTAGGTGCCGCGCAGCGCGCGGTTGAGCAGCGGCTTGTCGAGGGAGTCGTTCAGCTCGTCCCAGCTTTCCTGGTCGATGCCGTCGACGAACAGGTTGGGGTCGTAGGTGGGTTTGCTGACGAAGGCCAGCACCTCGCCGTTGCGCGGGTCGATGGCCACCAGCGCCCCGCGCCGATCGCCGAACATGTCTTCCACCAGCTTCTGCAGGTTGATGTCGATCGACAGCTCGACCGATTCGCCCTGCGCCGCCGGGTGCGTGGACAGGCGCCGCACCGCATGGCCGCCGGCCGAGGTTTCCATCTGCTCGACACCGGTGGTGCCGTGCAGCATCTTCTCGTAGCTGGATTCCACGCCGAGCTTGCCGATGTAGTCGGTGCCGCGGTAGTTGGCGGCGTCGTCGGAGTCGTCGATCTGCTCTTTCTCGCGCTGGTTGATGCGGCCGATGTAGCCGATCACGTGGCTGGCCGTTTCGCCCAGCGGGTAGGTGCGGAACAGCCGCGCCTTGATCTCCACGCCCGGGAAGCGGTAGCGCTGGGCCGCCAGCCGTGCCACTTCTTCATCGGTGAGGCGCATGCGGATCGGCAGCGATTCGAAGCTCTTGGACTCGGCCATCAGCTTCTTGAAGCGCCGCCGGTCGCGCGGCGTGATTTCCACGAACTGGCCCAGCGCGTCGATGGTCTTGTCGAGGTTGTCGATGCGGGCCGGCGTGAGCTCCAGCGTGTAGGCCTTGTAGTTGCTGGCCAGCAGCACGCCGTTGCGGTCGAGGATCTCGCCGCGGTTGGGCACGATGGGCACCACCGCCGTGCGGTTGCTCTCGGCCTGCTGCGCCAGATCGTCGTGGCGCACCACCTGCAGGAAGTACAGGCGCCAGGCCAGCAGCCCGAACGCGAGCAGCATCACCAGCGCGATCACGCCCAGCCGGGCCTGGAAGCGCCCGAGCTCGGCTTCGGTGTTGCGCAGTTCGGTCATGGCGAGGCTGGAATACTATGCTTTTTGTAGCTGCTTGCGCAAGTCATGCAAGGGCTGGAGTCGAAAAATGTTCAAAAGTTCGACGGTGCGGGGCGCAGGATGTGTCAGAGCGGCCGGGTGGCGTCGGAATTGGGGGCGCGGCGCTGTGGCGCCAGCAGCAGCCAGCTGACCGGTGGCCACAGGGCGGCCTCCAGCAACGGTGCCAGCAGCACTTCCCAGCCCGGCAGCAGTCCCCCGCCAATCAGCCGCAGCACGATCGTGATGGCATGCGCTGCCGCGAACAGCGGCAGCACCTGCGCCGCCTGCCCCGGCACCGAGAACCACAGGATGCGCCGGTGGATCATGATGGCGAAGTAGATCAGCACCGCATACGCCAGCGCATGCTGGCCGAGCAGCGAGGCCTGGTGCACGTCCAGCGCCAGGCCGAACAGGAAGCCGGCGCCCAGTCCGACGCGGCGCGGCTGGTGGATGCTCCAGAACACCAGCACCACGGCCAGGAAGTCGGGCATCCAGGGCACGCGGCCGAGCGGCAGCAGATCGAGCATCAGCGCCACGATCAGGCTGCCCCAGATGAAGGCGGGGCTGGCCGGCAGCAGCAGGGGTTGTCCACGCGGCAGCATCAGGGCTTGCCTCCCTGGGGTTTCGGGTGGTTGCCGGCGCGCGGCGGCTTGCCGGCCTTGCCCGCGGCCGATGCGGGGGTGGCCGGCCTGGCCTTGGCTGCCGGGGCGGATGCAGCTGCCGCCGCAGAGGCCGCAGAGGCCGCTGAAGCCGGCGCCGAGGCCGGCGTGGCACTCGGCCCCACGCCGGCCAGGCGCAGCTGGTCGGTCACGGGCTGCAATACCATCACGTAGGTCACGCCCTGCACCTGCGCCAGCGGCGTGCAGTAGATGCGGGCGAAGCTGGAATCGCTGCGGCGGTCCACCGCCGCCACCTTGGCCACCGGCAGCCCCGGCGGGTAGACGCCGTCGATGCCGCTGGTGACCAGCTCGTCGCCTTCGCGCACGTCCTCGCCCACCGGCATGTAGCGCAGCTCCAGCAGGCCGGTGCGCGGCGTGGCGTCGCCGTAGGCCACGGCGCGCTGGCCGGTGCGCGCGTTCATCACCGGGATCACCTGATCGCGGTCGATCAGCAGGGTCACCTCGCTCACGAACGGGTAGACGCGCGTGACCTGGCCCAGCACACCGGATTCGTCCATCACCGGCGAACCCGGCTGGACGCCGTTGAGCTGGCCCTTGTC
The DNA here is from genome assembly GCA_024235955.1 of Burkholderiaceae bacterium. GTDB lineage: Bacteria > Pseudomonadota > Gammaproteobacteria > Burkholderiales > Burkholderiaceae_C > Ottowia. The sequence continues at coordinate 254,158 of JACKLJ010000001.1, forward strand.
GATCACCACGCGGCGGCTGAACGGGTCGGTGGCGTCGTACAGCACCTGCGCCGCGGTGCCCGGCACGGTGAGCCGGTCGCGCAGGCCCAGCAGTTGGCGCAGGCGCTCGTTCTCGAGCTGCAGCTGCTCCACCTGGCCGGCGCGTTGCGACTGCGCGGCCAGCTTGCGCCGCGCGGCCTCCTCGGTCTTGCGGGCGGTCTTCAGCTCGGTCAGGTAGCCCGTGCCGTCCTCGATCATCTGCACCGGCTGCAGTGCCAGCCACTGCGCCGGGTACAGCACGGTGGCGATGGCCGCGCGCAGCGGCTGAACGAGCTTGAAGCGTGCGTCGGCCACCATCAGCACCAGCGCCAGCGCGCTGAACACCACCAGCCGCGACAGCGCCGACGGCCCTTGCTTGAAGAAGGGCGGTGGCGTGCGGTCCAGGGTCTCCAGCGGCATGGGGAAATCAGCGCGGCCTCAGCGTTCCCGACAGCAGGAACCGGCAGAAGCTGGCTGCCATTTTGCTCTAGAAAAAGGAGCTGGCTGCGCCCGCCAGATAAGGGCAAACACCATTTTTTGTTCCAAAGTGCAGCTTTGGCGCATGGTGCCTGCCCGCATGTGCCGCGAGCGCTGGCGCCAGGTGCCGGGCGGGGCTGCCAAGCGTGCACCCGCGAGGCGATGGCGCGCCAGCGCCCCGAGCGCGGCCCTTATTCACTCGTGAAGATGTTCCCCAGCCGTTCCATGCGCTCCAGCGCCAGGCCGCAGCCGCGCACCACGCAGGTCAGGGGCTCCTCGGCCACCAGCACGGGCAGGCCGGTTTCCTCGGCCAACAGGCGGTCGAGGTCGCGCAGCAGGGCGCCGCCGCCGGTGAGCATCATGCCGCGCTCGGCGATGTCGGCGCCGAGTTCGGGCGGGGTCTCTTCCAGCGCCTTCTTCACTTCGGAGACGATGCTGTTGAGCGGCTCGGTCAGCGCTTCCAGCACCTCGTTGCTGCTGATGGTGAAGCTGCGCGGCACGCCTTCGGAAAGGTTGCGGCCCTTGACTTCCATCTCGCGGATCTCGCTGCCGGGGAAGGCGCTGCCGATTTCCTTCTTGATCATCTCCGCCGTCGGGTCGCCGATCAGCATGCCGTAGTTGCGGCGGATGTAGTTGACGATGGCGTCGTCGAACTTGTCGCCACCCACGCGGGCCGAGCCCTTGTAGACCATGCCGCCCAGGCTGATCACGCCCACCTCGGTGGTGCCGCCGCCGATGTCCACCACCATCGAGCCGGAAGCCTCGCTGACCGGCAGACCGGCGCCGATGGCCGCGGCCATCGGTTCCTCGATCAGGTACACCTCGGAGGCGCCGGCGCCCAGCGCCGATTCGCGGATCGCGCGCCGCTCCACCTGGGTGGAGCCGCAGGGCACGCAGATGATGATGCGCGGGCTGCGGAACAGGCCACGCGCGTGCACCATGCGGATGAACTGCTTGAGCATCTGCTCGGTGACGGTGAAGTCGGCGATCACGCCGTCCTTCATGGGCCGGATGGCCTCGATGTTGCCGGGGACCTTGCCCAGCATGGCCTTGGCCTCGTGGCCCACGGCCTGGATGGTCTTCTTGCCCTGGGGGCCGCCTTCGTGGCGGATGGCGACCACCGAGGGCTCGTCCAGCACGATGCCCTTGTCGCGCACGACGATCAGGGTGTTGGCGGTGCCCAGGTCAATGGCCAGGTCGGTCGAAAAGAGCCGACGGAACGCTCCAAACATGAAAAATCCTCTCGGGCTCCGGTGTGCACCCACCACCGCCGCCGGCGTACTTGCTGCAATTAACGTGTGATTTCGTGCAGGAAACAGCCGCGTCCGGGCCGCCGCAACAAAGGCGGGATAATACCGTATCGCCCTGGGCGCGCCGCCCGGCACGAGGGCGCTTCAAGCAGTAAGTCACAGTCTGTTTCCAATTTCCCATGTCCCTGACCCGCACCGATATCGACCGCATCGCGCACTTGGCGCGGCTGGCCATGAGCGGCGAGCAAAGTGAGCGGATGCTCACGCAACTGAACGGCTTTTTCGGCATCGTGGAAGCCATGAGTGCGGTCGACACCACCGGTGTCGAACCGCTGCCGCACCCGATCGCGGCGATCCAGGATATCGCGCTGCGCCTGCGCGACGACGTCGCCAGCGAGCCCGACCAGCGCACCGCCAACCAGCAGAGCGCCCCCGCCGTGGAAGATGGCTTGTTCCTGGTGCCGAAGGTGATCGAGTGATGGCCGGCGAACTGCACCAGCTGACGGTGGCGCAACTGGCCGAAGGCCTGCGCGCCAGGACGTTCTCCGCCGGGGAACTGGCCCGGCACTTCCTGCAGCGGGCGGCGCAGCACGACGGCCTGGGCGCCTTCCTGGCCACCCACGAAGAAGCCACGCTGGCGCAGGCCCGCGCGGCCGACGCGCGGCTGGCGCAGGGCGACGCCCCGCGACTGGCCGGTGTGCCGCTGGCGCACAAGGACATCTTCGTCACGCGCGACTTCCCCACCACCGCCGGCTCGAAGATGCTGGAAGGCTACCGCTCGCCGTTCGACGCCACCGTGGTCACGCGGCTGGCCGAGGCCGGCATGGTCACGCTCGGCAAGCTCAACTGCGACGAGTTCGCGATGGGCTCGTCCAACGAGAACTCGGCCTACCACCCGGTGAAGAACCCCTGGGACACCGCCCGGGTGCCCGGCGGTTCGTCAGGCGGCAGCGCCGCCGCCGTGGCCGCGCGCCTGGCACCCGCCGCCACCGGCACCGACACCGGCGGGTCGATCCGCCAGCCGGCCTCGTTCTGCGGCATCACCGGCATCAAGCCCACTTACGGCCGCGCCAGCCGCTGGGGCATGATCGCCTACGCCTCCAGCCTCGACCAGGCCGGCCCCATGGCGCGCACGGCGGAAGACTGCTCGCTCCTGCTCTCGGCGCTGTGCGGCCCCGACCCTGACCGCGATTCCACCTCGCTCAACGTGCCGGCGGAAGACTTCACGCGCTCGCTGAACGACAGCATTGAGGGCCTGCGGATCGGCGTGCCCAGGGAATTCTTCGGCGAAGGGCTGGCGGCCGACGTGCGCGCCGCCGTCGATGGCGCGCTGAAAGCGCTGCAGCAGCTCGGCGCCCGGGTGGTCGAGATCTCGCTGCCGCGCACCGAGCTGGCGATTCCCGTCTACTACATCATCGCCCCGGCCGAGGCCAGCTCGAACCTGGCGCGCTTCGACGGCGTGAAGTTCGGCCACCGCGCCAGGGACTACACCGATCTCGAGGACATGTACAAGAAGACCCGCGCCGAAGGCTTCGGCGAAGAGGTCCAGCGCCGCATCATGACCGGCACTTACGTGCTCTCGCATGGCTACTACGACGCCTACTACCTGCAGGCGCAGAAGATCCGCCGGCTGATCGCCGACGACTTCCAGCGCGCCTTCAAGGAATGCGACGTGATCGCCGGCCCGGTGGCGCCCACGGTGGCCTGGCAGCTGGGCGCGCACGGCGCCGACCCGCTGGCCGACTATCTGGCCGACATCTTCACGCTGCCGGCCTCGCTGGCGGGCCTGCCCGGCATGAGCGTGCCCGCGGGCTTTGGCGAAGGCGGCATGCCTGTGGGCCTGCAGCTGATCGGCAACTACCTCCAGGAAGGCCGGCTGCTCAACCTGGCGCACCGCCTGCAGCAGGCCACCGATTTCCACCTCCGCGCGCCGGAGGGCTTCTGACATGACATCCCGTCTCATCCAGGGTTACGAGGTCGTGATCGGCTTCGAGACCCATGCGCAACTGCAGACCCAGAGCAAGATCTTCAGCCGCTCGCCCACGGCCTTCGGCGCCGAACCCAACACGCAGGCCAGCGCGGTCGATCTGGCCCTGCCCGGCACGCTGCCGGTGATGAACCGCGAGGCGGTGCACTGCGCCATCAAGCTGGGCCTGGCGCTCGGCTCCCACATCGCGCCGCGCAGCGTGTTTGCCCGCAAGAACTACTTCTACCCGGATCTGCCCAAGGGCTACCAGATCAGCCAGTTCGAGATCCCGGTGGTGCAGGGCGGCGAAGTCTCTTTCTTCGTCGACGGCGAGAAGAAGACCGTGCGCCTGGTGCGCGCCCACCTGGAAGAAGACGCCGGCAAGTCGTTGCATGAAGATTTCCATGGCCAGTCCGGCATCGACCTCAACCGTGCCGGCACGCCGCTGCTGGAGATCGTGACCGAGCCCGACATGGGCTCCAGCGCCGAGGCCGTGGCCTACGCCAAGGAGCTGCACAAGATCGTCACCTGGATCGGCGTGTGCGACGGCAACATGCAGGAAGGCTCGTTCCGCTGCGACGCCAACGTCTCGGTGCGCAAGCCCGGTGCGCCGCTGGGTACGCGGCGCGAGATCAAGAACCTGAACAGCTTCCGGTTCATGCAGCAGGCCATCGACTACGAAATCCGCTGGCAGATCGAACAGCTGGAAGACGGCCACGCCATCCAGCAGGCCACCGTGCTGTTCGACCCGGACACCGGCGAGACGCGCGCCATGCGCACCAAGGAAGACTCGGCGGACTACCGCTACTTCCCCGACCCCGATCTGCCGCCGCTCTGCATTTCAGAGCAATGGATCGAAGAGGTGCGTGGGCAGATGCCCGAATTGCCTCGCAGGATGGCGGAGCGTCTGGTAGCCGACTACGGCCTGCCCGAGTACGACGCCACCACGCTCACGCAGTCGCTCGCCATGGGCGCCTACTTCGAAGCCGTAGCCCGGGCCAGCGGCCAGCCCAAGCTGGCCAGCAACTGGATCATGGGCGAGATCTCCAAGCGCCTGAACGCCGAGGAGATCGGTATCGAGGCCGCGAAGGTGTCCGACGCGCAGCTGGCGCAACTCATCGGCCGGATCCAGGACGGCACCATCAGCCACAACGCCGCACGCCAGGTCTTCGAGGCCTTGTGGAGCGGCGAGGGCACCGAGGTGGACGCCGTCATCGAGGCCAAGGGTCTCAAGCAGCTTCAGGATACCGGCGCCCTGGAGAAGATCGTCGACGAGGTGATCGCCGCCAACCCGGACAATGTGGCGCAGTTCAGGGCCGGCAAGGACAGGGCCTTCAACGCCCTGGTGGGCCAGGTCATGAAGGCCAGCAAGGGCAAGGCCAACCCGGCGCAGGTCAACCAGCTGTTGCGCGCCCGGCTGGGTGCCTGAGGCGCGCGGCGACGCCGTGCGGCTGCTTCAGCCGCCGCGGGCCGACGTGGGTTGCTTGGTCGCCTCCCAGAGCTGGCGCAGGTAGGCCAGTTCCTTGTCGAAGCGCTCGTTGATCTTGTCGCGTTCGGCCTGCTGGCGGGCAATGGCCTGGCGCTGGATGCCGGTGCTCTCGGCGTTGTCCTCGATCTGGCGGCGCAGTTGCACCGGCGCGCGCGAAGGATCCTTCTGGTAGAACTCCATCTCCTGGTTGAGCGCCTTGCGCTCGGTCAGCAGTTCCTGCAGCTTGGTGCTGGCAGCGTCGACCACCACCTGGCTCTGGGCCAGGGCAGCGGCCCGGGCCTCGTCGTGCGCGGCCTTGTCGGGGTAGCGGTTGAGCAGGGCCTGATCGCGTCGGATGGAATCGCGTGCGCGCTGGCGGTCGAGTTCGGCCTGCCGCTCGCGGGCCTGATGCTGCTCACGCTCGATGGTGGTCATCTGCGGCTGCAGGATGCGCTTGGTGGCGCCGGTGTTGTCGAGCACGCGTTGCTCGCGGTCCAGGCACGAGAGGATCGGGCGGTCGGCGGTCAGGCGCCTGCCCTGCGCGTCGACGCAGGTGTAGACATCCGCGTGCGCTCCGCCCGCGGCGCAAGCCAGCGCCGCCACGGCCAGCAGGCGCGAGGCGGGCCGGCGCAGCGGCAGCGCGGGACGGACACGGAATGTCATCAGCAGCATTTCCTATTCAACGCCGTAGCGGGTGCGGTAGGCCGACACGGCCTCGTAGTACTGCAAAAAATTGTCACTCAGCTGCAAAACCCGCAATAACTGGGCCAGATCGGCGATGGCGCACACCTTGAGCCCCAGCGTTTTGCGGACATATTGCACGGCCGACCACGGAACGTCGCGGCCGTCCTCGGTGGCCTTTTCCTGCCGGTCCAGCGCGATGGCCACGGCATGCGGCGTGGCTCCGGCGGCTTCGATCAGGCGGATCGATTCGCGCACGGCGGTGCCGGCGGAGATCACGTCGTCCACGATCAGCACCCGGCCCTTGAGCGGCGCGCCCACCAGCGTACCGCCTTCGCCGTGGTCCTTGGCCTCCTTGCGGTTGTAGGCAAAGGGCTTGACCATGCCCAGCCGGGCCAGTTCCACCGCCACCGTGGCGCCCAGCGGAATGCCCTTGTAGGCGGGGCCGAAGATGACGTCGAATTCGATGCCGCTGGCCACGATGGCCTGGGCATAGAATTGCGCCAGCCGGCCGAGCTTGGCGCCGTCGTCGAACAGGCCGGCGTTGAAGAAATACGGGCTCATGCGCCCGGCCTTCGTCTTGAATTCGCCGAAGCGCAGCACGCCTGCGTCGATGGCAAAGCGCACGAACTGTTCGGCCAGCGCGTCGGGTGCCGACGCCGTGGGGGCTGCTTGGTTCATCTCCGGAGTCTTTCCTTGTTCAAACTCACCAGCCTGAACCTCAACGGCATCCGCTCGGCCGCCACCAAGGGGGTGGAAGCCTGGCTGGAGAAGCACGCGCCGGATTGTATTTGCGTGCAGGAGATCAAGGCCCAGCAGCCCGATCTGGCCGGCCGTTTCGAGATTCTGGCCGGCATGCAGGGCTACTTCCACCTGGCGAGCCGCAAGAAGGGCTATTCCGGGGTGGGCGTCTACACCCGCCACGAGCCGAGCGAGGTGATCGCCGGCCACGGCTCGCCCGAGTTCGACGAGGAAGGCCGCTACCTGGAGGCGCGCTTCGACACGCCAGGCCGCAAGTTCTCGGTCATCAGCTGCTACTTCCCCAGCGGCTCCTCGGGCCCGGAGCGGCAGGACGCCAAGTACCGCTTCCTGGCCGAGTTCTACCCCGTGCTGGAGCGCCTGAAGGCCGAGCGCGAGTTCGTGCTGTGCGGCGACGTGAACATCGCCCACAAGGAAATCGACCTCAAGAACTGGAAGAGCAACCAGAAGAACAGCGGCTTCCTGCCCGAGGAGCGAGCCTGGATGACGCGCGTGATCGATGAGCTGGCGCTGGTCGACGTCTACCGCCACCTCCACCCCGCAACCACCGGCGAGGCCTACACTTGGTGGAGCAACCGCGGCCAGGCGTATGCCAAGAACGTCGGCTGGCGGCTCGACTACCACTTGGCCACGCCGGCCATCGCCGCGCTGGCGCGCAGCACCTCGATCTACAAGGACGAGAAGTTTTCGGATCATGCGCCGATCACGGTGGAGTACGACACCCCCCTGAGTCGCTGACGCGCCTTCCCCCCTCTGCTACGCGAGGGGGGACACCGCCAGTGGCCGGTACAAGCCCGGCCACGGCGGTCGCTGGCATGGCCTGCTCCGCGGCCTTTTGAGAGCGCCAGTTCTTGCCGAGCGGCCTGTGGCTTCCTTGAGGCCGAGCGAAGCGATGGCCGTGTTCTCTCCCAATCCCCTCTGGCCGTGCCGAGAAGCGCAGGGCGTGGGGCGGGCATGGGCTGCGCAGCAAGACCATGCTTCGTGCTCTGACTCGCTGCGGCTGTCCGAGCGGAGCGCCCTTCGGGGCGCGCAGCGAGTTCCGCAGCGCCGCCCCGCGCACGAGCATCGCAGGTTGCCCGCAGCGAAGCGTAGGGACACGGCCAGTGGGGTCGCCTTTCTTTTGCCCACTTTTCTTTGGCGACACAAAGAAAAGTAGGTGCGCCGCCGGGCGCACCTCCCGGCCTGCGGCGCAACCAGAAACACTACGCTTTCAATAGCTGCCTGCGCCCGCCACACCTGGGCAAAACCACGATTTCATCCAAATTTCCAGCTGGTACGGTGGTCGGGACAGAGTGGCGCTAAAGTCGGCGCATGACACGCAAGCCCGCCGCCACCGATCCGCTGCAAGACGACATCCGCCTGCTGGGGCGCCTGCTGGGCGACACCATTGCCGAGCAGGAGGGGCAGGATGCCTTCGCGCTGGTCGAGCAGGTCCGGCGCCTCTCCGTCGCCTACCGCCGCAGCGGCGACGCCGCGGCCGAGCGCCGGCTGCACCGCGTGCTGCGCGGCCTCTCGGTCGAGCAGATGCTCAGCGTGATCCGCGCCTTCACCTACTTCAGCCACCTCGCCAACCTGGCCGAGGACCGCCAGCACATCCGCCGCCGGATGTGGCACGAGCGCCTGAGCCACGTGCAGCCGGGCAGCCTGGAGTCAGCCCTGGCCACGCTGCGCCAGCGTGGCGTGTCGCGCCAGACCACGGCAAATCTGCTGGCGGGCGCCGAAGTCTCGCCCGTGCTCACCGCCCACCCGACCGAAGTGCAGCGCCAGAGCGTGATGCTGGCCGAGCGCGGCATCTCCGAGCTGCTGACCGAGCGCGACGCCATCCGCCAGCGCGCGCTGGCCGTGCCCGCCGGCCTGCCCGCGGCCGACCGCCGCGCCGCCCAGGCCAGCAGCCAGGCCGAGCTGGCCGCCAACGAGGCCGGCCTGCGCGCCCACGTGCTGCGCCTGTGGCAGACGCGTCTGCTGCGCGACGCCCGGCTCACCGTGCGCGACGAGATCGAGAACGCGCTCGGCTATTACCGCAGCACCTTCCTGACGGAGATCCCGCGCCTGTACGAGCGGCTGGAACAGCGCCTGCCGGGCGCCGACGTGGCGCCCTTCCTGCGCATGGGCCACTGGATGGGCGGCGACCGCGACGGCAACCCCAACGTCGACGCCGGCACGCTGCGCGAGGCGCTCACCGCCCAGGCCGACCTGGCACTGGCCCACTACCTCGCCGAGGTGCACGCGCTGGGCGCGGAGCTGCCGCTGTCCGGCCTGCTGATCCACGTCTCGCCCGAGCTGGCGGCGCTGGCGCAGCAGTCGCCCGACCACAACCCGCACCGGCAGGACGAGCCCTACCGCCGCGTGCTCTCGGCCATCTACGCGCGGCTGGCGGCCACCCGGCAGCGGCTCACTGGCGGCCTGCCCGAGCACGCGCCGGCGGGCGAGGCGCCGCCCTACGCCAGCGTCGGCGAGCTGCTGGCCGAGCTGCGCGTGATCGACGCCTCGCTGCGCGCCAGCGGTGCCGGCGCGCTGGCCGGCGGGCGGCTGCACGCGCTGCAGCGCGCGGTGCAGGTGTTCGGCTTTCACCTGGCCAGCGTCGATCTGCGCCAGAGCTCCGACCAGCACGAGGCCGTGGTGGCCGAGCTGCTCGCCACCGCCGGCGTCTGCCCCGACTACGCCGCGCTGGACGAAGCGGCCCGCCGCGCGCTGCTGCTGCGCCTGCTGGCCGACCCGCGACCGCTGCGCGTGCCGCGCGCCGGCTACAGCGCGCTGGCCGTCAAGGAGCTGGCGGTGTTCGAGACCGCGCAGGCCCTGCGCGAGGCGCTGGGCGCGCCCGCCGTGCGCCACGCCATCATCAGCCACACCGAGGAGGTGAGCGACCTGCTCGAGGTGCTGCTGCTGCAAAAGGAGATCGGCCTGCTGCAGGGCACGCTGGCCGAGGGCACCACCGAGCCTGCGCGCGCCGGGCTGATGGTGGTGCCGCTGTTCGAAACCATCGCCGACCTGCGGCGCGCCGAGGCCATCATGCGCGAGTTCCTGGCCTTGCCCGGCGTGGCCGACATGCTGCGCGCCAGCGGCGGCACGCAGGAGGTGATGCTGGGCTATTCCGACAGCAACAAGGACGGCGGCATCCTGATGAGCAACTGGTCGCTCTATCGGGTGGAGGTGGCGCTGGCCGCGCTGTTTGACGAACGCGAGCGGGCCGACCGCCGGGCCGGCCGCGCGCCGCTGCGGCTGCGCCTGTTCCACGGCCGCGGTGGCACCGTGGGCCGTGGCGGCGGGCCCAGCTACCAGGCCATCCTGGCGCAGCCGCCGGGCACGGTGCGCGGCCAGATCCGCCTGACCGAGCAGGGCGAGGTGATCGGCGCCAAGTACGCCAACCCCGAACTCGGCCGCCGCAACCTGGAAACGCTGGTGGCGGCGGTGCTGGAAAGCTCGCTCAAGCCCGCGCGCCACGACGTACCGGAGGCGTTCCTGCAGGCGGCCGAGCAACTGGCCGAAGCCAGCATGCGCAGCTACCGCGCGCTGGTGATGGACACGCCGGGCTTCACCGACTACTTCATGCACGCCACGCCGCTGAAGGAGATCGCGCAGCTCAACATCGGCTCGCGCCCGGCCTCGCGCAAGGCGCTGGCCAGCATCCAGGATCTGCGCGCCATTCCCTGGGCGTTCAGCTGGGGGCAGTGCCGCGTCACGCTGCCGGGCTGGTTCGGCCTGGGTGGCGCGGTGCACGAGTTTTTGCATGAAAAAGGCGGTTTGCCCATACAGGACAGGCGCAGGCTGCTACAAGAAATGTATCAATCCTGGCCGTTCTTCAACACCTTGCTGTCGAACATCGACATGGTGCTGGCCAAGAGCGACCTGGGGCTGGCGCGCGTCTACAACGCCCTGGTGCCCGACGCGCGCCTGCGCCGCAAGGTGTTCACCGCCATCGAGCGCGAATGGCGCCTCACCGCCGACGCGCTGGCGCTGATCACCGGCCAGCACGAGCGGCTGGCCACCAACCCGGCCATGGCACGTTCCATCCGCCACCGCTTTCCGTACATCGATCCGCTGCACCACCTGCAGGTCGAGCTGCTGCGCCGCCACCGCGCCGGCCAGGGCGGCGAGCGCCTGCAGCGCGGCATCCACATCGCCATCAACGGCATTGCGACGGCGTTGAGGAACACGGGATAGCCCCCGTCTGTCCGGCGCACCGGTCGCGGCGGCGGAACAGGACGCCCCACCGAGCGGCTTCCGGCGGCGGCCCCCTGGGTGGCCCGCTCCGCGGCCGTTCGATGGGCGGGCTTCGCGGCCACGGGAGATGAAGGCCCGTGGTCGTGGCTGGATTTGCGGTTCAATAGGCGCGTTGATTGATCGCGTGAACCCATGCTGCGCTACCTGACCATTCCTGTCACCCCGTTTGCCCAGAACTGCTCCATCGTCTGGTGCGACGCCACGAAGAAGGCCGCTGTCATCGACCCGGGCGGTGATCTGCCGAAGATCGAGGCCGCCGTGCGCGATCTGGGCCTGCAGCTGGAGCAGATCTGGCTCACCCACGCCCACATCGACCACGCCGGCGGCACGGCGGAGCTGAGCCGCCGGCACGGGCTGCCCATCGTCGGCCCGCACCCGGGTGATCAGTTCTGGATCGACGGGCTGGCCGAGCAGGGCCGCATGTTCGGGTTCCCGCAGGTGGAGAAATTCACCCCCACGCGCTGGCTGCAGGACGGCGATACCGTGCAGGTGGGTGAGTGCAAGCTCACTGTGCGCCACTGCCCGGGCCACACGCCGGGCCATGTGGTGTTCCATTCCGCCGAGGCGAAGCGCGCCTTCGTGGGTGACGTGCTGTTCAACGGCAGCATCGGCCGCACCGATTTTCCCGGCGGCAACCACGGCCAGCTGATCGCCAGCATCCACGAGCGCCTGTGGCCGATGGGCGACGACACGGTGTTCATCCCCGGCCACGGCCCGGAAAGCACCTTCGGCGAGGAGCGGCGCCACAACCCCTTCGTGCGCGGCGGCTGAGGCGTTGCGCGCGGCGGGGGCGCCGTAAGGGGAGATTCGTGCCCCGCCCGCCATGTGAATAGATCACAAACCGGCTGTTCATCAGTTCCTCGTGGCGAGGGCGGGGTATTTCTAGACTGCACCCATCGGATCACCAACCCATCCAGGAGGGCCAGTCATGCAAACCGCCATCTTTTCCAGCGAAGCACGTCATTCCGCCTTCGGGCTGTTCGGCGACCCGGAGGTCGGCCAAGGCCTGCTCTCCAGCGATTTCCTGCTGCGCCTGCTCGACGAGATCGACTACGGCCTGGTGCTGGTGGCCGCCGACGGCCGCATCTGCCACGCCAACCACCTGGCCCGGCACGAGCTGGCCTCGGCCCGGCTGATCGCCACCTACGACGAATGCATCATCGGCTGCTCGGCCGAGCTGACGGCCCAGTTGCAGGCCGCCATCGAAGGCGCTCATCAGGGCCGCCGCAAGCTGCTCTACCTGGCGCATGGCGGGCACAACCTGCCGGTGGCGCTGATCCCGCTGGCCCATCCGCTGGAAGGCGACGCGCCGGCCGTGCTGCTGGTCATGGCGCGCCAGCGCGTGGGCCAAAGCCTGGCGCTGCCCATGTTCGCCCGCGTGCACGGCCTCACGCCCACCGAGGAATCGGTGCTGCGCGGCCTGTGCGAAGGCATGGAGGTCGACGAGATCGCCGCCGAGCACGGCGTGGCCGAATCCACCGTGCGCACCCAGGTGCGTTCGCTGCGCGACAAGACCGGCGCCGGCGGCATCCGCCAGCTGGTGCAGCGCGTGATGGCGCTGCCGCCGGTGGTGCCGGCGCTGCGCACCGGCCGCCCGCTGGCCGGCTGAGGCTCGGCGCGGGCTCCTGCTCCGCCGGCCGCATCAACTGCCCGGTACACCGCCGGGGGTTTGGCTGCGGCCGTCAGCCGGCCTCAGTATGATGAGGCATGCCCTCCGCCGCCACTGCCTGGTCGCCGGCCAGCCTGAATGTTGCCGAAAGCTCCAGCGCGGCGCATCTGGAGCGGCTGGCCGCGCGCGGCGCCGAGCGGCGCTACCGGCGCGGCACCCTCATCATCCAGGAAGGCGAGCGCGGCGATACCCTGTACGTCGTGCGCTCCGGCCGCCTGCGCGCCTTCCTGTCCGACGCCTCCGGCAAGGAGCTGACGCTGGGTCTGTACGGCGTGGGCGAGTACGTGGGCGAGATGTCGCTCGACGGCGGCTCGCGCTCGGCCAGCGTGGAGGCATTCGAGACCACCGTCTGCGCCGTGATCACCCGCGACGTGCTGCTGGGCTACATCGCCGAACAGCCCGACTTCGCCCTGGTGCTGATGGCGAAGCTGATCCGCCGCGCGCGCCTGGCCACCGAGAACGCGCGCGCCGTGGCGCTGATCGATGTTTACGGCCGGCTCACCCGCCTGCTCGACCAGCTGGCCGGCCCGGCCGACGCGCAGGGCGAGCGCGTGCTGGGCGAACGCATGACGCACCAGCAGATCGCCAACCACCTGGCCTGCTCGCGCGAGATGGTCAGCCGCCTGATGAAGGATCTGGAAACCGGCGGCTACATCACCCTGCGCGACAAGCGCCTGGTGCTGCTCAAGACCCTGCCCGCGCGCTGGTAGGTCTTTCCCCAGTTTTGGGGATGACGTCAGCGAAACGCGATGCTACCCGCGTAACATTCGGCGCATGGAATGCCCCAAGTGCCGGTTCGCCAACCCGCAGGGTGCGCGCTTTTGCGCCGCCTGCGGCACGGCTCTGAGCACCGCCTGCGCCCATTGCGGCGCGACCTGCGAGCCGGGTGCGCGTTTCTGCTCGGCCTGCGGCAAGCCGGTGGCGGCAGCGCCTGAGGCCCAGGCACCGTCGGAGCCGCCGCGCCATCCCTCGTGGGGCGAGGTCAAGCCGGCCACCATCCTGTTTGCCGACGTCGCCGGCTCCACCGAGCAGATCGCCGCGCTCGACCCGGAGCAGGCCATGCAGCGCCTGCAGCCGGCCATCGAGCGCATGGTCGCCGTGGTCGAGGCGCAGGGCGGTACCGTGCTGCGCACGCTGGGCGACGGCATCATGGCCCTGTTCGGCGTGCCCGTGGCGATGGAACACCATGCCGAGGGTGCCTGCCGCGCCGCGCTGGCCCTGCAGCGCGAGTTCCCGGCGCGCGCCGGCGGCCTGGTGCTGCGCGTGGGCCTGCATTCGGGCAAGGTCGCTTCCGACCCCACCGAGGCCGGCGACCGCCGGGGCGGCGGCGCGCATGGCGTGGCCATCCACCTGGCCAGCCGCGTGGCCGCGCTGGCCGAAGGCGGCCAGACCCTGCTCACCGACGACGTGCGCGCCCAGTTGCGGCCGGGCCGGTTCACCGTGCAGGCGGCAGGGGCCTGGCACCTCAAGGGCATCACGCAGCCGGTGGACCTGTTCGCGCTGCGGGGCGAGGCCTCCGGCGCCGTGCAGCCCTGGTCGGCGCACGCGGGTGCCAGCCCCTTTGTCGGCCGCGAGCCCGAGATGAAGCGGCTGCAGCAGGCCTTCGAGCGCTGCGCCCAAGGGCACGGGCAGATCGTCGGCCTGGTGGGCGATGCCGGCGTGGGCAAGAGCCGCGTCTGTGCCGAATTCGCCGGGCGCTGCGAGGCAGCCGGTGCCAGCGTGCTGTGGGTGCGCTCGCACACGCTGGGCCATGCGCTGCCGCTGCTGCCGGTGCGCGAACTGCTGGGCCCGCTCTACTTCGGCTGGCGGCCCGGCATGGATGCAGCGGCCCAGCGCGCGCGCATCGACGCCGCGCTCAAGCAGGCCGGCCAGACCGGTCGGGCCGACGCCGCGCTGGTGCACGAACTGATGGGCGTGGCCGACACGGCCAGCGGCGTGGTGCCGCTGCCCGGCCGCGACCTGCGCCAGGCCCGCCTGCTGGCGGCGCTGCGCGCGCTGGTGCGGGCCCAGGCCGCCGAATCGCGCCTCATCGTGGTGGAAGACCTGCACTGGCTGGACGAATCCAGCCTGCCGCTGCTCAGCGCCATGGCCGAAGCCATGGACGGCACCCGCACCCTGCTGCTGCTCAACTACCGGCCCGGTTTTGAGGCCCGCTGGTTCCAGTGGCCGCATGCGGCTGAGCTGGCGGTCGAGCCCCTGGCCGAGCCGGACGTCCGGGCACTGGTGGCCGCTTCGCTGGGCGCTGTCGGCCACGCCGGCATGGCGCAGGGGGTACCCGAGCGCGCTACCTGGGTCGACCGCATCGCCGAGCGCAGCCAGGGCAACCCGCTGTTCGCCGAAGAGCTGGCGCGCCACCTGCTGCGGGGCGATCCGGGCACCGAAGCGCAGGACTTGCCCGACCGCATCGACGCGCTCATCGGCGCGCAGGTCGACGCCCTGGGCGACCGCGACAAGACCGTGCTGCAGGCCTGCGCCGTGATGGGCAAGGAGCTGGACGTGGCCGTGCTGGCGCGCGTGCTGCGCCTGCCACGCGGGCAACTGGCGGCCGCGTTGCGCGCGCTGGAGTCGGCCGCCTTCCTGCAGCGGGAATCCACCACCGGCGGGCGGGCGCAACTGGGTTTTCGCCACCCCCTCATGCAGGAGGTGGTCTACGGCGCCCAGCTGCGGTCGCGCCGCGAGGTCGTGCACGCCAGCGTGGCCGAGACCATGGAGCGGCGCTACGGCGACAGCGAGCGGGCCGGTGAACTGGCCTCGCTGGTCGCGCACCACTGGGAGCAGGCGGGGCAGCCCGTGCGGGCCGCACGCCAGGCCGCACTTGCTGCGCGCTGGCTTCGTTCCGGCGATTCGGCGCTGGCCATCCAGCGCTGGCGCAAGGTGCTGTCGCTGCTGCACGCGGCGTACGGTGACGACGAGGTGAAGGATCTTCGGGCCCTGGCGGCGGCGCGAATCGTCGGCCTGGGCTGGCTCGGCAGGATGCCGCTGGACGAATTGCCTGGCCTGATGGCACTGACGCGGGTGCCGTCGCTCGATCCGCGCATGCCCCAGCTGCTCCGGATTGCGGCGGCCCGGATGCACCATGCCAATGGCGGTGCGGCAGACGAGTATGTGACGGCCTTGCAGGAGGCTGTCGCGCTGCCCGATCCGCCTGGCGATCCGGGCCGCCCGGCCATCCTCCAATCTGCGCTGTGCCAGGCCTACGGCTGGGCCGGTCTGCTGCGCGAATCGCTGCAGGCCAGCGACATTGCATTGGCGCACCTCGACCGTGCCAGCACGTTCGACCGCGATTTCATCGCCATCGACCTGGACGTCTGGTGCCTGACCTTGCGTATCCGGACGCTGGCGCGCATGGGCAAGTTCGATGAGGCGAACACCTGGGTGGCCCGTGTGGCGCGGTCTGTGCGAGCAGACATGCACCCCATGGTTCGATATCTGTATGTCGGCACCAAGCTTGAACTGGGCTACTACGCTGGTGAGATGGCGACCCTCGATGAGGCCGCGGAACAAGTTCAGGGCTATCTGAAGAACGCGCACAACCCTTATATGAAGGTTGCAGCAGGGTACATGCTGGGGCTCGGCTGCTCGGCGCGCAGGGAATTTGCGATGGCGCTTTTGCGGCTGACGGAGGCATTGCGGCTGTTACGCGAGGGCAACATCGCGCCAGAGTTCGAGTCGGAACTGCTTTCAGTGATGGCACGGGTGCAATTCGATTCTGGCGACAGTTCCACTGCATCGGCAACGGCGCTCGACGCACTGGAGGTGGCGAAAAGCCAGAACAACCGAGTGGCAGCTTGCCGGGCAGTGCTCGTACTGGCAGCGGCGCAGGATCGAGGGGGCCAGGGCAGCGAGTTGCCTGCGCCGCCGGCAAGTGTTACTTGCTGGCGTGAACTTGCCGACGACCTGCTGGATGAGACCGGCGCGCTGGCCTTGGTGCACGCATAAAAAAACGGCTTGCGCGGTGTCACGCGCAAGCCGTTCTTGTCCCAGGTCGGGGGTCTACAACACGGGATCCTTGTTGGATCCGGCAGCGGCCGATCCGGCGGGGCGCGCCCGGAGCGGCAGCGAAATGACGAGGTAGTCGGCATCCATGTAGTGCAGCGGTCGTCCCTTGCCCGCCAGCTTCACGGGATTGTCCGCCGGGCTGCGGTTCGTCATGGCATGCGACGTGAAATGGATGGGCAGCGGCGTCGGCGATTCGAGGTCCCTGATGATGGCCTGGAGGATCGCTTCCTCGCCGTTGGCTCCAGCCTCGGAGGACGGGTGGTTGCCCAGGTCGCGGAAGTAGTCCAGCACGCGGCTCTGCAGGTCCAGGTTGTGGGGAGCCAGGTTCAACGCTTGAATGCTCTTGTACAGCGGCCGGCCTTTCTTGAAGATGCCGAACTCCTTCTGGAGCGCCGCCAGTTCCTCGATGCCTCCCGTGGGTGGGTCAAGCTTCATGAGAGAAGGCGCGAACCGGAGGTTCAGAAGGCTCAGGATGTTGTCGACGTAGATGTCGTGGTTGCCCAGTTTGAAGCCCATGCGAATCTCCTCTCACGAATAGTTACAGCGATCGGACATTCTGAACCCCACGCGCCAGCGATGCAAACACAAATTGGGTACGGGGTGGGTATGACCAGCGGCGGAGTCAGTGCGGGTTTCCATCATGTGCCGTCCACCAGCAGCGTGTACTCCGGCAGGCCGTAGCGCCCGAGCAGCTGCACGCTGCCGCCCAACGCCTCGGCGTGGGCGATCCAGCGGGCGGGCGGCGGGCGGTACAGCTCGGGCGGGCTGGCCTGGCCTTCGGCGGGGGGCAGGATGAAGTTGACGGCGTAGCCCAGCCGGCTCTGGCGGTGCAGGTTGTTCAGCGTGCGCGCCACCATGGCTTCCCATTCAGGCAGCGGGCAGTCGAGCTGGACGTTGAAGATACCGCTGGCCAGGCTGTAGTCGGCCGGGCGCACGGCGCCCTCGGCCAGTTCGAAGGCACAGTCGGCGCGGCGGCGCCAGCGGCGGCGGGCGGTGGCCACCATGGCGGCCGATACGTCGGTGCCCAGGTAGTCGATCTGAGCCTGGCGGTGCCGGCGGCTCAAAAAGGCGCGCAGCGCGCCGTAGCCGCAGCCCACGTCGTTCAGACTGCGCGGCTCGGAGAAGTCGCACAACTTGAGCAACTGCACGAAGCGCAGCTCCTGGTTGGGGCGGCTGGGCCAGTCCACGCCCAGCGGCGTGGGGCCGTAGCGCTGCAGGCGGTCGCTGTAGTAGGCGGCCACCGGCGCCAGGGCGGGGTCGTCGGCCAGGCTGGCCGGGGGTGCTGGGTTGCTCATGATTCGATAGCTGTCTGCGCCCGTCATGAAAGGGCCGGAGGCTTGTTTGGCTTGAAAATCTGTTGGGTTGATCGCTGCATGACCTTGGCCCGTTCTGGCTGAATTCTCTGAGGCACTGCGCTTGTTCCTGGGGGCTTCGACAGGCTCAGCCCGAGCGGAGGCTGCTTGCAGGTGAAGTACGTGCGGCGGTACTTCCTCCGCTCGCTCGCGGCTCGTGGACAATGGCCGCCGATGAGCCCGTGCACATTCTCCGCGACGATGCCGCCGCCGCTTCACCCGACGACCCGGCCCGCTTCACCCCAAGCCGCAATCCATGGCTGAAGCCGCCGCCACCCCGCCGGCCCGCCCGCCGCGCCGCTCGTTCAAGGACACGGTGCGCGTGTACCTGGCGCCGGAAAGCCTGCGCATGCTGTTCCTGGGCTTTGCCGCCGGGCTGCCGCTGCTGCTGGTGCTGGGCACGCTGTCGTTTCGGCTGCGCGAGGCGGGCATCGACCGCTCCACCATCGGCTACCTGAGTTGGGTGGGTTTGGCCTACGGCTTCAAGTGGGCCTGGGCGCCGCTGGTGGACCGGCTGCCGCTGCCGCTGCTGACGCGCTGGCTGGGCCGGCGGCGCAGCTGGCTGCTGCTGGCGCAGTGCGGCGTGATGGCGGGCCTGGCGGGCATGGCCTTTGCCGATCCGCGCGCCGCCCTGGGGCCGATGGTCGGCTGGGCGCTGGTGGTGGCGTTTTCATCCGCCACGCAGGACATCGCGCTGGACGCCTACCGCATCGAATCGGCCCCCACCGACGAGCAGCCGGCCCTGGCCGCCACCTACCAGACGGGCTACCGGCTGGCCATGATCTGGGCCGGCGCCGGCGTGCTGTGGCTGGCCGCGCGCGCCGAGGTGGTGCCGGCCGCGGCGCAGGCGGCCCAAGCCGCGGGCGCTGCCTACCAGAACACCGCCTGGCAGACGGCCTACGTGGTGATGGCCGCTTCCATGCTGGTGGGGGTGCTGACGGTGCTGGTCTCGCCCGAGCCGGCGCGGGTGGCGCTGCCGCCGGCGCGCGGCGCGCGCGAATGGCTGCAGGGCGCGCTGATCGAGCCTTTTGCCGATTTCTTTCGCCGCTACAAGTGGCAGGCGGCGCTGATCCTGGCGCTGATCGCGGTCTACCGCATCAGCGACGTGGTGATGGGCATCATGGCCAACCCGTTCTACGTGGACATGGGCTACACCAAGGACGAGGTGGCGGCGGTGACCAAGATCTACGGCGTCATCATGACGCTGGCCGGCGCCTTCGTGGGCGGCAGCCTGTCGCTGCGCTTCGGGGTGATGCGCATCCTGCTGCTGGGCGCGGTGCTGAGCGCGCTCACCAACCTGCTGTTCGCCTGGCTGGCCGGCTACGGGCACAGCGTGCCGGCGCTGATCGCGGTGGTGTCGGCGGACAACCTGGCCTCGGGCATCGCCTCGGCGGCGTTCGTGGGGTACCTGTCGAGCCTGACCAACGTCAGCTACTCGGCCACGCAGTACGCGCTGTTCTCGTCGCTGATGCTGATGCTGCCGAAGTTCGTGGCCGGCTTTTCGGGCGATTACGTCAATGCCTTCGGTTATGCGGGCTTTTTCACCAGCACCGCGCTGCTCGGCCTGCCGGTGGTGGTGCTGGTGTGGGCTGCGGCCAGGGCCGCCCGGGCCGCGCGCGCCGCCCAGACGGATGCGCCGCCATCCTCAGCATGAACTTGGCCTCCAGCCCTTGCATGGCGGGCGCAGGCAGCTATGGTTTTTGAAGATTTTGCCGGCCTGCCGGGCAGCCACGCGCGGGCCTTTACGCTACTTTACGTGCCCCATGCACGCGCGCAGCACGCCCGCGGCACCATGAACAGGCGGCGGTGCGCCCCTGGCAGCCCGCCCGGGAAAGGCGCTACGCTGCGCCACCACGGTTTCAAGGTTTTCCTGCCACGATGACCCAGCACCTGCTCATGATCGAAGACGACCACCGCCTGGCCGGCATGGTGGGCGAATACCTCACGCAATCGGGCTTTGCCGTGCGGCACGCGCCCGACGGCGCCTCGGGCCTGGCGGCCGTGCAGGACGGCCCGGTGGACCTGATCCTGCTCGACCTCATGCTGCCCGACGCCGACGGCCTGGACATCTGCCGCCGCATCCGCGCGCTGCCCGGCGACACGGCGCGAGTGCCGGTGCTGATGCTCACCGCCAAGGGCGACGCGATGGACCGCATCGTCGGCCTGGAACTGGGCGCCGACGACTACCTGCCCAAGCCCTTCGAGCCGCGCGAGCTGCTGGCGCGCATCCGCGCCGTGCTGCGGCGCCAGGGCGCGCAGCCGGGCGCCGAGCGCCAGGTGATGCAGTTCGGCAGCCTGGAGATCGACCGCGACGCGCGCACCGTGGCGCTGAACGGCGAGCCCTGCGAACTCACCAGCTACCAGTTCGACCTGCTGGTCACGCTGGCCGAACGGGCCGGCCGCGTGCTCACGCGCGAGCAGATCATGGAAGCCGTGCGCGGCCGCGAGCTGGAGGCCTTCGACCGCTCCATCGACGTGCACATGGGCCGCATCCGCGCCGCCATCGAGGCCGACGTGAAGAACCCCAAGCGCATCCTGACGGTGCGCGGCGTGGGTTACGTGTTCGCCAAGCAGCAGGATTAGGACCTGTGCAAGCCCGCCGCGCCCGTTGCAGAAATTTCAAGCCAAATCGGCCTTCAGCCCAAACATGACGGGCGCAGACAGCTATTGAAGTTGTAGCTTTTTGATGTCCTGGAACTCCCCCATCTCACGCAAGCTGTACCTGCGCATCTGGCTCGCCGTGGCCGGCAGCGTGCTGGTGCTCAGCCTGCTGGTGGGTTGGGCCTGGCACGCGGCGGAGGCGCGGCGCGAGCAGGAGCGCGAGCGCCTGGGCCCGCCGCCGCCGCGCGAGGTGGTGGTGCGCAACGCGCAGGGCGAGGTGCTGGGCAACGCCGAGGCGCAGGTGCGGCGCGCGCCCGACCGGGGGCTGGAGTTCGAGGTCACCATGCGCGACGGCGAGGTGCTGTACCTGCAGATGCCGCCGCGCAACCGCGGGCTGGAGGGCGGCCGGCGCATGGGACCGCCCGGTGGCCCACCCGGAGGTCCGCCCGGCGCACCACCGGGTGGCGAGCGGCGTGGCGGCCCGCCGGACCGCGCCGACGGCCTGCTGGCCTGGCTGCGCCCGCCCTACGGCTTTGTGTGGATGCTGGCGCTGGCCGGCCTGGCGGTGATGGCGGCGCTGTTCCCGGTGGCGCGGCGCCTGACGCGGCGGCTGGTGTCGCTGCAGCACGGCGTGCAGCGCTGGGGCGAGGGCGACCTGTCGGTGCGCGTGCCGGCCTCCGGCAGCGACGAGGTGGCCGATCTGACGCGCCACTTCAACACCGCCGCCGACCGCATCGAGACGCTGATGGGCGAGCAGGCGGCGCTGCTGGCGTCGCAGAAATCGCTGCTGGCGAATGCTTCGCACGAGCTGCGCTCGCCGCTGGCGCGCATCCGCATGGCGCTGGAGCTGATGCCCAGCGCCGGCGAGCCCGGCGCGCTGCCGGCCCGCACGCGCACGGAACTGGCGCGCAACGTGGCCGAACTCGACGCGCTGGTGGAAGAGATCCTGCTCGCCAGCCGCCTGGAAGCGCGCGAGGCCGATCTGGGCAGCGTGGAAGAAGTGGAACTGCTGGCCCTGCTGGCCGAGGAAAGCGCTCGCGTGGGCGCCGCCTTCGAACCCGACACCGGCGCCGGCGAGGTGCTGGTGCGCGGCGTGCCGCGCCTGCTGCGCCGCGCCGTGCGCAACCTGCTGGAAAACGCCGTGCGCTACGGGCGCAGCGTCACGGCCATCGCCGCCGCCCAGGCCGAACCGGTGCTGGTGCGCCTGGTGCCGGCGGGGCGCGACGTGGAGATCGTCGTGGGCGACCGCGGGCCCGGCGTGCCGCCGGCGCAGCGCGAGCGCATCTTCGAGCCCTTCTACCGCCTGCCCGGCGCCAGCGAGCGTGAAGGCGGCGTCGGCCTGGGCCTGGCACTGGTCCGCCAGATCGCCGAACGCCATGGCGGCTCGGTGCTGTGCCGGGACCGCGAAGGGGGTGGCGCCGAATTTGTCTTGCGCTTGCCCAGAAGTTAGGTTAAAAGTGTGACTTATCGCCGTCTGAAAGTTCCGGAACAGCGTTCATCCCTCGAACAAGGGGTGGCGGTTTGGCATGTGCCGGCCTAGACTTGCTGCATTGCTGTCACGCATGACAACCGGTGTAACCGGTACTTGCCAGAACGCCGGTTCTTGTAACGTCACGATAAACCATAAGAACGAATCAGTATCGGCTCGAAAGCCACCCATTCGGGTGGCTTTCTTTTTTTGCGGCGTGCACCTGAGCCGGTAAGGATTACCGACCGGCGGCCACGCCGACTGGCAAACCGGCCTCCGGGGCCGCGGCGGGGCCTGCCAGCGCGCCCTGCACGATCACCAGCATGAACAGGTAGAACATGTGGCCGCTGTTGTGGGCGAAGAACACCTGCGTGAGCCCGAAGCCGATGTAGGCCAGGGGCAGCAGGATGCCCACCAGGCACAGCGCCAGCCGCACCGGGTCGGGCGCATCGCCCGCGGCGCCGCGCACGCGCGCCGGGGTGGGCCAGAACAGCCACAGCGGCACCAGCATGTACAGCAGCAGCAGCGCCACGCCCACCAGGCCACGGCGGGCGAACATGTCCATCAGCTCGTTGTGCGCGTGGGTGAACTCCAGCACCACCGGGTCGGCCTGGCCGGCCGCCACGCGGCGCGCCTTCTCGGCTTCGTAGTCACCGCCCCAGCCCAGCAGCGGCCGGTCGGCGCCCATGTGGGCCGCCAGCTGCCAGTGCTCGAAGCGCTGGCCGATGGAGGTGCTGGCGTCGTGGTGTTCCACATAGGCCTGCACCTCGGAGTTCACCAGCGCCAGCCGGCCGGCGAGTTCGGTGTGCGTGAACGGCCAGGCCAGCAGCAGCGTGGCTGCCAGCGCCAGCGCCGCCCGGCCGGCCTGCGCCGCCATGCCGCGCCGCGCCAGCACGATGCCGAAGACCGGCGCCACCAGCACCAGCGCCAGCCAGCCGCCGCGCGTCTGCGACAGCAGCGAGCCGATCAGCCCCAGCACGCCGCCGGCCGCCAGCAGCAGGCGCTGCGGCGGCGTGAGGCGCAGCCACAGCGCGGCCAGGGTCACCAGCGCCATCAGCCCGATCAGCAGGCTCAGGTCGCCGTACTGCACGGCGTTGGTGAAGCCGTGCGCGCGCTCCAGGTGCAGGCCGTGGCGCTGCACCATGGCCAGCAGGCCGCTGCCGATGCCGCCCACCGCCAGCCCCGCCCACAGCGCGCCGGGGCGCGGCGGCGCAGCCACCGCGAACCACAGGCAGGGCAGGGCGGCCAGGTATTTGAGCGGCGCCTCGGCCGAGCCGAAGCCGAAGTGCGGGCCGGTGTCCAGGCCCCACAGCAGGGCCATGGCCGCGATCAGCAGCGACAGCCGGCGCGTGCCCGCGTCGAGCGGGCGGCCCCACCAGCCGGGCGCGCCGATCAGCGCGCACAGCAGCAGCAGCGCGGCGCCCCACGAGTAGCCGCTGGGCAGCCACAGGGCGACGCCGGGAATCAGGAAGGCTGCGAGGGAAGCACCCTGGCGCCAGGCCAGGGTCTGGCGCACGCCGGCACGGCTCAACGTTCGACCCTGTCGTTCAGCAGGTCGCGGTCGTATTCCAGCGCGGCATAGCGGAAGAAGCATTCCTGCGCCAGCAGGTAGCAGTACAGGAAGCCGGGCCCCCCGTGCAGGAAGCCGCGCCGCAGCACGTACAGGCGGAAGAACGCCGCCAGCGCCGAGGCGAGCCCGCGCAGCACGCCGCCGCGCTGGCCCAGCGCCGCCCGCTTGGAGGCACCCAGCATGGCGTACTGGCTCAGCTTCTTGAGGCTGCCCTGCACCGTGTCGTAGGAGTGGTGCAGCAGTTTGTGGTGCAGGCGGTGCACCGGTGTGCCGGGGCGCAGCTGGGCCTGCTCGTGCACCGCGCCTTCAAAGCCCTGCAGCCGCGCCATGTGGAACAGGCGCGGCATGCCGCCGGCGCTGGCCATGCCGGTGAGCGGCCGGCCGAAGGCGACCTGTAGCCAGCCGACGGTCCAGGAGGCTTCCTCGCCGCTGGCCACGACATCGGCGATCTCCGCCTGCAGCGGCGGGGCGATTTCTTCGTCGGCGTCGAGGAAGAAGACGTAGCGGGCGTCCTGGCAATGGGCCAGCGCACGGGTGCGCTGCACGCCGAAGCCCTGCCAGTCGTCGTGCAGTTCGACCTGGGCGCCATAGGCGCGTGCCACGGCCACCGATTCGTCGGTGCTGCCGGCATCGATCACCACCACGCGCTCGGCGAAGGCGGCGCTGCGCAGGCAGTCGGGCAGGCGCTGTTCTTCATTGCGCACCAGCACCACCACGAACAGGCCCTTGACCTGCCGTGCCGGAATGTCGGACACCTTCAGCCCGACCGATGGCCGCGGCGTTCCCACCCCTGCCGGAGCGCGCAAGCTCACCCCGATCAGTGGTGGCTCGACTTCAAAGCGGCCCGATCCTTGAGCCGGTAGACGGTCCCGCAATACGGGCATTTGGCTTCCCCGGTGTGGGCCACGTCCAGAAACACCCTGGGGTGCGTGTTCCACAGTTTCATCTCGGCCTTCGGGTTGGGGCAGAACGTCCCGCCCTCGGGCGTGAGATCCTTGGCGTCGAGTTCAACGACGGATGGGCTCATGATGCGTCAAACCTTCGTCAGCCACTGTGAATACTTGCTATTGCGGCCACCGACGATGTCGAAGAACGCGCTCTGGATCTTTTCCGTCACCGGGCCGCGCTGGCCAGCGCCGATCTGAAGGCGGTCGAGCTCGCGGATGGGGGTGACTTCGGCCGCGGTGCCGGTGAAGAAGGCCTCGTCGGCGATGTAGATCTCGTCACGTGTGATACGTTTTTGAACAACCTGGACGCCCAGGTCGTCGCAGATGCGCAGCACGGTGTTGCGGGTGATGCCGTTCAGCGCGCCGGCGGAGAGGTCGGGGGTGTAGACCACGCCGTCCTTCACCACGAACACGTTCTCCCCCGCGCCCTCGCTCACGAAGCCGGCCGAATCGAGCAGCAGGGCCTCGTCGTAGCCGTCGTCCGTGGCTTCCATGTTGGCCAGGATCGAGTTGGTGTAGTTGCTCACCGCCTTGGCCTGCGTCATGGTGATGTTGACGTGGTGGCGGGTGTAGCTGCTGGTCTTGACGCGGATGCCCTTCCTCATGCCTTCCTCGCCCAGGTAGGCGCCCCAGGGCCAGGCGGCGACCATCACGTGGATGGTGTTGGCCTTGGGCGAGACGCCCAGCTTCTCCGAGCCGATCCACACCAGCGGGCGCAGGTAGCAGCTCTCCAGCTGGTTGTCGCGCACCACGGCGCACTGCGCCTCGTTGAGCTGCTCCTTGCTGAAGGGGATCTTCATGCGCAGGATCTTGGCGCTGTTGAACAGGCGGTCGGTGTGCTCCTGCAGGCGGAAGATGGCGGTGCCATTCACCGTGTTGTAGGCGCGCACGCCCTCGAAGGCGCCGCAGCCGTAGTGCAGCGTGTGGGTGAGCACGTGGATCTTGGCGTCGCGCCAGTCGACCATCTGGCCGTCGAACCAGATCTTGCCGTCGCGGTCGGCCATGGTGGGGGCTGCGGAACTCATGGGGGATTCCTGTGGGGTCTTGTGTGGGTGCACCGGCGTCGTGCCTTGCTGGCGGCCGGTTGCGGGGATTTTATGCCTGCGTGGCGGGCGGCTCGGGAGCCGGCTCGGCGGGGGCTTCTTCCGGCTCGGCCGGGCGGATCATCTGCCAGCCGGTCAGGCGCCCGTCGGCGAAGGTGCAGTCCACGTAGGAGCCGCCTTCGTCGCGCCAGCGGAAGATCTCGGGCTGGGCGTCGCGCTCGGTCTGCAGCTCGCCCAGCGAGCGCGTCTGCGCGATCACCTTCCAGAGGGGCTGACCGCGGTGCAGCCGTGAATTGAGCATCACGGCGCTGCCGACGTAGCCGAGCGGCCGGTCGGCCGCGCGCTTGAGCACCGTCATCAGCCGGGTGACGTGCAGCAGCACCCACAGGACGATGACGCCGGCCAGGAACACCAGGCCCGCCCAGCGGCCGGTGCGCCACGCCAGGGCGCCCAAGGCCACGGCCACCAGGGCCGCCACGAGATTTCGCCAGTTCATGCGGCCGCATTGTCGCCGCGCGCGGCGCGGGGGCCACGCGCGGCATCCCCAAGAGGGTGGATTGCTACTCTATCAATAGCTGTCTGCGCCCGTCACCATTGGGCTGGAGGCGGTTTTGACGTGAAATTATGGTGGCCACCGCCGAACGTAGGGTGGCCGCCGCGGCGTTTCGCTTACCTGGCGGCCGCCTGGGCGCCTGCGATCCACTGGTCGAAGGTCTTCTGGTGCGCCTTGATCCAGCCTGCCACGTGCTTTTCGATGTCGGCCGGCTTGTTGGCGCCGTCGTGCATGGCCTTGTTCTGGGCGTTGATGTCGGCCACCGGCAGCTTCATCTCCTGGAACAGCTTTTTGGCTGCCGGGTTCTTGTCGATGAAGGCCTTGTTGACCAGGATGCGCTGGGTGTTCACCACGAAGCCGTAGTTCTGCCCGTTCGGCAACTTGGTGTCGGTGCCGGCACGGTCACCCGGCAGCGCGGAGAACGGCACCTGCAGCCACACCACGTCCTTGCCCGGCTGCAGCACGTTGCTCACCCAGTACGGCGTCCAGGTGTAGTAGAAGATCGGCTTGCCCTGCTTGTAGCGGGCGATGGTGTCGGCGATCAGCGCCGAGTAGTTGCCCTGCACGTGGTTCACGTGGTCGCGCAGCTTGTAGGCGTCCAGGTGGTGCTCGATCACCTTCTCGCAGCCCCAGCCCGGGTTGCAGCCCGTGAGGTTGGCCTTGCCGTCGCCATCGGTGTCGAACAGCCTGGCGATCTTCGGGTCCTTCATCTGGTCGATGTTGGTGATGTGGTGCTGGTCGGCGGTCTTCTTGTCGATCAGGTAGCCCTGCAGCGCGCCGGTGGAGTAGCTGTTGTCGCGCCACAGCTTGGCGTCGCCACCGGCGTTCTTGTAGTAGTCGGCGTGCAGCGGGTCCCAGTGGTCGGCCATGAAGGTGGCGTCGCCGTTGGCGATCGCCAGGTGGGCGGCCGGGTACTCCACCTCCTTGATCGGCTTGACGTCGTAGCCGAGCTTTTCCAGCGCCTTCATCACCAGCAGCGTCTGGAAGGTTTCCTCGGCGATCGAGCTCTTGACGGGCTGCACCTCGACGCCCTTGCCGGGCAGATCGGCCGCCAGCGCCGGCGTGGCGGTGGCGACGAAGGCGAGGCCGCAGGCGGCCATCAGGGCGCGAACGTGGGCACGCAGGGGATGGGTGGACAACTTCATGGGGGAAACCTCCTGGGTTCGACTACGAAAGGAAATCGGGCGGCGGCAGGCGCCGCCCGGCATTGGGGGAGCGTCGGCCTCAGCCGCCGGCCTGGGCGGCGGGGCGGGCAGTACCGGGCTGGGTCCTGGCGGCGGCCGGCCTGGCCTTGCTGGCGGCGGCCTGGGCCACCGGCTGGCCGGCCGGCGCCTGGCGCCCGCGCATGAGGCGCCACACCAGGCCCACCGGGCCGCGCATGAACCAGCGCACGCTCTGGTCGCGCCTGGGCTGGCCCATGGTCTGGGTCACGCGGTCGAGGATGATGGCCAGGATCACGATGCCCAGGCCGCCCACGGTGGCCAGGCCCATGTCCAGCCGGCCGATGCCGCGCAGCACCATCAGGCCCAGGCCGCCCACGGCGATCATCGAGGCGATCACCACCATCGACAGGCTCAGCATCAGCGACTGGTTGATGCCGGCCATGATGGAGGGCATGGCCAGCGGCAGCTGCACCTTGGTGAGCAGCTGCCAGGGCGAGGCGCCGTAGGCCTTGGCGGCTTCCACCAGGTCGGGCCGCACCTGGCGGATGCCCAGGTTGGTCAGGCGCACCAGCGGCGGCAGCGCGAAGATGATGGTCACGATCACCCCGGGCACGTTGCCGATGCCGAACAGCATCACCACCGGCACCAGGTAGACGAAGGCCGGCGTGGTCTGCATGGCGTCCAGCACCGGGCGCACGATGCGCTGGGCGCGGTCGCTGCGGGCCAGCCAGATGCCCAGCGGCAGGCCGATGATCACGCAGAACAGCAGCGAGGTCAGCACCAGCGACAGCGTGACCATCGCCTCCGGCCAGATGCCGAGCATGGCCACCACCAGCAGCGACACCAGCGTGGCCAGGCCCAGCGCGCCGCCGGCCAGTTGCCACGCGATCAGCGACAGCAGGCCCACCATCACCAGCGTGGGCGGGTACTGCAGCGCCGCCTCCACGCCGCCGAGCAGCGCGTCCACCGGCCCGCGCAGGGCGTGGAAGAAGGGGCGGAAGTGCAGCACCAGCCAGTCCAGCCCGCGGTTGATCCAGTCCTGCACGGGCAGGCTGCCGTCCCACAGCTGGTGCAGGGCGAAGCCGTGGTCGGTCGGCGGCGCGGTGTGGATGAAGCCGGCGCCGCCCTGCGCGGCGGCATCGGCGCCCGAGCCGGCGGCGGAGCTCGCGCCCTGCAGCCAGGCATCGCCGCCGGCATCCGGCGGCGGCGTGTTGTAGGGGTTGGCCTGGGTGGCCAGCGCGGCGGGATCGACCGGGTTGGTGGCGGCGGACCAGGGGTCGGCGCCGGAAGCGGGGGTGGCGGGCGTGGCCTGGGCGGCGGCGCTCCACGGGTCGGTGGCGGGATCGCTCATGAGGGTTCTCCTTGCTGGCCTCAGGCGGGCTCGGCGGCCATGGGGGCCGGGTGGGCTGAGGGCTCTGCGGTGGCCGTGGGCAGCGGGTTGCCGTCGGCGTCGGTGGTGCGGTCGAGGAACTTCAGCAGCGTGTTCTTGCTGATGGTGCCGAGCAGGCGGCCGTCCTCGGCCACCACCGGCAGAGGGGCGTGAGACTGGGCGATGGCCCCGATCAGCTCATGGATCGGCGTGGCCGCCGGCACGGCCTGGATGTCCGGCACGAAGGCGTGCGCCAGGCCCAGCGGGCCCTCGTGGCCGTGCAGGGCCTCGCGCAGCGAATCGCCGGACACCGTGCCCAGATACCGGTGGTCGGGGCTGACCACGTAGCCCCAGTCGCGATCCTGGTCCTGCAGGCGCTTCAGGGCCGGGCGGCAGCCGCGCGTGGGGCTCTCCGACACCTCGACCTGCGTCTTGCGGGCGATGTCGCCAGCCTTGAACACGGCGGCCGCGTCCACGCCGCGGATGAAGTTGCGCACGTAGGCGTCGGCCGGCCGGCGCAGGATCTCCTCCGGCGTGCCCACCTGCACCACCTGGCCGTCCTTCATGATGGCGATGCGGTCGCCGATGCGCATGGCCTCGTCCAGATCATGCGAGATGAAGACGATGGTGCGGCGCTTTTCCTGCTGCAGGCGCAGCAGCTCGTCCTGCATGTCGGTGCGTATGATCGGGTCCAGCGCGGAGAACGCCTCGTCCATCAGCAGGATGGCCGGGTCGGCCGCCAGCGCGCGCGCCAGGCCCACGCGCTGCTGCATGCCGCCGGAAAGCTCGTCCGGGTAGGCCCTGGCCCAGACCTCCAGCCCCACCTGCGTCAGCGCCGCATGGGCCTGCGCCAGCCGCCGGGCCTTGCCCACGCCGTCCAGCTCCAGGCCCAGGGCCACGTTGTCCAGCACCGTCATGTGCGGCAGCAGCGCGAACGACTGGAACACCATGCTGATGTCCTTGCGGCGGAATTCGCGCAGGCGGGCGTCGCTGTAGGCGTTGATGTCGTCGCCGTCCACCAGGATGCGCCCGGCGGTCGGCTCGATCAGCCGGTTGAGCAGCCGCACCAGCGTCGATTTGCCCGAGCCCGACAGGCCCATGACGACGAAGATCTCGCCCGCCTCGATGGTGAAGCTGGCGTCGAACACGCCGATCGACTGGCCCGTGAGCCCGACGATCTCCTGCTTGGACATGCCTTTGCGCGCCAGCTCCAGCGCGCGCTCCGGCTGGTCGCCGAAGACCTTGAAGACATGCTCGATTTGTAGGGTTTTGGCCATGCGCTCCTCCCGGTCGGCCGGTGCCATGCGCGGCGCCGCCCGGGCGGCGGCGGCGTGCAGGGCACGTCAAACAAGTTGGACGGGGCAGGGCGACCAGGCGCGGTGCCCCGAAGGCGGGCGATGTGGAACGCCGAAGGGTTCCAGCAAGTCCTTGGCGGTCCGCCAGCGGCCGGCGCAGGGCCGGCAAGCGGGCCGCCCACGGCTATCAGCAGCCGAAGCGAGAGGCGGAAACTGGCACGCAGCCAGCACCACCGGAACCTTGCATTATACCTTGGTTGATATGAAGATGCCGAACTTCGCCTTTGGCAAGATATGAGCGGCAGCGTCGGCCGTTATGGCTGCAGGCCGGAAATTACAGGCAAAACAAGGCCCCAGCCCTTGAATGACGGGCGCAGGCAGCTCCTGAAACAGGAGCATTCTGGCAAGTGCGAGCTGGCAGGCGCGATCAGTCCAGCCCGCGCACCAGGGCGATGGCCTCGTCCACCCGGTCGACGGCGTGGATGCTCAGGCCCTCGAAGGCCTTGTCGGTCTTTTTGGGCGCGTTGGCCCGCGGCACCACGGCCACGCTGAAGCCCAGCTTGGCGGCTTCCTTCAGCCGCTCCTGGCCGCGTGGGGCCGGGCGCACCTCGCCGGCCAGGCCGACCTCGCCGAAGGCCACGAAGCCCTTGGGCAGCGCCTTGCCGCGCAGGCTGCTGGTGATCGACAGCAGGGCCGCCAGGTCGGCCGCCGGCTCGCTGATGCGCACGCCACCCACGGCGTTGACGAACACGTCCTGGTCGCCCGTGGCCACGCCGGCGTGCTGGTGCAGCACCGCCAGCAGCATGGCCAGCCGGTCGCGCTCCAGCCCCACCGAGAGGCGCCGCGGGCTGGGGCCGCCGGTGTCCACCAGCGCCTGGATTTCCACCAGCATCGGCCGCGTGCCTTCCAGCGTCACCAGCACGCAGCTGCCCGGCACCGGCTGCGCGTGCTGGCTGAGGAAGATCGCGCTGGGGTTGGAGACGCCCTTCAGGCCCCGCTCGGTCATGGCGAACACGCCGATCTCGTTGACGGCACCGAAGCGGTTCTTGATGGCGCGGATCAGGCGGAAGCTGCTGTGCGTGTCGCCCTCGAAGTACAGCACCGTGTCCACCATGTGCTCCAGCACGCGCGGGCCGGCCAGCTGGCCGTCCTTGGTCACGTGGCCCACCAGCACCACCGCGCAGCCGCTGGCCTTGGCCCAGCGCGTGAGGTGCGCGGCGCACTCGCGCACCTGCGCCACGCTGCCCGGCGCGCTGGTGAGCTGGTCGGAGTAGATGGTCTGGATGGAATCGATCACCGCCACCGCAGGCTGCTGCTGGGCCAGCGTGGCCAGGATCCTTTCCAGCTGGATCTCGGCCAGCACCGCCACCTGCGAGCCGGTGATGCCCAGCCGCCGGGCGCGCAGGGCGACCTGGGCGCCGCTTTCCTCACCCGTCACGTAGAGCATGCCCCCACGCTCCGCGGCTTCGCCTGCTGCGCTGCCCCCGGGCGGGGCGGCGGCCCCGGCCGCGCCGGTGCCTGGGGCCTTCGCCGCCTTGGGGCGGCCCGGCGGCGCCTCGACGCTCGGCAACTGCGCCCGCTGCAGCGCATCCAGCGCCTGCAGCAGCAGGGTGGATTTGCCGATGCCCGGGTCGCCGCCGATCAGCACCACCTGGCCTTCGACGACGCCACCGCCCAGCACGCGGTCCAGCTCGCCCTGGCCGGTGGGGGTGCGGGCCACGTCCACCGCCTCGATCTCGGCCAGCGGCCGCACGCCTGCCGAAGGTGCCAGCGCCGCGAAGGCGCCGCCCAGCCGGTTCTTGCCGCCGGCCGCCGCGGTGGGTTCGGCCACGGTTTCCTCCAGCGAGTTCCAGGCCCCGCAGCCCGGGCATTTGCCCAGCCAGCGCGGGCTGGTGGCGCCGCAGGCGTTGCAGGTGTAGAGGGTCTTGTCCTTGGCCATGGCGGCGATCGTAGCGCCGGCCCGGCAGGGTCCGGGTTCGGGCGCCCAAGCCGGGCTGCGGGCCGGTGCCCGGCTGTGCCGGGGTCACCACCCTCCAGGGCGCAGGAATGGGTGTATGCGGCGCAGGGGAACACGTTGCACGGAACCATGGAAATGCACTACAGCCCTTCCGTTTTTGGCCAGCTCCGGCGGAAACGACCGGGCGGTACGTAGGGCTTCGTGCCAGTTCATCTGTGGGACTGTGAACCCGACCACCTGGAAGCCACGGTCAG
The DNA here is from genome assembly GCA_024235955.1 of Burkholderiaceae bacterium. Taxonomy (GTDB): domain Bacteria; phylum Pseudomonadota; class Gammaproteobacteria; order Burkholderiales; family Burkholderiaceae_C; genus Ottowia. The sequence continues at coordinate 286,238 of JACKLJ010000001.1, forward strand.
CGAACTGCTGGTGGCCACCGCGACCAGCAGCGGCGCGCTGGTCGACGAAAGCGTGCGCGAGGTGCTGCACGAGTTGCGCGAGCATCTGCGCATGGACGTGATGTTCCTGTCGGAGATCAGCGGCGGCCGGCGCGCCTTCAAGCACGTCGATGCCGCGCCGGGCAGCGAGGTCGTCAAGACCGGCGGCAGCTCACCGCTGGAAGAATCGTTCTGCCAGTGCGTGCTCGACGGCCGGCTGCCCGGGCTGGTGAACGACGTGCCGCGGCATCCCAATTTCGACCAGCTGCCCAAGACGCCGTTCCGCGTGGGGGCCCACCTGAGCGCGCCGGTGGTGCTGTCGGACGGCCGCGTGTACGGCACGCTGTGTGCCTTCAGCTTCGCCGGGGATGAGTCGCTGACCGGGCGCGACTACGAGAAACTGGCCACCGTGGCGCGCACCACCGCCAAGCGCATCGACCAGCGCCGCCAGCGCGTCAACGACGAAGAAATGGCCGGCTGGCAGCTGGAGCCGATCGAGCCCGGCAAGGCGGCGTCGGCCTGGGACAAGCGCGGGCGCAACGCCTGAGAGGGGAGTTACGAATTCCCTGCACCTGCCTTGGCCGCCAGAGCGCGCCCGCTCCGAGTTACCAAGGCTCGACGTACCATGAGCTATGACTGGGCGTGGCGCCTTAATCAGACGTGTTTTGGCACCTCATTCGGCCGCGTGTATTCATTTTCACCCTTTGGCAGGCCCGTTCAGTTCCAGCCTCGGACCAGCGCCTGCTTGATCTGCGCCGCTGGCTTAGTTGAATGCCGCGAGCTGAAGTCGCAACCTGGTGCAGGTCTTTCAGGGTCAGGCCTGACGGCGCCGCAGCCGACGCAGACCCAACACACCGGCAAGGCTGGCCAAAAGCACCATTGACCATTCAGACAGGGTTGGCACCGCGGTTGGCTCGGCAGCTGTACCCACTGCAACTGCGGCAGGCCCCGTGATGGTGTACCCAAAGCTTCCGGGAATCTGGGTAAGGCCGTCGAGCGCTGTCAGAACCAAGGTATAGGTACCAACCGGCAAGGTGTAGGTCGCGTTGTCATCGACCCCTGCGAAACAGTTGGTGGCCGGGTTGGCGGGATCAAATGCACCTGTGAAGATACCCAGCGAACCGTCGTTTCCGCCGCCAAGATAGATGTAGTCGCTAAACGCGTAGCTACCTGCAGCGGTAACAGTGATCGTCGTGGTGCGAAAGCGAGTGGGGCTGCCGACCACATGAATATTGCATGGGGAACCTGTGTCGAAGTGGTAGTTCGACAGAACCCCGTCGCTTAAGGCCAAGTTGTAATTAACCGTGGTGGTTACCTGTGCATAGGCCGCTGGAAGGCCTGCGCAGATCAGCACCGCAAGGCAACGGCGCATCAATCGACGAAACATGAAAGACTCCCTCTCAACGTGGTTAAGCGATTCGCCGCACGCACTGCAACAACGAAAGATCCGAGAAGAGAACGTTCAGCAAAACGTGAGGTTCGATGTAATTTGCGATGTTCCTTTTTAAGAATATCAAGAATTTACACGTTCATGTGGTGTTTTTGCATCGCAGAAAGCGTTGAACGGCTCTGTGTCGTCCTCTGGTTGTGGTTGTGGGGCATCACCAAGGCGGTAGAACACGATCTGCCCGATAGGGCGCTGTCTTGATGGTTTTTTGTGCGCGACCGCAACGCCTGACGCGCACCGCGGTCAGGCGCAGCCCCGGGCCAGCGCCTGTGTGATCTGCGCTGCCGGCGCGCTGGTGCAGCCGCTGGCGTTCTGGCCGCTCCAGAGCGGGCTGAAGTCCGAACTGCCTGATTTTTCAGCCGCTGCGCGCAGCGGCGCGATGGCGGCGCTGGCCAGCGGGAAGGGTGGCGCGGCGGGGTTCATCGGCCCCAGTTCGCGCATCAGGCGGTTGACGATGCCGCGCGCCGCGCCGCCGGAGAACAGCGTGGTCAACTGGGTGTGGCGCGCAGACTCGCCCTGCAGCGCGGCGCGGTGCAGCGGGCCGGTCAGCGCCTCGTCGGCGCACAGGTAGGCGGTGCCGACCTGCGCGCCGGCCGCGCCCAGCGCCAGGGCGGCTCGCACGCCCTCGGCACTGGCGATGCCGCCGGCGGCGATCACCGGCACGCGCACGGCGGCCACCACCTGCGGCAGCAGGGCGAAGGTGCCCAACTGCTCGCTCACGTCCAGGCTCAGGAAATGCCCGCGGTGGCCGCCGGCCTCCAGCCCCTGCGCGATCACGGCGTCCGCACCATGCTCCTGAAGCCATAGCGCTTCGCGCACAGTGGTGGCCGACGAGAGCACGAAAGCGCCCCAGGCCTTGACGCGCGCCAGCAACCCGGGTGCCGGCAGCCCGAAGTGGAGGCTGACCACCGGCGGCCGGAACTCGGCCAGCAGCTCGGCGGCGGCCTCGTCGAACGGGCGGCGCGCCGGACCGGCCGGCGCGGCAGCCGGGTCCACGCCCAATTCACGATAGTAGGGCGCCAGCACCTGCTGCCAGGCGGCCTCGCGCGCCGTATCCGGCGCGGGCGGCGTGTGGCAAAAGAAGTTGACGTTGTAGGGCCGGCCGCTGGCTTGCAGCTTCTGCAATTCGGCGCGCAGGGCATCGGGCGCCAGCATGGCCGCCGGCAGCGAGCCCAGGCCACCCGCGCCGCTGACGGCCAGCGCCAGCGCACTGCCCTGCGAGCCGGCCATGGGGGCCTGGATGAGGGGCCAGCGCGTGCCCAGACGTTCGGCGAGTGCGGTCATGAAGCCATTGTGGCACCCGCGCCCCGCGGGAACAGGGCCTACAGCTGCCTGCGCAGCGCCTCGAAGAACAGCTCCGATTGCAGGCGTTCGCCCAGCGTCTGCGCGCCCACGCGTGCGGCGAGTTCGGCGGCCACGGGCACCAGCGGACGGCCGGTGGCCAGCGCCAGCACCTGCGCCTGGCAGGCGCGCTCCAGGTAGTAGAGGTCGTCGTAGGCGTGGTCGATGCGCGCACCGCAGACGACGACGCCGTGGTTGCCCAGAAAGCCCACGTCCGCCTCACCCAGCGCGGCGGCGATGCGTTCGCCCTCGCGCGCGTCCAGCGCCAGGCCGTTGTAGTGCGCATCCACCGCCACCCGGCCGTGGAAGCGCATGGCGTTCTGCGACAGCGTGGTGTCCAGTGCGCGGTCGGTTGTGAGCGTGAGCGCAGTGGCGTGCGGCATGTGGGTGTGCAGCACGCAGCCATTGCGGCCCAGGCGGTGGATGGCGGCGTGGATGAACATGGCGGTGGGCTCCACCTCGTGCCGCCCGGCCAGCCGGCGGCCCTGGGCGTCGACCAGCACCACGTCGTCCGCCTGTACTTCGCGCCACATCAGTCCGCGCGGGTTGAGCAGGAAGCGCCCGGAGCCATCGGGCAGCTCGACGCTGAAGTGGTTGCACACGCCTTCGGCTAGGCCATGGTGGGCGGCGGCGCGCAAGGCCAGCGCCAGGTCGGCGCGCAGGCGCGCGACGTCGGGGCTGTCGAACTCGAGCGGGATGGTGGTCATGGCAATTCCTGTGGGCAGATAGGCAAGCACCGGGCTCGCAAGCGTAGCGCCTAGCCGCACGCGGCGCCGCGGGTCAGCCCCCTTGCATCGCGACTGAATATTTAATATATTAAACAAATGCCCGGCGCATCCACCTTCAAGCACCGCAACCTGCCGCTCCTGCTGCTGAAAGGCCGCGAGGCGGTGATGCGGCACCGGCGGCCGGCGCTGCGCGCGCACGGGCTGTCGGACCAGCAGTGGCGCGTGCTGCGCGTGCTGGCCGAGCCGGCGCACGCGGCCGGGCTGGACACCGGCCGGCTGGCGCGCGAGGCGCATCTGCTCGGCCCCAGCCTCACCGGCATGCTGGCGCGCATGGAGGCCGCCGGCCTGGTGCAGCGCGAGCGCAGCAGCGAGGACGCGCGCCGCAGCGTGGTGCGCGCCACCCCGGCGGCGCTGGCCATGGCGGCTTCGCTGCAAAGCGCCATCGAGGCGCAGTACGAAGACATCGAGGCCCACCTGGGCCGCGCCAAGCTGGCGCAGCTCTACGCGCTGCTGGACGAGCTGATCGACCTGCAGGGCGACGCCCCACAAGAGGAAACAAGCGACATGACCGACACCGAAACCACCACCACGCTGATCGACGCAGCGGCATGAGCGCGCCGGGCCGCTCCCAAGCGCTCCTACCGCAGCGCGCAGCGCGGAGGCTCGTCGGATGCGCGCCGGGCCGCTCCCAAGCGCTCCTACCGACGCGCGCAGCGCGGAGGCTCCTCCCGTGAGCGCGGCGCTCATGCAGGAGCCGCCGGCGCCGGTGGCCGGCGCGCGCCGCTGGCTGCCGCGCGGCACGGTGTACGGCACGCTGCTCAACTTCCGGGGCGAGTTCGACCTGTGGGCGGCGAAGATGGCCGAGCCGCCTTACAAGGCCGCGCCGCAGGCGCCGGTGCTGTACGTCAAGACCGCCAACACCTTCGCGCCCGGCGGTGCGAGCATCGCCGTGCCGGGCGAGGTGTGGGTGGGGCCCACGCTGGGGCTGGTGATCGGAAATTCAGAGTCAAATCGGGCTCCAGCCCAGGCAGGGCGGCCGCAGGCAGCTATGGATACCATAGTGATTGGCGGTGTGCCCGTGGCCGGTTGCGTGCTGCTGAACGACCTCAGCCTGCCGCACACGAGCTACTACCGCCCGGCCATCCGCTTCCGCAACCGCGACGGCTTCCTGGCCTGCGGCGCGCAGCCGGTGCCGGCGGCGGCGGTCGACCTGGCGGCGCTGCACATCGAGGCCTGGGTCAACGGCGCACTGGTGCAGACCGTCGATCTGGCCACGCTGGTGCGCGACGCCGCCACGCTGCTGGCCGACGTCAACGCCTTCATGACCCTGCAGCCCGGCGACGTGCTGCTGCTCGGCACCGACTGCCTCCCGGATGGAAGCCGCCCGCTGGCCAGGGCCGGCGACGCAGTGGAGCTGCGCGCGCCAGGCTTTGCGCCGCTGGTGAACCGGCTCGTTGAAGAAGGGGCGGCCTCATGAAGCGCGCCCGCATCGCCTGGGCCGGCGCCGTGCACGACGCGGTGGAAGCCGGCGGCCAGCTGGAACTGCTCACGCCCGCCTACCGCGGCCGGCGCCTGGGTTTCGACGAGGTGGTCTGGCTGCCGCCGCTGGCGCCCATGCCGCCGCACCGCCCGCGCACCGTGCTGGCGCTGGGGCTCAACTACGCCGACCACGCCCGGGAGCTGGCCTTCAAACCGCCCGAGGAGCCGCTGGCCTTCGCCAAGGGCGAGGCTTCGCTGATCGGCCACCGCGCCCATACCGTGCGGCCGGCGGGCGTGCAGAACATGCACTACGAATGCGAGCTGGCGGTGGTGATCGGCCGCGAGGCGAAAGGCGTCAAGAGGGCGGACGCGTACGACTTCGTGGCGGGCTACACCGTCGCCAACGACTTCGCCATCCGCGACTACCTGGAAAACTGGTACCGCCCCAACCTGCGCGTGAAGAACCGCGACACCTGCACTCCCATCGGCCCCTGGCTGGTGGATGCGGCCGACGTGCCCGACCCCATGGCGCTGAAGCTGCAGACCACCGTGGACGGCAAGCTCACCCAGAGCGGCAGCACCGCCGACATGGTGTTCGACCTGCCCACGCTGATCGAATACTTCAGCAGTTTCATGACGCTGTACCCCGGCGATCTGATCCTCACCGGCACGCCCGACGGCGTGGTGGACTGCCCGGTGGGCGCGGTGGTGGTGTGCGAGATCGAGGGCATCGGGGCCTTGCAGACCACCATGGTCGCGCAAGCCAATTCTTAATCAAAAATGCCGCCAGCCCAATGCTGGCGGGCGCAAGCAGCTATGAAAATTGATCATCTCATCGACGGCAAGCCGGTCGCCGGCACGTCCTACTTCGAAACCGTGAACCCCGCCACGCAAGGCGTGCTGGCCGAGGTGGCCGCCGGCGGCGAGGCGGAAGTGAACGCAGCCGTGGCCGCCGCGAAAGAAGCCTTTCCCAAGTGGGCCGGCCTGCCCGCCACCGAGCGCGCCAAGAAGATCCGCGCGCTGGGCGATCTGATCGCCAAACACGTGCCCGAAATCGCCGCCACCGAGACCGACGACACCGGCCAGGTGATCGCCCAGACCGGCAAGCAGCTGGTGCCGCGCGCGGCCGACAACTTCTACTACTTCGCCGAGATGTGCACCCGCGTTGACGGCCACACCTACCCCACGCCCACGCACCTGAACTACACCCTGTTCCACCCGGTGGGCGTGTGCGCGCTGATCAGCCCGTGGAACGTGCCCTTCATGACGGCCACCTGGAAGGTCGCGCCCTGCCTGGCCTTCGGCAACACGGCGGTGCTGAAGATGAGCGAGCTGAGCCCGCTCACGGCCGCGCGCCTGGGCGAGCTGGCGCTGGAGGCCGGCATCCCCGCCGGCGTGCTGAACCTGGTGCACGGCATGGGCAAAGAGGCCGGCGAGCCGCTGTGCGCGCACCCCGACGTGCGCGCGATCAGCTTCACCGGCAGCACCGCCACCGGCAACCGCATCGTCAAGACCGCCGGGCTGAAGAAGTTCAGCATGGAGCTGGGCGGCAAGAGCCCGTTCGTGATCTTCGACGACGCCGATCTGGACCGCGCGCTGGATGCGGCGGTGTTCATGATCTTCTCCAACAACGGCGAGCGTTGCACCGCCGGCAGCCGCATCCTGGTGCAGCAAAGCATCTATGCCGACTTCGTGGCCAGGTTCACCGAGCGTGCCAGGAAGATCGTGGTGGGCGACCCGCAGGACGAGAAGACCACCATCGGCCCCATGGTCAGCAGGAACCACCTGGCCAAGGTGCGCAGCTACATCGAGCTGGGGCCCAAGGAAGGCGCGCAGATGCTGTGCGGCGGCATCGACCGCCCAAGCTACGCCCCCGAGCTGCCGGCGCGGGTGAAGGACGGCAACTACGTCTGGCCCACGGTGTTCGCCGACGTGGACAACCGCATGAAGATCGCGCAGGAAGAGATCTTCGGCCCCGTGGCCTGCCTGATCCCGTTCAGGGACGAGGCCGATGCCATTCGCATCGCCAACGACATCCAGTACGGCCTGTCGAGCTACGTGTGGAGCGAGAACATCGGCCGCGCCCACCGCGTGGCCGCCGCCATCGAGGCCGGCATGTGCTTCGTCAACAGCCAGAACGTGCGCGATCTGCGCCAGCCCTTCGGCGGCACCAAGGCCAGCGGCACCGGGCGCGAAGGCGGCACCTGGAGCTACGAGGTGTTCCTGGAGCCCAAGAACGTGGCGGTGTCGATGGGCTCGCACCACATTCCGCACTGGGGCGTGTGAGGTGAAGCACCCTTGAGTCGCTTCGCGCCGCTTTTCTGGCTTTCAACCAACGATCAACTGAGGAGACACGCATGACACCGTTGAACGGAACCCGCCGCCGCTGGCTGCAAGTGGGCGCGGCTGCGCTGGCGACGCCCTGGCTGGCCCGCGCGCAGGGTGTCTGGCCGTCCAGGCCGCTGCGCTGGGTGGTGCCGTTCCCGCCCGGGGGTACCACGGACTTCGTCACGCGGCTGGTGGCCACCGAACTGGGCAAGTCGCTCGGCCAGACGGTGGTGGTGGAGAACAAGCCCGGCGCCGGCACCGTGATCGGCGTGGACAACGTGGCCAAGTCGGCGCCCGACGGCTACAGCTTCGTCACCGTGGCCAACAGCTTCTGCGTCAACCAGACGCTGCTGAAGAAGCTGCCCTACGACACCGTGCACGACCTGCGGCCGGTGGCGCTGATGGGCCTGTCCGAGCACGTGCTGGCCACGCACCCCGGCAGCGGCCTGAAGCGCGTGGCCGACATCGTGGCGCAGGCCAAGGCAGGCAAGCCGCTCAGCTATGCGTCGTTCGGCCAGGGCACCTCGGCGCATCTGGCGGGCGAGATGCTCAAGAGCGCGCTCGGCACGCCAGACATCGTGCACGTGCCCTACAAGGGCCAGGCGCCGGCGCTGGCCGACCTGCTGGGCGGCCAGGTGTCGATGATGTTCGGCAACTGGCCGGAGTTCCGCAGCCATGTCGCGTCGGGCAAGCTGGTGGCCATTGGCATGGCAACCGCAAAGCGCTCGGTGTATGCGCCGGACATTCCCACGCTGGCCGAGCAGGGCGCCAAGGTGGAATCGAATTCCTGGAACGGCATGCTGGCGCCCGCCGGCGTGTCCGACGACGTGGTGGCGCGCGTGAACCGCGAGGTCAACGCCGCGCTCAAGGTGCCGCACGTGGCCGAGGCGCTGAAGAAAGGCGGCATCGCCGACCGCTCCGGCACCCCGGCGGAGTTCGGCGACTTCATCCGCAGCGAGATCGAACGCTACGCGGTGGTGATCCGCCAGGCCCACATCACGGCGGAAGGGTGAAATGAAACACCCCCCTGAGTCGCCTTCGGCGCCTTCCCCCCTCTTGCTGCGCGAGGGGGGACAACGCCAGTGCCCGGTACAAGCCCGGGCACGGCGTTCACGCGCATGGCCTGCTCCGCGGCCTTTTGGGGGTGCCAGAACCGGCCTCGCACCCAGGTGTTCGCTCCGGGGCCGAGCGCAGCCGAGCACGGCATTCGCCGGCCTGGCCTGCTCCGCGGCGTTTCGGTTCGATTTCTGAGACAGGAGGCAAACCATGGGACAACTGGCCCTGGCCGCCAAGATCACCCACGTGCCCAGCATGTACCTGAGCGAGCTGCCGGGCGACCGGCACGGCACGCGGCGGGATGCGATCGACGGCCATCGGGAAATCGGCCGCCGCTGCCGCGAGCTGGGCGTGGACACCATCGTGGTGTTCGACACCCACTGGCTGGTGAACGCCAACTACCACCTCAACTGCGCGCCGCACTGGCAGGGCGTGTACACCAGCAACGAGCTGCCGCACTTCATCAGCAACATGGGCTACGACTGCCCGGGCAACCCGGAGCTCGGCCGTCTGCTGGCCCAGGTGTGCAACGAGCACGGTGTGGAAACGCTGGCGCACGACCGCACCACGCTGGCGCCCGAGTACGGCACGCTGGTGCCCATGCGCTACATGAACCAGGACGGCCACTTCAAGGCCATCTGCGTCTCGGCCCTGTGCACCAGCCATTACCTGAACGACAGCGCCCGCCTCGGCTGGGCCATGCGCGAGGCGGTGGAGAAGCACTACGATGGCAAGGTGGCCTTCTTCGCCAGCGGTTCGCTGAGCCACCGCTTTGCGCAGAACGGACTGGCGCCAGAGTTCGCCTTCAAGGTCTGGAGCCCCTTTCTGGAGCGGCTGGACCACGACGTGGTCGGCATGTGGGAGCGCGGCGAATGGCAGGATTTCTGCGCCATGCTGCCGGAGTACGCCAGCAAGGGCCACGGCGAGGGCTTCATGCACGATACCGCGATGCTGCTGGGCGCGCTCGGCTGGTCGGCCTACGACGGCCAGGCCGAGGTGATCACGCCGTACTTCGGCGCCTCCGGCACCGGGCAGATCAATGCCATCTTCCCTGTCACGCCGCAGGATGGTGCCGCCGTGCCGCAGGCCGAGGCCTCGCGCGCCAGCAGCTTCCGCGCCTTTCCTCGCCTCTGAACCCGTCATGCCCCATCTCGTCGTTCTGTACACCGGCAACCTGGATGCCGTGCTCGACATGCAGGCGCTTTGCCGCGAGCTGGCCGATGCCATGCTCACCGTGCGCGACGAGGAAGGCCGCCAGGTGTTTCCCACCGGCGGCACGCGCGTGCTGGCCTACCCGGCGCCGCACTTTGCCGTGGGCGATGGTGGCGCGGCCGGACGCGCGGCGGGCGCCGGCAAGACCGGCCTGGCCACCGGCGACCCGGGTGAGTACGGTTTCATGTACCTTCACCTGCGAATGGGTCGAGGGCGCTCCGATGCTACGCAAAAGAGAGCTGGCGACGCCGTCCTGGCGGCGGCCAGAGCCCGGTTGAACCCTGTGATGGCGACCCGCCACATCGGCCTCACGGTGCAGGTGGACGTGGGCGCCGAGGTGTTCGATGCCAAGCACAGCACCCTTCATCCCCTTTTTCAGAAGACCTGACCGATGCTGAACCCTGAAGAGATCCAGCAGCTCGCCGACGAGCTGCACCAGAGCGAAGCCAGCCGCCAGCCGGTGGAGCATTTCTCGAAGCGCTTTCCCGGCATGAACGTCGAGGACGGCTACCGCATCGGCCGTGCCTGGGTGGCGCGTCAGCTGGCCGAAGGGCGGCGTGTGATCGGCCACAAGATCGGTCTCACCAGCCGCGCCATGCAGCAGGCCAGCCAGATCGACGAGCCCGACTACGGCACGCTGCTCGACAGCATGCTGTTCACCTGCACGCCGGGCCAGGTGCTGGAGATCCCGGCCAGCCGCTTCATCGCGCCGCGCGTCGAGGTGGAGCTGGCCTTCGTCCTGAAATCCGGCTTGAAAGGGCCGGATGTCGGCGTGCAGCAGGTGCTGGATGCCACGGACTATGTGACGCCGGCGATCGAGATCATCGACGCCCGCATCGAACAGTTCGACCGCCACACGCGGGTCATGCGCAAGGTCTACGACACCATCAGCGACAACGCCGCCAACGCCGGCATCGTGGTGGGCGCGGGCCGGGCCGATGCACGCGCCACAAACCGGCCCTGGGTCGGCGCCATCCTGCGCCAGAACGGCGTGGTGGAGGAAACGGGTCTCGCCGCCGGCGTGCAGGGCGACCCGGCCATCGGCATCGCCTGGCTGGCCAACAAGCTGGCGCCCTGGGGCGAATCGCTGGAGGCGGGGCAGATCGTGCTGGCCGGCTCCTTCACCCGGCCGGTGGCGGCTAAAGTGGGCGACGTGTTCGAGGCGGACTACGGTCCGCTGGGTCAACTTCATTTTCGATTCGTGTGAGCTATGGCGATGCAAACCCCGGTGAACCTCTTCAAGCAGGCCCTGGCCGAAGGCCGCCCGCAAATCGGCCTGTGGATGGGCCTGGCCAACGCCTATGCGGCCGAGATCTGTGCCGGCGCGGGCTTCGACTGGTTGCTGATCGACGGTGAACATGCGCCCAACGGCCTGACCGACGTGCTGGCGCAGCTGCAGGCCGTGGCGGCCTACCCCGGCGTCAACCCGATCGCCCGCGTGCCCTTCGGCCATGGTGAGGCCGGGGCGGCGCTGATCAAGCAGTACCTCGACCTGGGCGTGCCGACGCTGCTGGTGCCCATGGTCGACACGCCCGAGCAGGCCGCCGCGCTGGTGCGCGCCACCCGCTACCCGCAGGACGACGATCAGGACGATCCGCAGCGCGGCATTCGCGGCATGGCCGGCGGACGTGCCTCGCGCTGGGGCCGCTACGCCGGCTACGGCAAGGAGGCCAACGAGCAGGTCTGCCTGCTGATCCAGGCCGAAACCGGGCTGGCCATGCGCAACCTCGACGCCCTGGCCGCCACGCCGGGCGTGCACGGCATCTTCATCGGCCCGGCGGACCTGTCGGCATCGATGGGGCACGTGGGCAACCCCGGCCATCCCGATGTGCAGCGGGCCATCGAGGATGGCATTGCCCGCATCCGCAAGGCGGGCAAGGCCGCCGGCATCCTGACCACCGACGAGGCGCTGGCGCGCCACTACCTGGCGCTGGGGGCGCAGTTCGTGGCCGTGGGGCTGGACACGCAGATCCTGGCGCGCCAGACCGGCGCGCTGACAGCGCTGTTCAAGGGCACCGCCCCTGTGGCGGCGTCAAAAGCCAGCGTGTACTGAGAAGGCGTGAACGAAGCCCACATGCCCGCCCTCACCGCGACAACGCACCCGCTCGGCTTTGCCAATGCTCGCCGTAACCTGAGCTACGTCTGCGCCTTGCGTCTTGATCGGCCGCGTTGTCGCGGCCCTTTCGGGCACGCGGGATTCATTCACACCTTCTGACCCATCCGCGAAAGGCTCAACCATGCAACGCGACCCCGCTTCCGCCACCGTGCCGGTGCCCGCCGGCATGCACGCCGACGAATGGGCGGCACGCCAGCAGCTGGCGGCCTGCTACCGCATCTTCGCCATGCTCGGCTGGACGGAGATGATCTACAACCACATCACGCTGCGCCTGCCGGCCAGCGTGAGCGGGGCCGAGAAGCACTTTCTCATCAACCCCTTCGGGCTGCACTACACCGAGGTCACGGCCAGCAACCTGGTCAAGGTGAATCTGGCCGGCGAGGTGCTCGACGGCTCGCGCCACCCCATCAACCCGGCCGGCTACGTGCTGCACAGCACCATCCATGGCGGCATCGAGGGCGCGCACTGCGTGATGCACACGCACACCACGGCGGGCGTGGCGGTGGCGTCGCTGGCCTCGGGCCTGTCGCAGAGCAATTTCTACAGCGCGCAGCTGCACGACATGGTGGCCTTCCACACCTTCGAGGGCATCACCATCCACGCCGAAGAGGGGCCGCGCGTGCTGGCCAGCATCGGCAACAAGCAGGCCGTGATCCTGCGCAACCACGGCCTGCTGAGCTGGGGCCAGACGCTGCCCCAGGCCCTGGCGATCCTGTGGACGCTGCAGCGCGCCTGCGAGATCCAGCTGGCCACGCAAAGCATGGGCGAGCCGCTGCCGGTGCCGGAGCGCATCGCCGCCCAGTGCACGCGCGACGCGCTGCAGTTCGACCCGCGCCACGGCGCCGGCCAGGACGTGTTCGACGCCCTGGTGCGGCAGGTCGACCGGATCGACGAAAGCTACAAAACTTGAAGCTGCTTGCGCCCGCTGCGCAAGGGCTGGAGCCCTGAATGTTCAAGAAAATCTGCATCTACGGCGCCGGTGCCATCGGCGGCTGGATCGGCGCCGGCCTGGCCGCCGACGGCCACGCCGTGAACGTGGTGGCGCGCGGCGCCACGCTGTCCGCGCTGCGCCAGCACGGGCTGCGCCTGCGCGAAGGCCAGGGCGCGGACGAACGCGAGCGCGCCTTCCCGGTCACCGCCACCGACCAGCCGGCCGAACTGGGCGTGCAGGACATCGTGGTGGTGGCCGTCAAGGCGCCGGCCATGGGCGAGGTGGCGCGCGCCATCGGCCCGCTGATCGGCCCGCAGACGGTGGTGCTGACGGCCATGAATGGCGTGCCCTGGTGGTTTCTGCAGGGCTTTGGCGGCGCGCTGCAGGGGCGGGTGCTGGAATCGGTCGATCCGGGCGGCGCCATTGCGCGGGCGGTCCCGGCGGCCAGCGTGATCGGCTGCGTGGTACACGCCAGTTGCTCGGTGGACGAGCCGGGCGTGATCCGCCACCGCAGCGGCCGCGGCCTGATCGTGGGCGAGCCGGCCGGCGGCAGCACGGCACGCGTGGAGGCGCTGGTGGCGCTGCTGCAGCATGCCGGTTTCGAGGTCACGCTGTCCGAGCAGATCCAGAAGGCCATCTGGTACAAGCTCTGGGGCAACATGACGGTGAACCCGGTCTGCGCCATGACCGGCGCGCCGTCGGACCGCGTGCTGGACGACGACCTGGTCCGCGGCTTCATCAGCGCCGTGATGCTGGAGGCGCGCGAGATCGGCGCGCGCATCGGCATCCCGATCGACCAGGAGCCCGAAGACCGCCACGCCGTGACGCGCAAGCTGGGGTCGTTCCGCCCCTCGATGCTGCAGGACGTGGAAGCCGGCCGCGCGGTGGAGATCGACGCACTGGTTGGCTCGGTGCGCGAGCTCGGCCAGCTCACCGGCGTAGCCACGCCCTTCACCGACGCGCTGCTGGGCCTGTCGCGGCTGCACGCCCGGGTACGAAGCCTCTACCCGGCCTGAGAAGGTGTGAGCGAACCCCACATGCCCGCCCTGGTCGCCAAAGCGCACCCGCTCGGCGTTGCCAATGTTCCCCATGACACGAGCCACGTCTGCGCCTGGCGCCTTGATCGGGTGCGTTGTCGCGGCCCTTTCGGGCACGCGGGATTCCTTCACGCCTTCTGAGCTTGGCACGTCACCGATGGGTCAGCTTAGCGATGTGCCCACGGCGATGATCCACCCATGACCCAACCTGCCCGAGCCCTCAGCGGCGCTGCCTTTGCCACGCTGCTGCTCATCGCCTTGCTGATGGGCTCCAACCACGTGGCGGCGCGCATGGCGTTCAACCACGGCGTCAGCGTGCCGACGGCGGTGACGGTGCGCAGCGCGGTCACGGCGCTGGTGGTGGGCGCGCTGCTGCTGGCGCAGCACGTGCCGCTGGCGCTCACCCAGCGCCAGCGCAAGGTGCTGCCGGCCATCGGCGTGCTGATTGCGGTGCAGAGCCTGTGCCTGTATTCGGCCGTGGCGCGGCTGCCGGTGGCGCTGGCGCTGCTGGTGTTCAACAGCTTCCCGCTCACCACGGCGCTGTGGGCGCGCGTGCTCTACCAGCACCGGCCGGAGCGCGCGCTGCTGGTGGCCATGCCGGTGATCCTGTTCGGCCTGGCGCTGGCGCTGGACGTGCTGGGCGCCGCCTCCGGCCTGGGCGCGGCAGGGCAGTGGCAGAAGATCGGCGTGGGCGTGGCCTTTGCGCTGGGGGCGTCCATCACCTTCGGGCTGGCGCTGGTGCTCACCCAGCACGAGGCCGGCGGCCTGGACGGCCGCCTGCGCACCTTCGGCACCATGGCCATGGTGGCGCTGCTGGCCGCCGGCGGCGCGCTGGCCACGGGAGGCTTCGCCTGGCCTGACGCCCCGGTCGGCTGGTGGGGCCTGGCCCTGCTCACGCTGCTGTACGGCACCGGCATCACCATCCTGTTCACCGTGCTGCCGCGCCTGGGCGTGGTCGGCAACTCGGCCATCATGAACGTGGAGCCCGTGTTCGCCCTGATCCTTGCCTGGCTGGTGCTCGGCCAAGCCATCGCGCCGGTGCAAGTGGTCGGCGCGCTGCTGGTCGTGAGCGCGGTGGTGGGGCTCGGGTTAAGGAAAAGGTGACTCCCCGTGAGAGATGACACCCCCCTGAGTCGCTGACGCGTCTTCCCCCAGTCCAGGCACACCCCCAGGCTCCACAGCTTTCGGCTTGTTCCGCCACCCGGGATCGGGACACCCCCCTGAGTCGCCTTCGGCGCCTTCCCCCCTCTGCTACGCGAGGGGGGACACCGCCAGTGGCCGGTACAAGCCCGGCCACGGCGGTTGCTGGCATGGCCTGCTCCGCGGCCATCGGGGGGGTGCCAGAACGAGCCGAGCGGCCTTCGCAGAGTTCGGGGGCCGAGCGAAGCGATGGCCCGTGTTCTCTCTCGTCCCCTCTGGCCGTGCCGAGAAGCGCAGGGCGTGGGGCGGGCATGGGCTGCGCAGCAAGACCATGCTTCGTGCTCTGACTCGCTGCGGCTGTCCGAGCGGAGCGCCACAGGCGCGCAGCGAGTTCCGCAGCGCCGCCCCATGCCCGAGCATCGCAGGCTGCCCGCAGCGAAGCGCAGGGACACGGCCAGTGGGGTCGCCTTTTCTTTGCCTACTTTCTTTTGGCGAAGCAAAAGAAAGTAGGTGCGCCGCCGGGCGCACATCCCGGCCTGCGGCGCCACCATCGGACATGACGGAGGGAGAGACAACAACGCTCAGCGCAAGGCTTCGACAAGCCTGCCCTGAGCCTGCTGAAGGGCTCAGCCCGAAAGGCGGATGTTGCAGGTACGACAGGGAAATTTGAATCAAATCAGCCTCCAGCCCAGGAACAGCGGGTGCAAGCAGCTATGAATTCAATAGCTCTTGCCAAGCCAGGACGCCAACGTATTGTCGACGGAGTGCACCTTGAGGGCAGGCTCCAGCCTGGGCGCTACCATCCCCGCCAAGCCTCCACCCTGATCGCCCCATGACCGACGCCGACACTCCCACCCCCTCCGCCGCCGAAGAAGCCGCCAACGCCACGCTCGACACCCTGGAAGACGTGCTCGACGAGCTGCGCGAGCGCGACGTCGACACGCCGCAATGGGAGTTCTTCGAAGGCCTGCTGACCGCGCTGCTGTGCACCCGCCGCGCCGTGGGCGAGGACGAATGGCTGCCCGCGGTGTTCGGTCGTCCGGCCGACGAGGTGTTCGCCAGCCCAGGCCAGCGCACGCGCTGGCAGATGGGTTGGCTGGCGCGCGAGGCGCAGCTGCGCGCCGCGCTGGAGGCGCCGGTGGAGGTGCTGGACGACGAGCGCGCGCTCAACCCCGCGGTGACCGACTGGCGCGGCCTGCTCGCCAGCCTGCCCGAGGCCGACCGCGCCGACGCCACCGCCGGCCAGGACGGCCCGCCGCCCGCGCTGGCGCAGGTGTGGGCGCAGGGCTTCCTGTTCGCGGTGGACCGCTGGGCCGACGACTGGGCGCCGCCGCGCGACAAGGAGATCGCCGCCTCGATGGCCGACGCGCTGGACTGCGTGGAGGACCTGCTGGCCGACGACACCGGCACGCCGGCCCTGAACCTGTACGACCCGGACGGCCCGCCCAGCACCAGCGAGGCGCGCTTCGAGGCCTGGGGCGAGGCGCTGTGGGCAGTCTACGACCTCTACGCCATCGCCCGCAGCCTGGGCCCGCGCACGGGGCCGGTGCGCCACGAGGCCAAGGTGGGCCGCAACGACCCGTGCCCGTGCGGCAGCGGCAAGAAATTCAAGAAGTGCCATGGCGCATAGGTCCACCCCCGGGCTCCACGGGCTTCGCCAAGTTTGGACGCCCCCTCAGGCGGTCACTGGGTTGGCCTGCTCCGCGGCCTTTTGAACCGATGACGAGCTTGCTTCCATCAATCGATAAGCTATAGTGTTGATAGCTGGCTGCGCTTGCTGTTCAAGCGCCAGGGGTTGATTTGGTTCTGAACTACGTCTGGCTGGGGTTCTTCGTCAGCGCCTTCGTGGCGGCGCTGGTGCAGACGCTGCTGGGTGATTTCTCGGTCTTTCCGCGGCTGATGACGGCGCTGTTCGACGCCGCCAGGACCGGCTTCGACATCGCCCTCGGGCTCACCGGCGTGATGGCGCTGTGGCTGGGCTTCATGAAGATCGGCGAGCGCGCCGGCATGATCGACGCCTTCGCGCGCGCGGTGAACCCGCTGATGCGCCACCTGTTCCCCGGCGTGCCGGCCGGGCACCCGGCGCAGGGCGCGATGACCATGAACATCAGCGCCAACCTGCTCGGGCTGGACAACGCCGCCACGCCGCTGGGGCTGAAGGCGATGCAGGAGCTGCAGTCGCTCAACCGCGAGCCCGACACCGCCACCAACGCACAGATCATGTTCCTGGTGCTCAACACCGCGGGGCTGACGCTGATCCCCACCTCGGTCATCGCCATCCGCCAGACCATGGCCGTCAAGCAGGGGCTGGTCGGCTTCAACGCGGCCGACATCTTTCTGCCCACGCTGCTGGTCACGGCCATCACGCTGGTGTGCGCGCTGGTCTCGGTGGCGCTGATCCAGCGCATCCCGCTGCTGCGCGCCGGCCTGCTGGTGCCGCTGGGCATGCTGGCGGCCGGTGCTGGCGCGCTGACCTGGTGGCTGGGCGGCCTGCCGGCCGAGGACGCGGCGCGCTGGATGGGCCTGATCGGCAGCGGCGCCATCCTGACGGTGGTGATGGCCTTCCTGGTGGCCGGCGCGCTGCGCCGCGTGAACGTGTACGACGCCTTCGTCGACGGCGCCAAGGAGGGTTTTGGCGTGGCCGTGGGCATCATCCCCTACCTGGTGGCGATGCTGGTGGCCATCGCCGTGTTCCGCGCCGCCGGGTTGATGGACGTGCTGATGGGCGCCATCGCCTGGGCGGTCGGCGCACTTGGCCTACCGACCGACTTCCTGCCAGCCGTGCCGGTGGGGCTGATGAAGGTGCTGTCGGGTTCTGGCGCGCGCGGGCTGATGGTGGACGTGATGCAGACCTACGGCGTCAACTCCTTTGCCGGCAAGCTGGCCGCCATCATCCAGGGCTCGACCGAGACCACGTTCTACGTGCTGGCCGTGTACTTCGGCAGCGTGGGCGTCAAGCACACCCGCCACGCGCTGCCCTGCGCGGTGCTGGCCGACGCCGTGGGGCTGGTGGTGGCCGTCGGCGTGGCATACGCGTTTTTTCACTGAGCCTGGGCAGGCTGGGTGTCCCGGTCCGCCGGTGATCGTTTCCGCCCGGGGTGATCGATGGCTGGCGCTAAGATGGTCGGAAAGCGAGGTGTTGCATGTCGCAAGAGCCAACCAGGGTGTACCGGTGGTCGCCGTATCCGGTGGACCGCTACTGCTACCCCGGATCTGCCAACCACTGGCTGGCAGAGGTCGGGCCCGAGGCCTGGAACCTGGCTTGGCTGGCGCTGCCGAACCCGGAGTTCGAGCCGGCCCCATCGGGGTTCAAGACCGCGCTGCGGCAAAGCCTCTCGCGGCGGGCTGAAGTGACCGTCGCCGGCGGGGTGGTTCGGCGCATCTCGCTGAGGCAGATGGTGCGCGGTGAAGCCCTGGGATGCGCGGTGCTGGCGGGCTACGCAAGATGGCCCGACGAGCCTAGGGTCATGACCATGGTCCCTGACTGGCGGACGCAATGGCGGGAGCGCGCCCAGTTCGCACGGGGCCATCACCCGGACAGGTTGAACCGGATGATTGACGATCCGGCCAGGCACCTCGAGGCGGCGCGGATTCTGCTGACCGGCTACGGCTGGGCGACAAGGTTCGAGGGCAGCAGCCCTTAGGGCGCTGCCCGGTCAGTCTTTCGGGGCGGCATTGTCGGCCTTCAGGCCAAGCGCTCGCTCGTAAAGCGCATTGCGCGGCGCGCCGGTCAGCTCGGTGGCCAGTTTCACGGCCTGTTTGAGCGGCAGTTCGGCCAGCAGGGTGAGCAGCACGCGGTCATGCTCGTCAGCGTTCTGCACCGCGGCCGCAGCCGGGTGCAGCACCAGGGCGAATTCACCACGCAGGCGTTGCGGGTCGGCCGCCAGCCACGTTGCCAGCCCGGCGCAGGGCAGGGTGGCGACCTGCTCGAACTGCTTGGTCAGCTCGCGCGCCAGGGTCACCGGGCGTTCGCCCAGCGGGGCCAGCGCCCCGGCCAGTGCCGCCATGCGGTGGGGGGCCTCCAGCAGCACCACGGCGCGCGGCTCGGCGGCCAGGCGCTGCACGGCGGTGGCGCGTTCGCCGCTTTTCGCCGGCAGGAAGCCCGCGAACACGAAACCGGTGGCATCGCTGCCTGCCACGGCGCCCGCCACACTGAGTGCCGCCGTCACGCTGCTGGCGCCGGGCAGCGGGCTGGCGGCCAGGCCGGCGGCGCGCACGGCGGCCACCAGGCGGGCCCCGGGGTCGCTCACGGCAGGCGTGCCGGCGTCGCTGACGTAGGCCACGCGCTGGCCCTGGCGCAGGCGCTCGAGCACGGCCTGCGCAGCCTCGGCCTCGTTGTGTTCGTGGAGCGGCAGCAGTGGCTTGCCGTCGATGCCGTAGGCGCGCAGCAGCTGCTGGGTGTGGCGTGTGTCTTCGCAGGCGATGGCGTCGGCCAGTTGCAGCACGTGCAGTGCGCGCAGGCTGACGTCGGCCAGGTTGCCTATGGGCGTGGCCACCATGTACAGCGTGCCGGCCGGATAATGCTGCGGCCCGGCCGCCGCGCGCGCCGCGGCCAGCGCCGGGCCAAAGTCGGGGCGGGCCAGCGGGGAGCTGTCGGCGTGGGTCATCGGGAACAGGGCTCTGTTTGGGCAGGAAGGGCGGTCAGGGGATGCTATCGAACTGGAAGCTGCCGGGACGGCCGACCACGCGGCAGGCCGGTGCCTCGGCCGAAGACCAGGCGCTGGCGCACCTGCTGAAGGCCGGGCTGATGCTTGTGGAACGCAATTATCGGACGCCGGGGCGCGGCGGCGGCGAGATCGACCTGATCCTGCGCGAGCCCGGTGGCACGCTGGTCTTCGTGGAAGTGCGTGCCCGCCAACGCACCAGCCACGGCGGCGCGGCGGCCAGCGTGGGGGCCGTCAAGCAGCGCCGCATCGTGCTGGCGGCGCGCCACTACCTGGGGCGGCTGCGGGCGCCACCGCCCTGCCGGTTCGACGTGGTGGCGATCGATGGCGGCACCATCGACTGGATCAAGGCCGCGTTCGACGCCGGCTGATGACCCGGTAAGTGGCTGTGAAGCATGCTACAAAACCCTGAGCTTGCTCCTAAATTTGCACCATGGGGTCGCGCTTTCGGTATGATCGCGGCCTATGCTCGAGCAGCGCATCCAGCAGCATTTCGTCGACAGCGCCGACCTCAAGTACCAGTGGGCTGACGCGCTGGCGCGGCCGGTGGCCGACGCTTCCCAGGCGCTGCTCACCTGCGTCACCAATGGCGGCCGGATCATGCTCTGCGGCAACGGCGCCTCGGGCGCGCTGGCCCAGTACATGGCGGCGCTGCTGGTGGGCGGGATGGAGCGCGAGCGGCCCGAGCTGCCCGCCCTGGCGCTGGGCACCGACGTAGCCACCTTCACCGCGGCCGCCCGGCGCGGCGAGTTCGCCGACGCCTTTGCGGCGCAGCTGCGCGCGCTGGGCCAGCCGGGCGACGTGCTGGTGGTGCTGAGTTCCAACGGCCGCGCCGCCAACCTGGTGCGCGCGGCCGAGGCGGCGCAGGAGCGCGAAATGGTCGTCATCGGCCTCACCGGCGCCGGCGGCGGCGAACTGGGCCGCCTGCTGCGCGACACCGACGTGCACGTCTGCGTGCCGCACGAGCGGCCCACGCGCGTGCACGAATGCCATCAACTGGTGTTGCACGTGTTGTGCGACAACCTGGATCAGCAACTGTTGGGCGACGAGGAGATTGCCACATGAGATTGCAGCATGCGCGCTTCGTGCGCACGGCCCTGGCCGCGGCCTTGCTGGCCGGCGGGGTATCGGCCTGTGTACCGCTGGCCCTGGTGGGCGGCGCCACGGCCACCGGCCTGGTCATCACCGACCGTCGCAGCCCCAGCACGCAACTGGCCGACCAGGGCATCGAGACGCGCGCGTCCCGGGCCGCCGGCGAGGTGCTGGGGGACCGCGGCCATGTGAACCTGACCAGCTACTTCCGCAAGGTGCTGATCACCGGCGAGGTGCCGTCCGAGCAGGACCGGCAGCGCGTGCAGGCGGCGGTGAGCGGCGTGGGCGACGTGGCCGGCGTGGTCAACGAGCTGGCCGTGGGGCCCAATTCGTCGATCACCCAGCGCGCCAACGATTCGGCCATCACGGCCAAGGTCAAGACCAACCTGCTCAACGCCAACGGGGTGCCGGCCAACAGCATCAAGGTGGTGACCGAGCGTGGCACCACGTACCTGATGGGCCGCCTGACCCAGCGCGAAACGCAGCTGGCGACCGAAGTGACGCGCACCACCGGCGGCGTGGACCGCGTGGTGCGGGTGATCGATTTCATCAGCGAGCAGGCGGCGCTGCACCCGAGCGATTCCACGGGCCAGTCGTCCGGGCCCACGCCGGTGAGCGACGCGCCGGGCAGCGGCGCCGTGGCCCCCGCCGCCACCAGCGCGCCCGCAGCCACTGGCGCGGTGACCCAGCCCGTGACCCAGCCCACCATCCAGCAGGCGCCGCAACCGATCCAGGTGCAGACGCTGCCGCCGGTCAAGAAGTAGGCAGGGCTGGAGGGCGCATGTGCGCAAGGGCGCGAGGCGGCGCCCATCCGTTTCCGGCAGAGGCCCGCCACATTGAGGACGGCGGAGTGTCGGCCAAGGCTGGCGAGCCTTGCGGGCCTATTTCAGCCGCTTGATCAGGCTGGATGTGTCCCAGCGGTTGCCGCCCATCTGCTGCACGTCGGCGTAGAACTGATCCACCAGGGCCGTGACCGGTAGGCGGGCGCCGTTGCGCTTGGCTTCGTCGAGCACCAGGCCAAGGTCCTTGCGCATCCAGTCGACGGCGAAGCCGAAGTCGAATTTGCCTTCGACCATGGTCTTGCCGCGGTTGTCCATCTGCCAGCTCTGCGCCGCGCCTTTGCCGATCACATCCAGCACCTGCTGCATGTCGAGCCCGGCGCGCTGGCCGAAGGCGATGGCTTCCGACAGGCCCTGCACCAGGCCGGCAATGCAGATCTGGTTGACCATCTTGGTCAGCTGGCCGGCACCGCTGGGGCCGAGCAGCGTGAACGCGCGGGAGAACGCCATGGCCACCGGCCGCACGGCGTCGAAAGCGGCCTGCTCGCCGCCGCACATCACCGTGAGCACGCCGTTCTGCGCACCAGCCTGTCCGCCGGACACCGGCGCGTCGATGAACGCCAGGCTTCTTGTAGAAGCGATGGCACTCAGTTCCCGCGCCACATTGGCCGAGGCGGTGGTGTGGTCGATGAAGATGGAGCCGGGCTTCATGCCAGCGAAGGCGCCATCGTCACCCAGCACCACGGAGCGCAGGTCGTCGTCGTTGCCGACGCAGCAGAACACGATGTCGGCGCCAGCCGCCGCCTGTCGTGGCGTTGCGCCATGTTGGACGCGGCCCGTGCCCGCCAGCTCGGTGCAGAACGCTTCCGATCTGGCGGCGGTCCGGTTGTAGACGCTGACGCTGTGGCCGGCCAGCGCGAGGTGGCCGGCCATGGGGTAGCCCATCACGCCCAGGCCCAGGAAGGCAACCTGGCGGGGCGTGGCGGGTTCGTAGGTCTTGGGGTGGATGCTGGTGCTCATGCCGGCCATTCTAGGCACGGCACGGGCATCCTGGCGCAGCTCAGACGATCTGCAGATGCTCGGTGCCGGCCGCCAGGTCCAGCGACTTGGCGCGCTTGCTGGTCAGCTTGATCTGCAGGCGCAGGTCGTTCATGGAGTCGGCGTTGCGCAGCGCGTCCTCGTAGCTGATCAGGTTGGCCTCGAAGGCGTCGAACAGCGCCTGGTCGAAGGTCTGCATGCCGAGCTCGCGGCTCTTCTTCATGATTTCCTTGATCTCGCCCACTTCGCCCTTGAAGATGAGGTCGGAGATCAATGGCGAGTTCAGCATGATCTCGACCACCGCCGTGCGGCCCTTGCCGCCCTGCTTGGCGATCAGGCGCTGCGAGATCAGCGCACGCAGGTTGAGGGAAAGGTCCATCAGCAGCTGGGCGCGCCGCTCTTCCGGGAAGAAGTTGATGATGCGGTCCAGCGCCTGGTTGGCGCTGTTGGCGTGCAGCGTGGCCAGGCAAAGGTGGCCGGTTTCGGCGAAGGCCACGGCGTGCTCCATGGTCTCGCGGTCGCGGATTTCGCCCATCAGGATCACGTCCGGAGCCTGCCGCAGGGTGTTCTTCAGTGCCGCGCCCCAGTCGTCGGTGTCCAGGCCGACTTCGCGCTGGGTCACGATGCAGTTTTTGTGCGGGTGCACGAATTCGATCGGGTCTTCCACCGTGATGATGTGGCCCTGTGAGTTGATGTTGCGCCAGTCCACCATGGCCGCCAGCGTGGTCGACTTGCCGGAGCCGGTGGCACCCACCAGGATGGTGAGGCCGCGCTTGCTCATGGACACGTCCTTGAGCACGCTGGGCATGCCCAGGCCGTCGATGGTGGGCAGCTCCTGGGGGATCACGCGCATCACCATGCCCATCTTGCCCTGCTGCACGAAGGCGTTGCAGCGGAAGCGCCCGATGCCGGCAGGCGAGATGGCGAAGTTGCACTCCTTGGTGTGCTCGAACTCGGCCGCCTGCTTGTCGTTCATCACCGCGCGCACCAGCGCCAGCGTGTGCGCCGCCGACAGCGGCTGCGCCGACACCTTGGTCACCTTGCCATCCACCTTGATGGCGGGCGGAAAGTCGGCTGTGATGAACAGGTCGCTGCCCTTGCGCTGCAGCATGAGCTTGAGCAGGTCGTTGATGAACTTGCTGGCCTGATCGCGTTCCATGACGAGAACTCCTTGACGGCTGCTGCTTCTCAGCCCGCGCAGCCGGGCTGGCTGCTATTGAATTGATAACTGCCTGCGCCCGCCACGTATGGGCTGGCGGGCCAAAAAGGCCTTGCTTCCGCATGGCCGTGGCTGGCTTGCCGCGGATCGCGGTGCCGCGCAGCGACGGGCAGCACGCTGAGCCGGAAGGCGGGCATCTTCATCCGGGGAAATTCTCCGGGATCTTGGCCTTGCCGCGGGCTTCGGCTGGACTGATGGTGTTGCGACGCACCAGATCGGTGAGGTTCTGGTCGAGCGTCTGCATGCCCATGCTGTGGCCGGTCTGGATGGACGAGTACATCTGCGCCACCTTGGCTTCGCGGATCAGGTTGCGGATGGCGGGCGTGCCGAGCATGATCTCGTGCGCGGCCACGCGGCCCGTGCCGTCCTTGAGCTTGCACAGCGTCTGGGAGATGACGGCCACCAGCGATTCCGACAACATGGCGCGCACCATTTCCTTTTCCTCGGCCGGGAACACGTCGATGATGCGGTCGATGGTCTTGGCGGCCGACGAGGTGTGCAGCGTGCCGAACACCAGGTGGCCGGTTTCCGCGGCGGTCATGGCCAGGCGGATGGTTTCCAGGTCGCGCATCTCGCCCACCAGGATGGCGTCCGGGTCTTCGCGCAGGGCCGAGCGCAGCGCGTTGGCGAAGCTCAGCGTGTGCGGGCCGACTTCGCGCTGGTTGATCAGGCACTTCTTGGATTCGTGCACGAATTCGATCGGGTCTTCGACCGTCAGCACGTGGCCGTATTCGGATTCGTTCAGGTGGTTGATCATGGCCGCGAGCGTGGTGGACTTGCCCGAGCCCGTGGGGCCCGTCACCAGCACCAGCCCGCGCGGCTTGAGCGCCAGCTCGCCGAAGATCTTGGGGCAGTTGAGCTGCTCCAGCGTGAGGATCTTGCTGGGAATCGTGCGCAGCACGCCGGCGGCGCCGCGTTGCGTGTTGAAGGCGTTGACGCGAAAGCGCGCCAGGCCCTCGATCTCGAACGAGAAATCCACCTCCAGGTGCTCTTCGTACACCTTGCGCTGGGAATCGTTCATGATGTCGTACAACATCGCGAACACCTGCTTGTGTTCCAGCGGGTCGACGTTCAGGCGGCGCACGTCACCGTGCACCCGGATCATGGGCGGCAGGCCCGACGACAGGTGCAGGTCGGACGCCTTGTTCTTGACGGAAAACGCCAGCAGTTGCGTGATATCCACGGGGCCTCTTCGTTCTCGGTGAAGGTGGTTGCAGTTTGATACGCTGAGGCATTATGACGACGATTGCCCAGAACCTGAAGCGCGTGCGTGAGCGGATTGCAACGGCGTGCCTGGAGGCCCACCGCAACGTGGAGGAAGTCACGCTGCTGGCCGTCTCCAAAACCTTCGGTCCGGAGGCGGTGCGCGCGGCCTGCGCGGCCGGGCAGCGGGCCTTCGGCGAGAACTACGTGCAGGAGGGCGTGGACAAGGTCGTCGCCCTCGCCGATCTGCCGGGCATCGAGTGGCATTGCATCGGCCCGCTGCAGAGCAACAAGACGCGGCCGGTGGCCGAGCATTTCGACTGGGTGCACACCATCGATCGCCTGAAGATCGCCGAACGCCTGTCGGCCCAGCGGCCGGCCGGCTTGACGCCGCTCAACGTCTGTATCCAGGTGAACGTGGACGGCGGGGCCAACAAGTCCGGCGTGGCGCCGCAGGAGGCGCTGGCGCTGGCGCGCGCCGTGGCGGGCCTGCCCAGGCTGCGCCTGCGCGGGCTTATGACCATCCCCGAGCCTGCTCCTGATTTTGCAGCTGCCTGCGCCCTCCACGCAAGGGCCAGAGCCATTTTTGACCAGTTGAATGCGGCCGGGCTGGGGCTGGACACGCTGTCGGCCGGCATGAGCGCCGATCTGGAGGCCGCCATCTCCGCCGGCAGCACCATGGTGCGGGTGGGCTCGGCCATCTTCGGTCAGCGCGAAAGGGTTGCAGCATGAGCAAGCTGCGCGCGGCCGGGGTGGCGCTGATCGGCGCGCCCACCGACGTCGGCGCCAGCGTGCGCGGTGCCAGCATGGGCCCGGAGGCGCTGCGCGTGGCCGGCATCGCCCGGGCGCTGCGGGGTCAGGGCGTCGATGTGCTGGACACCGGCAACCTGGTCGGGCCGGACAACCCCTGGCAGCATCCGGAAGGCGGCTTCCGGCACCTGGCCGAGGTGGTTGCCTGGAACCGCGTGGTGCATGAGGCCGTGGCGGCGCAACTGGGGGCAGGGCGGCTGCCGGTGCTGCTGGGCGGCGACCATTGCCTGGCCATCGGGTCCATCTCGGCCGTGGCGCGGCAGGTACGGGCGCAGGGGCGCAAGCTGCGCGTGCTGTGGCTCGATGCGCACGCCGACTTCAACACCGCGGCACTCACACCCACGGGCAATCTGCACGGCATGCCGGTGGCCTGCCTGTTCGGCGACGGACCGGCCGAACTGGTGGAGCTGGGTGGCTTCAGCCCGCAGGATCCTGCCCTGCGCGCGCCGGAGCTGCGGCAGATCGGCATCCGCAGCGTCGATCCGGGCGAGAAACGCCTGGTGCGCGCGGCCGGCTTCCAGGTGTTCGACATGCGCGCCATCGACGAGCTGGGCATGCGCATCGTCATGGAGCGCGCGCTGGAAGGTATGGACGAGACCACGCACCTGCACGTGAGCCTGGACGTCGATTTCCTCGACCCCGACATCGCACCGGGCGTCGGCACCACCGAGCGTGGCGGTCCCAGCTACCGCGAGGCGCAGCTGTGCATGGAGATGCTGGCCGACACCGGGCGCCTCGGCTCGCTCGACGTCGTCGAACTCAATCCGGCCTACGACGTGCGCAACCGCACCGCCGAGCTGGCCGTCGATCTGGCCGAAAGCCTGTTCGGCAAGAGCACGCTGATGCGCTGACCGGCCTGGAACGCCCCTCATGCGGGGTATGGTTTCATGCTCGCCTGATGCGCATGGCATGTGTGCACGAAAGAGGGCCGGGCTCGACGATGGCCTGATCTGGCCTGATTCGGTTGCTCCAAACCTAGTAGCAATTGGCCGCCGAAGCACGTGCCGCTAGTGCGAAAGACATACCCCGAATAGGGGGTGGAGCTAGCACTTTCTGTCTTGAATTCCAAGCTCAATTCGTAATAATCCGTAGCGAAGAACAACTTTGTCACGCCCCGGGGCAAGGTCAAAAAACAACAAACGGGGAAACGGGAGAAAGAGTCATGCACACACATGCGCCTTTGCGTCGCTGCGCGGAAGCAGCTGAACTCCGACCTGAACTGCAGGCCTACTGCAGCCAGTTCGGCACCGTCGAACGGCTCGACGTCCTGACCGCGGCACACCACGGCGAGCGAGAAGCGATCTGCTTTCTGCGCATGGGGTCCGAGGCGCGCCAGCAGCAGCTGATGCAGAACCTCGGCGCGGACCGCGTGGGCGAATGGCTGGTGTTCGTCACCGGCCTGGACACCGGTCTCTCCAGCACCCTGCTGCACGGCGCACCCCGCGTCTCCTGATCGCGCAGGCCCTGCCGGGCCTTTCGGCCGGCAGCGGCCGCGCGGACCGTCTTTCTCAAGAGCTGGGTTCGAGCATGGAATCGATTCTCATTGTCTCCGGCACACGTCCCGAGATCATCAAACTGGCACCGCTCTACCATGAGCTGAAGCGCCAGCCGTGGGCCCGCGTCGTCTGGCTGCACACCGGCCAGCATGCGCAGATGGCCGAGCAGATCATGGGCAGTTTCGACATCCGCCCCGATCTCACGCTGGTGCGCCAGGGCGATTCGCTGCTGGATTTCAGCCTGGGTTGCCGCGCGCAGCTGGAAGCCGTGCTGACGGGCGAGCGCTGGTCCACGGTGGTGGTCCAGGGCGACACCGAAAGCGCCTTCCAGGGCGCCCTGGCAGCCTTCTACAACGGTGTGCCCGTCGCGCACGTCGAAGCGGGCCTGCGCACCTACAACCTGCGGCGGCCGTTTCCGGAGGAGGGGCTGCGTCAGATGATCGGGCGCATCACCCGCTTCCACTTCGCGCCCACCGCGCGCTCGCGCGACGCCTTGCTTTCCGAAGGTGTGTCCAAGCAGCGTATCTGGGTGACGGGCAACACAGTGGTGGATGCACAGCAGTGGGCCTGCGAGCACCGCGGCATCCATCGCCGCGCGAGCGGGCGCGGCCACATGCTGGTGACCATGCACCGGCGCGAGAACTGGGGCCAGGACGTGGAACAGGTGTGCCGCGCCATCGCGCAGATCGCGCGCCAGCACCCGGAACTGGACGTGCTGTTCCCGGTACACCTGAACCCGGTGGTGCGTGGCCCCGTGCACGAGCTGCTGGTCGACCTGCCCAACGTCAGGCTCACGGCGCCGTTCGACTACCTGGAAATGCAGCAGGCACTGGCCGACGCCTGGATCGTGCTCACCGATTCCGGCGGCTTGCAGGAAGAGGCGCCCACCTTCGGTGTGCCTCTGCTGGTGCTGCGCGAGGAAACCGAAAGGCCCGAGGCGCTGGAAGCCGGCTGCGCGGGCATCGTGGGCACTTCCACCGACGCCATCGTCGCGCACGTCAACCGCCTGTGGAACGACCCGGCCGAGTTCCGTCGCATGCAGCGCGCCGGCAACCCTTTCGGCGACGGCACTGCATCGCGACAGATTGTCCGCCATCTGGCTGCTGAACTCGGTGTTGGCCATTCCTCCGCTGTCAGGGAGCAGGCGGATGTGGTGGCTTGATTACGTCTCCACATACCTCTACGGTCTGAAGACCGTAGCGCTGGTGCTGGCCCTGATCATCTGCATCAGCGGCCTGGACGACCTGTTCATCGACATCGTCTACTGGGGCCGTCGCGTCTGGCGGCGCTGGACGGTGTACCGGCACCACGACCGCATGGAGCCCGACCAACTGCTCGACCAGGACGAGAAGCCGCTGGCCATCATGGTGCCTGCCTGGCAGGAGCATGGCGTGATCGACCGCATGGCCGAACTGGCCGCGAGCACGCTGGATTACGAGAACTACCACATCTTCGTCGGCACCTACCCCAACGACCCCGAGACGCAGTCGGATGTCCAGAAGGTCTGCGCGCGCTTTCCCAACGTGCACAAGGTCGTGGGCGCGCGTGACGGCCCCACCAGCAAGGCCGATTGCCTCAACAACGTGCTGGACGCCATTCTGCAGTTCGAGGAGCGCGCGGGCATCCAGTTCGAGGGCTTCATCCTGCACGATTCGGAAGACGTGCTGTGCCCCATGGAGCTGCGCCTGTTCAACCATCTGGTCGGGCGCAAGGACCTGATCCAGTTGCCGGTGTACCCGCTGCCGCGTCCGTGGAACGACTTCACCAGTGGCCACTATCTGGACGAGTTCGCCGAGTCGCACGGCAAGGACATCCTGGTGCGCGAGGCGCTGGTCGGCCAGGTGCCCAGCGCTGGTGTTGGCACCTGCTTCAGTCGCAAGGCCGTGATGGCCCTTCTGACCCACGGGTGCGGCATCGCCTTCGACGTCAAGAGCCTCACCGAGGACTACGACATCGGGCTGCGTCTCAAGAGCATGGGCATGGAGGAAACGTTCGTACGGTTCCCCATGAACCCACGAGGGTTGGCTGGCCGGTCGGAATCCACCAGCGGCTTCGGTCACAGCGCGCGCGAAGCCAGCACGGTGTGCGTGCGCGAGTACTTCCCTTCGGTGACGCGGGCAGCCATCCGCCAGAAGTCGCGCTGGATCATCGGCATCATCTACCAGGGCTTCAAGACCATGGGCTGGTCCAAGCACTGGGGGCTCAACTACTTCCTCTGGCGCGACCGCAAGGGCGTCATCACCAACTTCGCCGGCCTGCTGGCCACGTTGCTGCTGCTGCAATT
The DNA here is from genome assembly GCA_024235955.1 of Burkholderiaceae bacterium. GTDB lineage: Bacteria > Pseudomonadota > Gammaproteobacteria > Burkholderiales > Burkholderiaceae_C > Ottowia. Next base: position 315,656 of record JACKLJ010000001.1, read on the forward strand.
GCTGGGCGTGTGGGTGTACCAGCGCGCGGTGCCCGACAGCTACAAGTTCCTCTCGATCTTCGAGGACAGCCGCTGGCTGGGCGTGCTGCTGGTGCTCAACCTCGCGCTGCTGGGCAACCGGGCGCTGCAGCGCATCTACTTCGTTTCCAGCTACTACGGGGTCTGGCAGGGGGTGCTCTCGGTGCCGCGCCTGGCCTGGGGCAACGTGATCAATTTCTTTGCCAACTGGCGCGCGCTGATGCAGACGTTGCGCGCCCAGGACGTCCGGCGCATCGCCTGGGCCAAGACCGACCACGACTTTCCCACACTGGGCGAGGACCACGGCATACGCGAGCCGCTGGGCCAGATCCTCGTCGCCCAATCGGCGCTGACCCAGGAGCAACTTGACGAGGCACTGGCACGTCCTGTGCGCGGCCTGCGGCTGGGGGCCCTGCTGGTGCACCGGGGGCTCGTGACGCCGGAGCAACTGGCCGCTGCGGTGGCGGCGCAGTGCCGGGCCGAATGGGAGCGCTTCGACAGCCGGCGCGTGCCCGCAGACCTCATCGACGCCGTGCCCGATGCTGTCGCCCTGCACTACGCCGTGCTGCCCGTCCGGCTGGAGGACGACAAGCTGGTGCTCGGTTGCGAGTCTTACCTAGATCCCGTGTCGCTGGCCGCCATTTCCCGCAAGCTGGACCGCAACGTGCGCTACGTGATCGTGCCCAAGGGGCAGGTGACGATCGGCCTGCGGCTCTGGTACGGTGACTCGGAAGACCGGCAGGTGCAGGACGAGTTCGAGGCGGCGGCGCGCAAGACAGGCCTGTCGCCGCAGGCGGCCGACCTGATGTGGAATGTCTACGTAGGCGGCCAGTTGATACTGGGCGACATCCTGTGCGCGCTGGGCCGCATTGATCCGGCCGCACTGAACTCGGTGCTGATCCAACGCGCCAAGGACCACACCAGGCTGGGCGAGTTCATGGTTTCCCGCGGGCTGCTGGCCCAGGCCGCACTGGATGAGGCGCTCGCGCTGCAGCAGGAGCTGCAACTGTCCATGCGTGAGTTGCTGCGCAGCACGTCGTTGTGGCGCCGCGTGGGTAGCGGGCCGCTGGCCACGGAAGCCTGAGCATGAAGCGCGCACGGTCCATCGCTGCCTTGACGCTGCTGCTGGCCGCGGCGGCCGTGCACGCCCAGTCGGTGGATCTGGGGCCGGATGTGTCCAGCTACACCAGATTTCTGGTCTATCCCCATCTGCAGAAGGGCTTCGAAGCGATCCAGAGCGGTGACCGGGCTCGCGCCTACCAGGAATTCGGGCAGGCACTGAAACTGGCACCCCAGAGCTCGGTTATCGTGGGCTACCTGGCCGACGCCTACCTCCGCTTCGGCGAGCCCGAAAAAGCGCGCCGGCTCTTGCGCGAGCAACTCGCCGCGCATCCCAAAGATCCTGACTTGCGGGCAGCTCTCGCAGCACTGACGCCACCCGCGCCTGCTCCGGCGCCACGGGTTCGCAGGAGCACCGCTGTCGCGGCGGCAAGCGCAGCGCCCAAGCCTGCGGCAGAAGCGGCTGCCAGCGAGCGCCCGGCAGTACCCTCCATGCCGGAAGTCGCAACGAAGCCGGCGGAACAGGTGGCAAAAGTCCAACCGGCTTCCAAGCCCAAGGTTTCGCCTCCCGCGTCTGCAGCGCCGGTCGTTGCGGCTCCCCGGGCGCCAAGAGCCGCTGAAGCCCGCGCAGTGCGCTCCAGACAGCGCTCCTCCGTCAAGGCCTCCAGTCCGGCCCCGCCACCGCCACCGCCGCCGGAGCCGAGCGCAGCTTACCGTTTCGCGGATGCAGGCTTCAAGGCCAGCGCGCGGGGTGATTTCAAGAGCGCCGCGGTTGCTGCGCGCCAGGCGCTGGATCTGGAGCAGGAGAACGACGATTACCGCCGTCTGCTGGCTTACGCGCTGCTGGAAACCGGTGCCTACGACGAGGCCGAGACGGTTGCCGGGCAGGGTGCCAAGTCTGACAAGGCGTTGGCTGAACTGGCGGGCCAGGCCCGCCAACGGCGTGCCTATGCCGATTTCGAATCCGCCAACCACGCGCTGGCCGATGGGAACACCACGATGGCCGTGGAGCGGGCACGCCGCGGTGCGGAGCTCGAACCATCGAACGCCGCCCAGCAGGTTCAATGGATGGGCGCCCTGGCAGCCGCTCATCGCTGGACCGATCTGGACGCCACCACCACGCAGCTGCTCGGCCGGCCCGGCATGGATGGCGCTGACCTTCTGATGCTGCGCGCCCACGCCCGCCAACGCCTGGGCCGCGGGAGCGAGGCGATGGCCGATTACGACCGGGCCCTGGCGCTGGGCTTTGGCAACAACACGCTGGAGCAAAACGCACGCCTGATCGCCGCCGATGCCGCGCTGGCGGACGGCCAGCCCGGCCGTGTGCAGACATTGCTCAAGCCACTCCAGGGGCAGGCTGAGCCGGCGGTCGAGGCCAGGCTCCGGCAGGCGCTGGCGGCCGCGACGCGAAGCGTGACGCCCGACCCCGTGGTCACGCCGTCGCTGACCGCACCCAAAGTCGTTTGCGTCGGATCTTCCTACACCCCGCATTGCGAGCTGTGGCCGGGCGAGATGCAGGCGGATCCCGGTGCGGCGTCTGCCGAGGCTGCCGTGCGTGCCTATGGCAAGCAGTCCTACGCTGAAGCGGTCACGCAGGCGCGCAGCGCCGTCGAACACGCGCCCGGAAACGTCCGGTACCAGTTGCTCTACGTGCGTGCCCTCAAGGCCGGCGGCAAACCGCTGCAGGCGCTGGAGGCCGCCAACGGCTTTCTCGGGCAGGGCAAGCAGGAGCCGGAAATGTTGGCGCTGCGCAGCGAGCTGCACCGACAACTGCAGCAACTTGCGCAGGCTCAGGCCGACGCGGATGCTGCGCTGGCCGACCCGCGGCTGTCCGTGGTGAGCGAGATCGACCTGCGCCTGCCGCGCGATCCGGAGCGCGCTCGCGCCGTGTTCGAGAACGCGCAGCAAGCCGGCCTGCTGAGCCAGATGAGCGACACCGACGCGGGTTACCTGGCCGTGCGTGTGGGCGACGACGCCAGTGCCGCGCAGGCGTTCGCGCGTGCATCCGACAAGAACGAGCTGCCGCCCAAGGCCCTGCTGGATGCCGGCTACGTCGCCGGCCGCCTCGGCCAGTCGGATGTGTCGGTGGGCTACTTCAAGCGTGCCATCGATGCCGCCGACGACGGCCAGCTGACCCTGACGCCTCAGCGCCTGTTTGAAACGCGACGCGAGATCGCCGACCGGTCGCGCAGCTGGGGCGCGATCGCCTCGGTCGGTTACCGCGGCATCTCACCGGGAGGGCAGGGCGCGGGTGCCGCGGCCGGCATCGGCGACAGCGTGCAGACGGGGCTGGAGCTCTACTGGCGTCCCAGCGGCTACCGCGACGGCACCTACTACGAACTGTACGGAGGGGGCTTTCAGACCCTCTGGTCCAAGGGGGGAGGAGCTTCCGGCGGCGAAACCGCGCAGGGCATGCTCGGCGCGCGCATCAAGCCACTGCGGTCGGCCAATCTGGTGCTGTCCGCGGAGCGCCGCGTCAAGATCGGCAGCCTGTCGATCAACGACTGGCTCCTGCGTGCGGGGTATTCGTATACCTATGGCACCGACCTGCGCATGGACGCCTCGTCCTGGAACACCGCGCAGGTCTACGCCGAAGCCGGGCGCTTCATCGACACACGCCGCACCTACGCCACGTTCGAAGCCCAGTTGGGGCGCAGCTTCAAGCTGGACAGCGTGGATCCACGACCGGTCGTGTTCCCGCACTTCGTGCTGGGAGCCGACCACGATTCGAAGCTCGCTTCCGGCCGGCGAACGGCCAGCGGCGCCGGCGTGGGCGTGGCCGTGCGCTACTGGTTCAACGAAGACCGTTACCGCGCGCCGCATTCCTACTTTGACGTGTCGCTCCAGTACCGGGCGCGTCTGGGTGGCGACGAACGCGGCAAGGGCGTGTTCCTGCGCGCCACGCTGAGTTACTGATCCGGTGGGTCGACCCGCCGATTTTTGGTTGTTGTGATTTGAAGACGAAAGGGGATCGATCATGAAAGCGAACAAGCATCTGCTCCGGGCAGGCGTTTCGGCCGCCGTGCTGCTGCTGTGGGGCTTCTCGGCCCAGGCAGGCAAGGTAACGCCGCCGCCTTTGCCGCCAGGCTCCCAGATGGTCACGGTGGAGGCTGGCATGACGCCGGCCGAGGAAAAGCGCAATGAGCGTGCCCACAAGAACAAGAGCCGCTACAAGAAGAACTACCTGGTCGACGACTCGGTGAGTTCGCCCGGCAACAGCGGCTCCAACGGCAACGGCAACGCGAAGAAGAACTGACGCTCCGGCGCGGTTCCACGCATCCTTTGAAGGACTGAATCATGAAAACCCTCAAGCGCCTCGTCGCTCTCCTCTTCGTCCTGTGCATGGCGCTGCCGGCATGGGCGCAATCCGGCCCGCGCGCGCTCATCCTGTACGACGCGCCGCCCGGCCAGACCTTCACCAAGCTGGGCTTTGCGTACGCCATCATGCTGCGCAACCTGCTGGGGCATTTCGACAGCCAGGTCGACATGGTGCCCGTGCAGAACTACACGGCCGGGCAGGTGAACAACTACGCGGCCACCTTCTACCTGGGTTCGTACTACGACAACCAGGTGCCGGCTGCCTTCATGTCCGACGTGACCACCACCACCAAGACCGTGGTCTGGTTCAAGTACAACCTGTGGCAGATGGCCTGGGATTCGCAATACAACTTCCAGAGCAGGTTCGGGTTCGCGTTCAGCGGGTTGCGCGGCCTCAACGCCACACCATCGGCCAGCAACCAGACACCTGGTTTCTTCGACACCATTACCTACAAGTCGCTGCCCTTCGTCAAGTACTACGACTACAACGGTGGTGCCGTGGCGGCCGATCCTGATGTCGGCATCGTTTCCGTCACCGACACCACCAAGGCCACGACGCTGGTGCCCATGTCCAACCCGACGACCGGTGAAGCCGCACCTTACGTCGTGCGCTCGGGCAACTTCTGGTACGTGGCCGACCTGCCGTTCAGCTACATCGGCCCGCGCGACCGCTACCTGGTGCTGTGCGACCTGCTGTACGACATGCTCGGCGTCACCACGTGGGAAACCCCCAAGGCCATGGTCCGGCTGGAAGACGTGGGTGCGATGGTCACGGTGTCGTCCATGAAGACCCTGACCAACTACCTGTACCAGCGGCGCATCCCGTTCTCGATCGCGACCATTCCGTACTACGCCGATCCGCTGGGCGTCTACAACGGCAACGTGCCCCAGTTCGTGCCGATGTCGCAGGCCACCAACCTGAAGACGTCGCTGAACTACGCGCTGGCCCGCGGCGGCGAGGTCGTGATGCACGGTTACACCCACCAGTACACCGACACCATCCACAACAACCTCTATACACGCAACAAGTACACCGGCGTCAGCGGCGACGACTACGAGTTCTGGAACATCGTGACCAACACGCCTGTGGCGGAGGATTCCCTCGCCTGGGCGCTGGGGCGCTACAACGCAGGCCTGCAGGAACTGGCCAGCGGTGGCTACACGCCCACCGCCTGGGAGACGCCGCACTATCAAGGGTCGGCGCTGGCGTCGAAGGCGGCTGCCCAGACCTTTGCCAAGACCTACCAGCGCGTCGTTTACTACACGGCGGACACGCCCAACTTCAACGCTGCGGTGGAGAAGGACTTCGCGGTCGGCCAGATCTTCCCGTACCCCATCAAGACCGACTACTACGGTCAGCGTGTGCTGCCGGAGAGCCTGGGCAACATCGAGTACGACATCAGCGCCATCGACCCGACTTCCAACTACAACTACACGTGGCAGACCATCGTGACCAACGCGCAGTATGTGAAGACCGTGCGCGGCGGTTATGCCTCGTTCTTCTTCCATCCGTTCTGGCTGGAATCGGATCTGGGCGTACCTGGCCTGGCGGATTTCAAGAGCCTCATCCAGGGCGTGAACAACCTCGGGTTCACCTGGACGGTGCCCAGCCGGATCAATTGACCGCTGCTGGTTGCGCTTGAACCTCAGGGCCGTGCGCTGACCATGGGATGGCGCGCCGGCCCCCGCGCCGCCTGGCTGCTGGCGGCGCTGCTGCTTTGTGGTTGCCAGACCGCACAGCCGCGTTGCGCCTCGGCTGTGGCCGGCATCGTCTGGCAGCCAAGCCTTCAGCAGGTGGACCCCAAGGGGCGCTGGGAGCAACTGGGGGCCCGGCAGCTCCTGGTGCAGTGGCTGGAAGTGGACGACGTCCGCTTCTTCGCGGCCCAGGCACCGGGCGCTGCGGATGGCGCGGCGATGCCCGCCACCAACTGGCGCCGCATCTTCGGCGAGCCATGGGCCCGGCAGGTGATCCTGGGGCTGGCCGGCCGCAACAGCGAGCAGCAGGCGCGCCGGCAGGTCGTCGAACTGGGCCAACGCTCGCGCGCCTTGGCGCAGGCCTGGCGCCACGCCGGCTTGCCCGATCCGGCGGGCTGGTACTTCCCCGTCGAGGTCGATCCGACCTGGAACGGCGGCGAGGCCCTGGCGGCCGCGCTGGCCGGCCTGCCGCGGCCGCTCTGGATCAGTGCCTACGACAGCGCCAACCGCGGGCCCGAAGCGCTGGCCGACTGGCTGCAGCGCTGGGTGCCGGCCGACGTAGGGGTGTTCTTCCAGGACGGCGTAGGCGTGCATGCACGCGAGCCCGCGGTCGCCGTCCAGTACCTGGACGTGCTGAGCCGGCGCCTGGGCAAGCAGCGTGTACGCCTGATCGCCGAAGCCTTTCGCCCCGGCGTGGGCGGCGGCTTCCGCCCGGCCACGGCGCAGGAACTGGGCCTGCAACTGGCCAGCTACCGCGGCTGGCCGGTCTACCTGTTCGACGGGCCGCACTACGTGAGCGAAGCCCTGATCCGCGAGCTGTGCGCACCCCGCCCATGATGCCGGCGGGTGTGTTGCCGGCGTGCTAAGCTGACCGCCATCTGACTGGATGGAGACTGCCATGCCCGGCCTTTTGCCCACGATCGATCCCGACGGCCTGCTCGAGTTTTCGGTCGTCTACACCGACCGCGCCCTGAACCACATGTCGAAGAAGTTTCAGGGCGTGATGCGCGACATTTCCGCCATGCTCAAGGAGGTCTACCACGCCGACGCCGCCGTGCTGGTGCCAGGCAGCGGCACCTTCGGCATGGAGGCGGTAGCGCGCCAATTCGCCACCGACCAGAAGGTGCTGGTGATCCGCAACGGCTTCTTCAGCTTCCGCTGGAGCCAGATCCTGGAGATGGGCCGCATCACCGCGCCCGGCAACATCGCCGTGCTCAAGGCGCGCCGCACGGGCAATGGTGCGCAAGCCCCGTGGATACCCGCGCCGATCGAGGATGTCGAGGCTGCCATCGCGCGCGACAAGCCCGCCGTGGTGTTCGCCCCGCACGTCGAAACCGCCAGCGGCATGATGCTGCCGGACGACTACATGAAGCGCGTGGCGGCCGCCACGCACGCCGCCGGCGGCCTGTTCGTGCTCGATTGCATCGCCTCCGGCGCCATGTGGGTGGACATGAAGGCCGTGGGCGTCGACGTGCTGGTCAGCGCGCCGCAGAAGGGCTGGAGCAGTTCGCCCGCCTGCGCCATGGTGTGCCTGTCGGAGCGCGCCCTCAAGGTCATGGAAGGCACCACCAGCACCAGCTTCGCCGCCGACCTGAAGAAATGGCACCAGATCATGCAGGCCTATGAGACCGGCAGCCACGCCTACCACGCCACCATGCCCACCATGGCGCTGATCAAGCTGCGCGACACCATGCTGGAGACGCGTGAGCGCGGCTTCGCCAAGGTGCGCGAGCAGCAGATGGAGCTGGGTCGCAAGGTGCGCGCGCTGTTCGAAAGCCGTGGCCTGCCCAGCGTGGCGGCCGAAGGCTTCAAGGCACCCGGCGTGGTGGTGAGCTACACCACCGATCCGGACATCCAGAGCGCCAAGAAATTCATCGAGCAGGGCCTGCAAACGGCCAGCGGCGTGCCGCTGATGTGCGACGAGCCGGCCGATTTCCGCACCTTCCGCGTCGGGCTGTTCGGGCTCGACAAATGGGCCGACGTGGATCGGAGCGTCGGCCACCTGACGGCGGCGCTGGATCGCCTGGGCATGGTTGCTCCTGAAAAAAGTAGCTGCCCACGCCTGACAGCAGACGGCCGGAGGCCGATTTGACCCAGATCCTGCTGGTGCTGACCACGGTCGCCACGCAGGCAGACGCGCAGGTGCTGGCGCGCTCGATGGTCGAGCAGCGGCTGGCGGCCTGCGCCCACATCGAAGCCATCGACAGCGTCTACCGCTGGCAGGGCGCCGTGCAGCAGGAGGGCGAATGGCGCCTGCTGCTGAAGACCACAGCCGCCCGCTACCCGGCGCTGGAGGCCGCGCTGCGCGCGCAGCACCCCTACGAGCTGCCGGCCATCGTCGCCGTGCCCTGCGCCCACGCGCTGCCCGCGTTCGCCGACGGGGTCGCGACCGAGGTGGCGCCCACTTGACGAAGTCCGCCAGGCGCCACACCCTTGCTGTGACCCCCGCAGAACCCGTCGGCTTTACCCAAGGTTCACCCGGCGTTCAGAGCCGGTTCATGCTGCGGCGCAACAATGGCCGTGCCGCCGCCGATGCCGCGGCGGGAGAGGAACCCAGCCATGAAGAACATCCGGATCGCCCTGTGGGCCGCGCTGCTGGTGCCCGCTGGCGCCTGGCTGCTGGCCGACACGCTCTGGCCTGAGCCTTTCAACTATTTCAGGTTCCGCGGTGTCGCGGTGCAGTTCACCGGCGTGATCGCCATCGCGGTGATGAGCGTGGCCATGGTGCTGGCCACGCGGCCGCACTGGCTGGAGCGGCATCTGGGCGGGCTGGACAAGATGTACCGCCTGCACAAGTGGCTGGGCATCTCGGCGCTGGTGGCCGCGCTAACCCACTGGTGGCTGGCGCAGGGCACCAAGTGGATGGTGGCCTGGGGCTGGCTGGAGCGCCGCGGGCGCGGCCCACGCACCGAAATCAGTGACCCGCTGCAGAGCTGGCTGAACAGCCAGCGCCATCTGGCCGAAAGCCTGGGCGAGTGGGCCTTCTACGGTGCGGCGCTGCTGATCGTGGTGGCGCTCGTCAAGCGCATTCCCTACCACTGGTTCGCCAAGACACACAAGCTGCTGGCCGTCGCTTACCTGGTGCTGGTGTTCCACACCTGGGTGCTGCTGAACACCGGCTACTGGGCGCAGCCGGTGGGCTGGCTGGTGGCGCTGCTCACGCTGGCCGGCGCGGCGGCGGCGCTGTGGGTGCTGGCGGGCCGCGTGGGCGCCAGCCGCACCACGCGCGGCGAGGTGCTCACCACCCGCTACTTCGAACCGCTGCGGGTCACCCGCACCACCGTGGCGCTGCCCCAGGGCTGGCCCGGCCATGCGCCGGGGCAGTTCGCCTTCGTCACCAGCCGGCCTGAAGAAGGCGCCCACCCGTACACCATTGCCTCCGCCTGGGACAACACCCGGCGCGAGATCACCTTCGTCACCAAGGCGCTGGGCGACCACACCGCCACGCTGCACCAGACCCTGCGCCCGGGCCTGCCCGTGAAGGTGCAAGGCCCCTACGGCTGCTTCACCTTCGACGACGGCGCGCCGCGCCAGGTCTGGATCGGCGGCGGCATCGGCATCACGCCCTTCCTCGGCCGCATGGAGCAGCTGGCACGCGAACGTGAGGCAGGTACGGGCCCGCTGCGCCCGCAGGTGGACCTGTTCCACACCACGCGCGACGAAGACCCGGCCGCGCTGGCCCTGCTGGAGGCCGATGCCCGCGCCGCCGGGGTGCAACTGCATGTGCTGGTGGATGCGCGCGACGGCCTGCTCAGCGCCGAACGCATCCGCACCGCCGTGCCCGGCTGGCGTGAGGCGAGCTTCTGGTTCTGCGGCCCGACCGGGTTCGGCGAAGCGCTGCGGCGCGACCTGGTGGCCCACGGCCTGCCGGCCGGGCGCTTTCACCAGGAGCTGTTCGAGATGCGCTGATGCTTCCAGCAGATCGGCGGATTGCTATTTATTGGATAGCTGCCTGCGCCCGACCATACTGGGCTGCAGGCCCAAAAGGCTCGAATCAGAACCAGCGCGCCGCCAGCGGAATCAGCAGCGAGGCCAGCAGCACCTGCAGGCCCAGGGCCAGGCCGGCGTAGGCGCCGGCATCGGCGTTCACCTGCAGCGCGCGCGCCGCGCCGATGCCGTGCGATGCCGTGCCCATGGCGAAGCCGCGCGCCATCCAGTCGACCCGGCCTTCGCCCAGGCCGAAGAGGCGGAACAGCGTGCGGCCCGACAGCGCGCCCACCAGCCCGGAAAGCACGGCGAACACGGCCGCCAGCGCCGGCACGCCGCCGATCTTCTCGGCCACGCCCATGGCCACCGGCGCCGTGACCGACTTGGGCGCCAGCGAACGCAGCACCTCGCCCGGCAGTCCCAGCGCCCAGCCGATCAGCACGGCCGACACCGCCGCCGCTGCGCCGCCGGCCAGCGCCGCCAGCAGGAAGCGCCCCCAGGCACGCGACAGCGTGGCGCGCCGCTCCCACAGGGGCAGGCCCAGCGCCACCACCGCGGGGCCGAGCAGGAAGTGGATGAACTGTGCGCCGGCGAAGTAGCTCGGGTAGGGCACGCCGCTGGCCAGCAGGCCGGCGCCGATGACCACGATCGACCACAGCACCGGGTTGGCCCAGGGCGCGTGCCCGGCGCGCTGGTAGCCGGCCATCGCCAGCAGGTAGACCACCAGCGTGGCCGTCAGGCCGACCAGCGGCGCCGAGGAGAGATAGACCCAGAGCTGGACGAAATCAGGCATCGGGTGATCCTTCTTCGCCAGGTGCATTGCGCATCAGCGCACGCAGCGCCAGCGCCGACACGGCCAGGCCGATCCAGGTGGAGAGCACGATCACCAGCGCCAGCCGCAGTCCGTAGGCCTGCAGGATGTCCAGGTGCGTGATCACGCCCACGCCCACCGGCACGAACAGCAGCGACAGATGCCCGAGCAGGAAGCGCGCCACGTCGATCACCGGCTCGCGCACCGCCGGCCAGCCCAGCGCGGGCATCAGCAGCACCATGCCGATCACGGGGCCAGGGAACGGCAGCTTGAGGACGCGCGCCAGCACTTCGCCGGCCAGTTGCAGGCATAGCAGCCAGGCGAATCCCTGCAGGGCTTTCATCGACTCAATCTGTTGCGTGCCACCCGGGGTGGAGAAGGCGGTTCATGTTCCAAGCCAAATCGGCCTCCAGACCATGTCTGACGGGCGCAGACAGCTATGAAAATTGAAGTATCCGGATTCAGAAGCGCTCGAGCTCCGGATGCGCCAGCCGACCGCCGCGTACCAGCATCCTGCCGTACTCGGCACAGCGGTGCAGCGTGGGGATCACCTTGCCGGGGTTGAGCAGCCCGGCCGGGTCGAACGCGCGCTTGACGCCGAACATCTGCTCGTTTTCGGCGGCCGAGAACTGCACGCACATGCTCGAGAGCTTTTCCACGCCCACGCCGTGCTCGCCGGTCACGGTGCCGCCCATGGCCACGCTGGTTTCCAGGATGTCGGCGCCGAACAGCTCGGCGCGGTGCAGCTGGTCCGGATCGTTGGCATCGAACAGGATCAGCGGGTGCAGGTTGCCGTCGCCGGCGTGGAACACGTTGCAGCAGCGCAGCTGGTACTTGTGCTCCATCTCGGCGATGGCCAGCAGGATGTCGGCCAGGCGCTTGCGCGGGATGGTCGAATCCATGCACATGTAGTCGGGGCTGATGCGGCCGCTGGCAGGGAAGGCGTTCTTGCGCCCGCTCCAGAATTTCAGGCGCTCGGCTTCCGACTGGCTCACGGCGATCTTGGTGGCGCCCGCCGCCGTCAGCACCTCGGCCATGCGGCCGATTTCTTCTTCCACCTCTTCCGGCGTGCCGTCGCTCTCGCACAGCAGGATGGCGGCGGCGTCGAGGTCGTAGCCGGCGTGCACGAAGTCTTCCACTGCGGCGGTCATGGGCTTGTCCATCATCTCCAGCCCGGCCGGGATGATGCCGGCGGCGATCACCGCCGCCACCGCGTCGCCGGCCTGCCGCACGTCGGCAAAGCTGGCCATGATGCAGCGCGCCAGGCGCGGGCGCGGCAGCAGCTTCACCGTCACCTCGGTGGTCACGGCCAGCATGCCCTCGCTGCCGGTCACCAGCGCCAGCAGGTCGTAGCCCGCGGCGTCGAGTGCCTCGCTGCCGAACTCGACCGGCTCGCCCTCGATGGTGAAGCCCTTGACCTTGAGCACGTTGTGCACCGTCAGGCCGTATTTCAGGCAGTGCACGCCGCCGGAGTTCTCGGCCACGTTGCCGCCGATGGTGCAGGCGATCTGGCTGCTCGGATCGGGTGCGTAGTAGAGGCCCAGCGGTGCCGCCGCCTCGCTGATGGCCAGGTTGCGCACGCCGCACTGGACCTGCGCGGTGCGTGCCAGCGGGTCGATCTTCAGGATGCGGTTGAACTTGGCCAGCGACAGCGTCACCCCGCGCTCGTTCGGCATCGCGCCGCCCGACAAGCCCGTGCCGGCGCCGCGCGCCACCACCGGCACGCCCAGCCGGTGGCAGGTTTGCAACACCGCTTGAATCTGTTCGTAACTTTCAGGCAGGGCCACGGCCAGCGGGCGCTGGCGGTAGGCCGTCAGGCCGTCGCATTCGTAAGGGGTGGTCTGCTCGTTCGTCCAGAGCAGTGCGCTACGCGGCAGAACACGCTCCAGCGCTTGCACGACTTGCGTCTGCAGCTCTTCTTTCTGTAGCGTCTGGGGGGCGTCGGCGGTGGCGGTCTCGGTCATGGCGGCGGCTTGCGGCGGGTGTGTCCGCCACTATAGGCCATGCCTTGCCGTCACGGCCGCGCAAGCCCGCGGTGCGATCATCGGCGGCTGGGAGTTTGGGCCATGAGAACACGAACAACAACAACGAGCTGGCACTGGATGGCGCTGATGGGCGCCACACTGGCCGGAGCAGCCGGCGCGCAGACCATGGAGGAGGGCGCCGCACCCACCCGCCTGATGCACTGTCAGCGCGAGGTGGCCGGCGCCAAGGGTGACCGCGCGCAACTGCTGCGCGCCTGCCTCAACCGGCGCCTGGAGGGCGAGCGCATCGTCGCGCGCGACTGCCAGCGCGAAGCGGGCGCGGTAGCGGGTGCGCTTGCGCGCCACCGCGCCCAGCAGGCCTGCGAGCGCCGCGCGCTGGCCGTGCCCTCGCAGGAGTTGCCCAAGCGCCCGCCGCCACCACCCAGACCCAAGGTCGATCCCGCCGGCGCGCTGCCCGGCATGGGCCCGGCCGGGCCAGGCGGCGCGCCCACGCCCGCCGCGGGCGAGCAGGGCGGCGGCGTCCGGCCCTGAGAACCTGCTTCCTGCTTACTGGAACACCACGGTCTTGTGGCCGTTGAGCAGCACGCGCCGCTCGCTCACCCATTTCACGGCGCGGGCCAGCACCTGGCTCTCGGTGTCGCGGCCGACGGCGGTGAGGTCTTCCACCTCGTGCGTGTGGTCCACGCGGGCCACGGCCTGCTCGATGATCGGGCCTTCGTCCAGGTCGGCCGTCACGTAGTGGGCGGTCGCGCCGATCAGCTTCACGCCGCGGTCGTGCGCCTGGTAGTAGGGCTTGGCGCCCTTGAAGCTGGGCAGGAAGCTGTGGTGGATGTTCACCGCGCGGCCGGCCAGCTTCTGGCACATGTCGTTGGAGAGGATCTGCATGTAGCGCGCCAGCACCACCAGCTCGGCGCCCTCGGCCTCGACGATCTCCATCTGCCGCGCCTCCACCTTGGCCTTGGTCTCGCGCGTGAGCGGCAGGTGGTGGAAGGGGATGTTGTAGCTGGCCGCGAGCTGGTAGAAATCGCGGTGGTTGCTGATGATGGCCCGCACGTCGAGGTTGAGCAGCCCGCTCTTGCAGCGGAACAGCAGGTCGTTCAGGCAGTGGCCCTCGCGGCTGACGAAGATCACCGTGCGCATCGGCTCGCCGGCCGCGTGCAGCGCGTGCTGCATGTCGAAGCGGCCGGCCAGATCGGCCAGCGCGCCGGCCAGGTCGGTGCCGTCCACCAGCGCGGCGGCGTCCTGGCAGACGAACTGCACGCGCATGAAGAACAGGCCGGTGGCGTGGTCGTTGAACTGCTGCGCTTCCTCGATGTTGCAGCCGCGCACCAGCAGCAGGCCCGAGACGGCATGCACGATGCCCGGGCGGTCCGGGCAGGACAGGGTGAGGATGTAGGTGTTTTCCATCGGCGCGGATTGTCGCAGGCCGCGCCGCCAGCCGCCCCGAGGGCGCCGCGGCCGGCAGGCGCCGCGGCGAGTTTTTCAGGGTGAAATCGGCCTCTAGCCCGCGCGTGGCGGTCGCAGGCAGCTATCGATAAAGTAGCAAACTCAGGGTCGCGCCATCTTGCAGGCGTTGCCCTGGGCCAGCTCGTTGCCGCTGTAGCTGGCGTCGGTGCGGAAGCCGTAGTTGGTGCCTTCCCAGCCCATGGTGACCTTCTTGCCATCCACCTTGGCGATGGTGTTGACCACCTGGGGCAGCAGCAGCTGGTGGTCTTCGCCGCGCATGCGCAGGGTGCCGACGGGGGTGTCGAAGCTCAGGTCTTCCATGGCGCGCACCAGCTTGGCGGGCTCGTCGGAGCCGGCCTTTTTCAGGCCGTCGGCCAGCATGTGGGCCGACAGCGTGATGCGCGGCGCCAGGTAGTCCTGGTTGAACTTGGCCTTGTAGGCCTTGGCCCAGGCGTCCACCTTGGGCGTGCCGGCCTGGCCGGGATGCCACTCGGCCACCCAGGTCAGCTCGCCGGCCGCGGCCTGCGAGAAAGCCAGCACCGTGCCGGGGAACGAACCCGCGCTGTGGTTGAAGTAGTGCAGGTTCATGCCGGCGTCGGCTGCGGCCTTGAGCAGCAGCGTCATGTCCGGGCCCCAGTTGCCGGTGATCACCGAGTCGGCGCCGGACGACTTGACGTTGGCCACATACGGCGCGAAGTCCTTGACCTTGCCGATCGGGTGCAGCTGCTCGCCCACGAACTGGATGTCCGGCCGCGCCAGGCCCACCATCTCGCGCCCGTAGTGGGCCCACTGGCGACCGTGCGCGTAGTCCTGGTTCAGCAGGTAGATCTTCTTGATCTCCGGCGAGCGCTTGATGAAGTTGGCCAGCGCCTTCATCTTCATCGAGGTGCTGGCCTCGGTCTGGAAGTACCAGAAATTGCAGTTCTTGCCGGTCAGGTCGGGGTCGATCGACGAGTGATTGATGACGATCACTTCCTTGCCCGGGTTGCGCTGGTTGTAGCGCAGCGCCGCCTGCGACAGCGCCGCCACCACCGACGAGCCCGAGCCGCCGGTGAAGATCACGCGCGCGCCCTGGCTGGCGGCCGACTGCAGCGCGGTCTGGCTCTCCTGCGCCGAGAGCTTGCTGTCGAACTCCAGGATCTCCATCTTGCGGCCGCCCAGCACGCCGCCGGCGGCGTTGACCTGGTCCGCGCCCAGGCGCAGGTGGTTGAGCATCAGCTGGCCGACGGAGCCGAACGGCCCGGACAGCGGGTCGATGAAGGCCACCTTGTAGGGCGGCGCGTCGGCCGCCAGGGCCTGGGCGCTGGCGGCGGCCAGCGCCGTGAGGGCAAGGCCGCGCCACGCGATGCGGGCCAGGGCGATGGGTTTCATAGGGTGGTCTCCTCTGCTTGATGGGTGGGGCGCTGCCCTTTGTCGCCAAGGCGATGCCGTGCGGTCGCGCCGGCCGGGGCGGTTCGTTATATTGGACCGCGCAGGCGCTGTTGGCCGATACGCAATGACCCGCACGCGGCGTCACCTGCATGACACCAGTTTCCAGGAGACACCACGATGAGCGCCCCCGCACCGGCCGCCGCCGGCCAGCCCCTGCACGAGTACCTGCGCCAGCACGCGCGCGAGAAGCCCCAGGCCACCGCCGTCGTCTGGTACGGCGCCGCCATCAGCTGGCGCGAGCTGGATGACTGGAGCGACGCCGTGGCCGCGCACCTGCAGTCGCTCGGCGTCGCCAGGGGCGAGCCGGTGGCCCTGTTCATGAACAACTGCCCGCAGTACATAGTGGCGCACTACGCGATCCAGAAGATCGGCGCCACCGTCTGCCCCTGCGGGCCGCTCAACAAGGCGCACGAGCTGCAGTACCAGCTGGCCGACCTGCAGGCGCGGGTGATCGTCGCTGCCGACAACCTGCTGCCCATCGTCGAGCAGGTGCGCGCTGACACCGCGCTGCAGCACGTGCTGGCGGTGCGCTATGGCGATCTGCTGCCCGCCGAACCCGCCATCGCCGTGCCGCCGGAGCTGCAGGCCGCACCCGCACCGCTGCCAGCCAGCGTCACCGATATGCTGCAGATTGCGAAGCATGGTGCGAAGGCCGGCAGCCGGCCAGCACCGGTTTCCATCGGCATGGACGACGTGGCGCTGATGACCTACACCAGCGGCACCACCGGCCTGCCCAAGGGTGCGATGCTGAGCTTCGGCAACGCGCTGTTCAAGACCCGCGCCACCGCCAAAGCGGCCGGGGTGGGGCCCGAAGGCGTGTCGCTGTCGGTGGCGCCGCTCTACCACATCGCCGGCATGCTGATGGGCGTGAACATGCCGATCCTGGTGGGCGCCACACAGGTGCTGCTGTTCCGCTTCGACCCGCTGGCGGTGCTGCAGGCCATCCAGACGTACCGCGTCACGCACTGGTACTCCATCGCACCCATGAACGTGGCCTGCATGCAGCTGCCGGGCGCAGGCGAGTTCGACCTCGGCAGCCTGCAGCGCAACCCGGTCACCAGCTTCGGCATCACTTTCACCGAGCCGCTGGCGCGCCAGTGGCAGGCCTTCACCAAGGGCCCGTGCCTGAGCTACGAGGCCGCCTACGGCCTTTCCGAAACCCACACCATGGACACCGGCATGCCGCACGACGCCGTGCGCTGGGGCACGCACGGCAAGCCGATGGAGGGCGTCACCATCCGCATCCGGGATCCCGAGACCGGCGCCGCGAAGCCGGTGGGCGAGGTGGGCGAGATCACGCTGCTCTCGCCCGGCAACTTCAAGGGCTACTGGAACAAGCCCGAGGCCACCGCCAAGACGCTCAAGGACGGCTGGGTCTACACCGGCGACATGGGCCGCATGGACGCCGAGGGCTACCTCACCTTCATCGGCCGCAACAAGGAGATGATCAAGGTCAGCGGCTACAGCGTGTTCCCCGAAGAGGTGGAGACCATCCTCATCAAGCACCCGGCGGTGGCGCAGGCGGCCGTGCTGCCCGAGCCCGACGCCGACAAGGGCGAGGTGGTCAAGGCCTTCATCGTCAAAAAGCCCGGCGCCGCGCTGGAAGCCGACGAGCTGATTGCCTGGAGCCGCGACAACATGGCCACCTACAAGGTGCCCAGGCACGTGAAGTTCATCGACGCGCTGCCGACCACCGGCGCCGGCAAGGTGTTGCGACGGCTGCTGAAGGACGCGGCCTGAATGCAGGCTGCGGTGCCCACCCCGGCCGAGGCGGCGCGCGCGCTGCGCGAGCGCGAGCCCGTCTTCCACCGGCCCGAGCACGGCACCGCTCGCGCCGATTTCGAGGCCATGACCGCGCCGGACTTCTGGGAGGTGGGCGCCTCGGGCCGCGTGTATTCGCGCGCCTTCGTGCTGGACACGCTGGAGGCGCGCCACGCGGAGCCGGTGCAGGAGTCGTTCACGCTGGACGACTTCGCCTGCCGCGAACTGGCGCCCGGCCTGTTTCTGGCCACCTACCGGCTCGACATGGGCGGACGCCGTTCGCGGCGCGCTACCGTATGGCGCTGGCACGCCGGCGCCTGGCGCATCGATTACCACCAGGGCACCCTGGTCAGCGAGGAGTAGAGGTTTGTTCAAGAAGGTTCTGATCGCCAACCGCGGCGAGATCGCTGTGCGGCTGGCGCGCGCGCTGCACGACCTGGGCGTGGCCAGCGTGGCCGTGTTCGCGCAGGACGACGACGGTGCGCTGCACACCCGTGTGGCCGATGCCGCCGTGCCGCTGGGCGCCACCGGCCCGGCCGCCTACCTGGACGGCGCGGCGCTGATCGCCATCGCCCGCGCGCAGGGCTGCGACGCGGTGCATCCCGGCTACGGCTTCCTGAGCGAGAGCGCCGCCTTCGCCCAGGCCTGCGCCGACGCCGGGCTGGCCTTCATCGGCCCCACGCCCGAGCAGCTGGCGCTGTTCGGCGACAAGGCGCGCGCCCGCGCGCTGGCGGCCGAGTGCGGCGTGCCGCTGATGCCGGGGCTGGATCACGCCACCTCGCAGGCCGAGGCCGAAGCCTTCTTCGCCGAGCAGGCCGCGCAGGGCGCGGGCGGCATGGTCATCAAGGCCATTGCCGGCGGCGGCGGGCGCGGCATGCGCGTGGTCACGCAGGCGGGCGAGGTGGCGGCTGCCTGGCAGCGCTGCACCTCCGAGGCGAAGGCCGCCTTCGGCGAGGGCGGTGTGTACGTCGAGCGGCTGATGCCGCGCGCCCGCCACATCGAGGTGCAGGTGCTGGGCGACGGCGAGCACGCCGTCAGCCTGGGCGTGCGCGAATGCACGCTGCAGCGGCGCTTCCAGAAGCTGGTGGAGATCGCCCCCAGCCCCACCCTCACGCCGGCGTTGCGCAGCCAGCTGGCCCAGGCCGCGCTGGCGATGGCGCGGCGTGCCGGCTACCGCTCGCTCGGCACCTTCGAGTTCCTGGTAGATGACGCCAGCGCCGAGCTGCCCTTCGTCTTCATCGAGGCCAACCCGCGCCTGCAGGTCGAACACACGGTGACCGAGGCCGTCACCGGGCTGGACCTGGTGGCCCTGCAGGTGCAGGTGGCGGCCGGCCGCACGCTGGCGGAGCTGGGCCTGAGCGAAAGCGCGCCGGTGCCGGAGCGTGGCTTCGCCATCCAGTGGCGCATCAACGCCGAGACACTGGACGCCGAAGGCCACGCCATGCCCACCGGCGGGCGCGTGCAGCAGCTCGCCTGGCCCGGCGGCCCCGGCGTGCGGGTGGACACGCACGCGCTGGCCGGCGCCGCGCCCTCGCCCAACTTCGACAGCCTGCTGGCCAAGCTGGTGGTGCACAGCGCCACGCCCGACTTCGCCGACGCCCTGCGCCGCAGCCGCCGCGCGCTGGCCGACTGCCGCGTGGGCGGCGTGCAGACCAACCTGCCGCTGCTGCGCGCGCTGGCGGAACGGCCCGAGCTGGCCGCCAGTCAGGTGCACACGCGCTGGCTGGCCGAGGTACTGCCGCAGCTGCTCGATGCTGCTGAAAAGATAGCTGTCAGCGCCCGTCATGAAAGGGCTGAAGGCACAAATGATGCCCCATCCGGCCCCGCGCTGGCGGCCGCCGAGGCGCCCGAGGGCGCGGTGCTCGCGCCCATGCCCGCCAAACTGGTGGAACTGAGCGTGCGCGTGGGCGACACGGTGGCCGCCGGCGCCGAACTGGCGGTGCTGGAAGCCATGAAAATGCAGCATGTGCTGAGCGCGCCGCACGCCGGCGTGGTGCGCGAGCTGTTCGGCGAGCCGGGTGCCTACGTGGCGCAGGGCGACGTGATCTTGGTGCTGGAAGAAAGCGGCCACGCCGCCACCCATGCCGCCGAGGACGCTGCCGCGCACGACCCCGACCACGTGCGCCTCGACCTGCAGCGCGTGCTGGACCGCCACGCGCTCACGCTCGACGCCGCTCGGCCGGAGGCGATGGCCAAGCGCCACGCCCGCGGCATGCGCAGCGCGCGCGAGAACATCGCCGATCTGTGCGACGAGGGCAGCTTCATCGAATACGGCGCGCTGGCCATCGCCGCGCAGACGCGTCGCCGCAGTGTGGAAGACCTGGTGGCCAACACGCCGGCCGACGGCATGGTCACCGGCGTGGGCGGCGTCAACGGCGCCATCTTCGGCGCCGAGCGCGCGCGCACCGCGGTCATGGCCTACGACGCCACCGTGCTGGCCGGCACGCAGGGCATGCGCAACCACGCCAAGACCGACCGCATCCTGGGCCTGGCGCAGCGCGAGCAGCTGCCGGTGGTGCTGTTCGCCGAAGGCGGCGGCGGCCGCCCGGGCGATGTCGACGCCAACGTGCTGGCCGGGCTGGATGTGGGCACCTTCGCCGCCTACGCCGCGCTGTCGGGCCGGGTGCCGGTGATCGGCATCGTGTCCGGGCGCTGCTTTGCCGGCAACGCCGCGCTGGTGGGCTGCAGCGACGTGATCATCGCCACCAAGGACAGCAACCTCGGCATGGGTGGCCCGGCCATGATCGAAGGCGGCGGCCTGGGCGTGTTCACGCCCGAGCAGATCGGCCCCAGCGGCGTGCAGCACGGCAACGGCGTGATCGATGTGCTGGCCGAGAACGAGGCCGAGGCCGTGGCCGCCGCCCGCCGTTACCTGGCCTTCTTCCAGGGCCGCTTCAAGGACTGGACCTGCCCCGACCAACGCCTGCTGCGCGCCGTGGTGCCGGAAAACCGCCTGCGCGTGTACGACACCCGCGCCGCCATGCGCGGCCTGGTGGACGAGGGCAGCCTGCTGCCGCTGCGCACCGGCTTCGGCGCCGGCATCCACACCGCGCTGGCGCGTATCGAAGGCCGCCCGGTGGGCCTGATGGCCAACAACCCGCTGCACCTGGGCGGCGCCATCGACGCCGACGCCGCCGACAAGGGCGCGCGCTTCATGCAGCTGTGCAATGCGCACGGGCTGCCCATCGTCAGCCTGATCGACACGCCCGGCTTCATGGTCGGCCCCGAGGTCGAGACCACCGCCCAGGTGCGCCACGTGAGCCGGCTGTTCGTCACCGCCGCCGCGCTGCGCGTGCCCTTCTTCAGCGTGGTGCTGCGCAAGGGCTACGGGCTGGGGGCCATGGGCATGGCGGCCGGGGGCTTCCACGCGCCCTTTTTCACCATCGCCTGGCCGACCGGTGAGTTCGGCGGCATGGGGCTGGAAGGCGCGGTGCGCCTGGGCTTCCGCAAGGAACTGGAGGCGGTGCCGGAAGGCCCGGAGCGCGACGCCCTGTTCGCCAAACTGGTGGCCCAGCAGTACCACCACGGCGAGGCCATGAACATGGCCACCGCGCTGGAGATCGACGCCGTGATCGACCCGGCCGACACCCGCGGCTGGCTGGTGCGCGGCCTGGCCTCGGCCCAGGCGCGGCCGGCGGGCGAGGGCGGGCGCTTCATCGACACCTGGTGAGCCAGGGCCTGTTCGCACGCCCGGAACTGCGTGCACAGGCCCCGGAACGGCTGGCCCGGCAGGTCTGGTCCTACACCGGGGCAGCGCATTTCCTCGCGAAGCTTTGCAGGGCATTTACATCCGGGCAAGGGTCTGGCACGTTAGACACTTGTCCCCCTGTACTTCCAAGGAGATGAAGATGATCCGGACACCCCTGAAGGCCGCGGTGCTTGCCGCCGCCGCCCTGGCAGGCACCGCCGCCATGATCCTGCCCACGGCCGCGCAGGCCCAGGCCGTGATTTCCGTGCAGATCGGCCCGCCCCCGCCCCCGCGCATGGAAGGCCCGCCCCCGGGCGTCCGGCCGGGCTACGTCTGGGCGCCGGGGCACTACGCCTGGATTCACGGCAACTACGTCTGGCGGCGCGGCCACTGGGTGGTGGCGCGCCCGGGCTATGTGTACGTGGCGCCCAGCTGGGTGGCCGACGGCCCGCGCTGGGTCTACCGCCCCGAGCGCTGGGAGCGCGGCGGCCCACCGGCCTACCGGCCGGGCCCGCCTCCGCACGCCCGGCCCTATGGCGACCGCGACCATGACGGCATCCCCAACCGCTACGACCGCCATCCCAACCGCCCACGCGGCGACAGCGACCGCGACGGCGTACCCAACCGGTACGACCGGCATCCGGGCAATCCGTATAGGCACTGACCCCCTGAGTCGCCTTCGGTGCCTTCCCCCTCTTACTGCGTGAGGGGGACAACGCCAGAGCCCGGTGCAAGTCCGGGCACGGCGTTCGCTGGCATGGCCTGCTCCGCGGCCTTCTGGGGGTGCCAGAACGAGCCGCGTTGCCTTCGCAGAGTTCGGGGCCGAGCGAAGCGATGGCCCGTCTTCTCCCCATCCCCTCTGGCCGTGCCGAGAAGCGCAGGGCGTGGGGCGGGCATGGGCTGCGCAGCAAGACCATGCTTCGTGCTCTGACTCGCTGCGGCTGTCCGAGCGGAGCGGCGTAGCCGCAAAGCGAGTTCCGCAGCGCCGACCCATGCCCGAGCATCGCAGGCTGCCCGCAGCGAAGCGAAGGGACGCGGCCAGTGGGGTCGCCTTTTCTTTGCCTACTTTCTTTTGGCGAAGCAAAAGAAAGTAGGTGCGCCGCCGGGCGCACATCCCGGCCTGCAGCGCAACCAGAAACACTACGCTTTCAATAGCTGCCTGCGCCCGCCACACCTGGGAAAAACCACGATTTCATTCAAAGAACGCGCTACGGACTCCACGCAAGACCGAGCGGACATTCCGACCGCTGCGATTCCACCGATGCTGCACTTTTAATAGCTGTCTGCACCCGTCACAGCTGGGCAAAGCACCGATTTCGCTCCAGAATTTCAAGGGTCACGACGGGTGTCGCCGTGAGCGGGCCAGGCGTCAGGGCCGACGCGGCGTTTTCATCTGCTCGCGCAGTTCAGCACAGTGGTCGCGCGGCGGCACCGGCGGGGTCGGCCAGGCCAGGTCGCCGGCGTGCAGGGCGGGGCCGGCGGCCGCTTCGTCTGCTTCGTTTTCCGTAGCTGCCCGCGCCTGCTGCGCCTGGGCTGAAAGCACTTTTGTCTTCCAATCCGGCGGCAGGTAGCGTGGCACGCCGAGGCTGCGGTGCACATGGCCGTTGCCGGTGATCAGCAGCACGGTGCGGCCGCGCTGGTGCGCCTGTTCCAGCGTGCGCGCCATGGCCATGTCGCGCGCGATCTGCACCCGCGTCATGGGCTGGATCTGGCGTTCCGGCAGCAGTTCGCAATGGCCTTCGCGGATGCGCTGCTGCTGCACCGCCATGGCGGGCGGCGGCAGGCCGGTGTCGAGCGCGGTGTCGCGCATGGCTTCGCGCAGGCGTGCGGCGGGCAGGTTGGCGCCCAGCACCGGCACGCCGGCGCGCACGGCGGCCATGGCGCTGGGGCCGTAGTCGCGCCAGGGCCAGGCGTCGTCGTTCCAGGCCAGGGCGGCGCGCACCTGCGCCTGGCTGGCATCCGGCGGCAGGCCGGCGGTGCCGTGGCCCTGTTCGGCCATCTCCAGCGCCAGCGCGGCCAGCTGCCCGCGGGCGGCCAGCCAGGCGACGACCTGGCGTTCCAGCAGGTGGTGCTCGGGGGCGTCGTGCTGCTCGCCGATCAGCAGGGCGTCGGCCGGCAGCAGGCTTGCCAGGCGGGCTTCCTCGGGCGGGGTGAGGGCCGGCGCCGGCAGCGCGCCGCAGGCCGCCAGCAGCAGCGCGGCTGTCAGGATCATGGTGGCAGACAGCGCGCGCAGGATGGGCATGGCACGATACTACGCGCCTCGCCTGCCAGGGCCTGTTCCCTCCGGGTTGCGACCCGAAAGGGCTATCGCCGGCGTTGCCATCCTTGCCAAGGTACCTACCTTGCCTGCGGCTGGCGTCTTGACCCTGGCCCATTCGGATCGCAACGCATCGCCCAAAATGGCGTGAACAGGCCCCAGTTCCATGCCCCTGCCGTTCCGTACCGACTGGCCGCGCCTCTGGCGCGTGCTGCTGACCCTGCTGCTGGCCTTCGGCGCCGCCGAGCTGTGCGTGGGGTTGCACACGCCGCTGCCCTGGATGATCGGCCCGCTGGTGGCGACGGCGCTGGCCACCCTGGCCGGCGTGCCGACGCAGAGCGCGCTCAGCCTGCGCAACATGGGGCAGTGGACCATCGGCGGCGCGCTGGGGCTGTACTTCACGCCCGAGGTGCTGCACATGCTGGCGACGCTGTGGTGGGCGGTGCTGCTGGGCGCGGCCTGGGCGCTGCTGCTGGGCTGGCTGGGCAGCCAGGGGCTGTGGTGGATGCACCGCGGCCGGCTGGCCGGCGTGCCGGACGGCGCGCTGCGCTCGACGGCGTTCTACGCCTCGTCGATCGGCGGCGCCTCGGAGATGACCCTGCTGGCCGAGCGCGCCGGCGCCCGCACCGACCTGGTGGCCGCCGCCCACACGGTGCGGGTGACGGTGGTGGTGCTGGTGCTGCCCTTCGCCATCCAGTGGTCCAAGCAGCACTGGCACCTGCAGGCGATCGACATGGTGCCGGCGGTCGACCGGTTCCAGCCGCTTGGCTTCGCGCTGCTGGCGCTGCTGACGGGCGCGGGGGTGCTGGCCATGCGCGCCACGCGCCGGCCGAACCCGTGGTTCCTGGGGGCGCTGCTGGTGGCGATGCTGATCGCGGCGCTGGACATCCAGCTCAGCAACGTGCCCAGGCCGCTGTCCAACGCGGCGCAGCTGGTGATCGGCATCAGCCTGGGCGTGCGCTTCACGCCCGCCTTTGCCCACGGCGCGCCGCGCTGGCTGCTGGGCAGCGTACTGCAGACGCTGGCGCTGCTGGCGGTGTCGGCGGTGTTTGCCTGGCTGCTGGCGCTGCTGACCGGGCTGCACCCGGTGACGCTGCTGCTGGCCACCTCGCCCGGCGGCATCACCGAAATGGCCATCACCGCCAAGGTGCTGCAACTGGGCGCCCCGGTGGTCACCGCCTTCCAGGTCTGCCGCCTGGTCGCCGTGCTCACCTTGGCCGAGCCGCTCTACCGCCGCTGGCTCAAGCCGGATTCCAGGAAAAATTGAGGTTTTGTCCTTGCGTGGCGGGCGCAGGCAGCTATGAATTCAGGAGTCATTGGGGGCTGATGCCCCACGCCATGCACCACCGAGGTGCATCTGGTGAAGAGGGTGAATGGCCACGGAGCAGGCCACGCGGATGACCGCCGCGGCCGGCCCGGCGCCGGCGAGTGGCGCAGTTCCACCTGGCGAAGAGAGGGGGGCCGAGGCCTGTGGCTACAAGTCCGCCCACGCAGACTTGGACAGACCGAAACGCCGCCGCCTCTGGCGCCGGGCACCGAGGCGCGTCAGCGGCTCAGCAGGTGCCCCGATGTACCAGGGGTGTCAGTGCAACACCACCGGGTTCTGCGCCAGCGTGGCGTAGCCTTCCAGCGTGTCTTCCACCTCTTCCTGGGTGGGCGTGTTTTCGTGCCAGGCGGCGATGCGCTGCTGGAACAGCTCGGCCCACAGGCCGTCCAGGTAGACCTCTTTGCCCGAGCGCTTGTCCACGATCTCGAAACCGTGGCGCGCGAGCTGCGGCCCGTCCTGAGGCGCATCGGCACCGGCAGGCAGTTCGGCCTGCAGATGGACGACGGCAAAGGACTCGGAGTCGTAGAGGGTGTTCATGGAGCGGTGTGGTCCTTTCAGCGGAGGAGGGAGGGCCAAAGACAACTTGCCACCCACACATAGCAACGTTCGGGCCAGTTTCAAGGCTGACAAGCCGTTGTGAAGAACACCGCGCGGGTGTGACGGGGCGTGACAGCTTGCCGGATTTCCGCTGGAAAAGCGGCCAAAGCCCCGCTTGAATGCGCCAAATGGCCTCAAGAAGGGCTAATTCGCGCCCGGCGGCTCCGCCAGCCGCTGGTCGGCCACGTCGCCGTTGCCCTGGGTGATGCGCAGGCGCACTGGCAAAAAATGTCGCTCGCGTGCCAGCCACAGCTCGATGCGCTGGCCGTAGGGCTCGTCCGGCTGGCGTTCCAGCTTCACGCAGGGCATGGGCGGCTGGCCGGCCAGCTGCAGGGTTTCGTCGCCCAGCACCTGGAAAGCCCAGGCGCTGGCGTCGCGCGCGCCGGCCACCTGCAGCACGATGTGCGTGCCCGGCGGGTAGCGCGCGGGCGCGGCGGCGATCAGCGCGCCCAGCTGCAGCGTCACGCTCAGGCGGTCCTGCGCGCCGGCGGCCAGTTCGGCCTCCGGCGTGTTGGACGAGAACACGATGCGGCCGCGCCCACGCTCGAAGTGCGCCGCCCGCTCGGAGCGGCTGCGCTCGCCGAAGCGCTCCGGCGCCAGCCCGTGCGGGGTGATGGCGCCGGCGCTGGTCTGCTGGCGTGTCAGGCCCAGCGGCCCGGCGAAGTTCCACTGCGCGGCGTAGCGGCTGCCGTCCTGCTGCCAGTCGAGCGTGGCGCTGGCGCTGTAGGGGATGCCGCGTGCGTGACCGCTCACCTGGTAGACGAGCTGCGCGCTGGGGGCGACGTGGGCCGGCGCATCGGCGTGGCTGGCGGCGGCGGCAGGGGGCGGGGCGGCCGAGGCGGCGGGCGCGGGTCGTTCGGTGGCCACGCCCGCTCCGGCGGGCGTGGGGGCATGGGTTGCAGACGCTTCGGCTCCGATCGGCTTCACCGGCTGCGCGGCGGCCACGATGACCGCGCGCGGCGCGTCGTCGCCGACCGCCGCCGCGGCACCGGCCACGGCGACCGTGGCCAGCGGATCGGCGTTGCGCGCCACGGCCGCGTGCTCGGCGGGTATGGCCACAGGAAGTCGGGCGCGCCGGGCCTGGGGTGCCGGGCGCGAAGGCGTTGCCGGCGTGCGGGCCATAGGGCGCGGCGGCGCGGGGCGTGCGGTAGCCGGCGTTTCGGTCGCGGCCTGCTCGTGGGAAGGCGGCTCAGGCGCCTCCGCCCGCGCCACCGCCAGCGGCAGCGCGCGCGTGAGCAGCGTCGGAACGCGCCCGGGTGCCACAGCCGTGCCTGGCGCGGCGCGGCTCACCAGCGCGGGCCCCAGCAGCAGCGCGTGCGCGGCGGCGACCACCAGCGCCAGCAGGCCGAGCCGGCGCCAGGGCGGCCGGGCGCTGGAGGAGGGCGGGGGTGGCGACAACATGTGGCGTTGGGCGGGGCCACTAGAATTTTGGCACCCGTCCGGGCGCGACGCACGCGCCCGTCGTCCTTCCTCCTCCCGCTTTTCATGAAACTGGCCACCTACCAAGACGGCTCGCGCGACGGCCAACTCGTCGTTGTCTCGCGCGATCTGGAAACCGCCCACTACGCCACCGGCATCGCGCACCGCCTGCAGCAGGCGCTGGACGACTGGAACTTCATCGCCCCGCAGCTCCAGGATCTGTACGAGACGCTCAACGGCGGCAAGGCGCGCCACGCGTTCCCGTTCGACCCCGCGCAGTGCCTGGCGCCGCTGCCGCGTGCCTATCAGTGGTGCGATGGTTCGGCCTACCTGAACCACGTGGAGCTGGTGCGCGCCGCGCGCGGCACCGAGGTGCCGGAAAGCTACTTCAAGGAGCCGCTGATGTACCAGGGCGGCAGCGACGACCTGCAGGGCGCCCGCGCGCCCATCCGCGGGCTGGACCCGGCCTGGGGCATCGACTTCGAGGCCGAGGTGGCGGTCGTCACCGCCGATGTGCCGCTGGGCGCCACGCCCGAGCAGGGCCTGGACGCCGTGCGCCTGGTGATGCTGGCCAACGACGTCAGCCTGCGCGAGCTGATCCCCGACGAGCTGGCCAAGGGCTTCGGCTTCTTCCAGGGCAAGCCCGCCACCGCCTTCAGCCCGGTGGCCGTCACCCCCGACGAACTGGGCGAGGCCTGGCAGGACGGCCGCGTGCACCTGACGCTGCAGACCACCTGGAACGGCCGCAAGGTCGGCCTGTGCGACGCCGGGCCCGACATGCGCTTCTCGTTCGGCGACCTGATCGCCCACGCGGCCAAGACGCGGCGCCTCTCCGCCGGCACCATCGTCGGCAGCGGCACCGTCAGCAACCCCGGCGTGGAGAAAGACGGCGGCCGGCGCGAATGGCCCAAGGGCTACAGCTGCATCGCCGAAAAGCGCGCCATGGAGCAGCTGCAGGACGGCGCCGCCAAGACCGGCTACCTGCAGCCGGGCGACACCGTGCGCATCGAGATGAAGGGCCGCGACGGCCAATCGGTGTTCGGCGCCATCGAGCAGGTGGTGGCGTAAATTTTCAATGAAACATGCCTCTGGCCCAGGTGTGGCGGGCGCAGACAGCTATCAAATTAAAAGCAATCTGAGCATGGATTCAACGTTCCATCCACATCGCGGCGCGCCGCCATCGGCCGGCGCCGCCGCCGACAACGCCACTTCCAACGACTTCCTGCACCACGCCCGCTCCCATGCTTACCGGTGAACTCCGCAACCGCGTCGACCAGGTCTGGAACGCCTTCTGGTCGGGCGGCATCGCCAACCCGCTGGAGGTGATCGAGCAGATCACCTACCTGCTTTTCCTGCGCGCGCTGGATGCCGACCAGACCCGCGAAGACCACAAGGCCACCCGCTTCAAGACCCAGCCCGTGCGCGTCTACCCGCCGGGCAGCGACGAGCGCGGCCTGCCCTACGCGCAGATGCGCTGGTCGCACTTCAAGAACGTCGGGCCGGAGCAGATGTTCAAGGTGCTCAGCGAGCACGTCTTCCCCTTCCTGCGCGGCCTGCACGCCTCCGGCGGCCCGGCGGCCGAATCGGCCTTTGCCCGCCACATGCGCGACGCGCGCTTCACCATCCCCACGCCCAACCTGCTGGGCAAGGTGGTCGATCTGCTCGACGGCATTCCGCTCGACGACCGCGACACCAAGGGCGACCTGTATGAATACATGCTCGGCAAGATCGCCTCGGCCGGGCAGAACGGGCAGTTCCGCACCCCGCGCCACATCATCCAGCTGATGGTGGCGCTCACCGCCCCCACCCCGCAAGACACCATCTGCGACCCGGCCAGTGGCACCTGCGGCTACCTGGTGGCCGCCAGCAACTACCTGCGCGCCACCTACCCCGACATGCTGCGCGTGCCGGCGCAGAACCGGCACTTCCACCACGCCATGTTCCATGGCTTCGATTTCGACCACACCATGCTGCGCATCGGCAGCATGAACATGGTGCTGCACGGCGTGGAACACCCGGCCATCGAATACCGCGATTCCCTCTCGCAGGGCAGCGCGGGCGACGCCGGCGCCTACAGCCTCATCCTGGCCAACCCGCCCTTTGCCGGCAGCCTGGACTACGAGAACACCGCCAAGGACCTGCTGGCCGTCGTCAAGACCAAGAAGACCGAGCTGCTGTTTCTGGCCCTGTTCCTGCGCCTGCTCAAGACCGGCGGGCGCGCCGCCGTCATCGTGCCCGACGGCGTGCTGTTTGGCAGCAGCAAGGCGCACAGGGAGCTGCGCCGCCTGCTGGTGGAAGAACAGAAGCTGGATGCCGTCATCAGCCTGCCCGGCGGCGTGTTCAAGCCCTATGCGGGCGTCAGCACCGCCATCCTGCTCTTCACCAAGACCATGAGCGGCGGCACCGACCACGTGTGGTTCTACGACCTGCAGGCCGACGGCTGGAGCCTGGACGACAAGCGCCAGCCCCTGCTGGAGTCAAGCCTTTTAGGCCTCCAGCCCTTGGTGGACGGGCGCAGCCAGCTATCGGAAGATGAGCATCCGAAGAACAACCTGCCCGACGTGCTGCTGCGCTGGAAGGAGCGCGAGCGCACCGAGCGCCAGCGCCCCCGCACCGCGCAGAGCTTCTGCGTGCCCAAGGCCGACATCGCCGCCAACGGCTACGACCTGAGCCTGAACCGCTACAAGGAGGTGGTGCATGAGGAGGTGCAGCACCGGGCGCCGGCCGAGATCATGGCGGAGCTGCGGCGGATCGAGGGGGAGATTGCGGAGGGGATGAAGGCGTTGGAGGGGATGCTGAGATGACTTGGCCGAAAGTGCGGCTCGGCGATATATGTAATGTGCTTCGCGGTACCACGATTACGCAAACGCAGACGGCCCCGGGCACTGTTCCAGTCGTTGCAGGCGGCCTACAGCCAAGCTATTTTCATAAGACTTCCAATCGCCCTGCTAACGTTATTTCGGTTAGCGCATCGGGCGCGAATGCGGGATTTGTCAACTTCTGGAGCCAGCCGATCTTTGCATCAGACTGCTCGACTGTGGCACCCAAATCGCCGTCAACAGATGCGCGGTATGTCTATCACGCGCTGGTCAATCTCCAGAGCTATATCTATAAGAAGCTTCGTTCCGGCGCAGCGCAGCCGCATGTCTACGCGCGTGATTTGGCGGACCTCGCGATCCCTCATCCACCGCTGATAGAGCAACGCCGCATCGCCGCCATCCTCGACCAGGCCGAAACCCTCCGAACCCAACGCCGCACCGCCCTGGCCCTGCTTGACAGCCTCACCCAGTCCCTCTTTCTCGATATGTTTGGGGACCCGGTGGTGAATCCGAAGGGGTGGCCGACGGAATCTCTGACCGATCTGTGCCATTGCTACAGCGGGAGCACTCCGTCAAAAGCAAAAAAGGAATATTGGGAAGGTGAGCTACCTTGGTTCAGCGCCAAGGACATGAAGGCCGAAGATTTGTTTGATTCGGAAGATCACATCTCAGAGCACGTACCCGAAACGACAACTTTGAAACTGTTGCCCAAAGACACTGTTGCGATAGTGGTGCGGGGAATGATCCTCGCTCACACGTTTCCAGTTTGCGTTTTACGGATACCAGCGACGATCAATCAAGACCTCAAAGCGCTCTTACCCAAACAACCCGTCAACAGTCAGTTCTTGGCCGCATGCTTGCGCAGCCAATCAGGATTCGTGCTTGAGAAGGTTTCAGAAGCAGGTCACGGCACAAAGCGATTGGACGCCCATGGCCTGCAGAGTCTCCGCATCCCAAGACCCGGTGATGCGCTAGAACAAACCTTCGCCACCCGCATCGCCGCCATCGAAGCCCTCAAAGCCACCCACCGCCGCGCCCTGGTCGCGCTGGATACGCTGTTCGCCTCGCTGCAGCAGCAGGCGTTTGCAGGCGGCGTTGCCGGCTGCCGAACTTGATGTGTCGCCGGCAGGAACAGGTGCGCCCTGACATGTTCCCGTTTTCGGCTTTTTGCGACACATGCGGCAGATAGCCATGTTCTCGGCTGGCTATCACAAGCCAAAAGTCCGCCTCCATGTGATAGCGTGGCTATCATATAAAGACCCATCCACTCCATATGCAAGCCAGCCTTTCATATGAGCAACCCTGAAGAGCCCACGGCGGGCGACCCGGGCCTCCGGGCGGGCCGCTACCTACGGCAGCCCACGGGTTACCGGGCTTTCAGCCCGGCGCCGCTGCCCCCCGCGCCGCCGCTGGTGCTGGGTACCGGCTTGCAGCAACTGCTGTCCCAGGCCGACCGGGCGCTGGGCCGGCTGGACGGCTCGGTGCTGACGCTGCCCAACCCCGATCTGTTCGTCTTCATGTACGTGCGCAAGGAGGCCGTGCTTTCCAGCCAGATCGAAGGCACCCAGAGTTCCCTGCAGGACTTGCTGGCCGCCGAGGCCGACCTGTTCGACGACAGCCTGCCGCGCGACGTGGACGAGGTGGTGAACTATGTGCGGGCCATGAAGCATGGCCTGTCGCGCCTGCATGAACTGCCGGTGTCGGTGCGTCTGATCCGCGAGATTCACGCGGAGCTGATGCAGGGCGTGCGCGGTGGGCGCCTGCAGCCGGGCGAGTTGCGCACCAGCCAGAACTGGATCGGCCCGGCCGGCTGCACGCTGGCCACGGCGAGCTTCGTGCCGCCGCCGCCGCACGAGGTGCCGCAGGCCCTGGGCGAGCTGGAGCGCTACCTGCATCAGGACGACGGCTTGCCGCCGCTGGTCAAGACCGCGCTGGCGCATGTGCAGTTCGAGACCATCCACCCGTTTCTGGACGGCAACGGCCGGGTGGGGCGCCTGCTCATCACCTTCCTGCTGACCGAGCAGGGCATCCTGCACAAGCCGGTGCTGTACCTGTCGCACTACTTCAAGCAGCACCGGCAGCGGTATTACGAGCTGCTGCAGGCCGTGCGCGACCGTGGCGCCTGGGAGGATTGGCTGCGGTTCTTTCTGCAGGGCGTGGTGGAGGTGGCGGCCGAGGCGGCGGAGACGGCGCGGCGCATCCAGTTGCTGCGCGAGCAGCACCGGGCGGCGATCACAGAGCGCCTGGGCCGCAGCGCCGGCAACGGGCACCGCGTGCTGGAGGCCCTGTTCAACCGGCCGATCCTCAGCGTGGCGGATGTGGTGACGCTGACCGGCACCACCTATGCGGCGGCCAACACCCTGGTCCGCCGCCTGGTGGAGCTGGACGTGCTGAGAGAAATGACCGGGCATGCGCGCAACCGGCGCTTCAGGTACGAGCCCTACGTCAACCTGTTTGCCAACGAGCCCTTGCCCATGGATGCCGCGCCGTGACGGGATCGAACTTCGCCTTCCTGGCCGCCGACTGGCCGGACCTGCACGCCGAGGCCTTGCGCGCCGAGCAGGCGGCGCTGACCGATCCGCGCACGGCCTGCTTCTACGCCCGCCGCACGCTGGAGCTGACGGTGGCCTGGCTGTTCCAGGCGGAAGGCGGGCGGGGCGGGGCGCTGCGCCTGCCCTACAAGGCCGATCTGGCGGCCTTTCTGGCCGAGCCCAGCCTGCGGCAGCTGGTGGGGCCGGCGTTGCTCGCCAAGATGGACGTGATCCGCAAGCTGGGCAACCACGCGGTGCACCAGGCACGGCCGGTGGCCGCCAGGGAGGCGACGGACGCCTTGCGCGAGCTGTTCCACGTGGCCTTCTGGCTGGCGCGGCAGTATGCGCGGCAGGTGGGCGCACGGCCGGAGCCAGGCGCGCGGTTCCGGATCGAACTGCTACCGCGCCCCGCGCCTCAGCCGGCGGCCAGCCGCGCCGCCGAGGCCGCGGCGCAGGAGGCACTGCAGCAGAAGGCCGAGGCGCTGGCGCGGGCGGACGTACAGCTGCGCGAAGCCCAGGCGCGCAACGCCGCGCTGGACGCGGAGCTGGCGCTGCTGCGCGCCGAGGTGGCGGCGGCCAAGCAGGCCAATGCCGCCAGCGCGGCCCAGGCGGCCCAGGCGCACGACTGGGACGAAGCCCAGACGCGCGACCTGTTCATCGATTTGCTGCTCAAGGAGGCCGGCTGGGCGCTCGATAAGGCGCGCGACCGCGAATTCGAGGTCGCCGGCATGCCCAACGCGGCGGGCAAGGGCTTCATCGACTACGTGCTGTGGGGCGACGACGGCAAGCCGCTGGCCATCGTGGAGGCCAAGCGCACCCGCCGCGGCGCCATGGAAGGGCAGCAGCAGGCCAGGCTATACGCCAATGCGCTGCAGGCGCAGTTCGGCCAGCGGCCGGTGATGTACGGTACCAACGGCTACGAGCACTGGCTGTGGGACGACACCAGCAGCCCGCCGCGCGCGGTCCAGGGTTTCCACAAGAAGGACGAGCTGCAACTGATGATCCAGCGCCGCGGCAGCCGCGCAAGGCTGGCGGACGCGGTGATTGGAACCGGCATCGTCGAGCGGCATTACCAGCACCGGGCCATCCGCCGCATTGCCGAGACTTTCGAGCGCGAGCAGCACCGCAAGGCCCTGGTGGTGATGGCCACCGGCGCGGGCAAGACCCGCACGGTGATCGCGCTGGTGGATCTGCTGATGAAGGCCAACTGGTGCAAGCGGGTGCTGTTCCTGGCCGACCGGGTGGCGTTGGTGAGCCAGGCGGTGGGCGAGTTCAAGAAGCACCTGCCGGCGGCGGCCCCGGTCAATCTGGTGACCGACAAGGCGACCGAGGGGCGGGTCTATGTCTCGACCTACCCGACCATGATGGGGCTGATCGACGATGCGACGTCCGGGGCGCGGCGTTTCGGTATCGGGCACTTCGACCTGATCGTGGTGGACGAGGCCCACCGCTCGATCTACCAGAAGTACCGGGCCATTTTTTCGTACTTCGATGCGCTGCTGGTGGGGCTGACGGCCACACCCAAGGACGAAATCGATCGCAACACGTACAGCCTGTTCGATCTGGAGAACGGTGTGCCCACCGACGCCTACGGGCTCGACCAGGCCATCGCGGAGAAACACCTGGTGCCGCCGCGCGCGGTGTCGGTGCCGCTGAAGTTCCAGCGCCAGGGCATCAGGTACGACGAACTGACCGATGATGAAAAAGACCAGTGGGACGCGCTGGAGTGGGACGAGGACAACCCGGAGCCGCCCGACGAGGTGAGCGCGGAGGCCGTCAACAAGTGGCTCTTCAACACCGACACAGTGGACCGTGTTCTTGAAGTGCTGATGACCCGCGGCCACAGGGTTGCAGGCGGTGACCGCATCGGCAAGACCATCGTCTTCGCCAAGAACCAGGCGCATGCCGAGTTCATCGCCAGGCGCTTCGACCTGAACTATCCTCAGTACCGGGGTCAGTTTGCGCGCGTCATCACCTTCAGGACCGAGTACGCGCAATCGCTGATCGACGACTTTTCGCAGAAGGACAAGGCGCCCCACATCGCGATCTCGGTGGACATGCTGGACACGGGCATCGACGTGCCGGAAGTCGTGAACCTGGTCTTTTTCAAGATGGTGCGCAGCAAGACCAAGTTCTGGCAGATGGTGGGACGCGGCACGCGCCTGTGCAGGGACCTCTACGGGCCAGGCGACGACAAGAAGGATTTCTTCATCTTCGATTTCTGCCAGAACCTCGAGTACTTCAGTCAGGACATGCCAGGCGCCGATGGCGCGGTGGCGGCGCCGTTGAGCCAGCGGTTGTTCGAGCGGCGGCTGGAGCTGCTGGCTGCGTTGGACGGGCGTTCCGGGAGCCAGCACGAGGTGAAGGAGCAGGCGCAGGCGTCACCGGCTCTGACCGAATGGCGCATGCGCGAGGACGTCGCCACGATGCTTCAGCAGATCGTGGCGGGCATGACGCTGGAGAATTTCGTGGTTCGCCCGCAGCGCAGGTGGGTGGAAACCTGGGCCAGGCCGGAGGCGTGGCAGCGCCCGACGGCGGAGCAGCTGGCCGAAGCGGCCGAGCATCTGGCGGCGCTGCCCTCCAGCGTGCGCGACGACGACGAAGACGCCAAGCGCTTCGATCTCTTGCTGTTGAACCTGCAACTTGCCCGGTTGCGCGCCGAGCCTGGCTATGAACGACTGAGAGAGAGGGTCCGCCAGCTTGCGGATGCCTTGCTGGAACTGACGGCCATTCCCGCCGTGCGTGAACAGCAGTTGTTGATCGAGGCCGTGGCGGGCGAGGAGTGGTGGCTGGATGTGACGCTGCCAATGCTGGAGCAAGCCCGCCGCCGCCTGCGATCGCTGGTCAAACTGCTTGAGAAAAGCCGCCGAAAAGTGGTTTACACGGATTTCGAGGACGAGATCGGCGAAGCGCTTGAAGTGGGCATGCCGCTGGTGGCGGGCGCTGTGGACTTTGACCGGTTCCGGGAGAAGGCCAAGGTCTTTCTGCGCGAGCACGCGGACCGGTTGGCCCTGCAGAAGCTGCGCCGCGGCTTGCCATTGACCGAGGCGGATCTCGGTGAACTGGAGCATCTGCTGCATGAGGCAGGCGGCACGGACGACAACCTGGCGCGCGCACGCGAGATGCATCAGAGCCTTCCGGCGTTCGTGCGGTCCCTGGTTGGCCTGGACCGCGAGGCGGCCATGCAGGCTTTCGCGCATCTCGTTGCCGGAAGCACGGCCACGGCGAGCCAGCTGCAGTTCATCGAGGAGATCGTGCAGCACCTGACGGAGTTCGGTGCGATGCCGCCGGAACGCTTGTACCAGTCGCCGTTCACGGACATCCATGCCCAGGGGCCGGAAGGCGTGTTTGCTGCGGCGCAGGTGGACGAGTTGTTTGCAAGCCTCGGCCGATTGGCCGCTGCCTGAGCCTGGTGATGACAGCAGCACTTGGGCCTGGAACTTCTCCGAACTGGCGTCAGGCAAGGGGGCCGGTCGGCTGGATGCTGGCATTTGCCATGTTCCTGCTGCTGGCCGCGCTGGCCGGCTGCGCCACGGCACCCGGCAAGGGCGTGGATGCCTGCCCGCCCGAGCCACCGGTCGCCACCCAGGCCTTTCTGCGGCAGGGCGTGCGCGACGCGCGCGACCGCGGCTACCTCTGGCGCATCGAGCAGGATGGCCATGCCTCCTGGCTGTACGGCACGCTGCACGTCGCGGCGCCGGCCTGGGCCTTTCCCGGGCCGACGGTGCTGCGGGCCCTGAAGGCGAGCGATGTGCTGGCGGTGGAGCTCGACATGCTCGATGCGAAGTCGCTCAGGCCCGCGCTGGAAGATGGCGCCGCGCCCGAACTCGACGACGCCCGGCGCGCCCGCCGCGATGCGGTGGCCCGGAACCTGTGTCTGCCCTCGCCCCTGCTGGCCGCGCTGCCACTGGCATTGCAGGCTTCCACGCTGACGCTGCTGGACGCGCGGCGCGACGGCCTGTTCGCCGAGTTCGGCATCGACGCGGCGCTGTCCGGCGCGGCCCGCGCCCTGGGCAAGCGGGTGCGGGCGCTGGAGCGGGCGGGCGACCAGATGCGCGTGCTGTCGGGCGACAGCCAGGCCGAGACCCTGCGCCGCTTCGACGAAACCCTGGGCGCGCTGGAATCGGGCACCGCGCGCGCCACCATCGCGCGGCTGGCCTACGCCTGGGCCGACAGCGACCTCGGCACACTGGCCAGCTACGCCGACTGGTGCGATTGCGCCGGCACCCCGGCCGAGCGCGCGCTGCTGCACACGCTGCTGGGTGCGCGCAACGGCCCGATGGCGGACCGCATCGCGGCGCTGCACGCCTCTGGCCGCAAGGTGTTCGTGGCGGTGGGGTCGCTGCACATGATCGGCGCCGACGGCCTGCCGGCGCTGCTGGCGGCGCGCGGCTTCACGGTCACGCAGGTGCTGCCGCCTCCGGCACCCGCCGCCGGCGAGATGCTGTGACCGGCGGGTGTGGCGGCACCGCGCCAGGCGCGGCCGCCAGCGGATTGACAGCGCCGCGGGCGCGCCGCATGATCGCCCGCCTATGTCGATTCATCACCTGAGCCCACCCGCGGTCGTGGCCCCTCCCCGGGCCTGAACGCGCGCGGCTGAAACCCCGCTCGCGGCCCTGACCAGCCGGTGTTCCGCGCCACGCGGAGCGCCCGGCGGTGCCTTGGCGCGCCGCCGTTTCCGAGCCAATTCATTCTCAGGTGATTCCATGCATGTCATGCCGACGGCGCTGTTCGTGCTGCTGTGGAGCAGCGGCGCCATTTTTTCCCGCTGGGGGCTGAACCACGCCTCCCCGTTCGTGTTCCTGGCGCTGCGCTTCACCGTGGCGCTGGGCCTGCTGGCGCTGCTGGGCCGCGGCCCGCGCGGCTGGCTGCCGGAGCCCGGCACGCGCGCCCGCGTGGCCGGCACCGGGCTGCTGCTGGTGGGCGGCTATTCCAGCGCCTACTTCCTGGCCATGGACCACGGCCTCACGCCGGGTGCGCTGGCCACCGTGCTGGGCGTGCAGCCCATCGCCACGCTGGTGCTGCAGGAGCGGCGCTTCCCGCTGGGCCGGCTGGCCGGCCTGCTGCTGGCGCTGGCCGGCCTGGCGCTGGTAGTGGCCGACAGCCTGCGCCAGGCCAGCGTCTCCACCGCCGGCGTGCTGTGGGCGCTGGTGGCGCTGGCCTGCATCACCACCGGCGCCATGGCGCAGAAGCGCATCGAGCAGCCGCCGCTGCGCGTGCTGCCGCTGCAGTGCGCGGTGGCGCTGCTGCTCAGCCTGGCGCTGCTGCCCGCGCAGCCGCTGCGCTTCGAGCCCGGGCCCGGCCTGTGGGTGCCGGTGCTGTGGCTGGGCGGCGTGATCTCGGTGGCGGCCACGGTGCTGCTCTACCGCATGCTGCGCGCCGGCAACCTGGTCAACGTGACCAGCCTGTTCTACCTGGTGCCCGGCGGCACCGCGCTGCTGGACTGGCTGGTGCTGGGCAACCGCATGGCGCCGCGCAGCCTGGCGGGGCTGGCGCTGGTGGTGGCCGGGCTGCTGCTGGTGTTCCGTTTGCGCGGGGATGGCCGGGGCGGCGCGCAGGGGCGCCCTGCAACACCGCGGTGAGCAAATGGCCATCGGGCGGGGTTGGGCGTGGCGCTGTCGCTCGCCGGGAGCGGTCGTGGAGCGGCGGCTGCCAAAGGGCGCTTCGCGCGTCCTGAACCCGGACAGGTGGGTGTTGGACGTCGTTGGGAAGGCAGAACCCTCTACTTTCCCGCAAGGTAGTCAAAAGAACGCATGGCGCGTATGCACCATCTGCCCCGACTTGAGGCGGATTCCATTCGCCTTCAGGAGCCTGCCACGAGGTAATTCCCATTTTTTCACGGTTTCCGAGGCCTGTTCTGTTGTCGCGCGCATGGCTCGCGGTGCCCGCACTTGATAGCCTCCTGCGTCCCATCTATGATGAATTGAGCTTGAACTTTAGTCCCAATGGCGGCCCCGCTGAGGTACGGACTCCAACGTCCAGGAGGAGAAATGATGAACGTGACTCAAATCAGCGCGGGGCGGGACCGATCGGTCCTCCTGACCCGGGACGGCGCGGCATGGTGCTGGGGGGCCATCCAGCTTCTGGCGCAGGAGTTGCCACCTGGCTATTTCAGCGATGTGTGCACCACCAGGGGAAGCGCCGATCAGATCGGTCACCGGAGGTTCGCGCACGCCGCACCGGCGGCCCTCAACCCGGGGCGGCGGTGGGCCAGCGTGGTGGACGGCTTTGTGAGCACCGTCGCAGTGGAAGACGCGGGCTCGGTGCTCGAGTGCCGGCCAGTCGTTTCACGCGAACGCGGGAGCACGGCGATGGCGCCGATCCAGCTGCCGCCCGGGCCCCAACAGGTGGTGATGACGGAATCGGCGGGGTTTGCCCTGTATTCGGACGGCACCGTCTGGTCCTGGGGCATGCGGGTGCAGGGCCAGCTTGGGCGTGCGGCGCCGCAACTGTTCAACGGCCCCGGTGAGGTGGCGATGCTGCCGCCGATCCGAAAGCTCGCGGCGGGTCATGCGCATGTCCTGGCGCTGGACGAGCACGGCGAGATTTGGGCGTGGGGCTCCAATGGTGCGGGCCAGTTGGGAACGGGGGATCTGCAATGGCTTGCCGCCCCCACCAAAGTCAACCTGCCTGGCGGAATGCGGGATGTCGCCGCCGGCGACACCCACAGCTTTGCCGTCGATCGCGAAGGCCGCTTGTGGGGCTGGGGTTCGCACCATCTCGGGCAACTGGGCCGTGTGCAGGGGCGCGACGCGGACGCTGCGTTTCACGTCAGGCCGCGCCCGATCCGCCCTGGCATCGGGATCGCGCAGATCGACGGCGGCATGCACTTCAGCGTGGCGCTGTCGGTGCACGGCGAGGTGTTCGCGTGGGGCTGGAACGGCATGGGGCAACTGGCCACCCAGGCGACCAGCCAGACAGCCGCCGCCCAGCGCATTGCACCGCTGCGGCATGTGTCGCGGGTGTCGGTGGGTCAAGGCCATGTGCTGGCGTTGTCGGATCAGGGCGTCCACGCCTGGGGCGACAACCGCACCGCCGCCTGTGGCATGCCGTCCGCCAGCGCGGTGATGACGCGTCCGAACCGGATTTCCTTGGCATGAAGGAGGCAGCCAGCATGATTGATCCGACACCTTCTTCCGCGCCGCTCTCGCGGCGCGACGCCCTGCGGTGGACGTTCGCGTTGACCCTTGGATCGTCCGTGGCCGGCCTGGCCGGGTGCGGCGGTGACGGCCCGACGACCGAGGACACGCTGCCCGACCCTGGCGTGCTGAGGTCCGTCAACGGCCGGTTGGAGATGGACCTGGTTCTTCGCTACGGCCACGAGCCCAGGACCATCAATGCCAGCACCGGCGCGCAGGCCGCGGTCTATCCCGCGGCGTCCCAGCAGGTGATGACGGAACTGCGTTGCTACAACGGCCAGTACATGGCGCCGACCCTGATCGTCAACGCGGGAGACGTGCTGCGCATCCGGCTGGTCAACCAGTTGCCCGCAAACCCGGTCGATCCGACGACGATCGCCGATCTCAGCTTCCAGAACAGCACCAACCTGCATTTTCATGGCATGCACGTGGACCCCAAGGAAATTCGCCCCGGGGTATACGGCGACTACATGGTCGATTCCTGGGACGCCGGCGTGGTGCCCGGCGCCACGCGCCAGCACGAAGTGCATATCCCGCTCGACCACCCGCCCGGCATCTACTGGTACCACCCGCACCTGCATGGCGCGACGAATGCCCAGGTCTCCAGTGGCATGTTCGGCGCCATCCTGATCCGCAGCCCCGACGATGCGTTCGTGACGCCTGACGAGTTCACGGAGCGTGTGTTCCACGTGCACAAGCTGTCGCTGGACGCCGATGGGCGAACCGACACCTTCGCTGAATCGGAAGACGTGACGGCGTCGAACTTCGTGCTCAATGGCGCCTACCAGCCGACAATGACGATGCGGCCGGGCGAGATCCAGATCTGGCACTTCATCAACGTGGCGTCGTTCTACCCGTTCAACCCGACGCTGGATCAGCACGTGATGCAATCGTTCGCCCGGGACGGCAACGTGTTCGACAAGAAGTTCATCCCGGTCGATGCTTCCACCGCTCCGCTGACGCTGGCTTCCGGTCAGATCGACGTGCAGCACTGGCCGGGCAACGCCTTGTACCCGGGCGGCAGGCTCTCCGTTCTCGTGAAGGCCAGTGATGTGCCGGGCAGTTACCTGCTGCGGGCGGGCAGCGCGCCGTCGAGCCAGTACGACGAGGAGATCGTCGGCCGCCTGGTGGTGGAAGGTGTGCCTGTAACCATGGTGATGCCGTCACCCGCCAACCTGCCCGCCCTGGCCGGGTACGAACCCATCACCGACGACGAGGTGGCCCGCGCAGGCGGCAAGCACCGCGACCTGGTGCTCGCGGCCCTGCAGAAGGACGACCCCCGCATCGCCTCGCCCATTCCCGCCGGGGAACAATGGTTCATTCCCGATCCCGACCCGCAGAACGAATTCGTGTTCGGGGTTGGAGCGGCCGGGCCTTCGATCCGCCTGAGTCCGTTCCAGTCGTCCCTCACGCCCACCCAGACGGTGCCCCTGAACGCGGTCGAGGAGTGGACGATTCACAGCCTGAACGAGTACCCCCATCCGTTCCACATCCACATCAACGACATGTATGTGGTCAGGATCAACGGCGAGCCGGTCACGCCGTTCTGGTGCGACACCCTTCCGGTACCTTCCCATGGAAACTTCACCTTCCGCATGCGCTTCACGGATTTCACCGGCAAGTTCGTCTGGCATTGCCATGCGCTGGACCATGAGGACATGGGCATGATGCAGCTGGTGGACGTCGTGTAACCTCGGCTTGGTGCGGGCAGCGCGCCCGCTTCCAACATCAGGTGCGTTCCGTGCGCGCCGCGGCAGCGCGGTTGCGGGCTGGCGCGCCGGTCCCGGAGACTTTCAATTGACCGACTACAGCCGCTACCAGACTTTCCACATCACCCGCCGCGGCAAGGACGGCGGCGTGATCGACCTGCAGATGAAGGCCGCCAACGGCAAGTTGCCCACCGCCGGCCACGACGGGCACTGGGAGCTGTCGGAAATCTGGCGCGACATCGACAAGGACGACAGCGTGCGCTGCGCCGTGCTGCGCGGCGAGGGTATGGGTTTTTCCGGCGGCGGCGACCTGGCGCTGGTGCAGGACATGGCGAGCGACTTCGCCGTGCGCACCCGCGTCTGGAAGGAAGCGCGCGACCTGGTCTACAACGTCATCAACTGCGACAAGCCCATCGTCAGCGCCATGCACGGCCCGGCCGTGGGGGCGGGGCTGGTGGCGGGGCTGCTGGCCGACATCTCCATCGCCGCCAGAAGCGCCAAGATCGTCGACGGCCACACGCGCCTGGGCGTGGCCGCGGGCGACCACGCCGCCATCTGCTGGCCGCTGCTGTGCGGCATGGCCAAGGCCAAGTACTACCTGATGCTTTGCGAGCCGATCACCGGCGAGGAGGCCGAGCGCATCGGCCTGGTGTCGCTGGCGGTGGACGACGACCAGCTGCTGGACAAGGCCTACGAGGTGGCCGACAAGCTGGCCGCCGGCAGCACCACCGCCGTGCGCTGGACCAAGTATTCGCTGAACAACTGGTACCGCCAGGCGGGGCCGAGCTTCGACACCTCGCTGGCGCTGGAGTTCATGGGCTTCGGCGGTCCCGACGTGCACGAGGGCGTCGCATCCTTGCGCGAGCGGCGGCGGCCGAACTACTGATCGGCGCGGGCTGGTTGCGGCCCTTGCGTCGGGGTGGCGGTGGTTGAGGGGTGCTTCCTTATTGATAGCTGGCTGCGCCCGTCATACCTGGTCTGGACGTCGATTTTTCTCGAAATCCCGCCGTCTGCCCAAGCGACACCAGTCGTTCGGGTTGAGACTGTCCAAGTACTTTCGCAAGCTCCTGCCAGGTTCCTGCCAACGCGCCGTTTGGAGGTGCCGCAGACTCTGCTGTGCGGTCGGCCTTGCGTGGGAGTGGCATTTTTTTGAACTGAATCGGTGTTTTGCCCAGGCGTGGCGGGCGCAGGCAGCTATTGAAAGCGTAGTATTTCTGGTGGCGCTGGAGGCCGGGATATGCGCCCGGCGGCGCACCTACTTTTCTTTGTGTCGCCAAAGAAAAGTAGGCAAAAGAAAGGCGACCCCACTTGCCGTGTCCCTTCGCTTCGCTGCGGGCAGCCTGCGATGCTCGTGCGCGGGGCGGCGCTGCGGAACTCGCTGCGCGCTTGCAGCGCTCCGCTCGGACAGCCCCAGCGAGTCAGAGCACGAAGCACGGCCATCCTTCGGTGTCCGCGCCCGCCCCACGCCCTGCGCTTCTCGGCACGGCCAGAGGGGATTGGGGAACACGGGCCATCGCTTCGCTCGGCCTCGAAGTGAACAACAGGGCGCGCGGCCAGTTTTGGCGCCCCCCGAAGGCCGCGGAGCAGGCCATGTCAGTGACCGCCGTGGCCGGGGTCTCCCCCCGGCCACTGGCGGTGCCCCCCGTGAGGGGGCGCAACTACGCGAGGCGTGTCGAGCCTGGGGGTGGGCCTTGCTCGACCCAGGGGGAGTTACTTCTTCATCCTTGCCATCATCAGCTCGGTGTTGGTCTTGCGATCTGCATTGACCTTCTGCACCGTCGGGCGCTCGCCCACGTGCTTGAGGTAGTCCTTCACGGGCAGGGCGGCGAGCAGGTCCTGGCCGTAGATGATCTTGCTGCAGGACGAGACCAGCGGCAGGTGCACGGCGGCGGCGCAGTCGGCCAGGGTGAACTGGTCGCCGGCGATGAAGGGCGAGAACTTGGCCAGTTTGGCGAAGGCGGCCACGTTCTTTTCGAGCTGCGGGCGGATCTTCTCTTTCAGGTTGTCGCTGACCTTGCCGCCGAAGAAGGCCTCGGGGTAGAGGTTGCGCGCCACCAGTTCCAGGTGCAGCTCGATGTAGCGCAGCAGCTCGCGCACCTTGGCGGCCTGGTAGGGGCTGGCGGGCATGAGCGGGGTTTCGGGGTAGCGCTGCTCCACGTATTCCAGGATCACCGTGGATTCGCTGATCGCCCCTTCGTCGGTGATGGCATAGGGCACCTTGCCCAGCGGGCTGGCGGCGAGGTCGGTCTCGCCCACCCAGGCCAGCACTTCCTCGAAAGGCACGCCTTTTTCCAGCAGCGCGAGCTTGACCTTGTTGTAGTAGTTGCTGGCGGCGAAGCCGCAGAGCTTGAGCATGGGAGTCTCCGGTTTGGTTGGGGATCGGCCGGCGCCGGCCGGCACGGAGGCGGCAGCTTAGCAAGCGACGGGCGACCTTGATGTCGCGCAACCGACGCGCGGCATGCTCAGTGATAATGGCCACGTGATGCAAACCCTGCGCCGCAGCCGTGATCTCGCCCGCCTCGCGTTGGCGTGGTTCGCGCTCGCGCTCGGCGTGGCGGTGGCCGCGCCGCTGGTGCATCCGCAGGCGATCGAGCTGATCTGCTCCACCGGCGGTCAGCTCAAGGCGGTGGTCATCACCGACGACGGCGCGGTGGAACTGGGCGCGGCTCACCTCGACTGCCCGCTGTGCGTGCCGGCCTCGGCGCCGCCGCCGGTGGCCTTCGTGGCGCAACTGCCGCCGCAGCTGCCGGTCGCGCCTGTCGACACCACGGTGCTGGCGCCGCTGCCGCCTGCCGCGGCCCTGCCCTGGCAGGCGCGCGCTCCTCCCGCCATCGCCTGATTGCTGCTAATTTAATAGCTGGCTGCGCCCGCCGGGTGTGGGCCAGTATCGGTTTTCATTCAGCATTCGGGGGACACCATGGTTGCATCCATGGCCCATATCGGTCGCCGCGCCGCGCTGGCGCGGCTCTCGGGCATCACCGTGGCGGCGCTGGCCGCCGGCACGCTGGCGGGCTGCGACAAGCTCGGCCAGGTGATGGGCAAGCAGGAAGGCTTTCGCGGCATCGACATCACCGGCGCCGACTACGGCAAGGGCTTCAGCCTGCACGACGCCAACGGCCAGCTGCGCACGCTGGCGGATTTCCGCGGCAAGGTGGTGCAGCTGTACTTCGGCTTCACCCAGTGCCCGGACGTCTGCCCCACGGCGCTCACGCGCGCGGCCGAGGTCAAGCGCCTGCTGGGCAAGGACGGCGACCGCTTCCAGGTGGTGTTCATCACCGTGGATCCGGAGCGTGACACGCCCGAGCTGCTGCGCGAGTACATGGCGGCGTTCGACCCGGGCTTCGTCGCCCTGCGCCCCACGCCCGAAGAGCTGAAGCAAACCGCCGCCGAGTTCAAGGTCTATTACAAGGCCGTGCCCACGGGCAGCAGCTACACCATGGACCACTCGGCCCAGTCCTATCTCTTCGATCCCCAGGGCCGCCTGCGGCTGGTGCTGCGCCACGAGCAGACCGCGCAGGACTACGCGCACGATGTGCAGATGCTGCTCAAGCAGTCGTAGCCCGCGTCCCGCAGGGGTTTCTTGCCCACCATTTCCGGAGTATTTCCCATGAAACGCAATCTGCTGGCGCTGGCCGCCTTCACCCTGACCGCCGCTGCCGCGCACGCGCAGGTCACCATCACCGAGCCCTGGGTGCGCGGCACCGTGGCCGCGCAGAAGGCCACCGGCGCCTTCATGACCATCAAGGCCGACGAGGACGTGCGCCTGGTCTCCGGCACTTCGCCGGTGGCCGGCGTGGTCGAGATCCACGAAATGGCCATGGACAACAACGTGATGCGGATGCGCCAACTCAAGGACGGCCTGCCCATCGCCAAGGGCGCCCAAGCCGAGCTCAAGCCCGGCGGCTACCACGTGATGCTGATGGCGCTCAAGCAGCCGCTGGCGGCCGGCGAGCAGGTGCCGCTCACGCTCACCTTCGAAGGCCCGGACAAGAAGACCTTCACGCGCGAGGTCAAGGCGCCCGTGCGCGCCCTGGGCGCCGCGCCCACG
This sequence comes from Burkholderiaceae bacterium, assembly GCA_024235955.1. Taxonomy (GTDB): domain Bacteria; phylum Pseudomonadota; class Gammaproteobacteria; order Burkholderiales; family Burkholderiaceae_C; genus Ottowia. The sequence goes on from JACKLJ010000001.1 coordinate 360,641, forward strand.
GGCGGCATGGGTGGCGGGATGCCGATGCAGCACAAGCACTGAGGCATCCCCTGAGTCGCTGACGCGCCTTCCCATCTCTCTTGGGGGATGGGGGCAACGCCAGTGCCCGGTGCAAGCCCGGGCACGGCGTTGGCTGGCGCGGCCTGCTCCGCGGCTTCCTGGGGGACCCCATCGGTCGCGCCGCATGCTCTGAACTGAACCTGAACGCATGACGTTCTACCGCGTCCGCCGTCGCTGGTTGATCTGGCTCACCTTCTGGGTGATGGGCCTGGCTGCGCTCGCGCCGACCGTGTCGCGCGCCCTGGCGGCCAGCCTGAGCGGCGGCGAGGGCTGGGTGGAAGTCTGCACACCCAGCGGCGTGCGCTGGGTCCGAGTGGCGGCCGATGCTTCGGGCGCTGAGGCGGGCCAGCCGGCATCCGACACAAGTTCGCCCGACGGCATCTTCCTCGACCATTGCCCGCTGTGCGTGCTGATGGGCGACCGCCTGGCGCCAGCCAGCGCGGAGTTCGCCTGGGCAGGTTCCACCGGCAGCCTGCCCGAGCCGGCGGTCGCGCCGGCCCCCGATATCCCGCCAAGCTGGTCGCTGGCCGCGCCGCCGCGCGGCCCGCCACGGTTCACCGCTTCTTCCTTCGCCTGACCGCCGACCGCGCGCCCGACGCCGCGGCGGCGTCCGGCTATCGCGTGGATCGAAAGGCTCGGGCCGCGTGGCAACTGCCGTGCGCCGAGCGAAGGAGCTTGTGAACATGAACGGGATTTCTCTTGCGGCTGAAGGTCCGGCCGCGCGCGCTGCTGCGCGCATATTGCCGGGCAACGCTGCCGCCGCCGGGCGCGCGGGGCTCGCCCGCCGCTGGGGCATCGCCCTGGCGGCTGGCCAGACGCTGCTGCACCACGGCCAGCGTGGCCCGCTGTGGCGCGTGGCCGAAGGTTGGCTGGTGCTGCTGCGGCCCGACGAGCCGGAGGCCCGGCCCATCCAGCTGGCCGGCCCGGGTGATCTGGTGGGCGTGGCCTCGCTCGTGGACGCGTCGTATGGCGAAAGCGCCGTGGCGCTGACGCCGGTGCGCGCCGACCCGGCCCTGTGGCTGGCCGTGGCCGAGCAGCACGCGCTGGCGCGCATCGCGCTGCGCCAGCAGCAGCGCCAGGCGTTCGAGATGAGCCTCGTGCGCAGCGGCACCGTGCGGGAGCGGCTGCGCCATCTGCTCGCGCTGCTGGTGCCGCCCGGCGGGGTGCTGGCGCGGCAGGCGCTGCCTTCGCTCAAGGTGCTGGCGCAGATCGTCGATTCCGCACCGGAGACCGTGTGCCGCGAACTCGGCCACCTGTTCGGTGGTGACGTACCCAGGCCGCGCCGGGCCAGGGCGACCCGTGCCGCCCCGCTGGCAGCTCCTGCGGCATAGCGCCCATTGCAGCCCATGGTTTTTGCGCTAAGCTGGCGCGAGCCTGCGGCGCGCACGGCGTGGCCGCGGCGGAACCACGAAAGGTGTGTGCCATGTCCGATTCCAGCGCCTTCGATTTCGGCAAGTTCGTGCCCGGCTTCGATTTCCTGCAACAGCTGGCGCAGGCCGGCACCGGCAGCGCCCGCGCCGGTGCCACGCCGCTGCCTGGCCTGGGCGGCTGGGTGGCACCCACGGTGAGCGTGGACGAGCTGGACAAGCGCATCCAGGAGCTGAAGGCCGTGCTGTTCTGGCTGGAGCAGAACAGCACCGCCGTCAAGGCCACCATCCAGGCGCTGGAGGTGCAGAAGATGACGCTGGCTGCGCTGGCTGGCATGAACCTCAGCATGGCGGAGGTCGCCAAGGCCTTCACCATTCCCACGCCGGCACCGGCCCCAGCGCCGGCCGCCAGCCCGCAGGCCAGAGCGGATGGGCCGTCGCCCTGGCCTTACACGGCGCAGGCCGAGGCGTCGCCAGAGCCCGCTGAACCCGAGGCCGTGCCCGACGAGCCAACGGCTGCCGAGGCTGCTCCGGATGCCCCTGAAACTGAAGCTGCCGACGCCCATCCTGCAAGGGCCAAAGCCGCATCCGGCTCCAGAAAGCGTGCTTCCTCCAATGCCGGTGGCGGCGCGGCGGCGGCGGGTCTGGCCGACCCGCTGCAGTGGTGGGGTGCGCTGACGCAGCAGTTCCAGCAGATCGCCTCCAGCGCCATGCGCGAGGCCGCGCGTGCCGTGCCGCCCGCAGGCTCCGCCGCAGTGGGCGCGCCGGCAGATGCCTCCGGCGCCGCTTCGGGGGCCGATGGCGCGGCGGCCGCTGCACCTGCTGCACGCAAGAAAGCCAAGGCGCCGGCCGCAGGCAAGTCGGCGGCCCGCAAGAAGCACGCTGCCAAGAAGGTGGCTGCCAAGAAGGTCGCCGCGAAGAAGTCAGGCACCGCCAAGCCTGCGGCCAGGAAGGCTGCCGCCGGCAAGGCCAAGCCCAAGGCCCCGGCGGCGGCCAGGAAGACCGCCGCCCGTCGGCCCGCGCGCAAGCAGGCGGCACCCGCCAGTCTGCTGGGCTGGCCGCTGCCGCCGCCGTTCAAGATGCCCGGGTGAGCCCGGCCGCCGGCTTGCCGCGGCGCCCCTTTGGCGCCGGGCGAGGGGCTCTTCCGCGGCGTGCACGGAATGGGCGCAGCAGGTAGAGTGGACCCATGAAACTGTTCCCCTACGGCCACGCCACCCATCCGCAATGGCGCATGGCCGCCGGGCTGGTGCTGGCGCAGCTGCGTTCGCAGATGGCGCTGCCGGACCACGCTGCAGCGCCCACGCTCGGCCTGCTCTACATCACCGACCACTACGCCGGCGAGGCGCGCGAGATCCTCGATCACCTGAGCGCCGAGCTGCCCGCCGTGCCCGACTGGGCCGGCACCGTGGGCGTGGGTGTGTGCGCCACCAACGCCGAGTACATCGACGAGCCAGCCATGGCCGTGATGCTGTGCGAACTGCCGGCAAGCCAGTATCGGGTGTTCTCCGGCGTGGCGCCGCTGGCGGCGGGGCTGGGCTTCGCGCCGCACACGGCGCTGGTGCATGCCGACGCCGGCACGCCCGACGTGGCGGAGCTGATCGCCGAGATGGCCGGCCGCACCACCAGCGGCTACCTGTTCGGCGGGCTGGCTTCCAGCCGCTCGCAGGTGCTGCAGTTCGCCACCTCCGGCAACGGCAACGTGCCGGGCCACGGTGCGGCGGGCGGCGTGTATTCGGGCGGGCTGTCGGGCGTGGCCTTCGGGCCCGAGGTGCGGCTGATCTCGCGCGTCACGCAGGGCTGCCTGCCGGTGGCGCCGGAGCGCCGGGTCACCGCGGCCGAGCGCAACGTGCTGCTGCAGCTGGATGGCGAGCCGGCGCTCGACGTCATGCTGGCCGATCTGGGCGTGAGCCTTGACCAGCCGCGCGAGGCGCTGGATGCCGTGCGCCAGACGCTGGTCGGCCTTTCCAGCCCCGGCGAGGAAGGCGTGGGCCGCGCCGGCAACTTTGGCGCCGACGTGATCGTGCGCCACATCATCGGTGTCGATCCGGCGCGGCGCGGCGTGGCCATCGCCGAGCAGCCGGAGCCCGGCCAGCGCGCCGCCTTCTGCCGGCGCGACGTGCAGGCCGCGCGCGCCGACCTGATGCGCATCTGCGCCGAGATCCGCGAGGAACTCGAGCCCGAGGAAGTCACCGAAACCACCGCTGCCGCGCTGGCGGCGGGGCACGAAAGCTCGGCGCCGCACCCAGCGCGGCGCATCGCCGGCGCGGTGTACGTCAGTTGCGCCGGCCGCGGCGGCCCGCACTTCGGCCACCCCAACGCGGAACTGCAGATCGTGCGCCATGCGCTGGGGGACGTGCCGCTGATCGGCTTCTTCGCCGGCGGCGAGATCGCGCGCCACCACCTCTACGGCTACACCGGCGTGCTGACGGTGTTCACGGACGAGGATGACGGCGAGGCATGAAGCGTTCGACGGCGTGAACCTGCAAGGAAAAACGGACGCCTGGCCTCAAGGGACAGGCGCAGGCAGCTATCTTAATCAGAGCGGTTGGCTATTTCCCCAGAGCAAGGTGAACTGCCGCAACTCCCGAAAAGAGGATCGTCATGACGGAACGAAGTGGAGGCTGCCTTTGCGGCCAGGTGCGCTACCGGATCACGGCCGAGCCGGCCGCGTCGCGGATCTGCTGGTGCCGCGACTGTCAGCGCATCGCCGGCAACGGCACCGTGAATGTGATGTTTGCTTCGGACGCCATCGAGGTCAGCGGCACGGTGGCCGCGCACACCCGCCGGGCCGACAGCGGCAACGAGGTGACCCGCCGCTTCTGCCCGGCCTGCGGCACCCACCTGTTCGCCGACAGTACCGGCCGCCCCGGCCTGACGGTGGTGCGCGTGGGCACGCTGGACGATCCGTCGTCGGTGCGCCCATCGGCCAACATCTGGAGCGCCGGCGCGCCGGCCTGGGCCTGCCTGGACGATGCGCTGGAGCGCTTCGAGAGGCAGCCGGGGCCGGCGCCGGCCGCCCGGTCCTGACCCCGCGATTGCCCCCCGCCCAGCCCATCCGATGACCCAGCCGATGAACAGCCCTTTCCCGACGCCAGCAGCCCCGGTGGTCGGTGCCGCCCAGCCTGCCAACAACTCCGGCGGCGGCAAGTCGGCCGAGCCGCCGCCCGGCGTCAAAGGCTGGTCCTGGGGCGCATTCCTGTGGAACTGGATCTGGGCCATCGGCAACCAGACCTGGATCGGCCTGCTGGCACTGGTTCCGCTGATCGGCTTGTTCGTCGCCATTTACCTGGGCATCCGCGGGCGCGAGCTGGCCTGGCAGAACCGGCGCTGGGACAGCGTGGAGCACTTCCAGCGTGTGCAGCGCGCCTGGTCGATGTGGGGACTGATCGTTCTTGCGGTCGCGGTGCTGTTCGCCGTGGCGCAGGTGGCGCTGCAGTTGAACCGCGTCTAGCGCCCAAGCCGGCGTTCCGCGACCGGCAACCCTGGCTGCGCGGCGACCACGGCCGACGCGCGCGTGGATGCGGCGCCTGCCGCGCATCAGCTCATGCGCGGAGCTTGTGCATGGGTGCGCGTGCGTGGGGCTCGAGGTCGTCGCAAAGGCGGCCCAGCAAGGCCAGCAACTGCGCCTGTTCCCGCGGCTTGAGCGGCGCCATCAACTCCGCGTAGGCCTGGCTGGCGCCCGGTGCACTTCTGGCCAGCAGGCTGGTGCCGCTCTTGGTCAGCCGCATTGTCATGCGCCGCCGGTCGTTCGCATCCGGCAACCGGCTGAGCAGCCCACGGGCCTCCAGGCCCCGCACGATGTGGAGGGTGGTCACCTTGTCGAAGCCGAGCGCCTTGGCGAGCGTGGCCTGATCGATGCCCTGCGCGTGCGACAGCACGGTCAGCACGCCGTATTGGGGCGGGGTCAGGTTGAGTGCGCCACAGTGCAGGTCGAACAGGGCCACCGACAGCTGATGCGCCCGCCGCAACAGGAAGCCGGGGCGCTGGTAGAGCATGTCCAGCGAGGATTCGGATGCGGCAGGGGGCTTCAGGGTATTCACGGATGCGGGTTGACTTTCATCAAGACTACCATGGGCATATGGTTTGCATACTAACCAAATTGCGGGTGGTCTGACCGTGGAGATTGCGATCGTGGGCGCCGGCATTGGCGGCCTGGTGGCGGCGGCCAGCCTGGTGCGGCGCGGGCATCGGGTGCGTGTGTACGAGCAGGCGCTGGAGCTGGGCGAGGTGGGTGCCGCCGTGCAGATGAGCGCCAACGCCGTGAAGGTGCTGTACGCGCTGGGGCTTCGGCCGGCGCTGGAGGCTTTCGGGGTCAAGCCGCTGGCGTTCGAGTTCCGCCGGTTCGACGACGGGGAGCTGCTGCACACGATTCCGCTCGGCGCGGCGCATGAGGAAAGGCACGGGCATCCGTATTACCAGGTCCACCGGGTCGATCTGCACGCCGCGCTGCTGCAGGCGCTGCAGGCGCTCGATCCCGAGGCGCTGCAACTGGGCAAGCGCGCAGTGGGTCTGGCCGAGACACCGGAGCACGTGCAGGTCCGGTTCGCCGACGGTACCGAGGTCAGCACACCGCTGCTGATCGGCGCCGACGGCATCAAGTCCGTCGTTCGCCAGCATGTGGTCGATGCCGCGCCGCCCGTGTTCACCGGCCAGGTAGCCTGGCGTCTGAGCATCCCGACCGAGCGTATTCCGGAGGGCTTGCGGCCGCCCCTGGCCTCCACCATCTGGTGCGGCCCCCGGAACCACGCGGTGATGTACTACATGCGCGCCGGCACCCTGCTGAACTTCGTCGGCTGCGTCGAGCGCCCCTGGGAGGACGAGTCCTGGACGGCCCGGCAACCGTGGAGCGAGCTGGATCAGGACTACGCCGGCTGGCACCCCATGGTGCGTGCGGCCATCGAACACGTGGACCGCGACCAGTGCTACCGCTGGGCCCTGAACAACCGCGAACCGGTCATGACGTGGAGCACGCCGCGCGTGACCCTGCTGGGCGACGCCGTGCATCCCACGCTGCCCTACATGGCCCAGGGGGCTGCGATGGCGATCGAGGACGCGGCGGTGCTGGCGCGGGCGCTGGAGCTGGACCAGCCCCTGGCCCGGCAACTGCGCAGCTACGAACAGCACCGCGCGCCGCGGACGGCGCGCGTGGTGCGCGAATCCACCGAGATGGCCGACCTGTACCACATCGCCGACGCGGACGAGATGCGCCAGGCCTTCCACGACCGGAACATTGCGCGCTCGCGCAACGAATGGCTCTATCCCTACGACCCCTTGAACGTACCGCTGAACTAGCGGCGTGCACCCGCGCCGCGCAAACCATCCACTTCCCGCACCGCGCGTGCGACAGGCCCGCGAGGCCCCTGACCTCTGAAAGGACAACCGCAATGTTCAAGACCTGGTGCAAGCGATGGATGGCCGCCTGCCTTGGCGCCATCAGCCTCGGCGCGTTCGCGGCGCCGTCCGGCGCGCCGATCACCCTGGTCGTGCCCTACACGCCGGGCACGGGCATCGACCTGATCGCGCGCCAGCTGTCCGCGAACCTGCCGGCGCTGCTGGACCAGCCGGTGGTCGTCGACAACGTGCCGGGCGCCAGCGGCAACATCGGCAGCGAAAAGGTCGCCCGCGCCAAGCCGGACGGCCAGACCCTGCTGGTGCAGGTGAACACGCTGGTGATGAACAGAAGCCTGTACAAGCGCCTGCCCTACGACCCGGTGAACGACTTCGCGCCGGTAGCCCAGACTTCCTGGGGCACGCTGCTGCTGGTCACCAACCCCAAGCTGCACAAGGCCGCCACGGTGCAGGAGGTGGTGGCGGAGGCCAAGGCCGCATCGAGCCCGCTGAACTACGCCACCCCGGGCGTGGGCACGCCGCACCACCTCTCGATGGCCCTGTTCCTGCAGCGTACCGGCATCGAGATGCTGCACGTGCCGTACAAGGGAACCGCCGGCGCCGTGACCGACCTGCTGGGTGGCCGCATCGACTACATGTTCCTGCCGGTGCACGTGGCGCTGCAGCACATCAAGGAGGGCAAGCTGCGCGCCATTGCCAGCGGCAGCGCCAAGCGGCTGCCGCAACTGCCGGACGTGCCCACGCTGTCCGAGCTGGGCGTGATCACCGACAACATCGACATGTGGTACGGCGTGCTGGCGCCCAAGGGCACCCCGGCCGACGTGGTCGAACGCCTGAACCAGGCCATCAACCAGGTGCTGAAGATGCCGGCTGTGGGCAAGGCGTTCGAAGCGCAGGGCATGATCCCGGCGACGTCCAGCCCGGCGGAGTTCGGTGCCCTGATTGCCAAGGATGCGCAACGCTGGGCGGATGTGGTCAAGCGGAGCAACATCACCGCCGACTGAGGCGCGGGGCGCGCCAGGCCCTGGCGCCCGCCCGGGCCGGCTTCAGCGCCCGGTGAAGCGCGCCGGCCGCTTCTCCACGAACGAGCGCACGCCTTCGGCAGCGTCCTCGCTGTTGGCCAGGCGCTTCTGGGTCTCGATGAACTCCCCCACGGCCGCTGCGGGGCCGTGCTCGACGGCCTTGAGCACGTTCAGCCGCGTGGCCACCACGGCCATCGGCGCCTGGGCGGCGATGCGCTCGGCGATGCGCAGGGCTTCGGCGAACACCTCGGCGTTGGGCACCAGCTTCTGCACGAAGTTCAGGCGCAGCGCCTCGGCGGCGCCGAACTCGTCGGCGGTGAGCAGGTGCAGCATGGCGTTGCCCACGCCTGCGCGCTCGGCCATGCGCAGGGTGGCGCCGCCGGTGGCCATGATCCCGCGCTGCACCTCCATTTGCGAAAAGCGGCAGTCCTCGCCCGCCACCACGATGTCGGCGCCCAGCATCAGCTCGATGCCCACGGTGAAGCAGATGCCCTTCACGCCCACCACCATCGGCTTGGTGCGGCGGCGGTAGCCGGGCAGGCCGAAGTCGTGCGGCTCCACCATGCCGAAGGGCACGGCCTTCTCGCCGCGCTGCATGTAGGGCGCGATGGCCGGCAGATCCAGCCCGGCGGTGAAGTGGTCGCCAAAGGCGTGCAGCACGCCCACGCGCAGATCGGGGTCGTCGTCGAGCCGGGTGTAGGCCTCGGCCAGCTGGCGGAACATGGGCACGGTCCAGCCGTTGCGCTTGGCCGGGCGGTTGATGCCGATCAGCAGCACGTGGCCGCGCACCTCGGTGTCGATGCAGCCTTCGGCCGGGGGCGTGTTGGGGGTCGGGTCGGTGGTGTTCATGGGCGCATGGTAGTTGTGCCAAGCTGGCATGGCTGTCACCCAGGTACGCGGTGCGCAGCCGCGGAATTCATGAGGAAATCGGGCTGTAGCCCTTGCGTGGCGGGCGCAGGCAGCTATTAATTCAGAAGCTGCGGATCAGGCGCTGGTGATGTCTGGCGGCCGCAGCGCGCGCGCCTGCGCGCTCCACAGCATGGCCACGCCCAGCACCGCCATCGACAGCAGCAGCGCCAGCCCCGCGCTGTAGCCGTGCGCGGGCGACCACAGCAGGCCCACGGCCAGCGGCGCGGCGGCGCGCGCCAGCGCCAGCGGCAGGCCCAGCGCGCCGTTGAGCGCACCCACGTGCGCGGCGCTCACGTACTGCGCGATCACCGTGCCCTTGACGATGGTCAGCATGCCGTTGCCCACGCCGTACAGCAGCGCGAACAGCAGGGCCGCGGGCCAGTGGCCGCTGCCCAGCAGCAGCGTCAGCAGCGCCAGCGGAATGAGCACCGGCGTCCAGCGGTTGGTGGCGTGCAGCTGCAGCCGCCGGTCGCCGGCGTACAGTCCCAGCCGGCCCAGCACCTGCAGCACGCCGATGCTGGCCGGCAGCGCGATCGCCCAGCCCGGCGGCAGCCCGCTTTCGCGCAGCAGGCTCACCAGGTGCGGCGGCACGGCCGCGGCCACCGCCATCAGCAGCACCGTGAACACGCCCAGCCGCCAGAACACCGGCCCGCGCAGGTGCGCGGCCAGGCTGGCGGGCGTGGCGGCGCCCGCTGCTGGTGCCGCAGCCGCCACAGGCCGCGGCGCGCCGCGCAGCAGCCACCCGTGCAGCGGCACGCACAGCAGCAGGTTGATGGCGCCCAGCACCCAGGAGGCCTGGCGCCAGCCGCCATGCACGATCAGCCAGGCGGTGAGCGGGATGAACACCGTGCTGGCCAGCCCGCCCAGGAAGGTGAGCGTAATGATGGCGCGCCGGAACGTGGCGGGAAAGCGCCGCGTGACCACCGCGAACACCGGCGGGTACAGCGTGGCCGCCATGCCCGCGCCGAGCAGCGTCCACACCCCGTAGAACTGAGTGAGCGAGGTGACAAAGCCGTGCGCGACCAGCGCCAGGCCCACCAGCAGCGAGCCGCCCGTCATCACCGCGCGCTCGTGCCCGGCGTCGATCCAGCGGCCCACGGCAAAGGCGGCCAGCCCCTCGGCCAGCAGCGCCAGGCTGAAGGCCAGCGAACTCTGCGCGCGGCCCGCGCCCAGCGCCGCCTCCACCGGCCCCACGAACACCGCAAACGAATACAGCGCGCTGCCCCAGCTGATCAACTGCGCCAGCGACAGGCCCAGCACCAGCGTGCGCGCGTCGGCCTGGCCGGCGGTGGAGGAAGGTGCGGCGTTCAAGTTTTATGCATAAAATTGGCTGTTGGCCCAGGAATGGCGGGCGCAGGCAGCTATCAAAATAATATCAATTTCCAGGTGGAATACGCGGCATGCCTGAGCAGCCGAACCACGCCGTAGCCCAGCCGAAGCCGAACGTGCTGGCGCAGCGGGCGATCAAGCCACCCCCAGAAGGCCGCGGAGCAGGCCAAGCCAGCAATCGCCGTGGCCGGGCTTGTACCGGCCACCAGCGGTGCCCCCCGGAGGAAGGTGGCGCAACAGCGCGCAGCGCGTGGAGCCTGGGGGTGGGCGTCACTTCCTCAGCCGCGTGAACGCCTCGAACTCCCAGCTGCGCATCGCCAGCACCAGCGTGTAGCCCTCCACCGCGCCGGGCTTGAGCTTCTGGTCGGTCTGGTGCTGCTGGGCGAAATCCTGCGCCACGCGCTGCAGCCGCTCGGCGAAGGCTGGCGCCAGCGCGCGGCTGATGGTGCCGTGCACCAGCTGCAGCGTCTCGCCCTCGCCGTCGAAGCCGCCGCCAAAGTAATCCAGCACCACGTGCTCGCGGAAGTACTGCATCACCGGCCCGTGCGGCCGCCAGCGGAAGGTCTTGGCCACCTTCAGCCGGTAGCGGTTCAGCGGTTTGAGCTCGATGATGCCGATGCGGTCCAGTTGCGCCAGGTACTTCACCACCTCGGCTTCGGTGAGGCGGTAGGTGGCGGTCATCTGCTCGGCCGTCCACTGGCTCAGCACGTTGATGGCCACCAGCAGCAGCTTGCCGTCGGCCACCACCGCGCGCTCCTGCTCGGCCGAGAGCTCGGCCAGCAACGGCTGCGCGTCGGCCACGCGGCGCGCCAGCTCGGCGAAGTCCAGCTTCAGCGCGCGGCAGATGGCGTCCACGCGCGACAGCGGCATGTCCCCCCTGGCCAGCATGCGCTTGACGCTGGATTCGGCCATGCCCAGCGCGCGCGCCAGGTCGGCATAGGTCATCTGGGCCGCCTTCAGCTCCTTCTTGAGCGCGGCGACGAGATCGGCGGTGGTGCTCATGGCTGCATTAAACCTAGAAACGGCAGTTGACCGCTTGTCATGTTCATCAGGGCTGCATGAAGGCTGATTTTGACGGCTTCGCTGAGCGTCAGCCTTTGGGTGAGAGCGCTACGCGCTTGCCAGCACCGCGCTCGGCGTGCCATGCAGCGCTGCTCGTTCTTGCAGGCACCAGCCTGCGGCGTCCTCGCGCCTTGCCTGGCGCGGCGACCACGGCACTGGCAAGCGCGTTCAACTGCCGTTTCTAGGTTAAAGCATCGCCAGCCGATACCCGTGGCATTCGAAGAGGCCGCCAGGGCTCAAATTCAGCCTCGGTGCGTGACCACCTGCACGAAAGTCCGCCCGTGGCCGCGCCCCGCGGCCGCCGGTGCCCCCACAATCCACGCACCGCGCCGAAGAACGCGAACGACCGAGGAGTTTCCGACGATGAGCCCAGCTTCCAGCACCGCGGTGGCCCCGCAGCCCGATGCCGGCACGGCGCCGCCGCATGACGACGCGCCCAACCAGTTCGCGCTGCTGCGGCAGCGCCGCTTCGCGCCCTTCTTCTGGACGCAGTTCGCCGGCGCGGCCAACGACAACCTGTTCAAGTTCGCGTTCACGGTGATGGTGACCTACCAGCTCAGCGTGTCGTGGCTGCAGCCGGCCATGGCGGGCCTGGTGATCGGGGCGCTGTTCATCCTGCCGTTCCTGCTGTTCTCGGCCACCAGCGGGCAGATGGCCGACAAGTACGACAAGCGCGCGATGATCGTCTGGGTCAAGCGGCTGGAGATCGGCATCATGGCGCTGGCGGCCCTGGGCTTCTTCTTCAAGAGCGTGCCGGTGCTGCTGCTGTGCACCTTCCTGATGGGGCTGCATTCCACCGTGTTCGGGCCGGTGAAGTTCGCCTACCTGCCGTTCCACCTGGGCGAGCGCGAGCTGACCGGCGGCAACGGCATGGTGGAGATGGGCACCTTCGTGGCCATCCTGCTGGGCAACGTGGTGGGCGGGCTGATCGTGGCGGTGCCGGAGATCGGCGCGCACCACGTGGGCTTCGCCTGCGTGCTGCTGGCGCTGGCCGGCCGCGTGGCGGCGCAGTTCATCCCGCCCACGCCGGCCACCGACCCGCAGCTGGTGATCAACTGGAACCCGGTGAGCGAGACCTGGCGCAACCTGAAGCTGGCGCACCGGCAGGTGGCGGTGTTCCGCTCGCTGCTCGGCATATCGTGGATGTGGTTCTTCGGCGCGGTGTTCCTGGCCAACTTCCCGGCCTTCGCCAAGGAGGTGCTGCACGGCGACGAGCAGGTGGCCTCGCTGCTGCTGGTGGTGTTCTCGGTGGGCATCGGCATCGGCTCGCTGCTGTGCGAGCGGCTGTCGCACCGGCACGTGGAGATCGGCCTGGTGCCGCTGGGCGCCATCGGCATGACGGTGTTCGCCATCGACCTGTACTTCGCCTCGCGCGGGCTGGCGCCCAGCACGGGCTACACGCTGGCGAGCTTCGTGGCGCAGCCGGCGCACTGGCGCGTGATGGCCGACCTGGCGCTGCTCGCCCTGTTCGCCGGTCTGTACAGCGTGCCCATGTACGCGCTGATCCAGATGCGCGCGCAGCCCACACACCGCGCCCGCATCATCGCCGCCAACAACATCCTGAACGCGCTGTTCATGATCGCCAGCAGCGTGATCGCCGGTCTGCTGCTCAAGGCCGGCGTCACCATCCCGCAGATCTTCCTGGCCGTGGGCCTGGCCAACGCGGTGGTGGCCGGCTACATCTTCCTGCTGGTGCCGGAGTACCTGTTGCGCTTCGTGGCCTGGGTGGCCTCGCGCCTGGTGTACCGCTACCAGGTCACGGGCGACGAGCAGATCCCGGGCGACGGCCCGGCGGTGGTGGTGGCCAACCACGTGAGCTTTGTCGATGCCGTGCTGCTGATGGCGGCCAGCCCGAGGCCGATCCGCTTCATCATGGACCACCGCATCTTCAGGGTGCCGGTGCTGGGCTGGCTGTTCCGCCTGGCCAAGGCCATCCCGATCGCGCCGCAGAAGGAGGATCCGGCCACCTACCAGCGCGCCTTCGATGAAGCCGCCCAGGTGCTGCGTGAGGGGGACCTGCTGGGCATCTTCCCGGAAGGCGGCATCACGCGCGACGGCCAGCTGCAGCCCTTCAAGGGCGGCGTCGTCAAGATCCTGGAGCAGGCGCGCGCCGACGGCCTGAGCGTCCCGGTGATGCCGATGGCGCTGACCAACCTGTGGGGTTCGTTCTTCAGCCGCATCGAGAAGGACGGCGCCATGACCCGCCCGTTCCGCCGCGGCATGTTCAGTCGCGTGGGCCTGAACGTGGGCGCACCGGTGCCGGCCGGGCAGGCCACGCCGGAGCTGCTGCAGGCGCGCGTGAGCGAACTGCTGGCGCGCTGAGCCGAACCTAGAATCGCGGGCGGTCGCACGGAGAGTGGCCGAGGAGGAGTCACGGAATGCTGGACATCGACAAACTGAGGGAGCTGACGGGCAGCCACGGCGGGCTGGCGCGCGGCCAGGGCATGGTGACGGGGGTGATCGCGCTGAGCCTGGGCATCCTGTGCTTCCTGGGCGTGCTGGTGTTCCACTTTCCGCAGTACCTGTCGACGCCGGAGCTGCGCAAGAGCTACGACGTGAACGTGATGCGCTACGTGCTGCTGGTGGCCATGGTGGTGGCCGGCGGCCTGGCGCTGGTGAACATCGTCTTCAACCGCACGCGCTGGCTGTCGTCGTTCGCTTTCCTGCTGGTGGCGCTGGCGGCGCTGCTGGGCGGCCACAAGGTGGACGTGGATCCGAACTTCCCCGACGGCACGCCCTACATCGGGCTGGACTGGTTCATCCTCGACCTGCTGGGTTCGTCGCTGATCTTCATCTTCATCGAGAAGCTGTTCGCGCACCGCAAGGACCAGCCGATCTTCCGCGCCGAGTGGCAGACGGATTTCCAGCATTTCGTGGTCAACCACATGATCGTCGGCTTCGTGCTGCTGGCGACCAACCTGACGGTGCACCGCTTCTTCGGCTGGGCGGCCCACGACGGCATCCGCGGCTGGATCGCCAACCTGCCTTTCTGGGCCGGTGTGCTGCTGATCATCCTGGTGGCCGACCTGGTGCAGTACTGGACGCACCGGGCCTACCACGAGGTACCGCTGTTGTGGCGCCTGCACGCGGTGCACCACAGCGTCAAGTGCATGGACTGGATGGCCGGTTCGCGCCAGCACATCCTGGAGCTGCTGATCACCCGCACGCTGGTGCTGGCACCGATCTACGTGCTGGGTTTCAGCAAGGGGGTGATCGACGCGTACATCGTCATCGTCGGCTTCCAGGCGGTGTTCAACCACGCCAACGTGAGCGTGCGGCTGGGGCCGCTGCGCTACCTCATCGTCACGCCCAACTTCCACCACTGGCACCACAGCCAGGATCAGGAGGCGCTCGACAGGAACTATGCCGCGCACTACGCCTTCCTGGACTACCTGTTCGGCACCGCCGTGAAGAGCGACAGGCTCTGGCCCGAGAAGTACGGCGTGCTCGGCGACTACGTGCCCGACGGCTTCCTGCGCCAGCTGAAGTTTCCGTTCGTCTGGAAGGGTTGAGACCGGGTCTGCCAAGGCCCGCAATTCACCTATGGCATGGCGTCGCACATGCCGGATTGCTCATGAAACCATAGCTGCCTGCGGCCGCCGTGAAAGGGCCGAAGGCCGATTTGGCTTGAAATCCTGAAGACCGGCGCTTACACGCCGCGCGCCCGGTCGGCGTGGAAGCGGGCGGCGAAGCCGGCCAGTTGTCCGGCGTCCAGCGCGGCGCGGATGCCGCTCATCAGCTGCAGGTAGTAGTGCAGGTTGTGCACCGTGGCCAGCATGGGGGCCAGCATCTCGCCGCAGCGCTCCAGGTGGTGCAGGTAGGCGCGGCTGAAACCGTCGCGCCCGCCGTCGGCCCAGGCCACGCCCGAGCTGCCGGCGCAGGCGTAGCAGGTGCAGGTCTCGTCGATCGGGCGCGGGTCGTCCTTGTGGCGGGCGTTGCGGATCTTCAGGTCGCCGAAGCGCGTGAACATGTGGCCGTTGCGCGCGTTGCGCGTGGGCATGACGCAGTCGAACATGTCCACGCCGTGCTGCACGCCGTACACCAGGTCTTCCGGCGTGCCCACGCCCATCAGGTAGCGCGGCTTGTGGGCCGGCAGGCGGTGCGGTGTGTGCGCGGTGATGCGCAGCATGTCGTCCTTGGGCTCGCCCACGCTGACGCCGCCGATGGCGTAGCCGGGGAAGTCCATGGCCACCAGCTGCTCCAGCGATTCCTGCCGCAGGTGCTCGAACATGCCGCCCTGCACGATGCCGAACAGCGCGTTGGGGTTCTCCAGCCGCGTGAACTCGGCCTGGCAGCGCCGCGCCCAGCGCAGGCTGAGCTCCATGCTGGCGCGCGCCTCGGCCTCGGTGGTGATGCGGCCCTTGGTCTCGTAGGGCGTGCACTCGTCGAACTGCATGACGATGTCGCTGTTCAGCACCGTCTGGATCTGCATGCTGGTCTCGGGTGTGAGGAACAGCCGGTCGCCATTGACGGGGCTGGCGAACTTCACGCCTTCCTCGCTGATCTTGCGCATCTCGCCCAGCGACCAGACCTGGAAGCCGCCGGAATCGGTGAGGATGGGCTTGTCCCAGTTCTCGAAGCGGTGCAGGCCGCCGAACGCGCGCAGGATGTCGAGGCCCGGGCGCATCCACAGGTGGAAGGTGTTGCCCAGGATGATTTGCGCGCCCATCTCGTGCAGGCTGCGCGGCATCACGCCCTTGACGGTGCCGTAGGTGCCCACGGGCATGAAGATCGGCGTTTCCACCACGCCGTGGTTCAGCGTCAGGCGCCCGCGCCGGGCGTGGCTGCCGGGGTCGGTGCCGAGAAGCTCGAAGTTGAGCATGGACGCTGGCCGCGGTCTTGGGAGGGCGAGGCTCAGGCCGCGGCGGGCTTGCGCGCCGTCACCAGGAAGCCCGGCAGCGGCTGCGCGCTCTCCATGCGCAGCGCGGGCAGGTCTTCGATGCTGATGTCGGTGAAGCCGGCGGCCTCGCAAGCGCGCTGCACGGCCGAGGCCTTGTGGGCGTAGCGCAGGGACGCGGGGCGCAGCACCAGGTCGGCCTCGTCCTCGCCGGCGGCTTCGCAGGAAAACACGAACAGCCCGCCCGGCTTGAGCACGCGCAGCGCATTGGGGATCACGGAAGCCAGGTCGCCCACGTAGGGCAGCACGTCGGCGCAGACAATCGCCTCGTAGTGGTCGGCCGGCGTGGCCGCCAGCGCATCGCGCAGGTTGACGCGGTGAAAGCGCGAATAGACGCCATGCCGGGTGGCCTGGTCGATCATCTTCTGCGACAGCTCGACGCCGATGATGTGGCCCTCGATGGGGCCCAGGTACAGCCCCAGCAGACCGGTGCCGCAGCCCAGGTCCAGCAGGTTGAAGCGGCGGTCCGGCCAGGTCTGCACCAGAAGCTCGGCGATGCGCCTGGGCAGCTGGTACTTCAGGCCGGCCACCATGTGCATGTCGAAATCGGGCGCGTAGCTGTCGAACAGGGTGGTGATCGCGCTGTCCGGCCGGGTGGCCGGCGTGCGGCCGTAGGCCAGGTCGTGCCAAAAGCGCACGTTGGCGTCGCCGGGCTGAGCGGCCAGGGCCTGGTCGGCCAGCAGCCGGAGGCGCTCTGGGGAGCCGATGGCCCGTTCGCACGCCATCCGGCCCAGCAGGGCGTCGATGCTCTGGGGTTGGCGCTGCTGAATCGCCTCGAAGTGCGTCCGCGCCTCCGCGAACTCGCGCCGCTCCAGCAGGGCCTGGGCCAGGTACAGCTGCATGCCCAGGTGGTCCGGGTGGTTCTGCACGCCCTGGCGGGCCCAGGTGAGTGCCTGGTCCGGCTGGCCGGCCCGGGCCGCCACGTTGATGGCCGCGACGCGGACGTCGGTGTCGAACGGCTCCATGTCGATGGCGCGGCGGATCAGCTTCATGGCCTCGTCGCGCTGGTCCTGCTCGGCCAGCAGCTTGGCCAGTTCCACCAGGGTCACGTGCCAGTCGGGCGACAGCTCCAGCGCCTTGCGGGCGGCCTGAATGGCTGCGGCGGGGTTGCCGGCCTTGTCGGCCATGCGCATGCCCAGCAAGGCGATGCGCGGGTCGGTCGGGTGCTGCTTCTGGACCTCGTTCAGCGCCTGCGCGGCTTCGCGCAGCTGCCCCTGGGCGATCTGCTGGCGGATCTGCTGCAGGCGCTGCGTGAACGGGTCGGTGGGGATCTGGGTTGCGGACATGGCAGAAGGGGCTGGTGCCTGGGGAGGCCGGTGGCCGGAGCACCCGGCAATAGTGAATCGGCCCGTGCGCCGGTGCGCAATGGGCAGGAACGCGCGCCAGCGCGCGCGAGGGCCGCAATTATCGGCGATTCCTGGCTTTTTCCTTCAGCGGCCGTTGACCCGCACACGCGCCGCCGGCGCGTCGGCGAACAGCCGGGCGATGAAGGCGCGCAGCCACTGGTGGCTGCTGTCGCGGTGCCGGGTGGCGTGCCAGAGCTGGTGGATTTCGGGGCTGGGCAGGCGCACGGGCAGCGGGCGCGTGAGCAGGCCGAGCGGAGCGCCGATGCGCTCGGCCAGGCGCTCGGGCACGGTGGCCACCAGGTCGGTGCTGCGCAGCACGTGACCCAGCGCCACGAAGTTGGGTACCGACAGGCGGATCCGCCGTGCCAGCCCGGCGCGGGCCAATGCTTCGTCCACCCGGCCGTGGCCGGTGCCAAGCGCCTCCACGCGCACATGGTCGAAGCCGGTGAACGCGGCGCGCGTCAGCCGCCGGGCGGCGCCGGGGTGGCCCTCGCGCATCAGGCACACGTAGCGCTGGCGCAGCAGTGCCTGCTGGTAGAAGCCGCTCTGCAGGCCAGGCAGGGAGCCCAGGGCCAGGTCCACCTCGCCGGCGGCCATGGCCTCGGCCAGGTCGGGCAGTGCCAGCGGCACCACGCGCAGCGTCACGCCGGGGGCTTCCGTGGCCAGTGCCGGCATCAGCACCGGCAGGAAATAGATCTCGCCGACGTCGGACAGCGCCAGCGTGAAGCGGCGCTCGCTGGCGGCGGGGTCGAACTGCTCGCGCGTGCTGAGCGCCCATTCAAGGGCACCCAGCGCCTGCGCCAGCGGACCGGCGAGCCGCTCGGCGTAGGGCGTGGGCCGCATGCCGCCAGCGGTGCGCACCAGCAGGTCGTCGCCCAGCAGGCTGCGCAGGCGCCGCAATGCGTTGCTGACGGCCGGCTGGGTGAGCCCCAGCGCCGCTGCGCTGCGCGACACATGGCGCTCCTGCAGCAGCCGGTGCAGCACCAGCAGCAGGTTCAGGTCGATGCGGGACAGGTCCACGGTGTCATTTCATCATTCATCCAGTGAATGAAGCGTATCACCGTCGGTGCATTGATGAATGATCCGGGTCGCGGCATCATCGGCGGAAACATCCGCGAACCATCACAGGAGACAAGCCATGAGCGAGGCGCAGACCCCGGCGCGGCCCGCCGCCGCGCTGCAATGGGAGGCCGGCGACACCAGCCGCATCCCGTTCGCCGTCTACACCGACGAGCAGCTGCATCGCGAAGAGCTGGAGCGCTTCTTCTACCGTGGCCACTGGTGCTACGTGGGCCTGGAGGCCGAGGTGCCCAGGCCGGGCGACTTCAAGCGCACCGTGGTCGGCGAGCGTTCGGTGATCCTCAGCCGCGCCGCCGACGGGCAGTTGCACTGCTTCGAGAACGTCTGCGCCCACCGCGGCATGCAGTTCTGCCGCGCGCGACACGGCAGCGGCGTGAAGGAATTCGTCTGCCCCTACCACCAGTGGAGCTACACGCTGAGCGGCGACCTGCAGGGTGTGCCGCTGCGCCGGGGCGTACGCCAGGACGGCCAGGTGAAGGGCGGCATGCCGGCCGATTTCAACCCCAAGGAGCATGGTCTCACCAAACTCAAGGTGGCCAGCCGCGGCGGCGTGGTGTTCGCCAGCTTCGATCCGGATGTGGAGCCGCTGGAAGACTACCTGGGCCCGACCATCCTGCCGTACTTCGACCGCCTGTTCAACGGCCGCGAACTCACCATCCTGGGTTACAACCGCCAGCGCATTCCGGGCAACTGGAAGCTGATGCAGGAGAACATCAAGGACCCGTACCACCCGGGCCTGCTGCACACCTGGTTCGTCACCTTCGGCCTCTGGCGCGCCGACAACAAGGCCGCGCTGAAGATGGACGCCCACCACCGCCATGCCGCCATGATCTCGACGCGCGGCAACGCCGGCAAGCAGTCCGACGTGTCGCAGGTGTCGAGCTTCAAGGCCGCCATGGAACTGGAGGACAAGCGTTTCCTCGACATCGTGCACGAGGACTGGTGGGGTGAACCGACGGCGGTGATGACCACCATCTTCCCCAGCGTGATCTTCCAGCAGCAGGTCAACAGCGTCTCCACCCGCCACATCCAGCCCGACGGGCACGGCAACTTCGATTTCGTCTGGACGCACTTCGGCTTCGCCGACGACACCCCCGAGATGACGGCGCGCCGCCTGCGCCAGGCCAACCTGTTCGGCCCGGCGGGCTTTGTGAGCGCCGACGACGGCGAAGCCATCGAACTCTCGCAGTGCGGCTTCACGCAGAAGCCCGGGCACCGGGCGCTGGCCGAGCTGGGCGGGCGAGGCGTCGAAGAGACCGACCACATGGTCACCGAGACCCTCATTCGCGGCATGTACGACTATTGGCGCAAGGTGATGGAGCAACCCGCATGAAGCTCGATTTCGACACCTGGCTGGCCGTGGTGCAACTGCAGGCCGACTACGCCGCCGCGGTGGACAGCGGGCGCTGGGAGCTGTGGCCCGACTTCTTCACCGACGACTGTGTCTACAAGCTGCAGCCGCGGGAGAACCACGAGCGCGGCTTTCCCCTCAGCACCCTGGCCTTCGACGGTAAGGCCAGCCTGCGCGACCGCGTGTACGGCATCCAGGAAACGCTGTTCCACGACCCGTACTACCAGCGCCACGTGGTCGGCACGCCGGTGCTGCGCGGCGTGGAGGGCGACGGCGCCATCCGCTGCGAATCCAATTACGCCGTGTTCCGCACCAAGCTCAATGGCCTGTCGACCGTGTTCAACGTCGGCCGCTACCTCGACCGGGTGGTGCGTACGCCAGACGGCCTGAGGTTTGCCGAACGCGTTGCCGTTTACGACAGCGAGATGATCCCCAACTCCATCATCTATCCGATCTGACCGCACCCGGTCGATGCGCCATGGAGCTCTGGGCGCCCGACACAACTGACAAGGAGACCCGCATGAGCACCTGGACCGACGTCGCCGCGATGGACGACATCTTTGAAGGCGCCGCCATCGGCGTGGCCGCCGGCGACCGCGACATCGCCGTCTACAAGACCGAGGCCGGCGAGCTGTTCGCCACCGACAACATCTGCTCGCACGGCCACGCGCGCCTGTGCGACGGCTTTCTGGAGGGGCATGAGATCGAGTGTCCGTTCCACCAGGGCCGCTTCGATATCCGCACCGGCGAAGCGACGCTGGAACCCTGCGTGGATGCCATCCGCAGCTACCCGATCAGGATCGAAGGCGCTCGGGTGCTGGTTCAGGTTACCGCCTGAACCATACTGGCGAGGCCGCGGGTGCCCTGCCGGGTTGACGGCACCGGGCGCGCGCCGCCACGCGATCCGGCAGCGGAACCGTGAAGTTCTGCGCGCCACGTCGCCCATGGGGTCGCCTAGACTGAGGTACACGTCGCCCACAGGGCCGGTGCGGCGGATTCTGGTGGGACGCACACGGTGAAATGGTATCGGTCGGTGGCGGTCAAGAGCTTCTTGATCGCGTTTGTGGCCACGCATGTGCCTTTGCTTGCGTTGCTGGCGCTGGTCACTCTGCACCCGGCGTGGCTGACCCCGGTGGGCGTGCTGCTGGCCGCGCTGGTGGCCACCTTGCTGGCCACGGCGGTGTTGATCACCGTGCTGTGGCGTCTTTTCCGCCCGCTGCGACAGGCCGCCGACGGGTTGCTCGGGTTCATGACGCGTGGCGCTCCCGTGCAGATGGGCGTGGGGGCGCAGGACGAGATCGGGCGGCTCGTGGGCCTGCTCGTGCAGTCTCTGGCGCACCTCGACCGTGGCAAGGCGCCGCTGTTGCGATCCGGCGCGACCGCGCTGGCTGCTTCGGCCGGGCCCGGCGGCGGCCGCGTACTGCGCTGCATGGCCCTGGTGGAACTGGTCCAGTGGGACGCGTTGGATGCGGCCGGCGACGTCATCCGCATGGCCAAGTTGCAGAACGCCCTGCAACGGCAGATCGGCGATGCGCTCTCGCCGGCCGAGACGGTGTTGCCGTGGGGTCGCGGTCGTGTGCTGGCGCTGCTCGAAGGTACGGAGGCCGAGGCCTTGAACCGGCTGCAGCGCAGCTGCGCGCACCTGGCACTGCCCGCGGATCAGGAAAGCTATCGCACCCGCATGGTGATCGACGCGCGTGACAGCGCTGGGCAGCAGGGCTGGGCGAATGCCATGCAGCGGCTTGAGCAACGCCTGTTCGAGGCGCGACTGGCAGAACCCGGTGATCAGCGGCCCGCCGCGGCCTGATGCACGGGCGCGGCTGCGCTCTCGAGCCACATCGCATCGCCGTAGCTGAAGAAGCGGTAGCGCTGGGCGATGGCATGGCGGTACAGCGCCATCACGTGCTCGTAGCCCGCGAAGGCGCTCACCAGCATCATCAGCGTGCTGCGCGGCAGGTGGAAGTTGGTGATCAGCGCGTCCACCACGCGGAACCCGAAGCCCGGCGTGATGAAGATGCCCGTGTCGCCGCTGGCCTCGCCGCTTTGCGCCCAGCTCTCCAGCGTGCGCACGCTGGTGGTGCCCACGGCCACCACGCGGCCGCCACGCGCGCGGCAGGCGGCGATGGCCTCCTGCGTCGCCTGTGGCACGTGGTAGCGCTCGCGGTGCATCACATGCTCGGCGATGCTCTCCGTCTTCACCGGCTGGAAAGTGCCAGCACCCACGTGCAGGGTGACGGCGGCGCGCTGCACGCCGCGCGCCGCCAGCGCGTCCAGCAGCGTCTGGTCGAAGTGCAGCGCCGCCGTGGGCGCGGCCACGGCGCCTGGGTTGCGGGCGAACACGGTCTGGTAGCGGGATTCGTCTTCGGCGGAATCTTCGTGTGCGATGTACGGCGGCAGCGGCACGTGGCCGTACGCCGCCATCAGCGCATACGCGTCACCAGAAAAGAGCAGGTGGAACAAGGGGCCGTGAGCCTCGGGCCAGCGGCCCAGCAGTTCGGCCTCGAAGCCGCCGTCCATCCGCAGCACCGTGCCCGCGGGCGGCTTCTTGCTCACCTTCATGTGCGCGGCCACGGTGCCGTCTTCCAGCACGCGCTCGACCAGCAGTTCCAGCTTGCCGCCGGTGGGCTTTTCACCGAACAGGCGCGCCTTGACCACCTGGGTGTCGTTGAAGACCAGCAGGTCGCCCGGCCGCAGCAGGCCCGGCAGGTCGCGGAACACGCGGTCCACCGGCTCGGGGCCGCTGCCGTCGAGCAGGCGCGAGGCGCTGCGCTCCGCGGCAGGGTGCTGGGCAATGAGTTCGGGCGGCAGAGCGAAGTCGAAGTCGCTCGTCGTGAAGTGGCGCATGTCGCTTGAGGGCCGGACGGGCCCGTTCCAAGGAAGGTGGTGGGAGCGGGCAGAATTGTCCCATGCCCGATGCCCCGGCCCGCACCAGGCGCGACGCCCCGTCCGACGCCAAGCCGCTGTCCGCGCCCCAGCGCGCGCTGCGCAAGCTGGGGCTCAGCCGCCCGATCGACCTGGCGCTGCACCTGCCGCTGCGGTATGAAGACGAAACCCACCTGGTGCGCCTGGCTGACGCGCGCGACGGCGACACGGTGCAGGTGGAAGGCGAGGTCACGCACCAGGAGATCGCCTACCGCCCGCGCCGGCAGCTGCTGGTGAGCCTGAACGACGGCAGCGACACCTGCACGCTGCGCTTCTTCAACTTCTACCCCTCGCAGCAGAAGCAGATGGCGGTGGGCCAGCGCATCCGCGCGCGCGGCGAGCTGCGCGGCGGCTTTGCCGGACTGACCATGATGCACCCCACGGTGCGCGCGGCCGGCGGCGCGCTGCCGCAGGCGCTGACGCCGGTGTACCCCACGGTGGCCGGCCTGCCCCAGCCCTACCTGCGCAAGGCCGTGCTGGCGGGTCTGGCCGAAGCCGACCTGTCGGAAACCCTGGCGCCGGAAGTTTTGGATCAAATGGGCGATTGGCCCTTGTGGGACTTGCGGCGTTCGCTATCGTTCCTGCACCAACCGCTGCCGGATGCGGTGCTCGCCGAACTGGAAGACCGCAGCCACCCGGCCTGGCTGCGGCTGAAGGCCGAGGAGCTGCTGGCGCAGCAGCTGTCGCAGCTGCAGGCTCGGCGCGCGCGCGAGCACCTGCGCGCACCCGTGCTGCGCGCGGCGGCGGGTGGCCTGCCTGAGCAGTTGCTGGCCGCGCTGCCCTTCCAGCTCACCGCGGCGCAGCGCCGCGTGGCCGAGGAGATCGCCCGCGACCTGGCGCGCGAGCAGCCCATGCACCGCCTGCTGCAGGGTGACGTGGGCAGCGGCAAGACCGTGGTGGCCGCGCTGGCCGCCTGCGTGGCCATCGAGGCTGGTTGGCAGTGCGCGCTGATGGCACCCACCGAGATCCTGGCCCAGCAGCACTTCGCCAAGCTGGTCGGCTGGCTGGCGCCGCTGCTGGCGGCGCGCGGCCAGCGCGTGGCCTGGCTCACCGGCGGCCAGAAGAAGAAGGAACGTGCAGAGATGCTGGCCGCCGTCGCCTCCGGCGAGGCCGCGCTGGTGGTGGGCACGCACGCCGTGATCCAGGAGCAGGTGCGCTTCGCGCGGCTGGGTCTGGCGGTGATCGACGAGCAGCACCGTTTCGGTGTGCAGCAGAGGCTGGATCTGCGCAACAAGCTCTCTGAATCCGAGCAGGAACCGCACCTGCTGATGATGAGCGCCACACCCATACCGCGCACCCTGGCCATGAGCTACTACGCTGACCTGGATGTTTCCACCATCGACGAGCTGCCGCCCGGCCGCACGCCGGTGGTCACCAGGCTGGTTTCCGGCCACCGGCGTGCCGAGGTGCTGGAGCGCATCCGCGCCCAGATCGCCCAGGGCCGGCAGGTCTACTGGGTCTGCCCGCTGATCGAGGAGAGCGAGGCGCTGGATCTGCGCAACGCCACCGAGACTCACGCCGAACTCAGCGAGGCCCTTCCCGGCCAGATGATCGGTCTGCTCCATTCGCGCATGCCGCCGGCCGAGAAGCGGGCGGTGATGGGGCTGTTCACCAGCGGCGCCATGCCGGTGCTGGTTAGCACCACGGTGATCGAGGTGGGGGTGGATGTGCCCAACGCCAGCCTGATGGTGATCGAGCACGCCGAGCGCTTCGGTCTCAGCCAGCTGCACCAGCTGCGCGGCCGCGTGGGGCGTGGCGCGGCGGCCTCGGCCTGCGTGCTGCTGTATTCGGCGCCCGAGGGCGGGCGGCTGGGCGAGACGGCGCGCGAACGCCTCAAGGCCATGGCGGAAACGGCAGACGGCTTCGAGATCGCCCGGCGCGACCTGGAAATCCGTGGCCCCGGCGAATTCCTGGGCGCGCGCCAGAGCGGCGCCGCGCTGCTGCGCTTTGCCGACCTGCAGCAGGACGCGCCCCTGTTGCAGTGGGCGCGTCGCGCCGCGCCCCAGCTGCTGGACCGTCACCCCGAACTGGCCCGCCGCCACCTGGACCGCTGGCTGGGCGGGCGGGAGGGGTACCTGAGGGCGTAGCGGCTGGCTTGGCCCCGTGTCAGGGTGTCGTGAACGTGCCTACGCGGTTCGGGTCGAGCGCGGTGGGGTAGCCGTCGGCGCCGATGCTGTCCAGCTGGCCGAACTGCACGGTGGTGCCGTCGGTCCACCAGAGGTCCTTCTGCGTGAGTGTTTTGCCGTTGAGGCGCCACGGGCATTCCACGTGGTCGGTTTGCCAACAGGAGCCCGCATAAAGACCGACGAAGGAAAACAGTTGCAAGTTGAAGAAGTCGTCCACGTACTCGTAGACCAGTGTCACGCGCTGGGCGGTGACCGGCTGGCCGTTCACCGAGAGGGTGACGTCACCGTCGAAGGCCACCGTTGATGTCTCGCCGATGGATTGCTGCATCTTGACCAGGCGTTCAGCGCAGGCAGCGTCCCGGTAGTAGGTGGTGGCCTGATTCAGCCCCAGCTTCCCGTCAGAGCGCTGGTTCAGCGTGTAGGTGATGCGCTCGTTGGCAGGCGCCCCGCCGAGCGTGCGGTCGATCACCACCGGCGACTGGCGGCAGGGGGTTTCGATCACGCCGGCGTAGCGGTCGGCGGGGGCGTTGTCGTCGCCACCGCAGCCGGCCAGCACCAGCGCGGCAAGCAGGCTGGTGGCCAGAAAGGGCAGGGTTGCTCGCATCGTCGGTCCCCTTCGAGGTGAGTGTGGACTTGCATCTTAGCCGCCGCGCCCCCGTCGCAGCAGCGACAACACGACGTTGCGGCGCGCGGCGGCAGGCGCCACCATGGCCGGCAAACCTGCAACCCTGAGGAGACATCCATGATGGCATCCGGCATCCTGCGTTCCCTGGCAGCCCTGGGCCTGGCGGCCCTGCTCGGCGCCTGCGCCCATGCGCCGGGCGCCGGCCCCGTGCCGCCCACCGACCCGGCGCAGATCGGCGAGTTGCGGCCCGGCCTGCTGCGCGGTTACCTGGATCGTTCGGTGCTGCCCGACAGCCTGGCGCTGCTGCCCGAGCCGCCGGCCAGCGGTTCAGCCGCGCAGGCGGAGGACGAGGCCACCTACCGCGCCACGCGCCCGCAACTGGCCGGCCCGCGCGGCGCTCTGGCCAAGGCCGATGCGCGGCTCGACTTCCCCACCGCCACCGGCGCCTTCGCCTGCGCCGCCCACCTCGACATCACGCCCCAGGCCACGCCCCACCTGTACACGCTGATGCGCCGCACGCTGGTGGATGCCGGCCTGTCCACCTACCGCGCCAAGGACCATTACAAGCGCACCCGCCCGTTCGCCGCGCACCAGGACGGCAGCTGCACGCCCGAGGAAGAGCCCAAGCTGGCCAAGGACGGCTCCTACCCCTCCGGCCACGCCGCGCTGGGCTGGGCCTGGGCGCTGGTGCTGAGCGAGCTGATGCCGGACCGCACCGACGCCCTGCAGCAGCGCGGCTACGCCTTCGGCCAGAGCCGGGTGGTCTGCGGCGTGCACTGGCAGAGCGACGTGGAAGCCGGCCGCGTGGTCGGTGCGGCCGCGGTGGCGCGCCTGCACGCCGACCCGGTGTTCGAAGCCCAGATGCGGGCCGCCGAGGGCGAGATCCGCGCCGCACGGGCGGCAGGGCGCGGCACCCGCGCCGACTGCGCCGCGGAGGCGGCTGCGCTCAAACCCTGAGCGCCCACGGACCTCGTCGCGCCGGGGCACCGATTCAGGTCAGAATGTCGGCTCCGCCCGGATTCCGACCATGACACGCACCGAACCGAAGCACCGCCCCGCGCCGATGGCTGCAGCCAGCGCGTGCGGCTTTGGCTTGCGGGCGTCAAGCTGTGCAGGTGATGGACAGCGGCGTGCGTCTGTGGCTGGGAAAACCCGATGACCCTGACGGAACTCAAATACATCGTCGCCGTGGCCGTGCGCAGGCAAGGGCAAGGGGCCCCGCGCAGCGGGGATCGACCCTGGAGCGCGGCCGTGGCCATGGCGTTGACGCTGGCATGGGGCGGAAGGCGCGAATGACCCTGACGGAACTGAAATACATCGTCGCCGTGGCCCGGGAAAAGCACTTCGGCAAGGCCGCCGAGGCCTGCTTCGTCTCGCAGCCGACGCTGTCGGTGGCGGTCAAGAAGCTGGAAGACGAGCTGGAGATCAAGCTGTTCGAGCGCAGCGCCGGCGAGGTGAGCGTGACGCCGCTGGGCGAGGAGATCGTGCGCCAGGCGCAGAGCGTGCTGGAGCAGGCGGCGGAGATCAAGGCCATCGCCAAGCGGGGGCAGGATCCGCTGGCCGGGCCGCTGAAGCTGGGCGTGATCTACACCATCGGCCCCTACCTGCTGCCCGACCTGGTGCGCCAGGTGATCGACCACACGCCGCAGATGCCGCTGATCCTGCAGGAGAACTTCACCGCGCGCCTGCTGGAGATGCTGCGCACCGGCGAGATCGATTGCGCGATCCTGGCCGAGCCCTTCCCCGACACCGGCCTGGCCACCGCCGCGCTGTACGACGAGCCCTTCATGGCCGCGGTGCCGGCCGGCCACTCGCTGGCCCGGCGCGCTTCGGTCACCACCGAGCAGCTCAAGCACGAGCACATGCTGCTGTTGGGCACCGGCCATTGCTTCCGCGACCACGTGCTGCAGGTCTGCCCCGAGTTCGCGCGCTTTGCGGCACCGGTGGGCGGCGGTGCCGAGGGCATCCGCAAGACCTTCGAGGGCTCGTCGCTGGAAACCATCAAGCACATGGTGGCGGCCGGCATGGGCGTGACGCTGGTGCCGCGCCTGTCGGTGCCGCCCGAGGCGCTGGATGCGGCCGGTACGCCGGCCTCCGGCCACAGCGACGCCGCGCTGCTGCGCTACCTGAAGATCGACGACGACAGCGGCGGCGAGCCGCCCACACGCCGCGTGGTGCTGGCCTGGCGCCGCAGCTTCACGCGCTACGAGGCCATCGCCGCGCTGCGCAACGCCATCTACGCCTGTGAACTGCCCGGCGTGACGCGGCTGACGTGAGCCGCCTGGCGCCGTTCCATGCGCGCTCGCTGCTGCCGCCCGACTGGGTGCTCGGGGCGCGCGCCCTCCAGGCGCAACTCGACCCTCTGGCGCCCTGGCTGCTGCTGGTCTTGCTGATGCTGACCGCAGCGGCCCTGTACCGGCGCTGGCGGCACACCGCACCCCTACCCGGCAGTCCGCCGCCGCCCATCGACTGGGCCCTGGCCGTGGCGCTGGTGGCGGCCGGCGCAGCGGCCTTCGCCCTGCTGGCCTGGCAGGTGACGCTGGGCGCAGACTCGGCGCTGGCCGGCTGGGACCGCGCCGCCGCGAACACTGCTGCAGGGCTGGCCGATGTGCTGCCGCGGCAGGCCATCGTCTGGATCAGCGACGCCGGCGACATGCTGGTGCTCACCGGTGTGGCCCTGCTGGTGGCTCTGGCGCTGCTGTGGCAGGGACAGCGCTTCACGGCGGCGGTGTGGCTGCTGGCGGTGCTGGGCAACAGCCTGCTGGTGCGGGTGCTCAAGCACGCCGTCGAACGCACGCGGCCCCCGCAGGCGTCGGATCTGCTGGTGTCGGGCTTCAGCTTCCCCAGCGGCCATGCGGCCGGCGCAATGCTGGTGTACGGCCTGCTCACCTGGCTGGTGGCGGTGCGCGCGGCACCGGGCCGGCGCGCCGCGGTGGCGCTGCTGGGCGCCGGCGCCGTGGCGGTCATCGCCGCCAGCCGCGTGCTGCTGGGCGTGCACTACCTGTCGGACGTGCTGGGCGGGCTGCTGCTGGGGGCGTTGTCGTTGCTGGTGGCTGCCGCTGTCATCGGCCATGACCGGCATCGGCGCCCGGCATGAGATTTCAAGCAAAATCGGGCTCCAGCCCTTGCGTGACTGGCGCAGGCAGCTATCAAAAACAGAGTCATCCATGAACGCCACGCCCACTGTTCCACCGCCCGACGCGCCCGCGCCGCGCAGCCGGCTGGCGCTGTACCTGGACCTGATCCGCTGGGACCGGCCGGCCGGCTGGCTGGTGCTGCTGTGGCCCACGCTGGGCGCATTGTGGCTGGCGGCGGGGGGCTTCCCGGGCTGGCACCTGCTGGTGGTGTTCGTGCTCGGCACCATCCTGATGCGCTCGGCCGGCTGCTGCATCAACGACGTGGCCGACCGCGATTTCGACCGCCACGTCAAGCGCACCGCGCGCCGCCCCGTCACCAGCGGCCAGGTGAGCGTGCGCGAGGCGCTGCTGCTGGGTGCGGCGCTGGCGCTGGTGGCGTTTGGCCTGGCGCTCACCACCAACGCGCTGGTGATCGCCTGGTCGGTGCCGGCGCTGCTGGTGACCATCGCCTACCCCTTCACCAAGCGCTTCTTTGCCATGCCGCAGGCGGTGCTGGGCATCGCCTTCGGCTTCGGCATCCCCATGGCCTACGCCGCCGTGCAGGCCACGGTGCCGCTGGAGGCGCTGTGGCTGTTCCTGGGCAAGATCGCGCTGGTGCTGGCCTACGACACGGAGTACGCCATGGTCGACCGCGACGACGACCTGAAGATCGGCATGAAGACCTCGGCCATCACGCTGGGCCGCGCCGACGTGGCGGCGGTGATGCTGTTCTTTGCTACCTACCTGGCGATCTGGCTCTGGATCGCCCTGCGGCACGCGTCATCGGGCTTTCTGGTCGCGGCATTCGGGGTGGCGGCGGCGCAGGTGGTGTGGCACTACACGCTGATCCGCCGACGCGAGCGGGCAGGGTGCTTCGTCGCCTTTTCCAAGAGCCACTGGATCAGTTTGGCGGTGTTCGTGGGGATCGTGCTGGCGCTGGCTTGAAGGCAGTGCAATGCCGGATTCGATCCTGAACTGATAGCTGGCTGCGCCCGTCACGCAAGGGCTGTGGCTTGATCTGGCTGGGAATTTCTTGCGCGGCGTGGACGACGCCCTCCGTTCGGGCTGAGCCCGTCGAAGCCGTTTGGCGTGCTCCCTGGATGTTGCTGCCGATGCGCCCTTTTTGGGGGGGGCGCCGCACGCCGGGATGCGTTTGGCCCTGCGGACCGCCGGCACACCAGTTTTTGAGTTGAATCGCTGTTTTGACCAGGCGTGGCGGGCGCAGGCAGCTATTGAAAACGTAGTTGCTTTGGGAGCGCCGCAGGCCGGGACGTGCGCCCGGCGGCGCACCTACTTTTCTTTGCTTCGCCAAAGAAAAGTAGGCAAAAGAAAGGCGACCCCACTTGCCGTGTCCCTGCGCTTCGCTGCGGGCAACCTGCGATGCTCGGTCGTGGGGCGGCGCTGCGGAACTCGCTTTGCGGCTACGCCGCTCCGCTCGAACAGCCGCAGCGAGTCAGAGCACGAAGCGCGGCCATCCTTCGGTGGCCGCGCCCGCCCCACGCCCTGCGCTTCTCGGCACGGCCAGAGGGGATTGGGGAACACGGGCCATCGCTTCGCTCGGCCTAAGAGCGAACAACAGGGCGCGCAGATAGTTCTGGCACCCCCAGACGGCCGCGGAGCAGGCCATACGGGTGAACGCCGTGCTCGGGCTTGTACCGAGCACTGGCGTTGTCCCCCCTCCCGAAGAGAGAGGGGGGAAGGCGCGTCAGCGACTCAGGGGGGTGGTCAATATTCCTCGCCGAGTTCCCTGGCCCGGCGCGCGGCGGCCTTCATGGCGGCGATGAAGGACTGGTCCATGCCGGCTTCTCGCATCACGGTCAGGCCGGCGTGGGTGGTGCCGCCCTTGCTGGTGACGCGCTCGCGCAGGGTGGCCAGGGGCTCGGGTGAATCGGCGGCCAGCTGGGCGCCGCCGGCGAACGTGCCGACGGCCAGGCGGCGGGCCTGTTCGGGCGTGAGGCCGAGCTCGGTGCCGGCCTGCTGCATGGCTTCCAGAAAATAGAACACGTAGGCCGGGCCGGAGCCGGAGAGGGCGGTCACGGCGTCGAGCTGCTCCTCGCGCTCGACCCACAGCCAGTCGCCGGTGGTGGCGATCACGGCCTCGGCCAGCGCGCGGTCGGTGGCGCTGGCGGAGGGGCTGGCGAACAGCCCGGTCATGCCCTTGCCGACCAGCGCCGGCGTGTTGGGCATGCAGCGCACGATGCGCGTGGCGCCGGCCGCCTGGGCGATGGCTTTGGCGCGAATGCCGGCCATCACGGAAAGGTGCAGCGCGCCGCCCGCCAGATCGCGCACTGGCGCGGCGGCTTCGCGGAACATCTGCGGCTTGACGGCCCAGACCACCAGGTCGGCGCCACGCAGTGCCTCGCCCGCCGCCGGCTGCGCGGTCACGCCGTGCTGCGCCAGCAGGGCGGCGCGCGCGGCCTCGAAGGGCTCCACCACCGCCACCTGCGCGGCCGCAAGCCCGCGCCGGATCAGCCCGCCGATGACGGCGCTGGCCATGTTGCCGCCGCCGATGAAGGCGATTCGGGTGGTGGGCGGAAGTGCGGAGGCGGTGCTGGTCATGGCGGTGCGGGGCGTAGGTGCAAAGGCGGGCGGGCCAGTTTACGCGCCGGGTCCGCTGGCGCATCCGGCTGGCCCGGGGGCGGCCGAATCCGCTACGCTTGCGCCATGCGCTACCTCCTCGCCCTCGACCAAGGCACCACCAGCAGCCGCGCCATCGTGTTCGACGAGCGTGGGCGGGTGGCGGCGCTGGCCCAGCGCGAGTTCGCGCAGCATTTCCCGCACCCCGGCTGGGTGGAGCACGACGCGGCGGAGATCTGGGCCACCCAGCTGGCCGTGGCCCGGGAATGTGTGCAAAAACTGCCTTCGGCCCTTTCGGGGCGGGCGCAGGCAGCTCCTGAAATAGTAGCTATCGGCATCACCAACCAGCGCGAGACCACGGTGCTGTGGGACCGCGCCACGGGCCAGCCGGTGGCGCCGGCCATCGTCTGGCAGGACCGGCGCACCACCGCGCGCTGCGAGCAGCTGCGCCGCGCTGGCAAGGCGGCGGCCATCCAGCGCAAGACCGGGCTGGTGCTGGACGCCTACTTCTCCGCCACCAAGCTCGAGTGGCTGCTGGACAACGTGCCCGGCGCGCGCGCCCGGGCCGAGGCGGGCGATCTGGCCTTCGGCACCATCGACAGCTGGCTGATCTACCAGCTCACCGGCGGCCGCACCCACGCCACCGACCCCAGCAACGCCGCCCGCACGATGCTGATGAACATCCACACGCTGGCGTGGGACGAGGAGCTGCTGCGCCTGTTCAGCATCCCGCGCGCGGTGCTGCCGCAGATCGTGCCTTCCAGCGGCCTGCTCGGCGAGACCGATTCGGATCTGCTGGGCACACCGCTGCCCATCGCCGGCGTGGCGGGCGACCAGCAGGCGGCCACCTTCGGCCAGGCCTGTTTCGCGCCCGGCATGGCCAAGAACACCTATGGCACCGGTTGCTTCATGCTGATGAACACCGGCGGGCGGGCCGTGCGCAGCCGCAACCGCCTGCTCACCACCGTGGGCTGGCAGGGGCCGGCCGGCGCGGACGGGCGGCGCACCGCCTACTGCCTGGAGGGCTCGGTGTTCATGGCGGGGGCCACCGTGCAGTGGCTGCGCGACGGGCTGCAGATCATCCAGAGCGCGCCCGAGGTCGAGGCGCTGGCCGCCAGCGTGCCCGACACGGGCGACGTGTTCCTGGTCCCCGCCTTCGCCGGCCTGGGCGCGCCGGACTGGGACGGCCGCGCGCGCGGCACGCTGGTGGGGCTGACGCGCGGCAGCACCCGTGCCCACATCGCCCGCGCCGCGCTGGAGGCCATCGCCCTGCAGTCGGCCGACATGTTTGGCGCCATGAGCCGCGACGCCGGCCTGGCGCTGACCGAGCTGCGCGTGGACGGCGGCGCCAGCGGCAACGACCTGCTGATGCAGCTGCAGGCCGACCTGCTGGGCGTGCCGGTGGTGCGACCGCAGGTCACCGAGACCACCGCGCTCGGCGCCGCCTACCTGGCCGGGCTGGCCACGGGGGTGTGGGCAGGCGGGGCGGAAATCGCCGCGCAGTGGGCGGTCGAGCGCCGCTTCGAGCCGACGCTGACCGAATCCGCCCGGCGGGCGCGCATCGCGCGCTGGCGAGAGGCGGTGGAGCGGGCGCGGGGATGGGCAAAGACGTGAGACACCACCCTGAGGCGCCGATGCGCCTTCGTACCGCTTGCTGCGCGAGGAGGCCGCACCGCCACTGGCCGGTGCGTGCGCGGCCACGGCAGTCACGCGCATCGCCTGCTCCGCGGCCGTTCGAGGATGATGGGCGTCGGCGGCACTGCATGACGGGCTTTGAGTTTCAAGCAAAATCAGCGCCTGGCCCTTGTG
The DNA here is from genome assembly GCA_024235955.1 of Burkholderiaceae bacterium. GTDB lineage: Bacteria > Pseudomonadota > Gammaproteobacteria > Burkholderiales > Burkholderiaceae_C > Ottowia. The sequence continues at coordinate 393,588 of JACKLJ010000001.1, forward strand.
CAGCAGGCGCAGACAGCTATCAAATAAATAGTATTCGACCATGACCGCTGCACCTTTGCCTACCGACCGCGCCGCGCTGCTGGAGCGCCTGGCCGAGCCGCGCAAGGTCGATCTGGTGGTGGTGGGCGGCGGCGCCACGGGCCTGGGCGTGGCGCTGGACGCCGCGCTGCGCGGCCACAGCGTGGTGCTGCTGGAGGCGGAGGATTTCGCCAAGGGTACCTCGTCGCGTGCCACCAAGCTGGTGCACGGGGGCGTGCGCTACCTGGCGCAGGGCAACGTCGGGCTGGTGCGCGAGGCGCTGCACGAGCGCGTGCACATCCTGGAGAACGCGCCGCACCTGGCGCAGCCGCTGCCCTTCGTGATGCCGGCGTACAGATATTGGGAGACGCCGTTCTACGGCGTGGGCCTGAAGATGTACGACCTGCTGGCGGGCCGTGCCGGCCTGGGCGACACGCGTTTTCTGTCGCCGCGCCAGACCCAGCGGCTGCTGCCGGGCGTGCAGGCGCGCGGCCTGAAAGGCGGCGTGAAGTACTGGGACGGCCAGTTCGACGACGCGCGGCTGGCGCTGGCCATTGCCCGCACGGCGGCGGCGCAGGGGGCGCTGCTGGTCAATTACTGCCGCGTCACCGGCGTGCTGCATGAGGCCGGCAAGGTGGCCGGCGTGCATTGCCAGGACACGGAAACCGGCCGCGAATTCGAGCTGCAGGCCGGTTGCGTGGTCAACGCCACCGGCGTCTGGGTGGATGCCCTGCGCGAGGACGACGCCCGCGCCGCCGGCCAGCAAGCCCAGCCCATGGTGGCGCCCAGCCAGGGCGTGCACGCCGTGGTGGACCAGGATTTCTCACCCGGGGGTCACGCGTTGCTGGTGCCCAGCACGGCGGACGGCCGGGTGCTGTTCGCCGTGCCCTGGCAGGGCAAGCTGATCCTCGGCACCACCGACACCCCGCGCCAGGACGTGCCGCTGGAGCCCCGGCCGCTGGCGGGCGAGCTGGAGTTCATCCTGCGCGAGGCGGGCCACTACCTGGCCCGGGCGCCGCAGCGGGCCGACATCCGCAGCGTGTGGGTGGGCTTGCGACCGCTGGTCAAGCCGACGCACGAGGGTGGGGGTACCGCCGCCATCAGCCGCGAACACACGGTGCTGGTTTCGCCGGCCGGCCTGGTCACGGTGACCGGCGGCAAGTGGACCACCTACCGCGCCATGGCCGAGGATGTGCTGGCCCGTTGCGTGGAGGCCGGGCGCCTGCCCGACCGCGGCCCTTCGCGCACCGCGCGCCAGCCGCTGGTGGGCACGCCGGCGCCGGGCCAGGCAGCGGTGAGCCTGGCCGAGCCACCGGGGCTGCACCTGTACGGCGCGGAGGCGCGCGCCGTCCAGGCGTTGCCGGGAAGCGACACCTGGCTGGCGCCGGGCCTGTCGGAAGCCATGGTGCGCTTTGCCGCCCGGCACGAATACGCCCGCAGCGTGGAAGACGTTCTGGCGCGCCGTTCGCGCTGGCTGTTCCTGGATGCTGCCGTCGCACAGGCCGCTGCCCCGGGCGTGGCCCGGGTGCTGCAGGAGGAACTGGGGCGAGAGACCGGCCTGGATGGCTTCGTGCAGCTGGCCGCCAGCTACCGCGCCGAAGCCACATCGCCGGTGGGCGGCTGAGCTGCTCCGTCCGCTTGGCCCGGGCTGCTTGACAGGTGGCGGCCGAAATTACATAATAGAGAGCTTCGCCCTAATTGGGCGATGGCTATCTGCCCCCAAACCCTGTGTTGAAAGTGCTGCTTCTGGCGCCTTTCAAGGCGGGCGTCGGGCCCAAGACTGATCCGGTTCAAGTGGTTTGAGCTGGGTGCAAGTTGGGAATTTTGAAATGATCCAGACTGAATCTCGACTCGAGGTGGCCGACAACACCGGCGCCAAGTCCGTCCTGTGCATCAAGGTGCTGGGCGGCTCCAAGCGCCGTTACGCGAGTGTCGGCGACATCATCAAGGTGAGCATCAAGGAAGCTGCTCCGCGCGGCCGCGTCAAGAAGGGCGAGGTCTACAGCGCGGTGGTCGTGCGCACCGCCAAGGGTGTGCGCCGCGCCGACGGCTCGCTCATCAAGTTCGACGGCAACGCCGCCGTGCTGCTCAACAACAAGCTGGAGCCCATCGGCACCCGCATCTTCGGCCCGGTGACGCGCGAACTGCGTTCCGAGCGCTTCATGAAGATCGTGTCGCTGGCGCCCGAAGTCCTGTAAGGAAACGCGCCATGAACAAGATTCGCAAGGGCGATGAAGTGGTCGTGCTCACCGGGCGCGACAAGGGCAAGCGCGGCACCGTCACGCTGCGTGCCGACGCCGACCGTCTGCTGGTCGAGGGCATCAACCTGGTCAAGAAGCACGTCAAGCCGAACCCGATGCGGGGCGAGCAGGGCGGCATCGTGGAAAAGGCCATGCCTATCCACCAGTCGAACGTGGCGATCTACAACAAGGCGACCGGCAAGGCCGATCGCGTGGGCGTCAAGACCCTGCAGGACGGTACGCGCGTGCGCGTGTTCAAGTCCAGCGGCGAAGAAATCAAGGTGGCGTGAGGACGATCATGGCACGACTGCAACAACACTATCGCGAAAAAGTGGCGCCCGAGCTGATGAAGAAGTTCGGCTACAAGTCGCCCATGGAGGTGCCGCGCCTCACCAAGATCACGCTGAACATGGGCGTGAGCGAGGCTGTGGCCGACAAGAAGGTCATGGATCACGCCGTGGGCGACCTGACCAAGATCGCCGGCCAGAAGCCCGTGGTCACCAAGGCCAAGAAAGCCATCGCCGGCTTCAAGATCCGCGAAGGCCAGGCCATCGGCACCATGGTCACGCTGCGTGGCGTGCGCATGTACGAATTCCTGGATCGCTTCGTCACCGTCGCGCTGCCGCGCGTGCGTGACTTCCGCGGTGTGTCCGGCCGTGCCTTCGACGGCCGCGGCAACTACAACATTGGCGTGAAAGAGCAGATCATCTTCCCCGAAATCGAGTACGACAAGGTGGATGCGCTGCGCGGTCTGAACATCAGCATCACGACGACGGCCAAGACCGACGAGGAGTGCAAGGCGCTGCTCGCGGGCTTCCGTTTTCCGTTCAAGAACTAAAGGGTAACGCTGTGGCAAAAACCGCATTGATCGAACGCGAACTCAAGCGCGAGAAGCTCGTTGCCAAGTACGCGGCCAAGCACGCTGAACTGAAGGCGATCGCCGACGACATCAAGCGCAGCGACGAGGAGCGCGCCCAGGCTCGTCTGGCGCTGCAGAAGCTTCCGCGCAACGCCAACCCGACGCGCCTGCGCAACCGCTGCGAAATCACCGGTCGTCCGCGTGGCACGTTCCGCCAGTTCGGCCTGGGCCGCGCCAAGATCCGCGAGATGGCCTTCGCCGGCGACATCCCGGGCGTCATCAAGGCGAGCTGGTAAGTCAGCAGGAGATTCAACATGAGCATGAGTGATCCCATTGCCGACCTGCTGACCCGCATCCGCAACGCGCAGATGGTGGCCAAGCAGACCGTGTCGGTGCCCTCGTCCAAGGTCAAGGTGGCCATTGCCCAGGTGCTGAAGGACGAAGGCTACATCGACGGCTTCGAAATCAAGAGCGAAGGCGGCAAGTCCGAACTGCAAATCGCCCTCAAGTACTACGCCGGTCGTCCGGTGATCGAGCGCATCGAGCGCGTCAGCCGTCCTGGCCTGCGCGTGTACAAGGGCCGCGATGCCATTCCCCAGGTGATGAACGGCCTGGGTGTGGCGATCGTGACCACGCCGAAGGGCGTGATGACGGACCGCAAGGCGCGCGCTACCGGTGTCGGTGGCGAGGTGCTGTGCTACGTGGCCTGATCCGCGCCAGGAGATATCAAGATGTCACGCATTGGAAAAGCTGCCGTCACCGTCCCCCAGGGCGTGGACGTGCAGATCAAGGAAGACCAGATCACCGTGAAGGGTACCGGCGGCGAGCTCAAGCTGGTTCCGAACCGTCTGGTCAAGATCAGCAGCGAAGGCGGCAAACTGTCCTTCGTGCCGGTTGACGAGTCGCGCGAGGCCAACGCCATGAGCGGCACCATGCGTCAGCTGGTCAACAACATGGTGGTGGGTGTCAGCAAGGGCTTCGAGAAGAAGCTGACGCTGGTTGGCGTGGGCTTCCGTGCTCAGGCCCAAGGCGCCAAGCTGAACCTGAACGTGGGTTATTCGCACCCCGTCAACATCGAGATGCCGGCCGGCATCACGGTGGCGACGCCGGCTCCCACCGAGATCGTGATCAAGGGTGCCGACCGCCAGCGTGTCGGCCAGATCGCGGCCGAGATTCGCGACGTGCGTCCGCCCGAGCCCTACAAAGGCAAGGGCATCCGCTATGCGGATGAGCGCGTCGTGATCAAGGAAACCAAGAAGAAATAAGGACCTGCACCATGACGACCAAGAAAGAGCAGCGTCTTCGCCGGGCCCGTCAGACCCGCATCCGCATCGCCACGCAAGGCGTGCCGCGCCTGACCGTGAACCGCAGCAACCTGCACATCTACGCCACGGTGCTGTCTGGCGACGGTGCGCGCGTGCTGGCCAGCGCCTCGACCGCCGAGGCGGACGTGCGCAAGGCGCTCGGTGGTGCCGGCAAGGGCGCCACCGTGGGTGCAGCGACCGACGTGGGCAAGCGCATCGCCGAGCGTGCCAAGGCCGCCGGCGTCGAGAAGGTGGCATTCGATCGTGCAGGCTTTGCCTACCACGGCCGCGTCAAGGCTCTGGCCGACGCCGCCCGTGAGGCCGGCCTGCAGTTCTGAGAGGCGAGATACAGATGGCTAAGTTTCAAGCACGCACGCAGGGCGACGGTCCGGAGGACGGCCTGCGCGAGAAGATGATCTCGGTGAACCGCGTCACCAAGGTGGTGAAGGGCGGCCGTATCCTCGGTTTCGCAGCGCTCACCGTGGTGGGTGACGGCGACGGCCGCGTTGGCATGGGTAAGGGCAAGTCCAAGGAAGTGCCCGCAGCCGTGCAGAAGGCCATGGAAGAGGCCCGCCGCAACATGATCAAGGTGTCGCTCAAGGATGGCACGATTCATCACAGCGTGACCGGCCACCATGGCGCGGCCACTGTGATGATGGCGCCCGCTCCTCGCGGTACCGGCATCATCGCCGGCGGCCCGATGCGCGCCGTGTTCGAGGTGCTGGGCATCACCGATATCGTCGCCAAGAGCCACGGCACGTCCAACCCCTACAACATGGTGCGTGCCACGTTCGACGCCCTGACCAACAGCACGACTCCTGCCGAAGTGGCCGCCAAGCGCGGCAAGTCGGTGGAAGAGCTGTTCGCCTGACCCGGGAGCTAGCAATGGCCAACGAACAGAAAACCCTCAAGGTGCAACTGGTGCGCAGCCCCATTGGCTGCAAGCAGTCGCATCGCGATACCGTGCGCGGCCTGGGCTTGCGCAAGCTCAACAGCGTGCGCGAACTGCAGGACACGCCGTCCGTGCGCGGCATGATCAACAAGGTCGACTACCTGGTCAAGGTGCTGTAAGAGGACCGACAGATGCAACTCAACACTCTCAAGCCTGCTGCAGGCTCCAAGAGCGCCCGTCGCCGTGTGGGCCGCGGTATCGGCTCTGGTCTGGGCAAGACGGCCGGTCGCGGCCACAAGGGCCAGAAATCCCGCGCCGGTGGCTACCACAAGGTCGGCTTCGAAGGCGGCCAGATGCCGCTGCAGCGTCGCCTGCCCAAGCGCGGCTTCAAGTCTGCCGCGCTGAAGTTCAACGCTGAAGTCATGCTGTCCGATCTGGAGCGCCTGGGCTTGGCCGAGGTGGATCTGGCCGCGCTCAAGAACGCCGGTCTGGTCAAGGGTTCGGCCCGCTTCGTCAAGGTGATCAAGAACGGCGAGCTGACCAAGGCGGTCAAGCTGACCGGCGTTGGCGCCACTGCCGGAGCCAAGGAAGCCATCGAGAAGGCTGGCGGCTCGCTGGCCTGATGGTGTTGTTCGAGGAAATCTGATCCGTGGCCACCAACGCACCGCAAATCGCGAAAACCGGCAAGTACGGCGACCTGCGTCGCCGGCTGGTGTTTCTGCTGCTCGCGCTGGTGGTGTACCGCATCGGGGCGCACATCCCCGTGCCCGGCATCAACCCGGACCAGCTGCGCCAGCTGTTCGCCGGCCAGCAGGGCGGCATCCTCAACCTGTTCAACATGTTCTCGGGTGGCGCCTTGTCGCGCTTCACGGTCTTCGCGCTGGGGATCATGCCGTACATCTCGGCGTCGATCATCATGCAGCTGATGACCTACGTGCTGCCGGCCTTCGAGAACCTCAAGAAAGAGGGTGAAGCCGGCCGCCGCAAGATCACGCAGTACACGCGCTATGGCACGCTGGGGCTGGCGCTGTTCCAGTCGTTCGGCATCGCCGTGGCGCTGGAAGCATCGCAAGGCCTGGTGATCAGCCCCGGTTTCGGCTTCCGCATGACGGCGGTGGTGAGCCTGACGGCTGGCACCATGTTCCTGATGTGGCTGGGCGAGCAGATCACCGAGCGTGGCTTGGGCAACGGTATCTCGATCCTGATCTTCGCCGGCATCGCCGCCGGCCTGCCAAACGCGATTGGCGGTCTGCTGGAACTGGTTCGCACTGGTGCCATGAGCATCATCGTGGCCCTGTTCATCGTCGCGGTGGTGGTGCTGGTCACCTATTTCGTCGTGTTTGTCGAGCGCGGCCAACGCAAGATTCTGGTCAACTATGCGCGACGCCAGGTGGGCAACAAGGTGTATGGCGGCCAATCGTCGCACCTGCCGCTGAAGCTGAACATGGCCGGCGTGATTCCGCCGATCTTCGCTTCGTCGATCATCCTGCTGCCGGCCACGGTGGTGGGCTGGTTCAGCACCGGTGATTCGATGCGCTGGCTGCGCGACATCGCCTCTGCGCTGTCGCCGGGCCAACCCATCTATACGTTGCTGTACGCCACGGCCATCATCTTTTTCTGTTTCTTCTACACGGCGCTGGTGTTCAACAGCCGTGAGACCGCAGATAACCTGAAGAAAAGCGGCGCCTTCATCCCGGGCATCCGGCCGGGTGACCAGACCGCCAAGTACATCGACAAGATCCTGATGCGGCTGACGCTGGCTGGTGCCGTCTACATCACCTTCGTCTGTCTGCTGCCCGAGTTCCTGATCCTGAAGTACAACGTGCCGTTCTATTTCGGCGGTACATCGCTGCTGATCCTGGTGGTCGTGACGATGGACTTTATGGCGCAGGTGCAGAACTACATGATGAGCCAGCAGTACGAGTCGCTCTTGAAGAAAGCTAATTTCAAGACGTCACTGGGTGGTTGATCGTGTCCAAGGACGATGTGATCCAGATGCAGGGCGAGGTGCTTGAGAACTTGCCCAATGCAACGTTTCGCGTCAAGTTGGAAAACGGGCACGTGGTGCTCGGACATATTTCGGGGAAGATGCGCATGCACTACATCCGCATTCTTCCAGGCGACAAGGTCACCGTGGAAATGACGCCCTATGACCTGACGCGGGCACGCATCGTGTTCCGTGCCAAATGAGGTCTGGCGTCGAAGAGTGTTTTAGGAGAGTGAAATGAAAGTTTCAGCTTCGGTAAAAAAGATTTGCCGCAACTGCAAGATCATCCGCCGCAACGGCGTGGTGCGCGTGATTTGCACCGACCCGCGCCACAAGCAGCGCCAGGGCTGAGCCGTCTGGTCCTGCACGCATTTGTAGAAGGTTAGAACATGGCACGTATCGCTGGTATCAACATTCCGCCGCATCAGCACGCCGAAATCGGCCTGACGGCGATCTTCGGCATCGGACGCTCGCGCGCTCGCGACATCTGCGATGCCTGTGGCGTTGCTTACTCGAAGAAGATCAAGGACCTGAACGACGCGGATCTGGAAAAGATCCGCGACGCTCTGGCCAAGTACCTGATCGAGGGTGACTTGCGCCGCGAGACGACGATGAACATCAAGCGCCTGATGGACATCGGTTCCTACCGTGGCTTCCGTCACCGCCGCGGCCTGCCCATGCGCGGCCAGCGCACGCGCACCAACGCCCGTACCCGCAAGGGGCCGCGCAAGGCAGCGCAGGCGCTGAAGAAGTAATCAGGAAAAAGAGAGTCGAATATGGCCAAAGCACCCGCCAGCAACGCCGCGCAGCGTGTCCGCAAGAAAGTCCGCAAGAACATTTCGGACGGTATTGCGCACGTGCACGCGTCGTTCAACAACACCATCATCACCATCACCGACCGCCAGGGCAACGCGTTGTCCTGGGCTTCTTCGGGCGGCCAGGGTTTCAAGGGCTCGCGCAAGTCCACGCCTTTTGCTGCCCAGGTGGCCTCGGAAGTGGCTGGCCGCGCCGCGATGGAGCAGGGCATCAAGAACGTCGATGTCGAGATCAAGGGCCCTGGCCCCGGTCGCGAATCGTCGGTGCGTGCGCTGGCGTCGCTGGGCATCCGGATCGCGTCGATTTCCGATGTGACGCCGGTGCCGCACAACGGTTGCCGCCCGCAGAAGCGCCGCCGCATCTGATTTTTTCAACCCAAGCCCACCGCCGCGGCGCTGTTCAGCCGCGGCTCCCACGGCGGTTGTAAGGCCGTGGCAGTCAGACAGACAAGGATCCGCAAGTGGCACGTTACCTCGGCCCCAAGGCCAAACTTTCCCGCCGTGAAGGCACCGACCTGTTCCTGAAGAGCGCCCGCCGCTCGATCAGCGACAAGGCGAAATTCGATACCAAGCCCGGCCAGCATGGCCGCACCTCCGGCCAGCGCACCTCCGATTACGGCCTGCAACTGCGCGAGAAGCAGAAGGTCAAGCGCATGTACGGCGTGCTGGAAAAGCAGTTCCGCCGCTACTTCGAGGAAGCCGACCGCCGCCGTGGCAACACCGGTGCCAACCTGCTGTTCCTGCTGGAATGCCGGCTGGACAACGTGGTGTACCGCATGGGTTTCGGCTCCACCCGCGCCGAAGCGCGCCAGCTGGTGTCGCACAAGGCAGTGACCGTGAACGGCAACCCGGTGAACATCCCGTCGTACATGGTCAAGGTGGGCGATGTGGTGGCCGTGCGCGAGAAGTCCAAGAAGCAGGCGCGCGTTCTGGAAGCCTTGCAACTGGCCACCCAAGTGGGCATGCCGGCTTGGGTTGAGGTGAGCGTGGACAAGGTCGAAGGCACGTTCAAGAAGGTGCCTGATCGCGACGAGTTCGGAGCCGACATCAACGAATCGCTGATCGTCGAACTCTATTCGCGCTGATCCTTGCCCTTCGCCAACTGATTTGTTCCGACCCGCCGACCCCGGCGGGTTTGGTGCTTCACCAGCCTTACCGGTGTAACGAGCCGGGGGTATTGAGAGGAAGTTCAAGAGAATGCAAACCCAACTGCTGAAACCCAAGGCCATCAACGTCGAACCGCTGGGCGACAACAAGGCCAAGGTGACCCTGGAGCCGTTCGAGCGTGGCTACGGCCACACGCTGGGCAACGCGCTGCGCCGCGTGCTGCTGTCCTCCATGGTCGGCTACTCGCCCACCGAGGTCACCATCGCCGGCGTTCTGCATGAGTACTCGACCATCGATGGCGTGCAGGAAGACGTGGTCAACATCCTGCTGAACCTCAAGGGTGTGGTGTTCAAGCTCCATAACCGCGACGAAGTCACGCTGAGCCTGCGCAAGGAAGGCGAGGGCGTGGTCACGGCCGCCGACATCCAGACACCCCATGACGTCGAGATCGTCAACCCCGAGCACGTGATCGCCAACCTGTCGCAGGGCGGCAAGCTCGACATGCAGATCAAGGTCGAGAAGGGCCGCGGCTATGTGCCGGGCAACCTGCGCCGCTACGCCGACGAGACCACCAAGTCGATCGGCCGTATCGTGCTGGACGCCTCCTTCTCGCCGGTCAAGCGCGTGAGCTACGCCGTGGAGAATGCGCGCGTCGAGCAGCGCACCGACCTGGACAAGCTGGTGGTCGAGATCGAAACCAACGGCGCCATCACTGCCGAAGACGCCGTCCGTGCATCAGCCAAGATCCTGGTCGAGCAACTGGCCGTGTTCGCGCAGCTCGAGGGCAGTGATCTGGCTGCGTTCGACCAGCCGCAGCAGCGCAGCAGCGCCGAGCGCTTTGACCCGATCCTGCTGCGTCCGGTGGACGAGCTGGAACTCACCGTGCGTTCGGCCAACTGCCTGAAGGCCGAAAACATCTATTACATCGGTGATCTGATCCAGCGCACCGAGAACGAGCTGCTCAAGACCCCGAACCTGGGTCGCAAGTCGCTCAACGAAATCAAGGAAGTGCTGGCCTCGCGTGGCCTCACCCTGGGCATGAAGCTGGAAAACTGGCCGCCCACGGGCCTGGACAAGCGCTGATCAGCAGCATTGGAAAAGCGCTGGGTCGCCGAAGGGCGCAGCCGGCGCGATGTGCAAGGGCAGTACCTGATCCGGCTGTCCTGTTAATAAGCTAGAAAGGAAAGCACCATGCGTCACGGACACGGACTCCGCAAACTCAACCGTACCAGCGAGCATCGCCAGGCGATGCTGCGCAACATGATGAACTCGCTGCTCACGCACGAAGTCATCAAGACCACCCTGCCCAAGGCCAAGGAACTGCGCCGCGTGGTGGAGCCCATGATCACGCTGGGCAAGGAAGCCACCGTGGCCAATCGCCGCCTGGCTTTCAGCCGCCTGCGCGACAAGGATGTCGTGGCCAAGCTGTTCGCCGATCTCGGCCCGCGCTTCAAGACCCGCCCCGGCGGCTACACGCGCATCCTGAAAATGGGCTTCCGCGTGGGTGACAACGCTCCCATGGCGCTGGTGGAGCTGGTCGACCGGCCCGAGCCCCAGCAAGCCGAGCAGGGCGCCAAGGAATAAGCTATAATTTCAAGTTCATCGCGCGATGGAGCAGTCTGGTAGCTCGTTGGGCTCATAACCCAAAGGTCGGAGGTTCAAATCCTCCTCGCGCAACCAAATTGAAAGGCCCGCTGTTTTCAGCGGGCCTTTTCTTTTGGAGCATGGGGTCCTCTGTCTACCAATGGCTGCCGCCGCCAGGTGTGGCTGCTGCCTCCTTTCGGCGCAGCATGAAGTCGCTGGCAGACAGTGTGGGCTGGCCGGCCTTGGCCAGCGGTTCCCAGCGTCCACGGATTTCGTTGCCGCAGCTGCCCGGCTGGATATGCCCGCTCCAAAAGGCAAACAGGCTTTTGCCGTCGCGCGACTCGTCCAGGTTGAATTCACCCTCTTCCACATCGCCTGAAGCGATCGAGGTGATGTCTCCGTAACTGAAATGGCCACGCAGGCTTTCACGGAATTCCGGGTGCTGGCTCAGCACCAGGGTGCCGGCCAGGCCGGCCTGCGGCAGTTCGACGCGCCAGGTGCCGTAAAGATCGGGCGCACGCAGGGAGCTGGCTGCCAGGCAGGGCGTCACTGCGGCTGCTCCTTGGGAGTCATTTTGCGCTCTGGCCGGCGCTGCAAGAGCGCTGCCAGCTATGAATAAAAGAGCAAATCGGCGCATGGTCATGACAAAGGCCCGGCTCCCGTTGGAGCGCCAGCCGCCTGTGCAGCCTTGCGCGCAAACTCGGCGCGCAAGGCCTTGAGCTTCTCGCGAGGATCCTCGCGCACGGTGGCCTGATCCAGCGCCATTTCCGCGATGAAGCGGCTGGGCTGTGCCGCCACGACCTCGCGCCCCTTCTTGCGCCGCCGCGTCCAGCTCACGGCCAAGGTGTGGCGTGCGCGGGTGATGCCCACGTACATCAGCCGGCGTTCTTCCTCGATGCGCTGCGCCAGCGCTTCGCCGGCGCTTTCCTCCGGCTTGAACGGCAGCAGGCCTTCGTTGATGCCGGCCAGCACCACGTGCGGCCATTCCAGCCCCTTGGCCGCGTGCAGCGTAGAGAGCGTGACCACGTCCGGATCCTGCTCGCGTTCGTTCAGCGTGCTGATGAGCGAGATGGTCTGCGCCACCTCCAGAAGGCTCTTGCGTTCGGTGCTCACGCTGACGCCTGCCATGTCCTGCACCTGACCACCGCAGCGGCCGGCCATCCAGTCGACGAACTCCAGCACATTGGTCCAGCGCGCCGCGGCCAGCGGTTCGCTGCTTTCACTGTCGTAGAGGTGCTTCTCGTAGCCGATGTCCTGCAGCCAGTCGAGCAGGAAGCGGCGGGCGTCGTCATGCCCCACCGTGTGGCGAGCGCGGTGCTGCAGGTCGTTGAGCTGGCGGCCGAACTCGTGCAGACCCGCCACCGCCCGGGCCGGCAGGGCCGCGCCCAGCGAATGCGAGAACAGCGCGCCAAACAGCGACAGGCGCGATTTGGCGGCGAACTCGCCCAGTTGCGCCAGGGTCTGGTGGCCGATCCCGCGTTTGGGCACGGTGACGGCGCGCAGGAACGCAGGGTCGTCGTCTTCGTTGATCCACAGCCGCAGCCAGGCGCACAGATCCTTGATCTCGGCGCGGTCGAAGAAGCTCTGACCGCCGGAAACCTTGTAGGGAATCTGGGCGCGCCGCAGCGCCTGCTCGAACATGCGCGCCTGATGGTTGGCGCGGTACAGGATGGCGAAATCGCGCCAGGCCTTGGCCTGCGAGGTCTCGCGCAGCGACTGGATGCGCGCCACCGCGCGCTCGGCCTCGTGCTGCTCGTGGTCGCAGGCAAGCACGCGCACCGGCTCGCCTTCCCCAAGTTCGGAGAACAGGCGTTTGGGAAACAGCTTGGGGTTGGGGCCGATGACGTTGTTGGCAGCCCGCAGGATGGCGCTGGTGGAGCGGTAGTTCTGCTCCAGTTTGATCACCTTCAGCTGCGGGAAATCCTGCGGCAGGCACTTCAGGTTGTCCAGCGTGGCGCCGCGCCAGCCGTAGATGCTCTGGTCATCGTCGCCCACGGCGGTGAAGCTGCCGCGCGTGCCCACCAGGAGCTTCATCAACGCGTACTGCGTGGCGTTGGTGTCCTGGTATTCGTCCACCAGCACGTGCGCCAGTCGTCCTTGCCACTTCTGGGTCACTTCCTGATGTTTTTCGAGCATGCGCAGTGGCAGGCCGATCAGATCATCGAAATCCACGCTCTGGTAGGCGGCCAGGCGCTCCTCGTAGCGGGCCATCAACTGCGCCGTCTGGCGCTCGCCCTCGCTGGCGGCCTGGGCCAGCGCCTGTGCTGCATTCAGGCCGGCGTTCTTCCAGCGGCTGATGGTCCATTGCCATTGGCGCGCAGTGGGGGCGTCGGTGGTGTTGCCGCAATCCTTGATGAGGCTGAGCACGTCGTCGCTGTCCAGGATGCTGAACTGCGGCTTGAGGCCGAGCACCGCGCCATCCTCGCGCAGCAGGCGCACACCCAAGGCATGGAAGGTGCAGATCAGCACTTCGCCGGCCGGCTTGCCGACCAACTCGCGCGCGCGCTCACGCATTTCGGTGGCGGCCTTGTTGGTGAAGGTGATCGCCGCGATGCGTGGCGCTTCGACGCCGGTCTGGATCAGGCGGGCAATCTTGTGCGTGATGACACGGGTTTTGCCTGAGCCCGCACCGGCCAGCACCAGACAGGGCCCGCGCAGGTGGTTGACGGCATCCTGCTGGGCGAGGTTGAGACCGGACGAAGACAAGGCGACTGCGGGCAAAACGCTGATCTTAGCGCCTGCACCGCGCGATGGCATGATCCAGTGTCGTCGCATCGCCTGCGGCTGCATCGACCTGGGCCAGCCTCCAACTTGACCGACATCCTCTCCGTCACCTTCCCGTTCTTCGCCCTCGTGCTGTGCGGCTACGTGGCTGCGCGTGCGCGTCTGCTTCCGCTGGATGCCGTGCCGGGGCTGAACATGTTCGTGCTGTATTTCGCGCTGCCCTGCATGCTCTATCGCTTTGGCAGCGGCACGCCGCTCTGGCAGCTGTTCAACCCGGTGGTGGCCCTCTTGTGGCTGATGTGCGCGCTGCTCATCATCACGGGCGTTGCCTGGCATGCGCGCCGGCGCGGCGCCGGCTGGCCGGACGCGGCCATGGGCGCGCTGGTGGCGGCTTTCCCCAATTCCGGTTTCATGGGCGTGCCGTTGATCCTCGCCTTGCTTGGCCAGGGCGGGGTTGGCCCGGTGATGGGCACGCTGATCATCGACCTGGTGGTCACCACCTCGCTGTGCATCGGTCTGTCGCAATGGGGAGCGGCCGACGAGCACGGCGCCGCGCGGGCGGTAGGCCGCGCGCTCCAGGGCATGCTGCGCAACCCCATGCCATGGTCCATCCTGCTTGGCGCGGCTGCCGGCGCCTTGGGGTTGCAACTTTGGGGACCGCTCGGCAAGACGGTGCAGCTGCTGGCGGACGCTGCGTCCCCCGTGGCGCTGTTCACCATCGGCGCCGTGCTGGCGCGCTCCCAGTTCCAGATGGTGGCACTGGCTAACGGCCGACATGGCCCACGCGACGTCGGCGTCATTGCCTTCACCAAGCTGCTGGTGCACCCGGCGCTGGTCTGGGGACTGGGCTCATTGGCCGTTCGTGGCGGCTGGCTGGTGGAAGCCATGCTGCTGCCGCTGGTGCTGGCGGCGGCGTTGCCGGCAGCCGGCAACGTGTCGCTGCTGGCTGAGCGCTTCGGCGCCGACAACGGCCGCATCGCCCGGGTGATCCTGTGGTCGACGGCGGTTGCGTTCTTCAGCTTCTCGGCGGTGGTGGCCTTGCTGCGCTGAGTTGCACGTGGTGCGAGCCGCCGCCGTGAATCATTTGCTCGGGGCCGGCATGGTCATGGGCTGCATGCCCTTGAGCTGCTCGTCGAGCTCGGCCTTCGGCATGGTGGTCACGCTTTCCTTGACCAGGCCACCGCCAATCACGCTGCCCGATGTTGCCCCCTGACCTCTCACGCGGGACTCGCAGTCGGTCTTGTAGAAGGCCGGCAGGTTGGCGCAGCGGCGCAGTTCGTTGGCCATGCCCTGATCCTGGGTGACGGGTGTCAGCTGTGCTCCGCGCGCGTTGCGCGTCTCCTTGCGCGCGGCGGCGGGGTCGAGGTTGGTCTGCGCAGGGCTCATCTGCGCCAGTGCGGGCAGGCTGAGAAGACCGCTCAGGGTGAGCATTAGCAGTTGTCGCTTCATGAGGACTTCCTTTCTGTGTGACAGGCGCACCCGCCAACGCGGCAAGGTGCATGCGCCATGCAGTCACTTTAGGGAGGTCCCACCGGTGGCCTTGTCGGACGGCGCCTCGAACACACTTAGGAACGGCTGCTTACACGGCGACCGGGTCGACGTCCACCAGCCAGCGCACCACGCCCCTGTGCTTGCCGTCGGCCCGCAGGCCGTGCAGCAGCGGCTGGCACGCCGCCAGCACACGCTGCAGGGCGGCACGCGACGGGCTCTCCAGCAGCATCTGGGCGCGCTCGACGCCGGCCACGCGCTGCACCGGCAGCGGCACCGCCGGGTACCAGCGCACCGCAGCCTGGGCGCCGACCAGGGCCGGATCGGCAGCGAAATCCTGCCGGGCCTGCTGCGCGGCCGCGTTCAGGAAGTCCTGGGCCGCGCCCTGGCTGCGCGCGTCGGCCCGCAGCAACGCCAGATGGGTGAACGGCGGCAGGCCGGCTTGGGCGCGTTCGTCCAGTTGCAGGCGCGCGAAGCCGGGGTAGTCGTGCGCCTTCAGCATGGCGTACAGCGGATGGTCCGGGTGGTGGCTCTGAAGCCACATTTCGGCTGTGCCGTGGCTGGCGGCGTCGCGCCCGGCGCGGCCGCTGGCCTGCATCAGCAGCGCGAACAGGCGCTCGGGTGCGCGAAAGTCGCTGGAGAACAGGGCGCCGTCGGGGTTGACGGCCGCCACCAGCGTGACGCGGCGGAAATCGTGGCCCTTGGTGATCATCTGCGTGCCCACCAGCACGTCCACCTCGCCGGCATGCACCTGCGCCAGCTGGGCTTCCAGCTGGCCCTGGCCGCGGGTCGAATCGGCGTCGATGCGGGCGATGCGCACCGGCTCACCGCCGGGCCGCTGCACGCCGGCCAGCAGGGCGGCCAGTTGCTCCTCGAGCTGCTCGGTGCCGCGCCCGATGGCGCCGATGTCGATGTTGCCGCAATCCGGGCAGGCGCGCGGCACGCGCTCGGCAAAGCCGCAGTGATGGCAGCGCAGCGAGCGGTCCACCTTGTGGAACACGCGGTAGGCGCTGCAATGCGGGCATTCGCTCTTCCAGCCGCAGTCGGCGCAGTAGAGCACCGGGGCGTAGCCGCGGCGGTTGAGCAGCAGCAGCGCCTGTTCGCCGCGCGCCACGCGCTCCTGGATGGCGGCCAGCAGCGGTGGCGCGATCAGCGTGCCCTTGGGCTGATGCCCCATGTCCACCCGCCGCACGCGCGGCCAGCCCCCGCCTTCGGCCGCGCCGATGCGTCCAGGCATCGCCAGCCGCCGGTAACGTCCGCCGGGATCGTCGCCGCTGGCGGGGCGGCTCTGGTGCCAGCTTTCCAGCGAGGGCGTGGCCGAGCCCAGGATCACCTTCACGCCCTCGGCGTGGCCCCGGTACACCGCCAGGTCGCGCGCCGAATAGCGGGCGCCCTCCTGCTGTTTGTAGCTGGCGTCGTGCTCCTCGTCCACCACCACCAGTGCGAGCCGCGGCAGCGAGGCCAGCACCGCCATGCGCGTGCCAAGCACGATGCGCGCCGTGCCCAGGTGCGCGGCCAGCCAGCCCTGCAGGCGCTGCGCCGGCGTCAGCCCGCTGTGCTGCGCCGCCACCGCATGGTCGCCGAAACGGGCCTGGAAGCGCGCCAGCAGCTGCGGGGTGAGGTTGATCTCGGGCACCAGCACCAGCACCTGGGCCTGCGGGTCGCGCGCCAGCGCGGCCTCGGCGGCGCGCAGGTAGACCTCGGTCTTGCCGCTGCCGGTGGCGCCGAACAGCAGGAAGGGGCCGGATTCATGCTCGATTTCAGCCAGAGCCCTTTGCTGGTCGCCGGTGAGCGCTACGCTTTCTGAAGCGGCCGGCGGGCGGCCCGGCGCTGGTGCGTCTTTCGCCAGACGGGCGGCACGGTTCAGGCGGCGGGCCAGCTGCTCGGCCGAGACCTGCCGAAGCTGCGGCGGCAGCGCCGCCAGCGCCACCTCGCCCAGCGCACGCTGGTAGTAGCGCGCGGCGAAGGCCACCAGCGAGCGCCAGTGCGCGTTCAGCGCCGGCAGCGCGTCGAACACCGCCGCCACCGGCCGGACCTGCGCGGCCAGGGCCGGGTCGGGCGCGTCCAGTGCTCCATCCCAGACGATGCCCAGCACCTCCCGGCGGCCCAGCGGCACGCGCACCAGGGTGCCGGCAGCCAGTGGCGCGTCGTGGCGGTAGGTGAGCGGCTCCGCCACCGTGCTGTGTGCCGGGGTCGGCACCAGCACGGAGAGCCAGTGCGCGAGGGCAGTGGCAGACGGTGATGCGGGGGAATCGACTTTCACTTCAAGTGCTAAGTCGTTGTTTTGAAAAAGGTGTCAAAGTCATTCCCAGTTTCTGTGGATAACTTTGTTGAAAAGCGGCAGCGGTGCCTTCAGAAGCCTTACGGATCAAGGCCGTGCTTACGGTGCCCGTCAAAAAAGCAGCTTGGCAATCCATTGAAAATCAACAACTTACGATGTTACGCGGCGGCGGCTCCCGAACGCGTTTTGCTGCACTGCGGGAGTCCCAATTTTGTGCATAAGTCAAGTTGGCAAACGATGTTTTTTTGACGCAAGTAGCGTTGCAAGGCTTGACGCTGCGGATGAATTGGGCTTGCCCGGGGCAACAGGTCGGCGCCAGGGCCGGCGTGCGCCGTCTGTGGCCGGCAATCGCACTCGCCCGCGGCGCAGGCCGCGCAGGCGCCAGGCGCTGTCAGCGCCGCTGGCGTGCCGAGTAGCTGTGGACCTCGTCCACCAGGTGGGCCACATGCTCGGGCGGCGTGAACTGGCTGATGCCGTGGCCCAGGTTGAACACGTGGCCGACGCCCGTCTGCCCGGCCGGGTCGGGGGCACCGAAGCTGTCCAGCACGGCGCGGGCCTGGGCGCGCACGGCCTCGGGCGGTGCGAACAGCACGTTCGGATCCAGGTTGCCCTGCAGTGCCACGGGGTGCACGGGGGTCACCGGATTTTCAGCATGTTTTGAGCCGTCAGCCCTTGCGTGACGGGCGCAGGCAGCTTCTGAAACGATAGCGCGTGCGCGGCCGAGCGACATCGTCCAGTCGAGCCCCAGCACGTCGCAGGCCAGGCCGGTCATCTCGCCCAGCCACAGGCCGCCGCCCTTGGTGAAGACGATGCGCGGCACCACCTGGCCGTCGGTGCCGGTGCGCTTGAGTTGTGCCAGCACGCGCGCGGTGTAGGCCAGGCTGAAATCCTGGAAGGCACCGTCAGCCAGCACGCCGCCCCAGCTGTCGAACACCATCACGGCCTGCGCACCGGCGTCGATCTGGGCGTTCAGGTAGGCGGCCACGGCGTCGGCGTTCACCGCCAGCACGCGGTGCATCAGGTCAGGACGGGCGTAGAGCAGGGTCTTGACATGGCGGTAGTCGGAGCTGCTGCCACCCTCCACCATGTAGCAGGCCAGCGTCCAGGGGCTGCCGGAGAAGCCGATCAACGGTACCCGGCCGCCGAGCGCGCGGCGAATGCTGGTGACGGCGTCGAACACGTAGCGCAGCTTGGCCATGTCGGGCACGGCCAGCCCGGCCACGGCCGCCTCGTCGCGCACCACCTGCTCGAACTTCGGCCCTTCGCCCTGCTGGAACGACAGGCCCAGGCCCATGGCGTCGGGCACGGTGAGGATGTCGGAGAACAGAATCGCCGCGTCCAGCGGGTAACGCTCCAGCGGCTGCAGCGTGACCTCGGTGGCGAAGTCCACGTTGGTCGCCAGCCCCATGAAGCTGCCGGCGCGGGCTCGGGTGGCGCAGTACTCCGGCAGGTAGCGGCCGGCCTGGCGCATCAGCCAGACGGGGGTGTAATCGGTGGCCTGGCCGAGGCAGGCGCGCAGGAAGGTATCGTTGTGCAGCGGGGCGAAGCTCATGCGCCGATTGTCGCAGGCGGCCAGGGCCGCCCGCGGGCCGAGGCGCTCAGCCCGCCGCCGGCGCCAGGCGCGCGCGCCGGCGCGCCCGCCAGCGCAGCAGCGGCGGCACCGTGACCATGACGATGGCCGCCACCCACAGGCCGATGGAGATGTTGCTTTCCACCAGGATGCCGGGGTCGCCGTTGGTGATGGAGAGCGCGCGGCGCAGGTTCTGTTCCATCATGTCGCCGAGCACGAAGCCCAGGATCAGCGGCGCCATCGGCACGCCCTGCTTGCGCAGCAGGAAGCCGATCACGCCGAACGCCGACATCAGCATCAGATCGAAGGTGGTGGCGTGCACCGAGTACACGCCCACCGCGCTCACCGCCAGGATGCCGGGCACCAGCAGCCAGTTGGGCGTGCGCAGCAGCCGCGTGAACACGCCCACCATGGGGATGTTGATGAACAGCAGCAGCACGTTGGCCACGAACATCGAGGCGATCAAGCCCCACACCAGGTTCGGGTTCTGCTGGAACAGCGCCGGGCCGGGCGTGATGTTGTAGAGCGACAGCGCGCCCACCATCACCGCCGTGGTACCGGAGCCCGGCACGCCCAGTGTCAGCATGGGCACGAAGGAGCCGGCCGCCGAGGCGTTGTTGGCCGCCTCGGGCGCCGCCACGCCGCGGATGTCGCCCTCGCCGAACTTGCCGCTCTCGCCGGCGATGCGCTTTTCCATCGCGTAGGTCATGGCGCTGGCGATGGTGGCGCCGGCACCCGGCAGCACGCCCACCACGAAGCCCACCACGGCCGAGCGCAGCGTGCACCACCAGGTGTGCGCCACCTCCTTCAGGTTGAACAGCGCGCGGCCGGTGAGCTTGATGATGCCGTCGGAGCTGTGGTGCTGCTCCAGCATCAGCAGGATCTCGCTGATCGAGAACACGCCGATCACCACCACGATGAACTGGATGCCGTCCGACAGGTGCACGTCGCCGCCAGTGAAGCGGTAGACGCCGGAGTTGGAATCCAGCCCGACGGTGGACAGCGACAGGCCCATCACCGCCGCCAGCGCCGCCTTCATGGGCGCGTCGCCCATCAGGCCGGTGATGCAGGCGAAGGCGAAGCACATCAGCGCGAAGTACTCCGCTGGCCCGAACGCCAGCGCCCAGCGTGCCAGCAGCGGCGCGAACAGCACGATGCCGGTGGTGGCCACCAGCGAGCCGATGAACGAGCTCCACGCCGAGATCGACAGCGCGACGCCGGCCAGACCCTGGCGCGCCATCGGGTAGCCGTCCATCGCGGTCATGATGGCGCCGGCGTCGCCCGGCACGTTCAGCAGGATCGACGAGATGCGGCCGCCGAATTCGCAGCCCATGTACACCGCCGCCAGCAGGATCAGCGCGGTCTCGGGCGGCAGCTTGAGCGCGAAGGCCAGCGGCATCAGGATCGCCACGCCGTTGATCGGGCCCAGCCCCGGCAGCATGCCGACGATGGTGCCGATCAGCGCGCCCAGCGCCGCCACGCCCAGGTTGGTGGCGGTGAGCGCCACGCCGAAGCCGTTGAAGAGGTAGTGCAGCGTGTCCATCAGCGGCCTCCGAACAGGAACGACAGCAGGCCGGTGGGCAGCACCACGTCGAGCGCCTTGTCGAACAGCAGGTACAGCACCAGGCCGAGCCCCACGCCGCCGGCAAGCGACTTCGGCAGGCTGCCGCCGAAGGCCATGCCCACCGGTACGGCCATCACCGTGGTCGCCAGCGTGAAGCCCAGCCACTCGAACAGCAGCGCGTAGACGAACACGGCCACCACGGCGAATGCCAAGGCCTTGAGCGGCGCTTCACGCATCCAGTGGCCGTTCATGGTCGGCTTGACGACCAGCCAGGCGCCGCCGGCCACCATCAGCCCGGCCAGCAGCAGCGGGAAGGCGCGCGGCCCTACCGGTTCATAGGAGATGGGGGCTGCGTAGTCCTTGGCCGCCCAGGCCATGGCGGCGCCCACCGCCACACAGGCGGCGCCGAGAATGCGATCGCTCATAAGGTGCTCCAGGCAGGGCGGCGGTGCGCCCATGCGCACGCCGCCCGCAGGCTGGTGGGATTACTTGGTGACGGCCAGGCCGAACTCGCCGGCCAGCTTGCGGTAAGCCGCCACCCGCTCCTTGACGTACGCATCAAGCTCGGCGCCGGTCTTGGCGAAGGGGAACAGGCCGCGCTCGGCGCGCAGCTTGGCGAACTCGGGCGTCGCCATCATCTTGTTGAAGGTGTCGACCCAGACCTTGAAGTCGGCGTCGCTCACCTTCGGGCCCATGTAGAAGCCGCGGATGATGGGCCATTCCACGTCCATGCCCTGTTCCTTGGCGGTGGGCACACTAGCCAGCTTGCCTTCCAGGCGCTTGTCGGCCAGCACGGCGATGACGCGGATCTTGGCGCCCGCCTTCATCTGTTCCTCGGCCTCGGAGGCATCGCCGGAATACACCTGCACGTGGCCGCCCTGCAGCGCGGTGGAGGCCTCGCCACCGCCTTCGAAGGCCACGAAGCGCATCTTCTTCGGGTCCAGGCCGGCGGCCTTGGCGGTGAGGGCGGCCTTCATCCAGTCCTGGCTGCCCACGGTGCCGCCGGCACCGAACACCACCTTGGTCGGGTCGGCCTTGATGGCGGCCACCAGATCCTTGAGCGACTTGATGGGCGAGCTGTCGGCCACGATCACCGCGCCATAGTCGGCGCCGACACCGGCCAGCCAGCGCACCTCGTTCTCGTTGTAACGGCCGAACTTGCCCTGGGCCAGGTTCAGCAGCGAACCGCCGGAGAAGGCGACGATGGTGTTGTCCTCGGCCGGGCGCTGCGCGATCACGGTGTTGTAGGCCACGGCGCCGATGCCGCCGGGCATGTAGGTCACGCGCATGGGCGAGCTGATGAACTTGCCGTCCAGCAGGCCCGACTGCGCCAGCTTGCAGGTCAGATCGAACCCGCCGCCGGGTTTGGCCGGCGCGATGCATTCGGGCTTTTCCAGGGGCGCGGCGTGGGCGGCGCCCAGCATGCACGACAGGGCCAGCGCGGCCAGGGGGAGCTTGAGTTTCATGGCTTGTCTCCTTGCGGTTGTCTTGAGGGATGCGGCCCGTCCCGAGCGGACTCCGGCAGCACATCGGTCACTCTAGCGGCCGCCGACTTTCAGCGTGCTTTCAGCCGCGAGGCTTCGACCTAGGACAAACCCTAGGTGGTGGCGGGTGGCAGCGGCAGGTCGAGGCGGGCGACGAAGCCGTGCCCCCGCGGCCCGGCGTGCACGCGCAGGTGGCCGTCGTGGCGCTCGGCCACCGCCCGTGCGATGGCCAGGCCGAGCCCGCTGCCGCCGGCCTGCGCACCGCTGCCACGGAAGAAGCGCTCGCCAGCCCGCGCCAGTTCCTCCGGCGGCAGGCCGGGGCCGTCGTCCTCCACACTGAGCCGGGCTTGCCCCGCCTCGGCGGCCACGCGCACCGTCACATGGCCGCCGGCCGGTGTGTAGCGCAGGGCGTTGTGCAGCAGGTTGGACAGCGCCTCGCGCAGCAGGCCGGGCTGCGCGGCCATGGTGAGCGTGGGCTCGCTGGTATCGAAGCCCAGGTCGATGCGCGCCTCGCGCGCCCGCGGCCACCACTGGCGCGTCAGGTCGCGCGCCAGCGCCACCAGGTCGACCGGCTCGGGCCTGAGCTCCATGCTGTCGGCGCGCGCCAGCGCCAGCATCTGGTTGACCTGGCGCGTGGCCGCGTCGAGCTGCTCGCGGATGGCCGTCAGCGCGTCGTGCGTGGGCCCGGGTGGCGCCTCGCGCAGCGCGAACGCGACCTGCGTGGCCAAGGTGGTGAGCGGCGTGCGCAACTGGTGCGAGGCGTCGTCCACGAAACGCCGGCGCTCCTCGCTGGCCTGCTGATGGCGCCGCATGTGGTGGTTGGTGGCCTGCACCAGCGGGCGCACCTCGCGCGGCAGGCTGGTCTCGTCGATCGGGGTCAGGTCATTCGGCTCGCGCTGCTGCACCTCGGCCGACAGGCGGGCCAGCGGGCGCAGTGCCCAGCCGATGCCCAGCGCCATCAGCAGCAGGGCCAGCGCCACCAGCGCGGCGTTGCGCGCGCCGGCTTCCAGAAGCAGCGCGCGCCGGAATTCGTGCCGCGGCCCCATGGATTCGGCCACCTGCACCACCACCCGCGGCCGGCCTTCGTGGCCGGCCAGCGGCGGCTTCAGCTCGCGCGCGTAGGAGCCCAGACGGATCGGCTCGCCGTAGTAGCTGGCGTTGCGAAAGCGCGGGCGGCCGGTGGGCAGGTCGGACCCGGGCGCTGGCAGGTCGGTGTTGCCGATCTCCACCAGGCCGTCCTCGGTCGCCACGCGAAAGTACACCGCGCCGCCGGAGGTGAGCTGGAAGAACTCCAGCATGGGGTAGGGCAGCTCCACCCCCAGGCCGCCGCCAGCGGTGGTGATGTTGGCGTCAATGGCCTTGATGGCGCCGGCCAGGGAGCGGTCGTAGGCCGCGTCGGCGGCCCGCGTGGCGGTGCGCCATGCGCTCCACAGGGCCGCGCCGGACGCCACCAGCATGCCGCCCAGCAGAGCCAGCACCAGGGTGCGGCGCAGGCTGGCGCGGCTCCAGCGGGCCAGGCCGACGGGCTTGCTTCCGCCCCGGCGGGCTGCGCTGCGATCGTCTTCGGGCGGCCGGGCGGCGATCATGGCTCTGCGGCCTCGGGCTCCAGCACATAGCCCAGGCCGCGCAGGGTGGCGATGCGCACGCCACTGCCGGCCAGGCGCTTGCGCAGCCGGTGCACCAGCACCTCGATGGCCTCGGGGCTGACGTCGCGTTCGTCCGACACCACGCGGTCGAGGATCTCGGATTTCGACAGCGGCTGGCCCAGGTGCTGCATCAGCGTGCGCAGCACCGCGTGCTCGCGCGGCGTCAGCGCCAGCGGCTGGTCCTGCAGGGTGAAGGCCTTGGCGGCGGCGTCGTAGGCCAGCGGTCCGCAGCGCTGCAGGGCGCGGGCGGCACCGCTGGCGCGCCGCACCAGCGCCTGCAGGCGCGCTTCCAGCTCGGCCAGGTCGAACGGCTTGGCCAGGAAATCGTCGGCGCCTTCGTTGAGCGAGCCCACGCGCTCCATCAGCGAGTCGCGCGCCGTCAGCACCAGCACCGGGAGGGCCTCGCCGCTGGCGCGCAGCGCGGCCAGCACCTCGCGCCCGTCCATGCCGGGCAGGCCCAGGTCGAGCACCAGTGCGTCGTAGCGGCGCGCCGCCAGGCTGGGCAGCACGTCGCGCCCGTTGTCGACCCAGTCGGCCAGAACGCCGCTCTGCTCGAGCGCCCGGGCCAGCCAGGTGGCCAGCGTGCGCTCGTCTTCGGCCAGGAGGATGCGCATGACGTGGACAGATCCGCAGTGACGAGGGGCGGTAGCATCCAGCCTCGTACCGCAACCGAGCCACCGATGAGCGATTCTCGCAAAACCCTGCGCGCCCTGGCCGAGGCGCGCCGCGCCGCGCTGCTGCCCGGCGCCTTCAACGCCCTGTCGGCGCGCCTGATCGAAGACCTGGGTTTCGAGGCCGTCTACATCACCGGCGCCGGCGTCACCAACATGAGCCTGGGCCTGCCCGACCAGGGCTTCATGGGCCTGGCCGAGATCGTCGAGCACACGCAGCGCATCCGCGACGCGGTGCGCATCCCCCTGATCGTCGACGCCGACACCGGCTTCGGCAACGCCGTGAACGTCTACCACGCGGTGCGCCAGCTCGAGCGCGCCGGCGCCGACTGCGTGCAGCTGGAAGACCAGACTTCGCCCAAGCGCTGCGGCCACTTCAACGGCAAGGACGTGGTGGACACCGAGGAGATGCTGGGCAAGATCCGCGCCGCCGTCGATGCCCGGCGTGACAGCGGCCTGCTGGTGATGGCGCGTACCGACGCCGCCGCGGTGTACGGCTTCGACGCGGCGGTGGAGCGCGCGGCCCGCTTCGCCGAGGCCGGCGCCGACATCCTGTTCGTCGAGGCGCTGACCGAGGCCGACCAGGTGCGTGCGCTGCCCGGCCTGCTGGACAAGCCGCTGCTGATGAACCTGGTGCTGGGCGGCAAGACGCCGGTGCTGCCGCGCGAGGAGCTCGCCACGGCCGGCTACGGTTTTGTGCTCTATGCCAACGCCGCGCTGCAGGCGGCCGTGGCGGGCATGACGCGCGCGCTCACGCAGCTGCGCGAGCGCGGCGAACTGGCCGAGGATCCGGCCCTGGTCGCGCCCTTCGCCGAGCGCCAGCGGCTGGTGAACAAGCCGGCCTGGGACGAGCTCGAGCAGCGCTATGCCAGCCGCTGACGCCGCCGTGCACAGGCAGCGCCCGGTGCCCGCCACCTGGATGCGCGGCGGCACCAGCAAGGGTGTGTTCTTCCTGCCCGGCGACCTGCCGGCCGAGCCGGCGCGGCGCGACGCGCTGCTGCTGCGCACCATCGGCAGCCCGGACCCGTACGGGCGCCAGATCGACGGCCTGGGCGGCGCCACCTCCAGCACCAGCAAGGTGGTGCTGGTGTCGCGCAGCGCGCAGCCGGGCTGCGACGTGGACTACCTGTTCGGCCAGGTGGCTGTTGAAGAGCCTTTGATCGACTGGTCCGGCTCCTGCGGCAACCTGGCGGCGGCCGTGGGCCCGTTCGCGCTGCACGCCGGTCTGGTGGACAGGGCCCCTCGCGACGGCCTGGCGCGGGTGCGCATCTGGCAGGCCAACCTGGGCCAGCGCATCGTCGCCCACGTGCTCATGAAGGGCGGCGAGGTGCAGGAGCTGGGCGATTTCCGGCTCGACGGCGTGGCCTTCCCGGCGGCCGAGATCCGGCTCGACTTCCTGGAGCCCGGCGGTGGCGGCGGCTTGCCGCTGCTGCCCAGCGGGCAGCAGCGCGACGTGCTCGAGGTGCCGGGCATCGGCCACGTGGAGACCACGCTGATCAACGCCGGCAACCCCACCGCCGTGGTCCATGCCACCGCGCTGGGGCTGCAGGGCACCGAGCTGCCGCGCGCGCTCAACACCGATGCCGCGCTGCTGGCGCGCTGCGAGGCCGTGCGGGCGCAGGCCGCCGTGGCCATGGGCCTGGCGCCCGACGCCGCCAGCGCCACGCGCGACCGGCCGGCCACGCCCAAGCTGGCCCTGGTGGCAGCGCCCGTCGCCTACACCGCCAGCGACGGCCGCACCGTGGCGGAGGGCGATACCGACCTGCTGGTGCGCATGCTGTCCATGGGCCTGTTCCACCACGCGGTGCCGGGCACCGGCGCCATCGCCCTGGCCGCGGCGGAGGCTCTGCCCGAATCGGTGATCGCGCCGCTGGCCCGGCCAAACGGTGCCGGCAGCGGCTTGCGGCTGGGCCACCCCTCCGGGCTGATCCCGGTGGACGCGCGCGCCGTCCAGGACGCAGGCGGCCGCTGGGACATTGCGCAGGTGAGCGTGAGCCGCAGCGCCCGGCGTCTGATGACGGGCCAGATCTGGGTGCCGGACGAGCGCTGACGCAGCCCCGCGCGGTCCGGTGGGCGAACTGGCGGGCGGGCTGCGTGGCCCGGCCTTGTCCTACGCCGGCGCCCGGCCGCAGGCCGACACGATGAGCGGCACGGCGCCGATGCCCGCGGCGCGGCGGCGGCCCCACACTGGCCCCATCGGTTGTTCGGGATCAAACGCTGGCCTCCGGAGACCGACGCAGCGCCCTGCCTTTCGACAGCGGCGGCTGCCCAACCCAACAGCCATGCGAGGAGATTCGAGATGCTTCACTACGCCGTCGTGTTCTTCATCATCGCCATCATTGCCGCCGTGCTCGGCTTTGGCGGCATCGCCGCGGGCGCCGCGGGGATCGCCAAGATCCTCTTCATCGTGTTCCTGGTGCTGGCCGTGGCCTCGCTGATTGGCGGAGCACTGCGAAAATAAGAGCTGTCTGCGCCCGCTGATAAAGGGCTGCAGGCCAATTTCATGCTCAAAAGCCGCTGGTGAAGCCAGCGGCTTTTTTTGTGGCTGCGCAGCAGACAACCCCTTACTGCAGCCACCGCTTTTCCACCGCCGCGTACTCGCCCGTGGCCGTGGCCAGATGCAGCCACTGGTCGACAAAGGCCTTCATGGGCCCGTCGCCGCGCGGCAGCAGCCAGGCGATCTCGCCGTACTGCAGCGGCTTGTCGGGGTTGACGGCGCACAGCCCGGGCTTCTGGTGCTGCTGCACCTGCGCTTCGGCGGCCTCGGTCACGAACACGTCGGCGCGTTTCTGCAGCAGCTCGTCGAAGATGCCCACGTTGTCCTTGTGCACGGTCAACTGGGCCCGCTTGAACTTGGCCCTGGCGAAGCGCTCGTTGCTGCCGCCCGGGTTGACGACCACGCGGGTGGTCGGCTGGTCGATGGCGGCCACCGTCTGGTACTTGCCCACGTCGTCGCAGCGCACCAGCGGCGTCTTCCCGTTGACCATGTAGGGCGCGCTGAAGTAGGCGCGCTTCTGCCGGTCGGTGGTGACGGAGATGCCGCCGATGGCGATGTCGCAGGCGCCACCGGTGAAGTCGTCCATCAGCCTGGCCCAGGTGGTCTTCACGTAGCTCACCTTCACACCCATCGCCCTGGCCAGCGACTGGCTGAGGTCGATGTCGATGCCCTCGTAGCTGCCGTCGGGCTTCTGGAAGCCGAAGGGCTTGTAGTCACCCGGCAGGCAGGCGCGCAACTCGCCGCGCTGCATCACCGTGTCGAGGCTGGAGGCCGGTGTGGCCACGGCGTGACCGCTGGTGCTGCCGGGTGCGGCGCAGGCGGCCAGCGCCAGCGTGCAGGCCAGCAACAGGGTGGAACGGATCGGTGACATGGGCGGGCTCCTTGGGGTGGACGGGTGGCCCAGCATACTGCGGCGGCCGCTAGGTCAGCCGGGCCCGAACACCCGGTCCAGCACCTGCCCGTAGGGAAAGGCCGCGCCCGGATCCACCTTGCGCAGCCGCCCGGGCGCGCAGGGCATGCGGCCGTGGTCGACGTCCGAATGCCGCACCACGCCGGCACGGGTGACGGCCGGGTGGCGTTGCACGATGCCGCGCAGCAGCGCCACCAGCGCATCGATCTGCGCGGGCGGGAACGGGTCCTGCCCGTCGCCGTCGTTGACCAGCTCGATGCCGATGGAGCGGCCGCTATACGTGAACACGTGGTGAGCCACCTGCTGCTCCGGCATGCTGGCACGCACCGTGCCGTCGCGGTCGATCATCCAGTGCACGCCCAGGCGCGGATGGGCCTCGATCTGCCGCAGGTTGTCGGCCAGTTCTCCCGCCGGCACCCAGATCGGCCGCCCCTGCGCGTCGCAGGTGGGGCCGCCGGTGGCGTGGATCACCACCATGTCGACTGGCTGGGTGCGCAGCGGACCACGCGAACGCGCGAGCGTTGTGCCTGGCGCGGCCCATGTCAGCGCCGTCAGCGCCAGCCAGGGGCCGAGGTCGCGGCGCTTCATGGTGCGGGCGGCGCCAGCGCGGGACCGATCAGCCGCCAGCACACCCCCAGCGGCAGCAGCATGCCGAGCAGGCTGACGGCCAGCACGACCCATTCGACGCCCCGGACCTCGAACGCCCGCAGGCCCTGCGCCGGCATCAGCCAGGTGAAGGCGGTGAGCACCAGGATCCAGAAGCCGAGTATCTGCGCGACGATCAGCGACGCCGCGGCGCGGGCCGGCAGCCAGCGCGCGGCAGCAGCCTGAAAACCGCCGCCAATCAGGGCCAGCAGCAGGAACGGCACATGGAAGAACCAGCCTGCCTGTGGCCAGAGCATCAGCACCACCGTGGGCAGCAGGGCGCCGGCGATCAGCCAGACGACGAAGACCTGGCGCGCCAGCCGGCGCCGGGCGAGCGAGGTCTGGCTGCGCTCGGGCGCGTCGGCATGGGCCATGCGTGCCGGGCTCAGGCCGCGGCGCGCGCCAGCGCCTGATCGATGTCCCACAGGATGTCGTCCGCGTCCTCGATGCCGACCGACAGGCGCACCATGTCGGCGCTGACGCCGGCTTTCTGCAGCTCCTCGTCGTTCAGCTGCCGGTGCGTGGTGGAGGCCGGGTGGATCACCAGCGTCTTGGCGTCGCCGATGTTGGCCAGATGGCTGAGGAACTCGCAGGCGTCGATGAAGCGCTCGCCGGCGGCCGCGCCGCCCTTGACGCCGAAGGTCAGGATGCCCGAGGCGCCGGGCAGGCCATCCACCGCGCGGAACTGCCGGCTGGCGAGGCCGAAGTACGGCGAATCCGGCAGGCCCGGGTAGTTGACCCAGGCCACGCGCGGATGCTGGCGCAGAAAGTCGGCCACGCGGCGCGCGTTGCGGCAGTGCTCGCGCATGCGCAGGTGCAGGGTCTCGCTGCCCTGCAGCAGCAGCCAGGCCGACAGCGGCGAGAGCACCGCGCCGAAGGTGCGGTTGACCTCCATGCGCGCCTTCATGGTGTAGCCGAAATCGCCAAAGGTCTCGTAGAACTTGACGCCGTGGTAGGCCCGGCTGGGCTCCACCATCTCCGGAAACTTGCCGTTGTCCCAGGGAAACTTGCCGCTTTCCACCACCACGCCGCCCATGGTGGTGCCGTGGCCGCCGATGTACTTGGTGGCGCTGTGCACCACGATGTCGGCGCCCAGGTCGCAGGGGTTGCACAGGTAGGGGCTGGCCACGGTGTTGTCGATCACCAGCGGCACGCCGTGGGCGTGCGCCACCTCGGCCACGGCGGCTATGTCGAGCACGTTGACCAGCGGGTTGCCGATGGTCTCGCCGTACACCGCGCGGGTGTTGGGCCGCATGGCGGCGGCGAAATGGTTGGGGTGGGAGGGATCGACGAAGCTGGTCTCGATGCCCAGCCGCGCAAAGCCCACGCCGAGCTGGCCCACGCTGCCGCCGTACAGCGTGCTGGCGGCGACGATGTGATCGCCCGCCTTCAGGATCGCCAGCAGCGCCGTCATCTGCGCCGCCATGCCGCTGGCGCAGGCCAGCGCGGCGCGGCCGTTCTCCAGGCTGGCCATGCGCTCCTCGAACACCGCCACCGTGGGGTTGCCGATGCGGCTGTAGACGTTGCCGAAGGTCTGCAGGTTGAACAGCGCCGCCGCGTGGTCGGCGTTGTCGAACACGAAGCTGGTGCTCTGGTGGATCGGCGTGGCGCGCGCGCCGGTCACCGGGTCGGGCACCGCGGCGGCGTGGATGGCGCGCGTGCCAAAGCCGAAGACGTGGTCGCCGCCGGCGGGGGGTGTCTCATCGTTGTTATGGGTCATTCAGGCCTCCAGCCCTTGCGCAGCAGGCGCAGACAGCTATCGAAACAGGAGTGATCGAACGGACGTTATACGCCACGTCACCCAGCAGATTTTGCCGGCATCTAAGCCCCAATGGCCTCGGAGCAGGCCACACCAGCGGACGCCGTGGCCGGGGTCTCCCCGGCCACTGGCGTCGTCCCCCCTCAGGGGGGAAGGCGCCGAAGGCGACTCAGGGGGGAGCCTAGTACGGCAACACCTGCGGCCGCTTGGCCGAGATGACCCTGGTGTCCACCCCCGCCCAGCCCAGGCCGCCGAACAGGCGCGCGTGCTCGATCTTCACGCAGCGGTTCTGGATCACCAGCAGGCCGGCGTCCTCGGCCTGGCGCGCAGCGGCCTCGTTCACCACGCCGAGCTGCAGCCACAGGCATTTCGCGCCGATGGCGACGGCATCCTCGGCCAGCGGCGGGATGTCCTCGCTCCTGCGGAAACAGTCCACCATGTCGATGCGGCCACCTTGGGCGCGCACGGCGGCGTCGGCCTCGCGCACGCTGGCATGGGCCTTCTCGCCCAGGATGCTGCCGCCCTCCTTGGCCACCAGCGGGTTCACCGGCACGATGCGCCAGCCGTGCGCCTGCATGTACTTGGCGGCAAAGAAGCTCGGCCGGTGCCATTGGGGCGACAGGCCCACCACCGCCAGCGTGCGGCATTCGGCCAGCACGCGGCGCAGGGTGGAGATGGTGTCGGGGGTGCGGCTCATGCGGCGCAGTGTACGCACGGGCGGCCCACCGGGCCAGGCGCAGCTCCGGATGTCAGCCTTGCGCAACTTTGCCGCAAATTGATGCTGCACTGCATCAAAAGAGGCTCAGGCAGCCTGCCCGCGCGGCGCCCGGGGGTGGACAATGATCGGTTACGAGAACCGTCCGAGCACGCCATGGACCAGCATTACCTGACCCCGCTCTTCGAGCCCCAATCCATCGTCCTGTTCACCGGCCCGCAGGACCAGCCCGACAAGCAGACGCCGCAGGCGCTGGCGTTGCTGGCGCACCTGAAGGCGCAGCCCTTCAAGGGCCACATCACCCCGCTCGACACCAGCACCACCGGCACCCTGGCCGATCTGGCGCAGGTCAAGGCCGACCTGGCCGTGATCGCCCTGCCGCCGGGCGAGATCATGGCCGCGCTGGAACTCGCCGGCCGCATCCGCGTGAAGGCGGCGCTGGTGCTTTCCACCGGCATCGGCGCACAGCAGGCGGCCGAGATGCACCGCGTGGCGCAGCGCCAGGGCTTCTGGCTGCTGGGGCCCAACAGCCAGGGCTTCCAGCGGCCGCAGCTGCAACTCAACGCCAGCGCGGTGGGCGATCTGGCCTCGTCCGGCCAGCTGGCGCTGGTGTCGCAGTCGGGCGCGCTCACCGCGTCGATCATGGACTGGGCCAAGCAGAACAAGGTGGGCTTCTCCACCGTGGTGGCGCTGGGGCCGCACACGCAGGTCACGCTGGCGGCGGTGCTGGACTACCTGGCGTCCGACCGCCACACGCACGGCATCGTGGTCTACATGGAAGGCATCGCCAACGCGCGGCGCTTCACCAGCGCGCTGCGGGCGGCGGCCAACGCCAAGCCGGTGGTGGTGCTCAAGGCCGGCCGCAAGCTGGCCGGCAACGCCGCGGCGCAGACGCATTCCAGCGCTATCGTCGGCAGCGACGAGGTGTTCGACGCCGTGCTGCGCCGCGCCGGCGCGGTGCGCGTGCGCTCCTTTGTGGAGCTGTTCTCGGCCGCCAAGTGCCTGGCCTCGCGCTACCGGCCGGTGGGCCGGCGCCTGGCCGTCATCACCAACGGCGGCGGCCCCGGCGTGCTGGCGGCCGACTGGGTGAGCGAGCTGGGGCTCGACCTGGGCCTGCTGACCGAAGATGGCGCGCGCCAGCTGCAGCCGCTGCTGCCGCAGCACGCCTCGCTGTCGGACCTGATCGACCTGTCCGAGGACGCCGGCGCCGAGCACTACCGCGCCGCGCTGGAGGTTGCCAGCAAGGACCGCGGCATCGACGGCGTGCTGGTGATCTATTCGCCCAAGTTCGGCGGCGACGCCGACGCCGTGGCCGACGTGCTGGTGCAGGCCAAGCCGCGCATGAGCAAGCCGCTGGTGGCCTGCTGGATGGGCGACGCCTCGGTGCAGCCGGCGCGTCACGCGCTGGCCGACGCGCTGATCCCGAGCTTCCGCACGCCCGAGGCGGCGGTGGGCGCCTTCGGCAACATCGCCAGCTTCTACCAGAACCAGCAGCTGCTGCAGCAGACGCCGCCGCCGCTGTCGCACGAACTGTCGGCGCCCGACGTGGAAGGCGCGCGCCTGCTGATCGAGGGCGTGCTGACCGAGCGCCGCAAGGTGCTGACCGAGATGGAATCGAAGGCGCTGCTGTCGGCCTTCCACATCCCCGTCACGCAGACGCTGCTGGCGCGCACCGCCGCCGAGGCCATGATGATCGCCACCCAGCTCGGCTTTCCGGTGGCGCTGAAGATCGACTCGCCCGACGTCAGCCACAAGAGCGACGTGGGCGGCGTGGCGCTGAACGTGATGAACGCCACCGCCGTGCGCGACATCTGGCACGAGATGATGGACGCCGTGCACGAGCGCGTGCCCGACGCCCGCATCAACGGCGTCACCGTGCAGGCCATGGCGCGCAAGGCGCGCGGGCGCGAGCTCTACATCGGCGTGGTCACCGACGACCCGTTCGGTCCGGTGATCGCCTTCGGCGCCGGCGGCACCATGATCGAGCTGATGAACGACCACGCCATGGAAATGCCGCCTCTCAACCAGTTCCTGGCGCGCCGGCTGATGGAGCGCTCGCGCGTGCACGAGACGCTGGGCGCCTGGCGCGGTGCGCCGGCGGTCGACATGGCGGCGCTGGAACAGGTGCTGCTGCGCGTGTCCGAGATGGTGTGCGAGCTGCCCCAGCTGCGCGAGATGGACATCAACCCCATCATCGTGGACGAGCACGGCGCGGTGGCGGTGGACGCGCGCATCGTCATCGGACCGGCGGCGCAGACCTCGCCCGGCCGCGCGGGGCGCTACGGCCACCTGGCCATCCTGCCCTATCCGGCGCGCTACGAGCAGCTGTGGCCGCTCAAGGGCGGCGGCGAATACACGGTGCGACCCATCCACCCGGACGACGCGCAGGCGCTGCAGGCCTTCATGAAAGGGCTGTCGGCCGAATCGCGCTACTTCCGCTTCGTCTCCAGCATGGCCGAGCTGCCGCCGGCGATGCTGGCGCGTTTCACCCTGATCGACTACGACCGCGAGATGGCGCTGTGCGCCGTGGTCGAGGAAGAAACGGTGGACGCCGACGGCACCAAGCACGTGCGCGAGCGCATCATCGGCGTGTCGCGCTACATCACCAACCCCGACCAGACCAGCTGCGAGTTCTCGCTGGTGGTGGACGACGCCTTCGCCGGCCAGGGCCTGGGCTCGCGCCTGATGCTCAGCATCATGGACGTGGCGCGCGAAAAGGGCCTGCAGGAAATCATCGGCCTGGTGCTCACCAACAACGAAGGCATGCTGCGGCTCATGCGCAGCCTGGGCTTCACGGTGCGCGCGTACCCGGACGATCCGGATTTCCGGCTGGTCACGCATCCGTTATAGGCTCCCCCCTGAGGCGCTGACGCGCCTTCCCCCCGGAGGGGGGACGCCGCTAGTGGCCGGTGCAAGCCCGGCCACGGCGGCCGCTGGTATCGCCTGCTCCGCGGCGGTTTGGGGCGCCTTGTGTGGCGTTCCTTTTGTTGGGACGCAAGCCGTTCGGGCTGAGCTTGTCGAAGCCTCGCGCGGCGCTTCGACAGGCTCAGCGTGAACGGTTTGTTTTTTTTTGAAAGCGAAGTCGTATCAGACGCTGGTGTTCCTGAGCGTGAACCGCCCTCAGCGTGTGCGCTTGCTGTGCGTTGGGCTGATGCGGTGCCTGCGGCAGGGCGTCGTGCGCCTTCAGCTGAGCTGGCCGCTCATCAGGCGAGCGCCGCAAGAAACTCCTGATTTCATAGCTGGCTGCACCCGCCAGATCTGGGCTGCAGCCCGATTTGGCTTATGAATCCGGTGCCATGAGCGCCAGCGTGGAGGTGGCGGTGGCGACGAGCACTTCGCCGTCTTCGCGCAGCAGGCGCGCGTGGGTGAAGGCCAGCTGGCGGCCGCGGCGCTCCACCTCACCCAGCGCCAGGTAGCGGCCCTGCGGGGCCGGGCGCAGAAAGGCGGTGTTCAGGTTGACGGTGGCGCAGGAGCCGCCGACCGGCATCTGCGCCAGCGTGGCGAAGGCCATGGCGAAGTCCAGCATCGCCGTCAGCGCGCCGCCCTGGATCACGCCCGTGCCCTGGATGAACAGCGGGTCGGGCTCGAAGGCCAGCGTCACGCGCCCAGCCTGCAGGTCGGCCGCGCGCAGCTCGGTGCCCAGCGCCCGCGCCATCGGGTTGGCGTCGAACGCCATCGGCCGCTCGCCGCCTTGGACGAAGCGGTGGATCAGCGCCTGGTCGGGGTTGGTGAATTCGGGGACGGGCAGCTTCATGGCATCTTCCGGTCGTCGAGGAGATCCCGCGCCACGATCTCCTTCATGATCTCCGACGTGCCGGCGTAAATGCGCTCGATGCGGGCGTCGGTGAAGGCGCGGGCGATCGGGTATTCGTGCATGTAGCCATAGCCGCCGAACAGCTGCAGGCATTCGTCGGTCACGCGGCCGAGCAGCTCGCTGTGCCACAGCTTGCCGGCGGCCGCGCCCACGGCGTCCAGCTCGCCGGCCAGGTGCTGGGCGATCAGCTGGTCGCAATAGGCACGGCCGGCAGCGATGTCGGTGGCCACGGCGGCCAGCTTGAAGCGCGTGTTCTGGAAATCCGCCACGCGCTGGCGGAAGGCCTTGCGCTCCTTCACGTAGTCCACCGTCCAGGCCAGCGCCGCCTCGGCCCGCGCCTGGCACTGCACGCTGACTAAGAGGCGCTCCTGCGCGAGCTTCTGCATCAGGTACCTGAAGCCCTGGCCTTCCTCGCCCAGCAGGTGGCTGGCGGGCACGCGCACGTTGTCGAAGAACAGCTCAGCCGTGTCCTGCGCGTGCTGGCCGATCTTGCGCAGGTTGCGCCCGCGCGAGAAGCCTTCCATGCCGCGCTCCACCACCAGCAGCGACACGCCGTGCGCGCCCTGGTCGGGATCGGTCTTGCAGGCCACCACCACGATGTCGGCGTTGTGGCCGTTGGTGATGAAGGTCTTCTGGCCGTTCAGCACGTAGTGGTCACCCTCGCGCCGCGCCTGCGTGCGGATGGCCGCCACGTCGCTGCCGGTGCCGGGCTCGGTCATGGCGATGGCGGCGATCTTCTCGCCCGCCACCATGGCCGGCAGCAGCGCCTGCTGCAGCGCCGGCGTGCCGTGCGCCGCCAGGTAGGGCGCTACGATGACGGAATGCAGCGGAAAGCCCGGCCCGGTGGCACCGGCGCGGCCCAGCTCCTCGCTGACGATGAAATCGAACAGCAGGTCTGCCCCCGGCCCGCCCAGCGCCTCCGGCAGCCAGCAGCACAGCAGGCCGTTCTCGCCAGCCTGCCGCCACACCTCGCGCGGCACGCCGTGGGCTTCTTCCCAGGTGGCGTGGTGCGGGGCGATCTCGCGTTCGCAGAAGCGCCGCACCTGCTCGCGGAAGGCTTCGTGCTCGGGGCTGAAGAGGGGGCGGGGAGCGGGTTTCATGGGTGTGTCCGGCGGTGTGAAGAGAATGAAATTGCTTCTGAATTCATAGCTGCCTGCGCCCGCCATGATTGGGCTGGAGGCCAATTTGGCTTAAGAAATAGTGCGTCACGGTGCGGCGCGCCTTGCCTGGAGCCGGCGGGCCTTCAGGCCTGCGGCTCGGCCACCGGCAGCGACGGCATGCGCGCCTCGATCGCCTCGGCCACGGTCAGGCAGACGTCTTCGCGGAACTTGCTGGCGACGATCTGGATGCCAACCGGCACCTTGCCCTCCACCAGGCCCGTGGCCAGCGACAGCGCCGGCAGGCCGGTCAGCGGCAGGGCGATCTGCGGCAGCTGGGCGGTCCAGACGCGCTGGTAGCTGGCGGCGTCCTTCAGGTCCAGGTCGTCTTCAAAGGGCAGCTCGGCGCTGCTGGGCAGCAACACGGCGCTGGTGCGGTCCGCCAGGAACAGCTCCCAGGCGCGCGCCACCGTCACGCGGCGCGACAGGGCGTCGCTGTAGGTGGGCAGGTCCACCCCGCGGGCGAACTCGGCCTGGCCGGCCAGCGCGGCGATGGCGCCGGGGTCGCCTTCCTGCTCGGCGGTCTT
The DNA here is from genome assembly GCA_024235955.1 of Burkholderiaceae bacterium. Lineage (GTDB taxonomy): Bacteria > Pseudomonadota > Gammaproteobacteria > Burkholderiales > Burkholderiaceae_C > Ottowia. Next base: position 429,846 of record JACKLJ010000001.1, read on the forward strand.
CACCATCTGCGCGTAGCCGTCGCCCAGCCACAGCGCGAGCTGCAGGGGGATGGCGTCTTTCAGGGGCGGCAGGGCATCGATTTCGTCCACCACCCAGCCGGCGTCGCGCAGGCGTTCGGCGGCCTGCAGCAGCGCGTCGCAGATCGCGGGCGCGGTGGCCATGCCGTCGGGCCGCAGGCAGACGACGGCGCGGCGTGGCAGCTCGGGGCCGGTGAGCGGTGCGGGCACTTGCCAGGGGTCGCGCGCGTCGGGCCGGGCCATGGCGGCCAGGCCCAGACGGAGGTCGTGCACGCTGCGCGCCAGCGGGCCGGACACAGCCATGATCTGGCCGCCGATGGTGCGGTCCCTGGCCGCCGTGGCGTTGAAGTTGGCGATGCGCCCAAAGCTCGGCCGCAGCCCGTGCACGCCGCAGGCGTAGGCCGGGTAGCGCACGGAGCCGGCGATGTCGGTGCCGTGGGCGATGGCGCCCAGGCCAGACGCCACGGCCGCCGCCGCGCCGCCGGACGAGCCGCCCGGTGTGAGCGCCGCGTTGCGCGGGTTGCGCGTGCGGCCGTGCAGCAGGTTGCTGGTGAACCAGCGGTAGCAGAACGCCGGCACGTTGGTGCGGCCCAGCGGCACCGCGCCGGCGTGCAGCAGGCCGCGCACCATGGGCGCGTCCTCGGTGGCGATCAGGTCCTTCTGCAGGCGCAGGCCGTTGGTGGTGGCGTGGCCGGCCTGGTCGACGTTGACCTTGATCGTCACCGGCACGCCGGCCAGCGGGCCCACGGCCTCGCCGCGCGCCAGCGCCGCGTCGATGGCGGCGGCGCGCGCCAGCACTTGGTCAGGGCGGCAGTCGACGATGGCGTTGATGCGCGGGTTGACGGCCGCCACCCGCGCCAGCGCGGCCTGGGCGACTTCGGTGGCACTGACGGCGCGGCCCTGCACCAGGGCGGCGGTTTGCGCGGCGGACAGGCGCCACAGCTCGGTGGAAGCGGTCATGCGGGTCTCCTGCTGGCGGCGCCGGGCGCGCCGCCTTCGTTGTTCCCCTTTGTACCGCAGCGGCGCCGGCAGGTCGCGCCCGGGCGGGCGCGCACGCGACATCCGGGCCTCGCACCGGCCTTCCGGGTGCTATGTTTTCAGAAGCTGTCTGCGCCCGGCACCAAGGGGCTGCAGCCACATTTCATTCAGAAAAAGCGGTTCACGGCGTCACCGGCTGCCGGCCGATCGACACGTAGCCCAAACCATGCCGCGCCACCACCGCCGGGTCGTACAGGTTGCGGCCATCGAACACCATGCGGTCCTTCAGGCTGCGCGCCAGCAGCGCGAAATCGGGCACGCGGAACTGCTTCCACTCGGTCATGATGGCCAGCGCGTCGGCGCCCTGCAGCGCGGCTTCGGGCGAGTCGCACAGCAGCAGGTCAGGCCGCACGCCGAAGATGCGGCGCGCCTCCTGCATGGCGGCCGGGTCGTGCGCCTGCACGCGGGCACCGGCGGCCCACAGTGCGGCCAGCAGGTTGCGGGCCGGGGCCTCGCGCATGTCGTCGGTCTCGGGCTTGAAGGCCAGGCCCCACACGGCAATGGTCTTGCCGGCCAGGCTGCCGCCGTAGTGCGCCAGCAGGCGTTCGGCCAGCACCTGGCGCTGGGCGTCGTTGCGGCGCTCCACGGCTTCCAGCACCTCGGGCACGTAGCCGACGCCGCGCGCGGTGTGGATCAGCGCCTTCACGTCCTTGGGGAAGCAGCTGCCGCCGTAGCCGGCGCCGGGGTAGATGAAGTGGTAGCCGATGCGCGGGTCGCTGCCGATGCCGCGGCGCACGGCTTCGATGTCGGCGCCCAGGCGCTCGGCCAGGCCGGCGATCTCGTTGATGAAGCTGATCTTGGTGGCCAGCATGGCATTGGCGGCGTACTTGGTGAGCTCGGCGCTCTTCACATCCATGACCACCATGCGGTCGTGGTTGCGATTGAAGGGGGCGTACAGCTCGCGCAGCTGGCGCTCGGCCGCGGCGCTGGCGGTGCCGACGACGATGCGGTCGGGCCGCATGCAGTCGGCCACGGCGGCGCCTTCCTTCAGGAATTCGGGGTTGGAGACGACCTCGAACGGGTGCGCCACGCCGCGCGCGGCCAGACCGGCGGCCACGGTGTCGCGCACCTTGTCGGCGGTGCCCACGGGCACGGTGGACTTGTTGACCAGGGTGCGCGGCCCGTCCATGTGCTGCGCCACGGTGCGGGCCACGGCCAGCACGTGCTGCAGGTCGGCGCTGCCGTCTTCATCCGGCGGCGTGCCCACGGCCAGGAAGATCAGCTCGCCGTGGGCCACGCCCTCTGCGGCGTCGGTGGTGAAGCCCAGGCGCCCGGCGCGCTGGTTCTGCACCACCAGCGCCTCCAGGCCGGGCTCGTGGATGGGGATGCGGCCGGCCTTGAGGCCGGCCACCTTGGCGGCGTCGATGTCCACGCAGACCACGTGGTGGCCCACGTCGGCCAGCACGGCGCCCTGCACCAGGCCGACGTAGCCGGTGCCGAAAACGGTGACGTTCATGAGATCAAGCCGGGTAGAAGTTGCGGTACCAATCGACGAAGCGTGCCACACCTTCGTGCACCGGTGTTGACGGGGCAAAGCCCACCCACGCCGCCAGCGCCGAGCAATCGGCGGCGGTGCTGTGCATGTCGCCCGGCTGGATGGGCAGCAGGCGCTTGTCGGCAGGGCGGCCCAGCGCCTCCTCGAGCGCGGTGATGTAGTTCATCAGCACCGTGGGTGCGCTGTTGCCGATGTTGAAGATGCGGTAGGGCGCGCTGCTGGTGCCGGGGTTGGGCGCCAGCGGGTCGTAGCCGGGGTCGGGCGTGGCCGGTTTGTCGAGCACGCGCAGCACGCCTTCCGCGATGTCGTCGATGTAGGTGAAGTCGCGCACCAGCTGGCCGTTGCCGTAGACCTCGATCGTCTCGCCGGCCAGCATGGCACGGGTGAACTTGAACAGCGCCATGTCCGGCCGGCCCCAGGGGCCGTAGACGGTGAAGAAGCGCAGCCCGGTGGTCGGCAGGCCGTAGAGGTGGGCATAGGTGTGCGCCATCACCTCATTGGCTTTCTTGGTGGCGGCGTAGTAGCTGATCGGGTGGTCCACCGCGTCGCGCTCGCAAAACGGCAGTTTGGCGTTGCCGCCGTACACGCTGGAGCTGCTGGCGAACACCAGGTGCGCCACGCCCTGTGTGCGGCAGCCCTGCAGGATGTTGGCGAAGCCGAGCAGGTTGCTGTCGGTGTAGTCGTCCGGCTGCTCCAGCGAATAGCGCACGCCGGCCTGCGCCGCCAGGTGCAGCACGCGCACGGGCCGCACGCGCGCGAACAGCGCGGCCAGGCTGGCGCGGTCGGCCACGTCGAGGCGCTCGAAGCTGAAGCGCGGGTGCGGCGTGAGGCGCGCCAGCCGCGCCTCCTTCAGCGCCGGGTCGTAATAGGCGTTCAGGTTGTCGATGCCGACCACGGTTTCGCCGCGCGCCAGCAGGCGCTCGGCGCAGTGCATGCCGACGAAGCCGGCGCAGCCGGTGACGAGGATCGGGCCGTTCATGGCTGGCGGGTGGGTGGGTGCCATAGGTAGTCGTAATGCGCCGGCGCGGCGGCTTCGCGGACCATGTGGAAGGGCAGCTCGATGCTGCGCGTGCCCTGGGCCGCGCTGCCGGCCGGCAGCGCCTTGAGCGTGTCGGTCCACCAGGTGGGATCGAGCCGGTCGGCGCGCGAGACGATCAGCCAGCCGCCGCCCGGCCGCGCGACCTTGGTGAGAAAGTCGTCGATGCAGGGCGCGGGCGGCTCGTGCTCGCCGCAGGCGTCGACGGTGGCCAGCGGGAAGCGTGTGCGCAGCGCGCCGGCCAGCATGTGGTCGGCGCCGAGGATGGGGCTGGTGCCGTCGTAGCCGGCCTGGCGCAGGGCGATACCGAGTTCGGCGATGGGGTGGTTCAGCTCGTCCGGGGTCTTGTCGCGCGCGGCCAGCCAGGGCCGCATGCCGGCCACCAGCACGGTCAGCAGGGCGAAGCCGACGATGGCCCAGGTCATGCGGCGCCCGCCCCGAAGCGTGTCCAGCCAGGGCCGCGCGGCCATGGCGATGAGCGGAAAGCCGCACATCAGCGGCAGCAGCCAGCGGTCGCGAAAGCTGGTCACGTGGGCCACCAGCACCATGCCGATCAGCGGCAGCGTGACCACCATCAGGTAGCGCCAGCCCACCTGCGCCAGCCAGCGCGTGCGTGTGGCGGCGGCATCCGCGTCGGCGTCGGGCGGCCGGCGCCACCAGGCGCCGCCGAAGGCCGCCAGCGCCGCCAGCGCCCACAGCAGTACCGAGCCGAACCAGGCGATCGCCAGCTCGCGCAGGCCAGTGGCCAGCGGCGAGCGCCCGCCCATCTCCATCTTGCGCAGCGTGCCGTCGCTGGCTTGCTGCAGGTGGCCGAGCAGCCACAGGCCATGCGGCAGCACCACCAGCAGCGCCACCAGTGGCGTCCACCACCAGCCGCGTGCCAGCAGGGCGCGGCGGGCCTCGGGCATGCTGAGCGCGGCCAGCAGCAGCGCGCCGGCGAACAGCGCGAAGTTGTACTTGGCCAGCATGCCCAGCCCACAGAACAGGCCGAGCCAGGCGAAATCGGCCTGGCGCCGGTGCCGCACGATGCGCACCAGCATCCACCAGGCGCCGCAGGCCATGGTGGTGACCAGGATGGTGTGGGTCTGGTCGCGGATGGAGAACCAGCCCAGCGACGGGATCAGCACCATGCCGGCCGAGGCCCAGAACGCGGCGCGCGGGGGCAGCACCTCGCGCGCGGCCAGCCACATGAGGGCGTAGGTCAGCGCCAGCAGCGTCTGCTTGAGCGCCGCCAGCGCCAGCACGCCGGGGCCCAGCAGGGCGTTCGCGCCCCATTGCAGCCAGGTGTAAAGCGGTGGCTGCGTGCCGTAGCCCGGCAGCAGCTGCTGCGACCAGATCATCTGCTCGGCCTCATCCCACTTGAGGGCGCTGGACACGCCCACGCGCGTCGCCACATGGGCGGCGGCGATCAGGGCGAACCACAGCAGCGGGTGCGCCACCGGCCAGGCCAGCGAACGCTCGGGCGGCGGGGCGGAAAGCACGGCGGAAGTCATCGGGCGGGGGGAGGACGGCGGCTGGGGCGCTTGCACGGCCCAAGGCACAATGGCACGGGCATTATCCCTGCCCCCAGCACCGCGACATGACCGACGCTTCACCCGCCGCCAGCGCGCCCGACGTTTCCATCGTCGTGCCGATCTACAACGAGTTCGACAACCTGCCCGACCTGGTGGACCGCATCGACGAGGCGATGCGCGCGCAGCCGCTGTCCTTCGAGCTGCTGGCGGTGGACGACGGCTCCACCGACGGCAGCCGCCAGCGCCTGCGCGAGTTGGCCGCCACCCGGCCCTGGCTGCGCGCGGTGCTGCTGGCGCGCAACTACGGCCAGTCGAGCGCGCTGCAGGCGGGGTTCGACCGCGTGCGCGGCCGCTACGTGGTCACGCTCGACGCCGACCTGCAGAACGAGCCGCAGGACATCCCGCTGCTGCTGCAGCGCCTGGAGACCGACCCGGACGTGGACATGGTGTCCGGCTGGCGCAAGGACCGGCAGGACGCCGAGCTGTCGCGCAAGCTGCCCTCGCGCATCGCCAACCGGCTGATCTCGCGCGCCACCGGCGTGCACCTGCACGACTACGGCTGCGCGCTCAAGGCCTACCGGCGGCCGATCATCGACCGCATCCGCCTGTACGGCGAGCTGCACCGCTTCATCCCCTCGCTGGCCAAGGAGGCGGGCGCGCGCATCACCGAGGTGCCGGTGCGCCACCACGCGCGCACGCGCGGGGTGTCCAAGTACGGTATCGACCGCACCTTCCGCGTGATCCTGGATCTGATCCTGATCGTGTTCTTCATGCGCTACCGCCAGCGCCCGCTGCACGCCTTCGGCGGCCTGGGCCTGTGGCTGATGGCGCCGGGCGGGCTGATCATGCTGTGGCTGCTGCTGCAGAAGCTGATGGGTCACGACATCGGTGGCCGGCCGCTGCTGCTGGCTGGCGTGATGCTGCTGCTCATGGGCATGCAGCTGATCGTGGCCGGTCTGGTGGGCGAGCTGCTGATCCGCGTGTACCACGAAGCCGGCGGCGCGCCGCAGTTCCATGCCGAGGAGGTGCGGCCGGATTCTGAGCAAAATCGGCCTCCAGCCCAGACGCAGCGGGCGCAGGCAGCTCCTGATTCGGTAGCGTGAAGCGCTCCCGCAAGGCCTTGTGGCGCGCCCTGCTGGGGCTGGCGCTGCTGGCCGCGGTGCTGGCGCTGGCCGACGTCGGCCGCGTGCTGGCGCGCCTGCGCGAGGCGCAGTGGGGCTGGCTGGCGGCGGGCCTGCTGGCGGCGGTGGCGTCCAACGTGGTGTCGGCGCTGCGCTGGCGGGCGCTGGCGCGCTGGCTGGGCTGCGAGCTGGGCGCCGGCCAGGCCAACCGCTGGTACTTCCAGGCCATGAGCCTGAACGCGCTGCTGCCGGGCGCCGTGGTGGGCGGCGATGTCTACCGCGCCGTGCAGCTGCGCCGCGCCGGCCAGCCGGGCGCGGCGGCCGGCTGGTCGGTGCTGCTAGACCGGCTGTCCGGCCTGTGGATGCTGTGCGCGCTGGGTGGCGTGGGTGCGGCGGCCTGTGCCGACGTGCTGGCGCCCTGGCTGCGGCTGGCGCCGGGCGTGCTGGCGGCGCTGGCCTTGGCCGGCACCGCGCTCTGGCTGGCGCTGCCGTGGGCGCTGCCCTGGCTGCTGCGCGGCTCGCACGCACGCGCGCAGGTCGGGGGCGGTGGCTGGCTGGCCACGCTGGCCGCGGCGGCGCACCGCCCGGGCTTCGGCGCGCAGCTGGGCTGGCAGAGCCTGGCCTCGCTGGCGGTGCAGGTGCTGTCGGCGGCCGCGCTGGCCTGCGGCGGGATGGCGCTGGGCTTGCGCCTGGGCGTGGCGGCCTGGGCCTTCGCCATCGCGCCGGTGTTCCTGATGGCGGCGCTGCCGGTCAGCGTGGGCGGCTGGGGCACGCGCGAGGCGGCGGCCGTGGCCGCGCTCGCGCCCTTCGGCGTGGCGCCCGCGGCGGCCGTGGGCGTGGGGATGGTCTACGGCCTCTACGGCGTGGCCCAGGCGCTGCTGGGCGCGCTGGCGTTCGGCCTGCCGGCGCGCGGCGGCGGCGCGCCCACCGGCTGAAGGCGCTTCAGGCGGAGCCCGCGGATTCGGCCGGCACGTCAAAGGCCGCCGGCGGCAGCCCGGCCCGGCTGCGCGCCACCATCTGCCCGTAGGCGCGTTCCAGTGAGCGCGCGTAGGCGGGCGTGTCCGTGAGGACCGAGGCTGTCTTGGCAGCCAGCACCCGCTCCTTCAGCGCGGCCAGTTCGTCGGGCGAGCGCGCCAGACGCAGCGCCAGCGCCTCGTAGTCGGCCAGCGAGGACGTCACCAGCTCCGGCAGGCCCGCGGCTTGCAGGATGCTGGTGGCCCCGCGCGCCACGTAGCCTTGGCCGGTGCAGGTGATGGCCGGCAGCCCGGCCCAGAGCGCGTCGCTGATCGTGGCCAGGGCGTTGTAGGGCAGGGTGTCGAGGAACAGGTCGGCGCGGGTGTAGCGCGCCAGGTACTGGTCGAAGCGCGCCCGCCCGGCGAACACCAGCCGCTCGCCCTCGACCCCGGCGCGCTCGGCGTGCCCGCGCAGCCGCTGCGACGTGGCCTCGCTGTCTTCCACCAGCCAGAGCACGCTGCCGGGCAGCTGGCGCAGCAGCCGCATCCAGACGACGAACACGTCCGGCGAGATCTTGCGCGGATGGCTGAAGGCGCAGAACACGAAGCCGCCTTCGGGCAGGCCGAGCGCCTGGCGCGGCGGCGCGAGGGCGATCGGACGGCGCCGGTCCACCGGCAGGTAGCAGCCGGGCAGGCGCACCAGTTGCTCGCTGTAGAAGCGCTCGCTGCCCGGTGGCATGAGGGTGGCGTCGCCGACGATGTAATCGAAACCATCCAGCCCCAGCGTGCCGGGGTAGCCGATCAGGTTGACGGCCACCGGCGCCGGCCGGTGCCGGAAGGTGCCAAGGCGCGTGCCCTCGGTGTAGCCCATCAGGTCGACGGCGATGTCGATCTGCTGCTCGCGCAGGTGCCGGGCGATCTCGGCATCGCTCAGCGCGTGGACCTCGTGGTAGCGCTCGAAGCCGGCGCGCAGCCGATCGCGCATGCCGGCGCCTTCGGGCTTGCCGTAGGCGTAAGCGTGGATGTCGAAGCGGCTGCGGTCGTGCAGCTCGAACACTTCGGCCAGGGCCGTCATCACGGCATGCTGGGCGAAGTCGGCCGACAGGTAGGCGACGCGGATGCGCGGGCCTGCCGCTGCCGCTGCCGGTGGCGGCACGGCCGCTGTGGCGCCCAGCAACCGCTCGCCAAACAGCCGGGAGCATTGCCGGTGCGAGGCCGGATCGTCCGACTGCAGCAGCCACGTGATCGGCTCCACGCTGCCGATGCCGGTGGCCAGGTCGTGCTCGATGCGCGCCTGCAGCGCGGGCAGTTGGTCCCAGCCCATGCTGGAGCGCAGCGCACCCAGCAGCAGGCCGGGCAGCATGGTGCCTTCCGGGGCAATGGCCAGGGCCCGCTCGAACAGCTGCGCGGCCTCGGCCGGCTGCTGCAGCCGGGCCAGTGCCTGGCCGCGTTCGGCGAGGGCCTGCCAGGTGGCTTCGGCACTGGCTCCGGCATCGGCAGGCGTCGTCAGCGACTCGACTTGGGACAGGTATTTGGCCGCTGCGCGCTGGTTGTCGCGCGCATCGAAGCCGGCTTCGGCTTGGGTGGGGTCGGCCGGCGTTTCGGGGGCTTGCGGCGCCTGGTCGCCGAGCTGCGCCTTCAGCGCCAGCCAGGCCTGACGCGCCTCGTCCAGCGCGGGCTGGAGTTGCAACGCGCGGGCGTGGCTCTGCAGGGCGGCCTCGGGCTGGCCCAGGGCCTGCAGCACCACGCCCCGGCGGAAGTGGGCGGCGGCAAAGTCGGGCTTGAGCGCGATGGCCTGGTCGTAGGCCTGCAGGGCTTCGGCGTGGCGCCCCAGGTGCAGCAGCAGGGCGGCGCGGTTGCCGTGCGCCAGCGGGTGGTTGTCGCGCAGCGCCAGCGCCTGGTCGAAGGCGCGCAGCGCCGCTTCCATCTCGCCTTGCTGGCCCAGCACCGTGGCCAGCAGATAGTGGGCGTCGAAGTGCGCGGGGTTCTGGCTCAGCAGCCGCTCGAGGCTCGCCCGGGCCTGCGGCAGCTGCCCCAGATGCAACTGGGCCAGGCCCTGATTCAGCAGGAGCTCGTCGGGGAGGCGGGGGCCGTCGGCCGGCGGCGGCTCGGAGGGCATCGGCGGTTCATCGGGCGGTGGGGATGGGTGCTAGTGTCGCCCATCCGCCCGGCGCCGCCCGCGCTTCATTTGGCCTTCAGCACGCCGCGCCGCATCTGGTCCAGCTCCATGGTTTCGAACAAGGCCTTGAAGTTGCCTTCGCCGAAGCCGTCGTTGCCCTTGCGCTGGATGAACTCGAAGAAGATCGGGCCGAGCTGGTTCTCGCTGAAGATCTGCAGCAGCAGCTCGTCCGGCGTGCCGTCCACCAGGATGTTGCGCGCCTGCAGTTCGCCGATCGGCTCCTGCAGCGCCGGGATGCGCTTGGGCAGCAGTTCGTAATAGGTCTCGCTGGTGTTCAGCAGCTTGACACCGGCCATCTGCAACGCGTCCACGGTGTCGTAGATGTTCTTCGTGGCCAGGGCGATGTGCTGCACGCCTTCGCCGTGGTAGCTGTCCAGGTACTCGGCGATCTGGCCCTTGTTGTCGTTGCCTTCCTCGTTGATCGGGATGCGGATCTTGCCGCAGGGGCTGGTCATGGCCTGGCTCTTGATGCCGGTGACCTGGCCTTCCAGGTCGAAGTAGCGGATCTCGCGGAAGTTGAAGATGCGCTGGTAGAAATCCACCCACTCGGCCATGCGGCCGCGGTGCACGTTGTGGGTGAGGTGGTCGATCACCGTCATGCCGTAGCCCTCGGGGCTGAGCGCGGCGGAGCCGCTCACGCCCGGCAGGGGCACGAAATCGACATCGTAGAAGCCGATGTTGCCGATGTCGCCCTCCTGGGCGCCGTTCTTGCCGCGCCAGCGGTCGATGAAGTAGATGATCGAGTCGCCGATCCCCTTGATGGCCGGGATGTTCAGCTCGCCCGGCGCGGCGGCGCCGGCGAAGCCCCAGGCGCCCAGGCCGATGGCACGCTCGTAGGCGGCCTTGGCGTCCTGCACGCGGAAGGCGATGGCGCAGATGCTGGGCCCGTGCAGGCGCGCGAAGCGCTGGGCGAAGCTGTCGGGCTCGGCGTTGATGATGAAGTTGATCTCGCCCTGGCGGTACAGGGTGACGTTCTTGCGCCGGTGCCTGGCCACGGCGGTGAAGCCCATGCGCTCGAACAGCTCGCCCATGGCCTTGGGGTCGGGCGCGGCGTATTCGATGAACTCGAAGCCGTCGGTGCCCATGGGGTTGTCCCAGGGCTGGAAGCCATTGGCGGCGGGGGCGGTCTGCTTGAGCGGGGCGTTCATGGGCGTGTCTCCTGCAAATTGATGGGCGTCAAGGGGGCAGGGCTTCACTGTACGCAGCCCGGCGGTGCGGATTTGTGCGTTCCATGATGCGCCTGGGCGGCTGGCCGCGCAATCGCTGCGCGGTGCTGCCATGAGATGCATAAAACGTGCGTGGTTTATCGAAATTGAACCAATTTCAAGCTTATGGATATGGTCTGCGCCATAAAATTGCGCCATGAATGCACCAGACGCCATCGACCGGCTCGACCGCGCCATCCTGGCGCGGCTGCAGCTCAACGGGCGTGAAACCTGCGAGGCCATCGGCGAGCAGGTCGGGCTGTCGGCCTCGGCCGTGCTGCGGCGCATCAAGAAGCTCGAAGAGGGCGGAGTGATCGACCGCTATGTGGCTCTTTTGCGGCCGCAGGCGCTGGGGCTGGGGCTGGTGGCCTTCGTGAACGTGCGGCTGGAAAAGCAGCATGACGCCGCCAAGCGCAACCCGATGGAAGAGTTCCGCGCCAGCGTGCAGGCCTGGCCCGAGGTGGTGGAATGCCTGGCGCTGACGGGCGAGATGGACTTCCTGTTGCGGCTCGTGGTCTCGGACATGAGTGCGTACTCACGTTTCATGATGGACACGCTGCTGCGCCACCCGGCCGTGCAGGACTGCCAGACCAGCTTCGTGATGGACCGCGTCAAGGCTACGACAGCCTTGCCGGTCTGAGGGCTTTTCGCCCATGTTTTTGGCAGCTAGCCCTTGCATGGCGGGCGCAGACAGCTATTAAATTGATAGTTTTCAAAGTCGCCTCCGTGTCGCCGTGGATTGACCGGAAAATCGAAAACTCCACATAATTTGTTGCGATGCAGCAATCCAGCGCTCTTTGGAGTGGTGACTCTAGGGAAAACCCCTATATTGACTGGCATGGACAGGATCAACACCCCCCTCGACTCCGGTGCAGATGTTTCCGCCGGGCCGACAGGCGCTCCGGCGCCGGTTCGTCGGCACGCGGCGCTGGTACCGATCCGTGAAATCGGGCCGCGCTACCGCGAGCGCATCGCCCAGCACATGCTGTCGCTGGACGAGCGCGATCGCTACCTGCGTTTCGGCTATGCCGCCAACGACGCCCAGATCCGCCGCTACGTCGACGGCATCGATTTCAGCCGCGACGACGTCTTCGGCATCTTCAACCGCAAGCTCGAGCTGATCGCCGTGGCGCACCTCGCCTACCCGCCCGACATGGTGCGCGGCGGCTTCGCCGAATTCGGCGTCTCCGTGGCCAAGCACACGCGCGGCCGCGGCTATGGCGCGCGCCTGTTCGAGCGCGCGGCCATCCACGCCGTCAACTGCGGCGTGAAGACCCTCTACATCCACGCGCTGACGGAAAACACCGCCATGCTGCGTATCGCCCGCAAGGCCGGCGCCCGCGTGGAGCGCGAGGGCAGCGAGAGCGAGGCCCATCTGGCGCTGCCGGTGGCCAGCCTGCGCACCCGCCTGTCGGAGCTGCTGACCGAGCGCGTGGCGCGCATGGACCACTGGCTCAAGCGCGAAGCCGTGCTGGCGCGCAGTGCGCTGGCGCTGGCACAGGAAATCCGCGACGGGGTGCGCGAGGGGCGCCACAAGTCGGGCTCCTGAACGAGCCCCCGCGCGTCACGCAGTTCCGCTATCCTTGGCTGCCTGACAACCACCGCACACGCTGCACCCTCCCACAGTGGCTGATGCCCCTACCTCGCGCTCGGGCGAGCGACCTCCCGAGCGCGAAGACAAGCGGACCCTGTTCCGCAAGCTGGTCGAGTTCATCCATCCCGGCCCGGACTCCACCGACGAGCTGATCGAGACGCTGGCCGAGGCCGAAGAGAAAGAGCTGATCGACGCCGACAGCCGCGTCATGCTCGAGGGTGTGCTGCGCCTGGCCGACATGACCGCCGGCGACGCCATGGTGGCCGCGCCCCGCATGGACCTGCTGGACATCAACGCGCCCTACGACGAGCTGCTTCACCAGGTGATCGACACCGCGCATTCGCGCTTCCCGGTGTACGACGGCGAGCGCGAGAACGTCATCGGTACGCTGATGGCCAAGGACCTGCTCAAGCTCCAGCGCGCGCCCGAGCTGAACCTGCGCGCGCTGCTGCGCCCGGCCGTGTTCGTGCCCGAGAGCAAGGGCCTGAACGACCTGCTGCGGGCCTTCCGCATCAACCGCAACCACCTGGCCATCGTGGTGGACGAGTTCGGCCGCACGGCCGGCCTCATCACCATCGAGGACGTGCTGGAAGAGATCGTCGGCGAGATCGAGGACGAGTTCGACGACGAGGAAGACAAGGGCGACATCTTCGCCCTGGCCGACAAGACCTGGCGCGTGGCGGGCGACACGCCGATCGAGCGCGTGAACGAAGCCTTCGAGGTCGATCTGGAGGCGAACCTCGATTCCGATCTGGACGTGGAGTTCGACACCATCGGCGGCCTGATCTCGCACGAGATGGGCCACGTGCCCAAGCGCGGCGAGCACCACCGCATCGGCGGCCTGGATTTCGTGGTGCTGCACGCCAAGGGCGGCGCCGTGCGCTGGTTCAAGGTGTCGCCGATGCGCCGCAACGACGCGGCCGATTGACCGTTTCACGCCCGGCGGGGTGGCCGGGGCCGGCTGCACACGGTTACAGTACGCGACCATGCGACTTGCCCATTGGCTGGCCTGGCCTCCGATGGCGCTGCTGGCCGGCGCCGGGCAGGCGCTTGCCCTGGCCGACCCCTGGACCGGGCAGCCCCACGGCTGGCTGCAGGTGCTCACCCTGGCGTGGCTGGTGTGGCAATTGCTCTACCGCGCGGAGCGGCGCGTGTCCTGGAGCGCCAGCACCTGGGTGCAACCCGAGCGCGGCAAGCCGGGGCGGCGCGGCTTCCTGATCGGCTGGCTGTTCGCGCTCGGCTGGCTGCTCGGCACCTTCTGGTGGCTGTTCATCTCCATGCACACCTACGGCGGGCTGGCGGCGCCGCTGGCCGTGGCCGCCGTGCTGGCGCTGGCGGCCCTGCTGGCGCTCTACTACGGCCTGGCCGCGGCCGTGTTTTCCGTGCTTTCGCCGACCGCAGCCCGCACGGGCCCATGGCTGGTAGCGCTGCTTTTTGCAGCGCTCTGGACGCTGGCGGAGCTGGCGCGCGGCAGCCTGTTCACCGGCTTCCCCTGGGGTGCGGGCGCCTATGCGCACGTGGACGGCGTGCTGGACTTCCTGCCCCGCTACGTCGGCGCCTACGGCCTGGGCTTCGTGGCGGCGGCGCTGGCGGCGCTGCTGGTGCTGCTGCCGCGTGTGGCGTGGCGCCGCTGGCCGACCTGGGTGGCGCTGGTGCTGCTGGCAGGCGCCGCGGCGGCCCTGATGGGCTGGCGCCATTGCGACCTCTACCCCTGCTTCGCCTCGCCGCCGGGCAGCAAACAGCCCGTCATGCAGGTGGAGCTGCTGCAGGGCAACATCCCGCAAGACGAGAAGTTCGTGCCGGGCACCGGCGTGGCCGATTCGCTGCGCTGGTACGGTGAGCAGCTGCAGGCAGCCCGCGCGCCGCTGGTGGTGGCTCCGGAAACGGCGCTGCCGCTGCTGCCGCGCCAGTTGCCCGACGGCTACTGGGACGCCCTGCGGGCCCGCTACAGCCAGGGCGGCCAGGCCGCGCTGCTGGGCGTGCCGCTGGGCGACATGGAGGCCGGCTACACCAACTCGGTGGTCGGCTTCAAGCCGGCGGAGGCCGAGCCCTACCGCTACGACAAGCACCACCTGGTGCCCTTCGGCGAGTTCATCCCGCGCTTCTTCAAGTGGTTCACGCAGATGATGAACATCCCGCTGGGCGACTTTGCCCGCGGCGCGCTGGTGCAGCCCTCGTTCGCCTGGCAGGGCCAGCGGCTGGCGCCCAACATCTGTTACGAGGACCTGTTCGGCGAGGAGCTGGCGGCGCGCTTCGCCGACCCGGCCACGGCGCCCACGGCCTTCGTCAACGTCAGCAACATCGCCTGGTTCGGCGACACCGTGGCGATCGACCAGCATCTGGCCATCAGCCGCATGCGCGCGCTGGAGTTCGAGCGGCCGATGCTGCGTGCCACCAACACCGGCGCCACGGCCATCATCGACGACCGTGGCCAGGTCACCGCGCTGCTGCCGCGCCTGACGCGGGGCGTGCTGCGCGGCGAGTTCCAGGGCCGCACCCGGCTCACGCCCTACGCCCGCTGGGCCTCGGTGGCGGGCCTGTGGCCCCTGTGGGGGCTGTGCCTGGCGATCGTCGCCTGGGTCTGGCTGAAGCGGCGGCGCTGAGGTGCCGGCCCGGCGCGGCTTCATAATGCCGGGGCCGGGCGTTTTCATGCGGCGCCCATGTCAAACTCGGACCACATGGCTGAATCCTTTTCCTACGACCAACTGATTGCCTCGGGCGAGGGGCGCCTGTTCGGCGCCGAAAGCGGCCGCCTGCCGCTGCCGCCGATGCTGATGTTCGACCGCATCACCCACATCTCGGAAGACGGCGGCGCGCACGGCCTGGGCCGCATCGAGGCCGAGCTGGATGTCCGGCCCGACCTGTGGTTCTTCGCCTGCCATTTCCAGGGCGATCCGGTGATGCCCGGCTGCCTGGGTCTGGACGCCATGTGGCAGCTGATCGGCTTCTACCTGACCTGGCTGCGCCTGCCCGGGCGCGGGCGCGCGCTGGGCGCGGGCGAGGTCAAGTTCACCGGCGAGGTGGGGCCCGACGTGAAGCTCGTGCGTTACGAGATCGACATCACCCGTGTCATCAAACGCAAGCTCAATATGGCCATCGGCGACGCGCGTCTGTTCGCCGACGGCAAGGAGATCTACGTGGCCAAGGACCTGCGGGTAGGCCTTTTCATGCGCGAGGCGGCGTCATGAAGCGGCGGGTGGTCGTCACCGGCGCGGGCATCGTTTCCTGCATCGGCAACGATCTGGCGGCTGTGGAGCAGTCGCTGCGCCAGGGCAGGAGCGGCATACGCGCCGTGCCCGAGTTCGCCGAGAAGGGCCTGCGCAGCCAGGTGGGTGGCAAGCCCGAGATCGATCTGGAAGCGCGCATCGACCGCAAGCAGCTGCGCTTCATGGGCGACGCCGCGGCCTACGCCCACATCGCGCTGGAAGACGCCATCGCCCAGGCCGGCCTGGCGCCGGCGCAGGTGTCGCACCCGCGCACGGGCCTGATCATGGGCTCTGGCGGCGGCTCGCCGGCCAACCAGATCGAGGCCGCTGACACGCTGCGCAGCAAGGGCATCCGCCGCGTCGGGCCGTACCAGGTCACGCGCTGCATGAGCTCCACCGTGTCGGCCTGCCTGTCCACGCACTTTGGCATCAAGGGCATCAACTACTCCATCACCTCGGCCTGCTCCACTTCGGCGCACTGCATCGGCGCGGCGGCGCAGCAGATCGCCTGGGGCATGCAGGACGTGATGTTCGCCGGCGGTGGCGAAGAGCTGAGCTGGGGCATGGCGATGCTGTTCGACGGCATGGGGGCCATGTCCAGCAAGCGCAACGATCAGCCCGAGAAGGCCTCCCGCGCCTACGACGCCGACCGTGACGGCTTCGTCATCGCCGGCGGCGGCGGCGCCGTGGTGCTGGAAAGCCTGGAGCACGCCCAGGCGCGCGGCGCCACCATCCTGGGCGAGGTGGTGGGCTTCGGCGCCACCAGCGACGGCGCCGACATGGTCGCACCCTCGGGTGACGGCGCCATCGCCTGCATGCGCCAGGCCATCGAGGGCCTGGACGGCCCGATCGACTACATCAACACCCACGGCACCTCCACGCCCGTGGGCGACGTGCCGGAGCTGAACGCGCTGCGCACGGTGTTTGGCGACCGCGTGCCGCCGTTCTCGTCCACCAAGTCGCTGACCGGCCACTCGCTGGGCGCCACCGGCGTGCAGGAGGCGATCTACTGCCTGCTGATGCTGCAGAAGGGCTTCATCGCCGGCTCGGTGAACGTCGACACGCCCGACGCGGCGGTGGGCGATCTGCCCCTGGTCACCGCCACGCGCGACGCGCCGCTGCGCCAGGCGCTGTCCAACAGCTTCGGCTTCGGCGGCACCAACGCGAGCCTGGTGCTGCGCCGCTGGGAGCGTGAAACCAGTTCCAACCCTTGGTAGCCCACTTTCACTCGATGTCAACCGTGCAGCGGGAGCCCATGCACGTTTCAATGCTCCCCCTTGTTCCGGTGGTATAGGCTACAGGGCACCCCATAGAATGGAGTCCCCAGGCGGCGGGAAGGCCGGCGGCTTGGAACATTCAGGAGGAGTCGCAATGATGGTCACTTTGGCTTGCAGGTTGTCGCGCACGGGCGCTCGTGCGCTGGGTTGGATGATGACGGCTGCCGCCCTCTATTCGATGGGTACGCCAGCCAACGCGCAAACCGCGCCAGGTGTCACGCTGGCTTGCCCTTCCCCGACGAGTTCGGGCGTGACGGCCAATCTGTCGACAGCTGCGGGAACCTGGGAAACATCCGGCGACGGCGGCGCGTGGGTTTCGGCTGCGGCCTATCAGCATCCTGCCTGGACCAGCACGCCTCCGGCGATCTGGATTGGCGCCGTGACGGGCACGAGTTTCACCGCGGTGGACTACCGGGTCATGGTGAACGCCGCCGATCCGTACATTGACCTGGCGTCCGCCACGGTCACGTACAACTACCGCGTGGACAACACGGTGAGCGGGGTGACGTTCAACTCTGCGGCGCTGACATCCTCGCCCTCGACCACCTACAACAGCGCTTCTCCGTATTCGTCCGCTTCCCAGTCGGTCCCGTTGACGCGGGATGCCAACAACGTTCTGACTTTCCACACGACCAACGCGGGGAACCCGTGGGGTCTGGTGGCCAACGTCACGCTCACCTACAACTGCGTTCCGCCGGTCGTGGCGCCCGTACCGGCAGACGCCCCATGGGCGCTGCTCAGCCTGAGTGGCTTGATGCTGGCAGCGGTTGGTTTCGCCGCCAGGCGCCGCCGCCGCCACTGACGCTTGGCGGCACGCGCCAAGCGCACGGACAAAACCTCCATCTGACGGGTCGGGTGGCGTTTCGTCACGCGACCGGTGGCTTGCGGGGCGTGTCGGCAGAGCAGCTTCGCGCGGCCTCCTAAAATAGAGCGTTTGTCTGGGCACTTTGACGTGCCAGCAACGTTGCCGCAGGCGCAGCGCAGCTGGCGATTCCGCGCCGGAGTGCATGGTCTCATCCAGCCGCTCTTACATGCTCACGTTCCAACAAATCATCCTCAAGCTCCAGCAGTACTGGGACGCCCAGGGCTGCGCGCTTTTGCAGCCCTATGACATGGAAGTCGGCGCCGGTACGTCGCACACAGCTACGTTTTTGAGAGCCATCGGGCCCGAACCCTGGAAGGCCGCCTATGTGCAGCCGAGCCGCCGCCCCAAGGACGGCCGCTACGGCGAGAACCCCAACCGCGGCCAGCATTACTACCAGTACCAGGTGGTGCTCAAGCCCGCGCCCGACAACATCCTGGATCTCTACCTCGGCAGCCTGGAGGCGCTGGGGTTCGACCTGAAGAAGAACGACATCCGCTTCGTCGAGGACGACTGGGAGAACCCCACGCTCGGCGCCTGGGGCCTGGGCTGGGAGGTCTGGCTGAACGGCATGGAAGTGACCCAGTTCACCTATTTCCAGCAGGTGGGCGGCATCGACTGCCGGCCCGCCACCGGCGAGATCACCTACGGCCTGGAGCGTCTGGCCATGTACCTGCAGGGTGTGGACAACATGTTCGACCTGGTCTGGACGGTGGACGTCAGCACCGGCCGCCGGCTCAGCTACGGCGACGTGTTTCACCAGAACGAGGTGGAGCAGTCGGCCTACAACTTCGAGCACTCCGACGCCGATTTCCTCTTCACCGCCTTCACCGCGCACGAGAAGCAGGCCAGGCACCTGATGGAGCAGCAGCTCGCCCTGCCGGCCTACGAGCAGGTGCTCAAGGCCGCCCACACCTTCAACCTGCTCGACGCCCGCGGCGCCATCTCCGTGACCGAGCGCGCCGCCTACATCGGCCGTATCCGCAACCTGGCGCGCGCCGTGGCGCAGAGCTATTACGACAGCCGCGAGCGGCTGGGCTTCCCCATGGCGCCGCGCGAATGGGTGGCGCAGATCGAGAAGAAGGCCGCGTGAGGGACCGAGCATCATGACAACGCACAACCTTCTGGTCGAACTCTTCGTCGAGGAACTGCCGCCCAAGGCCTTGAAGCGCCTGGGCGAATCCTTTGCCGCCACCCTCACCGAGGAACTCAAGCGCCAGGGCCTGCTGGCCGACACCAGCCAGACCACGCACTTCGCGAGCCCGCGCCGGCTGGCGGCGCACATCACCGACGTGGCTGCCAAAGCGGCTGACAAGCCGGTGCGCGCCAAGCTGATGCCGGTGCAGGTGGCGCTGGACGCGCAGGGCCAGGCCACACCGGCGCTGCTCAAGAAACTGCAGGCGCTGGGCGCCGACGCGTCCGTGGTGCCGCAACTCGTGCGCGCCCCCGACGGCAAGAGCGAGGCACTGTTCCTCGACCGCGTGGAGCCCGGCGCGGCGCTGGCCGACGGCCTGCAGGCGGCGCTGGAAGCCGCCATCGCCAAACTGCCCATCCCCAAGGTCATGACCTACCAGCTCAGCGCCGGCACGGCGCTGCCGGGCTGGGACAGCGTGCAGTTCGTGCGCCCGGCGCATGGCCTGGTGGCGCTGCACGGCGAGCAGGTCGTGCCCGTGACGGCGCTGGGCCTCACGGCCGGCCGTGCCACGCACGGCCACCGCTTCGAGGCGGCCATGGACCCGATCGAGCTGCCCACGGCCGACAGCTACGCCGCCCAGCTCAGGCTGCATGGCGCCGTGATCGCCAGCTTCGAGGAGCGCCGCGCCGACATCGCCGCCCAGCTCCACAAGGCCGCGGCCGAGGCGGGTGAAGGCTTGCGTGCTATCGAAGACGAAGCGCTTCTGGACGAGGTCACGGCCCTGGTCGAGCGCCCCAACGTGCTGGTCTGCCGCTTCGACGAGCAGTTCCTGGGCGTGCCGCAGGAATGCCTGATCCTGACCATGAAGGCCAACCAGAAGTACTTCCCGCTGCTGGACGCGCAGGGCCGGCTGACCAACCGCTTCCTGGTGGTGAGCAACATCTCGCCGGCCGACGCCAGCGCGGTGATCGGCGGCAACGAGCGCGTGGTGCGCCCGCGCCTGGCCGACGCCAAGTTCTTCTTCGACCAGGACCGCAAGAAGCCGCTGGAAAGCCGTGTGGAGGGCCTGGCCAAGGTCGTGTACCACAACAAGCTGGGCACGCAGGGCGAGCGCGTGGAGCGCGTGCGCGCCATCGCGCGCGCCATCGCCGGGCAGATCGCCGCCGCCAACCCGCTGGCCGGCGGCCAGTCGCTGGTGGAGCGCGCCGATCTGGCCGCCAAGCTGGCCAAGGCCGACCTGCTGACCGACATGGTGGGCGAGTTCCCCGAGCTGCAGGGCATCATGGGCGGCTACTACGCCCGCCACGACGGCCTGCCCGAAGACGTGGCCTTCGCCATCGAAGACCACTACAAGCCGCGCTTTGCCGGCGACGAGCTGCCGCAGGGCCTCGTAGGCACCGTGGTGGCGCTGGCCGACAAGCTGGAAACGCTGGTCGGCATGTTCGGCATCGGCAACCTGCCTACCGGCGACAAGGACCCGTTCGCGCTGCGCCGGCATGCGCTGGGGGTGATTCGCATGTTGGTGGAAAAGCAGTTGCCGCTGGGTTTACGGGATGTTCTGGAGGCCACCTACAAATCCATGGATGAGGCACTGGCCGACAAGGGTCTGGTGGAGACCGTGGCGGCCACCGACCGGGCCGGTGAACAGGTTCGTCTTGTCAAGACAACGCAGCGATTTCTGGACGCGGAAACGCCCGACAAGGTTGTGGACTTCATCTTCGAACGGTTTGCAGGCAGCTTGCGCGAACAGGGGTATTCCTCCCAGGAGGTTGACGCCGCCCTTGCTTCGAGGCCCCGGTACTTGAGTGACATACCCAAGCGCCTCGAAGCCGTCCGCGCCTTCGCCCGCCTCCCCGAGGCCCCCGCCCTGGCCGCTGCCAACAAGCGCATCGGCAACATCCTGAAGAAGGCCGAGGCCGACGAGGCCGTGCAGGCCCAGGTGGACGGCGCGCTGCTGCAGGAGCCTGCCGAGCAGAGCCTGTACGCCGCCATGCAGCAGACCGTGCCGCAGGCCGACGCCCAGTTCGACGCCGGCGACTACACCGCCTCGCTGCAGACGCTGGCGCGCCTGCGCGAGCCGGTCGATGCCTTCTTCGACGGCGTGATGGTCAACGCGGAAGACGCCGCGCTGCGCCGCAACCGCCAGGGCCTGCTGAAGACGCTGCACCTGGCCATGAACCGCGTGGCCGACCTGTCGCGCCTGGCGCAATGAGCGGTGCGGCGCTTCGGCCGCTTCGCGCACGCCCTGATCGATTCGGCATGGTGATGTTTCAAATTCCGTTCGGGCTGAGCTTGCCGAAGCCCTTCGACAGGCTCAGGGCGAACGGCGCCAATCCCTCCTTGCCGGATCAATAACCAGCCATGACGGCAACAGCCCCCGCCAACCCGCACGAGCCGCGCCCGGCACTGTGGCGCTGGGTGCTGGGCGTGTTCGCGCCGCCGCTGGCGGCCACGTCGCTGCACTGGTGGCTGTCCACCGAGGCGGAGAGTTTTTCGCCCGCCTTCCCGCTGAAGGAGGTGCGCACGGTGACCAGCTGGACCGATGTGGTGCTGCCCTGGCTGCTGGGCCTGCTGGCCGTGGCGGTGGGCATTGCGCTGCTGGTCTGGCTGCGCCGGCGCCTGGGCTGGGCGCGCCTGGGGCGGCCGCTGCTGGCCGCGTGGTGGCTGCTCTGCGCCGCTGGTGCCTGGGCGGTCTGGGCCGCGCACACCGACCGCGCCGGCATGGTGCCCGGGCCCGAGCTGCAGGCCCGCGTGCTGGGCGTGGGCGACAAGGCGCCCAGCCAGCACGGCCCGGGCGGCGCCATGGTGTTCCTGCAATCGCCGGCCTGGCCGGGCCCGCGCAGCGTGCTGCTGGAAGGCGCGCCCGCCGGCAGCGTGGCGCCGGGCAGCGTGCTGGGGCTGAAGACGGGGCAGGGCGCGCGTGGCGGTGCTTATGTGACAGCCTGGTCGGTGGCCGAGGCGCCGCCCGCATCGGCAACTGCGGCAGCTTCGGCGCCCGCGCCGGCCGCCAGCGCGCCGGCTGCCCGATAATCGGCGCATGAAGCTCGTCATCGTCGACCGCGACGGCACCCTGAACTACGAGCGCGAGGGCTACATCCAGACGCCCGAGCAGTGGGAGCCCATCCCCGGCGCGCTGGACGCCATCGCCCGGCTCAACCACGCGGGCTTTCACGTCGTCATCGTCGCCAACCTGCCCGGCCTGGGCCGCGGCCTGTACGACGTGGACGCCCTCAACGCCGTGCACGCCCGCATGCAACGCGAGCTGGCGCAGGCCGGCGGCCGCATCGAGGCGGTGTTCTTCTGCCCCCATGCGCCCGACGAGGGCTGCGACTGCCGCAAACCCAAGCCCGGCCTGTTCGAGCAGATCGGCACCCGCTACAAGGTCGATCTGACGCAGGTGCACGCGGTGGGCGACAGCGAGCGCGACCTGCAGGCCGCCCACGCCGCCGGCTGCGTGCCGCACCTGGTGCTCACCGGCAAGACCGAGCTGGCGGAAGGCCAGCCGCTGCCGCCCGAGTTTCCGCCCGACACGCGCGTGCACGCCGATCTGGCGGCCTTTGCCACCAGCTTCATCGCCGAGCAGGAGGCGCAGGAAGCCGCGCAGGCCCAGGCCGCCGCCGCGGCCGCCGAGCAGGCGCTGCGCAACGCCCCGGGCGCGCCTGCGCCGGCATGAGACCGATGCCCGTTTACTGCAAAATCAATAGCTGGCTGCGACCGCCATTGCTGGGCTGCAAGCCCAAAACACGCTCAACATGAACTTCCTGCGCTCGGTGCTCCACATGCTGTGGATGGTGATCACCGTGATCCCCTGGGCCACGCTGGTGGTGGTGGTGTCACCCTTCATGAGCCAGCGGCGCGTCTACTGGCTGTGCGCCGGCTGGCTGCGCACGGCGGTGCGCGGGGGCGAGATCATCCTGGGCATCCGCAACCGCATCACCGGCATGGAGAACCTGCCCCAGGGCGAGGGCGACCCGGCGGTGCTGCTGGTCAAGCACCAGTCCACGTGGGAGACCTTTCTGATGCCGGCCATCATGCCGCACCCGCTGGCCTACGTGTTCAAGCGCGAGCTGCTGCGCATCCCGTTCTTTGGCTGGGCCATCGGCCGGCTGGACATGATCCACATCGACCGCAGCAAGGGCTCCGAGGCCTTCAACAAGGTGGTGCAGCAGGGCAAGCGGCTCACGCGGCAGGGCGTGTGGGTGATCATGTTCCCGGAGGGCACGCGCATCCCGCGCGGCGAGAAGGGCAAGTACCGCTCGGGCGGCACGCGGCTGGCCATCGAATGCGGCGCGCCGGTGGTGCCCATCGCCGTCACCTCCGCCAAGGTCTGGCCGCGCAAGGCCTTCGTCAAGCGGCCGGGCGTGGTGGATATCTCCATCGGCAAGCCCATCCCCAGCACCGGCCGCAAGGCCGACGAGCTGATGCGCGAGGTCGAGGCCTGGATCGAGGCCGAGATGGTGCGGCTCGACCCCGAGGCCTACCCCGACGGCCAGCCGCGCCGCTCGCGCGTGCAGCCCGGCGTCTAGCCCACATGGCGCGCGGCACCCCGGCTCCGGGCGGCATGCGCCAGCTGGTGCTGGATCTGTTTGGCCTGGGCGGTGCCGCACCGCAAAGTTCTGAACAAAATCCGCCTCCAGCCCAGGAACAGCGGGCGCGGGCAGCTCCTGAAAATGTAGCTGTTGACGAGGGCGGCACAGAGTCGGCACCCGCCGCGTTGGCCCCCGCAGCACCCGCCGAGCCGCTGGAAAGCGTGCTGGCTCCCGCTGCCTTCAGCCACCCGCGCGCCAACCGCCGCATCGCCTTTGCCGGCGCCTGCGTGGCCTATGAATTCAAGCGCGGCCGGCGCCGCACCATCGGCTTCGTGGTCGGTGCCGAAGGCCTGACGGTGAGCGCGCCACGCTGGACACCCGTGGCCGAGGTGGAAGCCGCCCTGCATGAAAAAGCGCGCTGGATCGTCGCCAAGCTCGGCGAGGCGCGCGAGCGCCAGCAGCGCATCGAGGCTGCCCGCATCGTCTGGGAAGATGGTGCCGAATTCAGCTACCTGGGCGAGCCCGTGCTGCTGGTGCTGGACCCGCGCCAGCGCCACGGCCCGGCCGGCTGCGTGCTCGTGGAGGCCGAGGCGCTGCCCGGCGTGGCGCGGCGCGCGCTGCACGTCGGCCTGCCGCACCACGCCAGCCAGGCGCAACTGCGCGACGCCGTGCAGGCCTGGCTGATGCGCCAGGCGCGCCGCCTGTTCACCCAGCGGCTCGATCACTTTGCGCCGCAGCTGGGCGTGCGCTGGCACAAACTCAGCCTCTCATCCGCCAGCACCCGCTGGGGCTCCGCCAGCGCCGACGGCTCCATCCGCCTGAACTGGCGCCTGGTGCACTTCCGCCAGGCGGTGATCGACTACGTGGTCGTGCACGAGCTGGCCCACCTGCAGGAAATGAACCACGGCCCGCGCTTTTGGCAACAGGTGGAGGCCGTGCTGCCGGACTATGCCGAGCGGCGGGGCGAGCTGCGGGATGAGGCGGTACCGCGGTGGTGAGGGGTGGGTGAGCGCAGGGTTGACGTGCCGTCGATGTGGAAAATGACTGACTGGAATCGACCCGAAGCGGCCTTTCGGAACACTAAAAATGCAAAGAACCCCCCATGACCGACGCTGCCGGGTTTCGCGGGTTACATATACGTGTGTAAATATCAGGCGTTCACGCGCAACTGGTTGATCTGATTGCACTTTCGGAGGAGTGACGTGACCAGAATATCCCGCACCGTCCAGAATATCCCGCAGGGTCTGCGGTATACATTACGTTATGCGCCTATCACAAGGAACCATTAAATGAAATTTAAAGGAACTCGGGAAGATCTGATCGCCAAAATTCAATCCCTTGGATATGGACTGGAGACACGAGCTACTGGCGCAGCAGTTCAGGTTAAGACCACTGATGGCGCGATCCTAAACTGGTACTCCAGTACGGGAACAATAAATTATCAAGGTGATGCGGCTGCATCAGCCCAACTAAAAGCACGCTTGGAACCAATCCTTGGTGCTGCTGCAGTGCCAGCACAACCTGCTTTTTCACCAGTAATGGCTACGGATGTAGCCCCAGCAAAAGTTGAAGCAAAAGGAAAGGTTTTTGTCGTTCATGGCCATGATCAAACATCACGCGAACAGCTTGAACTCATCCTTCATAAACTCGGCCTTGATCCCTTTGTACTGCAAAACACCGGGGGTGCCGGGCTAACAATTATTGAAGCGTTGGAACAAGAAATCGGCCCTGATGCCGCTGAAGTCAAATTTGGAATAGTTCTACTCACACCTGATGATTTTGGTTATGCAAAAACAGATGGGGTAGATAAAGCACAACCAAGAGCGCGCCAGAATGTTGTTCTTGAAATGGGAATGCTTTTGTCATCAATCGGCAGAAAGAATGTAGCCATTCTGAAGAAAGGTCATGTCGATGTACCATCTGACGCCCAAGGAATCCTCTATCTAGGTTTCAACGACCATGTTAAAGAGGTTGTGCCGCGCCTGGTTGATCGCCTTACAAACGCCGGTTTCGTGCTAGACCCAAGCAACATTACAAAAGCATCATCCTAATGCGCATAACAATTCGTTCCAGCGGACTGTCAAAAGCTACGCTTTTGTCATCCGCTGAACCCAAACTACAAGGGCTTCCCCCCGAAAGTCAAACACCGATCCAACCGTGATGCATCGCGAAGCGATGGATCACGGAATGTTTTGACGGTGTTCGATTTCCAACCTCAGCGCCCAGCCCTTGTTGCTCAACGAGCAAGGGATGCGGACAGCGAAACTACAAACGGTCATCGATGCTGCGTTGGTTCGCAGCGGACCCTGATGAAAGACGCGCGCGGGGGACCCATTCGTTAGCCGAGGATGGCCAGCATTGCCGCCGGCCCTGGACTCGTTAGGCCGAGATCCTCACCTCCCACACACTCAGACCACTTCCATTCATGTCCTTCGCAGCATTCCTACTCGCGGCAGTCGTTTTGGCTATAACGCCTGGTCCGGGCATCGCATACGTAGTCGCGCGCACCGCCGCAGGCGGACGGTCAGAAGGTCTCGCCTCATGTGTCGGAACTGGCTTGGGCGGTCTAGTTCACGTCGTTGCAGCCGCGTTTGGGGTCTCAGTGCTCATCGCGGAGTCGGCAGTGGCCTTCAATCTGCTGAAGTATGTTGGTGCAGCCTACTTGGCCTACCTTGGCATTCGCATGCTGCTCCGGAAGGAGAACGACTTCGAGATCGAGCAGGTTGAGTCCCAAGGTGCTCGCCGTGCTTTTCGAGAAGGCGTCCTCGTTGAGGCTCTCAACGTGAAGACAGCTCTCTTCTTTCTGGCGTTCCTTCCCCAATTCGTCTCGCCAGAGCTGCAGTTGGTCCCACAGCTGGTGGTCATGGGAGTCATCTGTGTGGCGCTCAATACAGCCGTGGACGTCGTTGCAGTCTATGCGGCAGCACGCGTCTTGAAGTCAGGTGCCGCCCGTGCCGCCCGAGCGAAGCTCTTGAACCGAACTTCAGGCGTCACTATGCTTGGCCTTGGTGCATATCTTGCGTTGGCGCGCCGCGAGGCGTAAGCCAAAGTCAGTGATGGTTTGGCAAGTCCGTGCGGCCTAACATGGCGCTGCAGCCGACCCGCTACGGCGTGCCGCCACTCACGGCCGGGCATGCCCTTCGGGCATTCTGGCCCGGCCGCTCCTGTCGCCACGCCTCCGCGGGCGGCTGAGCTATTCGTTGGACGACAGCCTCTGGCCTTGAGGTTGGCCCACGGCATTCGCAGCCCGGTGCGTCTTGCTCCCCCCGGTGACCGGGCAGGTTCAATGCACCGGCCGCCCGAGCCGCCTGCTGGCCCACGATGTCGCATAGTTCACCAGGCAGTAGAGCGCAGCCACCACCAGGTACACGGGCACCAGCGAGTGGTAGTTGGCGATGAGCACCTTGGCGTTCTGCATCAGCTCGCCGTAGGTGACGACGTAGCCGAAGGTGGTGTCCTTGACCACGATGACCAGTTGCGCCACCAGCGCCGGCACGATGTAGCGCACGGCCTGCGGAAAGACGATCAGGAAGAAGCCCTGGATCGGGGTCATGCCCAGGCTCAGCGCCGCATCGGTCTGGCCGCGGGGCACGGCCAGCACGCCGGCGCGGTAGACCTCGGCCACCACTGCGGCGGTGCTGAGGCCGATGGGCAGCGTCAGCATCCAGTAGGTGCTGATCTTGATGCCCACCGACGGCAGCACCAGGAAGCACACGTAGATCAGCAGCAGCGTCGGCGTGCCGCGCAGGAACTCGATCACCGCGATGCTCGGCCAGCGCAGCAGTCGCGACGGCGCCAGGCGCCCCAGCAGCAGCAGCAGCCCGAGCGTCAGCGCGATGACGCCGGCCATCGCCGCCGACGCCAGCGTACCGAGCAGGCCCTTCGCCAGGAAGGCCCAGGTGGTCTGCCAGCCGAAGAATTCCCACAGCCGGCCGTCGAGCTGGCCGGCCGAACGGAACCGCGCCACGATGCCCGCTGCCATCAGCAGCAGCACGCCGGCCGCCACCACGCTCATCACCCGCGTGATGGCGATCGCGCGCGGGCGTGGCGCACCGAACAGGATGTCTTCCAGGGTGCGGCTCATCGCAGGATCCGCACCTTCTTCTCCAGCGTGGCGCCAGCCCAGGCGATGAGCAGGCCGCTGGCCACGTACAGCGCGGCCGCCAGCGCGAAGGCGGCCATGCCTGCGGCTGAGTCGTTGGCGATCTTGGCCACCAGGGCGGTGAGTTCGCGGCCCGGAAACGGCACCTGCGACGCCAGCGAGGTCGACAGCATGAGCGCGATCAGCAGCGAGGTCATGGGCTGCACCACCGCGCGCAGCGCCTGCGGCAGCACCACCGAGGTGATGACGGTGATGGGCCGCATGCCCAGGCTGAGGGCGGCCTCGATCTGGCCGCCGTCCACCGTGTTGATGCCGGTGCGCACGTAGTCCGCCGTGAAGGCGGAGCAGACCAGCGCCAGGGTCAGGACCACGCTGGGCTCGTAGTCGATCACGACGTTGAGGTCGGGCAGCGCGAACACGATGAAGATCAGCAACGCCACGCTGGGGATGTTGCGGAAGATCTCCACGTAGACCGTGAGCGCGAAGCGCAGCGGCGGCAGCGGCAGCAGGCGCAGCACCGCCACCACCACGCCGAGCAGGAAACCAGGCACGAACGACGCGAGCGTGAGCTTCCAGGTCAGAAAAAGGGCCTGCCCGAAGGCAGGCCCGTAGTCGGCCAGGAGCCTGGACGCGTCGCCCATCGCTTACGGGATGGCGGGCGGCGTCGGCACGGCGGTGCTGCCGGTGCGCTGGCCGATCGAGATCGTCCAGAGCTTGGCCCAGGTGCCGTCGGCTTCCACCTTCTTCAAGAAGGCGTTGACGAAGGCCACGCCGTCGGAGCCCTTGGGCAAGCCGATGCCGTACGGGTCTTGCGCGCCAAACGGGGCGCCAGCCAGCTTGGCATCCCCGGTGCCCAGGCTCAGGGTGTTGAGCAGCAGCGTGTAGTCGGTCACGTAGGCGTCCACGCGGCCCTGGCGCAGGGCGTCGAGCGCTTCCTGGTGGGTCTGGAACTCCTGCACCACCGCCTTGGGCGCGTACTGCGCCAGGATGGCAGGGCCGGTGGAGCCCGCCTGCGTGGCGACCTTCTTGTCGGCCAGGTCGGTGTACGACTTGATGGCGTTGTTGCTGGCCTTGACCAGCACCCCTGCCTGCGAGGTGTAGTACGGGCCGGCGAACGAAATCTTCTCGGCGCGGGCGGGGGTGATGGAGTAGGTGGCCAGAACCATGTCGACCTGGTTGTTGATGAGCACCTGCTCGCGCGTGGACGAGGTCACCTGCGTGAACTGGACCTTGCTCGCATCGCCCAGGATGTAGCGGGTGATCAGCTGGGCCAGACCGGCGTCGAAGCCGCGGGCCTTGCCGTCCTTCTCGTTCAGCAGCGAGAAAAGGTTGGAGGTCTGCGTGCCGCCCAGGCGCAGCGTGCCGGCCTGCTTGATCTTGCTGGCCCAGGGGCTGGCGGCGATGGTGGCCGCGTCGGCGACCGGGCCCTGCGCCACCAGCGCGTCGAACGCCGCCGCATTGATGGGCGTGCCCTGGGCGAACAGCGAGCCGCTGGCGACGAGCGCCAGTGCCGCCACGGCGGATTTCAGAACGGATGGGATGGACATGCGATCCTCTTCATGGGCTTGTTACGCAAATCAATATATAGCAGTTCCGGAACGCGCGCGCTGCCTGCCGGATCAAGGCCCGGTCGGCGCCCTCAGCCGCGCGCCCAGGTCACCCCGCCATCGACGATGAGCGTGCTGCCCACCACGTAGTCGCCGGCGCGGGAGGCCAGGAAGATGGCGGCGCCGGCCATGTCCTCGGGGGTGCCGATGCGGCCGAGCGGGATGCGGCGCGACACCTCGTCGGCGTGGTCGCGCGCGTCCTTGTTCATGGTGGAGGCGAAGGCGCCGGGCGCGATGGCGCTGACGGCGATGCGCTCGGGCGCCAGCTTGAGCGCCATGCGCCGCGTCAGGTGAATCAGCCCGGCCTTGCTGGCCGCGTAGGAATAGGTTTCCTGCGGGTTGACCGAGACGCCGTCGATGGAGGCGATGTGGATCACCTTGGCCAGGTGGTCGGTGGCGGCGGCGCGCAGCATGGGCGTGAGCGCCTGGGTCAGGAAGAAGGGCGCCTTGAGGTTCAGGTCGACCACCTTGTCCCAGCCGCTTTCGGGAAACTCGTCGTAGGGCGCGCCCCAGGCGGCGCCGGCGTTGTTGACCAGGATGTCCAGCGTCTGCTCGTGCTGCTGCAGGGCGGCCACCAGCTGCTGCACGCCTTCCAGCGTGGAGACGTCGCCCGGCAGCGAGACGCAGTGGCCGATGGCCGACAGCTCCTTGGCGGTGGCGTCGCAGGCCTCGGCCTTGCGGGCCGAGATGTAGACCCGCGCACCCTGGCGCAGAAAGCCCTCAGCGATCATGCGGCCGATGCCACGCGATCCGCCGGTGATGAGGGCGCTGCGGCCCTTGAGGGAAAACATCTGGCTGGTGTCCATGGGGGTCTCCTGGTGTGGGGTTGGCGAGGCGGCTTTCAGCGCCCGCGCACTGGTGGTGGATTGACAGCCGGCGAAGGTAGCAGCCCCCCGCGCCGCCGGGCGTCACCTGCGCGCCAGCGGGGGCGGCTTTGGGGCGTTCGGTGGTGGGTTGGCGCCGCCCAGTCGAGCCGGAAGAATGCTATTGAAACAAGAGCTGCCTGCGGCCGTCTTGCTTGGGCTGGAGGCCTAAATGTCTGCAAATCGGCGCGGCGCGGCGCGGCGCGGCAGAGCCACGCGGCGTACGGCTTCATGCCGACGGGCCTTCAGAAATACACAACCGTTCGCGCTGAGCCTGCCTGCGCGCCGCGTGAGGCGCAGGCAAGTTTGTCCTGAGCTTGTCGAAAGGCTCAGCCCGAACGGTTCTTGCAGCATGAACGCGATTCGGTATAGGAGCTATGAAAAAGGGAGCTGCCTGCGCCCGCCATCACTGGGCTGGAGGCTCAAAAGACTTGAAAAAATCGACGGCGTCCCTCTTGTCTCGGCTACCTGCCGTGGAGGAAGATACCACCTTCAAAAAGTCGTCCAACTGCTCGTGCGAGCGAATGCCCAGAGCGAGGTCCACTTCAAGGTTGCTATCAAGAAAAGAGCTGTCTACGCCCGCCATGCCTGGGCCAGACGCCCAAAAGCCTTGAAAAACATCGGCGCACACCCAGCCCTCAACCCTTCTTCGCAGGCGGTGTCAGTCAACCCCCGAAGGCCGCGGAGCAGGCCAACCCAGCGGACGCCGTGGCCGGGCTTGTACCGGCCAGTGGCGTCGTCCCCCCTCGCGCAGCAAGAGGGGGGAAGCCGCGTCAGCGGCTCAGGGGGGTGTGCCGAACCCTGCTCAGGGGGTGTCCCGAACCCTGCTCAGGGGAGAGTTCCGAACCTCCAGATCCCCCGCTCATCCCGCGTGCGCACCAGCTGCCCGGCGTGCCACAGCCGGTGCAGGTGCGCCACCGATTCGCCCAGGGCGAAGGTGGTCTGGTGCAGGTCGAGCGGGCGGCGGAACAGCACGGGCAGCATGTCGTAGGCGCTCACGGGCCGGGCGCGCGCGGCTTCCACCACTTCGGCTAGCCGGTCGCGGTGGTGGTCGTGCAGCTGGCCGATGCGCGTGTGCAGGCCGTGGAAGGGCTTGCCGTGCGAAGGCAGCACCAGCACGTCTTCCGGCAGCGGCAGGAAGCGGTCGATGGAGTTGAGGAACAGCGTGAGCGAGTCGGCCTCGGGCTCCATCTCGTACACGCTGACGTTGGTGGAGATGCGCGGCAGCACCATGTCGCCGCTGATCAGGATGTTGAGCTGCTCGGAATACAGCGCCATGTGCTCGGGCGCGTGGCCGTAGCCGGCGATGCAGCGCCAGGCCAGCCCGCCGATGGTGACGGTGGCGCCGTCCATCAGCCGCGCGTAGCTGGGCGGCAGGGCGGGCACCAGGCCGCGGTAGTAGCTCTTGCGGTTGCGGATCTGCTCCAGATCGGCCGGGTCGGTCATGCCGTGGCTGAAGAAGTAGTCGGCCAGCCGCTCGCCGCCAAAGCTGTTGACCACCTGGCAGGCGTAGCGCGCGGTCTGGTAGTCGGTGCCGCTCATCCACAGCGGCGCGTTCCAGCGCTCGCACAGCCAGTGCGCCAGGCCCACGTGGTCGGGGTGCATGTGGGTGACGAGCACGCGCACGATGGGCAGGCCTTCGAGCTCGGCCTCGAAGACCTTCTCCCAGTCGGCGCGGGATTCGGCGCGGTCGATGCAGGTGTCGACCACTGTCCAGCCTTCGCGGCCCTGGAAGCGGTCGCGCAGCAGCCAGAGGTTGATGTGGTCGAGCGCGAAAGGCAGCTGCATGCGCAGCCACTTCACGCCGGGGCGCAGCTCGGTCGCGCGGCCGGGTGGCGGCAGCTGGTCGCCCAGCGGGTAGTGCAGGGCGCGTTCGAGTTCGGCGGCGAGTGACATGGGGGTTGCGCGGGTTCTGGTCTGCGGTAGGATGGTCGGCAGTTGACGTGCACGTCAACCGATCGATCATTCTAGGTAGGAACCGCGCCGCGTGCTGCGCGTGCGTGACAACCCCGTCCCACATGGCCACCACCTATTCCATCAGCGACCTGGCGCGCGAGTTCGACCTGACGCCGCGCGCCATGCGCTTCTACGAGGACATGGGCCTGCTGCAGCCGGCGCGCTCCGGCCCCGGCGGGCGCCAGCGCGTCTACAGCGCGCGCGACCGCACCCGGCTCAAGCTCACGCTGCGCGCCAAGCGGCTGGGTTTGTCGCTGCACGAGGCGAAGTCGCTGATCGACATGTACGACAGCCCGCGCGACACCGGCCCGCAGCTGCGCAAGTTCCTGCAGGTCCTGGAAGGTCACCGCGCCCAGCTCGAGGCCCAGCAGGCGGAGCTGCAGGCCACGCTGCAGGAGATCGGCGAGCACGAGAAGGAGGCCCGCGCGCTGCTGGCGCGCATCGAGCGGCCCGCCAAGGCAGGCACCAAGACCGGCGCCAAGGCAGTCAGGGGTTGATTGACGTTTACGTAAACGTCAATCACAATCACGGGTTCCGATGAGTACCGCTTCCGACCCCCAGGCCGCCCATGACCGCGTGGCCCAGAGCTTTGCCCGCCAGGGCATGATGCGGCACCTGGGTGCCGAACTGCGCCGCGTGGAGCCGGGGCTGGTGGAGATCTGGCTGCCGTACTCCGACAAGGTGACGCAGCAACAGGACGGCTTTCATGGCGGCGCCATGGGCGCGGTGGCCGACATCGCCGGTGGCTACGCCGGCTTGACCCTCGCCCCCGAGGGGATGGAAGTGGTCACCGCCGAATACAAGATCAACTTCCTGGGCAGCTACCAGGGCGGCGCGCTGCGCGCCATCGGCCGTGTGGTCAAGCCGGGCCGGCGGCTGATCGTGACTTCCGCTGAGGTGGTGCACGTGGACGAGTTCGGCAAGGAAGGCCCGTGCGCGCTGATGCAGCAGACGCTGGTGCCGGTGCCCAAAACGTATTGAGATGACCCCGCTGAGTCGCTTCGCGCCTTCCCCCCTCTTACTTCGTGAGGGGGGACACCGCCACTGGCCGGTACAAGCCCGGCCACGGCGGTCGCTGGCTTGGCCTGCTCCGCGGCCGTTTGAGCGGCCCTTCACAGGCCTTTCGGTCATCTGAATTCTGTAGATTGTCAAAAACTCCGAGGAGACCCGTCATGAGCAACCTTCCAGGCCTGAACTTCCAGCTCGGCGAAGACATCGACGCGCTGCGCGACGCCGTGCGCGACTTCGCGCAGGCCGAGATCGCGCCGCGCGCGGCCGAGATCGACAAAAACGACCAGTTCCCCATGGACCTGTGGCCCAAGATGGGCGCACTGGGCGTGCTCGGCATCACCGTGCCCGAACAGTACGGCGGCGCCGACATGGGCTACCTGGCGCACATGATCGCCATGGAGGAGATCAGCCGCGCCAGCGCGTCGGTGGGCCTCTCCTACGGCGCGCACAGCAACCTGTGCGTGAACCAGATCAAGCGCAACGGCAGCGACGCACAAAAGCAGAAGTACCTGCCCAAACTCATCAGCGGCGAGCACGTGGGCGCGCTGGCCATGAGCGAGCCGGGCGCCGGCTCCGACGTCATCAGCATGAAGCTGCGCGCCGAGGACAAGGGTGGCTACTACCTGCTCAACGGCACCAAGATGTGGATCACCAACGGGCCAGATGCCGACACCATGGTGGTCTACGCCAAGACCGAGCCGGAACTGGGCGCGCGCGGCGTCACCGCCTTCATCGTCGAGAAGGGTATGAAGGGCTTTTCCACGGCCCAGAAGCTCGACAAGCTGGGCATGCGCGGCAGCCACACCGGCGAGATGGTGTTCGACAACGTCGAGGTGCCCGAGGCCAACATCCTGGGCGGCCTGAACATGGGCGCCAAGGTGCTGATGAGCGGGCTGGACTACGAGCGCGCCGTGCTGGCGGGCGGCCCCATCGGCATCATGCAGGCGGTGATGGACAACGTGGTGCCCTACATCCACGACCGCCGGCAGTTCGGCCAGAGCATCGGCGAGTTCCAGCTGGTGCAGGGCAAGGTGGCCGACATGTACACCGTGCTGCAGGCCGGCCGCGCCTTCCTCTACACCATCGGCAAGAACCTGGACGCCCTGGGCTCGGAGCACGTGCGCCAGGTGCGCAAGGACTGCGCCAGCGTCATCCTCTGGACGGCCGAGATGGCCACCAGGATGGCGGGCGACGGCATCCAGCTGTTCGGCGGCAACGGCTACATCAACGAATACCCGCTGGGACGACTGTGGCGCGACGCCAAGCTGTACGAGATCGGCGCCGGCACCAGCGAGATCCGCCGCATGCTCATCGGGCGGGAGCTGTTCGCGGAGACAATGTGAGTTCCGGCTTCGGAATCCACTCTTGAATTGGTAGCTGCCTGCGCTTGCCGGGCGTGGGCTGGCGCCTGATTTTGCTTGTAAAACATGTCCAGCTCGCTGCAACACCTGATCGACCGCAACCACGCCTGGGCCGAGCGCGTCGAGCGTGAAAACCCCGGCTTCTTCAAGGACTTGTCGGCCCAGCAGTCGCCCAAGTACCTGTGGATCGGCTGCTCCGACAGCCGCGTGCCGGCCAACCAGGTCATCGGCCTGGCGCCGGGCGAGGTGTTCGTGCACCGCAACGTGGCCAACGTGGTGGTGCACTCCGATCTGAACGCGCTGTCGGTGATCCAGTTCGCGGTCGACGTGCTCAAGGTCGAGCACATCATGGTGGTGGGCCACTACGGCTGCGGCGGCGTGCTGGCGGTGCTGCACGAGAAGCGCGTGGGCCTGGCCGACAATTGGCTGCGCCACGTGTACGACGTCAAGATGCGCCACCGCGGCCGCCTCATGCACCTGTGCCAGCACGACCAGGAAGACGTGCTGTGCGAGATGAACGTGATCGAGCAGGTGGGCAACATCGCGCAGACCAACATCGTCAAGGACGCCTGGCAGCGCGGTCAGCCGCTGGCCGTGCACGGCTGGTGCTACGGCCTGAAGGACGGCAAGGTGAAAGACCTGTCGGTGACCATGAGCCGCCCCGAAGAGGTGGTCGATGTGTACCGCGAGGCCATCAAGCGCTACCCGCGTGCCGCCGGCGCGCCCGAACCGCTGGGCCTGGACGCCTCCGCCGCCGGGGGCGACGGGGCCTGACCGTGCCGCTTGACGCGCTCGACTCACCGCTGGCGCGCGACATCGCGCACGCGATGATCGACGGCTTCAACCGCCACTACACGCTGTTCCGCACCGAGTCCGCACGCGCCAAGCATCGCTTCGAAACCTGCGACTGGCGCGCCCAGCAGCGCGCCCAGCGCGAGCGCATCGAGTTCTACGACCTGCGCGTGCGCGAATGCCAGCGCCGGCTGGAGCGCGAGTTCAAGGCCGGCGAGCAGCCGATGGAGATCTGGCAGCAGGTCAAGCTGCACTACATCGGCATGCTGGTGCAGCACAGGCAGCCGGAACTGGCCGAGACCTTCTTCAACTCGGTCACCACCAAGATCCTGCACCGCAGCTACTTCCACAACGACTTCATCTTCGTGCGCCCGGCCATCAGCACCGAGTACATGGAGACCGACGACCCGAAGGCGCAGCCCACCTTCCGCGCCTTCTACCCCACGCTGGCCGAGCTGGACGCCAGCGTGCGCGCGGTGCTTGAATCGTTCGGCCTGCGCTGCCGCTTCGAGGATCTGGCGCGCGACGCCCGCCTGGTGGCCGACGCGCTGCGGCGCGAGCTGGGCGAGGGCCGCCCGCGCCCCAACTTTCAGATCCAGGTGCTGGCCAGCCTGTTCTACCGCAACAAGGGTGCGTACCTGGTCGGCAAGATCATCAACGGCTTCAAGGAAGTGCCGTTCGCGCTGCCCATCCTGCACCGCAAGCCCGGCATGGTGTACGTGGACGCGGCGCTGTTCGGCGAGGAAGACCTGCTGATCCTGTTCTCGTTCTCGCGCGCCTACTTCATGGTCGACATGGAGATCCCCAGTGCCTACGTGCAGTTTCTGCGCAGCCTGATGCCGCGCAAGCCACGCGCCGAGATCTACAACGCCCTGGGCCTGGCCAAGCAGGGCAAGAACCTGTTCTACCGCGACCTGCTCTGGCACCTGCGTCACAGCACCGACCGCTTCCGCATCGCGCCCGGCATCAAGGGCATGGTGATGCTGGTGTTCGACCTGCCGAGCTTCCCCTACGTCTTCAAGATCATCAAGGACCACTACCCGGCGCCCAAGGACACCTCGCGCGAGCAGATCCGCGGCAAGTACCAGCTGGTTAAGCGCCACGACCGCGTGGGCCGCATGGCCGACACCATGGAGTTCTCCATGCTGGCCTTCCCGCGCGAGCGCTTCGACGACGCGCTGATCGCCGAGATCGAGCAGCACGCCGCCAGCCAGCTGGAGATCTCCGACCGCGACGGCGACGGCCAGACCGAGGTCATCATCGCCCACGCCTACATCGAGCGGCGCATGATCCCGCTCAACCTATACCTGCAGGAAGCCTGCGACGCCGGCGAGGGCGATGCCGCCGCCAGCGCGCAGCTGGAGCACGCCGTCATCGAATACGGCAACGCCATCAAGGACCTGGTGGCCGCCAACATCTTCCCCGGCGACATGCTGTGGAAGAACTTCGGCGTCACCCGCCACGGCAAGGTGGTGTTCTACGACTACGACGAGATCGAGTACATCACCGACTGCAACTTCCGCCGCGTGCCGCCCCCGCGCAACGAGGAAGACGAGATGAGCGGCGAGATCTGGTACAGCGTGGCCAAAAACGACGTCTTTCCCGAGACCTTCGGCCCCTTCCTGCTCGGCAACCCGCGCGTGCGCGAGGCCTTCATGCGCCACCACGCCGAGCTGCTCGAGCCCGGCTTCTGGCAGCAGACCCAGGAACGCATCCGCCGCGGCGAGGTGATCGATTTCTTCCCCTACGGCCAGCACCGCCGCTTCGACGTCAACGGTGGCGCCGCGGGGGCCTCCGAACTGGTCGATCCGGCCGCCGCCGGTGCCGAGACACCGGCGGACCAGCCGGACACCTCGGCGCCGGTGTCGGTGGTGGAGCCGGGGGAGTGAGGCGATGACCGTCGAACAGCTGATCGACCGTTACTGCGAAGCCTGGAGCCTGCCGGCCGCCGGCGCGCGCGCCGCCGCCCTGGCTGAGGTGTGGGGTGAAGACGCCCGCTACACCGATCCGGGTGCCGACGTGACCGGCGCTACGGCGCTGCTGGCACACATTGATAGCGTGCTGGCGAGCTACCCCGGATCCCGCGTCGAGCGCACCAGCCGCGTCGACTGGCACCACGGCGTGGCGCGCTTCGCGTGGCAGATGGTGCTGGCAGACGGCCGGCGCCTGCCCGAGGGGCTGGACATCGCCCACCTGTCGACCGACGGTACCCGCATCGCATCCATCGTAGGCTTCTTCGGGGCGCTCAAGGCCCGCTGAAGCTCCGCCCATCCCTATCAATTTCAAGGAGAACACCGTGACCGACCCCATCTGCATCGTTTCCGCCGCCCGCACCCCCATGGGGAGCTTCCAGGGCGACTTCGCCAGCCTGGCCGCGCACGACCTGGGTGGCTCGGCCATCAGGGCGGCGGTCGAGCGCGCCGGCATCGCGCCAGAACTGGTGACCGAAGTGCTGTTCGGCAACTGCCTGATGGCGGGCCAGGGCCAGGCGCCGGCGCGGCAGGCGGCGTTCAAGGGCGGGCTGCCCAAGAGCGCGGGGGCCGTCACGCTCTCCAAGATGTGCGGCTCGGGCATGCGCGCGGCCATGTTTGCGCACGACATGCTGGTGGCCGGCAGTCATGAGGTGCTGGTGGCCGGCGGCATGGAAAGCATGACCGGCGCGCCCTACCTGCTGCTCAAGGGTCGCGGCGGCTACCGCATGGGCCACGACCGCATCTTCGACCACATGATGCTGGACGGCCTGGAAGACGCCTACGAGCCCGGCCGCAGCATGGGCACCTTCGGCGAGGACTGCGCCGCCAAATACAGGTTCACCCGCGAGCAGCAGGACGCCTTCGCCATCGCCAGCGTCACGCGCGCGCAGGAGGCCACCAAATCCGGCGCCTTCAGGCCCGAGATCACGCCCGTCACCGTGAAGGAGCGCAGTGGCGAGCGCGTGGTGGAGATCGACGAGGGCCCGGGCAAGGTCAAGCTCGACAAGATCCCCACGCTGCGGCCCGCCTTCAAGAAGGATGGCACGGTGACGGCCGCCAGCAGCTCCAGCATCAACGACGGCGCCGCCGCCATGGTGCTGATGCGCGAGAGCACGGCCAAGAAGCTCGGCTGCCAGCCGCTGGCGCGCATCGTCAGCCACGCCACCCACGCGCAGGAGCCGGAGTGGTTCGCCACCGCGCCCATCGGCGCCACCGAAAAGGCGCTGGCCAAGGCGGGCTGGCAGGTGGGCGATGTGGACCTGTGGGAGATCAACGAAGCCTTCGCCGTCGTGCCCATGGCGCTGATGCACGATCTGAAGGTGCCGCACGACAAGGTCAACGTGAACGGCGGCGCCTGCGGTTTGGGCCACCCCATCGGCGCCAGCGGCGCGCGCATCATGGTCACGCTGATGTACGCGCTGAAGGCTCGCGGGCTCAAAAAAGGCCTGGCCACGCTGTGCATCGGCGGCGGCGAGGCGACCGCCGTGGCGCTGGAAATGCTATGAACTGAATAGCTGCCTGCGCCTGCCACCATTGGGCTGCAGCCCGAAATCATTGAGAAAACCGACATGGCCTACACCACCCTGATCCTCGGCGCCTCACGCGGCATCGGCCTGGAGCTGGCGCGCCAGAGCCTGGCCGCCGGCGAGCGCGTGATTGCCACCGCGCGCGACGACGCCGGGCTGGAACGCCTGCGTGCGCTGGGCTGCCAGCCGCTGCGCCTGGACGTGACCGACCCGGCCAGCACCAGCGGCCTGGCCTGGCAGCTGGAGGGCGAGCGCATCGACACCGCCTGGTACGTGGCCGGCGTGATGTGCAGCCGTGCCGACGCCACCCAGCCCCCCACGCGCGAGGCCTTCGACCGCGTGATGCACGCCAACGTGCTGGGCGCCATGCAGGTGATCCCGCAGGTGGCGCCGCTGGTGGAAGCCAGCCGCGCGCCGGGCGGCGGGCGCTTCGGCTTCTTCTCCAGCATCATGGGGCAGATCGGCACGGTGGGCGGCAGCGGCGCGTGGCTGTACCGCGTGAGCAAGGCGGCGCTGAACATGGCGGTGGCGTCGGCGCCCCACAGCTACCCCAAGGCCACCTTCGTGTGCTTTCACCCCGGCTGGGTGCAGACCGACATGGGCGGCGCGCAGGCGCCCGTCAAGCCGACCGACAGCGCCGCCGGCCTGCGCGCCGCGCTGGCCGCCACCACGCCGGCCGACAGCGGCGCCTTCCTCAACTACGACGGCACCCGCATGGGCGGGTGGTGAGGCGCGCCGTGCTGTCCCACGTGACCATCGGCGTCGGCGATTTCAGCCGCGCCTGGGCCTTCTACCAGCCGTTCATGGCCTGCCTGGGGCTGGAGCTGCGCTTTCACGAGCCCGAGGTGCCGTGGGCCGGCTGGCACAGCGCCGGCGGGCAGCGGCCGCTGTTCATCATCGGCAAGCCCTTCAACGGCGCACCGCACGAGCCTGGCAACGGGCAGATGACGGCTTTCATGGCGGCCACCCGCGCGATGGTCGATGCCGCCCACCGCACCGCGCTGGCGCACGGCGGCCGCTGCGAAGGCCCGCCCGGCCTGCGCCCGCACTACCACCCCCATTACTACGGCGCCTATTTCCGCGACACCGAGGGCAACAAGCTCGCCGTCGCCTGCCACCACCCCGAATAAAGCCAGACCATGCTGCTGACCGAAGAACAGACCATGATCCGCGACGCCGTGCGCGCCTTTGCGCAGGAGCAGCTGTGGCCCCACGCGCCGCGCTGGGACCGCGAGCGCGTGTTTCCGCATGAGGCGCACCGCGGCCTGGCCGAGCTGGGCGCCTACGGCATCTGTGTGCCCGAGGCCTATGGCGGCGCCGGCCTGGACTACCTGACGCTGGCGCTGGTGCTGGAAGAGATTGCCGCCGGTGACGGCGGCACCAGCACGCCCATCAGCGTGACCAACTGCCCCTACAACGCCATCCTGATGCGCTACGGCACCGAGGCGCAGAAGCAGCAGTGGCTGGCACCCGCCGCGCGCGGCGAGATGCTGGGCGCCTTCGCCCTGACCGAGCCGCACGTGGGCAGCGATGCCTCGGCGCTGCGCACCACGGCGGCGAGGGATGGCGACGGCTATGTGCTCAACGGCGTCAAGCAGTTCATCACCAGCGGCCAGAACGGGCACGTGGCGGTGGTGATCGCCGTGACCGACAAGGCGGCCGGCAAGAAGGGGCTGTCGGCCTTCATCGTGCCCACGCACCGGCTGGGCAACGCCGGCTGGCAGGTGGCGCGGCTGGAAGAGAAGCTGGGCCAGCACAGCAGCGACACCGCGCAGATCAACCTGGTGGACTGCCGCGTGGCGGCCGAGAACCTGATTGGCGAGGAGGGCGAGGGCTACCGCATCGCGCTGTCGGCGCTGGAGGGCGGGCGCATCGGCATCGCCGCGCAGGCGGTGGGCATGGCGCGCAGCGCGCTGGAGGTGGCGATCGCCTACGCCAAGGAGCGCGAGGCCTTCGGCACCGCCATCTTCAACCACCAGGCGGTGAGCTTCCGGCTGGCCGACTGCGCGACCCGGCTGGAAGCGGCGCGGCAACTGATCTGGCACGCCGCCAGCCTGCGCGACGCCGGCCTGCCCTGCCTGAAGGAAGCCGCCATGGCCAAGCTGCTGGCCACCGAGACGGCCGAAGCCGTGTGCAGCGCCGCCATCCAGACGCTGGGCGGCTACGGCTACGTGAACGATTTCCCGCTGGAGCGCATCTACCGCGACGTGCGCGTGTGCCAGATCTACGAAGGTACCAGCGACGTGCAGAAGATCCTCATTTCGCGCGCGCTGTGAGCGCCCGCGTGCCGCAGCCTGCCTGCCCCTGCGGCGGCCGCCCGGTGGGCGCGGCCTTTGCCGATTGCTGCGGGCGCTACATCGGCCACTTCGACGAGGTGCCGGCGCCTGACGCCGAGGCGCTGATGCGCTCGCGCTACAGCGCCTTCGTGCGCGAAGACGCGGCCTACCTGCTGGCCACCTGGCACGCCAGCACGCGGCCGGCCAGCCTGAGTTTTGACGCCGGCACGCAGTGGCTCGGCCTGGCGGTGCGCGGCCACCGCGCCATCGATGCCGACCATGC
Source organism: Burkholderiaceae bacterium (assembly GCA_024235955.1). GTDB lineage: Bacteria > Pseudomonadota > Gammaproteobacteria > Burkholderiales > Burkholderiaceae_C > Ottowia. The sequence goes on from JACKLJ010000001.1 coordinate 470,758, forward strand.
CGAGGTCGAGTTCGTGGCCCGCTCGCGCCTGCACGGCCGCGCCACACGCCTGCACGAGCGCAGCCGCTTCGTGCGCGAGGCGCCGGGCGGCAGGGCGCGCTGGTACTATGTGGACGGCGACCTGTTTTGATGGTCTTTTGGGGCTCTGGCCGTCTAGGGACGGGCGCAGGCAGCTATTGTTTTTGAAGTAATCCGGAGGCGGCTGCCAGGGGAAGACAAGGCATGAACATCATCATTCTGGGGGCCGGCCGCGTGGGTGAGAGCGTGGCCGAGAGCCTGGTGTCGGAGCAGAACGACATCACGGTGATCGACCCCGATCCCGAGCGCCTGCACCTGCTGGAAGACCGGCTGGAGCTGCGCGGCGTGGTGGGCAACGGCATCCAGCCTTCGGTGCTGCGCCACGCCGGCGCGCAGGACGCCGACATGTTCGTGGCCTGCTCCACGCTGGACGAGACCAACCTCGTCGCCTGCAAGGTGGCGCACGACGTGTTCAGCATCCCGACCACCATCGCTCGCATCCGCTCGCCGGAGTTCCTGCAGGGCGAGGAACTGCTGGAGCCGGGCGGCTTTGCCGTCAACAAGGTGATCTGCCCGGAAGCCTCGGTCACGCGCTACATCCACCAGCTCATCGAGTACCCCGAGGCGCTGCAGGTGCTGACGTTCTCACAGGGGCAGGCCTACCTGCTGGCGGTGCGCGTGGCGGCCGGCAGCCAGCTGGCGGGCCGCACCATCTCGGAGTTCTCGGCCCATGCGCCGGACGTCGCCATGCGGGTGGTGGCCGTCTACCGGCGCGAGCAGGAAACGCCGTGCGAGGCCGGCACGCGCGTGCTGCCGGGCGACGAGGTGTTCGTGGTGGTCGATCGCCAGCACGTGCGCGCGGCGCTGCACGCCGTGGCCAACGTGAGCGAGCCGGTGCGGCGGGTGATGATCGCCGGCGGGGGGCGGGTCGGCCTGCGGCTGGCGCGCAGCCTGGTGGGCAAGTGCGAGGTCAAGCTCATCGAGACCGACCGCAGGCGCTGCGAGTATCTGGCCGAGGAGCTGCCGTCCAGCATGCTGGTGCTGCACGGCGACGCCTCGGACGAGGAACTGCTGATGGGCGAGAACGTGGGCGACATGGACCTGTTCGTCGCCCTCACCAGCGACGACGAGGACAACATCATGGCCGCCATGCTGGCCAAGCGGCTGGGCGCGCGCCGCGTGATGGCGCTGATCAACCGCCGCGCCTATGCCGACATGATGCAGGGCAGCGCCATCGACATCGCGGTCTCGCCCTCGCAGGCGGTGATCGGCGAGCTGCTGACCCACGTGCGCCGGGGCGCGGTGGCGGCGGTGCACAGCCTGCGGCGCGGCGCCGCCGAGGCGCTGGAGGGCGTGGCGCACGGCGACCCGAAGACCTCGCAACTTGTGGGCCGGCGCATCGAGCAGCTGCACCTGCCGGCCGGCGCCAGGGTGGGCGCCATCGTGCGGGCCGTGGATGGCGCGGCGCGGGCGCTGATGCCGCACCACGACATGCTGATCGAAAGCGGCGACCACATCGTCATCTACCTGCCGCACAAGCGCCTGGTGCGCGAGGTGGAGCGCCTGTTCCAGGTCAAGGCGACGTTTCTGTGATGCGGGCGGGCTGATCGATCCATGCAGCGCTTCGACGCCGTCTTCTTCATGCTGGCACGGCTGGTCACCGTGTTCTCGCTGGCCTTTCTGGTGCCGCTGGTCTGGACCTGGGCCGATGACGACCTGAAGGAGATCGAGATCTGGCTCGGCAGCTTTCTGGCGACGCTGTGCTGCGGGCTGCTGCTGTGGGCGCTCACGCGGCGCGCGCGGCGCGAGCTGGACGTGCGCGACGGCTTCCTGCTGGTCAACCTGGTCTGGCTGGTGCTGCCGGCCTTCGCCGCGCTGCCGCTGTACTTCGCGGTGCCGGGCATCGGCTGGAGCAAGGCCTATTTCGAGGCCATGAGCGGGCTCACCGCCACCGGCGCCACGGCCATCGCCGGGCTGGACCTGCTGGATCCGGCCGCCAACATCTGGCGCTGCCTGCTGCAGCTGATCGGCGGGCTGGGCATCATGCTGCTGGCGGTGGCGGTGCTGCCCTTCCTGGGCCTGGGCGGCATGCAGCTGTTCAAGGCCGAGATGCCGGGCCCCATGAAGGACACCCGCCTGACGCCGCGCATCGCCGAGACGGCGCGCGGCCTGTGGGGCGTTTACTTCGTGCTGAGCGCCGCCTGCCTGCTGGCCTACCGCTGGGGCGGCATGAGCTGGCAGGACGCCTTCATGCACATGTGCACCACGCTCGGTCTGGGCGGCTTCTCGTCGCACGACCGCAGCTTCGGCTATTGGAACTCGCCGGTGCTGGAGTGGACGGCGGTGGTGTTCATGAGCCTGGCGGGCATCAACTTCGCGCGCTACTTCATGGTGTGGCGCCAGCGCTCGGTGCGGCCGCTCTGGCGCGACACGGAGGTGCGGGCCTACGCCCTGATCCTGCTGGCGGCCACGGTGGTGGTGACGTTCATGGTCTGGCGCGGCGGGCAGTACGACACCTTCGGCATCTCGCTGCGCGAGGCGGCCTTCCAGGTGGTGTCGGTGGCCACCACCACCGGCTACGCCACCACGGACTACCTGCTGTGGCCGACCTTCGTGCCCATCCTGCTGCTGTTCCTGGGCTGCTTTGTCTCGTGCGCGGGCTCCACGGGCGGGGGCATCAAGCTGGTGCGCATGCTGATCCTCATCAAGGTGGCGCGGCGCGAGCTGGTGCGCATCGTGCACCCGCGGGTGGTCAACCCGGTGGCGCTGGGTGGCGCCACGGTGCCGGTCAACGTGATCTGGGCGGTGATGGCCTACATGCTGATCTACGGCGGCTCGATGGTCGGGCTGACGCTGCTGCTGCTGGCTTCCGGGCTGGACGTGGTGACGGCGTTCACAGCCATCATCGCCTGCCTCAACAACATCGGCCCGGGGCTGGGCAAGGTGGGGCCGGCCGGCAACTACGCGGTGCTGACCGACTTCCAGGTGTGGGTATGCACTTTCGCCATGCTCCTCGGCCGGCTTGAGTTGCTGTCGGTGCTGGTGCTGCTGACCCCCCAGTTCTGGCGCAGGTAATTTGTCACGATCGACACACTTGTGGGGGGATGTGGATCCACCGGGTGAGGTACAATCCTAAAGTTCTTATATAGACATAGACGGCCCGCGCGCGCACCTCCTACCTCTCGGTTGCGCGCGCCTTTGCGCTGAGACCCTGGTTCCCCCTGGTACATGAGCGTCTGGATTACGGGCTTCGTCGTTCCCTCACCCGCGATACCCAGGAAAGGATAGATCTTGTCTGCACGGTCTCCGCTCATGCTTACCCGTCGTCTGGCCACTGTGGCCGCTCTCAGTCTGCTGGTTGCCGCCTGTGGCGGCGGTGGTTCGGACACCGGCACCGCCACGCCCACGCCGTCCCCTTCGCCGGAGCCGTCTCCGACGCCTTCCCCGAGCCCGACGCCGACTCCTACGCCCAGCCCGACGCCGACTCCGACGCCGAGCCCCACGCCTACGCCTACTCCGAGCCCGACGCCCACACCGGCACCTGTGGCATTCAGTGCCCAGACGCGCGCTGCCACCCAGGGCGCGGCTCTGGAGCAATTGAACCTGATGGGTTCGAGCGGCTACTGCTTCGTGACCGACGGCACGGCCGTCTCCCTGCTGAACACCCAGAGCTTCTCGCTCTACTACCTCGATCCCGCCGCCACCAGTGCGCCGGCGTTGCAATATGCCATCGCCCCCGCTGCGAAGCTGGTTTCGGACTGGGTGGTCCAGGCCAACAGCCTCGGTTCGCTGGGTTACAACTACAAGGGCGCGTTCAGCGTGGGCGGCGTGGCCGGCGACATGTTCGTCAAATACGCCACCACCACGGACGTGTTCATCTACCGTGGCGTCGGCATCTCCGTCGGTTCCACCGTGGACCAGTTCCTCGAGCAACTCAACGCCAGCGGCTCCAGCGGCTACCGTTGGGCCGGCCCGATGAGCATCGCGTCGGGCGGCGTGCACATCTTCGAAACCAAGCTGGGCAGCACCGAGAAGTTCACCTACGCCGCTGAAGGCGTGGCGAGCGATTTCTCGACCCGCATGGCCATCCTCAACCGCTACGGCTCGCAGGGTGCCCAGTCGCTGGGCATCTACTCGATTGGCGGCAAGTCCTACGAGGTGTTCGAGACCCGCACCGGCCAGACGGGAGCGATCAGCTACACCGCCGAACAGGTGGCTGCCACCGAGAGCACCGCCGACGTGCAGACCGCCGTCAATGCCCAGGCCGCCAACGGCTGGCTGTACTGGGACACCACCACGGTGGTCATCAACCAGGTGTCGCAGCGCGTGCGCATCTACTCGCAGGGCGAGACCTACCGGGTCAACCCGACCTACGGGGTCTGGCTGCCGTAAACATCGGCTTTCGACTTGCGCCGCAGGGTTGACCTGCGGCAGGGCAGTGGGGTGGTTGCTTCCGCCCCCTGCCAGACGACAAACCGCTGGCGCGCCTTAGGGTGCACCAGCGGTTTTTTCTTGGCACGCGCAGCTCGTTGAAGGGGCGCGCTGCTGTCGAGGGGGCTTGGGCAGGGCGACTCGCGGCTCGGAGCTTTTCCGCCGCGTTTGCTTCAGCCCGGCAGGCTGTGCAACCCCACTTTGGTCGGGTATCCGGTCAACGGGGGTTCTTCCAGAATCTGGCGCTCATCGATCTGGAGGAGTCTCATGAAGAACAAGGTATCTTTCGCGCCGTGGTTGTGGGTCGCGCTTGGCGTGGCGGGTCTCTCGGCTTGCGGCGGCAACGGCGACGACACGCCGGCATCCGGTGGCTACACGATCGGCGGCGCGGTGTCCGCGCTTGGTGCCGGCAAGACCCTGGTGCTGCAGAACAACGCCGCCGACGACCTGACGGTCAGCGGCAACGGCAGCTTCAGCTTCCCCACGTTGCTGGCCAGCGGCGCGGCCTACACCGTCACCGTCAAAACCCAGCCCGACGGCCAGACCTGCAGCGTCACCAACGGCACCGGCACGGCCTCGGGCGATGTGACCAACATCGCCGTGGCCTGCGTCACCGGCACCACGCCTCCGGGCAACGGTGGCGGCACGACAGGGCCCACTCAAGGCGCCGCAGGCTTGGCCGGCACCTGGGCGCAGGATACCTGCGTGTCGAGCAACGGCAAGGGCAACCGCAACTACCTCCAGGTGACGCAGACGGGGGCCAGCAGCGTCACGCTCGAACAGGGTGTGTTCCAGTACCCCGCCACGAACTGCACCGGCTCGCCCACGCCGTATGGCCCAGCGACCCCGGCCGGCACCGTGAGCTTCTCACGCAGCGCCGCCACCGCCACCCTGGCGGCCAACTGGGGCTCGTGGTCCAGCGTCGCCGGCCAGAACTACGTCATCCTGGCCAAGAAGGGTGAGACCGTGCTGTGCCTGATCGGCGACGTGAACCCGAGCGCGCTGCCCACCGCCGCGGACGTGGAAGGCTACGCCGACCTGTCGATCGCCGCCGGCGGGTGCTACACCAAACAGTAGCGGTCTGGGCGGGGCCCGGTTGAACCGGGCCGGCCCGGCGCGGCAGCCACCGCCGCGCAGCGGGCGCGTTGGCACGACAATGCGCCATGCCCTTCCAAGCCATTCTTTTCGACTGCGACGGCGTGCTGGTGGACAGCGAGCCGATCACCATGCGCGTGCTGCGCGACTGCCTGGCCGAAAGCGGGTGGGACATGCCTCTGGCCGAATGCATGGCGCGCTTTGTCGGCGTCACCGTGCGCAGCCGCACCGAGCAGATCGAGGCGCGCACCGGCCAGCCGCTCACCGACGGGTGGATGGACGATTTCTACGCCCGCCGCAACGCTGCGCTGGCCGCCGAGCTGCAGGCGGTGCCCGGCGCGGTGCCGGCCGTGCAGGCCCTGCATGCCCGGCTGGACGGCCGCCTGGCCTGCGCTTCCGGCGCCGACCGCCACAAGGTCGAGATGCAGCTGCGCCAGGTGGGCTTGGCGCCGTACTTCGGCCCGCACGTCTTCAGCGGCCACGAGATGCCGCACAGCAAGCCCGCGCCGGATGTCTATCTGGCCGCCGCCGCCGCACTGGAGGTGGCACCCGCGCGCTGCCTGGTGGTGGAAGACACGCCCACCGGCGTGCAGGCAGGCGTGTCCGCCGGCGCCGCCGTCTGGGGCTACTGCCCGCCCGGCGCCGATGGCGCGGCGCTGCGGGCGGCCGGCGCGCTGCAGCTGTTCGACGACATGGGTGCGCTGCCGGCGCTGATGGCCGCGGCGACGCTGCAGAATCAGTAAGAAATCAGGCGCTGGCCCTTTTGTGACGGGCGCAGGCAGCTATTGAAATCATAGTATTCTGGCGGGCAGCCCAGGCGCCTGCGCTCAACCCCCGCGCTCGCGCAAGGCCTGCGGCGTGAGCCCGGTCCAGCCCTTGAAGGCGCGGATGAAGCTCTTGTCGTTCTGAAAGCCGGCTGCGCGCGCCACGCGGCCGATGGGCTGGCGCGTGCGCAGCAGCAGCTCGGTGGCGCGGGCCTGGCGCACCTCGTCCTTCAGCTGCTGCAGGCTGGTGCCTTCGGCGCGCAGCTGGCGGTGCAGGCTGCGCGGCGACAGCGCCAGCGCACCCGCCAGCGTCTCGGCCGTGTGGGCGGTGCCGGGCTGGCGCATCAGCTGGCGCAGGCGGCGCGACAGCAGGCGGTCGCGCCGGTACGGCCACACCAGGATCGGCAGGGCGCGGCGCAGCATCTGGTCCAGTGCCGTGGCGTCGCGGCGTAACGGCAGTGCCAGCGCGTCGGCGTCGAAGCGCAGCCCGGCCTGCGTGGCGCCGAAGCGCACCGGGCCCGGGAAAAGACGTTCGTACACGTCGGCATGCGGTGGAGCCGGGAAGGGGAAGCCGGCCTCGCGCAGCGGCATCTGCGAATCCGCCAGCCAGCACGCCAGCCCGTGCAGGTTGCGCAGCAGCGAGAGCAGGGCGAACTCGCGCAGCGCGCCCAGGGGGCGGTGCTCGGCGATGGTGACGGCGGCCTCGTCGCCCTGGGTGGCGAGGGTGAGCGTCACGTCCTGCGTCAGCAGCCCATGGTGGCGGCACCAGCGCGCCAGCGCCACGCCGAGCGAGGGCGCGCTGATGGAGGCGCGCGCCAGCATGCCGTAGCTGCCCCAGGGCAGCCGGCGGCTGAACCAGCCGGGCGCCTCGTCGTCCAGCTCCTGCATGGCGGCCTGGCACAGGCGCTCGAACTGCGCGGCGGTGACGCGCCGGTTGGCATCTTGCGCGTCAGATGGCGGTATTTGTGCTCTGGCCAGCGCCCCGGCCGGGTCCAGCCCGCGCTGCGCGTAGGCTTGCAGTACAGCCTGCACGAAGGCCATGGGCGTGCGCGCGCTGGCGGAAGAGCGATCGGGTGGCTGGCGTGGCATGGCCGGAGTCTGATCCAGTGTGGCGCAATTTGCAACCAGACTGACCACCCATGCGCGCCGCACGGGCGTAAGCTGGCGGTTTCGAGCGCCGGCCGCGCGGTGTTGCCGCGGATGCGCGGCGCGGCGTACGCCAGGAACCAGGAGACAAGCAGCCATGAGCGCCCAGCCAGCCGCCAGCCACGCGCGCGGCACCACCGACACGCCGCTGATCGAACAGACCATCGGCGCCTTCTTCGACGCCATGGTGGAGCGCTTCCCCGAGCGCGAGGCGCTGGTGGTGGTGCACCAGGGCCGGCGCTACAGCTACCGCCAGCTGCAGCAGGCCTCGCGCCAGCTGGCCAGCGCGCTGTTGAAATTGGGCCTGACGCCGGGCGACCGCGTGGGCATCTGGTCGCACAACAACGCCGAATGGGTGCTGATGCAGCTGGCCACCGCCATGACGGGGCTGGTGCTGGTCAACATCAACCCGGCCTACCGCACGGCGGAGGTCGAGTACGCGCTGAACAAGGTGGGCTGCCAGGCGCTGGTGGTGATGCCGCGCTTCAAGACCAGCGACTATCTGGGCATGCTGCGCGAGCTGGCGCCCGAGTGGGCGCACGCCAAAACCGGCGAGCCGCTGCAGTCGGCCACACTGCCGCACCTGAACCACGCCATCTGGATCGACGTGGCGGGCGAGGGTGCCGAGGAACCCGGCTTCCAGCGCTTCTCCGACCTGATGCAGACCGGCGACGCCGCCGACCCCCGGCTGGCCCAGACCGCGCGCCTGCTGCACAACACCGACGCCATCAACATCCAGTTCACCAGCGGCACCACGGGCTTTCCCAAGGGTGCCACGCTGACGCATCGCAACATCCTGAACAACGGCTTCTTCATCGGCGAAGCCATGCGCCTGACCGAGGCCGACCGCCTGTGCATCCCCGTGCCGCTGTACCACTGCTTCGGCATGGTGCTGGGCAACCTGGCGGTGCTGACGCACGGCGGCTGCATCGTCTACCCCAACGACGCGTTCGAGCCGCTCTCGGTGCTGCAGACGGTGCAGGCCGAAAAATGCACCGGCCTGCATGGCGTGCCCACCATGTTCATCGCCGAGCTGGACCACCCGCGCTTCGCCGAGTTCGACCTGTCCACCCTGCGCACCGGCATCATGGCCGGCAGCCCCTGCCCGATCGAGGTGATGAAGCGCGTGCAGCGCGACATGCACATGGACGAGGTCACCATCGCCTACGGCATGACCGAGACCAGCCCGGTGAGCTGCCAGAGCAGCACCGATACGCCGCTGGACAAGCGCGTGGCCACCGTCGGCCTGGTGCAGCCGCACCTGGAGGTGAAGATCGTCGACCCCGAAAGCGGCGCCATGGTGCCGCGCGGCGCCACCGGCGAGCTGTGCACCAAGGGCTATTCGGTGATGCAGGGCTACTGGGACGACCCGGCGCGCACGGCCGAAGCGATCGACGCCGAGGGCTTCATGCACACGGGCGATCTGGCCACCATGGACGACGAGGGCTACGTCAACATCGTCGGCCGCAGCAAGGACATGGTGATCCGCGGCGGCGAGAACGTCTACCCGCGCGAGATCGAGGAATTCCTCTACCGGCATCCCAAGGTGCAGGACGTGCAGGTGGTCGGCGTGCCTGACCAGCGCTTCGGCGAGGAGCTGTGCGCCTGGATCGTCGTCAAGCCCGGCCAGCAGCTCGATGAAGACGAGGTGCGCGCCTTCTGCAAGGGCAGGATCGCGCACTACAAGGTGCCCAGATACATCCGCTTCGTGGCCGAATTCCCCATGACGGTGACCGGCAAGATCCAGAAGTTCAGGATCCGCGACGCGATGAAGGAAGAGCTCGGCATTTCAGAGCAAAAGACCGCCTGAGCCCATATCTGACGGCTGCAACCAGCTACATTAAACAGAGCAAAAGAGATCGAGGAGCCCTTCGCCATGACCGTCCTGCAAAGCCAGCTCAACCCGCGCTCGGCGGAATTCCAGGCCAACGCGGCGGCCATGCGCGCGCTGGTGGAAGACCTGAAGGCGCAGCTGCAATCCGTCGAGAAGGGCGGCGGCGACGCCGCTCGCAAGAAGCACATGGACCGCGGCAAGCTGCTGCCGCGCGTGCGCGTGCAGATGCTGCTCGACCCCGGCACGCCCTTCCTGGAAGTGGCGCCGCTGGCCGCGCTGGCCATGTACGACGGCGATGCGCCGGCGGCCGGCATGGTGGCCGGCATCGGCCGCGTGAGCGGCGTCGACTGCATGATCGTCTGCAACGACGCCACGGTGAAGGGCGGCACTTATTACCCGATGACCGTCAAGAAGCACCTGCGCGCGCAGGAGATCGCCGAGCAGAACCGCCTGCCCTGCATCTACCTGGTCGATTCCGGCGGTGCCAACCTGCCGAACCAGGACGAGGTCTTCCCGGATCGCGAGCACTTCGGCCGCATCTTCTTCAACCAGGCCAACATGAGCGCCCAGGGCATCGCGCAGATCGCGGTGGTGATGGGCAGCTGCACGGCCGGCGGCGCCTACGTGCCGGCGATGAGCGACGAAAGCATCATCGTGCGCAACCAGGGCACCATCTTCCTCGGCGGCCCGCCGCTGGTGAAGGCCGCCACCGGCGAGGTGGTGAGCGCCGAAGACCTGGGCGGCGGCGACGTGCACACGCGCCTCTCCGGCGTGGCCGACCACCTGGCCGAGAACGACATGCACGCGCTGGCGCTGGCCCGCCAGATCGTCGCCCAGCTCAACCTGAAGAAGCAGTACGCCGGCGACCTGCAGGCGCCGGTGGCGCCGAAGTTTGCCGCCGACGAGCTGTACGGCGTGATCCCCACCGACACCCGCAAGCCCTTCGACGTGCGCGAGATCATCGCCCGCATCGTCGACGGCAGCGAGTTCCACGAATTCAAGTCGCGCTTCGGCACCACGCTGGTGTGCGGCTTCGCGCGCATCGAGGGCATGCCGGTGGGCATCGTGGCCAACAACGGCATCCTGTTCAGCGAATCGGCGCAGAAGGGCGCGCATTTCATCGAGCTGTGCTGCCAGCGCAAGGTGCCGCTGGTGTTCCTGCAGAACATCACCGGCTTCATGGTCGGCCGCAGGTACGAGAACGAAGGCATCGCGCGCCACGGCGCCAAGATGGTCACGGCCGTCGCCACCGCCAACGTGCCCAAGTTCACCATCATCATCGGCGGCAGCTTTGGCGCCGGCAACTACGGCATGTGCGGCCGCGCTTACAGCCCGCGCTTCCTCTGGATGTGGCCCAACGCGCGCATCAGCGTGATGGGCGGCGAGCAGGCCGCCAGCGTGCTGGCCACGGTGCGGCGCGACGGCATCGAGGCCAAGGGCGGCAGCTGGACCGCGGACGACGAGGAAGCCTTCAAGGCCCCGATCCGCCAGCAGTACGAAACCCAGGGCCACCCCTACTACGCCACCGCCCGCCTGTGGGACGACGGCATCATCGATCCGGCCGACACCCGCCGCGTGCTGGCGCTCGGCCTGTCGGCGACCCAGAATGCGCCGGTGCCGGACGTCAAGTTCGGCGTTTTCCGCATGTGAACCCCGCAGCTGCCCACCCAGCCCCATGAACCCGTCCACCCACTTCGCCACCCTGGCACGCTACAACGCCTGGGCCACGCGGCGCCTGCTGGACGCCGTGGCGCAGCTGCCCGAGGCCGACTACCGGCGCGACGTGGGCCTGTTCTTCAGGAGCATCCACGGCACGCTGAACCACCTGCTGGTGGGCGAGCAGCTGCTGTGGTTCCCGCGCTTTGCCGAAGGCGTGTCGCCCAGGCTGGCGCTGGATGACGAGGCCGAACCCGACCGCGCGCGTCTGGCGCAGCGCCTGTCCGAAGGCACGGCGCGCTGGGCGCCGCTGATCGCCAGCTGGCCGGCCGGGCGTTTCGACGGCGTGCTGAGCTACACCACCACGCGCGGCGAGCCGGCCGCGCTGCCCTTCGCCGCCACGCTCACGCACGTGTTCAACCACGGCACGCACCACCGCGGCCAGATCACCGCCGCGCTGACGGCGCTGGGCCAGCCCTGCCCGGTCATCGACCTTGTCTACATGCTTCAGGAAGAATCCCGCCCATCATGAGCCCAGCCATCCGCATCAGCACCCAGGGCCAGGTGGCCACGGTGGTGCTCAACCGCCCCGAGGTGCGCAACGCCTTCAACGACGAGGTGATCGCCGAGCTGACCCAGGCCTTCGTGCAGCAGGGCAACCAGGCCGACGTGCGCGCCATCGTGCTCATGGCCGAAGGCCCGGCCTTCTGCGCCGGCGCCGATCTGAACTGGATGCGCCGCATGGCCGACTACACGCGCGACGAGAACCTGGCCGACGCCGAGAAGCTCGCCTTCATGCTGCGCACGCTGTACGAATGCCCCAAGCCGGTGATCGCGCGCGTGCAGGGCGACGTCGTCGCCGGCGGCATGGGCCTGGTGGCCGCCTGCGACATGGTGGTGAGCGTGGACACGGCCCACTACTGCCTGAGCGAGGTCAGGCTCGGCCTGATCCCCGCCACCATCAGCCCCTACGTGATCCGCGCCATGGGCGCCCGCGCCTCGCACCGCTACTTCCTGACGGCCGAGCGCTTCACGGCGGCCGAGGCGCTGCGCATCGGCTTCGTGCACGAAGTGGTGCCGGCCGACCAGCTCGACGCCAGGGTGGGCGAGCTGGTGGCCGCGCTCACCGGCGCCAGCCCCAACGCCGTGCGCGAATGCAAGAAGCTGCTGCACGACGTGGCCGGCCGCGACATCACCCGCCTGCTGATCGAGCGCACGGTGGAGGGCATCGCCGACATCCGCGCCTCCGACGAAGGCAAGGAAGGCGTGCAGTCGTTCCTGCAGAAGCGCAAGCCGAACTGGCTATGACCCCCCTGAGTCGCTTCGCGCCACGTGCTCGCCGCCAGAGGCGGCGGCGCTTCGGTCCGTCCAGACCTGCACAGGCAGGTCTGGAGCCGCGGACCTCAGCTCCCCTCTCTCTGCGGGAGGGGGGACGACGCCAGTGGTCGGGGAGAGCCCGACCACGCCGTCCGCTGGGTTGGCCTGCTCCGCGGCCAGCTGCGGCGCCCAGGCGCTGGGATGGTTCGGGTACTTTCTCGGCTGGAGATTTTGAGTCTTTTGGGCCTCCAGCCCTTTGTTGGCGGGCGCAGCCAGCTATCAAAATAAAAGTAATCCTGAGTTTTGCGGAGGCGCCTCGCTGAGGCGGCATGGGTCATGCAGGAACTCATCCAGCACCTGATGCAATGGCTGCAGAGCCTGGGCCTGCACCCGGACGGCGCCACGGCGGCGGTGGGCGAGGCGGCCGGGCACGTGGGGGACGCGGTGAACAGCGCGGCCGCAAAGCTGGACATGCCTTCGCTGCTGGCGCTGGCCGCGGCGCTGGGCTGGGCCAGCGGCTTCCGGCTCTACGCGGTGGTGTTCCTCACCGGCGCCATGGGCTACGCCGGCTGGATCGCGCTGCCACCCGGGCTGCACATCCTGGAACACCCGGCGGTGCTGGCGGCCAGCGGTTTGATGCTTCTGGTGGAATTCTTCGCCGACAAGATCCCGTGGGTCGACAGCGTGTGGGATTCGATCAACGCCTTCATCCGCATCCCCGCCGGCGCGCTGCTGGCCGCCGGTGCGCTGGGCGCCGATTCGGCCACCATGGGCATGGTGGGCGCGCTGCTGGGCGGCTCGCTGGCCGCCACCTCGTTCGCCACCAAGGCCACCACGCGTGCCGCCATCAACACATCGCCCGAGCCGTTCACCAACTGGCTGGCCTCGTTCTTCGAGGACGGCCTGGTGGTCGGCATCGTCTGGCTCGCCACCCAGCATCCGCTGGCCTTCGGCATCGCCCTGGCAGTGATGCTGGTGGTGTCGGTGCTGCTGCTGGTGGTGCTGTTCAAGTTTCTGAAACTGGTGGTCCGCAAGCTGCGGGCCTTCGTGGGCCAGGGCGCCGCCGAACCCACCGGCGCCTGAACCCGAAAAGCATCTGGAGGAGACGGCTGTGTTCAAGAAGATCCTGATCGCCAACCGCGGCGAAATAGCGTGCCGCGTGGCGGCCACCGCGCGCCGGCTGGGCGTGAAGACCGTGGCGGTGTATTCCGACGCCGACGCGCACGCCAAGCACGTCATGGCCTGCGACGAGGCGGTGCACGTGGGTGCCAGTGCACCCAAGGAGAGCTACCTGCAGTGGCAGCGCATCATCGACGCCGCCAAGGCCACGGGCGCCGAGGCCATCCACCCCGGCTACGGCTTCCTTTCCGAGAACGAAGACTTCGCCAAGGCCTGCGCCGACGCCGGCTTGGTGTTCATCGGCCCGCCGGCCAGCGCCATCCAGGCCATGGGGCTGAAGGCCGAGTCCAAGCGGCTGATGGAAGCCGCCCAGGTGCCGTTGGTGCCGGGCTACCACGGCGCCGACCAGAACCCCGAGCTGCTGCAGCGAGAGGCCGACCGCATCGGCTACCCGGTGCTGATCAAGGCCAGCGCCGGCGGCGGCGGCAAGGGCATGCGCGCGGTGAGCAAGGCCGAGGACTTCATGGCCGCGCTGGAAAGCTGCAAGCGCGAGGCCATCAACAGCTTCGGTGACGACGCGGTGCTGGTCGAGAAATACGTGCAGCGGCCGCGCCACATCGAGATCCAGGTGTTCGGCGACACGCAGGGGAATTGCGTCTATCTGTTCGAGCGCGACTGCTCGGTGCAGCGGCGCCACCAGAAGGTGCTGGAAGAGGCTCCCGCGCCCGGCATGCCCGAAAGCCTGCGCCAGAAGATGGGCGAGGCCGCGGTGGCGGCGGCGCGCGCCGTGGGCTACGTGGGCGCGGGCACGGTGGAGTTCATCGTCGAGCAGCCGGGCGGCTACGAGCAGCCGGAGGCGATGAAGTTCTACTTCATGGAAATGAATACCCGCCTGCAGGTGGAGCACCCGGTGACCGAGGCCATCACCGGCCAGGACCTGGTGGAGTGGCAGCTGATGGTGGCCAGCGGCGAACCGCTGCCGCTGGCGCAGGACGAGCTGGTGCTCGATGGCCACGCCATCGAGGCGCGCATCTGCGCCGAGAACCCGGACAAGAACTTCCTGCCCGCCACCGGCACGCTGCGCGTGTACCGCAAGCCGCCGGCCGTGAGCTTCGACTACGGCGAGGTGCGCATCGACGACGGCGTGCGCGAGGGCGACGCCATCAGCCCCTTCTACGACAGCATGATCGCCAAGCTCATCGTGCACGGCGCCACGCGCGAGGAGGCGCTGGCCAGGCTGGATGCGGCGCTGGCCGAGGTGCGCATCGTCGGCCTGCAGACCAACGTGCAGTTCCTGCGCCGCGTGCTGGCCACGCCCTCGTTCAGCCAGGCCAGGCTCGACACCGCGCTGATCGAGCGCGAGCGCGCCAGCCTGTTCGAGCAGGACCCGCTGGGCACCGGCCTCACCGTGGCCGCCGCCGTGGCGCAGACGCTGCTGGAAGAGCGCGCCAGCGAGACGCACGACCCGTTCAGCCGCCGCGACGGCTGGCGCTCGCACGGCGTGGCCTCGCGCCGCTTCGATTTCAAGATCGCCGGCCAGCCGCTGGTGGCCAAATTGCGCTACCTGGACGACGGCGTGCTGATGCTGCAGGTGGGCGAGGACGAGTTCCAGCCGCTGGATCTCACCCCCGTGGACGGCCGGCGCATCGATCTGCGCTGTGCCGGCCGCCGCCAGGTGGTCCAGGTGTTCCGCCAGGACGAGGACATGCACGTGTTCGGCACCGACGGCGCCTCCGTCATCACCGAGCTCGACATGCTCTCGCACGCCGGCGAAGGCGCGGGCGAGGGCGGGCGGCTGACGGCGCCGATGCCGGGCAAGGTGGTGTCGTTCGCCGTGCGGGCGGGCGACAAGGTCAGCAAGGGCCAGCCGCTGGCGGTGATGGAGGCGATGAAGATGGAGCACACCATCGCCGCTCCGGTGGATGGCGTGGTGGCCGAGCTGCTCTACGCGCCGGGCGACCAGGTGATGGATGGGGCCGAACTGCTGCGCCTGCAGCCGGCCGAAGGTGCCTGAGACAGTCGCGGCGCGGCGGCGGCGCCGGCCGCGTTCACAGCACGGTGAACAGCTTCTTCTTGAATTCGGGCAGGCGCTTGAGGCCGATGCGGCTGGTCGACAACGTGTCTTCCCATTGCAGGTAGACCTGCCGCAGCTCGGTGGCAGTGTTGCAGCCCTGGATGGCCTCCAGCAGGCTCAGGCGCGTGTTGGGCTGGAACACGGTGTTCACCGTGTTGATCATGAAGTTGCGTGCCATCTCCATTTCCTTGGCGCTGCGCTGGCTGGCGGGCGGCAGGCCCAGGTCGCCGGGTTCGGGCAAGGCAGACAACGTGTCCGGCGCGGTGTCGGGCACACCCGAGGTCGTGGCGGGAGGCGCTGCCGTGGCCACGATCTCGATCAGTTCCTGGTCGAGCAGGCTTTGAAGGATCGACGACACGTCCTTGCCCACGCAGAACATCGCCAGCTCTTCACCCGTCTTTACGCCGTCCACCAGCAGCAGCACGCGCCGGTCCACCAGCGAAAGCGGGATGTGTTTGGTTTCGATGGCCTGCTTGCCGGTGGCCGTCTTGGCAAAGGCAAGCTGGAACAAAGGTGGTGAAAAGTTTGCCATGGCTGTATGGGGTTTCTGAGGGGCGACGATCATGGGCTCATATGGTTTGTAATACTCAAGTAAGCTCATCTTCCAGAAAAGCGCGGCCCATGGCAAGCGATGCGGCGCCGGAGCCGGCCGTATCGGCGTGCTTCGTGACGTATTTGGCGCTCCGGGCGGACCTGGCGAGGGCTGGCGGGGCGGGCGCGGTGCCGAGGCGGCTTGCGCGTGACACCGCACCCGGTATCGCTCCATCCTTTGGTGTTATACAAAGCATAGCTTTCTGCGCCCGCTGTAAATGGGCTGGAAGGCATTTTGGTCATGAATCCAGGCCTCGTGGATACCATTGGACCATCGCAGCCGGCCCGCACCCGGCGCCCGCCGGCGCGACTCGCTACACTGACCGGCGCGCGGGCGCCCACCCACCCGCAGACTGATACGGAGACCCATCCCATGGCCCTGCCCACACAGGTGAAACTGATCGACGTCGGCCCGCGCGACGGGCTGCAGAACGAGAAACAGCCTGTGCCGGCCTCGGCGAAGATCGAGCTGGTGCACCGCCTGCAGGACGCCGGCCTGCGCGAGATCGAGGTCACCAGCTTCGTCAGCCCCAAATGGGTGCCGCAGATGGCCGACAACGCCGAGGTCATGGCCGGCCTGCGCCGCCGGCCGGGCGTGCGCTACAGCGTGCTGGTGCCCAACATGAAGGGCTTCGAGGCCGCGCTGGCCAGCAAGCCGGACGAGATCGTGGTCTTCGGCGCTGCCAGCGAGGCCTTCAGCCAGAAGAACATCAACTGCTCGATCGCCGAGAGCATCGAGCGCTTCGCCCCCGTGGTGCAGGCCGCCCGGGCCGCCGGCATCGCCGTGCGCGGCGCCATGAGCTGCACCGTGGGCTGCCCGTACGAAGGCGACATCCCGCCCTCGCGCGTCGAGTACCTGGCCGGGCTGATGAAGGGCATCGGCGTGGAGCGCGTGGACGTGGCCGACACCATCGGCGTGGGCACGCCGCGCAAGGTGCAGGCCGCCTTCGAGGCGACGCTCAGGCACTTCGGCATCGACCAGGTCTCCGGCCATTTCCACGACACCTACGGCCAGGCCGTGGCCAACACCCTGGCCGCGCTGGAGATGGGCGTGTGGCACCACCAGTCGTCGGTGGCCGGCCTGGGCGGCTGCCCCTACGCCAAGGGCGCCACCGGCAACGTGGCCACCGAGGACGTGGTGTTCATGCTGCAGGGCATGGGCATCGACACCGGCATCGACCTCGACAAGCTGATCGACGCCGGCAAGTTCATCAGCGACCACCTCGGCCGCAAGCCCAATTCGCGCGCCGCCACGGCGCTGCTCAATAAGCGGGCGGGGTGAGCGCGATGTGCGGAGCCGAACTGAAACCCCTGCCCGACGCCGTGCAGCGCGTCGCCGCCGCGCTGGCGGCCGCCGGCCACCGGCACGCGCCGGTGATGCTCGATGACGCCGCGCGCACCGCGCAGCAGGCCGCCGACGCGCTGGGCGTGGGGGTGGGGCAGATCGCCAAGAGCATCATCTTCCGCCGCAAGGAGGACGATGCGGCGGTGCTGGTCATCACCTCCGGCGACAGGCGGGTGGACGAGAAGAAGGTGGCGGCGCTGGTGGGCAGGATCGGCCGCGCCGACGCCGACTTCGTGAGGGCCAGCACCGGCTTCACCATCGGCGGCGTCTCGCCGGTGGCGCACGCCAGCCCGCCGGTGACGCTGATCGACCGCGAGCTGTACCGCTTCAGCGAGATCTGGGCCGCGGCCGGGCACCCGCACGGCGTGTTCCAGCTCACGCCGGCGGATCTGGAGCACCTCACCGGCGCGCCGGTGGCCGACGTGGTGCAGGTCGCCTGAACATGGCGGATGCTCCTGGATCAATAGCTGCCTGCGCCCGCCAGACAAGGGCCAGGGTCGAGTTTGATCCTGAAAAAGACGCCGGGCCGGTGCCCTCGCCCTGCACCGGCGTCTGCCGCGTCAGCCCCGTGACCGGCTTGTGCGAAGGCTGCGAACGCCGGCTGGAAGAGATCGGCGGCTGGCTGGGCATGGACGAAGCCGGACGGCGCGAAGTTTGGCGGCGCCTGCTGCAGAGGCGCGGGCAGGTGCAGGCGGCCGGCCAGCAGGACGCCGCATGAAGCGCATCGACTGCTACCTCGACTTCATCTCGCCCTACGCGTACCTGGCGTTCGAACGCCTGCCCGTGGCGCTGGAAGGCCTGAGCTACGAGGTGACGTACCGCCCGGTGCTGTTCGCCGCCATGCTGGCGCGCCATGGCCAGCTCGGCCCGGCGGAGATCGAGGGCAAGCGCGACTGGACCTACCGCCAGGTGCTGTGGCTGGCGCACGAGCTGGGCATCCCCATGCGCATGCCGGCGCGCCACCCGTTCAACCCGCTGGCGCTGCTGCGCCTGGCCTGGGCCTGTGCCCGCGTGGGCACGCCCAACCGCTACCAGTGCGAAACCATCTTCCGCCACGTCTGGACCACGGGTGCCGACGCCGAGGACGCCGGCCGGCTGGCCACGCTCACCGCACAGCTGGCGCCCGTGCACGACCCAGCGGCCGATACCGTCAAGCAGCGCCTGCGTGCCGAGACCGACGCGGCGGTGGCGGCCGACGTCTTCGGCGTGCCCACCTTCGCCGTGGACGGCCGCCTGTTCTGGGGCCTGGATGCGCTGCCCATGCTGCGCGCCCATTTGACGCAGGACAAGGCGCTGGACGCACTCTGGGACGCGCCCGCAAGCGTGGCGCAAGGCGTCCGCAGATAACATCCCTCCGCAGGCTTCACGCGCCGTGCGAAACAAGGCTCATCGAGGTTGGGCGGACTTTGTTCCGCCCAGCCAACCCCGTCAAGGAGCACGGCCTGCGGCCGGAACCAGCCCGATCGCAAGCGGTGGCTGACCCGGCCTGCTACCTGGCCATTGGAGCAGCGCCCTGGCGGATGGTCGTTGGGTGCGTGGTTTTGAGGTCAGGTGTGCGCTTTTTGCTTTTCGTCTGATGGACCGACATGCCCAACGCGTTCAATTTCTCTGCTTCGCCGTTCGACTGCCTGACGCAGGAGCAGCAGCGCCTGGTGCGAGACCACGTGGACGTGGCCTACTTTCCCAAGGGCACGGTGATCCTGGAGGTGGGCGCGCAGCCCACGCACCTGTGGGTGGTCATCAAGGGGCAGGTGGCGCAGCACGACGAAGGCGAGGTGGTGGCCAGCTACGGCCCTCATGACTGCTTCGACGGCCGTGCGCTGGTGGCTGGCAAGTCGTCCAGCCGCTTCGTCGCCACGGAAGAGGTGGTGGCCTACGAACTGGCGCGCCAGACCGTGCAGGACCTGATCGCCGCCAACGCGCATTTCGGCGCGCTGCTGTTCGCCGATCTGGGCTCCAAGCTCAGCGCGCTGACCGAGCGGCAGGAGGGCAACGAGCTGCAGGCCTTCAACCTCGCGCGGGTGGACGAGGCGCTGCTGCGGCCGGCCATCGTGGTCGATGCCGAAACCGACATCCTGTCCGTGGTGCGGCTGTTCCAGGAGCACAAGAGCACCAACGTGCTGGTGCGCGACAACGCCGCTACCCCGCCGCGCCTGGGCATGTTCACCGCCACCGCGCTGCAGAAGGCGGTGCTGCGCGGCACGCCGCTGGACCAGCTACCCGTGGGGCTGCTGGCCAACTACAACCTGGTCACCGTGCGCGCCAGCGACCAGGTGGGCGACGCGCTGGCGCTGATGCAGCGCCACAACATCCACCGCGTGGTGGTGCTGGAGGGTGACGAGGTCAAGGGCGTGCTGGAGTCGCTGGACGTGTTCGCCTTCCTCTCCAACCACTCGCACCTGATCTCCATGCGGCTCGACAACGCGGGCAGCCTGGAGGAGCTGGCGGCCATCGCCGGCCAGATCACCGACATGATCGGGCGCCAGTTCCGCTCCGGCACGCGCGTGGCGCTGATCGCGCGCCTGGTGCAGGACCTGAACGCGCGCCTGTTCGCGCGCGCCTGGCAGCTCATCGCCCCGCCCGAGCTGGTGGCCAACAGCTGCCTGTTCGTGATGGGCAGCGAAGGGCGTGGCGAGCAGCTGCTCAAGACCGACCAGGACAACGGCCTGGTGCTGCGCAACGGCTTCGCGCCGCCGGCCGAGCTGGCGGCCATCTGCCAGCGCTTCTCCGATGCGCTGGCCAGCTTCGGGTACCCGCCGTGCCCGGGCGGCATCATGGTCAGCAACCCGGCCTGGCGCAAGAGCGCGGCCGAGTTCACGCAGATGGCGCGCCAGTGGCTGGTGCTGCCCGAGGCCGACAGCCTGATGAACCTGGCCATCTTCATGGACGCCCACGCCGTCAGCGGCGACGCGCACCTGCTGGACAGCGTGCGACAGGGCGTGATGGAACTGGCCACCGACAGCGACGCCATGCTGGCGCGCTTTGCCTCCGCCATCGACGCCTTCGCCAGCGGCAACGGCTGGTGGAACCGCCTGGTGGGCGATGCCGACAGCCGCCTGAACCTGAAGAAGGAAGGCACCTTCCCGCTGGTGCACGGTGTGCGCAGCATGGCGCTGGCCGGCCGCATCACCGAGACCGGCACGGCCGAACGCATCGCCGCGCTGGTGCAGGCCGGCGCCCTGACCGAGGCCATGGGCCAGGAGTTGCTGGAAAGCCTGCATTTCTTCATGGGGCTCAAGCTCAAGGCCGGTCTGGCCGAGGCCCAGCGCGGCGAGCCGGTGACGGGGCAGGTGGACGTGCAGGCGCTGTCCACACTCGACCGCGACCTGCTGAAGGACACGCTGGGCGTGGTCAAGCGCTTCCGCGCGCTGCTGCGCCAGCGCTTCCGGCTGGGTGTGCTCTGATGGCGGGGCCCCTCGGCCGCCTGCGCCAACGCATGGCGCGCGACTGGCAGCTTCGCCAGCTGCGCGACGAGCGCTGGCGCTTCCTGTGGGACGAGCCACCGCCGGACGAGTGGGTGTCGTTCGATTGCGAGACCACCGGGCTGGACACGCGCAACGACGAGATCGTCGCCATCGGCGCCGTGCGCATCCGGGGCCAGCGCATCATGACCAGCGAGCGGCTGGAGCTGCTGGTGCGGCCGGAAAAGAAGGTGCTCTCGGCCGAAAGCATCCGCATCCACCGCCTGCGCGGCCAGGACGTGGAAGCCGGCCTGCCGGCGGGCGAGGCCGTGGAGCGCCTGCTGCGCTTCATCGGCCCCCGGCCGCTGGTGGGCTATTACATCGATTTCGACTGCGCCATGGTGAGCCGCGTGGCCAGGGCGCACCTGGGCTTCGCGCTGCCGCAGCCGCGCATCGAGGTCTCGCAGCTCTACTACGACTACAGGTTCCGCCAGCTGCCGCCCTACCAGCAGCACGACCAGGCCGACATCGACCTGCGCTTTGCCACCATCATGGCCGAGCTGGGCCTGCCCACGCGCGATGCGCACGACGCGCTGAACGACGCGGTGATGGCCGCCATGGCCTTCATCAAGCTGCGCCAGCTGCGGGGTGACTAGATTCCAATGCTACTTATTGAATAGCTGTCTGCGCCTGCTGCACAAGGGCTGCAGGCCGAAAAGGCACAAAAAAACCGGGCCATCGGCCCGGTTTTTCATGGCGGGAGCGCAGGTTCAGTGCGCCGATGCCTTGGAGGCGCCCAGGCCGGTTTCGGAGCGCACTTCCTGCGCCGGGAAGGCCGCGCGTTCCTTGGCGGCGTTGGCGCTCTTGTCCATCACCGAGAACAGCCACACGCCCACGAAGCCGATGGTCATGGAGAACAGCGCCGGCGAGGTGTAGGGGAACGGCGCCGAGCCCTTGGCGTGGCCCAGCACGGCCTCCCACACGGACGGCGAGAGCACCGTGAGCGCCACGGAGGAGATCAGGCCCAGGAAGCCGCCGATCACCGCGCCCTTGGTGGTGCAGTCCTTCCACAGGATGGACAGGAACAGCACCGGGAAGTTGGCGGAAGCCGCCACGGCGAAGGCCAGCGACACCATGAAGGCGATGTTCTGCTTCTCGAACACGATACCCAGCAGCACGGCCACGATGCCCAGCGCCACCGTGGTGATGCGCGAGACCTTCAGTTCCGAGGCGCTGTCGGCGTTGCCGTGCTTAAACACGGTGGCGTACAGGTCGTGCGACACGGCCGAGGCGCCCGAGAGCGTCAGGCCGGCCACCACCGCCAGGATGGTGGCGAAGGCCACGGCGGAGATGAAGCCCAGGAACACATTGCCGCCCACGGCGTTGGCCAGGTGGATGGCGGCCATGTTGCTGCCGCCCAGCAGCGCGCCCTTGGCGTCAAGGAAGTCCGGGTTCTTGCTGACCAGCACGATGGCGCCGAAGCCGATGATGAAGGTCAGGATGTAGAAGTAGCCGATCCAGGTGGTGGCCCAGAACACGCTCTTGCGCGCTTCCTTGGCGCTCGGCACGGTGAAGAAGCGCATCAGGATGTGCGGCAGGCCGGCGGTACCGAACATCAGCGCCATGCCGAAGCTGATGGCGGAGATCGGGTCCTTGATGAAGTTGCCCGGGCCCATGATGGAGTTGGTGCCCTTGGTCTCCACCGAGGCCTTGAACAGCGCTTCGGGGCTGAAGCCGTACTTGGCCATCACCATGAAGGCCATGAACGAGGCGCCGGCCAGCAGCAGGCAGGCCTTGATGATCTGCACCCAGGTGGTGGCCGTCATGCCGCCGAACAGCACGTACACCATCATCAGCACGCCGACGATGATCACCGCGTACAGGTAATCCAGGCCGAACAGCAGCTTGATCAGCTGGCCCGCGCCCACCATCTGGGCGATCAGGTAGAACGCCACCACCACCAGCGTGCCGCAGGCGGCGAAGGTGCGGATGGGCGTCTGCTGGAAGCGGTAGGCGGCCACGTCGGCGAAGGTGAACTTGCCCAGGTTGCGCAGCTTCTCGGCCATCAGGAAGGTGATGACCGGCCAGCCCACCAGGAAGCCGATGGAGTAGATCAGGCCGTCGTAGCCGTTGGTCATCACGGCCGCGGAAATGCCCAGGAAGGAGGCCGCCGACATGTAGTCGCCGGCGATCGCCAGGCCGTTCTGGAAGCCCGTGATGCCGCCGCCGGCGGTGTAGAAGTCGGCCGCCGACTTGGTGCGCCCGGCCGCCCACTTGGTGATCCAGAGGGTGAACAGCACGAACACCGCGAACATGATGATCGCGGTCCAGTTGGTGGCCTGCTTCTGGGTTTCGCCGATGTCGCCGCCGGCGGCATACGCCACGCCGGCCGCCAGGATGCTGGCCAGCAGCGCGCCGCGCGCGAGGGTGGAGGATGAGGCTTTCATTTGGTCGCTTCCTCCAGGATTTCGCGGGTCAGGCGGTCGTACTCGCTGTTGGCGCGCTGTACGTAGATGCCGGTGATCACGACGGTGAAGACGATCACCGCCATGCCGATGGGAATGCCGATGGTGGTCACGCCGCCGCCCATCGGCTGGGCCAGGAAGGCCTTGTCGAAGGCGATGAGCCCGATGTAGCCGTAGTAGACGATCAGCATCAGGATCGCGAGCGTCCAGCCAAAGCGGTTGCGCTTGGACTTCAGCTCCAGGTACTTCGGGTTGCGCTGGATGCGCTCGACGACCGAATCCGCACTGGACGTGGCCATGGTTGTCTCCTCAGGTCATGAAATCCGCACACACGACATCTGGTGGTACGGGCCGGCCGCGATTCTGGGAGGGCGTTCTGACCGAGTTCTTACGCTCCCCGTCAGTGTTTTCCCTTGAAACACCTTGTTAATTACACAGCTGTCAGAAAGCTGTAAGTGCAAGAAAAAAGATTACGTGGGCGTCGCAGGGCCACGTGCGCGGCGCTGCTTCCCTTCGCGGCAATGACGCCGGCTCTGCCGGTGCCTTGCTACAGAAAGTCAACCTTTGAGGAGACAACCCATGTCCAGTGACTCGCAAAGTCATGCCTACTGGAGGGCCACGCTAGGCCTTCTGGCACAAGTGCTGGTGATCTGGTTCCTGGTTTCGTTCGGCGCCGGCATCATGTTTGCCGGACCGCTGGACAGCATCAAGCTCGGCGGCTATCCGCTCGGCTTCTGGTTCGCCCACCAGGGATCGATCTATGTGTTCATCGCGCTCATCTTCTACTACGCGTACAAGATGGGACAGATTGACCGTCGCTTCGACGTGCACGAAGAGTAAGGAGCGGCCATGGATCTGCAAACCACCACCTATATCGTTGTCGGCCTGAGCTTCGCGCTCTACATCGGCATCGCGATCTGGGCCCGCGCCGGGTCCACCAGCGAGTTCTACGTCGCCGGCGGCGGCGTGCATCCGATCACCAACGGCATGGCAACCGCGGCCGACTGGATGTCGGCCGCTTCGTTCATCTCGATGGCTGGCCTGATCTCCAACATGGGCTACGGCGGCGGCCTGTTCCTGATGGGCTGGACGGGCGGCTACGTGCTGCTGGCCATGCTGCTGGCGCCCTACCTGCGCAAGTTCGGCAAGTTCACGGTGCCGCAGTTCATCGGCGACCGCTTCTACAGCCAGAGCGCGCGCACCGTGGCGGTGATCTGCCTGCTGATCGCCTCCATCACCTACATCATCGGGCAGATGACCGGTGTCGGCGTGGCGTTCTCGCGCTTCCTGGGCGTATCCAGCGCTACCGGCATCTACGTCGGCATGGCGATCGTGTTCGCCTACGCCGTGTTCGGCGGCATGAAGGGCATCACCTACACCCAGGTGGCGCAGTACATCGTGCTGATCATCGCCTACACGGTGCCGGCGGTGTTCATCTCGCTGCAGCTCACCGGCAACCCGTTGCCGCAGCTGGGGCTGGGTTCCGACATGGCAGGCACCAGCGTGCCGCTGCTGGCCAAGCTCGACAGCGTGGTGCAGGAGCTGGGCTTCGACAAGTACACCACCGCGGTGCCCGGCAGCAAGCTGAACATGTTCCTCTACACGCTGTCGCTGATGATCGGCACGGCCGGTCTGCCGCACGTGATCATGCGTTTCTTCACCGTGCCTTCGGTGAAGGACGCGCGTGCCTCCGCTGGCTGGGCGCTGGTGTTCATCGCGCTGCTCTACACCGTGGCACCCGCCGTGGCCGCCATGGCCAAGATGAACCTCATCCGCACCATCAACCCCGGCATCGTGATGCAGAACGCCGACCCGTACGGTCCGGACGCCGCCATCAAGTACGACGAGCGTCCCGACTGGATGAAGCGCTGGGAAGCCACCGGCCTGCTGAAGTTCGAGGACAAGAACGGTGACGGCCGCATCCAGTACTACAACGACAAGACCAAGAACGCCGACGTGAAGGCCAAGGCCGAGGCCGCCGGCTGGAAGGGCAACGAGCTGAACGTCAACGCCGACATCATGGTGATGGCCAACCCGGAGATCGCGCTGCTGCCCAACTGGGTGATCGCGCTGGTGGCCGCGGGTGGTCTGGCGGCGGCGCTGTCCACGGCGGCGGGCCTGCTGATGGCCATCTCGTCCGCGGTCTCGCACGATCTGATCAAGGGCGTCTTCAAGCCCGACATCAGCGAGAAGGGTGAATTGATGGCCGGCAAGGTGTCGATGGCCGTGGCGATCGTGGTGGCCGGCTGGCTGGGCCTGAACCCGCCGGGCTTCGCAGCCGGCACGGTGGCACTGGCCTTCGGTATCGCCGCCAGCTCGCTGTTCCCGGCCATCATGATGGGCATCTTCAGCAAGAAGATGAACAAGGAAGGCGCCATGGCCGGCATGCTGTCGGGCCTGTTCGTCACGCTGTTCTACGTGTTCGCACACAAGGGGCTGTTCTTCATCAAGGGCACCGAGTACACGGGCCTGATCGGTGGGCCCAACAGCTTCTTCGGCGTGACGCCGGAGGCCTTCGGTGCCGTGGGCGCGGCGGTGAACTTCATCGTCGCCTACCTGGTCGACAAGGTGACCAAGGAGCCGCCGGAGCACATCCAGCACATGGTGGAATCGGTGCGGGTGCCGCGCGGTTCCTCCATCATCACCGGAGCGCACTGACGGCCAGGCCGTCGCCGGGGCAGGAGCCCTGGCGACGGTTCTGCCTCCTGACGGCTTTACCTCCGCCCGGCGTGGCCAAGCTCGCTGGGCGGTTCTATTTCAGAGGGACTTCACCATGGGCATGACCATCAGTCTGGCACTGACCTGGATCCTCTTCCTGGGCTTGTTCCCGATGGCCTTTTTCTGGCTGCGCCGCGCCTGGCGCATCCTGATCCGGCACGATCATTCGGAAGTCGCCCTCAAGGGCGGCGAACCGCCACCCGAGCCGCAGCGCTATGCGATCCCGGCCGGCCTGCTCAACCTGGCGGCCGGCGGCGTGGCGGTGCTGGTGATTCTGGGCGTGACGGTGCTGCAGTGGCCATACGGCACCTGGACCGCCATCGCGGGCTCCACCATCTGGTGCAAGCTGTTTGCCGATTTCGCGCTGTCGCGCCATGCGCACATGCGCGCCCGCAACGCCGTGCGCCAGCCGCGCGGCGGCTGAGCATGGCCCCGCGGCGCCGACCGGCCGCCGCCGGCTCCCGCCAGTTGCGCTGGGCCGTGATGGCCGGTGTGGCCGGCCTGGCGGTCTGGAGCCTGCTGCTGCTGGCCATGGTGGTCACCACGCTGCCCGGCGCCGAACGTGCGACGGTCATGGCGCTGCTGGCGCCGCGCTGGCCCTTGCTGCTGTTGGGCTGGCTGTTGGGGAGTGGACTGATCTTCCTGGCCCTGCGCGCCCTGTGGGCGCACCACGTGCAGCCGCCGGCGCGACTGGCCGAGCAGGTACACGCGATGCTGGCCAACCCGGCACCGCAGCCGCTGGCAGCACCCGGGACCCCCGCGCTCGACGCCCTGGCCGACGCCTGCAACGCCTTGCTGGCGCAGCGCCAGGTGGCCGAGGCCGAGCGCGACGCGCAGGTGGCGCGCGCCAGCGCCGATCTCGCGCGCGAGCGCAACCGTCTCGCCTCGCTGCTGGCGCAATCGGCCCAGAGCATGGTGGTCTGCAACCTCGAAGGGCGCATCCTGCTCTACAACCCGCGTGCCCGGCTGCAGCTGCGCACGCTGTCCAGCGCGCCCGCGCTGGCCGATGGCGCCGACGTGGTGGGCATCGGCCGCTCCGTCTATGGCGTGTTCGAGCAGGCCCAGATCCAGCATGCGCTGGAGCGCGTGCAGCAGAGGCTGCAGCGCGGAGCGGCGCAGGCCACCGCGCAGTTCGTCACCACCACCCACGGCGGGCGCCTGTTGCGGGTGCGTCTGGCACCGGTGCTCGATGGCGGGCAGGACGCGCCGGAAGCGTCCCTCGGCGGTTTCATGCTGACGCTGGACGACGTCACCCGCGATTTCGACGCCGCCGCCGAGCGCGATCGCTGGCTCGGCGAGGCCACCGGCCATATCGGCGCCGCCGTGCAGATGCTGGCAGGCGCCGCCACGGATCTGTCGCCCGCCGCGGCCGGCGACAGCCGCGGCACTGCGGCGCTGGCCCGCATCCAGGCCCAGTGCGCGGCGCTGCGCGAGCAGAACGCTGCCCTGGCGCGGCACGCGGCGGAGGGTCTGGCCACGCGCTGGCCGCTGGAAGACATGCTGGCCACCGACCTGCTGGCTGCGGCCCAGCACCGGCTGGGGCGCGACGCGCTGCCACGGCTGGCCGTGGAACCAGCCGCCGCCGATCTCTGGCTGCGCGTCGACAGCTACCTGCTGCTCGAGGCGCTGGCCGCGCTCGCCGAACGGCTGGTGGAGGCCTTCACGCCGCGCTTTCTCGGCCTGCGGCTGCGGGCGTCCGAGGAAGGCGATGGTGGCGCCACCGCCCAGCTCGACCTGTACTGGGACGGCCAGTCGTTCAGCACCGAGACCGTGATGGGCTGGGAGCTGGAGCCGGTGGGCAGCGGTGCCCAGCGCGGCATGCTGACCCTGCGCGAGGTGCTGGACCGCCACCGCGGCAGCATGGTGTTCGGGCGCGACCGGCTGCGCAACGAATCCTTCCTGCGCTTCGTGCTGCCGCTGGCTCCGGCGGCTGAAGCTGCCGAAGCCGTCGTCGAGTCGGCCGTGCCGCTCTACCAGGACGGCCGGCCCGAGTTCTACGACTTCGACCTGTTCCAGACCCGTCCATTCCAGGGCGAGCACGACGACGAACCGCTGGCCGCCCTTGCCTACACCGTGTTCGACACCGAGACCACCGGCCTCAACCCCTCGCAGGGCGACCAGATCCTGCAGATCGGCGCCACGCGCATCGTCAACGGTCGGCTGCTGCGCGGCGAATCGTTCGAGCAGCTGATCGATCCCGGGCGTGACATCAGCGCCGCCAACACGGCGGTGCACGGCATCACCAACGAGATGGTGCGCGGCCAGCCGCGCATCGCCGAGGTGCTGCCGGCCTTTCACGCCTTCGCCCAGGGCACGGTGCTGGTCGCGCACAACGCCGCCTTCGACATGAAGTTCCTGCAGCTGCAGGAGCAGGCCACCGGCCTGGTGTTCGATCAGCCGGTGCTCGACACCCTGCTGCTGGCCATCGTGGCGCAGCCGCAGCAGGCCTCGCATCGGCTCGAGGCGCTCACCGAGCGCTTCGGCATCGCCGTGGAAGGCCGCCACACCGCGCTGGCCGACGCCAAGGCCACGGCAGAGCTGCTGCTGCGGCTGATCCCGCTGCTGGAGGCGCAAGGCATCCGCACGCTCGGCCAGGCGCGCGCGGCGGCGCAGCAGACCTATCTGGCGCGGCTCAAGTACTGACCACCCGAGCCGCCGACAAAGTCGGTGACCGGAAGATGCGGTGATACGCCATGCATCCGGCGGCATCGATCAGTCCTGATTTGATAGCTGCCTGCGCCCGCCACAAAAGGGCTGAAGGCCAAAAAAGCTTTCAAATCAGTGGTGCCGCTCGTTGGCGTGCACCCGAATGGCCGCGGAGCAGGCCATGCCAGCGAACGCCGTGCTCGGGCTTGCACCGAGCACTGGCGTTGTCCCCCTCCCGCAGGAGAGGGGGAAGGCGCGTCAGCGCCTCAGGGGGTGCCCCTTCAATACCTGCTCTTGAGCACGTTCTGCATCTGCTGCACCAGCGAGAACGCATCCTTCATATGGCCGCGGTCGAAGTCGGATAGCTCCTGAAGCTTGAGGAAGTTATCGGGCGCCTGCTCGCTGCCCACCTGGCGGGCCTGGTGCGTGACGCGCAGGCGGCTCAGGAATTCCAGCGCGTCGCGCAGGTCGCGCGCCATGCCGGGGCTGAGCGTGCCGGCCTCACCGGC
Organism: Burkholderiaceae bacterium; assembly: GCA_024235955.1. Taxonomy (GTDB): domain Bacteria; phylum Pseudomonadota; class Gammaproteobacteria; order Burkholderiales; family Burkholderiaceae_C; genus Ottowia. The sequence goes on from JACKLJ010000001.1 coordinate 499,887, forward strand.
GGCCGTCAGCCGGTCGCTGGTGTTGACGGCATCCAGCCCGCCGGCCAGCGCGCAGATGCGCGCCAGGTCGACGATGGGCACCACGCCGCTGTGCTTGAGATCCAGCGTATGCGCGTGTTCGCCCTCCCGGATCAGCGTGATCTTGCCGAACAGCCCGAGCGGCGGCCGTGTCTTGAGCGCATTGGCCACCAGGTGGCCGAGGAACAGCGTGTTGCCCCTGGTGCGCGCCAGCACGTCCTGCCGCAGCGTGTGCAGCAGGGCAGCGTTGCCATGCACGGCACGCAGGTCGAAGAACACCGACGACAGCATCAGCGCCATCGGTTCCGGCCCGTCGACCCACTGGCGGAAGTACTCGCGCCACTGGCGCATCGGCTGGCGCCACTGGTCCGTCTGGGCCATCATCTCGCCCGGGCAGAAGACGTAGCCGCAGGCGTCGAGCCCGGCGTTGACGAAGCGGGCGAAGGCGCGGAAGTACGCGCCGTGCGCGGCCTCGTCGAAGTCGTCGTGCAGCATCAGGCAGTTGTCCTGGTCGGACTTGGCGGTCTGCTCCATGCGCGCCTGTGAGCCGGCGGCCACCCAGGCGTAGTCCACCGGCGGCGCGCCCAGGTCGGTCTCGGCCAGCTGGATCAGGCGCACCGTCAGCGCGTCGGTGATGGTGGTCACGATGTGGCCGATGCCGTAGGCGCTCACGCCCGCGGTGGCCAGCGCCTGCTGCATGGGCTTGATGCGGGCGCTCAGCGCGACCAGGTCCGCCACGCTGGCCGCGCCGTGGATGCCGCGGGCGAGGAACACCGCCGAGGTGCCCTGCTGCTCGCTCACGTCGGTGGCGGTGACCATGCCGGCCACGCGCCCGCCATCCAGCACTGGCACGTGGTGGATGTTGCGGCGCGCCATCAGCATCAGCGCATCTAGCGCGCTGGCGCTGGCCGGCAGCGTGGCGGGGTCGGCCGTGGCGATGCAGCTCACCGGCTGGGTCAAGTCTATGCCTTCGGCGACCACGCGGTTGCGCAGGTCGCGGTCGGTCACCAGTCCCACCAGGTGGTCACCTTCCATCAGCATGACGGAGGAGGCCCCGGCTTCGCGCATCGCCTGCGCGGCAGCCCGGATGCTGGTGCCGGGCGGCACCGCCAGCGGCGGCCGCCGGATCAGCGCGCCCAGCGAGGTGCCGAGCAGGTTCAGGGTCTCGGGTGAAGGCGGGGGCGCGGAGGCGGGCTCGGTCATGCGGGGCGATCTCCTGGAAGTGACAGGGGGATTGTTGCAAACCCGTCATCCAGCCACCACCTGATTTGCGAGAATGTTCCGCCCCCGCCCGCACCACCCTCTCCCCAGCCCCGTACCGATGTCCCAGGACCCCATCCGCATCCGCGGCGCCCGCCAGCACAACCTCAAGAACCTGGACCTGGACATCCGCACCGGCGAGATGACGGTGGTCACCGGCCCCAGCGGCTCGGGCAAGTCCAGCCTGGTGTTCGACACGCTCTACGCCGAAGGCCAGCGGCGCTACGTGGAAACCTTCAGCGCTTACGCGCGGCAGTTTCTCGACCGCATGGACAAGCCGGCGGTGGACCGGGTGGAGGGCGTGCCGCCGGCCATCGCCATCGACCAGACCAACCCGGTGCGCAGCTCACGCTCCACGGTCGGCACCATGACGGAGCTGAACGACCACCTCAAGCTCCTGTTCGCTCGCGCCGGCCAGCTGTTCGACCGCCAGACCGCGCTGCCGGTGCGCCACGATTCGCCCGACAGCATCTATGTCGAACTGGTCGCCCGGGCCGCCGCAGCCGGCGACCCTCGCGTGGTCCTGACCTTCGCCGTGGAGCTGCCGGCCAGCGCCACGGCGGAAGACATCGAGCAATGGCTGTCGGCGGCCGGCTTCACACGCGTGCAGGCGGAGCGCACCGAGGGCGGCAAGAAGGTGCTGGACGTGGTGGCCGACCGCTTCCGGCTCGGCAGCGCCGAGCGGGCGCGGGTGATCGAGGCGATCGAGCTGGCGCTCAAGCGCGGCGGCGGCCGGCTGACGGCGTATGCGCTGCCGGCGGAAGAAGCGCAGGCACCCTTGACGTGGAAGTTCTCCACCGGCCTGCACTGCCCCGAGAGCGACCTGCGCTACGCCGAGCCCATCGCCTCGATGTTCTCCTTCAACTCGCCGGTGGGCGCCTGCGAGACCTGCCGCGGCTTCGGCCGCGTGATCGGCGTCGACTGGGGGCTGGTGATCCCGGACGAGCGGCTCACGCTGCGCGCCGGCGCCGTCAAGCCCATCCAGACCCCCGCCTGGAGCGAATGCCAGGACGACCTGATGCGCCATGCCGAGAGCGCCGGCATCCCGCGCGACACCGCCTGGAACAAGCTCACGCCCGAGCAGAAGGCCTGGGTGATCGAGGGCGCTCCCAACTACAAAGAGGGCAACTGGAGCAGGCAGTGGTATGGCATCCGTCGCTTCTTCCAGTACCTGGAGAGCAAGGCGTACAAGATGCACATCCGTGTGCTGCTCTCCAAGTACCGCAGCTACACCACCTGCCCGGTGTGCGGCGGCGCGCGGCTGAAGACCGAATCGCTGCTGTGGCGGGTGGGCAGCAAGGCCGATGCCGACGCCGTGGTACCGCCGCCCCAGCGCTTCATGCCCCAGGGCGTGGCCTGGTCGCGCGCGCAGCTGGAGGCGCTGCCCGGCCTGCACCTGCACGACCTGATGCTGCTGCCGATCTACCGGCTGGGCGTTTTCTTCGACCGGCTGGCGGCACACGATGCTCCTGAAAGCGTAGCTGCCGGCGGCGATGAAACGAGGGCGGGAGCCGTATTCGATGCCGAATCCGCCGACGCCAAGGCACGCCAGCTGATCCTGGAGGAAATCACCACCCGCATCCGCTACCTGCGCGACGTGGGCATCGGCTACCTCACGCTGGACCGCCAGAGCCGCACGCTCAGCGGCGGTGAGGTGCAGCGCATCAACCTCACCACGGCGCTCGGCACCTCGCTGGTCAACACGCTGTTCGTGCTGGACGAGCCCAGCATCGGCCTGCACCCGCGCGACATGGACCGCATCACCGAAGCCATGCAGCGCCTCAAGCGCGCCGGCAATACGCTGGTGGTGGTGGAACACGACCCGGCCGTCATGCTGGCCGCCGACCGTGTGCTCGACTTCGGCCCCGGCCCCGGCGCCGCCGGCGGCCAGATCGTGTTCGACGGCACGCCCGATGAACTGCGCCGCGCCGACACGCTCACCGGCGCCTACCTGGGCGGGCGCAAGCACATCGGCGCCGGCTTCACGCGCACCGTGGGCGACAGCACGCCGCGCCTGATCCTGGAAGGCGCCACCGAGCACAACCTGAAGCACGTGACGGTGGAGTTCCCGCTGCAGCGGCTGGTGGTGGTGACGGGCGTGTCCGGCTCCGGCAAGTCCACGCTGATCCAGGACGTGCTGGCGCCGGCGCTGATGCGCCACTTCGGCCAGGCCACCGAATCGCCCGGCGCGCACGAACGCCTGCTGGGCGCCGACCACCTGAGCGGCGTGGTCTTCGTGGACCAGTCGCCCATCGGCAAGACCGCGCGCTCCAACCCGGTCAGCTACGTGGGCGCCTGGGACCCGATCCGCGCGCTGTTCGCCGCCACACCGCTGGCGCGCCAGCGCAGCTACACGCCGGCCAAGTTCAGCTTCAACTCGGGCGACGGGCGCTGCCCCACCTGCGGCGGCTCCGGGTTCGAGCACGTCGAGATGCAGTTTCTCTCCGACGTCTACCTGCGCTGCCCGGATTGCGACGGCAAGCGCTACCGCCCCGAGATCCTGGAGGTGAAGATCGAGCGCCACGCCGTGGGCGAGCTGCGCGCGCGCCACATGAACGTGGCCGACGTGCTGGACCTCACCGTGGCCGAGGCGGCGCAGCTGTTCGCCCACGACCGCGAGGTGATCCGCGCGCTGCAGCCCATCGTCGATGTGGGGCTGGATTACGTCAAGCTCGGCCAGCCCGTGCCCACGTTGTCGGGCGGCGAGGCGCAGCGCCTCAAGCTCGCCGGCTTCCTGGCCGATGCGGCCAAGCAGACCACCGCCAGCCGCCAGCCGGCTGCGCGCAAGGGCACGCTGTTCCTGTTCGATGAGCCCACCACCGGCCTGCACTTCGACGACATCGCCAAGCTGATGCGCGCCTTCCGCAAGCTGCTGGACGCCGGGCATTCGCTGGTGGTGATCGAGCACAACCTCGACGTGATGCGCGCCGCCGACTGGCTGATCGACCTGGGCCCCGAGGGCGGCGACGCCGGCGGCGAGATCGTGGCCGAAGGCGCGCCGGACGACGTGGCGCGCCACCCCGCCTCGCACACCGGCGCCGCGCTGCGCGCCTACGCGCAGGCGCTGGGCGAGGCCGGCCACGCCGCGCAGGAGCCGCAGTTGCTCTACAAAAAGGAGCTGTCTGCGCCCGCCACGCAAGGGCCGACGGCCGGAAATGCCATTGAAATCGTGCACGCGCGCGAGCACAACCTGAAGAACCTCAGCGTCGACATCCCGCGCGGCAAGTTCAACGTCATCACCGGCGTCAGCGGCTCGGGCAAGAGCACGCTGGCCTTCGACATCCTGTTCAACGAAGGGCAGCGCCGCTACCTGGAAAGCCTGAACGCCTACGCCCGCAGCATCGTGCAGCCGGCCGGCCGGCCGGAGGTGGACGCGGTGTACGGCATCCCGCCCACGGTGGCGATCGAGCAGCGCCTCTCACGCGGCGGGCGCAAGAGCACGGTGGGTACCACCACCGAGGTCTGGCACTTCCTGCGCCTGCTGTACGTCAAGCTCGGCGTGCAGCACTGCGTGCACGACGGCGCGGCGGTGCTGCCGCAGTCGGCCGAGCGCATCGCCGCGCAACTGCTGCAGCGCTACCGCGGCCAGACCATCGGCCTCTTGGCGCCGCTGGTGGTCGGCCGCAAGGGCGTCTACACCGAGCTGGCCGACTGGGCGCGCCCGCGCGGCTTCACCCACCTGCGGGTGGACGGCGAGTTTCTGCCCACCACGGGCTTCCCGCGCATCGACCGCTTCAAGGAACACACCATCGAGCTGCCGGTGATGAGCCTGCCCGTCTCGCCCGGCAACGAGGTGCAGCTGCGCGAATCGCTGGCGCGTGCGCTGGAGCACGGCAAGGGCGTGGTGCATGTGCTGAGCGACCTGACCGGCCTGCATGCGGCCATGGAAACCGGCGCGCCCACGGCGGGCATCGGCCGGGTGGAGGTGTTCTCTACCAAGCGCGCCTGCCCGGTCTGCGCCACCAGCTACGCCGAGCTCGACCCGCGCCTGTTCTCCTACAACAGCAAGCACGGCTGGTGCCCGGATTGCGTGGGCACCGGCGTCAGACTCACCAAAGAGCAGCGCAAGGCGCTGGACGATTCGGTGCTGGCCGCCGACGAGAAGGGGCGCGAGCAATCCTTCGCCGAACCCGAGGTGGAGGACGTGAGCGACGCTGCCTGCCCCACCTGCCAGGGCACGCGGCTGAACCCGGTCGCGCGCGCTGTGCTGCTGGAGAGCGGCACCGCGCAGGGCATCGCCATCACCGGGCTGGCGCGCATGAGCGTGAGCGAGCTGCGCCACTGGTTCGAAGGCCTGCAGCTGCAGGGCCGCGACGCCGACATTGCACGCGACCTGCTGCCGGAAATCAGGAGCCGGCTGGAGTTTCTGGAGCAGGTGGGCCTGGGCTACCTCACGCTGGACCGCGGCGCGCCCACGCTCAGCGGCGGCGAGGCGCAGCGCATCCGCCTGGCGGCGCAGCTGGGCAGCAACCTGCAGGGCGTGTGCTACGTGCTGGACGAGCCCACCATCGGCCTGCACGCGCGCGACAACCGCATCCTGCTGGACGCGCTGCACACGCTCTCCAGCAAGGGCAACACGCTGGTGGTGGTGGAGCACGACGAAGACACCATCCGCCGCGCCGAGCACCTGATCGACATCGGCCCCGGCGCCGGCGTGCGCGGCGGCCGGCTGGTGGCCGAGGGCACGGCGGCCGATCTGGAAGCCGCCGACGATTCCGCCACCGGCCGCTACCTGCGCCACGCCATGCGGCACCCGCTGCATGCGCGCCGGCCGGTCGATGCGGCCACCGGCTGGCTCACGCTCAAGGGCGCCTACCTGCACAACCTGCAGGACGTGGATGTGGAGGTGCCGCTGAAGCACCTGGTGGCGGTCACCGGCGTCTCGGGCTCCGGCAAATCCACCCTGGCGCGTGATGTGCTGCTGGCCAGCGTGCAGCGCTTCGTGCGCCAGGAAATCAAAGGAAAAAAGGGCTCCAGCCCAGACACGGCGGGCGCAGCCAGCTATGAAATCAATAGTCATGGCCTGGTCGGCTGTACCGCGCTGGAGGGCTTTGGCCAGATCGACCGCGTGCTGGAGGTGGACCAGACACCGATCGGCAAGACACCGCGTTCCTGCCCCGCCACCTACATCGGCTTCTGGGACACGGTGCGCAGGCTGTTCGCCGACACGCTGGAAGCCAAGGCGCGCGGCTACGGCCCCGGGCGCTTTTCCTTCAACACCGGCGAAGGGCGCTGCCCGGCCTGCGAAGGGCAGGGCGTGCGCACCATCGAGATGAGCTTCCTGCCGGACGTGAAGGTGCCGTGCGAGGTTTGCCACGGCGCGCGCTTCAACCCCGAGACGCTGACCGTCACCTGGCGCGGCAAGAACATCGGCGAGGTGCTGCAGATGGAGGTCGACGAGGCGGTGGATTTCTTCGCCAGCATGCCGGCCATCAGCCACCCGCTGCAGCTGCTCAAGGACGTGGGCCTGGGCTACCTGACGCTCGGCCAGCCCTCGCCCACGCTCAGCGGTGGCGAGGCGCAGCGCATCAAGCTGGTCACCGAACTGAGCAAGGTGCGCGACGACGTGGCGCGGCGCGGCCAGAAGGCGCCGCACACGCTCTACGTGCTGGACGAGCCCACGGTCGGCCTGCACATGCAGGACGTGGAAAAGCTGATCCACGTGCTGCACCGCCTGGTGGATGGCGGCCACAGCGTGGTGGTGATCGAACACGATCTCGATCTGATCGCCGAGGCCGACTGGATCCTCGATCTGGGCCCCGAAGGCGGTGCCGGCGGCGGCCGCCTGGTGGCGGCCGGCACGCCGGAAGACGTGGTGCGGGCCGGCACGCACACCGGGCTGGCGCTGGCGCCGGTGCTGGCACGCGGTGCGTCGCCGGCCTGAGCGCGCCTGCGCCGGGCGTTCAGGCCGACGACCGGTCGGCCAGCAACCGCGCCGCCACCTCGGCAAAGCCGGCGCCGCGCTCGCCCGCGGTTACCCAGCGCGGCAGGTGCTCGAGCTGGGGCACGAAGCGCTCGATGTTGGCCACGCCCACGCTCTGCGGAAAGTGCTGGAACATCTTCTGGTCGTTGGTGGAATCGCCCACGTAGACCCAGCGGGCGGCCTCGGCCGGCAGGTCGATGCCCAGTAGCTCGCGTGCGGCCCAGCAGGCGCCCTGCCACTTGTCGTGCTCGCCGATCCAGCCGTTGACGTGGATGCTGCTCACGGTGGCGTGCAGGCCTTCCTCGCGCAGGATACGCACCACCTCCCCGATGCGCCGCTCGGACAGGCGCATGAACTCGCTGTGGTCGATGGCGATGTCGGTTTCGCGCCCGGCCGAGTCGCGCGCCAGCGTGGCGCCGCGCACCTCGCGCAGCACGCGCGCCGCCGCGTCCTGCAGGCGGCCGAAGTTGCGGCGCCGCGTTTCGGCGTCCTGTTGATATGTTTTTTGTAGCTGGTTGCGCCCGCCAGCAGCCGGCCGCAGCCCTTTTTCTTCTGTAGCGCCGGTCCGTGTAAGCAGCACGGCGCCGTTCTCGGCCACGATGGCGCGCACCGGCCAGCCCAGCGCGAACGGCTCGCTCCAGCCTACCGGGCGGCCGGTGACGGCGATCACGGGCAGGCCGGCCGCCTCCAGCGCCGACAGGGCGCGCAGCGCGTCCAGGGTGATGGCGCCGCTGGTGGTCAGCGTGTCGTCGATGTCGGTGAACACGCCGGCCACGCCGCGCCATGCGCCGGCGGGCAGTTGCGCCAGCGGGGTCATGCGTTGCGGGGACATGGGCTCTTCAAAACCGATGCGGCCGGCATGGGCCGGCCGCGGTGGGCTCGCAACGGCGGGTGGTCAGTGGCCGAGCAGCACGCGTCCGGGGATGGACGGGCGGCCGGTGAGCTGCAGGCCGGAGACGGCCGGCGCGCTGCGCGCCACGTCGCGTGCCGCGACGCTGCTGGTGGCCGGACACTGGCCGGTGCTCATGTGCAGCAGCGCGGCACCCAGCATCGACTCGGCCGGATCGCCCAGGGCGTGCTCGAAGTCGTCGCCCACGGTGCAGCTGGGGGCGAAGCCGTTGGCGTAGTCGCCAAAGCCCTTGTTGTTGAAGCCCTGGAACTCGATCGGGTAGAGCGCCTCGCCGCAGTTGTCCCGGCGGGTGAAGCCATAGGGCTTGCCGCAGGTGGTGCTGCCGATCAGCACCACGTTGACGTCCACGCCGCGCAGCGAGTTGATGACGGATTCGCTGGCCGAGCAGGTGGAGTCGGTGGTGAGCACGTACAGGCGCGGCAGGCTGAGCGCCGGCAGCGTGTCGCCGGGGCTGTACTTGCCGCCGGCGCTGTAGAGCACCTGGGTGCTGAACGGGAAGGTGCCGTCGGCGGTGTCGGTGGCGCGCTTGTCGTTGAACTGCAGGCGCTCGAACACCTTGCCGTCGGCCGAGGGGCCGGCCACCATCGACGCCAGGGCCTCGGCCACATACAGGTAGCCGCCACCGTTGTAGCGCATGTCCAGCACCAGGTCGTTGATGCCCTGGGCCTGCAGGCTGGCGATGGCGTCGATCAGCTTGTCCTGCGCCACGCTGGAGTGGTCGGTGAACAGCATGTAGCCGACCTTGCCGCTGGCGCCAAGGTCCAGCGCGCTGACGGTGGGCACCGGGTCGTCCTGGATCGCCGCCGCCGTGAGCGTGACGACGCGCGAGGGGCCGCCGGGGACGTCGCGGTAGTTGAAGGTCACGGTGGCGCCGCTGGTGTTGGGGTACCAGCTGCTGTTGTTGCTGCTGGCGATGCTGATCAGCACGCCGCCGCGGGCCATGCCGGCGGCTTCGGCCGGGGAACCGGGGTTGACCATGGCCACGCGCGTGTAGCCGCTGGCGTCGGTCATCCATTGCACGCCGTAGCCGATGTTGGCGCCGGTGGAGAGGCTGTCCGCCGTCTTGGTGGGAATGATGAAGCTGAAACGGTCCTTGGCCTGGCCGTAGGCGTCCGGTGTGGTGACCAGCAGGCTGTAGAAGTACTCCTCCACGCTGGCGGCGAAGTTGGGGTTGATGGCCTGGATCTCGTCGTACCAGAGGTAGGCCTCGTTCAGGTAGGCGCGGATGAAGTGCTTCTCATCGGCGGCCGTGCAGATGTTGGCGACGGTGGACGAGGCCGGCAGCTGGCTCGGGTCGGTGGTGTCCCAGATCGGCTGGGTGGAGCCGATGGTCGAATCGCAGCCGAGGGTGCCGGGCGTGCAGCCGCCGGAGCCGTCGGTGTCGCCACCGCAGGAGGTGAGCATCAGGCCGGCCAGCAGCGTGGTGGCAGCGGCCAGCGTCAAGCGAGAGAGGGTTTGGGAAAGCAACGCCGACTCCTGTTCTGGCGCCAGGCGCCATTTGTAACAAATTCACTCGTGCCCGTCGATTATGGACGGCGGGTGCGGCCTCAGGCCCGCCAGCGGCCAGACCTGTTGCACAAATGTTGCGCTATCCGGGGTGGCGGAGGCCGCAGCTCAGCGTTCGTCTTCCAGATCCAGGCTCAGGGGCTCGGTCGGCAGATGGCTCACGTCGTAGTGCAGGAAGGCGATCAGGAACTGGATGCCCACCAGCACCGGCAGCGCCGCCAGCATCACCGTGCCGCTGGAGGCCGGCTGGCCGACCATGGCCCCGTGCACCCAGTTCGCCAGCCCGAACACCGTGCCGCCGGCCAGCAGCAGCACCCCGGCGATGCTGTAGAGGCTGCCCAGGTTGAAGTCGCGCAGCAGGTACAGGTAGACGTAGCGCTTGAAGAAGCGCACCAGGTGCTTGACCAGGAACTCCGGCAGCACGCGCGAGACGCGCAGGCTGGATGGCTCGCCCGCGTATACGGCGTCCATGGGTACGTCGTGCACCACGGCGCGCATGGTGCCCAGCTGGTAGAGCATGTCGCTCTCGAAAAAGTAGCGCCTGTCGAGCTTGTGCAGCGGCATCCGGCGCAGCACGCTGGTGTGGATGGCGGTGTAGCCGTTGGTCGGGTCCATCAGCGGCCAGTAGCCGGTGCTGAGCTTGTTGATGAACGACAGCGCGGCGTTGCCGAACAGCCGGATACCCGGCATGCCGGCCAGCGATTCCGGGCGGTAGAAGCGGTTGCCCTTGGTGTAGTCGGCCTTGCCGCGCAGGATGGGGCGCGTGAGGTGCGGGATCAGCGCCGGGTCCATCTGGCCGTCGCCGTCGATCTTGATGACGATGTCCATGCCCGCATCCAGCGCGGCGCGGTAGGCGGTAGTCACGGCGCCGCCCACGCCCTGGTTCTGATCGTGCCGCAAGACGGTCACGCGCGGGTCGGTGCAGCGCTCCTGCACCAGCTGGCCGCTCTGCTCCGGGCACTGGTCGTCCACCACGTAGATGCGCTCGACCTGGGCCGGCACGCGCGTGATCACGTCCAGCACGTGGTCGCGCACCCGGTAACACGGGATGGCGACGGCGATCCGCGGCGGCCGTTCAGCCATGGCCGCCGGCCGCCAGCGTCACGCCGGCCAGGATGAGCGCGCCGCCGGCCAGCGTCTGCCAGCTCAGCGGCTCGCCGAACACCAGCCGCGCCAGCAGCGGCACGATGATGAAGGCCAGCGCCATGAACGGGTAGGCGATGGACAGCGGCGCGTGGCGCAGGATCCAGATCCACAGGATGGTCATCGCGCCGTACAGGCCCAGCGCGGCGTACAGCCAGGGGTTGGTCAGCCAGTCGCCCAGGACCGGCTCGGCCGGCAGGGCGGCGGCGGCCTGCTTGAACAGCAGCTGGCCGGCGGCCAGGCCGCTCACGCAGATGACGGACAGCAGGATGGTCAGGTGGTTCAAGGCGGGTCTCAAGGCTCCGCGCCGCGGGTGGCCGGACCGGCCGATTGTCAACCATTCCCTGCCCTTGCCCGCAGGGCGGTCGCGGCGCGCCGCGGGCACAATCCCCGCATGAGCTCCAGCCCCCCACCCACCATCTGGGACCAGCATTTCAGTGCCGCCGGCGGCTACAAGTACGGCGAACAGCCCAACGCCTTCCTCGTCCAGCAGGCGGCGCGCCTGCCTAGGGGCGCAAGCGTCCTGCTGCCGGGCGATGGCGAAGGGCGCAACGGCGTCTGGCTGGCGGAGCAGGGGCACCGTGTCACCAGCGTCGATGGCTCGGCCGTGGGCCTGGCCCGCGCGCAGGATCTGGCGCGGCGCCGCGGCGTCACCTTGAGCACCCAGCACGCCGACCTGGGCGACTGGTCGCCCGGGCCGGCCGGCTTCGACGCCGTGGTCTCCATCTACCTGCATCTGCCGCCCGCGCTGCGGCCCGCCGTGCACCGCAAGCTGGTGCAGGCGCTGCGCCCGGGCGGCCTGCTGATCCTGGAGGCTTTCCACCCCGACCAGCTGCCGCTGACCAGCGGCGGCCCCAAGGACGCGGCCATGCTCTACACACTGCCCATGCTGCGCGACGACTTCGGCCCCGATATGCAGGAGTTGCTGGCCGAGGAAACCGGTACCGTCCTCGACGAAGGCCCCGGCCACCACGGCCCGGCCCGCGTCACCCGCTGGGTCGGCAGGAAAGCCGCGGCGGCCTGAGCCTCACCAGGCACGCGCTTTCACGCCCATCGGTCGCCGTGATGAGCGCGAGCGAAAGTCAGGCGCCCCAACAGGGTCGATTCGGCGGACGGCGGCCGTGGCAGCGGCGCGATTCCCTGGCGCCCCCAGAAGGCCGCGGAGCAGGCCATGCGCGTGAACGCCTGCTCGGGCTTGCACTGAGCACAGGCGTTGCCCCCTCGCCAAGCAAGAGGGGGCTGAGGCCCGCGGCTCCAGACCTGCCTGCGCAGGTCTGGACGGGCCGGAGAGCCGCCGCCTCTGGCGGCGAGCACCGAGGCGCGTCAGCGCCTCAGGGGGTGCCCCTACTTCTGTTCCACCGTCTCCGCCAGCAAATCCAGGTAGGTGTCCGCCCCCTGCGCGATGCGGATGCGCACCGGCAGGTATTGCAGGCTGGGGGCGAACCACATCTCGGCCGAGATGTTGCCGCGCGGCTCGTTCAGCGGCCGGGGCTTGAGGTGGAACGCCTGGATCGCGCCCAGGCGGGGCAGGTGCACGGTTTCCTCGCCGACCACGTCGTAGGTCCACTGGTCCACGCCGCCGGGGCGGGCCAGCCAGAAGTCCACGCGGCCGCCGGCCTGCAGCTTCAGCTGGCCGGTGGCGAAGCGGTGACCCAGCTCGACGAACTGGCTGGCGGCGTCCTGCACGTCCTGCGGGCGCGGCACCCGCTCGCCGTTCTGCAGCTGCACGCTTTGGGGGCCCAGGCGCACGCCGCGCCGGCGCTGGCGCACCTGCTCCTCATAGGCCTCGGGGCGCAGGCCGGCGGCGGTGATCTCGCCCTGGCTGGTGAAGCGCGAGTTGAGCAAAAAGCCCACGTCCATCTGGACCACGGCCTGGTAGCGCGTGCCATCGCGCTGCCACAGCACCTCGGCATCGCCGTGCAGCTCGCCGCGGTAGTTGCCGCCCAGGCGGTAGGTCAGGCGCGTGTCGGCCGGCCAGCTGGCCAGGAAGGCGGGGCGGGCACCGCTGGCCACCTGGGCCGGCGCCGGCGAGCTGCCGGCGGGGCCGGGCGCCGAGGCGGGCGTAGAAGCGGGCGCGGCGGCCGATGCGGCCGCGGCAGCACTGGCCGGTGGTGCGGCTGGTGCCGGGGCAGAGGCGGATGGCGTGGCGTGGCCCGCGTCGGCCAGGGCGACGGCGGTGGTGTCCACCGGCGCGCCAGCCTCCGGCGGTGCCCCCGGCACGGTGGTGGTCAGCTTGCCCAGGTCTTCCGCGGTCTCGCGCGGCGCCGGGCGGGGCGCACTCGCCTTCGCTCGTGGAGGCCTGGGGGGTCTGGAATTCGCTCCCGATTTTGTAGCTGCCTGCGCCAGCCGTACCTGGGCTACACCGCGTTTTGGTGGTGAAACGGCAGCCGGCGGTTGGGCTGCCGCAGCGGCCGGTTCCGGCGCTGCCTGCGGCGCCAGCGTGCGGGTGTAGAAGGTGGGCGGGATCTTGCGCAGCACGCTGGCGGGCTGCAACTGCCAGCGCAGCCAGGTCAGCGCCAGCAGGTGCAGCACCAGCACCAGCAGGGTGGCCCAGGCCAGGGCGCCGAGGCGCGCGCCCGGTGCCGCGCGGCGGGGCGGCGGCGGCTTCAGTGGGCCGGCCACGAACGCGCGGCGGCGCGCGGCCGATCCGCACCGGCAGCCTCGGCGGGCGGCAGCAGGCGCCAGGCGGTGGCGCCCTGCGGCAGTTCCAGCGGCAGGCGCAGCAGCTGGCGGTCACGCGCCACCACGGCTGTGAGCTGGCGCGCCGGGCCGGCGTAGAGCGGCATCTCGTCCAGCTTCAGCAGGCGCCAGCCGCCGGATGGGCTGGCCGCGGCGCCACCCGCAGCGCCTTTTTCGGTGGGCGGCAGCTCGATGCCCAGCCATTCGTCGCCCGGCGAGAGACCGGCCGCGTCGGCCGCGCCGCCGGCCAGCACCATCCTGACCACGATGCCGGCGTCTTCCTGCACGCGCAGGCCCAACTGCTGGGCCAGGGGCGCGGTGTCCTCCTGCACGCGCACGCCCTGGGCGCGCAGCAGCGCCTTCAGCGGCAGCTCGCCGGTGCCGTGCACCCAGGCGTCGATCTCACGTGTGAAGGCGCGGCCGGCCTGCGCCTGCAGCACGGCCAGCAGGTCGGCCTCGGCCATCGGGCCGTCGCCGCAGCGGCGCCAGAGGGCGCGCATGGCGTCGTCCAGCGTGCCGCGGCCTTCCAGCCGCAGGGTGAGGTCCAGGCACAGCGCCACCAGCGCGCCCTTGCTGTAGTAGCTGATGGTGGCGTTGGGGGTGTTGGCATCGGGCCGGTAGTACTTGATCCAGGCATCGAAGCTGGCCTGCGCCACCGACTGCACCAGCCGCCCCGGCGCCTGCTGCACCTGGTTGATGCTCTTGGCCAGCAGCTTGAGGTAGGTGGCGTCGTCGATCAGCCCGGCGCGGCGCAGCAGCAGGTCGTCGTAGTAGCTGGTGAAGCCCTCGAAGAACCACAGCAGGCGCGTGTAATTCTCGCGTTCGTAGTCGTAGCGGGCGAACTCGGCCGGCCGCAGGCGCTTGACGTTCCAGGTGTGGAAGTACTCGTGGCTAATCAGGCCCAGCAGGCCGGTGTAGCCTTCGCCGGCGCGGCCGGTTTCGCCCAGGCGCGGCAGATCCTTGCGGGCGCATTGCAGCGCGGTGCTGTGGCGGTGCTCCAGCCCGCCGTAGCCGTCGTGCACGGCGTTGAGCAGGAACACGTAGCGGTCTTGCGGCGGCTTGCCGCGCGCGCCGTGCCAGAAGCGGATCGCGGTTTCGCAGATCTTCTTCGCGTCGGCCAGCAGGCGCTCGCCGTCGAACGAGGGCGGCGCGCCGGCGACCACGAAGTGGTGCGGCACGCCGCAGGCGTCGAAGCTGCCGCTCCAGAAAGGGCCCAGCTCCACCGGGTTGTCCACCAGCTCGTCGTAGCCGGCGGCCTGGTAGCGGCCGAAGCCGTCGCGCCCGGCGCGCAGCGGTTGCAGCGCGGTGGCCAGCTGCCAGCCGGCGCAGCCCGCGGGCGCCTGCACCGCGAGCTCGTGCGCGGCTTCCTCCTGCCCGTGCACGCGCAGGCAGACGCTGGTGCCGTTGAAGAAGCCCCGGCCTTCGTCCAGCCAGGCGGTGCGCACGGAGCTGTCGTGCGCATGGATTTCGTAGCGCACTTCCAGCGCGCGCCCGGGGCGGGCGGCGGCTTCCCAGCTGTTCTTGCCGGTCTGCTCCAGCGCCACCGGCTGGCCGGCCTGGCTGGCTTCGATGCGCATCAGCTGGCCGGCGAACTCGCGCACCAAGTAGCTGCCGGGGATCCACACCGGCAGCGACAGGCGCTGGCCGGCGGCCGGGCGGGAGATGGTCAGCGTGACCTGGAAGCGGTGCGTGCGCGGCACCGGCAGCACCTGGTAGCGCAGCGCGGCGCGGGCGGGCGGGGAGCTCTTGCGGGTGGCCATGCGCGGTCAGCGAAGCAGTGCCCGCAATGGTAACGGGTGCGAAAAAGAGGTGGTCGGGCGGGGCGCAGGCTGGGGCGTCAGCGCGCCAGCATCTTCTCGACCTGCTGGGCGTTGATGGCGCCCGGCACGCGCGTGCCGTCGGCGAACACCACCGCCGGCGTGCCGGTGATGCGGTACTTGCGCGCGAACTCGAGGTTGGCGTTGAGCGCGTCGGTGTTGCAGCTGCCGTCGTTCTTGGGCAGGGTGTCACGCACCATCCAGTCGACCCAGGCCTTGCCCTTGTCGGCCGCGCACCAGATCTGGCGCGACTTGACGACCGAATCCGCCCCCAGGATGGGGATCAGGAACAGGTGCACCGTGACGTTGTCGATCTTCTGCAGGTCTTTCTCGAAGCGCTTGCAGTAGCCGCAGTTCGGGTCCTCGAACACGGCCATCTGGCGCTTGCCGTTGCCGCGCACGATGGAGAAGGCGTTCTTCAGGTCCAGCTCGTCGAACTTGATGGCGGTGAGCTTGTCGATGCGCTCCTCGGTCAGGTTCTTCTTGGCCTTGGTGTCAAGCAGGTTGCCGTGGAACAGGTAGTTGCCCTCAGCGTCGGTGTAGAAGATCTCGTTCTCGATGCGGATCTCGTACAGCCCCGGCATCGGCATCTTGCGGACTTCGTCGATCCGGTTCAGCCCGGGCACCCGCTCGGCCAGGTTCTTGCGGATGGCCGCTTCCTGCGCGCCGGCGGCGAGCGGCAGCGCCAGGGCCAGCGCCGCCAGGGCGGCCAGGGAGGTGGTCTTGGGCTTCATGAGGGTTGGTGTGGGTGTAAATCGGTTGAGATTGGCCGCGGCGCGGGCAGTTCCATCAAACCGCGCCCATGGCCAGGCCAATGATGCGCGATTTGAGCGGCCCGCTGCGGTCGAAGGCCGAAAGCCCCCAGTTGCGGAGCAGGGCCAGTGGCGCCTCCGGCCGGCCGAACAGCTGCTGCAGCCCGTCGGTGGCGAGTTTCATGCGCGCCCATTCGGCGCGGCGGGCGCGCTCCCAGGCGCGCAGCAGTTTCAGGTCGGCCGGGCTGCGCCAGGCCTCGCGCGCAGCCAGCAGGCGCGCCAGCTCGGCGGCGTCGCCCAGGCCCACGTTCAGGCCCTGGCCGGCCAGGGGGTGCATGGCGTGGGCGGCGTCACCCGCCAGCGCAAAGGCGGCACCGGGCCGCCCCGGCATGGGGCCGGCCCAGCGGCTGGCCTCGGCCAGCTGCAGCGGCCAGCTGGCGCGCGGGCTGGCCAGCGCCAGCGCGCCCAGGGCGGCGTGGCGGGCCTGGTGCAGCTCGGCGGCGAAGGCGGCATCGTCCAGCGCCATCAGCCCGGCCACGCGTTCGCGCCGCACCGACCACACCACCGCCACCTGCCGGCCCTGCGGCCCGCCCAGCGGCAGGAAGGCCAGGATCTCGCCCGCCGGGGTGAACCACTGGCGCGCCACCTGGCCGTGCGGCAGCTCGCATTCCAGCCGGGTGGCGATGGCCTGCTGCGGGTAGGGGGTGATGTCGAACTCCACGCCCAGCTCGGCCCGGGTGCGGCTGGCACGGCCCTCGCACACCACGGTGAGCGGAGCCGGCACCGGTTCGGCGACTTCCTCGATGCCGGGCGCGAAGCGCGCCGCCTCGGCCAGCAGGCGTTCCAGCGCCGGCACATCGACGATCCAGTTCAGCGCCTCGACCTTCTGCGTGGCGGCGGAAAAACGCACCTGGCCCTGCTGGTCGCCAAAGACCTGCATCTCCAGCACCGGCGTGGCGTCGGCCTCGGCCGGCCAGCAGCGCAGCGCCTGCAGCAGCTGGCGACTGGCGGGGCTGAGGGCGTAGGCGCGCACGTCGCCGTGGCCCGCGTCGTCGGCTGCCGGGCGCGGCTGGCCGCCGGCGACCAGCGCCACCTGCAGCTTCTCGCGCGCCAGCAGCAGCGCCAGCGTGCGGCCGACGATGCCGGCGCCACGGATGCAGACGTCTGGTTGGGCGGTCATGGCGTCGATTGTAGGCGGGGGCACCCGCGCGGCACGGGCGGGTAGACACTATGAATTACGTAGCTGCCTGCGCCCGTCATGTCTGGGCTGGAGGCCGATTTGACCTTGAATTTCAAGGCGCCCGGGCGGTACACCGCTGCCGCCCGGGCCAGCCGCCGCGGGGGCGCCTGTACCATCGGCATCACCTTTCCGACCCGAGCCCCGCCCCCGCCGTGACCGCCGCTTCCACCCCCGCCGCCGACGTGCAGGCCCGCATCGCGCGCCTGTTCGTGCACCCCGTCAAATCCTGCGCCGGCGTGGAGCTGCGCGAGGCCCGGCTGATGGATACCGGGCTCGACCTCGACCGCGCCTGGATGGTGGTGGACGAGGCCGGTCGCTTCGTCACCCAGCGCGAGCTGCCGCGCATGGCGCTGGTGGTGCCGCGCATCCGCCACACCGAGGTGGTGCTGCGCGCGCCCGGCATGCTGGCGCTGCACCTGGGCATCGACGAGGTCGAATCGCCCACCCGCGCCACCGTCTGGAACGACGAGGTGCCGGCCTGGGACATGGGCGGCGTGGCCGCGCAGTGGTTCAGCGACTTTCTCGGACGCCCCGGCCTGCGGCTGGTGCGCTTCGACCCGGACACCAACCGCCTGGCCTCCAAAAAGTGGACGGGCGAGATCGACGCACCGGTGGAGTTTGCCGACGGCTTTCCGGTGCTGGTGGCCAGCACCGCCTCGCTGGACGAGCTGAACGGCAGGCTGCAGGCCGCCGGCCACGCGCCGGTGGGCATGGAGCGCTTCCGGCCCAACCTGGTGCTGGAAGGCGTGGAGGCGCAGGACGAGGACCGCCTGGCCGAGCTGCGCATCGCCTGCGCCGAGGGCGAGGTGGTGCTGCGCCCGGTCAAGCCCTGCCCGCGCTGCCCCATCCCCAATGTCGACCCGGCCACTGGCGAGACCAGCCCCGAGGTGCTCGATACCCTGAGCACCTACCGCGCCAACCCGGTGGTGGATGGCGGCATCACCTTCGGCATGAACGCGGTGATCGTGCGCGGCGCCGGCCACACGCTGCGCGTGGGCGACGCGGTGGCGGCCGACTGGAAGTTCTGAACCTGCGTGGATGGGCGCTAGGAGGCCTTGCCCCGCGCCGGAAACAGCTTGCCGACCAGGTCGGTGCCGTCGAGCTGCTCGTTGGTCATGGCCATGGCCAGCAGTTCGCTGCCCAGGATGGTGGGCGCGATGACCATGTCGGGGCTGACCAGCTGGACCCGCGCAAGGTTGCGGGTGTCGTTGACGGCGATGACGGTCTTCGGCCGTTGCGAGAGCTCGCGCACGGCCAGCACCACGAAGGCGTTGTTCGCGTCGTCCTCGCCCAGGGCCAGCACCGCCTGGGCGGTCTCGACGGCGGCGTTTCTGAGCACGTCGGTGTTGCTGGCGCTGCCGACGACGTACTGCACGTCGGGCTCGGGGTTGTCGGGCTTGGCTTCGACGATGAACACCGTCTTCTCGCCGCGCCGCACCAGCTGCCGCCCTGTATTGCGCGCCAGCGCGCTGTTGCTGACGATGACGTAGTGATCGGACTGTGTCATGAGAAACCTGCCTACCTTCATCACGGACGAAAACCGCCGGTTGACCAGGGGCACCACCACCGTGCTGATCGACGTGGCGAACACCGTGATGCCGATGATGATCAGCGACACCACGTACAGGCGCGCTTCCGGCGTGGTCGGGATGATGTCACCATAGCCCACCGTGGACATGGTGACCACGGCGAAGTAAATGGCCTTTTCCAGGCTGTCGATGGGCGGCTTGAACTGGTCGCCCATGAAGAATGCGCCGAACACGCCGTAGGCGATCAGCAGCAGCACGCTGCCGGCCGAGAAGATGGTGGCGGTGGTGAAGCTGCGGTGCGAGAAGCTGGCGCGGTAGCGGAGCAGCAGCAACCACAGCAGCAGGGCCCAGGCCTGCAGGGCCGGATGCAGGGGCTCGCGCAGCGCCAGCGGCAGCAGCAGGTTCAGCGGCAGCAGCAGCACCATCACCGTCCAGGCGAGGCGCGAGCGCAGCATCAGGCCACCCCCCATGGTCACGCTGAACACACCCGAAATGACCCGGTGCGCGCCCGAGGCGATGCCCGAGAACACCGCGACCGACACCTGCACGAAGTTGTGCAGCGTGACGCCGCCGGCGAGCAGCCGGTGCACCAGGTCGCCCAGCTGGAACAGCCCCAGCGCCAGCACGCCCAGACCTAGCGGTACGTGCGGCCACCAGCCGAGCTGGCCAAGGCGGCGATGCAGTGCGCCCAGCGGGTTCATGCGGCTGCCCCGCGTCCGGGCCGGGCACCGCGCGGGGCCGCCACCGGTGCCGGGGCGCCGTGCAGGCGTGCAGGGGTACGGGGTGCTGGCGGGTGCATGAGGTGGCGGGCGGCTCTGCCGCGCGGTTGCCAACGATACCGCAGCCCGCACCTGCGTTCGCCAGCGCTACGCGGCCGCCGGCGGTGCGGCGCCGGGCCGGCCGGTCGGCGACTTTGCAATGCTGCATAAATAATAGCTAATTGTCATTGTCCGATGAGGACCAAGACCGGATTTCATGGTTGAAGGTGCGCAGGCCTGCCGGTGCCTGCGACGTTAGAATCGGGCCTTCCCTGCACTTTCCCCCGTACCCGCCATGAGCCTGCAATGCGGCATCGTGGGCCTGCCCAACGTGGGCAAGTCCACGCTTTTCAACGCGCTGACCAAAGCCGGCATCGCCGCCGAGAACTACCCCTTCTGCACCATCGAGCCCAACACTGGCGTGGTGGAGGTGCCGGACCCGCGCCTGGCGCAGCTGGCCGGGATCGTGAAGCCCGAGCGCGTGCTGCCCGCCATCGTCGAGTTCGTCGACATCGCTGGCCTGGTGGCCGGTGCCAGCCAGGGCGAGGGCCTGGGCAACCAGTTCCTGGCGCACATCCGCGAGACCGACGCCATCGTCAACGTGGTGCGCTGCTTCGAGGACGCCAACGTCATCCACGTGGCCGGCAAGGTCGATCCGATCGCCGACATCGAGGTGATCCAGACCGAGCTGTGCCTGGCCGACCTGGGCACGGTCGAAAAAGCCGTGCAGCGCTACACCAAGGCCGCCAAGAGCGGCAACGACAAGGAAGCCGCCGCCATGCTCAAGGTGCTGGCCCCGGTGCAGGCCGCGCTGAACGAGGCGAAGCCGGTGCGCACGCTGCAGCTGTCCAAGGACGAGCAGGCGCTGCTCAAGCCGCTGTGCCTGATCACCGCCAAGCCGGCCATGTTCGTCGGCAACGTGAGCGAGGACGGGTTCGAGAACAACCCGCTGCTGGACCGCCTGAAGGACTACGCCGCCGGCCAGAACGCCCCCGTGGTCGCCATCTGCGCCAAGATGGAAGCCGACATGGCCGAGATGGGCGACGAGGACAAGGCCATCTTCCTGGAGGAAATGGGCCAGACCGAGCCGGGCCTGAACCGCCTGATCCGCGCCGCCTTCAAGCTGCTGGGGCTGCAGACCTACTTCACCGCCGGCGTGAAGGAAGTGCGCGCCTGGACCATCCACATCGGCGACACCGCGCCGCAGGCCGCGGGCGTGATCCACGGCGACTTCGAGCGCGGCTTCATCCGCGCCCAGACCATCGCCTTCGACGACTACATCCAGTTCAAGGGCGAGCAGGGCGCCAAGGACGCCGGCAAGATGCGCAGCGAAGGCAAGGAGTACGTCGTCAAGGACGGCGACGTGATGAACTTCCTGTTCAACGTCTGAGTGCTCTTGTGATGTTTCGCATCTATTCATTTTGTTTCAATGTAGTTCATAAAAACATTTGAAATCAATGACTTGGATGCAATTTGACGGCGCTTCATGTTTCAGCACGTTGCGCCGTTTTTCATTTCTTTCCAAGCAAAAATTGGGTACGCCTGTGGGTATGGTTCTTGACGGGCTCTCGGTTTGGTGGGTATGGTTCAGCCCATGCTTACCGACATGCGCTGCCGCACCGCCAAACCCCGCGAACGGCTCTACCGACTGAACGACCGCGACGGCCTCTATCTGGAGGTCAAGCCCAATGGCGTCAAAGCCTTCCGCTACCGCTTCAAGCTGGGCGGCAAGGAGTCGATGATGGGCTTGGGCGAGTACCCCGTCACCCCCTTGTCCGAGGCGCGTGAGAAAGCCCAGGCCGCACGCAAGCTCGTCAAGGACGGTATCAACCCTGTCCAGCAAAAGCAGCTTGACAAGGTGCGCCAGGAGCTGGATCGCCGCAACACCCTGGAGTTGATTGCAGCGGAATGGCTGGCAACCAAGGACTGGGAAGACATCACGAAAAAGCGGCGGCTGGACATGTTGCGTCGGGTGGTGTTTCCGATGCTGGGGAAGCTGCCGGTGCGTGACATCACCGCGCATCAGGTGCTTGCCATCCTCCAAGCCACGCACATACGCGCTCCCACGGTGGCCGCTGAGGCCAAGCGCACGCTGTCAAGCATCTTTCAATTCGCGGTCGCCACCTTGCGCGCCGATATTGATCCAGTCTGGCCGGTGCGCAATGCTCTTCCCAAAAACAAGACGCAGCACAAAACGGCGTTGAGCAAGGAACAGGTCGGCAAGCTGCTGCGCGAGATCGGTGAACACCGGGGTAACTTCATGACGGTGCAGGCCTTCCGCCTGCTCTGGTACACGCTGCTGCGTGCCAATGAGGTTGCTGCGGCTGAATGGTCGGAAATTGACCTGGAGAAGCGAGTGTGGACGATACCCGCTGAACGCATGAAGGCGCGGCGGCCCCATTCGATCTATCTGACAGATCAGGCCTTGGAAATTTTCACAGGGATGCAGCCACAAACCGGGAAGTACAAATACGTCTTCACGGGCAGGGACTCCAAGCAGAAGCCGCTCGCAATCGCCACCTTCCGGCAACTGCTTTACAAGAACGGCTGGGCTGGGACTTATTCCCCGCACGGGACAAGAACGACGGGGTCAACCATGTTGCATGAGATGGGGCATCGTAGCGAGTTGATCGAGGCGCAGCTTGCGCATATTGATCAGAACCAAGTCCGGCGAACGTATAGCCACACTGACTATTTTTCGGAGAGAGCGAAGATGATGCAGGAGTGGTGTAATTTTATCTGCACTCTGAGTTAACAACATACATCTATGATTAATTTCACCAATTCATTGAGTGGCAATTGCAACTTTGTTTATTTGAAGAAATTCAAAGAAGAAGTTGAATGCTTTTTGCAAAATCAGAAAATTGATAATTCAAATGATGCTGTTGAAGATTTCTTTTTGCTTTCATTTGGCAATAAAAAATCTTTGCAATGGCTTGAGGGTAAATTTTTGACCGCCTCAACCCCGTCAAAAATATATGCCAATAAAAATAAAATTAAAAAAATTGCCGATTTGATTTGTAGTTTGAGTGATGATTTAATTGTGTCGCAACTCTCCGAATTGAAGGCTAAGCTGGAGTGTTCAATGAAATACAGATTTTCAATTGACGGAATTTTGCTTTCTCGTGAATTGGTCTTTCAATCTACATTGCTCGAATTTGTCGAGTGGTCTAAAAAATACAAGATTAATTTTTCTACATCTAAAGGGGTCATATCAGAAAATAATATTTTTTATTTGTTTGCAAAGGCGTGTGATTTCATTGGTTTTAAAAATGAATGGTTTGGCATGCAGGCGCACTCTTTAGATCGTGTGTTAAGGCCTAGACTGAATGAATTGAAAAAGAATAATGTCGAATTGGTTGGAGGCGTGGCACTGAGAGATGTTTTTAATGTGCTTGGGGGTTTAAGAAATGGTGGCCGGGTGACATTTGATTGACTGGGCTAGTTGGCAACAAAATACAAGCAGGCAAGGCATGTATTTTTCATTTTTCCATGATGCCTACATCGGCTTCTTGTTGTTGTCAATGGAGCTGTTCGGGTGAGTGATCCCTAGCTGCTTGTGTTGTGAATTTGCACACTGTGCCGCATGAACACAGAACATTTCATGACAGTCCAGTTGCTCACTTTTCCAGAGGCTTGCCAGCTCCTTAGATTCAGCCGCACAACGCTGTGGCGAAGAATCCAGACTGATCCATCATTTCCCCGCCCCGTTCAGGTTGGTGCAAGAAGCCCGCGCCTGTCCCTTCAAGAAATCGAGAAATATTTGACGCGCTCAAGGGAGGGAGGCACACAGCAGGGTTAAAGCTGTGAGTGAGGAAACGCTGCTCACTCGCGGCTCAAACGTGATCAAACAATCGAATGCCTTCGAGCAGAAATTGGCGTGGGTACGGGAGAGAGCTGCCAAGGCAGGAGCTGCAACAATAGAGGAAGCTTGCCCAGACGTATTAGCTGAATTTTCCAATCGGTCGAGCAGGGCACTGGCTCAACTTCGACGAAAAGCCTTGGAAGCGGCAATACAGACGGAGAAGAAGCTAGCAGAAACGCCTCAGCAGCTATTTCTTCCAGGCTTCGAGATAGGCGCCTTTCCAAATCGCCTAAATCGCTCTAGTCTCATTGCGCCGATCGCGCGTGGGCCGCGCAAATTTCATCGGCAGGCCGTGATGGTTACACGGGGAAAATGTGTCCTTGAATACACGGGAGAGCAGTTGGACGAGGCCGATGGAGACCTCATCATGGCGCTGATTGCCTTTGCGCAGCCCTTTTTATTTGGGACTCCAGTGGTGCTGAACCGCAAGCAGCTACTACGAGCAATCAAGTCAGGCAAGATCGGGAGCTCGCAATACGTCTGGCTCCATCAGAGCATGAAGCGCCTGCGCGAAGCAACCTTATTCCTGGAGGTCAGGAAACAGGACGGATCATTCAACTACGCGGTTGGCAAGATGGTTTCATTCAACATCTTGAGGGATGTGAGTTTCGATGGAGGCAGCGAAACGTACATGTACACCCTCGATCCTCGCTGGGTGTTGATGTTCGGCAATCATGAATACAGCCTACTCGACTGGAGAAAACGGATGCAAATCAGGCGCGGGCTAGATATGGCCAAGACCCTTCAGCGGCTGCTGGCTACATCTGCAGACCCTATTCAGCGCTTTGCGTTGGATGATCTCAAAGCACAGATGCAGTACGCCAGCCCTCTGGGGAAGTTTCAAAAGGCACTCGCCGCCGCTTGCAAGGAAGTGGAGCGACTGGGAATCATCAGCGCGTGGCGGCTTGAGGAGAGCACCAAAGGCAAGCCACAGCTTGCCATGTGGCGATAAGCAGTGGCATAGCGTTCCGCAAGCAGTGGCATAGCGTTCCACATCGGTGGCATAGCATTCCGTTTTAGTGGCATAGCGTTCCACGCCTCCTTTCTAAGCTGTTGATTTAAATGGATAAATCAGCACTTTTTTGCTCTCTACCTTCTTTCTACCTTCTTTCTACCAGCAAGCACCTGTGGATAACTACCACCAGTGCAAACGGGCAGCTCAAGGAGGTTGAGCTGGTGACATGTTTCGGCCGGTTCGCCAAGACTTCTGCGGGTATTGCCAGCTCACTCCCCCACACCCAGCCGCAACCCTCGCTCCAGCATCTGCACCACAGCCAGATTGATCACCGCTGCCCGGCTCTGCCCCAGCTGCCCAGCGAGCTCATCAACCCGCTCCAGCAAGGGCTCGGTGATGGTGAGTGTGATTTGCACTTTGCGCCCCTTGCGCACCCTGCGTGGCGCCAGAGGCGTATCTACGCCAGCATCCGGCGCCCCGGCAATGAAAGCGTCTGCCGCCTCGGAAGCGACAGCTTCGGCAGTTTTGGTTGGTTTCCTTGTAATGGCCATACAGCAATCAAAGATTGAAATGCAATGTTTTTAGTATTAAAACAATGCGTCCAGCAGCGAATTCAGCTCTGCGATCGCCTTGTCGTCTCTGGGCTTAGCCTCCAGCACGCACAGGCCAGCGCCTGCTGCGTTGGCAAAGGCCTTGCGGCGGCGCAGTGGGGTCGGCAGGTGCTCAAACTGCGGCACTTCGGCTACGGCAGCAGCCGCTTCGGCGTTGTCGCTGGAATACTCGCCAGGGTCGGCGCAGTTGAGTACGGCAAAGGCACGCAAGCCTTCGCGCACGCTGCGCGCCTCATCAACCAGGGCTGCGATGTCACCCAGCGCCCATACGTCATAGCTGCGTGGCTGAAACGGCACCAGCAGCACGTCTGACAAGACCAGCGCCGCACGCAATGCGGTTGAGTCTCGTCCGCCAGCGTCAATCACCACATCATCAAATTTGGCGACCTGCTGCTGCACCTGGGCACGCAAGGTGGGGCCATCCGGGTAGGTAGCGCAGGCTATGCCTGGCGTGTGTCCCGCTGCCGCGCGAATGCTGATGGCTGTTTGGGCGGTGCCCTGGCGGTCGCCGTCAATCAGCCACACGTCACGTCCCGCAAGAGCACGGGCGATGGCCAGGTTCACAGCCAGTGTCGTCTTGCCTACCCCGCCTTTGGTGTTTCCAATCGTGATGATCATCTGTTTTCACCTCAATTTAATATTAAGTTGATTTGTTTTAAAATTGTAAAGCAGTGGATTTCATCCGACAACATGCACTTTTCACAGGCATCTGACGGTGTTCACCTATGCGCACGAATTCATTCCAGCCGCGAAGCATATGCAGTACATTTGCACGACAACCATCCTGTGCATTGCCATGTCGCTTCTCAAGGACGAAACCCTCTCCATCCGCACCTCTTCTGAGATCAAGCAATTGGTGCGCTTGGCCGCTGAGCGCGAGCGGCGCTCGGTCTCTTCCATGATCGAAATCCTGGTGTTGGACTACGCTCGTCAGCACAACCTTCAGCTCGCTTCTACGGGAACGGCAAAAACGAAAAAAACTGCCAAGCAATGAACGACCCGTTCCCCCATATCACCCTAGCCCAACTCGAAAGTCATCTCTGGGAGTCCGCCACCATCCTGCGCGGCCCAGTGGATGCTGCCGACTTCAAGACCTACATCTTTCCGCTGCTGTTTTTCAAGCGCATTTGCGATGTCTGGGATGAGGAATACCAAGAGATCGTCGATGAAACCGGCGACGAGCAACTGGCTTGCTTCCCAGAGTCGCACCGCTTCCAGATCCCGGAAGACTGCCACTGGAACGACGTTCGCACCAAGGCCAGCAATGTCGGGACGGCTCTTCAGCGTGCGATGCGCGAAATTGAGAAGGCCAACCCCGACACCCTGTACGGCGTGTTCGGCGATGCCCAGTGGTCAAACAAGGAGCGGCTGTCCGATGCCTTGCTCAAGGACCTGATCGAGCACTTTTCCAAGCTGACGTTCGGCAACAAGAACGTCAACTCGGACCTGCTTGGCGACGCCTACGAATACCTGATCAAGAAGTTTGCCGACGCCACCAACAAGAAGGCCGGGGAGTTCTACACCCCGCGCAGCGTCGTGCGGCTGATGATCGATATGCTCGACCCTAAAGAGGCCGAGACCATCTACGACCCGGCCTGCGGCACTGGTGGCATGTTGCTGGCCGCCGTGCAGCACGTGAAGGAACAGCATGGTGACGTGAAGCGGCTGTGGGGCAAGCTGTACGGACAGGAGAAGAACCTCACCACCTCATCCATCGCGCGGATGAACCTGTTTCTCCACGGCATCGAGGACTTCCAGGTGGTGCGCGGCGACACGCTGCGCAACCCAGCCTTCTTCGAGGGCGACCGGCTGGCCACATTCGACTGCGTCATCGCCAATCCGCCGTTTTCGCTGGAAAAGTGGGGCGAGGACCTGTGGCTGAACGATCCCTTCGGCCGCAATTTTGCCGGTCTGCCGCCTTCATCCAGCGGTGACTTCGCGTGGGTGCAGCACATGGTCAAGTCGATGGCCGACGTCAGCGGTCGGATGGCCGTGGTGCTGCCCCAGGGCGCCCTGTTCCGCAAAGGTGTGGAAGGCAACATCCGCCAGAAGCTGCTGGAGATGGATCTGGTCGAGGCGGTGATCGGCTTGGCGCCCAACCTTTTCTACGGCACCGGCCTCGCCGCGTGCATCCTGGTTCTGCGCAAGCGCAAGCCGGCCAAGCACAAGAAGAAGGTACTGATCGCCGATGCGTCGCGCCTGTTCCGCCGGGGCCGCGCCCAAAACTATCTGGAGCCCGAGCACGCCACCGAAATCCTCAACTGGTATCGCGGCTTTGCCGATGTGCAGGACGCGGCCCGGGTGGTCAGTCTCGACGAGATCAAAGCCGAAGACTGGACGCTGAACATCTCGCGCTATGTCCTGCCGCCATTGCAAGAAGACATCCCACCGCTGCCCGATGCCATCGCGGCATTTAAGGACGCGCTCACCCGCTGCCGTGAAGCCGAAGAGCGGCTCGCGCAGGTCATGACTGAAGGGGGATGGCTGCAATGAGTTCGGACCGCCCATTCAAAGACAACAAGATCTTTACTGAAGAACTGGCTAATGCTGCGCGCGCTCGACTGAAGGAAAAGTTTGCCCAGATGGAACAAGAGAAAGCTCGTAGCACCAAACGCATCAGCCAACAAGAACTCGAAAGCTACCTCTGGGGCGCCGCCGTGCTGCTGCGCGGCCTCATCGACGCCGGCGACTACAAGCAGTTCATCTTCCCGCTGCTGTTTTACAAGCGGGTCTCGGATGTCTGGGATGAGGAATACCAGGCGGCGCTGGCCAACTCGAAGGGCGACCTCTCCTATGCCCAGTTTGCCGAGAACCACCGCTTCCAGATCCCTGCAGGTGCCCATTGGAACGATGTACGCCAAGCACCCAAGAATGTGGGCGCAGTCATCCAGAAGGCCATGCGCGCCATCGAGACGGCCAACCCGGATCTGCTCGACGGCATCTTCGGTGATGCGCCATGGACCAACCGCGAGCGCCTGCCCGATGAAACGCTGAAAAACCTCATCGAGCACTTCTCGACGCAGACACTCTCGGTGGCCAACGTGCCGGAGGACGAGCTCGGCAACGCCTACGAGTACCTGATCAAGAAGTTCGCGGACGATTCCGGTCACACGGCGGCCGAGTTCTACACCAACCGCACCGTCGTCCACCTGATGACGCAACTGCTCAGCCCGCAGGCGGGCGAGTCGATCTACGACCCCACGTGCGGTACCGGCGGCATGCTGATCTCGGCGCTGGACGAAGTGAAGCGCTCGGGTGGCGAGTACCGCACGCTCAAGCTTTACGGGCAAGAGCGCAACCTCATCACCTCATCCATCGCTCGCATGAACCTGTTCCTGCACGGCGTGGAGGACTTCGAGATCATCCGGGGTGACACCCTGGCCGAACCCAAGCACATCGAGGGCGACCGCCTGCGCCAGTTCGACGTGATCCTGGCCAACCCGCCGTACTCCATCAAGCAGTGGAATCGCGAGGCCTGGAGCAGTGACAAGTGGGGCCGCAACTCCCTTGGCACGCCGCCGCAGGGCCGCGCCGACTACGCCTTCCAGCAGCACATCCTGACCAGCCTCACCGCCAAGGGGCGTAGTGCCGTGCTCTGGCCCCACGGCGTGCTGTTCCGTAATGAAGAACAGACCATGCGCGCCAAGATGGTCGAGCAGGACTGGGTCGAGGCTGTCATCGGCTTGGGTCCCAACCTTTTCTATAACTCCCCGATGGAGTCGTGCATCGTCATCTGCAACCGTAAGAAGGCCCCCGCTCGCAAGGGCAAGGTGATCTTTATCGACGCGGTGAATGAAGTCACCCGCGAGCGGGCGCAAAGCTTTCTGAAGCCTGAGCACCAGCAGCGCATCCTATCCGCCTATCAGACCTTTGCTGACGTACCCGGTTTTGCCGCCGTGGCCACGCTGGCAGACATTGCTGCCAACGCCGGCAACCTGTCCATCCCGCTCTACGTCAAACGCCAAAACGCTACCCCCGCCAACGCAGACGAGGCCGTCACACTGCAAGCCGCATGGGCGCAGTGGCAAACCGATGGTCGCGCGTTCTGGCAACAGATGGACGCATTGGTGGAAACGCTAGATGGTCTGAGGTTTAAAAATTAAACTTTACCAAATAGGTAAAAATTTATAGAATGGAGCTCTTTTGAAGATTGGCTACAAAGACCAAAAGCTTCAAGACTTGTGCCTTAAACGTGCTGTAGCACAGAAGGCACTTGGGGCAGCCTGCGCAAAGAAGCTGATGGTGCGCCTCCAAGCCCTGGAGGCCGCCACCTCCGTCACTGACTTGGTAGCAGGCAATCCGCACCCTCTCAAGGGAGACCGCTATGGAGAGTTTGCACTTGACCTGGCCGGAGGCTGGCGCCTGACCTTTGTTCCCGCCCACGACCCTTGCCCCGCCACGCCGGACGGCGGCATTGACTGGGCGCAAGTGACTATCGTGACCATTGAATACATCGGGGACTACCATGACTGAACTGAGTGCTCCATTTGCGCCGGATTGGGTGTTGGCTCCCGGCGAGTCCGTTTTTGACCTGGCCGAAGAGCGTGGCTGGACGCAAGGCGAACTTGCCCAGCGGCTGGGCTACAGCGAAAAACACATCAGCCAGCTCATCAATGGCAAGGTGCCCATCACCGTGGATGCGGCCCAAAGGCTGGAACGTGTGCTGGGCAGCTCCATGGATTTCTGGCTCAAGCTAGAAGCCAATTACCAAAAGCACAAAGCCCGACTGGAAGCCACAGAGCGCCATGCCTGTTGGATTTCCTGGCTGGATGAGTTGCCCGTCAAAGAATTGATGAGCAGTGGCGCGATTGCCAAGGCGCGCATCGATGCCAAGAACAAGCCGAGCATTGTCGAATCCTGCCTGCGCTTTTTTGGCGTCGCCTCGCCCGATGAATGGCGCAGCCACTACGGTGGCATGCAAGTTGCGTTTCGTCGCAGTCGCGACGAACAAAGCGATGTGGGCGCCATCTCGGCCTGGTTACGTTTGGGCGAACAAGTAGCGGAAAAGCTCGACGGCCCCAAGTACGACAAAGCGCGGTTTGCCCACGCCCTGAAAGAAATTCGCGGGCTTACCTGTGAGCCGCCAGAAATTTTTGAACCCCGCATGCGCACGCTTTTGCACGATGCGGGCGTTTTGCTGGCCTTGGTGCCCGCCATCCCACGTGCCCACGTCAGTGGCGTGGCGCGTTGGCTTAGCCCAACCCGGCCACTGATACAGCTTTCGCTTTACGGCAAGACCAACGATAAATTTTGGTTCACCTTCTTTCACGAAGCGGCGCATATCCTGCTGCACGCAGACAGCAAAGACGGTAAAAAATCCATCTTTCTGGATGACCCCAATGCCAGCCACAGCACCGATCCACGTGAACAGGAAGCCAACCAATGGGCGGGCAACGTTCTTATTCATCAGGACTACACGGCTCAACTTGGCGTGCTTCGAACCAAAGATGCTGTCAGAGCATTTGCCCAACAAATCGGCATCCACCCAGGTATCGTGGTCGGACGTTTACAGCATGACCACTTGATTGACCCATCGTGGATGAATGACTTGAAGCTGAGCTTTCAGCTCAAGCAGGCCGCCACTGATGCCTAGCCAAATGGTGTGGAAAAAATCAAACCAAATTTGTTCTTCGCGCTTTGCTGAAAAGCGTGAGCAGCTATTCTTTTTAAGCATTCAAACATTGGAGCCGCTGCTGGGAACACACCACAACGGTTTGATGATTGAACACATTTGTCCTCTGGTGCGTGTAGGGCAATTGCAACTGCGCTCACCCGAAAGCGCCAAGTACCCGCGCCAAGCGTATATGGCTGGAAATCTCTCCATATCAGGGGAAAAGCACCTGTGAAGCTCGCAACCTTACGCCTTTCAAACTTCCAGTCCTTTGGCGAGCAAACTACTGAGCTCGGGTTGGAAGAAATTACCTACTTGATAGGGCCCAACGGTTCGGGCAAAACAGCAGCACTCCAAGCCCTTTGCCGTCTTTTTGCCTTTGATCCATCGCTACGCCGAATCCTGCGCTCGGACTTTCATGTCCCATTCAACGAGGCAGCACCGCCTGCTGAGCGTCAGCTATGGATCGAGGCCGACTTTCTGTTCCCGGAGCTTGGTGACGACGAAGACAACAGTACGGTAGCGCCTCATTTCGGCCACATGCGTCTTGAGGAGGCCGATGGCACCCCGCGTGTTCGTTTTCGCCTTTCCGCCACCATGGGGCTGGATGGGGACATAGAAGAAAGCATGGTCTATGTGCTGGATATCAATGCGGATGGCTCGCCACTGAGTAGTGCTCAAGTCCCCCGATCTGAACGCAACCATATTCACGTTCACTACCTGCCTGCACGCCGTGATCCCGCAGATCACATTGCCTACGGCGCCAATGCACTGCTGGGACGCATGCTGCGTGCGGTGAACTGGGAGTCAGAGCGAGCTGTAATCAAGGGCCTGACCGATCAAATCAGCGGAAGCTTGACGGCCAATCCGTCAATAAAAGCCTTCAGTACAAGCTTGAAAACGGCATGGAGCGCCTTGCACAAGGGGAGTTTCTTCGCCGACCCCAAGCTCACTTTTGTTACGTCTGAAATCGAGGCCTTGTTACGGCACATGTCTGTGTCGTTCACGCCTGGTCATGAAGAGCCGCTGGTCGATTTTTCACGACTGAGCGACGGCCAGAAGTCGATGCTTTATCTGTCCCTCGTGCTGTCCTCGCAAGCCATTGGTCGCGCTGCTCTGGCTGAAAATGACAATTCTTTCGACGTAGAAAAACTGCGCCCACCTGTGTTTACGGTGGTGGCGGTCGAAGAACCAGAAAACAGCCTATCGCCGCATTACCTTGGGCGAATCGTCAATGCCCTCAATGGATTGGTCGGCAAAGGCGACGCACAAGCGCTGATCGCCACCCACGCACCGTCGATGCTGCGGCGCGTCGCTCCAGAACGTATCCGCTATCTGCGGCTGACCGAGGAGCGAACATCGCGCGTCACGCATATCCAGCTGCCAGACGCTTCTGATGAAGCTCACAAGTTTGTGCGCGAGGCAGTACAAGCCTTTCCGGAGGTCTATTTCTCGCGGCTTGTCGTGCTTGGCGAAGGCGATAGCGAAGAAATTGTGTTGCCACGCCTTCTTCAGGCCAAAAGTGCGCCGGTTGATGAGTCAGCTGTCACCATCGCGCCACTTGGTGGGCGGCACGTCAACCACTTCTGGCGCCTTCTGTCTGCATTGGGTATTCCATATCTAACGCTGCTCGATCTTGATACGGCGCGTTTTCAAGGCGGCTGGGGGAGAATTAAGTACGCAATCAAGAACAAAGAGCTCTTCGATCCTAAGTGGGTATCGATATTTCCCGGAATGAATCAGGCTTCAATCCCGAATTGGGATGATGACACCTACAAGATTCTGAGTCCGTCACTGCCTGCTTTTTACTGCAACCACTTGGCGAACTTAGAGCGTGGAGGCGTATTTTTTTCCTACCCAATGGATCTGGATTTCGCCATGTTGATTGCGTATCCAGATGCCTATGGTGTTGAGAGAGAAAGGCCCGACGAGTCGACGATCAAGGCGGTTCTCGGCAAGAGCCATCACGACGCAAGTCAATATAGCGCAGACGCACAGCAACTGTTCAGCACCTACCACCGCAGCTTCAAGCTGGGCAGCAAACCGGCTGCACACATTGAAGCGCTCGCGAAGCTCAGCGATGCAGATTTGCTCGCAAATATGCCCGAATCACTTGGACGATTGGCTGATGCCGTTATCGCCAAACTCGCGGAGTTGCCTGAGTGATTGCAGTCGATGCCTGGGAACCTGCCGATGGACTGACCCTTGAACCGAATGCACTACGCGCGGCCAAGGAGCAGACGCGCAGCCTCGCGCTGACAGCAGGCCCAGGAGCGGGCAAGACCGAGATGCTTGCGCAGCGGGCAGACTTCCTGCTGCGCACGGGGACTTGTCGTTATCCCAAACGGATTTTGGCCATTTCGTTCAAGGTTGATGCCAGCAAGAATCTGAAGGAGCGGGTACAGCGCCGTTGTGGCGGTGATCTCGCTTCACGCTTTGACAGCTACACCTTCCATGCCCTTGCCAAGCGCATCATCGATCGCTTCCGTCCTGTCCTGACCGGCAAAGATGCGCTTGAGCCTGGCTACACGCTTGGCAAACCCAAGGAGGCTCATAAGCAGATCGACTTCGATGATCTGATTCCTCTCGCTATTCAGATTCTTCAGAAGTCAAAGTTTGCCCGGAATGCCATTCGCCAGACCTACAGCGACGTTTTCCTGGATGAATTTCAGGACTGTACAGACAAGCAATACGAGCTCGTGAAGCTCGCCTTCCAAGGTACCTGCATCCGGCTGACGGCAGTCGGTGATACCAAGCAGAAAATCATGGGCTGGGCCGGTGCGCTCGACGGCATCTTCCAAACCTTTGCAGCCGATTTTTCGGCAATCCCACTCAACATGTACCGCAACTTTCGCTCAAAGCCGCGACTGTTGCGCTTGCAGAACGAAATCATCCGCGTGCTTGACTCCGCATCGGTCATGCCGGAAGAGCAAATTGCCGGGGATGAAGGAGAGGTCCTCGCCTGGGGCTTCGAAGACAGTCAACAAGAAGCTGATCACCTGGCTGATCGGATTGCCGGGTGGATTGATCACGAGCTAGTCCCACACTCGGAGATCGCCGTACTGATCTCAAAGCAACCGGATCTCTACGCCAACCATCTGATTGCGGCGCTGGAGGCGAAAGGCATTCCCTACCGCAACGAACAACAGCTGCAAGACATTACCACCGAGCCTGCAGCGCGCTTGGTGGTCGATTATCTGTCTTGTATTTACGGCAAGCGTGAGCCCAAGTCATGGGTGCGGCTGATGAACTTGCTGGTGCCTTTTGCCGATGACGAAATCCAGGCCAGTACTCGCCGGGACTTTGATCGCCTGATCAAGGCACAGCGCAAGAGCGCATCACTTCAGGAGTTGATTGATGAGCCCTACTCAGGTTGGTGGGAGTCGGCGCGAGGATTTTTGAACAAGATCTCCCGAGAAACCTTGGTAGCGCTCTCGCCTGACTACGAAACGTCAGATCGGCTAAAAGAGGTGGTCCGCGACACCAAAGCACGTATCGAAGAGCTGCTCAAAATTGAGCCGGAATTACCCAAGGCGCTTGAGCGCTTTGTAGATGACAAAGCGGTGCGCATTCTGACCATCCACAAAAGCAAGGGCCTAGAGTTCGACTCGGTCATCATTCTAGGTGTTGAAAATCAGACTTTTTGGGGCAAGCCCGATGCAGAGCGCTGCGGGTTCTTTGTTGGTGTTTCACGAGCGAAGCGGCGGCTCGTTGTCACCATGAGTCAGCACCGGGAAACCCCGCCCTCTAATCCATATCGCTGGCAGGAAGAACGGACTCCACACAAGGAGTTCTTTGGTTACGTCATGCCGTTTGTGAGCAAAGAAAATGAAGAATGAATTCCTGAAGCCGGGCTGGCGTCGGGTGAAATTCGGCGACGTGGTGCGCCTCTCGAAAGCCCGCAGCCAAGATCCGCTGGCCGATGGCATTGAACGCTACGTCGGCCTGGAACATCTCGAACCCGGTGACTTGCGCATCCGCCGTTGGGGCAGTGTCGCTGAGGGCGTGACCTTCACCAGCGTGTTTCAACCTGGGCAGGTGCTGTTCGGCAAGCGACGCGCTTACCAGCGCAAGGTGGCTGTGGCGGATTTCTCTGGAGTGTGTTCCGGGGACATCTACGTGCTGGAGACCAAGGATGCGCAGGTCTTGCTGCCGGAGCTGCTGCCATTCATTTGCCAGACCGATGCCTTCTTCGATCACGCTGTTGGCACGTCGGCGGGGTCTCTGAGCCCTCGTACAAACTGGACGAGTTTGGCGGAGTTTGAGTTTCCCCTTGCTCCTATAAACGAACAGAAACGCCTTGTTGATCTGCTTCGAGCAGTCGAGCGAACCGGTGAGTTGCATCAGGAAGTTGGCGGATTTGCCGATCAGCTTGTTCGCGCATTACTTGCTGACGTACTGAGTCGAGAATGGCCAGTTGTCGACCTTGGCTCAGTCGTTCAGGGGACCCAGTACGGCCTCTCAATCAACGCCGGATCGGACGGTCAATATACGATGCTGCGAATGATGAATATCGAAGATGGGCTCTGCGTCGAAAATGACATCAAGTATGTAGACCTCAGCGAGAAAGACTTCGAAGCCTATCGGCTGATCGACGGCGATGTGCTTTTCAACCGGACAAACAGCTATGAGCTGGTTGGCCGAACAGGGGTGTACGAGCTCGAGGGCGATCACGTCTTTGCTTCGTACCTTGTACGGATCAAGACTATCCCTGAAAAGCTGGAACCGAAGTTCCTCACGCTTTACCTGAACTCTGATTTCGGGCGTCGACAAGTTCTTGCATATGCAACGAAAGCGGTAAGTCAGGCGAACGTGAACGCCAGTAACTTACTCCGTGTTCGTCTTCCTTTGCCGCCCTTGGCGGTGCAGAAGCAGCTGCTGGAGGAGATTGCGTGCGCGAAGTCTGCGGAAAGAGCAGCGATGGTGCGCCGCTCTTCCGCAGAGGAGATGAAGAAGCAGTTGCTGGCAGAAATTGCGGGGGACGCAGAGTGAGCTCTTTCAACGAATCCAACACCGTCGAAGCCTACGTCCGCGATCTGCTCGCCGGCCCAGTCAAGGCTGTCCCGGCTAACACCGCCCAGGAACCTCAAGCCAGCTACGGTCCCAGCCCCAAAGGCATCGGCTGGCGCTACGCTGCTCCGTCTGAGGTGCCGCGCCAGATCCAGGAAGTTCTGGTCGAACCCTGGCTGCGCGATGCACTGATCCGCCTAAACCCCGAGATTGCCGCCCAGCCGGACCGGGCCGACGAGGTGCTCTACAAGCTGCGCGCCATCGTGCTGTCGGTGCGCTCGGATGGTCTGATCCGCGCCAACGAGGAAATGACCGCGTGGATGCGTGGTGAGCGCTCGATGCCCTTTGGCCACAACAACGAGCATGTGCCGGTGCGGTTGATCGACTTGGATGACCTGGCGCAGAACCAGTACATCGTCACCCAGCAGTACACCTACCGCGCCGGCCCTACCGAACGCCGCGCCGATCTGGTGTTGTTGGTCAACGGACTGCCGCTGGTACTGATCGAGGCCAAGACCCCGGTCAAGAAGTGCATCAGCTGGGTCGACGCTGCGGTGCAGGTGCACGATGACTATGAGAAGTTCGTGCCGGAACTGTTCGTCTGCAATGTGTTCTCGGTAGCCACCGAGGGCAAGGCCTACCACTACGGGTCCATCGGCCTGCCGGTCAAGGACTGGGGCCCTTGGCATCTGAATGGTGATGGCGATGATGGTCAGCACCACCCGCTGAAGTCGCTCAAGTTGTCCGCTGAGAGCATGCTGCGCCCGCATGTGGTGCTGGACATCCTCGGCAGCTTCACCCTGTTCGCCACCAACAAGAAAAAGCAGCGCATCAAGATCATTTGCCGCTACCAGCAGTTTGAAGCAGCCAACAAGATCGTCGAGCGCGTGCTGGCGGGTTACCCCAGGAAGGGCTTGATCTGGCATTTCCAGGGTTCGGGCAAGTCACTGCTGATGGTGTTTGCCGCGCAGAAGCTGCGCATGCACGCCGGCCTGAAGAACCCCACGGTGCTGATCGTGGTGGACCGGATCGATCTCGACAGCCAGATCACTGGCACATTCACCGGGGCGGACATCCCCAATCTGGAAAAGGCGGACAGCCGCGAGAAGCTGCAGCAGCTGCTGGCGCAAGACGTGCGCAAGATCATCATCACCACGATCTTCAAGTTCGGCGAGGCCACCGGCAGCCTGAACGACCGCAGCAACATCATTGCCCTAGTAGACGAGGCTCACCGCACACAGGAAGGCGACCTGGGCCGCAAGATGCGCGAGGCCCTGCCCAATGCATTTCTGTTCGGCCTGACCGGCACGCCGATCAACCGTGCCGACCGAAACACCTTCTACGCCTTCGGCGCCGACGAAGACGAGAAAGGCTACATGAGCCGGTACGGCTTCGAGGAGTCGATCCGCGACGGTGCCACGCTGCAACTGCACTTCGAACCACGCTTGATCGATCTGCACATCGACAAGGCCGCGCTGGACGCCGCGTACAAAGACCTGACCGGCGGCCTGTCAGATCTGGACAAGGACAACCTCGCCAAGACCGCCGCCAAGATGGCCGTGTTGGTCAAAACGCCCGAGCGCATCCGCAAGATCTGTGAGGACATCGTCGAGCATTTCCAGACCAAGGTGGAGCCCAACGGCTTCAAGGGGCAGATCGTCACCTTCGACCGGGAGTCCTGCCTGCTGTTTAAGGCCGAGTTGGACAAGCTGCTGCCGCCCGAGGCTACAGACATCGTCATGTCGGTGCAGGCGGCGGACAAGAAGGAACATCCAGAGTACGCGCCCTACGACCGAAGCCGCGACGAAGAAGAGCGACTGCTGGATCGCTTCCGCGACCCGGCTGACCCGCTGAAGCTGATCATCGTGACGGCCAAGCTGCTGACGGGCTTCGATGCGCCGATCTTGCAGGCCATGTACCTGGACAAGCCGCTGCGTGACCACACGCTGCTGCAGGCTATCTGCCGGGTGAACCGCACCTACTCCGAGCAGAAGACCTACGGCTTGATCGTGGACTACCTCGGCATCTTCGATGACGTGGCGGCAGCGCTGGAGTTCGACGACCAGAGCGTCAAGCAGGTGGTCAGCAACATCCAGGAGCTGAAGGACAAGCTGCCCGAAGCGATGCAGAAGTGCCTGGCCTTCTTTGCCGGCTGCGACCGCAGCGTGCAGGGCTATGAGGGCCTGATTGCCGCGCAGCAGTGCCTGCCCAACAACGAGGTGCGAGACAACTTTGCTGCTGAGTACAGCGTGCTCAACAAGATCTGGGAGGCGCTGTCACCGGACACCGTTCTGGGCCCCTTCGAAAAGGACTACAAGTGGTTGTCGCAGGTGTACCAGTCGGTGCAGCCGTCCAGTGGTCACGGCAAGCTGATCTGGCACTCGCTGGGCGCCAAGACCATCGAGCTGATCCACCAGAACGTGCATGTGGACGCCGTGCGGGATGACCTCGAGACCCTGGTGCTGGACGCTGACTTGCTGGAGGCGGTACTTTCCAACCCCGACCCGAAGAAGGCCAAGGAGATCGAGATCAAGCTCCAACGCCGCCTGCGCGGTAAGGCGAGCAATCCTAAATTCAAGCAGCTTTCAGAGCGGCTGGATGCGCTGAAAGACCGCTTTGAGTCCGGCCAGATCAACAGCGTGGAGTTCTTGAAGCAGCTGCTGCAAATCGCCAAGGAAACCCTGCAGGCCGAAAAGGAAGTGCCGCCCGAAGAGGATGAGGATCGCGGCAAGGCGGCGCTGACCGAGTTGTTCAACGAAATCAAGACCACGGACACCCCGGTGGTGGTCGAGCGTGTGGTGGCCGACATCGATGAAATCGTGCGTCTGGTGCGCTTCCCCGGCTGGCAGGGCACCCAGGCTGGTGAGCGCGAGGTGAAGAAGGCTTTGCGCAAAGCGCTCTTCAAATACAAGCTGCACGCGGATGAAGAGCTGTTTGAGAAGGCGTTCAGCTATATCCGGCAGTATTACTGAGACGCGGCGCCAGCGGCTGTAGGCGGGGCCTGGTCAGGCAGAAGGGGGGCGCTGCTGTCCAGCTCCCGCACAAAGTCCGCCAGCTCATAGC
Organism: Burkholderiaceae bacterium; assembly: GCA_024235955.1. Classification (GTDB taxonomy): domain Bacteria; phylum Pseudomonadota; class Gammaproteobacteria; order Burkholderiales; family Burkholderiaceae_C; genus Ottowia. The sequence goes on from JACKLJ010000001.1 coordinate 538,537, forward strand.
CCAGCGCCTTGAGCCAGATGCGCAGCTCGATCACGTCCAGCCTACGCACCCCTGTCTCGCACTTGCTCACGTCCGCCTGCGTCCACGCCAGGCGGCGCGCCAGCTCCACCTGGCTGACTTGGGCATCTGTGCGTTTGGCACGCAGCAGGGCAAGCATCTGCTGGTATTCGCGGGTGTAGAGGGTCTTGTACATGGGCAACTCGGCCCATGAGGTTGCATGCGATCATTGAATATGCGAACATCGCATATTGAGGTGACAAACCGCATTTGAAAATTGGCGGGAAAAGCATTTACCACAGAACCTTCAAGGACGCCCATGTTTCAGGTTGAGCAACGCTTTGAGCGGCAGATGATTAACTGCGGAGAGAAAGATCGACCCATTCGACATTATCCAATTGCCGAATTAGTTGCCGGTCATCTTGTTTTGCACATCATCGGAACGCAGCCAATCCAGGAGCCCGACGGCCATGTGTACAAGAGGCGTACCCATCTGATGGTGACAAAGGTTGGGATTGCTGCAGAAATTTTGAATCAGAATAACTTTGAAGAGGTGGCGGTCTTTGTGGTGATTCCACCATTGAGCCCATCCTCACCAGCGCCTAAAACCAAACGATGTACAGCCATCTTTGAATGCAGAGATAAAAATTATCCAGATACCAAGGCGTGGGGTTGTGAGTTCGGAACGGAATTATTCATTGATCCAACCGATGATGTTGATTTGGAAAATACGACGAGCAAAAAAATGCTTTGGGTATCAAAATAATCAAGCATTGAGGAGATTATTCACATGTCCCGATTTGAGAATAGCTATCTTGCAGAATCCGTCGGCTACAACAACGGCCACGCCAATGGCATGGCTGATGGCGTGACCGTTGGGCGTGAGCATGGGTACACCCAGGGCTGGAATGAAGCCACCATACACGCCAATGGCGTGATTGATGAGCGCAACCAGCTCATCGACCGGCTGTACGGTGCGAACGAGCGACTGGGTGCAGAGAATAGGCGACTGATTCCAGAGAACGAGATGCTGAGGGAAGAGAACGAGCAGTTGAAGCAGCAATTACAGTTGCAACAAGAGCAGGTGCAAGCCCTGCGCGCAGAGTGCGAGGCGATGTTCAAGGCCTTCCTGGGTGTCGTCGCCATCGCACACCCTGCAATGAAGGTGGTTGCAAAGCTCCCGCTTTCCGAGAGGGCAGAGGTCTTTGACCAGTTCTGCGATCAAGCAATTCAGTTGCAGTCGCGGGAGTACGTGGCGCAGAACAAGTATCCCAGCAGTCAACCGCTGATCTTGAAATACTTGCCCATCGCCAATCAGGTCTTCAACCAGACTCACAAGCAACTTCAACAGCAAGAGGCTGAATCAAAATCAGCGGCCAAAGGTCCAACTGATAATTGATCAATATCTAAATTCTTTTCAATTCTTGTGCGCTTTCATGATCGTTGCAATATGTGCTGCATCGGCGCTCTGAAGGTGCTCTGTTGGTGCGCTCATGGAGCAGTAACATGCCACCCAATGAACAACGTGTTGATTTCCGCTATTGCACCATCGCAGCACCTACAAAGCACCAACACAGCACGCTGACGTCTCCTTGATGGCACGTAAATGTAATTTGTCTCGTTTGCGCAAAAATATTTTTTGGTCACAGGCAGCGCGTGCAGCATTACTCCCACGAAATTTCGCCGCCAAGCGTCAATTGCAATCCTGTCATGGCAACAGATGCTGTGATATGTGTACATTTTGGCTGGATTTGAGCACAAAAGAGTCGTGAAACCCCTGTTCATCCTTGTTTTGCGGCTGTGATACGTATCTTTTTTGGCGGCGATACGTACACCTTTTGGGGGAGTAATGCTGCAATGTGACCAGGAAAACGTCACCTGCAAACTGGGTACGACACACTTGCCACCGAAACACTCTCGCCTGAAACCTTCCCCTGCCGCCATAATTTTCAGTGTTGGTGGTGGCATCGCCAAGACTTTTTTGGCGCCGATCTACCGATGGTTTTGATTTCAGAGGTTGATTTTTTTCGCCCACTCGGCGTCCTGAATTCAGCCCTAAATCATTCTTTGTTAATTATTGGCTGGATATGTATGGACGAAAAATCATCTGATGGCGCCTTTCGTGCAAAAGCATTTGCAAATCGCATTCTTGAGGAGGAGATGGTAGGAGAATCGCTGGCTAAAAGCACTGTATATTTATACCTGAGAAAATTGGAGCAAATTGCAAAGAGATCATCCATCGGCGGACATTGGCAGTTGACGCCAGAAATCATTGTGCGTGATTTTACTAAACGGATTGAATCAAAGACAATTACGCAGGCGACGGCGCGTCTGGAGAGGGCGGCGGCCTTGTTTTGGATTGCCGAACAAGGTCGGTCAGCGTTTGACTCCAATTCCCGCGAGATTTGGCGATTTGAATGCGCATATAATGACATTATTTCAATGTCTATTGGTGAATTGCCTGTCAATTTAAAAAATACATCATCGGAAAAAGCAAAGGCATTTCCTGATGAGGCATTTGATCTGCTGATGAACGAAGCCTTCACTTCAGGATCTGAATCTCTTCTTGATTCTCTGATATTTATTCGGGCAAATCTATTTTTGGGACTTCGCCCCGTCGAATGGTTGAATGCTCGGATTATAAATTATCAGCACAGAAATGCGTTGGGCGAGCACATATTTCAGCCCGATGGATCAGCAAAAACTTCGCCTGCTCTTGAAGTTCTGAATGCCAAGCACTCCACTGTGCGTGGCAATGGTCATATACGGATCATACTTCTTGATAGCATTGATAACGAAGGCATTCGACATATCCAGCAATGGATTGGCATAATCAGAAAATTGAAAACTGATTATCTGACGTCATTGTCCGAAGAGGAAATTTACAAGAAAATATACGGCAGCATGCAACGCACTATCCGTAGAGTATTGATTAAGGCTGGGTGGCAAGGGCAAAAACCGACGCTATACAGTACTCGCCATCAAGCAGTTGCCAATGCCCGTGCCGATGGACTTACTGAGAAAGAAATCGCTGCCCTATTTGGGCATAGCAGCACCAACACAGCCCGCAGGCACTATGGTAAAAAAATTGCTGGTTATTCAGGCAGGACTATGCGCCCCGCTCCTGAGTCAATCTGGGCTGTTCGCAGCACGGTTGCTGTGCGCCCCAAGCCTCCGCGCGGGGAGCCGTCACCGGCATTGGGTTGACTCCCTTGGTTTTTGGGTGTCCCATGAGCACGCTCCATGACACTGAAAAATGGTTACCATCATGATCAATTGTCGTTTGTTTGGTTAAAATGTTGACCAAATGACGATTGAGAAATCAAACCTTCTCCTTGAGCGCCAGCTGCTGCTGCAACTCGGTGACCGCCTCAAGCGCCTGCGCAAGACCCAGCGCCTGGGCACAGTGGAGCTTGCAGCACGCGCAGGCATGACGCGCAACACCCTGCGCGCGGTCGAGTCGGGCGATCCTGCCCCGTCCATCGGCACCTACCTGCGCGTCATGTCCATCCTGGGTGTTGGTGGTGATCTGGCATTGCTGGCGGGTGATGTCTTGCAAGCTGCACCTGCGGGCTCCGCTGCTGCGCGTTCCTGGCATCCGGCGCCTGTCGTGCAAGTGCACGTGCGTGCCGATCCAACCAGGCATCAGTTGCAGGATTTGCAAAGCCTGGCCCTGCACGAGGAAGCCGTGCGGCTGGCCAAGGCCGACCCTGCTCAGGTGCAGCAGGCGCAGGACACGCTCCAGCGCTGGCTGGCGACGGGAGATGTTCGCTCTGCCGCCTTGTGGCGTGAGTGGTCGGACATTCTGAAGGCGGGTGCCTGGCGCAAGGTGCTGGCTCGCACCCGCCGTGCGCAGCAACTGCGCCAGGCATCGCCGCTGGTCACGATCCTGCCGCCAGACACCCGGCAGGCCATCTTGGAGCAGGTGGGCGAACTCCAGAAGGGCGTTGCAATGGGCGACGAGCTGGACGATGCACCTGAGGGGCAGCCGTGACGCGGGAAGAGCTGGAACACATCATCCGTGCCAGCGGTGACATCACCGACCAGTACGAGTTCGTCATCGTCGGCAGCCAGTCCATCCTGGGCGCGGTGCCCCGGCCCGAGGAAGTGTTCACCGTGTCCATGGAAGCGGACATCTACCCCCTGCAGGCCCCGGAGCTGGCCGACAGGATCGACGGCGCCATCGGCGAAGGCTCACGGTTCCTGAAACCTACGGCTACTACGCGCAAGGCGTCGGGCCCGAGACGGCCTGCCTGCCAGCCGACTGGATGCAGCGGGTGCATCGCATCCAGAACCGCAATACGCAGGATCGCATCGGTTACTGCCTGGACGTGCTCGACCTTTTCCTGGCCAAGGCTGTGGCCGCACGGGAAAAGGATCGCGAGTTCTGCATCGCGCTCCTGCAGTACGGCTACGTGAACCTGGAAGCCGCCTTGGCGCTCGTGCGCAACATGCCACTGGATGCCAAGGCGCAGCAGAGATTACGGGCGACGATGCGGCGGTGGGCAAGGAGTGCAGATCGCTCGCTTAATTGAGCCGCTGGCAAGCCACCGCCGATTGGTATTTGAGGCTGTCGTTGCCCACAAAAACCTCGGAGGCTGCACCCACCAGCAAGGTCGTCTTCTTGCTGGTCTGCTTGAAGTAGGACGGCTCATCGGTGTCCGCCTGTTCGTCGATCTGGCTGACCCTCAGCCGTTTCGCCATCTGCTTGCCCGTCTGGCGCTTCAGGTACACGGCTGCCTTTGTCTCACCGTCACCGGTGGTGAGTAGCGCCGCCACCACTTCGTCTCCGAACAGCGTTGGCTTCTGCCCCTTTCGCAACGGCAGAAAGAAGCCATCCGCCCCTTTGAGCAGCCCGATAGATTGGAGCCTGGATTCCACTTCATCGGTCTTGAGCGTTGTCCCCGTCTTGCAATGCAGCACGGCTTCGAGCTGTTGTGCTGCGGCTGTTGGTGCGGCAGCGTCAAGCAGCGGCACAGGCATTTGTGCCCCAACTTTGCCAATACCGAATGCGACCAGGCCGCACGCAGTCCAGCGAAGCAAAGCACGCAGATTCTGATTCATGATGAGTTCCTTTCCGAACGACGTTGCAACCACCACCGCTGGCGTTCCAGCAGAGCCTGCAAATGGGTTTCGCTGGGCGCACTCCTCAGCGGCCAGTCGGGTGGCAGATCAGGCTGGGGGCGCGGCGCCATACGCAAAGCCAGCAACTCCAACCGTTTCGGAAAATTCCGCAGCAGGTCGGCAGCGATGGATTGTTCCTGCCCCATGATGGCGTTGACACACAGCAGCAGGTCTTGTGCGGCCTTGCGCAGCTCGGCAGCCAGCGCGTCGGCTTCGATGGTGTTCATGGCTGGCCTTCCTCTGCATTGGGCGAATCCGGTGGCTGCATTCGCAGCCCGGCGTAAACGAAGGCGCGGGCCTCTGGGGCGTAGGCGATGAGTTCGCCCCCATCCCACAGCGGGAAGGTGCAGACCGTTTTGCCCATGCGCAGGAATTCCTGGCGCACGTACTGCGCCAGGGCGTTCAGGTCATGCAGCGCAACGTTTTGCGGTGCCTCTGCCGCTGAAATCACCAGATCGGTGGGCGGCACATGCACCAACTCCAGGCCCATGCGCTGAAATGCCAGTACCAGCAGGGAGCGTGACGGTTCCTGGTCAAGGTAGTGCGGCAGCGCGGCCAGGGTTTCGTCATAGCGCAGCGGCTTGCGCTTGGCCATGATGAATTCGCGCAGCCGTGCAAACGCATCGTCGAGCGCCTGCAAGCCTTTGGTGCTGATCTTGGTGCCGATGTCCCTGCCCTGGTTCAGCTCGCCATAGGCGTCGCTGGTCAGCCAGGCGCGGCGCGTCACTGTGTCCACCACGCAGTGCAGGATGTTCTGTGCAAAACCGTCTGTGCGCTCGACCAGGCCGAATTCGATGGTGTCCAAGCCATTGAGAGTGACCGTGGCCCACAGACCATTGCGCTCGTCGCCATGCAGGCACTGCGTGGCCATGCCTTGTAGGGGAATGATGAAGCCCAGCTCTTCCAGCTTGGCCAGCAGCAGCTCCACCGTGGCGTTGATGGACGCAGGCTGTGGAGGTGGAGCACTGGTATCCGGTGGTGCCTCGGGCTGCGCCGGTGGCAAGCGCCCGCCAAACCGTGCCTCGTACCAGTCGCCCAGGATGTCCGTGGCGAATTCGGACTCGCGCAGGCCTCGGGCCTTGGCTTCGTGCCGGATGGCGTCGGTCAGGCGCACGTCCAGCATCCAGTTGGTCTGCGCCATGGCGCCCTGGGCCTTTTTGCGTTCGCGGTAGCGGCGCTGGTATTCGGCGGAGGTCTGCCTACCGGTGCGTGGTCGTGCCATATGCTTGCTTGTTTAACAACACTAGTTAAACTAACTATCCATGAAATCGCCTTTCCATGCAAGCCCATGCCTGTGGCCGCAATCCTTCGCAGGAGATGAACATGACAAACGACGGTGCCCAGCCCATGAGCCAGAAGCGGGCCGACGCCCTGCGTCAGGAGTGGGCGTTGCTGCTCAAGCTGGGCTACGCCAGCCAATGGACGCCAGCGCAAAAGATGGCGCGCCGAGATGAAATCGCCGCCCTGCTGCTGCAGGCGGGGCAAGCACTGCCACGGGCGTTGACTCAGCAGGAATTGCTGGCCAGCGTACCCATCCGGAATGTGGAAGGTCGGCGCTATTACGTCGATCTGGCCGACATCCCGCAGCCATGGAGAGAGCACTTCTGGGCGGCGCTTTATGGCGCTCAGCTTCCCGTCATCGAAGGGGTGGAGCGCGCCGCCTACGCCTGGGACTGGGAGAGCTGGGTGTGCGGCAAGGGGTTCACTGACCCTGCCGTCATGCAGGCTCTCCATCGGCTGGCCGACTATCCGGTGCTCTCTGCCCTTGCCACGTCACGTACCCAGGCCACGCAGCTCGATGGCTGGGCTTGCCGCTACCTCTATCAGGAAGCGGGTTTGGGTCTGGCGCGCTACGTGGTGTTGGAGAACGAGCGGGCCTTCATGCTGCAGTTGGGGGTGGCTGTGCAAAGCGCACGCGAGGTCGAAGAGGCCTTGCTTATGGCGTGCCTGGAGATTGCCAGCAGCCTTCGCGGCCTGCCTTGCTCGGCGAAGGATGCCAATGTGATGTGCGTCGCGGCGATGGTCATCGGTAACGGCTTTCCTGTTTCACAAAAACGCCTGATGGACGCTGCGACGAGGTATTTCGAGGTGCATGCAGACGCGAAAGTGGAGACAGCCGAGGTTGTCCGACGCGGCTGGGTTTTGAATTTGCCGCGCCTGCGCGATCGGTTGGAGCGCAAATTGCGGGATGCGGGGGCGCAATGATTTACTTCTTTGGAGATGTCCACGGCCACTTCGACCATGTGCTGGATATCGTCGCCAGGGATCGCCCGACCGCCATCGTGTTGCTGGGTGATTTGCAGGCACAGCGCCCGCTGGAAGCGGAGCTCGAATTCATCCTGGAGATGACCGAGGTCTGGTTCATCCATGGCAACCACGACACTGACTCCGATGCCGATTACGACCACCTGTTTGGCTCGGCGCTGGCAGATCGCAATCTGCATGGCCGCGTGGCCGTGGTCGATGGCGTGCGCATTGCCGGGCTGGGCGGCGTGTTCCGAGGGCAGGTGTGGGCGCCGCCGGCTGACTGGCTGTACGAGAGCGCCAAGGAATTCACAGCGCGTTGCGGCAGGGGGAATCGTTGGCGTGATGGCCTGCCGCGCAAGCACCGCAGCTCCATCTTTCCTGAGGACTACTTTCGCCTAGTCTCGCAACGCGCCGATATTCTGGTGACGCACGAAGCGCCGAGTGCCCATCCGCATGGGTTTGACGCCATTGATGAACTGGCGCGCAGCATGCGAGTGGGCAAAGTGTTCCACGGCCACCACCATGACTGCCTGGACTACAGCCGCGATCACGCGCGGCTGGGGTTTGCGGCCTTTGGCGTGGGGTTTTGCGGGGTGACGGACATGAACGGCGGCTGCATTCGACCCGGAAAATTTGACCATGCGCGGGCAGGACGCCTGCGTTAAAAGGAATGTATGAAAGATCCTCGGCAAGAGCGCCTTGGCCGCCTGCAGCGCGAATACCACCGACACCATCCATGGCGACTCGGGCCTAGCGGTTTGTTTGTGCCCCACAGCTATGCCTAGGTCAAGCCGGATGCGTTTTCCTGGTGGGATGACGTGGGCTTCATCCTCAACGGCAGGCGCGTCATCGTCTGGTGGCGTCACCCGCGTTGCGTGTACCACGATGCCCTTGAAGAGTAGGCAAGCGAGCAGGCTGGCGAGTTTCCGTTCGATGACTGGCTGATGAAAGGCGCGATTCCGAACTACCGCAAGGTAGGTCGATCGCGCAAAAAAATCGTCAGCTACACCTGCCGCCCGTCCTCGGAGGCTTCGCGCGAATATTTCCAGCGCCTACAAATTCTGGAGCAAGAGCTTTCCGCGCAAGGCATTGACTGCAATGTGCGCCCCATCAGCAAACGCAAGCGTTTATCCTGGGCAACCGGGCTGGATTTGGTGGCACCACTGGAGGTGCGCAACGAACAAAAGCTTGCGATAGTTGGGGATTCTGGTTGAAATGAATGCCTGTTCTGGTGACTCGCGCTCACCCTGCGGCTTGACCTGAACGCCTGCAGCCGACCCAAAACAAAAGTTCGATTTGGAAAGTCCGATGGCTGCTTCGCAGCGGGAGCGGTCGCTCGAAGACGGACGCTACGTTCACAGTTTCTGTTTCAATGCGGCCATTGAGCCAGCCTCTCCTTAGGCAGACGAACGACAGCAGTCGGAGATGACGGGAATGTCTTCGTGGGCGATCTCCGACCTCTCTACCGCGAACAACACGATGTTTGGATCTACGAAAATTTGATCACACCTCACTCGGCCAAGAGGGAGCTAGAGCTCAGCCCTACCAAATGCCGGGAACTGAACCGCCCCGGGTTTCGCGGAGGCTCCTTCACTTGAGAATGGAGCCAAGATGAGAAAGTCACCGAAGTTTTCCCCCGAGATGCGCGAGCGCGCCGTGCGCATGGTTCAAGAGCACCGCAGCGAGCATCCGTCGCAGTGGGCAGCCATCGAGTCCATTGCCGCCAAGGTCGGCTGCGTGCCGCAGACCTTGCACATCTGGGTCAAGCAGCACGAGATTGACGCAGGCCAGCGCGATGGTGTGTCCACGGCCGAGGCCCAACGTATCAAGGAACTCGAACGCGAGAACCGCGAACTGCGCAAAGCCAATGAGATCCTGAAGCTGGCCAGTGCGTTTTTCGCCCAGGCGGAGCTCGACCGCCGATTGAAGTGATGTACCGGCTCGTGGACGAACACCGCGAAGTCCACGGGGTCGAGCCGATGTGCAGAGTGCTGCAGATCGCCCCGTCGGCCTACCGTCGGCACGCCGCCCGGTTGCGAGACGCTCAGCTTTTGAGCGTCAGGGCCCAGCGCGATGCAGCGCTGATGCCCACCATCGAGCGCGTGTGGAACGACAACCTGCAGGTCTACGGTGCCGACAAGGTGTGGATGCAGATGAACCGCGAGGGGGCGGCCGTTGCGCGCTGTACGGTTGAACGTCTGATGCGGCAACTGGGCTTGCAGGGCGTGCGCCGCGGCAAGGTGGTACGCACCACGGTCGGTGACCCCAAAGCACCGTGCCCGCTGGACAAGGTCAACCGGCAATTCAAAGCCCAGCGGCCCAACCAGCTGTGGGTATCGGACTTCACCTACGTCTCGACCTGGCAGGGCTGGCTGTACGTGGCCTTCGTGGTGGACGTGTTCGCACGGCGCATCGTGGGCTGGCGTGTGAGCACCTCAATGACCACGGACTTCGTCCTCGACGCGCTGGAGCAAGCGCTGTACGACCGACAGCCTGAGCGCGACAGCAGTCTGATTCATCACTCTGATCGCGGGTCGCAATACGTTTCGATTCGCTACTCGGAGCGCCTGGCCGAGGCTGGCGTGGAGCCATCTGTGGGCAGCAAGGGCGACAGCTACGACAACGCACTGGCCGAGACGATCAACGGTCTGTACAAGGCTGAGGTGATTCACCGGCGCACCTGGAAGACCCGCGAGGCCGTCGAGCTTGCCACACTGACCTGGGTCTCCTGGTACAACAATCACCGCTTGATGGGACCACTGGGCTACATTCCGCCGGCCGAGGCTGAGGCAAACTACTACCGCCAACTCGCCGAGCAATCGACTGTGCCAGCCTGAGCACTTAAACCAACCAGCCTCCGCAATTCCCGGGGCGGTTCACTGCGCGGAAGGCAGTGCGTCTACAGTGGCGCCATGATCCATCCTGCCCCCGCGTCACTCACCCTCAACGGTACTCGCTAGCGCGGCAGGCAATCGCGCCACATGGGCCTACCGTGCCGATTCACCAACGGGTTTGTGGCGATGAATCGATCGAGCGGCTCTCCGTTAATTTCGTACAGCATCTAGTTCCGACGAAGGAACCGGATGAAGGCGCAAGCCACTGCGAATTGCTAACGAGGGATTAGCTTTGGTGAACGTCTGAAGCCGCCAAGGTTTTGAAAAAATTGCTTGTTCCGTGTGAAGTACCTCTTGATACTGATTGCAACGCTCCCCACATGGCGCAGATCACCACAAACCACAAGGAGCACAGTGGAGGAGACGAAGCCCTTTAGGGTCCTATGCCTGGATGGCGGCGGCATGCGCGGCGCTTACCAAACCGCCTACCTGGCCACCTTTGCCGAGCGCATCAGTGAAAAGCTGAAGTTGCAAGGCCCTCTCGACGTTGGATCGGCGTTCGACCTCGTCGTCGGCACGAGCACGGGCGGAATCGTGGCCTGCGGGCTTGCGGCCGGCGTGCCGCTGACGCAAATGCAAGGGCTCTATGCCAAGGCGGGGAAGAAAATCTTCCCGCTTCAGTGGGTTCGACCTCTGCCAATCCTCGGCAAGCTCGTTCGCGCGTTCGGTATTGGCACCATCTGCGGAGACCGGGCGCTGCGCAAGACGCTGACCGACACGCTGGGCAACCGCACCATCGGATCGGTCTACGATGATCGCAAGATTGCCTTGGCGGTACCAGCGCTCGATTTGGCCCGCCACGCGGCGGTCGTCTTCAAGTCTCAACACCTGAAGCGCCTAAATGGGCGTGACAACAAGCGCAGCCTGGTCGATGTGTGCATGGCCACCAGCGCGGCGCCGATCCTGCGCTCGATGGCACGCCTGCAGGAGCCAGGTGGCTCCGGTGCGACTGCAACTTATGTCGATGGCGGTCTCTGGGCGAACAACCCCGGTCTGATCGGCATGATGGAGGCGACCGAGATCCTGAAGGATCGTGGCGAGGACCGCCCTATCCACCTCTTCATGCTTGGAACGCTACCTTCCCAGGGTGGCGAGGAAATCCACTGGTGGCGGCATCGCGCCGCCTGGGGCTGGGGCTTCGGGCTCAAGGCCATCTCGGCAAGCCTGAACGCGCAAGCCGTTGGATACGACTACCTCACCAGCAAGATGGCCGAGATGCGCGGCGATGGCAGCTTCGCCTATCGACTTCCGGCCCAGTGCCCGTCCAACGAGTTGCGCGACTACCTGACCAATATGGACGACGCCCGGAAGAAGGTGCTCAACGCCCTGACCCGACAGGCGATCTCGGACGTCGATTTCGCATTCGCCTCGGCGGTAACCGAGATGCAGGAATTTCGTTCCACCCTGGCCACCGCCAGACCTCACCCATCGGCCACCAACAAGGAGCAGAACAACAATGGCTGACATCGACTGCCACAGCGAGATGACGAACTTCCATCGGGACAATGTCACGCTCTCGAACAAGCAACAAGGTGAGATGCGCACGCGCCGAGACGCGGGGCGCACGCGCCTGGAGAACGGCCTCAACGAAGCCAAGAAGCCTCAACCCAAGGAGATCCGGTCGCAGGGGTCATACCAGATGCGCACCATGGTACAGGACGATGACAACGACTACGACATTGACGACGGGGCCTACTTCGCATCTGACGATCTCAAGGATGACGCGGGCGTTGCGCTGACGCCGAAAGCTGCGCGCCAGCGGGTGTGTGATGCGCTAGTGTGGGATGGCCGCCTCAAGCAGGAGGCCACCGTCAAGCGCAACTGCGTCCGCCAAGTTTACGCTGCAGGCTATCACATCGACATCCCGGTGTACCGCATCGTCACCACCAAAGACGAGAACAACGATCCGGTGGAACACTACGAACTGGCAAGCGGTGATGAGTGGATACGCTCCGACGCACGGGCGGTGACCCGCTGGTTCAACGGCCTGGTGGGCGAATTGAACGCTGGCGAGTCGGACGGCAGCCAGATGCGGCGCGTCACCAAATTGACCAAGAAGTTCGCGCGCCGTCCGGGCTGGAAGGACGAGACGACCAGCGGGATCTGCATCACCAAACTCGTCGTCGACCATTTTCAGTACAGCGCCGATCGCGATGACAAGGCGCTGCGCGAAACGTGGAAGGCCATCGACAAGAAGCTTCAGAAATCGACCGAGATCGACCACCCCGTGCTCGCCACCAAACTGGCGCAATCGGGTGACGCGGCCGTCACCTTTTTCCGTACCTGCTTGAGCGATGCGCTCAAGACGCTGGAGGTGCTGGACACGTCCGATTGCACCCGCAAGAAGGCACGGGAAGCGTGGGACGACGTGTTCGACACCGGCTTCTTCAGCATGCAGCCAGACAACAAAGACGACGGCGGGGACGGCAAAGGCTCAGCCATGTCAGTCACGTCGGTCGAGACCGCCCGGCGCAACGATGGTGGCGGGAGGTTCGGCTGAGGACCGAGGCAGAACGCGCACTGACCGCGGGTGAGATCGAAGCTGGCCTCGAGCAGCAACGCCCGGGCCAGTGGCAGCGTCTAACGGCGGCCGAGTTGGACAAGCTCCAAGGGGGATTCGATGCTGGCTGGCGGGTGAACATCCCCGCTGGCTCGCTCGAACTGAAAACGGCCGACCACCTGGTGCTGGCCGTCGACGCTGCGTTCCCCAACTCGCAGCCCCGAATCTTCGCGCCCGCCGCGGGCAGCGACTACATCTGGCCGCACGTCGAGCCGGCCGGGCTGCTGTGCTTGCGGTCCAGCAGGAACTCCGCGCCGATTGCAGACCGGGTGCAGACGCATCTTCGCGATGCGGAGGAACTCCTCAACTTTCCGGAACCCAAGCGGCGCGAGGAGTTCGAGCGGGAATTCACGGCCTATTGGTCGCATCGGGCCACGAACAGCGCTGACCAGGCTCGCGTGTGGAGCCTCGTTACCCCGGGCGGTGTCACGCGCGAGGTGGCTTACTTTTTCGATGCAAAGTCCAATCGCTACGTCATCGCCGATGACAAGGACGCGCTCAAGCGCTGGCTTCGCAACACGGGCGCTAACCCTGGCGACAAGCAGATCTACCCGACCTGGCTGTTCCGCCTTTCGCAGCCGTGGACGCCACGCGAGTTTCCGGAAACCGGCGACGAAATCACCAAGTTGCTCCCGCAAGACATCGTCCGAAAATGCCTGGAGCCTGGGCTGTTGTCGCCGTTCCTTTTCGAGGTCGACACTAAGACCGGCACGGCCTTCGCGGCAGTGGTGCTGCGGGGCGCCGAGCGGCGTGATGTGATGAAGGGTTTTCGGCACATGTCGAAGGTGCCTGCTGCGCATATCGTCGGCTCCTACGCGAAACGGCCGGTCGAGCGCTGCAAAGTCGCACGTGTCGACGGGGCATGGGTTCACGGTCGTGATCACCCTTCGAGCTATGCGTCGGTCAAGAACCGTAAGGTGGCCATCGTCGGCTGCGGAGCCATCGGTGCGGCGGTGGCGCGCCTTCTCGCCCAAGCGGGAGTGGGCGAACAGATCTTCGTCGACGCCGACAGCCTGTCGACGGCTAACGTTTCTCGACATCCGCTGGGCATGTTCCACGTCAGCCTCAACAAGGCCTCGGCGCTGAAAGAGCACCTGCGGCGGGAGTTTCCTCACCTGACGTTTGAACACGCGTTTAGAAATCGTGTCGAATGGCTCAGTTCCAAGGACCTTGATCAGTTGGCCAGCGCCGACTTGATCATTTCGGCGGGCATCGACTTCGACGGTGAGGCTGCGCTAGACCATTGGCGACGACGCCTAGCACGCCCCCCGGCTCACCTCAGCACCTGGACCGAGGCCTATGCAGCCGCAGGGCATGCCGTTTTGCTCTACGGCCAAGCGTCGATCCTGGCGGGGTTTGACGGCGAGGAGCGGCCGAACTTCCGGTTGACGGATTGGCCGGATGAATCCGGGGCACTCATCGTGGAGGCTGGGTGCGGCAACAGCTTTCAGCCGCATGGCGTGATCGATTTGCACCCTACGGTAGGGATGGCGGCCGGGTTGGCACTCGATACGCTGCTGGACAAGGTGCCTGCCTCGTGTCGCCGCGTGTGGATGGGCGACCCCGCAGTGGTAGAAGCCAACGGCGGCATACTACGAGAGACCTTCACCGACCAGCTGACGGTGCGCGAATTTGTCTGGCCATGATCTGTTTGTTTGCAAAGCCGATGCCCAAGCACTCGATCGTCGGGCATCTCGCCGACACCTCTCAAGCCCTTTCGATTTCCCGACTGGCCTTGCAACACGTCAGCCGACACCGTCAGTCCACCCCTTGGGCGACCGAGGCTGGCGGCCAGCTGTTCGGCACGCTCAATGCCGCACAGGTCTGCGTGACCGAGGCCTCCGGCCCGTATGCCGGCGACGAGCGCTCCAGGTATCGCTACCGATCCAACCCCGCTGCCGCCCAGCGCGCGATCGAAGACCGACACAAGCGAGGGCTACTGTACCTGGGCGAGTGGCACACGCACGCTGAAGACTACCCCAGCGCTTCGGGGCTCGACGACGACGCCATGCGCCGTCTGATCGCCAGTTCGCAGTTGAACAGCAACGCGCTGCTGATGATGATCGTGGGTCGGGCACGAAGCGCGGCAGGTCTCGCGGTGTGGAGCGTCTCCAGTGAGGCCGCTCGCCGATGGATTCTCAGCGCGAACCCGGAGGAAACCTGACATGAGCATCGGCGTCGCGCTTGTCATCGCCATGCTTTGCCAACTCCTGAAGGATGCGCTGTTCAGACTGGGTTGCCCTGGCATAGTCGCACGGCTATTCGCCTGACCGGGAACGACTGCTTTCGCGCGCTGCAGTCACTTACCGGTCAAACTCGAACGGCAGCAATCAGCCTATTCCTGCCGTTCAGTCAGAAAATTCGAGCGACAGGTCGTGGCCATTTGTTGACTGTTCAGGTCGGCCATCGCGGTGTTCATGAGCGCCAGAACTGGGGTGCACCAGTCACCAGATTCCGCAATGGTGGCCAACTGAGGGCGCCGTCTTCTGCTGGACCACACCACGCTTGAACGGGAGTTTGCGGACTACCGCTACACCAAGGAAAGCTGGCTATCGGAGGCAGCGGCTAGGCCTTAGTCTTGGCGTAAGCGAGGCCTCAAGGCCCTTGTTGCCGGGCCGAGGGGAGCAGGTCAGCATGTGTCCATATGCAAGACAGTGGACATACCCCTGAGTGGAACGGCCCGAAGGTTGAGCGCACCCTTCGCAACGGCAAGCACATCTATTTCTCAACCTTCAAGGCTTGGCTGGTCGAACAGGCCAGCAGACCGGGCGCATCGGTCGCGGGTCTGGCGCTGCGCAACGGCGTCAATGCCAATCTGCTGCGTCACTGGATGAAGCTGGGTCATTGGCAATCGGTCACCCCGACGCTGTTACCCGTGACTGTTCTCGCACAGCAGCCCTGTGCCGATGTGGTGGCGTCCACCCTTGCCCAACCCTCCACGGGGGCGGTGGAGATCGAACTGTGTGGCGCCGTCATCCGCCTGAGTGGTCAGGTCGATGCCGCGCAACTGACGACGGTACTGGCCGCGCTGCGCGCATGATCGGCTTGCCAGCGAACACGCGGGTGTGGATCGTGGCCGGACACACCGACATGCGCAAGGGCTTCGATGGTCTGGCCGCGATGGTGCAGACCGCGCTGAGCGAGAACCCGTTCAGTGGCCACGTCTTCGTCTTCCGCGGCCGGCGCGGCGACATCCTCAAGGTGCTGTGGTTCGATGGCCAGGGCCTGCTGTTGCTCAGCAAGCGACTCGAACGCGGGCGCTTCGTCTGGCCCCAAGCCTCGGGCGGTGGCGTATCGCTGACACCGGCACAGTTGTCGATGCTGCTCGAAGGCATCGATTGGCGCATGCCAGCGCGCACGCATCGTCCGGAGCTGGCCGCGTAAAGCTGGCGTTGCGGGTCATTCCCGATGGAGCCGGGCTGGGGGTGAGGCACACTCCAGGCCGTGTCGACGCCCACCCCATCACCTGCGAGCTACGAAGAATTGCTGCGCATCATCAAGGCGCGCGATAGCGAGGTGGCACTGCTCAAGCTGATGGTCGACAAGCTCAAGTTGCAACTGCTGCGTCGCGTGCGCGCCGAGTTCGGCACCTCCAGTGAACAGTGGGCGGCACAGATACCTTTGATCGATGGCGACCAAGCCGCATTGAGCATGCGTGCCAAGGGTGTCCCGGTGCCGGCCCCCGCCAATGACGCGCAGATCGACCGCCGTCTGCCGGCGCATCTGCCGCGCGACGTCCAGGAACACCTGCCCCAGCTCAGCAACAGCCATCACGACGGTACGGGCCAACCCTGCGGCTGCACGGCCTGCGGTGCCCGGTTGCGCAAGATCGGGCAAGACGTCTCCGAGCAGCTGGAGTACGTGCCGGCACACTTCAAGGTGATCCGGCATGTGCGGCCCAAGCTGGTTTGCGTGGGCTGCCAGACGATCTTCCAGGCCAGCGCACCGGGCCGCCCGATTGCGCGTGGTGTGGCCGGCGCCGGCCTGTTGGCCCATGTGCTGGTCTCCAAGTATTGCGACCACTTGCCCTTGTACCGCCAAAGCGGCATCTACGCCCGCAGCGGCGTTGAGCTGGACCGCTCCACGCTGGCCGGCTGGGTCGATCAGGCCGATCAGTTGCTGGACCCGCTGGTGGCGGCGCTGGGGCGCTACACCTTGGCGGCGGCCAAGATCCACGCCGACGACACCCCCGTCCCGGTGCTGCAGCCCGGGCGGGGCAAGACCAAGACCGGACGCTTGTGGGTGTACGTCAGAGACGACCGCCCGATCGGTTCCAGCGAGCCTCCTGCAGCCTGGTACCAGTACACGCCGGACCGCAAGGGTGAACACCCACAGCGGCACCTGCGGCAATACCGGGGCATCCTGCAGGCAGACGCCTATGGCGGCTGGGGCAAGCTCTACGGATCAGGCCAGATCACCGAGGCCGCTTGCTGGGCGCACGCGCGCCGACCTTGGTGGGATCTGTACCTCAGCAGCGGTCGTGACGGCACGTCCATTGCAGCGCAAGCGCTCGGACGCATCGCCGAGCTGTATGCGATCGAACGCGACATTCGGGGACAACCTCCCGATGTTCGGCAGGCCCAACGCCAGGCGCGGGCTGGCCCGCTGGCGCAGGAGATGCACGCCTGGCTGAGCCAACTGCTGGGGCGGGTGTCGGCCAAATCGGAATTGGCACAGGCCATCGGCTACAGCCTTGCGCGCTGGCAGGCCCTGACGCGCTATTGCGATGACGGCCGTATCGAGATGGACAACAACGCCGCCGAGCGGGCGCTGCGTGGGGTGGCCTTGGGGCGGGGCAACTACCTGTTCATGGGCTCGGACGCGGGCGGCGAGCGCGCGGCCGCAATCTACAGCCTGGTGCAGACCGCCAAGCTCAATGGGCTGGACCCCGAGGCCTACCTGCGTGAGGTGCTCGGCCGCATTGCCGAGCACCCCATCAACCGCATCGATGAGCTGTTGCCTTGGAACCTGATGCACACAGGGGTCAGCCCAACACAGCAGCGCCGGGCAGCATGAGTGCACCCGGCATCGACCCTCGGGTGCTGGACGCCCTGCAGAGCGCCAG
This sequence comes from Burkholderiaceae bacterium, assembly GCA_024235955.1. Classification (GTDB taxonomy): domain Bacteria; phylum Pseudomonadota; class Gammaproteobacteria; order Burkholderiales; family Burkholderiaceae_C; genus Ottowia. Next base: position 556,424 of record JACKLJ010000001.1, read on the forward strand.
CAGCCTGGAGCTGTTCCAGCTGAGCACGCTGATCGAGCGGCTGCTGGCCGATCCGCGGCGCATCATTGCCGTGCGCAAGAACATGCACCTGGGGCAGGCGGTGCGCTTTGTGGACTGGCGCGATGGCAGCCTGCGTGAAGGCAAGGTCGTGGCCATGCGCGAGGCACAGGTGACGTTGCAAGACGTGCGAGAGCGCAAGGAGTGGAAGCTGCCCTACGCCGCGATCGAACCGCCGCAGCCCGACCCTGCGGCACATGTTCAAGCGGTGGCGCCTGAACCGCCAGCTGCGCAGCGACCGACGCGCAACGACTTCCGATGTGGCGAGAAGGTGGCCTTCGAGGACAAGTACCTGCAGACCGTGGTGGGCACCATCGTTCGCATCAACAGCCGCACCGCCACCATCGACCCCGGCGACGGCACCCATTGGCGCGTCGGCTTCGCCCTGCTGCGCCACGTCCTGGACGTTTGACGGCCTCCCTCCTCGTCAAGAGGGTGTTGAGGCGACGCTTACGTCTTGGCGTGCGAGCGGGAGCCATCAGCGACCCTGATTTGCCTGGCTGCACGGCAAGGCTTAATATGTAAAATATTTAAGACATATATAAGGTCTATGCCAGCCATGAACCTGATCGATATTGGCCACGTCGTTGGCGCTCGGCGTGCCGAGCTGGGCCTGACCCAGGCGCAGCTGGCGCACCTGAGCGGCCTGTCGCGCCAGACCTTGGTCGGCCTGGAAAACGGCACCCTGAGTGATCTGGGTGTCAACCGTGTTGGACAGGTGCTGGCGGTGCTGGGCTTGGACAGCACCGCGCCGGATACCCAGGCGCGGCGCAAGAAGCGCGGCTTGTGGATGGCGGCCAAGACGGCCAGTGTCAGTTACTCGCGTGAACTGGCGCCGGAGATGTTGGAGCAGGCCCTGGCCAGCGGCGAGGTGCCTCCTTCGTTTGCTCCGCATCTCACTCATTTACTGGACGAGGCCCCCGTGCCCACCGTCGTGATGGCCGTGGAAGAGGCAGCTGCGCAAGCGCAGCTGCCACCCCGGAAGGTCTGGCGCAACGTTGCAAAACTTGCAGAGGCGCTGTCTGTGCATCGCCGGGCGCTGTGGGCATGAAGGCCGATGCGCTGCCCAGCGGAGCCTGGGAGAGTTTGTTTCCGCGTGCGTTGATGTTGATCGACGACATCAGCAAGTACGGAGGCATAGCCGACCCGTTTTGGACTTTCGGAGGAGGAACCGTGTTGATGTTTCGCTACCGCCACCGGCTGAGCAAGGACATCGACATTTTTGTGCCCGATCCGCAGTACCTGGGCTTTGTGACTCCACGGCTGAGCGACACGGCCGCAGACTTGACCGAGGACTACGCGGAACAGCCGGGCATGTTCGTGAAGCTTCAGTTCGATGAGGGTGAAGTGGACTTTGTGTCTGCCCCCAATCTGCTGGATGACGCCTGGGAAGTTTGGGATATCCAAGGCCATGCCGTCAAAGTGGAGACGGCTGCCGAGATCATTGCCAAGAAGATGTACCACCGTGGCGACCGTGTCACGGCGCGCGATCTGTTTGATCTGGCACTTGTGATCGAGCGCGAGCCTGTGCAACTTCTGGCAGCCAAGCCGTTTTTGCTGCGCCACCGCAGTGCATTCCTCGCCCAGATTCGGCAACCGCATCCCAGCCTGCGGGCCGCGTTCGACGCCATCACCACGCTGGAATACACGCCGAGCTTCGACCACTGCGTGGCGGTGGCGGGTGAGTTTTTGGACAGTTTGTAGCGATGGTGGAGGTGGGCATGACGCAAGAGCAGTTCGCCGCTCGCTTTGGTTTTTCCATGGCAACTCTGCGACACTGGGAGCGCGGCGACCGTACTCCACGCGGCTCGGCACTGGTGCTGCTCAAGGTGATTGAGCGCAACCCACAAGCGGTCACCGAGGCCTTGGCATGACTATCACGCCAAGGAGTGTTCAAAAGTGGGTACAGGAGCGGGTACAGAATGATCCGTACAACCTACATGCCAAGAATCCATGCGGCTTTCACGCCACACTTTTTGTTCAACGTCTGAGGGGAAAACGCGTTGGCCGATACGCGAGAAACTCCCATAAGTTTCCGGCGCGCCATCAAGCTGTGCTTCACGGTTCTATTCGCACCAGATCGGATGGGAGAAGAAGAGGATCGTGACAATCAAGTGCGAGAAAGGAAGGAGCCGGCAGCGGATCAGCGAGCACATCCAGCGCATGTCGTGCGCAGGGCCTTCTTTCAATCGTTGCTGCTTGTATTGCTTTCCGGTAGCGTAGGGTTTGTCTGGGGTATCGGCATGCATCACCTCGGCCGATGTGCAACACCCCCAACGGTCGCCTGGATCCAGATCGTTGGGGCGGGCATGCTTCTGTGGGGAACGCTATTTGTTCGCGGCTGGGAAATCGAGACCTGGAGCGGTGTCTCGTTGACCGAACGAGTCAATCAATGGCTATATCGGACGCTGTGCTGCGTGGGAACCGCGCTCGTCGTGTACTCGTTGGCCTTCCCTGCTTGCAAGGTGTGATGCATCTCATCACGAAACAACGTTCTTCGTTGCTGTAGCGCTCAGCCTGCCCGCCGGAACGTCAGGTTGATGCGCGCCGCCCCGGTGAGCGGGTGCTCGGCGGCCGCCACTGGCGCCACGCCGTGGAAGTGCAGCCGGCCGTCACCGCCGAAGACCACCACGTCGCCGTGCGCCAGCGGCACGCGCAGCGCGCGGTCGGCACGGCGCGGGCCGCCCCACAAAAACACGGCGGGCAGGCCGAGCGAGACGCTGACGATGGGCTGGGAGAAGTCGCGCTCGTCCTTGTCCTGGTGCAGGCCCATGCGGGCGCCCGGGCCATAGTGGTTGATCAGGCAGGCGTCGGGGTCGAAGGCTGCAAAGCCCGCCTCGGCGGCGGCGGCTTCGGCCAGCTGGCGCAGCGGCGCGGGCATGACGGGCCAGGGCTGGCCGGTGGCCGGGTCGGTGGCGCTGTAGCGGTAGCCGCGCGCGTCGCTCACCCAGCCGCGCGCGCCGCAGCTGCTGAGCCGCGCCGACATGGCGCGCCCGCCGGGGGTGAGCATCTGCCGCGGCGGCGCGGCCGCGAGCACAGCCTGCACCGCGGGCCAGACCGCGCCGACGAAAGGCAGGGCGAAGCCCCGCAGCAGCACCGCGTGCGCGCCCAGCGGCTGGCGCGTGGGCTCGAGCGCGGGCTGGTCGGCGAACAGGTCAAGCGTCACGGTTCAGAAGAGAATTAGCTTCCAGACCTTGCGTGGCGGGCGCAGGCAGCTATGCAAAACATAGTGACCTGGGCCGTCAGAACCCCTCCGGCCAGACGTACAGCAGCGCCGTCGTCATCAGCACGTAGCGCAGGAACTTGCCCAGCGCCATCCAGGCGGTGCAGGGCGCCAGCGGCAGTCGCAGCCAGCCGGCCACGGCGGTGAGCGGATCGCCGATCACCGGCAGGAAGGCGAAGAAGCAGGCCTTGGGGCCCAGGCGCTGCAGCCAGTCGAGCGCACGCAGGTGGGTGGGCGAGTGGCGGGCGCGGTCCACCACCTGGTGCGCGCCCAGGCCCATCCACCAGTTCAGCACGCCGCCCAGGGTGTTGCCCACGGTGGCCACCAGGATCGCCGGCCAGAACAGCTGCGGGTTCAGCTTGACCAGGCCGAACACCGCCGGCTCCGAGCCCAGCGGCAGCAGCGTGGCGGAGACGAAGGCCACCACGAACACGGTGGCGAGCCCGTGCTCGGGCAGCGCCAGCCACGCCAGCAGGGATTGCAGCCACGCTTCCATGGGGCGGCAGTGTACGGGGCTTGGCGAGCCGGGGCGCCGGGTCGGTCGGGCCGGCCGACCGTTACATCTCGGATTTCAATTGCTGAAAAAACAGGCACGTAGAATCCGGACTTCCCGTTCCGCGCGCCGCGCCACGTCTGCTGGCCGCCGCCGCGCGGTGCGGCCGCCCGTCCACCATGCACATCGGCCCCTACGTCCTGCCCAACACCGTCTTCGTCGCCCCCATGGCCGGGGTGACGGACCGGCCGTTCCGCCAGCTGTGCCGGCGCTTCGGCGCCGGCTACGCGGTGAGCGAGATGGTGACCTCGCGCAAGGACCTGTGGCACACGCTCAAGACCTCGCGCCGGGCCGACCACGCCGGCGAGCCGGGGCCGATCGCGGTGCAGATTGCCGGCACCGACGCGCCGATGATGGCCGAGGCCGCGCGCCACAACATCGGGCGCGGCGCGCAGATCATCGACATCAACATGGGCTGCCCGGCCAAGAAGGTGTGCAACAAGTGGGCCGGCAGCGCGCTGATGCAGGACGAGCCGCTGGCCATCGCCATCGTCGAGGCCGTGGTGGCCGCCTGCGCACCGCACGGTGTGCCGGTGACGCTGAAGATGCGCACCGGCTGGAGCGCCGACCACAAGAACGCCGTGCGCCTGGCGCGCGCGGCCGAAGCCGCCGGCGTACAGATGATCACCGTGCACGGCCGCACCCGCGAGCAGGGCTACAGGGGCGAGGCCGAATACCTCACCATCGCCGAGGTGAAGGCGGCGGTGCGCGTGCCGGTGGTCGCCAACGGCGACGTCGATTCGCCCGGGAAGGCCCGGGCCGTGCTGGCCGCCACCGGCGCCGACGCGGTGATGATCGGCCGCGCGGCGCAGGGCCGGCCCTGGATCTTCCGCGAGGTGGCGCACTTCCTGACCACCGGCCGCCATCTGGCGCCGCCGCTGGTGCTGGAGGTGCGCCGGGCCCTGCTGGAGCACCTGCAGGACCACTACGGCCTGTACGGCGAATGGGCGGGCGTGCGATCGGCGCGCAAGCACATCGGCTGGTACGTGCGCGGGCTGCCGGGCGGGGAGGCCCTGCGCCAGCGCATCAACCCCCTGGAGGACGCCGCCGCGCAGACGCAGGCGGTCGGGGATTACTTCAGCGAGCTGGCGCAGGTGCACGAACGCCTGCCGCTCGCTGCGACGACACTGGAAGAGGTGGGACCGGCATGACCCGCAAGCACATCGACGAATGCGTGCGAGAGAGCCTGGAGGCGTACTTTGCCGACCTGCGCGGCACCGAGCCCGCCAACCTGCACGAGATGCTCATCAAGGCGGTGGAAAAGCCCTTGCTGGAGGTGGTGATGGTGCACGCCGATCACAACCAGAGCCGCGCCGCCGACTGGCTGGGGCTGAACCGCAACACGCTGCGCAAGAAGCTCGTGGAGCATAAATTGATATGACCCCCCTGAGTCGCCTTCGGCGCCTTCCCCCCTCTCTCTTCGGGAGGGGGGACGACGCCAGTGGCCGGTACAAGCCCGGCCACGGCGTCCGCTGGCCTGGCCTGCTCCGCGGCCACCTGAGTGGTCTTGCCAGCCCACGGGGGCGGTATCTGAGCGGCGCATTCGGGCCATCTGTTTACTACTGATTCAATAGCTGTCTGCGCCCGGTGTGCAAGGTCTGCAAGCCGATTTCATTCAAAAAAACGTCGATTCTCATGAACGCCCTGCTTTCCGTTTCCGACAAGACCGGCCTGGTGGAGTTTGCGCGTGCGCTGCACGCCATCGGGTTCAAGCTCATCTCCACCGGCGGCACCGCCAAACTGCTGGAAGACAACGGCCTGCCCGTGACCGAGGTGGCCGAGGTCACGCATTTTCCCGAGATGCTGGATGGCCGCGTGAAGACGCTGCACCCCAAGGTGCACGGCGGCCTGCTGGCGCGGCGCGAGCTGCTCGCGCACATGTCGGCGCTGAAGGAGCACGGCATCGACACCATCGACCTGCTGGTGGTCAACCTCTACCCGTTCGAGGCCACGGTGGCCAAGGCCGGCTGCACGCTGGAGGACGCGATCGAGAACATCGACATCGGCGGCCCGGCCATGGTGCGCAGCGCCGCCAAGAACTGGAAGGACGTGGCGGTGCTGACCGACCCCGAGCAGTACGGCCAGATCCTGCCCGAGCTGACGGCCGGCAAGGGCAAGCTGTCGGACAAGACGCGCTTCGGCCTGGCGGTGGCGGCGTTCAACCGCATCAGCAACTACGACGCGGCCATCAGCGACTACCTGAGCGCCATCGATCCTGGGGCTGGCGGCGAAGGCGGCGTGCCGGTGCGTGGCCTTTTCCCGGCGCAAAGCAACGGCCGCTTCGTGAAGATCCAGGACCTGCGCTACGGCGAGAACAGCCACCAGCAGGCCGCGCTGTACCGCGACCTGTATCCGGCGCCCGGCTCGCTCGTCACCGCCAAGCAGCTGCAGGGCAAGGAGCTGAGCTACAACAACATCGCCGACGCCGATGCGGCCTGGGAATGCGTCAAGAGCTTCGACGCGCCGGCCTGCGTGATCGTCAAGCACGCCAACCCGTGCGGCGTGGCGGTGGGCAAGGATGCGCTCCAGGCCTACGGCAAGGCCTTCCAGACCGACCCGACCAGCGCCTTCGGCGGCATCATCGCTTTCAACCGGCCGGTGGACCTGGCGACGGCCGAGGCGGTGAACAAGCAGTTCGTCGAGGTGCTGATGGCGCCCGGCTACAGCCCGGAAGCGCTGGCCGTGTTCCAGGCCACCAAGGCCAAGCAGAACGTGCGCATCCTGCAGATCGCGCTGCCCAAGGGCGGCGCCACCGACTGGGACAACGGCCGCAACGCCATGGACGTCAAGCGCGTCGGCTCGGGCCTGCTGATCCAGACCGCCGACAACCACGAACTCGCCGCCGCCGACCTCAAGGTGGTGACGAAGAAGCAGCCGACGCCGCAGCAGATCGAGGACCTGCTGTTCGCCTGGAAGGTGGCCAAGTACGTCAAGAGCAACGCCATCGTGTTCTGCGCCGGCGGCATGACGCTGGGCGTGGGCGCGGGGCAGATGAGCCGGCTGGATTCGGCGCGCATCGCCAGCATCAAGGCCGAGCACGCGGGTTTGTCGCTGAAAGGCAGTGCCGTGGCCAGCGACGCCTTCTTCCCCTTCCGCGACGGGCTGGATGTGGTGATCGACCACGGTGCCAGCTGCGTGATCCAGCCCGGCGGCTCGATGCGCGACCAGGAGGTCATCGACGCCGCCGACGAACGCGGCGTTGCGATGGTGTTCTCAGGCGTGCGCCATTTCAGGCACTGAATCGGCCTCTGGACCTTGCGTGGCGGGCGCAGGCAGCTCCTGAATCAGGAGCTTTTCCGGGCGCGGTTCAGCGGCAGCGGGTCGGGTAGGCGGAGCAGTCCACACCGCGGCCGTCGTAGAAATGGCCGGGGTCGCGGTGCCAGCCCTGGCCGCGCGCGGTGGGGCTGTAGTCGATGGTGTTGAGGCCGCTCAGGTCGGCCAGCTTGTCTTTCTCGGAGGCCTTGACCGGCTTGATGGTCAGGGGCGCGTCGAGCTGCTTGCCCTTGGCGGCCGGCGCGGCCGGCAGCGTCGTCAGCACCGGCACCTGAGCGGCGTTCGTGTTCTGTTGGGCCTGCGCGGCAAGCGGCGCGAGCGTCAGCGCGGCCAGCGCCAGCGCGGCGTGTTTCATGCTCATCGGTCAACTCCTCGGTTCATGAGCATGAATCCTAAAGAATTCACTCCGCCGTGACGCGTCGAATGCGTCACGGCTAGCGCGACTTTGTGCGCACCGGCGGCCCGGATGGGCCCGGTCACCCCAGTGTGGCCAGGGTTTCGCGGAAGGCGGCGATGGTGAAGTCGAGGTCGGCGTCGGAGTGCGCGGCGCTGACGAAGCCGGCCTCGTACAGTGCCGGCGCGATGTACACCCCGCGGCTGAGCAGGCCGTGGAACAGCAGGTTGAAGCGCGCCGAATCGCTCTTCATGACCTGCTGGTAGTTCTGCGGCAGCTCGGGCAGCAGGAAGAAGCCGAACATGCCGCCTTCGCAGTCGGCCGCGAAGGGCACGCCGGCCTCGCGCGCGGCGGCGCTGAGGCCGTCGACCAGCCGGCGCGTCTTGGCCGCCAGCGATTCAAAGAACCCCGGGCGCTTGATCTCGCGCAGCGTGGCCAGGCCGCAGGCGGTGGCCACCGGGTTGCCGGACAGCGTGCCCGCCTGGTACACCGGCCCGAGCGGCGCCAGCTGCTCCATCACCACGCGCTTGCCGCCGAAGGCCGCCAGCGGCATGCCGCCGCCGATGACCTTGCCCATGACGGTGATGTCAGGCTCGAAACCCGGGATCAGCCGGGCGTACACGCTTTGCGCGCTGCCCAGCGCCACGCGGCAGCCGGTCATGACCTCGTCGTAGATCAGCAGGGCGCCGTGCTGCGTGCACAGCTCGCGGCAGCGGCGGGTGAATTCCACCGTGGCGCGCACGAAGTTCATGTTGCCGGCAATCGGCTCGATGATCAGGCCGGCGATCTCCGGCCCGTGCAGGGCGAAGGCTTCTTCGAGCTGGGCGACGTTGTTGTATTCGAGCACCAGCGTGTGCTGCACCACCTCGGGTGGCACGCCGGCGCTGGTGGGGTTGCCGAAGGTGGCCAGGCCCGAACCGGCCTTGACCAGCAGGGCATCCGCATGGCCGTGGTAGCAGCCCTCGAACTTGAGGATCTTGCTGCGCCCGGTGGCGCCGCGCGCCAGCCGGATGGCCGTCATGCCGGCCTCGGTGCCGGAGGAGACCAGCCGCAGCATCTCCATGCTGGGCACGAGCGAGAGGATTTCCTCGGCCAGCTCGATCTCGCGCTCGGTGGGGGCGCCGAAGGAAAGGCCCTCGGTGGCGGCCTGCTGCACCGCTTCCAGCACCGCGGGGTGGCCGTGGCCCAGGATCATCGGCCCCCAGGAGCCGATGTAGTCGATGTAGCGCTGGTCGTTGGCATCCCAGAAATAGGCGCCGTGCGCGCGCTGCACGAAGCGGGGCGTGCCGCCCACGGCGCGGAAGGCCCGCACGGGTGAATTGACGCCGCCGGGGATGACCTGGCGGGCGCGCGCCATGAGGGCGTCGTTGAAGTCGGTGTCAGTGCTTGGTTTCATGGGTGGAGATCAGCAGGTCGCGCAGCGAGGCTTCGCCGGCGAAGCTGCTTTCGGTGGTGGAGGCGTCGGCCGCATCGGCGTCGTCCTCGTCGTCGGGCTGGGCCCAGAACAGGCGGTCGGGCAGGGCGCGGCCCATGCCCGGGTGGAAACCGTGGTCCAGCGCCTGGTCGAGGTACTGCATGGCCTGCAGCGCCGCTTCTTCCAGCGGCGTGCCGCAGGCCAGCAGGCCAGCCAGCGCGGCCGAGAGCGTGTCGCCGGCCCCCAGGAAGCGTGCCTCGATGCGCTCGACCTGCAGGGCGGCGAGTTCTTCCTTGGCCGAGGCCAGCACGCAGCCGATCTGGCCGTCGGCCTGCGACACACCGGTGGCCAGCACGAAGGGCACACCCCACTCGGCGGCGGCGCGCGCCAGGTCGGTGACGCTGCTCTGGGCCCGCGTGCTGGACTCCGGCAGCAGCCAGTGGCGCAGCGTGCTGTTGTTGCCAACCAACACCGCGGTCTGGGGCAGCAGCAGGGACCGGAAGGCGTCCAGGTAGCTGTCGATGTCCTGCTCGTCCCACCAGGTCAGGTCAGGCATGTAGGCCACCACGGGCAGGTCGGCGTAGTCGGCGGCGAAGGCCGCCACGGCCGCCACGTTTTCCGCGCTGCCGAGGAAGCCGGCCTTGACCACCTGCAACTGCATGTCCTCGGCCACCAGTCTGGCCTGCTCGGCGACCAGGGCATCGTCCAGCCCCAGAAAGGCGGCGGTTTCCCTGCTGTCGCGCAGCCAGTGGCCGGTGCCGACCGGCAGCAAGTGGGCGCCTACTGATGCCACCGTGAGCGCGTCGCCTGTCAGGCCGCCGGCCCCGGTGGGGTCGACGCCATTGAAGCTCAGGACGCCCGGAACCGCCAGATCGTCCGGTGCGGTGTCGGGGTTGTCGCCGGTTCGCGACGGCTGGAGGGGGCTGGACTCGGTCATGGACCGTAAATTGTGCCCCGAGATGCGACAAAGTGCCGCTCGCGGAGGGGGCCGTCGATACAATCGATTGCATTCACCCCAAGGACAACTTAAGCTGTAATGGAAACAAAGACGTGGATGTGCTTGATTTGCGGCTGGATTTATGACGAGGCCGCGGGAGCACCGGACCATGGGATCGCGCCAGGCACGCCGTGGGAGCAGGTTCCGATGAACTGGACCTGTCCGGAGTGTGGGGCACGCAAGGAGGATTTTGAGATGGTGCAGATCTGACCCTGCCGGGCCTGATGCGCCATCTTCCGTGCCGGCCTCGCCGGCGGTTGAGGAGATAGGCAATTGGCTTCGACAGGAGCGGGTATGAAAGTGCTGGTCATTGACGACAGCAACACCATCCGGCGCAGTGCCGAGATTTTCCTCAAGCAGGGGGGGCACGACGTCGTCCTGGCGGAAGACGGCTTCGACGCCCTGGCGAAGGTCAACGACAGCCCGCCCGACCTCATTTTTTGCGACATCCTCATGCCGCGCTTGGATGGCTACCAGACTTGTGCCATCATTAAACGTAACCAAAAGTTCGCAAACACTCCGATCGTGATGCTGTCGTCCAAGGACGGCGTGTTCGACAAGGCGCGCGGGCGGATGGTGGGCTCGCAGGAATACCTGACCAAGCCCTTCACGAAAGATCAATTGCTGCACGCCGTACAGGCGTTCGGTGCCAGTAAGCAAGGAGTGGCGTGATGCCCATTCACAACGTTCTGATCGTCGACGATTCCAAGACCGAGCTCATGTATTTGAGCGACATCCTCAAGAAGGCTGGCTACGCCGTGGTGACCGCCGAGAACGCGGAGGAAGCCAACAAGCGCCTGGACCAGGCCAAGCCGGACCTGATCCTGATGGATGTGGTGATGCCGGGCCAGAACGGCTTCCAGCTGACGCGGGCCATCACGCGCGACCCCCGGTTCAGCGACGTGCCCATCATCATGTGCACGAGCAAGAACCAGGAAACCGACCGCGTCTGGGGCATGCGCCAGGGCGCTCGCGACTACATCACCAAGCCCGTCGACCAGGCGGAGCTGATGGGCAAGATCAGGGCTCTGGGCTGACGGTTGTCTCATGGCCACCAAGCAAGCCCTCCGGGAATTCCAGAGCCGCCTGGCGCAGCGCCTGCAGACGGCGCAGTCGGCCGGCGTCACGGCGTCGTGGCTGGCGGTGGAGGCTGGCGGGGAGCGCCTGTTGTTCCCGCTCAGCCATTCGGGTGAAATCTTCCCCTGGTCGGCGGTGCAGCGCGTGCCTTATGTGAACGACTGGTTCCTGGGTGTGGCCAACCTGCGCGGCGGGTTGTCGGGTGTGGTGGATCTCGGGGCGCTGCTGGGCGGCAGGCCGGGGCAGCGGCGCACCGACGCGGATCTGGCGCAATGCCGCCTGGTGGCGTTCAACCCCATCCTCGAAACCAACTGCGCGCTGCTGGTCGATCGGCTGCTCGGCCTACGCACGACCGAAGCCTTCATGGCGTCGGATGCGCCCGACGCGGCGGCGCCGGCGTATCACGGCCATGCCTACACCGATGCGGACGGCGCGTCGTGGCAGGAAATCAATCTGCAAGCCCTTTCCCAACACCCCTCTTTTCTGGACATTGGCGCGCACGGCGCGCAGTGAAGGCCTCAACCATGTCTCTAGCCGACCAATTCTCGATCTCCTTCAAGAAAAAGGCGCCAGCGAGCGGCGAAGCCTCCACGCAGGAGTTCGTCGAAAACGACAGCGCGATGAGCCTGGGCGGCGAGAGCCGAGCGCCAGAGGAAAGCATCGCCATGACGTCGACGATGGAGGAGCCGGAGTCCCTGGAACCGCAGGAACTGGCTGCGGAAGACCTGATCACGGTGCCGGTGCTGGGCACGCGCTCGGCGGCGCAGCACCTGCGCCTGCTGTCCATCGTGCTGGCGCTGTCGCTGCTGGTGCTGGGTGCCATGGTGCTGTGGACGGTGTCGCAAACCGACAAGAGCGCGGGCCAGGTCGCGGCCACCGGTCAGGCGCTGATGCAGTCCCAGCGGCTGGCCAAGTCGGTGTCGCAGGCGCTGGTGGGTACGCCCTCGGCTTTCCCTGATGTGAAGGACAGCGCTACGGCGTTGACGTCGAACGTGATGGGCCTGAAGGCGGGCGGCAGTGGTGTAGACGCCCTGGGTCCGGCCTACGAGGCCGACATGGGCAAGATCGTGCCGCTGGTCGAAAAGGCCAAGAAGAATGCCGATGTCGTGGTGGCGCAGCAGAAGGCGCTGACCGACGTGGGCGCGTCTCTGCGCGCGGTCAGCCGTCAGTCCGCGGACCTGCTGGAAGTCGCGGAAACCATTTCCTCGCTCAAGCTGCAGCACAACGCTCCGGCTGCCGAGCAGTCGGCTGTCAGCCAGCTGGTCATGCTGACGCAGCGTATCGGCAAGTCGGCCAACGAGTTCCTGACGCTCGAGGGTGTGAGCCCCGAGGCCGTGTTCCTGCTCGGCAAGGACCTCAACAGCTTCAAGGAGTTGGCGCAGGGTCTGCTGGATGGCAACGCCGACCTGCGCATCGCGCCGGCGCGCGACGAGCAGACGCGTGAACGCCTCGGTGCGCTGCTGAAGATGTTCGAGGACACGCGTGCCAAGGCCGGTGGCGTGCTGGGCAACCTGCAGGGCCTGGTGTCCGCCCGCGAGGCGCAGGCGTCGATCGTGGCCGACAGCGAACCGCTGCGGAAAGACCTTGAGGCACTGCAGACGCAGGTGTCTTCTTCCTCGGGCATGACGGGTACCGCCATGCTTGGCCTGGGCATCCCCGCGTTGCTGGCCATTCTGTCGGCCATCGGTCTCGGTTACGTGCAGCTGCGTGAAAGCCGTCAACGGCAGATGATGGCCGAAACGCAGCGCCATACGGCGGAACAGCAGCAGTTCGAATCCAAGCGCGTGAACGATGCCAACCAGGCAGCCATTCTGCGACTGATGAACGAGCTGCAGACGGTGGCCGAAGGCGATCTGACCCAGGAAGCCACGGTGACCGAGGACATCACCGGCGCCATCGCCGACTCGGTGAACTACACGGTGGAAGAACTGCGCTCCCTGGTGGGCAACGTGCAGAGCACGGCTACCCGCGTGGCGCAGACGACGTCGAAGGTGGAAAGCACGTCGACCGAACTGCTGGCGACCTCGACCGAGCAGCTGCGTGAGATTCGCGAAACCGGTCAATCGGTGCTGGACATGGCGAGCCGAATCAACGAGGTGTCCACCCAGGCCCAGCAATCGGCATCGGTGGCGCGGCAATCGCTGGAGGCCGCCGAGTCGGGCCTGGTCGCTGTGCAGAACGCGATCGGCGGTATGAATGCGATCCGGGACCAGATCCAGGAAACCTCCAAGCGGATCAAGCGGCTTGGTGAATCGTCGCAGGAGATCGGTGAAATCACCGAACTGATCGCGGACATTACGGAACAGACCAACGTGCTGGCCTTGAACGCCGCCATTCAGGCCGCGTCGGCCGGTGAAGCGGGCCGAGGCTTCTCGGTCGTGGCGGAGGAAGTGCAGCGGCTGGCCGAGCGCTCTGGTGATGCCACGCGCCAGATCGCGGCGCTGGTGAAGGCGATTCAGACCGACACACAGGACGCGGTGGCCGCCATGGAGCGATCGACGCAGGGTGTGGTCGAAGGAGCGCGCCTGTCGGACAACGCGGGTACCGCGCTGTCGGAGATCGACCGCGTGTCGCGACAGCTTGCTGAGCTGATTGAGCAGATTTCTGCCTCCGCGTCGAAGGAGGCGGATCAGGCGAGCGAAGTGGCCAGCAACATCCAGCACATCTTCGCGGTGACGGAGCAGACGGGCGAGAGCACGCGCACCACCGCCAATCAGGTGCGGGATCTGGCACGCATGGCCGATGAACTGCGCCAGTCGGTGGCGCGGTTCAAGATCGCCTGACCGTGCCGCGACCGGGCCGAGGGCCCGGAAAACTAGCTAGATAGTGGAGCGTGGGAATTCATGGTGACGAGCCAACTCGAAGCAGCCAACGGCGCGGTCGTCGATACGGGTGATCTCGGCCCGTTGGCGTGGGTGCTCGAGGAGACCCGCAAGTCCATCGAGTCTTCCACGAAGTCGCTGAAGCGCTTTGTCCACGAGGCCGAGTCTGCGCGCGGCGTCGACATGGCGTCGCTGGACGCGGGCCACCTGCGAATGGCACGCCAGCAACTGCACCAGGTGGTGGGCGCGCTCGACATGGTGGGCCAGAGCGTTGCATCGCAAATGGTGCGCGGCATGGAGGCTGCCGTTCAGCAATTCGTCCAGCGGCCTGAGATCTGCAGCGACGAGGCCGCATCGGCGATGGAGCGTGCGGGTTTCGCGCTTCTCGAATACCTGGAGGGCCAGCTGGGCGACCGGCCGCGCCCGCCGCTTGGCCTGTTTCCCCAGTACCGGCAGGTTCAGGAACTGGCAGGCGCCGATCGCATCCATCCAGCCGACCTGTGGCCGCAACCCTGGCGCTGGATCGACCCGGCGACGCCGGCGAGTCCGCAGCGCTTGAGCTATGGACCCGAGGTGCGAGCCAGGCTCGATCATGGTGTGCTCAAGCTCATGCGCAAAGGCGATGCCAACGCGGCCTCGGAGCTCAGCGTGGTGAGCCTGGGCCTGGCCGACGGTGCAACCAGCCGGCACCCCGTCGTCTTCTGGAAGCTGTCGTCGGGCTTCTTCGAGGCACTGGCGCATCAGCTGATGCCTGCGGACGTGTATGTCAAGCGCGCAGCCTCACGCATCCTGCTCCAATACGCAGCCTTGGCCAAGGGTGAGCAGCACGTGTCCGAGCGACTGGCGCTCGAACTGCTGTTCTTCTGTGCCCAGGCCCGTCCCGGTGCTGGCGTGCGCACGCCGGTGCTGGGGGCGATCCGGTCGGCCTGGAACTTGGGTACTTACCAGCCGGTCGATTACAACGAACCGGCCTTTGGCCTGTTCGACCCGGCCGTGCTGGCGCAGGCGAGGCGCCGCGTCGAATCGGTCAAGGAAAACTGGTCGGCTCTGGCTGGTGGTGACCTCGCGCGCAAGAAGAGCACGGTGGACCAGTTCGGGCTGGTAGCCGAGTCGCTGCTCAAGCTTCATCCGAAGAGCAAGGCGCTCGCCGATGTGCTGAGCCGCGTGGCCACGCTGACGGCCCAGTCCGGCAAGCCTCCGAGCGCGGAACTGGCCATGGAAACCGCCACGGCGGTGTTGTTCCTGGAGGCATCCTTCGCCGACTTCCAGCCGGGCGACCAGGGCTTTGGCGCGCGCACGACGCAGCTTGCGCAGCGGCTCGATGCCGTACTGGCTGGCGGTGCGCAGCAGCCGCTCGAGCCCTGGATGGAGGAGCTCTACAGCCGTGTGAGCGACCGCCAGACCATGGGTACCGTGGTGGGCGAGTTGCGCGTGACCTTGGGCGAGGCGGAGCAGTTCCTGGACCAGTTCTTCCGCCATCCCGAGGACAAGACGCCGCTCGGCCAGGTGCCGGGGCTGATGTCGCAGATGCGCGGTGTGCTTTCCGTGCTGGGCCTGGATCAGGCCGCACAGGCTGTGGCGCGCATGCGGGAAACGGTGGACGGTTTCATCGCGTCGGATGAGGATGCCGCCACGCTCAAGGCTTCAGGCAGCTTCGAGCGACTGGGCAGCAACCTCGGTGCCCTGGGTTTTCTGGTCGACACGCTGGGCTATCAGCCGGTGCTGGCCAAGAAGCTTTTCGCCTATGACGCTGAAACGGGTGAACTCAGGCCGCTCATGGGCCGAGTCGCGCCGGAGCCCGGCACCGTAGCCCAGGTCGCGGGTCGCGTCGACATGGAGCTTTCCGGGCCGGACGGCGATGCCGAGCCCGACGCCGCGGGTCTGCCTGAGTGGGAGCGTGCGGAAAGGGGTACCAGCCCGCAAGTGAGTGTCACCGCGGCTCCCGCGAGTGCTGCAGCTGAAGCAACTGTTGCCGCCGCCGATGTCGGGGAGAGCCAACCCGCTGTGCTGGCTGCGGCAGAGCCGGTAGCCGGAGAAGAGCCGAAGGCCGCCGCGGTTGCGGTTGCGGTTGATGCTGGCGCTGCGTCGGACGACGTCGATGCGGAACTGCTCGAAATCTTCCTGGAGGAGGCGCGCGAGGTGGTGGGCAACGGCCGGGAGGCTGTGCAGGCACTGGCGAGCACGCCGGGTGACATGGAGCAGCAGACCACGTTGCGTCGTGCGTTCCATACCCTCAAGGGCAGTTCCCGCATGGTCGGCCTCAACGAATTCGGCGAGGCGGCATGGTCCATGGAGCAACTCCTCAATGCGTGGCTGCCTGAGGAAAAGCCCGTGACGCCGGAGTTGCGGGGCCTGGCCTCCGACGCGCTGGCTGCCTTCGGCACCTGGGTGGAGGACATTGCGCAGCATACCGACGCAAGATGGAAGGCAGCGCCTTTCACGGCTTCCGCCGATGCGCTGCGCAAGAATGGCGAAGTTGTCGCGTTGGTGGCCGGCCAGCCTGCTGATGGCGCAGAACCTCAGGTGGCGATGGCCGATGCTGCCGCGTCCGCTCCGGCGGAACTCGACGCTGACGCCCTGGAAGCCGACGCTGACATGCCCTCGGCCTTCAGCGACACCCTGAACCCGGCGGCGCGTGTGGAGGGCGAGCCCGAGGCGCCAGTGGCGCCGCTCGCCATAACGGCTTTCGATCTGCCAGACCTGGAACTCGATGCCGACCAAGCGGGGGGGGGCGAGGTCAATACCCTCGCGGTGAAGGTGGGTGAGCCGGTCCTTGACGATTCCGCTTTTGCCGATTTTTCCAGCAAGGTGGACGTTGTCGAGTCCGATCCCGCTGAAGTCGGGTCTTTTTCCGCGTTCGCCGATCTGGCTGCGTCGCCTGCCCAGGAGTGCACCGTGTCCACCCAGGATTCGGACTTGGCCGAAGGCGTTACCGAGGCGGATGTCGCGGGGGACGAGCCGCTGCTTTCGCTCGACCTGCAGGAACTTTCCTTCGTCGACGATGAAGAGGCTGCCGGCAAGAGCGACGTCAGCACGACGCTGCCTGCCGACAACGAGCCGCTGGCGCTTGAATTGCCGGAACTCGATTTCGCGGCGCAGCTGCCAGCAGTGGCGGACGAGGAGGCATCGGAGCCAGTGGTTGCCGAGGAGGCCGCCGCGCCCGAGATGGATGTGCCAGTGGAGCCGGTGGCGGCTGACGAGCCTGCCGAAGATGCCTCCAGTGATGGCGACGACGCCAGCCTGTACAGGGAAATCGGCGACCTCAAGGTCAGCATTCCTCTCTACAACGTCTACCTGAGCGAGGCCGACGAATGGTCGCGCCAGCTCATCGCCGATTTGTCGGAATGGGCGCTGATGCTCAACGAGCAGGCGCCCGAGCGTGCCATCGCGCGGGCGCACTCCCTGGCCGGCAGTTCGGCGACCGTAGGGTTCACGGGGCTATCGGGCCTGGCGCGCGCGATCGAGCATGCGCTGCAGCGCCTGCACGGCCAGGGTCGGGGCACGTCGGAGCAGGCCAAGACCCTGGTGGAGGCGGCGGAAGACGTTCGCCGTGTGCTGCACCAGTTCGCGGCGGGCATCCTGAAGGAGCCCAATCCGCAAGTGCTGGAGGCTGTGCAACAACTCGAGCCGACCGAGGCCGAGCCCGTCGCCGAAGTGGACGAGGAGGCGGCTGAGGAACCTCAGGCAGGACCGGTCGAGGCGGAAGTCGCTCGCGCAGCTGCGACGGTGCGTACGCAAGACGCTGCGGCGGCGGGGCAGACGCCCCGGCAATCGATCGCCGACGACATCGACGTCGTCGATGCAGTGGACGAAGATCTCTTTCCGATCTTCGAGGAAGAGGCCGAGGAACTGCTACCTGAGCTGGGCCGCGCCATGCGCGACTGGGTGGGGAACCCCGAGGACCGTGGCGCGCATCGCCAGGTGATGCGCGGCTTGCATACCCTCAAGGGCAGTGCGCGCCTCGCCGGCGCCCTCCGGCTGGGCGAAATGGCGCACCGCACCGAGTCGGCCATCGAGCAGCTCGGTAGCGAATCGCTCGAACGCGAAGATCTGGAACCGCTGCTCGACCATCTTGACGACCTGCAGGCCGCGTTCCGCCGGCTGCAGACGCGCGGAGCGCCGGCGGCGGAGCTCGCGGACGACCAGCTGACGGTGCAGACCATCGACACCGAGGCGCCGGCAGTGCCGCAGCAGCCGACGGCCGAGGCAGCGGTGCCGAGTGCGACGCCGGCTATCAAGCCCGTGCCCGGCGGCTCGGTGGCGCAGCCGGTCGGGCTGTCGCTGACCACGGCACGTGCCCACGCCCAACAGGCTGTGCGCGTGCGCGCGCAGCTGCTGGACCGGCTGGTCAACCAGGCCGGCGAGGTGATCACCTCGCGTGCGCGCCTCGAAGCCGAGGTGGGGCAACTGCGCACCTCGCTGACCGACCTCACCGGCAACCTCGAACGCCTGCGCCTGCAGTTGCGCGACGTCGAGCTGCAGGCCGAAACCCAGATGCAATCGCGCCTGGCCCTTGCCAAGGACGCCGACCAGGGCTTCGACCCGCTTGAATTCGACCGTTTCACGCGCATGCAGGAACTGACGCGCATGATGGCCGAGTCGGTCAATGACGTCGCCACCGTGCAGCGCACCATCCAGCGAGCGGTGGATGCCAGCGAAGACGACCTGGCTGCGCAGGCACGCCAGTCGCGCGAGTTGCAGCGTGATCTGCTGCGCACGCGCATGGTGGAGTTCGAGGGCATCTCGGAGCGTCTGTATCGCGTCGTGCGGCAGGCCTCCAAGGAGGCGGGCAAGCAGGTCAGGCTCGACATCACCGGCGGCTCCATCGAAATGGACCGCGGCATTCTGGACCGCATGACACCTGCTTTCGAACACCTGCTGCGCAACTGCGTGGTGCACGGTATCGAGACGCAGGCAGTGCGCGAGGCGCGCAGCAAGGATCCCGTGGGCTCGATCGCGATCGAGGTGCTGCAGTCGGGCAACGACGTGTCGGTGACCTTCCGCGACGACGGTGGCGGCCTGAACGCCGCGCGCATCCGCGAGCGTGCGGTGCAGCGTGGCCTGATCGCGCCCGACCAGCAACTCAGCGACCAGGAGGTTGCCGGCCTCATCTTCGAGCCGGGCTTCAGTACCGCCACCGAAGTGACCGAACTGGCCGGCCGCGGTGTCGGCATGGACGTGGTCCACACCGAGATCCGGGCGCTGGGCGGCCGTGTCGAAACCAGTTTCCGCGAGGGGCAGGGCACGTCGTTCAAGCTCGTCATGCCGCTGACCACCGCGGTCACGCACGTGGTGATGCTGCGCGCGGGCAATCTGGCGGTCGGCGTGCCGTCCAACCTGGTGGAGATCGTGCGGCGCGCCACGGTCGATGAACTTGCCCAGGCTTACCGCGACGGGCATTTCGCGCACGGCGGTGAGGATGTGCCGTTCTATTGGTCCGGGGCGCTCCTGCAGAGTTCCTCTCACAGCACCGAGCCACCGGCCAAGAGCACGCCCGTGATCGTGTTCCGCAGCGCGGCGCAGCGCGTGGCGCTGCACGTGGACGAAGTGCTGGGCCATCAGGAAGTGGTGGTCAAGAGCCTGGGGCCGCAACTGGCGCGCCTGCCGGGTCTGGTGGCCATCACGGCGCTGGCCTCGGGTGCCGTCGCCCTGATCTACAACCCTGTCGCCATGGCCAACGTCTATGGCGAGCAGGCCCATGCGTTCAGCGCCCTGCATGCCCAGACCGAGGCTGCGGCGGTAACGGAGCAAGGCAGCCAGCCGCCCACGGCGGTGGTGGCAGAAGCGCCCAAGTCGGACATCCCCCTGGTGCTGGTGGTGGACGATTCGATCACCGTGCGCCGCGTCACGCAGCGCCTGCTGCAGCGCGAAGGCTATCGCGTGGCGCTGGCCAACGACGGCCTGCAGGGCCTGGAGCGCCTGCAGGCCGAGCGGCCGGCGGTGGTGCTGTCGGACATCGAGATGCCGCGCATGGACGGCTTCGACTTCGTGCGCAACATCCGCGCCGACGAGAAGCTGCGCGACCTGCCGGTGGTGATGATCACTTCCCGCATCGCCGAAAAGCACCGCGAACATGCACGCGAGCTGGGCGTCAACGACTACCTCGGCAAGCCGTACTCGGAAGAGGAGCTGCTCGGCCTGATCAAGCGCTACGCGCGCGAAGCCGCCGCCGCGCGCTGACGCGGTGCTGCCGCACCGGGTGGGTGCCCCTCGGCGCCACCCGGATCGAGGCCGGTGGTGCCGGCTCCCGTAGAATTTGGTCATGGCCGATCACGCGCAGCCGATCAACCTGACCAACCACTTCCTGATCGCCATGCCGAACATGGACGACGACATGTTCGCGGGCAGCGTGGTCTACGTGTGCGAGCACTCGGAGCGTGGCGCGCTGGGGCTGATCATCAACAAGCCCGGCGACATCAACCTGGCTGATCTGTTCGCCAAGGTGGAGTTGCCGCTCGATCGCGCCGAACTCGGCCGTCAACCGGTGTTCCACGGCGGCCCGGTGCAGACCGAGCGTGGCTTCGTGCTGCATGAGCCGGTCACCGCAGAAGGCATGGGGGCCGACGAATCGGTCTACGCCTCCACCATGGTGGTGCCGGGTGGGCTGGAAATGACCACGTCCAAGGACGTGCTGGAGGCCATGTCGTCTGGCGGCGGCCCCAAGCGCGTGCTGGTCACGCTGGGCTATTCCGCCTGGGGCGAAGGTCAGCTCGAGTCCGAACTGGCGCGCAATTCCTGGCTCACCGTGGACGCCGATGCAGGCCTGATCTTCGAAGCGCCGGTGGACAAGCGCTACGAACAGGCGCTGGGCTTGCTGGGGCTGCAGGCCTGGATGCTGGCGCCCGATGCGGGACACGCCTGATGCTCTCCCGTCCCGGGCACGACAGAAGTCGAGGCTTGTGGCATGGCATGTCTTCGAACCACCACCGCATAAAGGCCGCACGTGCCGCGGCGACAAGGTGCGCGCCATGACCGCCAACGCCGCGAAGACTGCCGTCAGCGGCACCCGCGCCGGCATCGGTACCGAGGTACCCGCGTCGCTGTCGACCTTCCTCGCCTTCGATTTCGGCCTCAAGCGCACCGGCGTGGCGGTGGGCAACCGCCTGACCCGCGCGGCCACGCCGCAGGCCACCATCCGCGCGGAGGGCGACGCCCGCTGGCCGCACGTGGCCGGCCGCATTGCCGAATGGCAGCCGGACGCCCTGGTGGTCGGCGTGCCTTTCCATCCCGACGGGGCCAGCCACGACAACACCGCCCGCGCGCAGCGCTTTGCGCGCCAGCTGCGCGGGCGCTTCGGGCTGCCCGTGTTCGAGATCGACGAGCGCTACACCACCACCGAGGCCCTGGAGAGCGGCGCGCGCGATGCCGACGCCGCCGCAGCCGCCATCATCCTGGAGCAATTCTTGAGGAGTCTTCCATGAACGCGCCGTCTGTGGCGACCGCGGGCGCGCTGGCGCTGGATGCCGAGGCCCTGTACGGCGAGTTGCGCGAGGGCGTGGCCCCGCTGCTGGCGATGGGCACGCACCTGGTGGGCATCGTCTCCGGTGGCGGGTGGCTGGCCGAGCGCCTGCACGCCGACCTGCGGCGAGAGGGCGCGCCAGGCGCCATCTCCTCGGCCATGCACCGCGACGACTTCGCCCGCCGGGGCCTGGCCAATGCCTCGCAGACCACGCTGCCGTTCGAGGTGGACGGCGCCGACATCCTGCTCATCGACGACGTGCTCTACACCGGCCGCACCATCCGCGCCGTGCTGAACGAGCTGTTCGACTACGGCCGCCCCGCCCGCGTGCGGCTGGCGGTGCTGGTCGATCGCGGCGGCCGCCAGCTGCCGGTGGCGGCCGACTTTGCCGCCGCCCGTGTGAGCCTGCCGGCGGCGCGCTCGCTGGAACTGGCCCGGGCCGACGACGGCCGTTTGTCCTTCCGCATCGACGAGGTGCAGCCGTGCTGAACCGCCGCAACCCGCAGCTCAACGCCAACGGCGAACTGACCCACCTGCTGTCCACCGAAGGGCTGCCGCGCGACATCCTCACCCATATCCTCGACACCGCGGCGCAGTTCGTCAGCGTGAGCGACCGCGAGGTCAAGAAGGTACCGCTGCTGCGTGGCAAGAGCGTGTTCAACCTGTTCTTCGAGAACAGCACGCGCACCCGCACCACCTTCGACATCGCGGCCACGCGCCTGTCGGCCGACGTGTACACGCTGGACATCGCCCGCAGCTCCACCGCCAAGGGCGAATCGCTGCTTGACACCATCGCCAACCTGGCGGCCATGGCGGCCGACATCTTCGTGGTGCGCCACAGCGAGAGCGGCGCGCCCTACCTGATCGCCCAGCACGTGGCGCCGCACGTGCACGTGGTCAACGCCGGCGACGGCCGCCACGCGCACCCCACGCAGGCGCTGCTGGACATGTACACCATCCGGCACTACAAGCAGGATTTCAGCAACCTCACCGTCGCCATCGTCGGCGACGTGCTGCACTCGCGCGTGGCGCGCTCCGACATCCACGCGCTCACCACGCTCGGCGCGGCCGAAGTGCGCGTGGTCGGCCCGCGCACGCTGGTGCCGGGCGATCTGGCGCCGATGGGTGTGCGCGTGTGCCATTCGCTGGAAGAGGGCATCCGGGACGCCGACGTGGTCATCATGCTGCGCCTGCAGAACGAGCGCATGAGCGGCGCGCTGCTGCCTTCGAGCCAGGAGTTTTTCAAGAGCTACGGCCTCACGCCCGAGAAGCTGCGGCTGGCCAGGCCCGACGCCATCGTCATGCACCCGGGGCCCATCAACCGCGGCGTGGAGATCGATTCCGCCGTGGTCGACGGCGGGCAGAGCGTGATCCTGCCGCAGGTCACCTTCGGCATCGCGGTGCGCATGGCGGTGCTGAGCATCGTGGCGGGCGCGTGATGACGCTGCCCCTGAGTCGCGTTCTACGCCTTCCCCCTGAGGGGGACGACGCCAGTGGCCGGTGCAAGCCCTGCCACGGCGTCCGCTGGCATGGCCTGCTCCGCGGCCATCCGGGGGTGGCATTGGCGGGCCCGCGTCCAGTGGCAATTGCTGCTTATTTGATAGCTGCCTGCGCCTGCTGCGTATGGGCCAGAGCACGATTTGATGTATAAACCATGAAGATCCTGATCGAAAACGGCCGTGTCATCGATCCTGCGTCCGGACGCGACGAGCGGGCCGACGTGACGATCGCAGCCGGCCGCATCCTGGGCATCGGCCGCGCCTCGCCCGACTTCGCGCCCAGCCGCCGCATCGACGCCAGCGGCTGCATCGTGGCGCCCGGTCTGGTCGATCTTGCCGCGCGCCTGGGCGAGCCGGGGCAGGAGCACGCCCGCCTGCTGGAAAGCGAACTCGCCGCCGCCGTGGCCGGTGGCGTGACCAGCCTAGTCTGCCCGCCCGACACCGACCCGGTGCTTGACGAATCCGGTCTGGTCGACATGCTCAAGACCCGGGCCGAGAAGATGCACCAGGCGCGTGTGTTCCCGCTCGGCGCGCTCACCCGCGGCCTGGCCGGCGAGGTGCTGACCGAGATGGGCCTGCTCACCGACGCCGGCTGCGTGGCCTTCAGCCAGGCCGAGCGTGCCATCGTCAACACCCAGGTGCTGCAGCGCGCGCTGCAGTACGCCAGCACCTTCGGCTATGCCGTCTGGCTGCGCCCGCAGGATCCGTGGCTGGGCGGCGGCGTGGCCGCCAGCGGCCCGCTGGCCATGCGCATGGGCCTGGCCGGCGTGCCGGTGGCCGCCGAGACCGTGGCCCTGCACACGCTGTTCGAACTGCTGCGCGCCATGCAAAGCCCCGGTGGCGGCCCGCGTGTGCACCTGTGCCGCCTGTCCAGCGCGGCCGGCGTGGCGCTGGTGCGGGAAGCCAAGGCCCAGGGCCTGAACATCACGGCCGACGTAAGCATCAACTCCCTGCACCTGACCGACCACGACATCGGCTACTACGACAGCCGCACGCGCCTGACGCCGCCGCTGCGCCAGCAGCGCGACCGCGACGCGCTGGCCGCCGGCCTGGCCGACGGCACCCTCGACGCGCTGGTGTCCGATCACACACCCGTCGGCTCCGACGCCAAGACCCTGCCTTTCGCCGAGGCCGAGCCCGGTGCCACCGGGCTGGAGCTGCTGCTGCCGCTGGCGCTGAAGTGGCAGGCCGATGCCAGGGGTGAGCTCTCCGACGCCGGCCTGTGCCGGGCGCTGGCCGCCGTCACCCAGGCGCCGGCGCGGGTGCTGGGCAGCGCGCTGGGCACGCTGCAGGCCAGTTGTGGCCAACTGGTGGAAGGTGGCATGGCCGATGTCTGCGTGTTCGACCCGGCCGAGCGCTGGCAGGTCACGCGCGCCGGCCTGCGCAGCCAGAGCCGCCACACGCCTTTCGAGGGCCTGGAACTCGCCGGTCGCGTGCGCTGCACCCTGGTGGGCGGGCACATCGCCTACGACGCTGCCAGCCGCTGATCCACCCATGAACAGCCTGCGGGCGCTCCGGCTGCTGCTGCGCGGCGGCGCCCACATGGCGCGGGGCTGGTGGACCATCCGCACCCGCTTTCCCGCGCTCACGCAGCGCGAGCGCGAGGCGCGCGTGCAGGCCTGGGCAGCCGAATTCCTCAGGCTCTGGGGCATCGGCCTGGAGGTGCACGGCACGCCGCCCGCGCACGGGCCGCTGCTGCTGGTGGCCAACCACATCTCCTGGCTCGACATCCTGGTGCTGCACGCGGCGGGCTTCTGCCGCTTCGTTTCCAAGGCGCAGGTGCGGCACTGGCCGCTGATCGGGCCGCTGGCCAGCGGCGCCGGCACGCTGTACATCGAGCGCGAATCGCGCCGCGACGCCATGCGCGTGGTGCACCACATGGCCGAGAGCCTGGGGCGCGGCGAGGTGGTGGCCGTGTTCCCCGAGGGCACCACCAGCGACGGCAGCGGTGTGCTCCCTTTCCACGCCAACCTGCTGCAGGCGGCGATCTCGGCCGGCGCGCCGGCGCAGCCGGTGGCGCTGCGCTTTGTCGATGCCGTGACGCGAGCGCCCAGCCTCGCGCCCATCTACATCGGCGACGATTCACTGGTCGCCTCGGTCTGGCGCACGCTCACGGCGCGGGGGGTGACGGCGGTGGTGCGCTACGGCGCGCCGCAGGCTGCTGATGACCGCGGGCGGCGTGAATGGTCGGCCGACCTGCGGCAGGCCGTCGGCGAGCTGATGAGCGATTGAACCGCTGCGGCGGGCTCAGGACCGTCAGCCTGAAAGGATGCGGGCGTGGCCTGCCAGGTGGCGCGGCGGCGCATCGCCGGTCGTTCGGAACAGACGGAAAATGCTATTCAATAAATAGCTGCCTGCGCCCGTCATTCAAGGGCTGAAGCCTTGTTTGGCTCTGAAAACGTGGCGGCCGGAGGTTCCGGCGGAAACGTCACCACGTGGTCCACCTCGGCGCGGATGCCGATCAGCTCGCCCACATGGTGGTGGTGGTGGCTGGGCACGTGGGCCATTACCAGCTCGCCGCTGGCCAGGCGCAGCGTGTAGAGGAATTCGGAGCCGCGGAAGGCCTTGCGCACGATCTCGGCCTTCACCGGCGCGTCGTCGTCGTGCACGATGTCGTCGGCGCGCAGCAGCAGCTCGCAGACGTCGCCCTCATAGGCGCCGGGCAGCGGGCATTCGGTGCGGTTCTTCAGGCGACCCAGCGGCGTGTCCACCTGTGCGCCGGCGCCCGCGGCCACGATGCGCGCGGGCACGAACACGCCGTGACCGATGAAATCCGCGACGAAGCGCGTGGCCGGGCGGTGGTAGAGCGCGTAGGCGTCGTCCCACTGGTGCAGGCGGCCCTGGTGCATCACGCCGATCACGTCGCCGATGGCGAAGGCCTCCAGCTGGTCGTGCGTGACGAAGAGGGCGGTGGCGCCGGCGCTCTTCAGGATGCCGCGCAGCTCGTGCGCCAGCCGCTCGCGCAGGTCCACGTCAAGGTTGGAGAAGGGCTCGTCCAGCAGCATCAGTGCCGGGCGCGGCGCCAGCGCCCGCGCCAGCGCCACGCGCTGCTGCTGGCCGCCTGAAAGCTCATGTGGGTAGCGCCGCTCGCTGCCGGCCAGGTCCACCAGCGCCAGCACCTCGCGCACGCGCGCGGCGCGCTCGGCCGCCGGTAGCTGCTTCAGGCCGAAACCCACGTTGTGCGCCACGTCCAGGTGCGGGAACAGCGCGTAGTCCTGGAACACCATGCCGATGCGCCGCCGCTCGGGCGGCACCTGCACGCCCGGGCTGCCGACCAGCTGGCCGGCCAGGCGGATCTCGCCGGCGCTCACGCGCTCCAGCCCGGCCACCGCGCGCAGCAGCGTGGTCTTGCCGCAGCCCGAAGGGCCGATCAGCACGCCGATCTGCCCGGCCGGCAGGGCCAGCGAGACGTCGTGCACGGCCGGCGCTGCGCTGCCGGGGTAGCGGACATCGAGGTGGTCGATCTGCAGGGCCATGGGAGCGATTGTAGATGCGTACAATTCTCATTTACTGGATTGTGACGAAAGCCGTCGTCCCCACCGTGCCGGCAAGCCCGCTTTCCTTCCTTGCCTGCTTTTCCACCGAGTCCCCGTTGCCCACCACCCGCACGCTCTTCCTGCTGTTGCTGGCCGGCGCCCTGTGCCTGCCGGTGCTGGGCATCGCTGCCTTCTGGCTGCAATGGGACGCGGCCAGCGCGCAGATCCTGCGCGAGATGGCGGCCACCGTGCTGCCGGGCTACCTGGGCACCACGCTGGCGCTGGCGCTGCTAGCCGGCGCCGGGGTGATCGCCGTCGGCGTGCCGGCCGCGCTGCTGGTGACGGCGTTCGATTTCCCGGGCCGGCGCAGCTTCGAGTGGCTGCTGCTGCTGCCGCTGGCCATGCCGGCCTACGTGACGGCCTACGCGTACACCGATTTCCTGCAGTTCTCCGGCCCACTGCAGACCTGGCTGCGCGCCGGCTTCGGGCTGGAAGGGCGCCTGCTGCCCGAGGTGCGCAGCCTGTGGGGCGCGGTCTGGGTGTTCTCGTTCACGCTCTACCCCTACGTCTATCTGCTCACCCGCACCGCGCTGGCCGAGCGCGCGCCGCAGCTCATGGAGGCCGCGCGCCTGCTGGGCGCGCCGCTGGGCCGGCGCCTGCGCGAGGTAGCGCTGCCGCTGGCGCGCCCGGCCATCGCCGCCGGCACAGCGCTGGCGCTGATGGAGGTGCTGGCCGATTACGGCGTGGTCAGCTACTTCGGCATCCAGAGCTTCACCGCCGGTGTCTACAAGGCCTGGCTGGCCATGGACAGCCGCGCCGCCGCCGCGCAGCTGGCCACGCTGCTGCTGGCGCTGGTGCTGCTGCTGCTGTGGCTGGAGCAGCGAGCGCGGCGCCGGCTGCGCTTTGCCGGCAGCGGCGCCGCGCGCGCCTCGGCCGATGAGGCGCGGCCGATCCCGCTCGCCGGTTGGCGCTGCGCGCTGGCCTGGGGGCTGTGCCTGGCGCCGGTGCTGTTCGGCTTTGTGCTGCCGGTGCTGTTCATGCTGCGGCCGCTGGCGGCCGACTGGACGGTGCTGCCCTGGGACCGCTTCTGGCAATGGGCCGGCAACAGCGTGCGGCTGGGTGCCATCACCGCTGCGCTCGGCGTGCTGGCGGCGCTGGTGCTGGCGTTCTCGGCCCGGCGCGCGCCCGGCGCGGTGACGCGCGGGGTGCTGCAGCTGGCCTCGCTCGGCTACGCGATTCCCGGCGCGGTGGTCGTGGTCGGCCTGCTGCTGCCCGTGGGCTGGCTGCAGGCGCGCTGGCCGGGGCTGCAGGCGGGCTACTGGTTCACCGCCACGGCGCTGGGGCTGGTGTGGGCCTACCTGGTGCGCTTCGTGGCGGTGGCGCTGCAGTCGGTGCAAAGCGGCTACGCGCGCATCCCGGCCAGCCTGGACGATGCCGCCCGCACGCTCGGCGCCGGCGGCTGGCAGCTGGCGGCGCGCGTGCACGCGCCGCTGCTGCGCCGCGCCGGGCTGGCGGCGGCGCTGCTGGTGTTCGTGGACGTGATGAAGGAACTGCCCGCCACGCTGGTCCTGCGCCCGTTCGATTCCGACACCCTGGCCGTGGTGGCCTACCAGCTGGCGCGCGACGAACGCCTGGGCGAGGCGGCGCTGCCCTCGCTGGCGCTGGTGCTGGTCGGCCTGCTGCCGGTGGTGTGGCTGAGCCGCGCGCTGCGCGCGGCGCCGCACTGAGCCGCCGCGCGATACGGCTATGATGTTCGGCGGCAACGCTTGGCGCCGCGCAGTCGATCCCAACCCAGCATGAGCCCCACCTCCCCCGAACCCACCGAAGCGGAACAGGCCCTGGAATCCGACCAGGTGTTCGAGCTGGCGGCCGAGGTGTTCCGCCTGATGTCCGCGCCCATGCGCCTGAAGATCATCAGCGCGCTGTGCAACGGCGAGAAGAACGTGGGCGAGCTGCTGCAGGAGATCCACACCACGCAGCCCAACATGAGCCAGCACCTGGCCACGCTCTACCAGGCCGGCGTGCTGGGCAAGCGGCGCGAAGGCGTACAGATCTACTACCGCATCACCAACGAGCGCGTGGTCACGCTGTGCCGCGCCGTGTGCACGCAGATCGCCTCCGAAACCGATCTCGACTGACCTTCTTGGGGTTAGCCCGCAACCCGCGGGGCAGGGCTTCTCCTATGATCGGCCTGGTATATAAGCGATGCCTGATTGAGCAGGCGCGTCGAGAGGAGACTTCGTTGAACTTCCCGATTTTCCTGGGCCTTGCGGCCTTGCTGCTGGGTGGCGCAACGGCCCCGGCCCGCGCCGAGGCCGCGCCCGATGCGCTGCAGCTGCGCAGCTGGGCGGCCGCCTGCTTCAACTGCCACGGACCGGGCGGCCACGCCGAGAAGGGCAACGAATCGCTGGCCGGCAAGGACGCGGAGGAGATGTTCCGCAAGCTGATGGATTACAAGAGCGGCCGCAAGCCCGCCACCCTGATGCACCAGCTCAGCAAGGGCTACACCGACGAGCAGCTGAAGGCCATCGTCGGCTGGTTCGCGGCGCAGAAGCCATGAGCGGGGGCAAGACCATGGATCGGCGGCGTTTCTCGAAGATCGTGTCCGGCGCCTCGGCGGCCTCGGTGCTGGGGCTGGCGGGCTGTGCCTCTGGCGGCGGGGGTGGCGGCGCGAAAGTGGTGGTGGTCGGCGGCGGCTACGGCGGCGCCACCGCGGCCAAGTACCTGCGCGAATGGTCCGATGGCCGCATCGACGTCACCCTGGTGGAGCCGAACGAGGCCTTCGTCTCCTGCCCGCTGTCGAACCTGGTGCTGGGCGGCAGCAGGCAGATGGCGGACATCACCACGCCCTACGCCAACCTGGCGCGGCGCCACGGCGTGAAACTGGTGCGCGACACCGCCACCGCCATCGACGCCCAGGCCCGCAGGCTGCGCCTGGCCAGCGGTACCGAGCTGCCCTACGACCGGCTGATCCTCTCGCCCGGCATCGATTTCATGTGGGACCAGCTGCCCGGCATGGCCAAACCCGGCGCGCGCGAGCAGGTGCTGCACGCGTGGAAGGCTGGCCCGCAGACGCTGGCGCTGCGCCGGCAACTGGAAGCCATGCCCGACGGTGGCGTGTTCGCCATCGCCATCCCGCTGGCGCCGTACCGTTGCCCGCCCGGGCCCTACGAGCGCGCCTGCCAGGTGGCGCACTACTTCAGCCAGGCCAAGCCGAAGTCCAAGGTGCTGATCCTCGATGCCAACGAAGACGTCACCTCCAAGGGCCCGCTGTTCAAGAAGGCCTGGGCCGACCGCTACGCGGGCATCGTCGAGTACCGGCCGCGCCACACCACGGTGGACGTGGACGCGGCCAGCCGCACGCTCAGGTTCGACTTCAACGACCCGGTGAAGGCCGACGTGCTCAACGTGCTGCCGCCCATGCGCGCCGGCGCCATTGCCGTGCAGAGCGGGCTGGCCACGGCCAACGGCCGCTGGTGCGAGGTCGACTGGCTCACGCTCGAATCCGTCGCGCAGCCCGGCATCCACGTGCTGGGCGATTCGGTGCAGATCGCGCCGGCCATGCCCAAGTCCGGCCACATGGCCAACCAGCACGGCAAGACCTGCGCCGCCGCGGTGATCGCGCTGCTGGAAGGGCGGCCGCCCAACCCCATGCCGCTCTACAACAACACCTGCTACAGCTTCGTCAGCCCCGACGAGGCGGTGCACGTGGCCAGCGTGCACGCCTACGACGCCGGGCAGAAGACCATGCTCCCGGTGCACGGCGCCGGCGGGCTGTCGGTGGCCGCCAGCGAGCTGGAAGGGCGCTACGGCTTTGCCTGGGCGCGCAACATCTGGGCCGACACGCTGGGCTGAGGGCAGCATCGAACCATGCAACGCGTTGCCCCAATCGCCCTCGGCGCCCTGCTGGCGTGCGGCCTGGCCCAGGCCCAGCAGCCTGACGAGGCGCGGGCCAAGAAGATCGTCGGCGGCTCCTGCTTCCTCTGCCACGGCATGGAAGGCGAGTCGGCCAGCGAAGTGTTTCCGCGCCTGGCCGGCCAGAACGCCGGCTACATCGCCAAGCAGCTGGAGAACTTCAAGAGCGGCAAGCGCAAGAGCAGCGCCATGGCGCCCATGGTGGAGGCGCTCACGCCGGAAGACATGAGCGCGCTCGGCCACTACTACGCCAGCCGACCGCCGCACAAGGAGGCCGCGAGGGACGCGCAGCTGGCCGCCGTCGGCCAGTACATCTACCAGCAGGGCAACCGCTTCAGCGGCGTGGCCGCCTGCACCACCTGCCACGGCCCCACCGGCGCCGGCACCCATACCCTGCCGCGGCTGGCCGGCCAGCACGCGGCCTACATCGTCGGCCAGCTGAAGCAGTTCAACCAGCGCGAGCGCACCAACGACAACGCCGTGATGCACGCCATCGCCGACAAGATGACGCCGCTGGAGATGGCGGCGGTGGCGGAGTACCTGAGCGGGCAGTGAAGGTGCTTTCAAGTTAATAGCTGCCTGCGCCGGTCAATCAAGGCCTATGGGCTGATTTGTCTCAGAAGAGCATGGTCTGCCTGGGCAGCATTTCCCGTTCGGGCCGAACCGGTCGAAGCCCTGCGCAACGGTTCCCCATGCGTCTCGCTGCCGTGTCCAGGGGAAGCGTCGCGGGTTTGGACGCGTGCTCGATGGCCCTTGCGTCGGTTTTTGAAATGAAATTGGCGCTTTGTCCAGCCGTGGCGGGCGTAGGCAGCTATTGAAAACGTAGTGGCTTTGGAAGCGCTGCAGGCCGGGATGTGCGCCCGGCGGCGCACCTACTTTCTTTTGCTTCGCCAAAAGAAAGTAGGCAAAGAAAAGGCGACCCCACTGGCCGTGTCCCTGCGCTTCGCTGCGGGCAACCTGCGATGCTCGGGCGCGGGGCGGCGCTGCGGAACTCGCTGCGCGCCCCAAAGGGCGCTCCGCTCAAACAGCCGCAGCGAGTCAGAGCACGAAGCATGGTCTTGCTGCGCAGCCCATGCCCGCCCCACGCCCTGCGCTTCTCGGCACGGCCAGAGGGGATTTGGGGATTTCGGGCCATCGCTTCGCTCGGCCCCGAAGCATCCACAGGCCTCACGGCAAGAACTGGCACCCCCAAAAGGCCGCGGAGCAGGCCATGCGCGTGACCGCCGTGGCCGGGGTCCCCCGGCCACTGGCGGTGCCCCCTTGAGGGGGGTGGCGGAACATCGCGAAGCGAGTGGAGCCTGGGGGTGGGCCTTTTACGGCGCCACGGGCATGACGACCGGAGCTTCCTGTGCCGGCGGCTGGATCGACTGCACGGGTTCGCCGATCAGCTTTTCCATGACGCCGGCGCCGAGCCACATGCCGCCGAGGGTGAGCCAGGCGGTGAGGGCGAAGATGGAGCCGCCGGTCATGCCGGCACCCACGGCGCAGCCGCCAGCCAGCATGGCGCCGAAGCCCATGCACATGGCGCCGACGATGTAGCGCGCCATGCTGTAGCCGTCCTTGAAGCCTTCCACCTTCAGCTCGCGCCCCCACAGCGCGCCCAGGAACGAGCCCAGGAACACGCCGGGCAGCATGCCGAAGTCGAAGCCGGCCACCGGCGATTCGGTGCTGAGCACGCGCATCAGCCATTCGGCCGAGGGGCCGCTGAAGGTCATGCCCTGGATCTGCACCGCCTCGGCGGCGAACGAGGCGCGCGAAACCGCGTAGGTGAACCACCAGGCCAGCGCGATGGTCAGGCCGGTGCCGATGCCGCCGATCCACATCCACAGCCGGTTGCCGGTGCGCTGCGAGAAGAAGATGGCCACGGCCAGCCACACCAGCCCGGCCACCAGGCCGTCCCACGGGCCGGCGCCGATCAGCGACAGCAGGCTGCGCGAGGGGCCGCCTTCCACCGTCCACCAGCTGCTGATGGCCAGGCGCAGCGGCGCCAGCGCGCCGGCCAGCGCGGCCTGCGCGGTAACGGCGAACACCAGGCCGGAGAGCAGGGCGCGCAGGTTGCCGTTGGCCGACAGCACCAGCAGCCGGCTGGCGCAGCCGCGCGTCATGATCATGCCGACGCCGAAGAACACGCCGCCCGCCAGCGCGCCCGACAGGCTGCCCCGGTTGGCCAGCTGGCGCGCGCCGGACACGTCAAGCTGGCCCAGCAGGATCAGCCCCTGCACGCCCAGCACCGCGGTGGCGAAGGCCAGCAGCCAGACCGAGAGCTTCTCGGCGAACTTGCCGTGCCAGAACTCGATGGTGGCCGCGCGCAGGCAGAAGCGCGAGCGCTGGGCGAAGAAGCCGAACAGCAGCCCGATGACGGCGCCGCCGCTGGCCAGCACGGCGCTTTCACCGTAGCGTTCCAGCAGGGTTGCGAGTTCCACGGCCATCCTCCACAATCAGTTCAGTAATTGCTTATGAATAATAGGACGAAGCATGACGGAGACAATTGACCGGCGTCAAGCGCTGCGCTGCTGCGTCGGCGCGGCGGGGCTGACCCTGGTGGCGCGGGGCGCCTGGGCGCAGGCGCCGCTGCCGGCCGGTTTCACGCCGCCGCCCATGGTGCCGCAGCAGATGTCGGCGCACTGCTGGTACGTACAGGGCCTGTCGGCGCTCGGCTCGCCGAAGAACCAGAACTTCATCTCCAACGCCGGCTTCGTGGTCACGGGCGACTCGGTGGTGGTGATCGACGCGCTCGGCTCGCCAGCGCTGGCCGAGCGGCTGCTGGCCGAGATCAAAAAGATCACGCCCAAGCCGGTGAAGACGGTGATCCTCACCCACTACCACGCCGACCACGTGTACGGCCTGCAGGTGTTCAAGGACCAGGGCGCGCACATCATCGCCCAGCAGCTCGGGCGCGAATACCTCTACGCCCAGACCGCCACGCTGCGGCTGCAGGCCTCGCGCACCGACTTGGCGCCCTGGGTGGACGACAAGACCCACCTGGTGCCCGCCGACGAATGGATCGACGGCCGGCAGGAGCGCACCATTGGCGGCATGACCTTCGTGCTGCAGCCGGTGGGGCCGGCCCACACGCCGGAAGACCTGGCGATCTACCTGCCGGCCGACAAGGTGCTCTACTCGGGCGACCTGGTGTTCCGCAGCCGCATCCCTTACGTGGGCGAGGCCGACAGCCGCAACTGGATCGCCTCGCTCGACAAGCTGCTCACCTTCGGCGCCGAGGTGGTGATCCCCGGCCACGGCGAGGCTTCGCACGAGGCGCGCAAGGACATGGAGCTCACCCGCAGCTACCTGATCTACCTGCGCAAGACCATGGGCCAGGCCGCGCAGGACATGGTGCCGTTCGACCAGGCCTACAAGGACACCGACTGGACCGACTGGGAAGCGCTGCCCCTGTTCAAGGCCGCCAACCGCATGAACGCCTACAACACCTACCTGCTCATGGAGCACGAAAAACCATGAGGTCTGCTATCAAAACCATGGCTGCCTGCGCCCGCCCTGTCTGGGCTGGAAGGCGAAAAGCCTTGAAAAAACTGGGCGGCGCGGCCACCCTGGCCGGGCTTGCCGGCACGGGCCTGCTGGCGGTGCTGCCGGCGCGCCGGGCCTTGGCGGCTGAGGCGGCGCTGCCGCTGTCGGCCTCGCTCAAGGACGAGCTGGCCGCGGCGCTGGCGGCGCACCAGCCGCTGGTGGTGATGGTGTCGCTGCAGGGCTGCCCGTTCTGCCGCGTGGTGCGCCAGTCGCACCTGGCGCCCATGCTGGCGCGGGGGCAGATCCACGTGGTGCAGGTGGACATGCGCTCCAGCCGCGCCACGCAGGGCTGGCAGGGCGAAGCCACCACGCACGACGCGCTGGTGCGCGGCTGGGTCATCAAGGTGACGCCCACGCTGCTGTTCGTCGGCCCCGGCGGGCGCGAGGTGGCGCCGCGGCTGGAAGGCGCGCTGCTGGAGGATTTCTACGGCGCCTACCTCGACGACCGCCTGCAGGCCGCGCGCAAGGCCGTGCTCGCCGCTGCGTGAAGGCGCGGTACGCGATGCGTGCCGAGGGCCCGGATTTTTGGTAATTTCGGGTTCTGGCCGTCGTCCGGAGCGCGCAGACAGCTAGCATAAAGATAGCGACCGTCTCGCCGCCGAGGCACGTCGCCACATAGGAGACAGCATGGCAAGCATTCAACGCATCGCACCGTCGCTGGTCGGCATGCTGCTGGCGGGCGCCGCCCAGGCGGAGGTTCCGGCGATCTTCCAGGGCGCCGACCTGAAGCTGGGCGACAAGCTGATCGCCGAGCACAAGTGCAACCAGTGCCACGCCCAGAAGTGGGGCCGCGACGGACTGGACATCTACCGCCCCAAGGGCCGCATCCACGACGCCGGCAAGCTGCGCGGCATGGTGGACTACTGCAGCAACCAGCTCGGCCTGACGCTGTTCCCCGAGGAAGTCACCGCCATCGCCGCCGCGCTGAACCGCGACCACTACCACTTCCAGCGCTGATTTCCCCAGGCCAACGCTGACCCCGGCCTGACCGCCGCGCGGCGCCGGGGTTGGGAGTTTCCCGGATGGCGGGGCCTCAACGTGCTGATATATTAGTGAATGCGCATATAAGGAACCCATGGCGCCCCGGCCATCGCCGGCGTGCCCGGGTTCTGCACGAGGAGCCACGGTGAATTCAGATCCCAACCAGAGGGGGCGCCTGCGCAAGGCGCCCGAGAACTTTCTCGACCAGGCCGGTATCCGGACCGTGTTTGCCGAAGGCAAGCGGGGCCGGCGCGATTTCATTCGCAACGCCTTCGCTGCCGCGGTGGCGGGCACCGCCGGCGGCTCCGCGCTGGCGCAGGCCAACCCGGTGCCAGCCGAAGGAGGCGATCCCAACATCCTGACGCTGCCGCCCTGGTCCAGCACGCTGGGCAAGGCGGTGGCCACCGACGGCTACGGCCTGCCTTCCAAGTACGAGGCCAACGTGCAGCGCCGCCCGAGCCCGGGCCTGACGCAGACCACGCAGGCCTCGGTGTCGTTCGCGCCGCTGCAGTCGCTGTTCGGCATCGTCACGCCCAGCGGCCTGCACTTCGAGCGCCACCACCAGGGCTGGGTGGACGTCGATCCGTCCAAGCACCGCTTCATGATCAACGGCATGGTCAAGACCCCGATGGTCTTCACCATGGACGAGTTGATGCGTCTGCCCACGGTGAGCCGCTTCCACTTCATCGAGTGCGGCGCCAACAGTGGCATGCAGTGGGGCAACGTGGCCGTGCCCACGGTGCAGTACTCGCACGGCATGCTGTCGTGCAGCGAATTCACCGGCGTGCCGCTGATCACGCTGCTGCAGATGGCCGGCGCCGACCTCAAGAAGGGCCGCTTCCTGCTGGCCGAAGGCGCCGACGGTTCCTCGATGACGCGCACCATCCCCATGGAGCTGATCGAGTCCGGCGAGGTGCTGGTGGCCTTCGGCCAGAACGGCGAGATGCTGCGGCCGGAAAACGGCTACCCGCTGCGCCTGGTGGTGCCGGGCGTGCAGGGCGTGTCGTGGGTCAAGTACCTGCGCCGCGTGGAAGTGGGCGACAAGCCCTGGGCCACCAAGGATGAGGCGGTGCACTACATCGACCTCATGCCCGACGGCCAGCACCGCCAGTACACCAGCATCCAGGAATGCAAGAGCGTGGTCACCACGCCGTCGGGCGGACAGGTGCTGCTGGACAAGGGCTTCTACAGCATCAACGGCCTGGCCTGGTCGGGCCGCGGCAAGGTCAAGCGGGTGGACGTGTCGGTGGACGGCGGCCACAACTGGAAGACCGCGCGCCTGCAGGAGCCGGTGCAGAGCAAGTGCCTGACGCGCTTCTCGCTCGACTGGGCGTGGGACGGCAAGCCCGCGCTGATCCAGAGCCGCGCCATGGACGAGACCGGCTACGTGCAGCCCACCTACAAGCAGCTGCGCGACGTGCGCGGCACGCGCTCCATCTATCACAACAACGCCATCCAGACCTGGCTGGTGCAGGAAAGCGGGGAGGTGAAGAATGTTCAGCTCGGCTAAGTTCACCCTCACCGCTGCTGCGCTTCTGATAGCTGGTGGCGCTTTTGCTCAGGGCGCTGGCGGCAAGTTTGCCGGTGTGGGCCGCGCTGCCACCGACAAGGAAGTGGCGGCCTGGGACATCGACGTGCGGCCCGATTTCAAGGGCCTGCCCAAGGGCCAGGGCAGCGTCTCGCAGGGCCAAGACATCTGGGAAGCCAAGTGCGCCAGCTGCCACGGCGTGTTCGGCGAGGCCAACTCCACCTTCACCCCGCTGATCGGCGGCACCACCAAGGACGACATCAAGACCGGCCACGTCGCCACGCTCAAGCGCGCCGACTACCCCGGCCGCACCACCATCATGAAGGTGGCCACGGTGTCCACGCTGTGGGACTACATCCACCGCGCCATGCCCTGGAATGCGCCCAAGTCGCTCAAGACCGACGAGGTCTACGCCGTCACCGCCTACCTGCTCAACTTGGCCGACGTCCTGCCGGCGGACTACACGCTGTCCGACAAGAACATCGCCGAAGTCCAGCAGCTCATGCCCAACCGCAACGGCATGACCACCGAGCATGCGCTGTGGCCCGGCAACGAGTTCGGCGCCGGCAAGGTCAAGCCCGACGTGCTGGCCAAGGCCTGCATGAAGGACTGCGTGGCGCCCGAGAAGGTGGTGTCGCAGCTGCCCGAGCACGCCATGGACGCGCACGGCAACCTGCGCGACCAGAGCCGGCTGATCGGCCCGCAGCGTGGCCTCGTCACCGACCCGAACGCCGGCGCGGCTGCGGCTGGTGCGGCGGGCGCTGCCGCCAAGCCCGCCACCGGCGACCCGGCCACGGCCGCCATCGCGCTGACGCAGAAGCACGGCTGCGTGGCCTGCCACGGCATCGACACCAAGCTGGTGGGTCCGGCCTTCGTCGACGTGGCCAAGAAGCACGCCGGCAAGACCGACTACCTGGCCGGCAAGATCGTTTCCGGCGGCCAGGGGGTGTGGGGCGACATTCCGATGCCGCCGCAGACGCTGCCGGAGGCCGACGCCAAGGCCATCGCCGCCTGGCTGGCTTCGGGCGCGCCCAAAGCCAAGTAACATCCGCGGCCGCCCGCCAGGGCGCTGCGGTGCATCCAAGGGCAATTCCCTAGGGACAATCAACCCGCTTTCATTAGTATCGACTTAACTGTTCAATCAAGGAGATGTTCATGCAGACCCGTCGCGATACCCTCCGCCAGGGTGCCCTGGCCGCCGGCGCGCTGGCCGCTGGCAGCCTGCTGCCCCAGCAGGTGCTGGCCTACAACAAGGCCGCGTTCGAAGTGAAGGGCGTGCCCGACGCGCTCAAGGCGCTGGGTGCCACCGGCGCGCTCACCGAGAGCAAGGACGTGAGCCTTACCGCCCCCGACATCGCCGAGAACGGCGCCGTGGTGCCGCTGGCCCTGTCCACCACCCTGCCCAACGTCAAGCAGCTGGTGCTGATGGTCGAGAAGAACCCCTCGCCGCTGGTGGCCGTGTTCAACGTCACCCCCGACATCGAGGCCAGCTTCGCCACCCGCTCCAAGATGGGCCAGTCTTCCGACGTGTACGCCATCGCCGTCACCACCGACGGCAAGGCGCTGTTCACCAAGAAGGAAGTCAAGGTCACCCTGGGCGGCTGCGGCGGGTGATGACACTCCCCCTGAGTCGCTGCGCGCCTTCCCCCGGAGGGCGACAACGCCAGTGGCCGGGCCAAGCCCGCTCCACGGCGTTCGCTGGTTTGGCTTGCTCCGCAGCCGCCAGGGCCCGCGAGTTTAGTGAACCGATTTTTTGAACCGAATTTGTTGAGGAGTTAGAACATGGCAGATCCGATGCGCATCCGCGCCCAGGCTTCGGGCGACAAGACCACGGTCCGCGTGCTGATGGCCCACGAGATGGAGTCCGGCCAACGCAAGGACTCTTCGGGCAAGCTGATTCCCGCCTGGCACATCACCGACGTCACCGCTTCGCTGAACGGCAAGCAGGTGTTCTCGTGCGAATGGGGCCCTGCGGTGTCGAAGAACCCGTTCCTGCAGTTCGTCATCAAGGGCGGCAAGGCGGGCGACAAGGTTTCCGTGTCCTGGAAGGACAACAAGGGCGACAGCCGCACCGACGAAGCCACGGTGTCCTGAGCGGGTCAGCCCGCGTCCGGACAGGCGGCTTGCGTCGCCCGGCCTCAAGCAACCACCACCTACAACCGCAGGAGACACTCCACGATGCAAGCAAGAGCCCTTTGCCTGGCCGCGCTGGGCGTGCTGGCCGCCAGTACGCCGGCCCTGGCCCAGAAGACGTCCACCCAGGCCATCGAGGAATACCGGGAAATGCTGCAGGACGGCAACCCGGCCGACCTCTACGAAATGAAGGGCGCCGAGCTCTGGACCAAGAAGCGCGGTCCCAAGGGCGCGTCGCTGGAGAAATGCGACCTGGGCAAGGGCCCGGGCGTGGTCAAGGGCGCGTTCGTGGAGCTGCCGCGCTACTTTGCCGACACCGGCAAGGTGCAGGATCTGGAGTCGCGCCTGCTCACCTGCATGAGCACGCTGCAGGGCATCGATCCCAAGGAGGTCATCGACGGCAAGTGGGGCAAGGGCGAGCGCGCCAACGTCACCGCACTGGCCACCTGGATCGGCTCCGAATCCAAGGGCATGCCGTTCAACCTGCCGCAATCCAACGCGAAAGAGCGCGTCATGTACGAGGTGGGCAAGCGCCTGTTCTTCATGCGCGGCGGCTCGCACGATTTCTCCTGCGCTTCCTGCCACGGTGAGGACGGCAAGCGCATCCGGCTGCAGGATCTGCCGCGCCTGAGCGGCAACCCGGGTGACGGCGTGGGCTTTGCTGCCTGGCCGGCGTATCGCGTCTCCAACGGCCAGATGTGGAGCATGCAGCACCGCCTGAACGACTGCTACCGCCAGCAGCGCTTCCCCGAGCCCGGCTACGCCAGCGACGCCACCGTCGCGCTCGGCGTGTACCTGGGTGTGAACGCCAAGGGATCGAAGTCCATCGTCCCGGCCATCAAGCGCTGAAGAAGGAGCCACCACGATGAAATTCAAGACCTCCACCAAGCTGGCTCTCAGCACCGCTTCCGCAGCCCTGCTGGTCGCCGGCTGCGCCGGCGGCATGTCGCAGGGCTCGGGCATGACCTCGGCCGAACTCGACGCGGTGACCCAGCAGGTCGTCAAGGATTCGTTCCACGACAAGGGCATCGTCAAGGTGTCGCAGGTGTTCGCCGAGGATCCCACCATGAAGGCCTGCAACGCGGCCGACGTGGCCGGTCAGCCGCTTGCGCCTGCGCGCGCCAAGGAGATCGAGGCGCTGAACATGAAGACCATCCACTGGCCCGCCAATGGCAAATACCTGGGCGATTGGAAGGAAGGCGAGAAGCTCGCCCAGAGCGGCCGCGGCCGCACCTGGACCGACAAGGCCGACACGCCCAACGGCGGCAACTGCTACAACTGCCACCAGATCACCAAACAGGAAATCTCCTACGGCACCATCGGCCCGAGTCTGTACAACTACGGCAAGATCCGCGGCGTGACCGACCCGAACAGCCCGCAGGCCCAGGAGATCGTCAAGTACACCTGGGGCAAGATCTGGAACAGCAAGGCCTACAACGCCTGCTCCAACATGCCGCGCGCCGGCCACATGGGCATCCTGAACGAAGACCAGGTGCGCGACATCGTGGCCCTGCTGCTCG
This sequence comes from Burkholderiaceae bacterium, assembly GCA_024235955.1. Classification (GTDB taxonomy): domain Bacteria; phylum Pseudomonadota; class Gammaproteobacteria; order Burkholderiales; family Burkholderiaceae_C; genus Ottowia. The sequence continues at coordinate 596,273 of JACKLJ010000001.1, forward strand.
ATCCCAAGTCGCCGGTCAACCAGTAAGCGTCTCCCAGCGCCAGGCCCGCATTGCGGGCCTTTTTTCCCACCGATAGTTCAGCGAGTGCTGATGTATGAACCTCTCCAAGCGTGAATTCCTCCAGGTGCTCAGCGCCGCCAGCGTGGCCGGCATGGGGCTGGGCCGCTTTGCCGACGCCAGCGCCCAGACCGCGGCCGAGGGGCTGTACGACGTGCCGAAGTTCGGTAACGTGTCGTTCCTGCACATGACCGACTGCCATGCGCAGCTCAAGCCCATCTATTTCCGCGAACCCAGCGTGAACCTGGGCGTGGGCGACATGAAGGGCCGGCTGCCGCACCTGGTGGGCGAGCATCTGCTGAAGGCCGCCGGTCTGAAGCCCGGCACGCCCTCGGCCCATGCGCTGACCTACCTGAATTTCGACAAGGCCGCGCAGCGCTACGGCAAGGTGGGCGGCTTTGCGCACCTGGCCACGCTGGTCAAGCGCATGAAGGCCAGCCGCCCGGGCGCGCTGCTGCTGGACGGCGGCGACACCTGGCAGGGCAGCGCCACCTCGCTCTGGACCAAGGGCCAGGACATGGTCGACGCCTGCAAGCTGCTCGGTGTGGACGTGATGACCGGCCACTGGGAATTCACCTACGGCATGGACCGCGTGAAGGAGATCGTCGAGAAGGAGTTCGCCGGCAAGATCGACTTCGTGGCGCAGAACGTCAAGACCACCGACTTCGGCGACCCGGTGTTCAAGCCCTACGTCCTCAAAGAAATCAACGGCGTGCCCTGCGCCATCGTCGGCCAGGCCTTCCCCTACACACCCATCGCCAACCCGCGCTACATGGTCGCCGACTGGCAGTTCGGCATCCAGGACGACAACATGCAGAAGGTCGTCAACGAGGCGCGCGCCAAGGGCGCCCAGGTGGTGGTGGTGATCAGCCACAACGGCATGGACGTCGACCTCAAGATGGCCAGCCGCGTGACCGGCATCGACGCCATCATGGGCGGCCACACGCACGACGGCATGCCGGTGGCCAGCATCGTCAAGAACGCCGGCGGCCAGACCCTGGTCACCAACGCCGGCAGCAACGGCAAGTTCCTGGGCGTGCTCGACTTTGAAGTCAAGGACAAGAAAGTCACCGACTACCGCTACAAGCTGCTGCCCGTCTTCGCCAACATGCTGCCGGCCGACAAGGAAATGGACGCGCTCATCACCAGGATCCGCGCGCCGCACGAGGCCAAGCTGAACGAGCAACTCGCCGTGACCGAAGGCCTGCTGTACCGCCGCGGCAACTTCAACGGCACCGGCGACCAGCTGCTGGTGGACGCGCTGATGGAGACCCAGGGCGCCGAGATCGCCTTCTCGCCCGGTTTCCGCTGGGGCACCACGCTGCTGCCTGGCCAGCCCATCACCCGCGAATGGCTGATGGACATGACCGCCACCACCTACAGCTACGCCACCCTCACTGAGATGAAGGGCGAGATGATCAAGACCGTGCTGGAAGATGTGTGCGACAACCTCTTCAACCCCGACCCGTACTACCAGCAGGGCGGCGACATGGTGCGCGTGGGTGGCCTCACCTACGCCTGCGACCCGCTGGCCGACATGGGCAAGCGCATCACCGACATGCGCCTGAAGGGCAAGCCCATCGACCCGGCCAAGAACTACCTGGTGGCCGGCTGGGCCCCGGTGTCCGAAGAAGCCTCCAAGGCCGGCAACAAGATGGTGTGGGAACTGGTCGAGGAATGGCTCAAGGCCCGCGGCGGCAAGGTCGCGCCGCGCAAGCTCAACAGCCCCAAGCTGGTGGGCGGGGTGTTGCCGAATCCGGGTTACGCTGCCTGATAAGCTCTGCTGTTCATGGCTGGTGGCGCTTGCCCTGCATGGGCTAGCGCCATTTTTTTTCTGGGAGACCTTTAGAACGGGGAGCCCTTTTCCGTTCGATGGTCGCCGCACGTTGGTTCAGCATCCCGGAGCGCCCGGCACGGGCTCTTCAGGTCTTCGGTAATGTCACCCCCACCTGCCCCTGGTACTTGCCGCCGCGGTCCTTGTAGCTGGTTTCGCAGACGTCGTCGGGGTCGCTTTCGAAGAACAGCACCTGCGCGCAGCCTTCACCGGCGTAGATCTTGGCGGGCAGGGGGGTGGTGTTGCTGAATTCCAGCGTCACGTAGCCTTCCCATTCGGGCTCGAAGGGGGTGACGTTGACGATGATGCCGCAGCGTGCGTACGTGCTCTTGCCCAGGCAGACGGTGAGCACGTTGCGCGGGATGCGGAAGTACTCCACCGTGCGCGCCAGCGCGAAGCTGTTGGGCGGGATGATGCAGACGTCGCTCTCGATGTCCACGAAGCTCTTCTCGTCGAAGTTCTTCGGGTCCACCACGGTGCTGTGGATGTTGGTGAAGACCTTGAATTCCGGCGCGCAGCGGATGTCGTAGCCGTAGCTGCTGGTGCCGTAGCTGACGATCTTGTGGCCGTCGGCCGCCTGACGCACCTGGCCGGGCTCGAAGGGCTCGATCATGCCGTGCTCCTGCGCCATGCGGCGGATCCAGCGGTCGCTCTTGATGCTCATGATGGTTTGCTACAACAAAAATAGCTGCCAGCGCAAGACGGGTGCCGGCAAAGACTGCATTTTGCCCTAAACCCGTGGGCGCGGGCCGGTCGTCGCGGTAGCGCCTGCATGGCGCCGCACCCGGGCCTAGAATCGCGCCTTTGCGCCCGCCGCCAAGGCCGCCCATCACCATGCTCCTGCTTCTTCTCGTCTTTGTGGCCGGCCTGTGGGCGGGGCTGCAGAACGCGCTGGCGGGCGGCGGCTCCTTCGTCACGCTGCCGGCGTTGATCGTTTCGGGCATGTCGCCGCTGGCGGCCAACATCACCTCCACCGTGGCGCTGTTTCCGGGGCAGGTGACGTCGGGCCTGGCGGGGCGCAAGCTGGTGACGGGCGCGGGCAGGCTGCCGTTCAAGGCGCTGTTCATCCTCAGCATCGTCGGCGGCGCCCTGGGCGGCCTGCTGCTGCTGAACACGCCGTCCAAGGTGTTCGCACGCCTGGTGCCGTGGCTGGTGCTGTTCGCCACGGCGGTGTTCGCCTGGGGGAGCTTCCGGCGCAGGCCGGCCGAGTCGGCGGCGCACCTGGGGCCGTGGGCCGCCGGGGTGGCGCAACTGCTGATCGCCATTTACGGCGGCTACTTCGGCGGCGGCATCGGCTTTCTGATGATGGCAGCGCTCACCATGGCCGGCCTGCCCACGCGCAACGCCGGCGCCACCAAGAACGTGCTGGCCGGCGTGATGAACGCCTCGGCCGTCGCGTTGTTCGTGATGTCGCCCCAGGTGCACTGGCAGCAGGCCGTGGTGCTGGGCGTGGGGGCGATCATCGGCGGCCTGGGTGGGGCATGGGCGTTGCAGCGAGTGAACGAGAAGGCGCTGCGGATCGCCATCGTGTGCATCGGCATCGCCTTGACGGTGGGGCTGTTCCTCAAGCCTGTGTGAGCCGGTCGCAGGGCTGATAGCTCCTGAAATGAGAGCTGTCTGCGCCCGCTGCGCAAGGGCTTGAGGCTGTTTTTATTGTGAATTCGCCAGACCCCGTAGAACGACTCGGGCGGTTCGTGCGCTGAACCGCCTCGGGTCAGCGGTGGTCTGCCAGGCGAGCCCGCAGCGGGTTCAACCTTCGCCCGCCGCCAGTTGCGCCACCCGCGCGCGCACCTGATCGGCCACGGCGTCGAACGGGCCGATGTCGCCGCAGGCGCGGCACAGCACCTGGGCACCCTCCAGCGCGGCGAGCAGGAAAGCGGCGGCAGGGGCCGCGTCGACCGGGAGCAGGCCGCCGCGCTCCAGGCCCGCGCGCAGCGTGTCGGCCAGCGCGCGGTACGAGAGGCGGCAGCGCTCCTGCACGCGCGTGCTGTCGGCCGCCACGGTGGCGGCGGTGACGGGGCTGCCGGCCTCGCAGTCGTAGCGCAGCAGCGCGGCGCGCCACAGGCCCAGCACCGCGTCGCAGAAAGCCGCCGCCGGGCGGCCGATCAGGCTGCGCACCTGCTGGTCCAAGGCGTCGGTGTACTGGGTGAGCACGGCGTCGATCAGCTCCGCCTTGCCGCCGGGGAAATGGTGGTAGATGGAGCCGCGCGAGGCACCGGCCAGCGCGATCACCTCCGAGAACGCCGTGCCGCGCAGGCCGCGGCGCGCCAGGATCTGGGTGGCGCCGTCGATCATGCGGGCGCGCACGGGTCGGGTTTCAAAATCAGGCATCGACAGGGTTCTCGCTCATGCGCCAGTGGCGGCAACACATGCGGGGCAAGCGTAGCGCCGCGCCGGCGCGCGCGCTATGTCGGTTGACATAGCTACAGCGGCCCGGCGTGCGGCAGCTGACTCGCTCAGTTTGGTGCAAAATCGCCTTCCAGGCCTTGTATGGCGGGTGCAGGCAGCTATCAATTCAGAAGCTCATGAAGCTTTTGCGCCCATGACGCACAATCGCCCCATGCAAGCTTGGCGTGCCTCTCTTCTGCGTTTCGATGACCAGGGCCACGCGCTGTTCGACCGCGACGGCCTGCTGGTGACCGGCCCCGGCGCCGACGGCCGCCAGGTGGTGCTGGCCGCCGGCGACCACGCCGCCCTGGCCGGCGCCTGGCCCGACGTGCCGGTGACCCACCTGCCCGGGCGCATCCTGGCGCCGGGCTTCATCGACACCCACGTCCACTACCCGCAGACCGAGATCATCGGCTCACCCGCCGAGGGCCTGCTGCCCTGGCTGGAGCACTACACCTTCCCGCACGAGGCGCGCTTCACCGATCCGGCCCACGCGGCCGAGGTGGCCGCCTTCTTCTGCGACGAGCTGATGCGCCACGGCGTCACCACGCCGCTCACCTTCTGCACCTCGCACCCGGCCAGCGTGGACGCGCTGTTCACCGAAGCGCAGCGCCGCGGCCTGCGCCTGATCGCCGGCAAGGTGCTGCAGGACCGCCACAGCCCCGACGGCGTGCGCGACGAGACCGAACAGAGCCTGGTCGACACCGAGGCACTGATCCGCCGCTGGCACGGCCAGGGGCGGCTCGGCTACGCCATCACCCCGCGCTTCGCGCCCAGCTGCTCCGAGGCGCAACTACGCGGCGCGGGCGAGCTGGCGGCCAGCTACCCGGACGTCTGGATCCAGTCGCACGTGGCCGAGAACCAGGACGAGATCGCCTGGGCGCGCGCCCTGTTCCCCGATTCGCGCAGCTACCTGGCCATCTACGCCGACCACGGCCTGATGCGCGAGCGCGCCATGTACGCGCACTGCATCCATTTTTCCGACGACGACCGTGCGCTGATGCGCGACACGCGCACGGCCGCCGCCGTCTGCCCCACCAGCAACCTGTTCCTGGGCAGCGGTTTCTTCGACTTTGCCGCCGCAGAGCGCGTGCCCTTTGCCCATGGCCTGGCCAGCGACGTGGGCGGCGGCACCAGCTTCTCGCCCTTCGTGACCATGCGTGCTGCGTACTTCGTCGGCCGCACGCCCACCACGGGCTTCCACACCAAGCCCGGCGTGAGCCTGGCGCCCGAGCGGCTGTGGTGGCTGCACACCGCCGGCGCCGCGCATGCGCTGGGGCTGGAAGGCGTGGTCGGCAACCTGCAGCCCGGTTGCGAGGCAGACTTCGTCGTGCTCGACCCGGCCGCCACCCCCTTGCTGGCGCGCCGCACGCGCGAGGCCGAAAGCCTGGCCGAACTGCTGTTCGCCCTGATCGTGCTGGGCGACGACCGGGCGGTGGCGCAGGTGGTGGTCAACGGCGCGCCGGCCTGAGAACCTGTTCACGATCCCTGCAGGGCCGTGCCGACGCCCATTCAGGCGGTCTGTGGCGTTGCAAAGCCTCGCCGGGCCCCAAAAGCGCTTTGGTGTGGCCCGTCTGCGTTTTGCGCCTTGCAGCCCATCCTGAAATGACGCCGGGCCGGCTCCCGCCGAGGCCATGAACAGGTTCTGAAGCGCCGGCGGCGGCGCGCGACGCTTACTGCAGCTTGCCCTGCACGCCCTGCACCAGCCAGTTCATCTGCTGGATCTGCGCGTCGTTCAGGCTCTGGCCGGCGGGCAGGCGTTGCTGGCCCTGGTTGTCGACCAGCGGGCCGGCGAAGGGCTTGAGGCTGCCGGCGGCGATGTCCTTCTGGCGCGCCAGCACTTCCTGCTGCACGGCGGGCGGCACGCCGGGGCCGAAGTCGCCCACGCGCACCATGCCTTCCTTCACGCCGCCCCACAGGCTGGCTGGCTGCCAGCTGCCGTCGAGCACGGCCTGCACGCGGCGCTTCTCATAGTCGCCCCAGTGGTGGGTCACGGCCAGCAGCTGCGCGTTGGGCGCGACCTGCCGCATGTCGGAGTGGTAGGCCACGGCCAGCTTGCCGCGCTCTTCGGCGGCGGCCATCACGGCGGTGGAGCCGGTGTGGAAGGCCAGCACGTCGGCGCCCTGGTTGATCAGCGTGAGCGCCGCTTCGCGCTCGCGCGCGGGGTCGAACCATTCGTTCAGCCACACCACCTTGACCTCCGCCCTGGGGTCGACGCTGCGCATGCCCAGGGTGAAGGCGTTGATGCCCTGCAGCACCTCGGGGATCGGAAAGCCCGCCACGTAGCCGGCCACGTGCGTGCGGCTCATGCGCCCGGCGGCGATGCCGGCCAGGTAGCGGCCTTCGTAGTAGCGCGCGTTGGTCGTGGCCACGTTGGCCGCGCCCTGTACGCAGGTGAGGCATTCGAACTTCACCTGCGGAAACTCGTGCGCCACCTTGAGCACCGATTTGCCGTAGCCGAAGCTGGTGGTGAAGATGAGCTTGTTGCCCTGGCGGATCAGGTCGCGCAGCACACGCTCGGCGTCGGCGCTTTCGGGCACGTCTTCCACGCCGGTGGTCTGCACGCGGGCGCCGAAGGCGTCCTGCACCTCGCGCCGCGCCTGCTCGTGCTGCTGCGTCCAGCCGGCGTGGGTGATGGGGGTGACGTACAGGTAGCCGATCTTCAGCGGCGCGCCGGCAGCCGGCGGCGCGGCAGTGGTGCTGGCGGCGGGTTGGGCGAAGGCGGGGGCGAAACAGCAGGCAGCCACGAGTGCGGCGGCGAGGTTTTTGTACATGGTGGTCCTCTACATGGCCCCGTTCCTGTCAAGCAAGAACGCCGCCCTGGGGCAAGGGGCGGCGTGGGCGTGATTGTCCCACGCGCCCACGCGCCAAGCCGTCAAGGGGCTTTCAGTTGATCGGAATGCTATTCCAACAATAGCTGGTTGCGCTTTCTGCATAAGGGCTGGACGCTGATTTTGTTCAGAATCCCATCTTCCGCTTGAATGACACCGGCCGTTCGGGCTGGGCCCTTCGGCAGGCTCAGGACAGGCCTGTCGAAGCCCTGGAGAGTGTTGGCGCATCGTTTGCCATCATTTCAATGAAATCGGCGCTTTGCCCATATTTGACGGGCGCAGGCAGCTATTGAAAGCGTAGTGTTTCTGGTGGCGCTGTAGGCCGGGATGTGCGCCCGGCGGCGCACCTACTTTTCTTTGCTTCGCCAAAGAAAAGTAGGCAAAAGAAAGGCGACCCCACTTGCCGTGTCCCTTCGCTTCGCTGCGGGCAGCCTACGATGCTCGTGCGCGGGGCGGCGCTGCGGAACTCGCTGCGCGCTTGCAGCGCTCCGCTCAAACAGCCGCAGCGAGTCAGAGCACGAAGCATGGACTTGCTGCGCAGCCCATGCCCGCCCCACGCCCTGCGCTTCTCGGCACGGCCAGAGGGGAGTGGGGAGAACACGGGCCATCGCTGCGCTCGGCCACGAAACCACCGACAGGGCGAGAGGCCAGTTCTGACACCCCCAGAAGGCCGCGGAGCAGGCCATGCGCGTGAACGCCGTGCTCGGGCTTGTACCGAGCACTGGCGTTGTCCCCCCTCCCGAAGAGAGAGAGAGAGGAAGGCGCGTCAGCGACTCAGGGGGTATCCTTATTTCACAAAGCTTTCAAAGCACTCCACCAACTGGCCCATCCAGCGCTTCTTCTCGCTCACCGGGGCGAAGCTGGCTTCCAGGCTGTTGGAGGCCAGCTGCCAGGCGTGGCCGGCGTCCATGCCGGTGGCGGCGAAGACCTGGCGGTAGTTGGCGTTGACGTAGCCGCCGAAGTAGGCCGGGTCGTCGGAGTTGACGGTGGCGACCACGCCGGCGTCCAGCAGGGCTTTGAGGTTGTGGCGGCGCAGGTCGGGGAAGACGCACAGCTTCTGGTTGGACAGCGGGCAGACCGTGAGCGGGATGCGCCCGGCCACCAGGCGCTGCATCAGGGCCGGGTCGTGCACGGCCTGGACGCCGTGGTCGATGCGCTCGGCCTTCAGCACGTCGAGCGCCTGCCAGATGTAGGCGGGCGGGCCTTCCTCGCCCGCATGCGCCACCACGTGCAGGCCCAGCGCCCGGGCGCGTGCGAACACGCGGGCGAACTTGGCCGGCGGATGGCCGACCTCGCTGGAATCGAGCCCGACGCCGATGAACAGGTGGCGGTACGGCATGGCCGCCTGCAGCGTGGCGAAGGCGTCCTGCTCGCTCAGGTGGCGCAAAAAGCACAGGATCAGCGCCGCGCTGGTGCCGCGGCGTACCCGGGCGTCGTGGCAGGCGCGCGCCAGGCCCTTGACGACCGTGCCCATGGGCACGCCGCGCTCGGTGTGGGTCTGCGGGTCGAAGAAGATCTCGGCGCGCACCACGTGCTCGGTGGCGGCTTTTTCGAGGTAGGCCCAGGCCAGGTCGTAGAAATCCTGCTCGGTGCGCAGCACGCTGGCGCCGGCGTAGTAGATGTCGAGAAAGCTCTGCAGGTCGGTGAAGGCGTAGGCGCGGCGCAGCGCCTCCACGCTGGGGTAGGGCAGGCTGACGCCGTTGCGCTGCGCCAGCGCGAAGATCATCTCCGGCTCCAGCGAGCCTTCGATGTGCAGGTGCAGCTCGGCCTTGGGCATGGCGGACAGCAACGCCGGCAGGCGCGCCGCGTCGATGCGGCGGGCAAAACCGGGTACGGTGGTCATCGGATCACTCCCCACTGGATGCCGGCGCCCAGCAGGAAGCGCCGGTAGGCGGCCGACATGCGGTCGGCGGCGGAATGCACTTCGGCGTCGGGCGCCAGCGGCAGGCGTTTGGGGCGCTGCGATTCCAGCACCGGCTGGTCCTGGCCGAAGATGGTGTTCTGGAAGTCGATCAGCCGCGCGTCGGGCGATTCGAAGTCGTTCATGGCCATGCGGGTCCAGGCGACGCTGGTTTCCTCGGTCACCGGGCAGACGAACATGGCGATGGATTCCTCCAGCCCGGCCAGCGCGGTGGTGCCAGCCTCGGGCACCTTGGTCAGCACGGCGGTGTAGGGGCCGGTGACTTCATAGGTGTATTCGACCTGCGCACCGTCCACCGCGTGGATGGACGACTGCGGCTGGAACGCGAAGCAGCTGGTGGCGCGCACGCCGTGCGGCGTGGTGGCGACCTCGTAGGGCGGGATCTCCGGCCGGTCGCGCGCGCCCAGCCAGCCCTCGTGCACGTAGCCAAAGTGCGCCATGTCGAGGAAGTTCTCGATGATGCGCGGCGCGCTGGCCTGCACCACGTAGGGGCCGCTGGTGACCTTGCGCAGCCGGGGCTCGGCCTCGGCGGCGAAGGCCGGCAGCTGGTGCACCGGGCTGCCTTCGCCTTCGGGCGGCGCCAGGCGCACCCACAGCATGCCGTAGGCCTCGCGCGTCTCGAACACGCGGGCGCAGTGGCGCGGGCCGGGCTTGAAGTCCGGCACCGCCGGCACGTGCGTGCACTGGCCGCCGGCCTGGAACTGCCAGCCATGGTAAGGGCATTCGAGCTGGCCGCGCGTGACCCGCCCGAGCGAGAACGCCGCGCCGCGGTGCGGGCACTGGTCGTGCCAGGCATGCAGCGCGCCGGTGTCGTCGCGCCACAGCACCAGCGGTGTTTCCAGCAGGCGCGCGGCCACCGGCGCGCGGCCGATGCCGTGGCTCAGCGCCACCGGGTGCCACAGCGTTCTTTCCAGAATTTCAGGCATGTTTTCGGCCTCTGGCCCAGATGTGGCGGTCGCAGGCAGCTATTTATTTGGAAGCGGGGATGGAGCCTTCGACACCCTTGACGAAGAAGTCGATCTTGCCCATCCAGGCGTCGTCGGCCTTCACGCCGCCGGCCAGTTTCTCGCCGCCGTCGTTGGCCACGATAGGGCCGGTGAAGACGTCGAAGCTGCCGTCCTTGTACTTGGCCTTGATGGCCGCCACCTTGTCCTTGGCCTCGGCGGGTACGTCGTCGGCGATCTTGACCAGGTCGTTGGCGCCCTCGGCCACGCCCCAGCGGGTGGTCTGGTTGCCTTTCCAGCTGCCGTCCAGCACGTCCTTGATGGCCTTCTTGTAGTAGTGGCTCCAGTCGGCGATGGCGGAGCCCAGGTGCGCCTTGCCGCCGAAGGCGCTCATGTCGCTGTCCCAGCCGAAGGCGCGCTTGCCGGCCTTGTCGGCCGTCTGCAGCACGGCGGTGGAATCGGTGTTCTGCAGCAGCACGTCGGCGCCGCCGTTGATGAGCGACTGCGCGGCTTCGGTCTCCTTGGTCGGGTCGTACCAGGTGTTGACCCACACCACGCGGGTCTTGATGTCGGGCTTGACGGTCTGTGCGCCCAGCGTGAAGGCGTTGATGTTGCGCAGCACCTCGGGGATGGGGAACGAGCCCACGAAGCCCAGCACGCCGGTCTTGCTCATGGTGGCGGCGATGATGCCGGCCATGTAGGTGTCCTGGTAGAAGCGCGAGTCGTACACGTTCATGTTGTCGGCGGTCTTGTAGCCGGTGGCGTGCTCGAACTTCACTTCCGGGTGGTCCTTGGCCACCTTCAGCATCGGCTCCATGAAGCCGAAGCTGGTGCCGAAGATGATCTTGTTGCCCTGGCTGACCAGGTCGCGCAGCACGCGCTCGGTGTCGGCGCCCTCGGGCACGCTTTCCACGAAGGTGGTCTTCACCTTGTCGCCGAACTCGGCCTCCACCGCCTTGCGACCGAGGTCGTGCGCGAAGCTCCAGCCGGCGTCGCCCACCGGGCCAACGTAGATCCAGGCAGCCTTCAGTGGCTCGGCCGCCGGGGCCGGGGCGGCGGCCACGGGGGCCGGTGCGGGTGCGTTGGCGGCAGGCGCTTCCTCCTTCTTGCCGCAACCCACCAGGGCGGCGGCACCCGCCGCGGCGGCAGCGGCGGTGAGGCGGAGCAGGGCGCGTTTGCGCAGATCGGTCGTCATTGGTCTACCTTGTGAGTCGGGGTTGGGGTGTGGTGCGCACTGCAACAAGTATGCCCGGGGTATGCACTGGTTTGGTGCTGACTTTCGGGTTGACCGCCAGGTATGCCCCCTGGGACGGCCAGAAGCACTCAGGACCCCCCGATCGGCCCCACGCGGTAGATGGCCGCGTTGCCGCTTACATACAGCCAGCTGCCCTGGGTAGCCAGACTGGTGACATTGGCGGCGGCCGGGGGCATCGTGACCAGCGTACTGACCTGGCCGTCGGCGGATATCCTGCGTATGGCTGTGCTGGACGCGCCGCGTGCCGCCACATAGAGATTTCCCTTGTCATCGAAGGTCAACGCTCCGGGGAACGACAGCAGGGCGGACTTGACTGGGCCATCGGTGGTACCCACTACGCCCTCCTGTCCTGCGTAAACCGCCGATTTGCCCGTCACGCCGTCGATCTTGTAGATGGCATGCTGTGTGGGGCTGCTCGCGTACACGACATCTGTGCCCTGGCTGGTCAGATGGGAAAACTTGCCGACTGCGATCTCCCGGGGGGTGCTGGCAGGCGCGGTTTCAACTGCGAACACATGGCTGAGCCCTTCAGCTGGCGACAAGAGCACAAACCAGGTCGGGCCCGCGCCCTGTGCCAGAGCGGCCGGCAGTACATACTGATCGCCGGCAGCGCCATTCAGGGCGCCAATCTCGGCAAGCTTGGCCCACTGGCTGCCCCCTTTGGCCATGACCCAGATCTGGGGCGTCACGACGAGGCCAGGGCCAGTGGCGAGCGCATACAGATTCCCGGGTGCGTCGATCCGGACATCCGTCACGTAGAAGTTCGCCAGCTCATAGGGAGACTGGGTCAAGGTGTGGGATGTTCCCTGCGTGGCAATCCATCGCAAGGCGCGGTTGCCCATATCGCTCACTGCCAACCAGTCGCTGGAAGCGGCAGCCATCGCAAGGTTCCCACCAAATCGCGCTTCGGTGCCGTTCCCGTCGACGAACGCTTGCGCAGAGCCGCCAGCCAGGGTGCTGGCCTGGTTGTCGGTGTTCAGCTGGCGGACAGAGGCATTGGTGGAGTCCACCAGATAGAGATTGCCGGTGGCATCTGAAGCCAGTCCCGTGATGTCGCCCCAACGAGTCTGTGACAAAGGGCCATCGCCCGTGGTGGTGCCCCAGAAGTTGCTGCCCCCGATGATGTCGGTCCGGAGACCTCCGTTGGCATTCAAGCTTCTGAGTACCTTTCTTGTGCCCGCGCCGTCGGGAACCGATCCGCTGACGAGAAGGCCTCCGTCGTCAAGAGGCAAAAGGGCAAGTACTTCGCTGAAAGTGTTCAGCGCCCAACGCTGACCGCTGGTCGATGCGAGCCAGATCAAGGGTGCTTTGGTCGCCACACGATAGTGCAGGAGGTTGGGGCCACCGTACTGTTGGCTTTGGAAGTAGAGCGTCTTCTGGTCGGACGACAGAGCGATTTTGGCGGGCCAGGAGGCTGGCACGTCTGTTCCCGCCCACGTGATGCCTGAGGCATCGGCGCAGCTGCCGGCTGAACCCAGCCAGTGCTCTGCGATGCCCAGGGCGTCGATGCGCCGGATGGCGCAGTTGCCGGTGTCGGCCACATAGGCGTTGCCTTGTCCGTCCACAGCAATGCTTTCCGGGGACGACAGACGGGAGGTGCCTGCTGGTCCATCCGCGGCACCTTCGACGCCCGCCAGACCCGCCACGGTACTGACCGTGCCATCAGCCGCGATGCGCCGGATGGTGTGGTTCCCCGTGTCGGCGACCCAGACCTGGCCGTCGGGACCCAGCGCCAGCCCCTGGGGACGGTTGAACCTGGCTTGGTCGGCTGGGCCGTCGGTGCCGCCTGGGATGCCATTGGCGCCAGCGACTGTCGTTGCCACGCCGGCGGGGGTGATTTTTCGCACGGTGTTGTTCGCGGTGTCGACCGTGTACAGGTTGCCAGCAGCATCTCTTGTCAACCCGTGGAGCGTGCCAAACGAAGCAGCCGCACCTGTGCCGTCTGCCCCGGCCTGGGTCTTGTCCGAACCTGCATACAGCTCGATGGAGATGGTCGGCGGTTCATTACCGGATGAGCCGCCGCCGCAGGCTGTCAGGGTGCCCGCGGCGAGCACGGCGATGGCGATGGCAAGCGAAGCAGGTTGGGCGAGCATCAATGGATCTCCTCGAAGGTTTTTTTGTTTGGATGAATGTCGTGGCACAGGGCAGGCAGTCGGCATGATCGGTGGACGCAGCCGACCTCAAACAAAAGGCCGCGATCGCGGCCTTTGTTGCTGCAACAGCGGCGGGCTGATGCTTACTTTTTCTCACTGCCCGGCACCTTGCCTTCGACGCCCTTGACGTAGAAGTTGACGCCGCCCAGGAACTTGTCGTCGGCGACCTGGTCCTTGGCCAGCACTTCCTTGCCGGTGTTGTCGGCGATCGGGCCCTTCCAGATGTGGAAGCTGCCGTCCTTCAGGCCGGCCTTCACGGTGTCGAGCTTGGCCTTGGCCTCGGCCGGCACGTCGTCGGCCAGCGAGACCAGGTCGATGGCGCCCTCTTTCACGCCCCACCACACGGGGGTGTTGGTCCACTTGCCGTCCAGGGTGTCGCCCACGGCCTTGATGTAGAAGGGCGCCCAGTTGATGACCGACGAGCCCAGGTGCGCCTTGGGCGCGTAGGCCTTCATGTCGGAGTCCCAGCCGAAGCCGCGCTTGCCCATCTTCTCGGCCGTCTGCAGCACGGCGGAGGAGTCGGTGTTCTGCATCAGGATGTCGGCGCCGCCGTTGATGAGCGAGGTGGCGGCCTCCGTTTCCTTGGGCGGGCTGAACCATTCGTTCACCCACACCACCTTGGTCTTGACGTTCGGGTTGGTGCTCTGCGCGCCCAGCGTGAAGCTGTTGATGTTGCGGATCACCTCGGGGATCGGGATCGAGGCCACCACGCCCAGCGTGTTGGTCTTGGTCATGGCGCCGGCGATCACGCCGGCCATGTAGGCACCCTGGTAAGTGCGGCTGTCGTAGGTGCCCATGTTGGGCGCGGTCTTGTAGCCGGTGGCGTGCTCGAACTTCACGTCGGGGAAGTCGGCCGCGACCTTGAGCATCGGTTCCATGTAGCCGAAGGTGGTGCCGAAGATCAGCTTGTTGCCCTGCTGAGCCATGTCGCGCAGCACGCGCTCGGCGTCGGCGCCCTCGGGCACGCTTTCCACGAAGCTGGTCTGCACGCGGTCGCCGAATTCCTTCTCCACCGCCTTGCGCGCGTTGTCGTGCGCGAAGGTCCAGCCGCCGTCACCCACCGGGCCAACGTAGGCGAAGGCCACCTTCAGCGGCTCGGCCTTGGCAGGCGCGGGCGCCGAAGCCGCCACGGGAGCCGGTGCCGGCGCGGGTGCCGCGGGTGCCGGCTCTTCCTTCTTGCCGCAGGCCACCAGGGCGGCAGCGGCGGCAGAAAGGGCGGCCACGCGCAGGAGCGCGCGCTTGCTGGAATCGGTCATGGTCGTTCCTTGGTTGGGTAGGGATGAAAGCGAAAGATTGTAGACACGCGCCGCGGCCGCGCCACCCCCGCGCCGGCACCCGGACAGGGGGTGAACAGGCCCTAGGCCCCCGGATGGAAGGGCTTGCCCAGCGAGGCCGGCATGTTGACGCGGATCCAGGTGGGGTTGCGCGAGATCAGCGCCAGCACCACGATGGTGGCCAGGTAGGGCAGCATGGTCAGGAACTGGCTGGGCACCTGCACGCCCTGGCCCTGCAGGTGGAACTGCAGCATGGTCACGCCGCCGAACAGGTAGGCGCCCAGCAGCACGCGCGCCGGCCGCCAGGTGGCGAAGGTGGTGAGGGCCAGCGCGATCCAGCCCTTGCCGGCCACCATGCCCTCCACCCACAGCGGCGTGTAGATGACCGACAGGTAGGCGCCGGCCAGGCCGCACATGGCGCCGCCGAACATCACCGCCGCCAGCCGGATGCGCCGCACCGGGTAGCCCAGCGCGTGCGCCGACTGGGGCGATTCACCCACCGAGCGCAGCACCAGCCCGGCGCGCGTGCGGTACAGCCACCAGATCATGCCCACCGCCAGCAGCATGGCGCCGTACACCAGCGGGTGATGCCGGAACAGCGCCGGGCCGACGAGCGGGATGTCGCCCAGGCCGAACCAGTTGTAGTGCGGCCGCTCGGGCAGCTTGGCCTGCACGTAGTCGATGCCCACGAAGGCCGAGAAGCCGGCGCCGAACAGGCTCAGCGCCAGCCCGGTGGCGTACTGGTTGGTGTTGAGCCAGATCACCAGCCAGCCGAAGGCGGCGGCCAGCGCGGCGCCCACGGCGGCGCCGGCGGCAAAGCCCACCCAGTCGTTGCCGGTGTGGACCACGGTGGCGAAGCCGGCGATGGCGGCGCACAGCATCATGCCCTCGGCGCCCAGGTTGACGATGCCGGCCTTCTCGTTGATCAGCAGGCCGAGCGCGGCAATGGCCAGCACCGTGCCGGCGTTCAGCGTGGCGGCGAAGAGCAGGGCGTAGGCTTCCATCAGCGGGCCTTCCCGAAACGGATGCGGTAGTTGACCAGCGTGTCGCAGGCCAGCAGTGCGAACAGCAGCAGGCCCTGGAAGGCGCCGGTGATGGACTTGGGCAGCCCCAGGCGCGACTGCGCCAGCTCGCCGCCGATGTAGAACATGCTCATCAGGATGGCCGACAGCACCATGCCCAGCGGGTGCAGCCGCCCCACGTAGGCGACGATGATGGCGGCGAAGCCGTAGCCGGCCGGCACGTAGGGCGTGAGCTGGCCCAGCGGCCCGGCTACTTCCAGCGCGCCGGCCAAGCCCGCGGTGCCGCCGGAGATCAGCAGCGCCGTCCACAGCGCCGCGCGCGAGGAGAAGCCCGCGTAGCGCGCCGCCGCCGGCGCCAGCCCGCCCACCTGCTGGGCGAAGCCGCTCCGGGTGCGGAACAGGTAGACCCACAGCAGCGCGCTGCCGGCCAGCGCGATCAGCGTGCCCAGGTTCACGCGCGAGCCCTGCATCAGCTTCGGGATCTGCGTCACCGCCTCGAAGGTGCGGGTCTGCGGGAAGTTGTAGCCCTGCGGGTCCTTCCAGGGCCCGTACACCAGGTAGCCGAGCAACTGGATCGCCACGTAGACCAGCATCAGGCTCACCAGAATCTCGCCGGCGTTGAACCTGTCGCGCAGGAAGGCCACGATGCCGGCCCACGCCATGCCGCCAGCCACGCCCGCCAGCAGGATGGCCGGCACGATCCAGCCGCCGGTGTCCTTGCCGGCCAGCAGCGCCACGCCGCCGCCGGCGATGGCGCCGATCACGAACTGCCCCTCGGCGCCGATGTTCCAGACGTTGGAGCGGAAGCACACCGCCAGCCCCAGCGCGATCAGCAGCAGCGGCGTGGCCTTGATGCCCAGTTCGCCCCAGGCATAGGTGGATTTGATGGGCTCCCAGAAGAACACCTGCAGCCCGCGCACCGGGTCCTTGTCGAGCGCGACGAACAGCACCAGGCCGACCAGCAGCGTGATGGCCAGTGCCAGCAGGGGCGAAACCCAGGTCCAGGCGCGCGACGGCGAGGGGCGCGGTTCAAGCCGCAGCATGGGCCGCTCCTTCCATGCCGTGCAGGCGCTGCTGCACGTCGCCATGCCACAGGCCACTCATCCATTCGCCGATCTGCTCCACCGTGGCCTCGCTGCGCGGCACCGGCGGCGACAGCTGGCCCTTGGCGATCACGTGCAGCACGTCGCAGATCTCGAACAGCTCGTCCAGCTCTTCGCTCACCACCAGTACGGCGCAGCCGGCGTCGGCCAGCGCCAGCAGCTCGCCGCGGATCTGGGCCGAGGCGCCCACGTCCACGCCCCAGGTGGGCTGCGAGACGATCAGCAGCCGGGGCTTGGCGTCGATCTCGCGCCCGACGATGAACTTCTGCAGGTTGCCGCCGGAGAGCGAGCGCGCCGGCGCCTGCGGCCCGGCGGCCTTGACGCCGAAGCGGGCGATGATGCCTTCCGCCTGCCGCGTCAGCAGGCCGGTGCGCAGCCAGCCCAGCGTGCCCACCGCCTCGCTGCGCGTGAGCAGCAGGTTGGGGGCCAGGCCCAGGTCGGGCACGGCGCCGCGGCCCAGCCGTTCTTCCGGCACGAAGTGCAGCCCGAGCGCGCGCCGGCGCCCCGGCGCGAGCCGCCCGGCCGCCTGGTTTGCTATGGATATGGAAGCTGCCTGCGCCCGCTGGTCCTCGCCCGAGAGCGCAAACAGCAGTTCACGCTGGCCGTTGCCCGAGACCCCGGCGATGCCCACCACCTGGCCGGCGCGCACCTCGAAGGAGATGTCCATCAGGTCCACGCCGAAGGGCGATTCGCGCGGCAGCGCCAGGTTGGACACGCGCAGCACTACGTCGCCCACCGGGCGTGTGTGGCGGTCGAGCTCGGGCGGCTCGGCGCCGATCATCAGGCGGCTGAGCGAGGCGTTGCTTTCCTGCCGCGGGTCGCACACGCCGGTGACCTTGCCGCCGCGCATCACCGTGCAGGCGTTGCACAGCGCGCGAATCTCGTGCAGCTTGTGGCTGATGTAGAGGATGGAGCAGCCCTCGGCCGCCAGCTGGCGCAGCACGATAAAGAGCTTCTCGACCGCCTGCGGGGTGAGCACCGAGGTCGGCTCGTCCAGGATTAGCAGCCGCGGCTTGGCCAGCAGCGCGCGGATGATCTCCACCCGCTGCATCTCGCCCACGCCCAGCGTGTGCACGGGGCGCGCCGGGTCGATCTCGAGCCCGTAGGCGGTGGCGGTCTCGGTAACGCGGCGCGCCACCTCGGCCAGGCTGAGGGATTTGTCCAGGCCCAGCCAGACGTTCTCGGCCACCGAGAGGGTCTCGAACAGGCTGAAGTGCTGGAACACCATGGCCACGCCGAGCTGCCGCGCCTCCTGCGGGTTGGCCACGTGCACCGGCTGGCCGTCGAAGCGCACCTCGCCGGCGTCGGGCTTGACGGCGCCGTAGATGATTTTCATCAAGGTGCTCTTGCCGGCGCCGTTCTCGCCCAGCACGGCGTGGATCTCGCCCGGCTGCACCGTTAGCGAGACGCCGCCGTTGGCCACCACGCCCGGGTATCGCTTGGTGATGCCGGTGAGCTGCAGGCGCGGTGCCGCAGGCACGCCGTGAGTAGGTGGATCGGGCTGCAGCCCTGACGGTTCTTTCGGCATCAGCTATGTTATTTGAAGTGCTCTCGGCCGGCCTACCGGCGGTTGCCTGGTGCAGGTGGCATGCAAGATGCATTCCACCGCGCTGCATCCACGCACATCCCTCCAAATTGCACCATACTGGTTCCATGAGCGCGTCCGAGCTTTCCCCCATGTCCCCCGGCGCGGCGCGGTCCGTGCGCATCCTGCGGCGCGGCGAAGTTGTCTCGCTGGGCAATGTACCACCCGACCGCACGCTGCTGGAGCTGCTGCGCGACGACCTACACTGCACCGCGGTGAAGGAGGGCTGCGCCAGCGGCGACTGCGGCGCCTGCACCGTGGCCGTGGGCGAGCGCGGGGCCGACGGCCGCCTGCGCGTGCGTGCCGTCAACAGCTGCATCCGGCTGGCGCACAGCGTGGACGGCCAGGCCGTCTGGACCGCCGAGGACATCGCCGAGCCTTCGCCCGGCCAGGGCGCCGGCGCGCCGGCCGGCCTGGAGCAGCTGCACCCGGCGCAGCGCGCGATGGTCGAATGCCACGGCTCGCAATGCGGTTTCTGCACCCCCGGCTTCGTGATGAGCCTGTTCGCGCTGCACCACCAGTGCGCCGGTGCCGCCATTTCGCGCGAGCAGGCGCAGCACGCTTTGTCGGGCAACCTGTGCCGCTGCACCGGCTACCGGCCCATCGTGGACGCCGCCACGCGCATGCACCACTGGTCGGCACCTCCCATCGACGAAGCCGGCATACTACAAAAACTGGAGCTGCTTGCGCCCGCCACGAAAGGGCTGGAGGCCGATTTGGCTCCAAACTCCAGTGAACCCTTCTACGCCCGCCCCGCCACCCTGGCCGAGCTGGTGGCGCTGCGCGCGGCGCAGCCGCAGGCGCTCATCGTGGCCGGCAGCACCGACGTCGGCCTGTGGGTCACCAAGCAGCACCGGCACTTCCCGCAGATCATCGACGTCACCCGCTGCGCCGAGCTGCTGCGCATCGAGCGCGGCGCCACGCACCTGGCCATCGGCGCCGCCGCCTCGCTGAACGACGCCTTCGCCGCGCTGGCGGCCGACCGCCCGCAGCTCGCCGGCTTCTTCGACCGCTTCGCCGGCCTGCCGGTGCGCGAGAGCGGCACGCTCGGCGGCAACGTGGCCAACGGCTCGCCCATCGGCGATTCCATGCCGCTGCTCATCGCCCTGGGCACCAGGCTGGTGCTGGCCAGCCCGCGCGGCGAACGCACCCTGCCGATCGAGGATTTCTACCTGGCCTACCGCCAGACCGCGCTGGCCCCCAACGAGGTGCTGGCCCGCATCGAGGTGCCGCTGCCCGGGCCGCTGGAAGCCCGGGCGCCAGCCGCCGCGCCCACGGCGAGCTTCGGCCTGGTGCGGGCCGACAAGGTCAGCAAGCGCTTTGAAGACGACATCTCCGCCGTCTGCCTGGCGGTGGCGCTGCAGGTGGAAGGCGGGCGCATCACCGCCGCGCGCATCGGCGCCGGCGGCGTGGCGGCGGTGCCGGCGCGTGCTCTCAAAACAGAAGCTGCCCTCGCCGGCCAGCCCTGGGCCGAAGCCACTTTTCATGCCGCGGCGGCGGTGCTGCGCGCCGAGTTCGAGCCGATCAGCGACATGCGCGCCTCCGGCCACTACCGTCGCCAGGTGCTGGGCAACCTGCTGCTGCGGCTGTACGCGCAGGCCGTGCCGGGCGCCGCGCCCGCGCTGGCCGATGTGACGCTGGAGACACCCGCATGACCCCGCCCACCGCCCGCCACGCCCACACCCCGCTGCCCGGCCAGGAACCGCCGGTGCAGGACCCGGACCCGTTCGAGCCCCCGGCGCCGGCCGACGACCCGCCCGTGACCAACCCGACACGGCACGATCCCGGCGAACACCCGCCGGTGCACGATCCCGCCACCCAGTCTTGAGCCACCAGGAGCCACCGGCCGCATGACGCCACTGGACACCGAAGCCCCCCTCAGCCGTGACGCCGGCAGCGCCGCGCACGCCGCCACGCCGCCGGAAGACCGCGCCGCCGCGCACGCGGCGCCCGCCGGTGCGCCTGGCAGCACCGAGGCCCGCCTGCACCCCGGTGCGCCCGCGCTCGGCGCCCCGCACCCGCACGAAAGCGCCTGCGCCCAGGTGCAGGGTCTGGCGCCCTACGTGGACGACGTGGCCGAGCCGCGCGGCACGCTGCACGCGGCGCCCATCCTGTCGCCGGTGGCGCACGGGCGGCTGAAGGGCATCGACGCCTCAACAGTGCTGGCGCTGCCCGGCGTGCGCGCCGTGGTCACGGCGGACGACATCCCGGGCGACCCGATCCTCGCCACCTTCGTGCACGACGAACCCATCTTCGCTCGCGAGGTGGTGCAGTTCGCCGGCCAGGTGATCGGCCTGGTGGTGGCCGACACGGTGCAGGCCGCACGCCATGCGGCGCGCAAGTTGAAGCTCGACATCGAGCCGCTGCCCGCCATCCTGACGGTGGAGCAGGCCATGGCCGCGCAGAGCTTCGTGCTGCCGCCGGTGACCGTGAAGCGCGGCGACGCGCGGGCCGCGCTGGCGGCGGCGCCGCACCGGCTGGCCGGGCGCTTCGCCGTCGGCGGGCAGGAGCACTTCTACCTGGAAGGCCAGATAGCTTTAGCGATTCCGCAGGAACAGAACCAGTGGCAGGTGCTGTCCAGCACCCAGCACCCGGGCGAGGTGCAGCACTGGGTGGCGCATGCCTTGGGCATCGCCAGCCACGCGGTGCGGGTGGAATGCCGGCGCATGGGCGGCGGCTTCGGCGGCAAGGAAACGCAGGCCGGTCACCTGGCGGTGTGGGCGGCGCTGGCCGCGCGCAAGGCCGGCGCGCCCGTCAAGCTGCGGCTGGACCGCGACGACGACTTCGTCGTCACCGGCAAGCGCCACCCCTTCGCCTACGACTACGAGGTCGGCTTTGGTGACGACGGCCGCCTGCAGGGCCTGAAGATCAGCCTGATGGCCAACTGCGGTTTTTCTGCCGACCTGTCCGGCCCGGTGGCCGACCGCGCGGTCTTCCACGTCGACAACGCCTACTACCTGGCCGACGTCGAGGTGCACAGCTACCGCTGCAAGACCCACACGCAGAGCCACACGGCCTTCCGCGGCTTCGGCGGCCCGCAGGGCGTGATCGCCATCGAGACCATCCTGGGTGACGTGGCGCGCGTGCTGGGCAAGGACGCGCTCGACGTGCGCATGGCCAACCTGTACGGCCCGCGCGGCGCGACCGAGCGCAACACCACCCATTACCAGATGCAGGTGGAAGACAACATCCTGCCCGATCTGCTACCAAAACTGGAGCTGCTTGCAGGCTACCGGCGACGGCAGGAGGCCGTTTTGGCCTGGAACGCGGCCAACGCGCACCTCAAGCGCGGCATCGCCATCACGCCGGTGAAGTTCGGCATCAGCTTCACCGCCACGCTGTTCAACCAGGCCGGCGCGCTGGTGCACGTGTACACCGACGGCAGCGTGCAGGTGAACCACGGCGGCACCGAGATGGGCCAGGGCCTGAACACCAAGGTCGCCCAGGTGGTGGCCGACGAGCTGGGTGTGCCGCTGGCCAGCGTGCTGGTCACGGCCGCCGCCACCGACAAGGTGCCCAACGCCAGCGCCACCGCCGCCTCCAGCGGCTCCGACCTGAACGGCAAGGCCGCGCAGGCCGCGGCGCGCACGGTGCGCGGCAACCTGGCCGCCTTCGTCTGCGGGCTGGACGGCTGCGGCGCCGGCGAGGTGGAATTCCACGGCGGCCGGGTCGTCACGCCCAAGTGCACGCGCGGCTTTGCCGAGGTGGTGCGCGAGGCCTATGCCAACCGCATCCAGCTCTGGAGCGACGGCTTCTACCGCACGCCCAAGATCCACTACGACAAGGTCACGCTCACCGGCCGGCCGTTCTTCTACTTCGCCTACGGCGCCGCGTGCTCCGAGGTC
Organism: Burkholderiaceae bacterium; assembly: GCA_024235955.1. GTDB lineage: Bacteria > Pseudomonadota > Gammaproteobacteria > Burkholderiales > Burkholderiaceae_C > Ottowia. The sequence continues at coordinate 618,485 of JACKLJ010000001.1, forward strand.
GCCATCGACACGCTGACGGGCGAGTACCGGGTGCTGGCCGTGGACATCCTGCACGACGTCGGCCGCAGCATCAACCCGGCCATCGACATCGGCCAGATCGAGGGCGCCTTTGTGCAAGGCATGGGCTGGCTGACCACCGAGGAACTGGTCTGGAACGCCAGGGGCGAGCTGGCCACCAGGGCGCCCAGCACCTACAAGATCCCCACCGCGGCCGACGTGCCGGAGCACTTCCACGTGCATCTGTGGCCCGAGGACAACCAGGAAGACACCATCTTCCGCAGCAAGGCCGTGGGCGAACCGCCCTTCATGCTCGGCATCAGCGTGTGGGAAGCCCTGCGCAACGCCGTGGCCGCTGCTCGCGTGGCAGGCGGCGCCGATGCGCGCGAGCCAGTGACCATGGACGCGCCGGCGACGGCGGAGCGGGTGCTGGGGGCGATCGAACGCCGCTCGTGAATCAGCGGCGCGGCTCCCTGCGTAGGGAAGCCGTCCGGCTGAAGCGGCCGCCGGCCGTCAAGCCCGGCGGCGGCGCAACCAACCCAGGATGCCCACACCCAGGCCCGTGAGCAGCACGCCGGGCAGGCCCAATGCCGGCACAGCGGTCTGGACACCGCCGGCCACCGGGCTGGCGACCGTGCCGGTGCAGCGCGCGGCGGCTGGACAGGCGGTGTCGCCACCACCGCTGGCGGTGGCGGTGTTGATCACCACGGCGGCGGCGCTGGCACCCACCGACACACCGACGGTGATGGGCGGTGCGCTGGAACCCGCGGCAACGGACGCCACGTAGGTGCAGGACACTGCCTGGCCCGTGATGGTGCAGGTCCAGCCGGTGCCCGTGGCGGCGGTGGGCACCAGGCCGGTGGGCAGTGTGTCGATGACGGTGATGGTGCCGCTGGTGGCGGCCTGCGTGGACTGGTTGGCCAGCGCCAGCGTGTAGGTGCCGGTGCTGCCCACGGCCAGGGCGCCGGCGCTCTTGGTCAATGCCAGTTCGGGCAAGGCAACAGGCACGCTGGCGGCGTTGTAGGCGATGAACGCGATGTCGGAGGCGCCGGACAGGTTCTGCCGGAATTCCGCGATCTGGTTGTAGTTGGCGGCGGTGATGCCCAGGTCGGCGTAGTCGAGCGCGATCAGGCGCAGGTCGCGCGAGCCGTTCAGGCTGAAGAAGCTGGCCCGCGTGACGGCGTCATAGAACGTCCACTGCTGGCGCCCCACCACGGGCACGCCGCTGAAATTCACCGGCAGCAGGGTGCCCACCAGGTTGCCGCCGGCGTCATAGAAGCCGAAGGTGTCGCTGGTGCCCGGCTGCCCGACCTGTGTCACCAGGATGTCGGGCACGCCGTCGCCGATGCTGGCAGGGTTGATCTGCACGCCACTGACCCCGGCTGTGGCCGAATTGGTGGTGGCCGGAATGTTGAACACCGCCGTGCCCAGCTCCAGCCCCTGTGTGCCGTCGTCCAGGTAGTAGGACATCGGTCGGCCGGCGTTGGTGGGTACGTCCCCGCCCGGGTACGCCGCCGCCTGGTTGACGCCGCCCCAATTGCTGGCGATGCCGATGACGTTGGTGCCCGTGGTGGACGGCGTCGCCACGGCGGGCATGGGCAGTGCGCGGAACACTTGCGGCGAGAAGGTCACGCCGTTGGCCGTGAGCGACGCGTCGTCCACTCCGGTGGAAAAGGTGTTGCTGCCGACCGTGAAGCCGAGCAGCAGGTTGCTGTCGTTCGGCTGCACGGCGCTGATGGCGCTGGTGGAGGACGTCCAGTAGTTGCCAAAGCTGCCGAAGACGCCGGCGACGGTGGCGGCGAGTGCCTGCTGGGGCACGAGCATCAACAGGCCCAGCACCAGGGCGCCGAAGGCAGTCCCGCAGATCGGGCGGCGCGAGGCACGACGCGGCTTGCCAAAAATTGGCGGTGTGAGCATGGTTCTCTCCCTGATTTGCGCCAGCGGCCGCGCACGCATGGTCGCTGTGGCTCAGGGCATTATGGCTTCCGCCCGCATCGCCTCAGGCGGCGGCACCCGTCTGGCGCCAAGCCGCCCGGTCGGGAAGCGTCAGCCGCGCAGCGCGCCCAGCAGCTTCTGCCCGGCGCGCCCGTCGGGCTTCATGCCCAGGCGCTGCTGCTCGGCCTTGATGGCTTCGCGCGTGCGGGCGCCGATCAGGCCGTCCGGTGCGCCGATGTCGTGGCCGCGGCCGATCAGCAGGGTCTGCAGCTCGCGGTTCTGCGCGCGCGACAGGCCCGGGTCGTCGGTCGGCCAGGGGGTGACGAAGCCGACCTGCTGCGTCTGGCCGCCCAGCAGGTTGGACAGTTGCGCGATGGCCAGCGCGTAGTTCTCGCTGGCGTTGTAGCTGTAGAGCGCGTCGAAGTTGCGGCCGACCACGAAGGCCGGGCCCGGGCCCCAGTCGCGTGCGGGCAGCAGCAGGCCGGCGGCCGGTAGGGTGTCGGGCAGAGGGGATCCGTCGGCCAGCATCACGCCCAGGCGGCGCCAGGCGTCGATGGGCAGCTTGTTCCTGCGGCCGGCGTCGCTGGTGTCAAGGCCCTTGGGCAGGCGCACCTCGAAACCCCAGGGCTGGCCGCGCCGCCAGCCGGCGTTCTGCAGGAACTTGGCGGTGGAGGCCAGTGCGTCGGGCACCGAATCGACGATGTCACGCCGGCCGTCGCCGTCGAAGTCCACCGCGCTGCGGAAGAACGTGCTGGGCATGAACTGCGTCTGGCCGAAGGCACCGGCCCAGGAGCCGGTGAGCTTGTCCGGCGCGATGTGGCCTTCCTGCAGGATGCGCAGGGCGGCGGCGAATTCGCCGCGGAAGTAGCTCTGGCGCCGGCCGAAGCACGACAGTGTGGCGAGCGAGGTGACCAGCGGCCGGCCGCCCAGGTTCTGGCCGAAGTTGCTTTCCACGCCCCAGACACCGGCGACGATGGCCGCCGGCACGCCGGTGGTCTGCTCGATCTGCTGCAGCTCCTTGCTCCAGCGCGTCATGGCGGCGCGGCCATCGGCCACGCGCTCGTCGTCCACCAGCATGGCCAGGTAGTCCCAGGGCGGCAGGGTGAACTCGGGCTGGCGGTTCAACAGCGGCAGCACCGTGGGGTCCGGCGCCAGGCCGTCGGTGTAGCGGGCGAAAGTGGCGGGCTGGATGGCCTTGAAGTCGGCGCTGGCCTTGAGCTGGCCGAGGCAGCGCGCGAACTCCGCGCCGTCCAGCGGCGAGGGCGCTTCCTGCGGCTGCGCCTGCGCCAGAGCGATGCCGGGGCCGAGCAGCAGGGCGGGCATCAGTCGCACCAGGCGGTGTGACCATGCGGGTCTACGGTGGAAAGTCATTCAAAAAGCATAGCACGCGCCGCCCGTCCCTGGCTGGCCGGAGCACGTTTGGGTTGCAAGAACTTGCAACGTCCCGTGGGCCGGGCGCGCAGGTCAGGCCGGGGTCGCAGGCGGGGGCTGGGTCAGGTCCAGCGTCAGCCGCAGCAGGCCGTCGCCTTCACTGGTTTCGGTGAAACCCAGGCTGCGGCCGACCGCGCGCATGCGGGTGTTTTCGACCAGCACCTGGGCGCTGAGCTTCCGGGTGCCGGCCGCGCGCAGGTAGGCCAGCAGCTTGTCCATCAGCAGCGGCCCCAGGCCGGTGCCCTTGAGTTCGGGCCGCACGATGATGCCGAACTCGGCGCCGATGTTGTCCGGGTCGGTCACGGCACGCACCACGCCCAGCGTGCGCTCGCACCCCTCGTCGTCCGGGGCGGTGGCGACGAAGGCCATCTCGCGCGTGTAGTCGATCTGCACCAGCCGCGCCAGCTCGCTGCGCTCCATGGCGCGGCGGCTGTAGAACACCCGCATGCGGATGTCTTCCGGGTCCAGGCTTTCCAGGAAGGCGCGGTGCAGGGCCTCGTCTTCCGGCCGGATCGGCCGCAGCGTGACGGCGCCGCCGTTCCAGGGCACGGCCTCGATCAGCTGCGCCGGGTAGGGCGCGATGGCGAAGTTGGCCGCGCCGGCCGGCCGCCGGGCGCTCACGCGCACGCGGGCGTCGAGCGCGATGGCGCCTTCGAAGTTGGCGATCAGCGGGTTGATGTCGAGTTCGGCGATCTCCGGCACATCGGCCAGCAGCTGCGACACCGCCTGTAGCGTGCCGACGATGGCGCCCATGTCGGCCGGCTTCACGTCGCGGTAGCCGGCCAGCAGGCGCGACACGCGGGTGCGACCGATCAGCGCGCGCGCCAGCGGCGCGTTCAGTGGCGGCAGCGCCATGGCGCTGTCCTTCATCACCTCCACCGCCGTGCCGCCCTGGCCGAACAGGATCACCGGGCCGAAGGTCGGGTCGATGCTGGCGCCGATGATCAGCTCCTGCGCCTGCTTGCGCCGCACCATCTGCTGCACCGTGAAGCCGGCGATGCGCGCCTGCGGCTCCAGCTTGCGCACGCGCGCCAGCATGGTGCGCGCGGCGTCGCGCACGGCGTCGGCGGTTTCCAGGTTGAGCGCCACGCCACCTACATCGGACTTGTGGCTGATGTCTTCGGACAGGATCTTCAGCACCACCGGAAAGCCGATGCGCGCGGCTTCATCGGCGGCCGCTTCGGCGTCGGCCCCCACGGTGCGGGTGGCCGCCACCGGGATGCGGTAGGCCGCGAACACGGCCTTGGCCTCGGGCTCGGTGAGCAGCTCACGATTCTCGGCCAGCACAGCCTGCACGATCTCGCGCACGCGGGCGGTATCGGGCGGCGCGCCGCCCTGCACCTGGATGGCGGGCGGCGCCTCGGCCAGCTCCGCCTGGTTGCGGGCGTAGCCCTGCAGCATGCCGATGGCCTGCACCGCCTGCTCGGGCATGTCGAAGCTGGCGATGCCGGCGCCGACGAAGCGTTTGCGGGCCTCGGCCACCGCCGGGCCTCCAATCCAGCAGCTGATCACCGGCAGCGGTGTGCCGCCCGTGGGCTGGATCACCGGCACCAGCGCGTCGGCGATATCGCTGGAGGGCACGATCGCGGTGGGTGCCTGGATGAACAGGATGGTGCCGGTCTGCTCCGGGTGCGCGGCCAGCGCCTGCAGCGCGTCCACGTAGCGCGGAGCGGGGGCGTCGCCGATGATGTCCACCGGGTTGCCATGCGACCAGTTGGCCGGCAGCACCGCGTCCAGTGCCTTCAGCAGGTCGGGCTGCAGGGCGGCCAGCGGCACCTCGTAGCGCGAGGCGGCGTCGGCCGCCAGCACGCCGGCGCCGCCGCCGTTGGTCAGCACCGTCATCACCTCGCCGATCGGCGCCTGGTAGCGCGTCAGCAGTTCGGCGGCCAGGAACAGGTCTTCCAGGCTGTCCACGCGCAGCATGCCAGCGCGGCGGATGGCGGCTTCGTACACGTTGTCGGCGCCGGCCAGCGCGCCGGTGTGCGAGGCGGCAGCCTTCTGCCCCTGGGCGCTGCGCCCGGCCTTGATCACGATCACCGGCTTGTTGCGCGCCGCCGAGCGCGCGGCCGACATGAACTTGCGCGCCTGGTCGACGGACTCGATGTACAGGAGGATGGCGCGGGTGTTGCGGTCCATCGCCAGGTAATCGAGCATGTCGCCGAAGTCCACGTCGGCGTGTTCGCCCAGCGACACGAAGTGCGAGAAGCCGATGCTGCGCGCCTCCGCCCAGTCGAGCATGGCCGTCACCAGCGCACCCGACTGCGAGACGAAGGCCAGCTGGCCCGGCCGCGCCGGAATGTGGGCAAAGCTGGCGTTCAGCTTGGCGTGCGGGGCCAGCAGGCCGACGCAGTTGGGCCCCAGGATGCGCATCAGCGTGGGCCGGGCGGCATCCAGCATGGCCTGCTTCTGCTCGGCCGTGAGGCCGGCGCTGATCACCACCACGGCGCGCGTGCCGCGCCTGGCGAGCGCCCTGACCAGATCCACCACGGTACCTGGCGGCGTGCAGATGACGGCCATCTCGGGTGTTTCGGGCAGCGCGTCCACGCTGGCGTAGCAGCGCTGGCCCGACAGCTCCCGGTACTTGGGGTTGACCGGGAACACGCGGCCGGCGAATCCGCTGGCGTGCATGTTGCGCCACAGCGTGCCACCGACGGAGAAAGGCCGCTCGGAGGCGCCGATCACGGCCACCGAACGCGGGTCGAACAGGGAATCGAGGTTGCGGATGCTCATGCGGAAACGGGCGCGCCACGGCGCCGCGTGAAAAGTCTCCTGATAGGGTACCCCAGCCACATGTCCGTGGCCGTGTCACAGGCGTCTTTAGGGAGCGGGCTCAAAAAAGCCCCGCGTTCCAGGCGCGGGGCTTTGGGGCGACGAGGTCGGGACGGCGGGCGCGGTCAGCGGCGCGTGGTCGCCTCGGCCACCGCCACCGCCGTCATGTTGACCAGGCGGCGCACCGTGGCGCTGGGGGTGAGCACGTGGGCGGGGGCCGCGCTGCCGAGCAGGATCGGCCCCACGGTGACGCCGTGGCCGGCGGTCATCTTGAGCACATTGAACAGGATGTTGGCGGCGTCCAGGTTGGGGCAGACCAGCAGGTTGGCCTCGCCGCTGAGGGTGGATTCCATCACCGACGCCGCGCGCACGCCTTCCGACAGCGCGGCGTCGCCGTGCATCTCGCCGTCGCACTCGATGCCCGGCGCCATCTCGCGGAACAGGTCGCGCGCCCGGCGCATCTTGAGCGCCGAGGCGCGCTTGGACGAGCCGAAGCTGGAGTGCGACAGGAACGCCACCTTGGGCGGTAGCCCGAAGTTGCGCACCTCTTCTGCCGCCATCTTGGCGATCTCGGCCAGCAGTTCAGCGCTCGGGTCTTCGTTGACGTAGGTGTCGGTCACGAACAGCGAGCGGTTGTCCAGCATGATGGCGTTCAGCGTGGCCAGGCAGGGCTCGCCCGGCTGGATGCCGATGATGTCGCGGATGTGCTCCAGGTGCGCATCGAAACGGCCGAGCGTGCCGCACAGCAGCGCGTCGGCGTCGCCCAGCCGGACCATCAGCGCGCCGATGGTGGTGGTGGAGCGCCGCACCATGGCCTTGGCGGCTTCGGGCGAGACACCGTTGCGCGCCATCAGCTGGTGGTAGGTTTCCCAGTACTGGCGGAAGCGCGGGTCGTCTTCCGGGTTGACGTTCTCCACGTCGCGGCCAAGCTTGATGCGCAGGCCGGCCTTCTTGATGCGTGCCTCGATCACCGCCGGCCGGCCGATCAGGATTGGCGTGGCCAGATGCTCGTCGAGCGCCACCTGCGCGGCGCGCAGCACGCGCTCGTCCTCGCCTTCGGCATAAGCCACGCGCTTGCGCCTGGGATCGGCGGTGCGGGCGGCGTGGAACACCGGGCGCATCACCATGCCGGTCTGGTAGACGAAACGGTCGAGCGACTGGCGGTAGGCCTCCATGTCCGCGATGGGGCGCGTGGCCACGCCGGATTCGGCGGCGGCCTGCGCCACGGCGGGGGCGATGCGCAGTATCAGCCGCGGATCGAACGGCGTGGGAATGATGTACTCGGGGCCGAACTGCAGATCCTTGCCGGCGTAGGCAGCGGCCACCTCGGCGCTGGTCTCAGCCTTGGCCAGGGCAGCGATCTCGCGCACGCAGGCCAGCTTCATCTCCTCGGTGATCTTGGTGGCGCCGCAGTCCAGCGCGCCGCGGAAGATGTAGGGGAAGCACAGGACGTTGTTGACCTGATTGGGGTAGTCCGAGCGGCCGGTGGCGATGATGCAATCGGGCCGCGCGGCCAGCGCCTCCTCGGGGCGGATCTCGGGCTCGGGGTTGGCCAGCGCCAGGATCACCGGCTTGTCGGCCATGGTCTTGACCATGGCCTGCGTCAGCACGCCGGCGGCCGAGCAGCCCAGGAACACGTCGGCACCCTTGACTACGTCGGCCAGGGTGCGCGCACCGGTGTCAGGCTGGGCGTAGCGCGCCTTGCTGTCGTCGTAGCCGCCGGGGCGGCCCTGGTAGATCAGGCCCTTGGAGTCGCAGGCGTGCACGTTGGACGGCTGTACGCCCAGCGCCACCATCACGTCCAGGCAGGCGATGGCGGCGGCGCCGGCGCCGCTGACGGCCACCTTCACCTGACCGATCTTCTTGCCCACCAGTTCCAGCCCGTTCAGCAGGGCGGCGGTGGAGATGATGGCGGTGCCGTGCTGGTCGTCGTGGAACACCGGGATGTTCATGCGCTCGCGCAGCTTCTTCTCGATGTAGAAGCACTCGGGCGCCTTGATGTCTTCCAGGTTGATGCCGCCCAGCGTGGGTTCCAGCGCGGCGATGATGTCCACCAGCTTGTCCGGGTCGTGCTCGTCGAGCTCGATGTCGAACACGTCGATGCCGGCGAACTTCTTGAACAGGCAGCCCTTGCCTTCCATCACCGGTTTGCCGGCCAGCGCGCCGATGTTGCCCAGCCCCAGCACGGCGGTGCCGTTGGTCACCACCCCCACCAGGTTGCCGCGCGCGGTGTAATCGGCGGCCTTGGATGGGTCGGCCTGGATGTCGAGGCAGGGGTAGGCGACGCCCGGCGAATACGCCAGCGACAGATCGCGCTGGTTGGAAAGCGGCTTGGTTGGCGTGATCGAAATCTTGCCGCGCGTGGGTTCGCGGTGGTATTCGCGTGCGGCGTCGCGCAACGCCATTTCGGCCGGGGAGAGCGGTTTGTCGCCCATGATGTCTCCTGTTGTCGTTGGTGGACCGAACCAACCTGATCGCCAGCCTACCATGGCCGCGACAGACCGCGGTGTAGCATCAACCCGACGCGCGCCGGGCCATGCCGTGGCCGCGTGTCTTTTTGCGTGCGCAACCATGGAGCAGGCAGGGGTGAGCGTCTCGAACGGAGAGTGGCCGGCGGAAGTGCTGCTCAGGAAAGCGCTGGCGCATCACCAGCTGGGGCAGTTGCCGGAGGCGGTGGCTTGCTACCAGGGCGTGCTGGCGCAGCAGTCCGGACATTTCGACGCGCTGCACCTGCTGGGCTCGGCGCTGGGCCAGCAGGGCCGGTTCGAGGAGGGGCTCCAGCTGATCGACCGGGCGCTGCAGCTGCGCGCCGACCATGCGCTCGCCCACAACAACCGCGGTGGCCTGCTGCTGGCGCTCGGGCGGGCGGCCGAGGCCGTGGCGGCCTACGACCAGGGTTTGCGGCTGCAGCCGGCCGATGCGGTGGCGCATTTCCGGCGCGGCATCGCCCTGCAGAGCCTGGGTGAGGCCGCGCAGGCGGTGCAGGCCTTCGACCATGCCATGCAACTGCAGCCCGGCATGACCGAGGCGCGGCAGGCGCGCGAGGCTTTGCTCGCGGGGGCAGCGCAAGCAGTGCCCGCGACGGCCCCGTCTTCCCTTGCGTCTCGCGGCACCGTCAATGACAGCCAGGAACAGTCCAGGCGGGCCAGGGAAACCCTGCAGCAGCTCGAGCAGATCGATGGCGCCCCGGTGGCCGGTAGCGCGGAGGAGCAGGCCCGGGCGCACATGGCGCGCGCCGAGTCCTGGGCTTCGGTGCGCATGTACCAGCGCGCGTCCGACGCCTTCGCCGAGGCGCAGCGGCTGGCGCCCCAGCTGCCGCTGCTGCCCGGCTACGTGCTCTACAACCGCCTGCGCGCCGCCGACTGGCACGACCTGGCACATTGGCGCGGCGTGATCGAGCAGGGTCTGGCCCGGGGGCAGCCCGCGGTGCCCCCACTCGCGTGGCTGCCCTGCCACGACGATCCCGAAAGCGCACTGCGGGCTGCGCGCATCTACGGCGAGCGCCGCTACCCCGGCGCCCGCGCCGCTGTCGCGCGGCCGGCTTCAGGGCCGGCGGCCCCGCGCATCCGGCTGGCCTACCTGTCGGCGGATTTCAAGGAGCACCCGGTGACGCGGGTGCTGGCCGAGGTCTTCGAGCTGCACGACCGCCAGCGCTTCGAGGTGCATGGCTACTCCTACGGCGGTCATGCGCCGGATGATCTTTCGCGGCGGCTGTCCGGCGCCTTCGACCGCTTCGTCGACGTGCGCGGCTGGAGCGACGCGCAGATCGCCGACGACCTGGCGGCGCGCGGCATCGACGTCGCCATCGACCTCAACGGCCACACCGAGCATTCGCGCACCAGCGTGCTGGAGCAGCACCCGGTGCCGGTCACCGCGAACTACATCGGCTTTCCCGGCACCAGCGGTTTGCCGTTCATGGACTATGTGATCGGCGACCCGATCCTGATACCCGCCGGCGACGAGCGCTTCTACAGCGAGGCCGTGGTGCGCCTGCCGCACTGCTACCTGCCGGCCGACCGCCGGCGCCCGCTGCTGCCGGCGCCGCCACGCAGCGCGCTGGGCCTGCCCGACGAGGGCTTCGTGTTCTGCGCCTTCAGCAACACCTACAAGATCGCGCCGGAGGTGTTCGACGCCTGGATGCGCCTCTTGCTGGCCGTGCCCGGCAGCGTGCTCTGGCTGGTGCAGGACAGCGACGACGCAGCCGCGCGCCTGCGCGCCCATGCGCGCGAGCGCGGGATCGACGGCGCCCGGCTGGTGATGGCCGAGCGCGCCAGCTACGAGCAGTATCTGGCGCGCTACGCGCGGGCCGACCTGTTCCTCGACACCTTCCCGTACAACGCCCTGGCGACGGCGAGCGATGCGCTGTGGGCCGGCCTGCCCGTGCTCACCCGCACCGGCCACACCTACGTCAGCCGCGGTGCCACCAGCATCCTGAAGGCGGCAGGCTTGCCGGAGCTGGTCACCACCACCCTGCACGACTACGAGGCGACAGCCCTGCGCCTGGCCCGTCAGCCGGAAGAGCTGCAGGCGCTGCGCGCCAGGCTGGCGGCACAGCGCGACAGCTGCGCGCTGTTCGACACGCCGGCCTACGTGCGGCAGCTGGAGGCCGCCTTGGAAGGCATGGTGCGGCGTGCCCGGGCTGGCCAGCCGCCGGGCGGCTTCGATGTAGGCCCCTGAACGCAGGCCGCGCTCAGGCGCTGCCCAGCCCCGGGCGGCGCAGCCAGAGCGCCACGCCGGTGGCCAGCCGCTGCAGCGCCCGGCCAGTGGCGGCCAGGGCTTGAGCCAGTTCACGCGCCGGTTCCACCACACTGACCTGCCAGTTCAGCAACGGTGCCGCCAGCGGCGCCAGGGTGAAGCGCACCGGCTCGACGCGGGCGCCGGCTGCGGGGGCGATGGGCTCCAGCACCACCTGGTCGCCGGCGGCGAGGGTCAGGCGGGTGCCCGGGCCCAGGCGCAGGTCGCCCATGCGGGCCAGCGGGCGGCGGCCGGGCTGGCCGCCGAAGGTCAGCCACGCGGTGCCGGAACCCATGACAATTTCGCATGATTGGCGCGGCTGCAGGGTGACGGCGGCACCGGCGTCGACGCGGTGTGCCGCGCCCGTGCCGGCGGCTGCGGAGAACTGGGTGGAGGCGGCAGAGATGGCGCTGGTATTGCAGTTCATGACAATCTCCTTGGCTGCGTGGTGGAACTTCAATGCCCCGATGGTGCCGCCCTGCGGCTTGACAGTCCAATGAAATCGCGCCACGCTATTGATTCCAAAAAAACATCAGTCGGGCCGCCGCGCCGGTGTGGCGGCCTGGGGTGGTTGTTCCCATGCTGCATTCCCAGACCCATCTGCGCTCCCGGCCCATCCAGGCCGGCTACCTGCGCGCGTTCGAGGCCGTGGCCCGGCACCTGAGCTTCCGGCTGGCCTCGGAGGAAATGGCGCTCACCCAGCCGGCGGTGAGCCGCCAGATCCAGGCGCTGGAAGAAGAGGTGGGCACGCCACTGTTCCTGCGCCACACCCGCGCGGTGGAGCTGACCACCGCCGGCACGCTGCTGCTGCAGGCGGTGGCGCAGGCGCTGCCGCGCATCGACGCGGCGGTGCACCACATCCGCCAGAACGCCGGGCGCCAGCACGTGTCGGTGACCACCTTCGCCTCGTTCGCCTCGATGTGGCTGATCCCCAAGCTCGAGGCCTTCCAGCGCGATCACCCGGAGATCGACATCCGCATCGAGGCCTCCGACGCCGCGCTCGACCTCGACGTGGTGGATGTCGACGTGGCCGTGCGCTATGCCCCGCCCGGCCGCGTGCCGCCCGAGGCGCGCCGGCTGTTCGGCGAATCCGTCACGCCCATGGCCAGCCCCTGGCTGCTCAAGAGCGGCGGGCCCATCCGCGCGCCGGAAGACGTGCTGCGCCACACCCTGATCGAGGCCAGCGACGCCTACACCCCGCACCTGGAATGGCTCACCTGGCGCCGCTGGCTCGACAGCCACGGCCTGCAGAAGCGCCAGCCGCGCAGCTGGCTCAGCTTCAACTACGCCTACCAGATGACCCAGGCCGCGCTGGCCGGCCAGGGCCTGGTGCTGGCGCGGCCGCCGCTGGTGGCCGAGAACCTGGCGCGCGGCGACCTGGTGGAGGTGCTGCCCGGCATGGCCTTGCGCTCGCCCATGGCCTACTGGCTGCTGGTGTCGCCGCGCAGCGCCGCCCGGCCCGAGGTGCAGGCCTTCGCCGACTGGCTGGCCGCGCAGGCGGTGGCCACGCGCTCGGTGGTGGGCGAGGGCGACGACCCGGACCTCGTCAACGACCTTGACTGATTCTGTCGCCCCGGGCTCCGGATTGGTATCAAAACAATAGCTGCCTGCGCCCGCCACACAAGGGCCAGAGCCCTGAAAAGCTTGAAAATTCAGGCGTTGGTCCAGCCGTGTCCGTGGGCACGGCTGCAGGGCTGCGGGGGCCAGGTCGCGCGCCCTGGCGGCACGCTGCAGCCGGGCGTCGCGGCGCCCAGCCGCTGGCCGGGCCGGCTCGCGCCGCAGCCGCGCCCGATCGCCTGGCGGGCGATGAGGCTCCTGCGGGCCTCGATGCCGTGCGCCGCGCCTGCGGGGCCGGCAGGGTGGCACCGGCGTGGCGGGCGTTTTGAGCATCAAAACAGGCTTTGGCCCTTATGTGGCGGTCGCAGGAAGCTATGTAAAGAAGAGCAATCCGGAGCCCCGCAAGCCAGCCCTACTTGGCCTTGGTGTCGGCGCCGGTATCGGCCGCAACCAGCGCGAACAGCTCGTTGCGGAAGTGGATGCCCAGCCGCTGGAAGGCGCGGTTGCGGTAGGTCTTGACGGTGGGTGGGCGCAGGTCCAGATCGGCGGCGACGCCGTCGTGCGTCATGCCGCGCAGGAGGCGCAGGCAGACCGCCAACTCGCGCTCGGTCAGGCCCGGCGCCCGCGCCAGCAGACGCTGTGCCAGCACCTCGTCGCCGGCCGGCGCCGGTCGGGGCGCCGCCAGCGCCGCGTGCTTGCGGGCCAGTGCCAGCAGCGCCGGGGCCAGGGTCTCGAAGGAGCGGATGTGCCGGTCGCTCAGCCGCGGCTGGTGCGTGTGGCGGTAGAGGTTCAGGGCCAGCAACTCGTCGCCCTGCCGGCCCCATTCGACGATCGACAGGCGCTCGGCCATGCCGTGCGGCTCGTAGACCAGGCGCTGGTGTTCGGCCGGCATGTCGTCGGCTCGCGCGTGGTGCAGCAGCTGGCTGCCGGCATCGGTGCTGCCGCCCTGGCCGCGCAGCGAGCTGTCGCGCTCGTAGGGGCCGGAGAGGTAGGCGTGCCAGCACTGGCGGGTGCAGTCGGGCACGCCATGGCTGGCCGAGGCCAGCAGCGCCGGCGCGACCGAGGCGCCCACCCGGTACAGCGACCACGACGCGGCCGGCAGCGCCGGTGCCAGCGCCTGGAGCAGCGTGGTGCCGAAGTCCGCGCCGCCGATTTCGCCGATCAGCACGGGCAGGGCCTCGAGCCCGTTCCAGTGCGCGGCGGCAGTGGAGGCCTTCCAGGTGCGCATGGCGTCAGGCGCTGGGCGGGGCGGGGTCAATGCGGGTCATCCCGTCATCTTCCCGGATGACAGACAGGCTGTCCACCCCGGCCCAAACTGTGGGCATGTGGACCGAACCGAGCTTCCGATTCTTCGCCGACCTGTCGGTGCTGGTGGACGCGCCCGTCGAGGTGGGCGAGGTCACCCACGGCCGGCGCCGCCTGATTCCCATCACCGGCGGCACGGTGCGGGGCGACGGCTGGGCCGGGCGCGTGCTGCCGGGCGGCGCCGATTTCCAGCTCATCGTGAACGATCAGCTGGCCGAACTGGACGCGCGCTACGTGCTCGAGACCGATGGCGGCGACCGCATCTACGTGCACAACAGCGCCTTGCGCAGCGGCAGCCCCGAGCTCATGGCGCGGCTGGCGCGCGGCGAGCCGGTCGATCCGGCGCAGATCTACTTCCGCTGCTGCCCGCGCTTCGAGACCGCCGCGCCGGCGCTGGCCTGGATCAACCAGCGCATGTTCTTCGGCGCCGGCCAGCGCCACCCGGACAAGGTGGTGATGCGCTTCCACGAGCTGCTGTAGGCCGGCCGCGGCGCTGACGCATGTTCTTTCCGCCCCAAGACGACCCTTCCCGGAGACAACCATGAGACTGAATCCCCTTGCCATGTCACGCGTGCGCCCGGCACGCCGCCGCCTGCTCGCGCGCCTGCTGGCCGCCACGCTGGCGGCACCCACCGCGCTCGCCTGGGCACAGGCATCACCGGCGACGCCGTTCCCGGCCGGCAAGCCGGTGCGGCTGGTGGTCGGCTTCGGGCCCGGCACGGGGCCGGACATCGCCGCGCGCATCGTGGCCCAGCAGCTGTCGGAGCTGTGGGGCGGCGCCGGCGTGATCGTCGACAACAAGGCCGGCGCGGCCGGCCAGATCGCCGCCAGCGAGGTGGCGCGTGCTCCGGCCGACGGCTACACGCTGCTGTTCGGCGAAACCGGCAACTTCTGCATCTCGCCCCACACCTACCGCCGTCTGCCCTTCAACCCGCAAAAGGACTTCACGCCCATCAGCCAGGCGGTGACGGCGGACTTCGTGCTGGTGGTCAGCCCGGACAAGGTGCCGGCCCGCAACGTCAAGGACTACGTGCAGTGGGCCAAGGGCCAGAAGGGCATGTTCATGGGCACCTTCGGCGCCGGCACGCTGGGGCACTTCGGCGTCTACATGTTCGGCGAGGCCGTGGGCGCGAAACCCGAGCCGGTGCACTACCGCAACACCGGCGACGCGCTGGCCGGCCTGTTCAGCGGCGACGTGAGCGGCATCTTCTCCACCATCGCGCTGGCGGCGCCGCAGATCCGCGGCGGCAAGCTGGTGGCGCTGGGCACCACCAGCGACAAGCGCTCCACCAGCCTGCCGGACGTGCCCACGATCGGCGAGCAGGGCTATCCCAAGCTGCGCTTCAACGCCTGGTTCGGCCTGTTCGGGCCGGCAGGCCTGCCCGCGCCGCTGGCGGAGCGCATCGCGGGCGACGTCCGCAAGGCCGTGACGGCGCCGGCCGGCAAGAAACGGCTGGAGGAAGCCGGCTTCCAGCCCACCGGCACCACGCCGGCGGAGTTCGCCCGCATCATCGCCGAGGACTCGGCCACCTGGGGCCGTGCGGTGAAAGCAACGGGCTTCAAGGCCGATTGAGGGGGCAGAGGCCGGCGAGCCGCAAAAAAAACCCGCCGGACGGCGGGTTTTTTTGTGGTGGCGGCAAGGCCTACATAAGCGCCTGCGGGCGCTCGCCGCGCTCGTACACGACGTGGGCGCGGCCGACGATCAGCGGATCGAGCTTGCCGACCTGCGCCAGGTCCTTGTTGTCGTAGGGCAGCTTGTGGAGCACGTAGCGCAGGCCGTTCAGGCGCGCGCGCTTCTTGCAGTTGCTCTTGATCACCGTCCAGGGGCTGTCGGCCGTGTCGGTTTCGAAGAACATGGCCTCCTTGGCGCGGGTGTAGTCGTCCCACTTGTCGAGGCTGGCCTTGTCGATGGGGCTCAGCTTCCACTGCTTGAGCGGGTGCGCCTCGCGCTCCTTGAAGCGGCGGCGCTGCTCGTCGCGGCTGACCGAGAACCAGAACTTGATCAGGTGGATGCCGCTGCTCACGAGGTTGCGTTCGAACTCCGGCGCCTGGCGGATGAAGTCGGCGTACTCGGAATCGCTGCAGAAACCCATCACGCGCTCCACGCCGGCGCGGTTGTACCAGCTGCGGTCGAACAGCACGATCTCGCCGGCGGTGGGCAGATGCTGCACGTAGCGCTGGAAGTACCACTGGCCGCGCTCGGTCTCGGTGGGCTTTTCCAGCGCCACCACGCGCGCGCCGCGAGGGTTGAGGTGTTCCATGAAGCGCTTGATGGTGCCGCCCTTGCCGGCCGCGTCGCGCCCCTCGAACAGGATCACCACGCGCTGGCCGGTGGCCTTGACCCAGCCCTGCAGCTTGAGCAGTTCCACCTGCAGCTTGAATTTCTCCTTCTCGTACACCGAGCGGCGCAGCAGGTTCTTGTAGGGGTAGCCGCCGTCGCGCCAGTCGGGCGCCAGCTCGTCGTCGGGGTTCGGCTTCTCGGCAGCGGCGCGGCCGGCACTATTGAGCGCCTTGCGCAGCGCCTTGCGGTCGTCGGCGGAAGCGCCGTCGAAGATGGCGCGCAGGCCGCGGGCACGCTCGGCCGGCGTGCCGGCGTCTTCGTCGTTCACCAGACGCAGCGCGGCGGCGAGCTGCTTGTCCTGCGCGGAGACGGTGGCACGCTCGGCGACATACTTTTCGATCGCCTTCGGCGTCAGCGAAGGGGGCGTGTCGCCGCGCTTGACGGCGCGCACGGCGTTGTTGATGCCATTGGCGGCTTTCTTGGCCGGGGCGCGCTTGCCGGTGGCGCGGGCGCGCCGCACCACCGGGTCGGCAGCGGCGACCTGCGGGCCGAAGGGCGCGGGTGCAGGGGTGGGGGTCTTGTCGTCGTTCTTGGTCTTGGCCATGGGCAGTTTCCTCAGGGAAAGGACAGGCGCGCCTCAGGCGGGTCGGCCACCCGTCACGCGCGAAGCATCGAAAGTTCCATCATGCGCCGATGACAGGCCGATGACTTGACTTGCATCAATCACCGGCCGGGCCGCTTGATCCTGCGCAAACGCGGCAGGAGACTTTGGTGCTAAAGACCGCGCGGCCCCACCGGCCAGACCACGCCGTTGTCGTTCAGGATGGCGTCCAGCGGCTGGTCGTGCGGCTCGGGCTCGAAGTCGTCGATGAAGCCGTTGGTGAAGCCCAGGCCGACGGTGAACGGCGGCGGCTGCAGCGTGGCCAGCGTGCGGTCGTAGAAGCCGCCGCCGTAGCCCAGCCGGTGGCCGCCCGGGCCGTAGCCCACGCAGGGCACGAACAGCAGCGTGGGCACGACCACCTCGGTGTCCTTGGGCTTGGGAATGCCGTAGGCGTCTTCCTCCATCGGGCAGCCGGGGTACCAGGCGTGGAAGGTGAGCGTCTTGTGCACCTTGTTGACCACCGGCAGGCCGATGCGGCGGCGCTGCGGCTCCTCCATCAGCTCGCCGTCCTCCTTCCAGCGGTGCAGGGCGGGCAGGGGGTCGAACTCGCCCTTGATGGGCCAGTAGGCGCCGATCACGGTGTCGGGCCGCCCGACGAGCCAGATGCGCATGATCTCCTGCAGCGCGTCCAGCCGCGCCATCCGGTCCGGCAGATGCAGGCGCTCGCGTAACAGACGCTCGCGCAATGCCTTTTTTTCGAACGTTTTGTCCATAATGGGCCGATGCGTGGGAAATCGATTCTGACATGGCCCGGCCGTGCCGCCACGGCCTTGTTGCTGGTGGTTGCAGTGCACGCGCCCGCCGGGGCGCAAACCGGGGCCGGCGCGTCCGCCATGGACGCCGACACCGCCCTGCTCGAGATGCGCCAGGCCGCCCGGCAGAAAGACACCGCTCGCCTCGCGGCGCTGCTGCCGCTGCTGGCCGGCCACCCGCTGGAGCCCTGGGCCGCCTACTGGGAACTGAAGGCGCGGCTCGACACCGCCACGCCGCAGGAGGTGCAGGCCTTTGCGGCGCGCTGGCCGGGCAGCTACCAGGAAGACCGGCTGCGCAACGACTGGCTGCTGCTGGCCGGCAAGCGGCGCGACTGGGACGCCTTCCGCACTGAATACCCGCGCTTTCGCATGCGCGACGACCGCGAGGTGCGCTGCTACGCCACCGCGTCGGAGCTGATGCGCGGCCAGAGCGCCAGCGCCGAGACGGCGGCGCAGGTGAAGCAGGACTGGTTCGCCCAGCGCGATCTGGACGACGGCTGCCTGCTGGCCGCCGACCTGCTGCGCCAGGCCGGCCGTCTGACCACGGCGGACATCTGGGCCAAGGCGCGGCTGGCCATGGAAGCCAAGCGCACCAGCCTGGCGCGCGCGGCGGTGGCGCTGGTGAGCAGCGACGCCGCGCTCAGCTTCGCCCAGGTGCAGGCCAGCCCGATCCGCTACCTGGCCGGGCGCGGGCCGCGTTCCAGCGAACTCACGGTGCTGGCGCTGGTGCGCCTGGCCGCGCAGGACCCGGATCAGGCCGCGCTGCAGCTCTCGGGCGCGGCCGGGGCCGACCTGAGCGCGGCGCAGCGCAACTGGGTGTGGGGCACCATCGGCAAGCAGGCGGCGCTGAACCTGTCGGACCTGGCGACCAGCTACTACGCCAAGGTCACGCGGCCGCAGGATCTGACGGACGACATGCTGGCCTGGCAGGCGCGCGCCGCGCTGCGCCAGGGCGACTGGCGGCAGGTGCTGCGCGCCGTTGACGCCATGAGCGACGCGCGCGAGGAGCGCGACCTGTGGGTCTACTGGAAGGCGCGCGCCCAGCTCGCCCTGGCCCGAACCGACGCCGAGCGCAGCGCCGCCCGTGCCGGGCTGGAGGCGCTGGCCAACGCCAGCGGCGCGCTCGGCTTCTACGAGCAGCTGGCGCGCGAAGACCTGGGCCTGCCCATCGTCACCCCGCCCGCGCCGGCGCCGCTCACCGCGGCCGAGAAGGAAGGCGCCCGCGGCAACATCGGCCTGAACCGCGCGCTGCTGGCCATCCTGGCGGGGCTGCGCGGCGAAGGCGTGCGCGAGTGGAACTACGAGACCAACCTGCACACGCCCGGCGGCATGAGCGACCGCGAGCGCTACGCCGCCGCCGCCTTCGCCTGCGAGCGCCGGGTGTGGGACCGCTGTATCAGCAGCAGCGAGCGCACCGAGGGCTTCATGGACTTCGCCCAGCGCTACCCCATGCCGCACGAGGGCGAGGTGGTGGCGCAATCGCGCAGCACCGGCATCGACCCGGCCTACGTGTACGGCCTGATCCGGCAGGAAAGCCGCTTCGTGCTCGACGCCCGCTCGGGCGTCGGCGCCTCGGGGATGATGCAGATCATGCCGGCCACCGCGCGCTGGACGGCACGCAAGATCGGGCTCGACGGCTTTTCCGGCAGCCAGATCAACGAGCTGGACACCAACCTGCTGATCGGCACCAACTACCTCAAGCTGGCGCTGGACGAATTCGGCGACAGCCTGCCCATGGCCGCCGCGGCCTACAACGCCGGCCCCGGCCGCCCGCGTGCCTGGCGTGCCCCCGGCGGCAGCGGCCCCCGGCTGGATGGTGCCATCTGGGTCGAGAACATCCCGTTTATGGAAACGCGCCACTACGTGAAGAACGTGCTGGCCAACACCGTCAACTACGCCGCCATGCTGACCGGCCAGCCGCAGTCGCTCCGGCAGCGCCTGGGCACCATCGGGCCGGCGGCGCCGGACGAAGTCGCGCGGACGAAGGATTTGCCGTAGCGGGGGCGCCCCCTGAGGCGCTGGCGCGCCTTCCCTCCTCTCGTTCCGGAGGGAGACAACGCCAGTGCTCGGTACAAGCCCGGGCACGGCGTTCGCTGGTTTGGCCTGCTCCGCGGCCGTCTGTGGGGTCGGAGGCTGCACGGAGTGGGGCTTTCCTCGGTCGTTGCACGGCATTCGTTTTCTTGATGTTTTGTGGCTCTGGCCGGCATGTGGCGGGCGCAGGCAGCTATCAAAAACATAGTTTCTGGATCGGCAGATGACTCCTCGCGTTCTGGTTCTGGGCGGTACCGGTTTTGTGGGCACGGCGCTGTGCGAGCGGCTGCAGCGCGCCGGAGTGCAGGTGACGGTGCCGACGCGCCGGCGGCGGGCGGCGCAGCACCTGCTGCCCATGCCGGGTGTGCTGCCGGTGGAGGCCGACGTGCACGAGGCGGCCGCGCTGGCGCGGCTGCTGCCGGGGCACGACGCGGTGGTCAACCTCGTGGCCATCCTGCACGGCAGCGAAACCGCGTTCGAGCGCGTGCACGCGGCGCTGCCGCGCGCGCTGGCGGCGGCCTGCGCGCAGACCGGCGTGCGGCGGCTGGTGCACGTGAGCGCGCTGGGCGCCAGCGCCCAGGGGCCCTCGCGCTACCAGCGCAGCAAGGCGCGCGGCGAGGCGCTGCTGTGGGAGGCGGCGCGCGCCGGGCAAATCGACCTCACGGTGCTGCGCCCGAGCGTCATCTTCGGCGCCGGCGACCGCTTCCTCAACCTGTTTGCCCGCCTGCAGAAGCCGCTGCCGGTGATGGCGCTGGCCGGGGCCGAAGCGCGCCTGCAGCCGGTGTGGGTGGGCGATGTGGCACAGGCCATCCTGCGCTGCCTGCAGGACGACGCCACCATCGGGCAGACCTACGAACTGGCCGGCCCCGGGGTCTGGACGCTGCGCCAGCTGGTGCAGGCGGCGGGGCGCTGGTCCGGCGTGCGTGGTGGCCGCGGGCGCCCTGTGATCGGCCTGCCGCCAGCCTTGGGCCGCCTGCAGGCGGCCGCGCTGGAGCTGCTGCCCGGCCCGCCGCTGATGAGCCGCGACAACCTGGATTCGCTCCGCGTGGACAACGTGGCCAGCGGCGCCTTGCCGGGTTTGCAGGCGCTGGGCATTCAGCCCGCACCCCTGCCGCCCATCGCCATGCGCTTCCTGGGCGAAGCCAGCGAGCAGGCGCTGCTGGACGGCTACCGGCGCACCGCCGGGCGGTAGGCCGGCGCGCCTGATCCGGCGCGGCGAAGCCAGACCCGTTCGCCCTGAGCTCGTCGAAGGGCCTCGGCCCTCAGGGACGCGGCACGGCACCGTGCCACCACGCCCTGCGCCGGAGCGCTGCGCCGCGCATCAAATCCCGCCAAAAATCGCATCAATCGCTGTCACGGAGGGCGCTAGCATGGCTGCTTACCCCCGGAGGAATCCATGCTCACGCTGTACATCGGCAACAAGAACTACTCGTCCTGGTCCATGCGCCCCTGGGTGCTGATGAAGCAGGCCGGCATCCCGTTCGAAGAGGTCAAGCTGCGCTTCGACTCGTTCTCGGGCGATTCGCAGTTCAAGCAGCGCCTGGGCAAGGTCAGCCCGGCCGGCAAGGTGCCGGTGCTGACGGACGGCGAGCTGGTGGTGTGGGACACCCTGGCCATCGCCGAGTACCTGGCCGAGAAGTTTCCAGAACTGCACCTGTGGCCGCGCGAAACGCCGGCCCGCGCCCGCGCCCGCAGCGTGTGCGCCGAGATGCACAGCGGCTTCTCCGCCCTGCGCAACCTCTGTGGCATGAACATCGAGGCCAGCCTGCCCGAGGCCGGCGCCATCCTCTGGCGCGACCATGCCGAGCTGCGCGGCGAGGTGGCCCGCATCGTCGAGATGTGGCAGGAACTGCTGGGCATGCACGGCGGGCCGATGCTGTTCGGGGGCTTCTCGGTGGCCGACGCCTTCTACGCCCCGGTGGTGATGCGCCTGCGCACCTATGCGCTGCCCGTGCCGGCGGACATCACGGCCTACCTGCAGCGCGTGTGCGAGCTGCCCGGCGTGGCCGCCTGGATCAGTGACGCGCTGGCCGAAAAGGACTTCCTGCCGTTCGAGGAGCCGTACCGGACGGCTAGCGACTGACGGGGGCGATCGCCCCAGTTGTTTCCAAAAGTAGACATGACCACCTATTGTTGTCAGAATCAAAAAGTTTTCAACAAGTGGGGGGTGGTGATGGCATCGCATCTTGGAAATGTCCGGTTTGATCAGAACAGCAAGCTGGACTTCAGGGGTTCCAGGTTCAGGTTCCGACCACTGGCAGGCGCCGCCCTTGCAGTGGCCCTGGCGGCGCCGGCTTTCGTGCACGCCCAGTGCGTGACCGAGTTGCAACGCTTTGATTACAGCGGCGCCATCGTCACCTATACCGTACCTTCGACGGGCTCCTACTGGCTCGAGGCCGCGGGCGCCCAGGGCAGCAACAACACCTCATCGACCTATGCGGCGGGCCTGGGCGCCCTGATCGGCGGCCAGTTCAGCCTGACCAATGGCGCGCAACTGCGCATCCTGGCGGGGCAGCAGGTCTCGGCCAGTGGCGGCAACGGCGGCGGTGGAGGCAGCTTTGTCACGGACAGCAGCAACAGCCCGCTGGTGGTGGCGGGCGGTGGCGCTGGGTCGGGCAACCTGGACAACCCGGGCGCGAAGGATGGCCAGGCGGGCAATGCGGGTGGCGCTGGCTCGGGTGGGGGCGGAGCCGGTGGCACCGCCGGCCAGGGCGGCAGCGTGGGCGCCAGTGGCTTCCAGTCCGGCGCGGGGGGTGGTCTTTTGACCAACGGCGCCGACGGATGGACGACCAACACGGGCGGGCTGGCATTCGTCAACGGTGGTGCAGGCGGTTCGGCGAACGCGCCCGCTTCAGGTGGCTTCGGTGGCGGTGGATCGGGCAGTTCCTATGTGGTCGGCGGTGGTGGCGGCGGCTATTCGGGCGGTGGTGGTGGCGGAAACGCCGCGGGTGGCATGGGCGGCGGCGGCGGCTCCTTCAACGGCGGCGCGTCGGCCAGCAACCAGGCCGGCGTGAACACGGGCAACGGCTACGTGCGCATCTGCTCGGCGGCGGCCCCTCCCGCACCGCCGCCGGCCACCGTGCAGGCGGTGCCGGTGGGCGGCCCATGGGTGCTGAGTGCCCTGGGCGCCATGCTGGGCCTGCTGGGTTGGCGCGCCCGGCGCCGGAGCGGCGTCGGCCGCTGATCGGTCCCGGCAGCGCTCAGCCCGCGTCCTGCACCAGCGTGCCCTGGTCGGGCTGGGCGCCGGTGGGTGGCGCGTCGTCGACCTGCTCGACCACGCTGACCTGCTTGTTCACGAAGCCCACCGGGCCGAAGAAGGTGGCGAAGGCCACGTCCTTGGCGTCCACGCCGGTGCCCACGCGCACCAGGCGCTCGGTGGGCGCCATGCCGGTCGGGTCGAACATGACCCACTGGCCGCCCAGCCAGGCCTCGAAGATGGCGTGGAAATCCTGCGGCGGCTCGTCGAACCATACGTAGCCCACCACCAGCCGCGCCGGGATGTTGAGCGCGCGGCAGAAGGCGATGCCCAGGTGGGCGAAATCGCGGCACACGCCGCTGCGCTGCTCGAACACCTGCGAGGCCGCGGTTTCCGAGCTGCTGGCACCCGGCAGGTAGCTGATGTTGTCGTGGATCCAGGCGGTGATCTGCTGCACGCGCGCCAGCCCGGGCGGCAGATGGCCGAACAGCTGCTGCGCGCTGGCGGCCAGGCGGTCGGATTCCACGTACCGGCTGGGCAGCAGGTAGCGCAGCATCTCGTCCGGCAGCCAGCCGATGGTGGTTTCGGCCAGGTCGGGCAGCGGCAGCAGCGGCAACTGCTCCACCGTGGCCCGGTAGGTGAGCGACAGCGGGCCGGGCTGGGCGTCGAAGCGCAGGAAGCGGCTGCCGTGCGTGCCCGGAAATTCGCGCAGCAGCGGCGGCACCAGGCCGTCGCCCTGTGTCACCAGCAGCGATTCCTCGCGCACGAACTGGCGCCCCAGGCGCATGGCCTGGATGTTGAAGCACAGGTGCGCCGGGCCGTTGATCTGGTAGCTGAGCAGCAGTTCGATCTGGGAGCGGATCATGGGTGTCCTCGTAGGTCTGCGCGTGGCCGACGCGTCAGTCCAGCGGCCACGCTTCTTTTGGGTTCAAATGAGGCTCTGGCCCTTGCGTGGCGGGCGCAGGCAGCTCTTGTTCCGATAGCGGTTCGCCACCGCCCACGCTGCGCCACCAGGGGCGCAGCAGCGGGCCGTGGGCGGGCTCCAGCGCCTCGCCCAGGTGCGGCAGCAGCAGCGGCGCCGGCGAGGCGGGGGCCAGCTCCAGCAGGCGCTCGGCCGGCTGGTTCCAGGCGTGCATGGCCAGGCAGAAGGTGCCCCAGTGCACCGGCAGGAAGGCCGGGTCGCCCAGCAGGGCCAGTGCCTGCATGGCGTTGTCGGGGCCCAGGTGCATGTCGCCCCAGGCGGGGTAGTAGGCGCCGACTTCCAGCAGCGCCAGGTCGAACGGCCCCAGGCGCGCGCGGATTTCGGCGTACTGATCGGTGAGGCCCGTGTCGCCGCTGAAGAACACCGCGTGGCGCGGCCCGCGCACCACCAGGCTGGACCACAGGGTGGTGTTGCGCGTCTTCAGCCCACGGCCGCTGAAATGCTGCGACGGCGCGGCCGTGACGGTGATGCCTGTGCCCGGCACGGTGTGCGATTCCCACCAGTCCAGCTCGGTGATGCGCTCTGGCGCGATGCCCCAGGCCTGCAGGTGCGCGCCCACGCCCAGCGAGGTGACGAAGGGGGTCCGGCTGGCGCGCAACGCCCGGATGGTGGGGAAGTCGAGGTGGTCGTAGTGGTCGTGCGAGATCACGATCACGTCCACCTCCGGCATCTCGCGCAGCCGCACCGGCATGGGCGCGAAACGCTTGGGCCCCATCAGCGCGAAGGGCGAGGCGCGCGGGCCCCACACCGGGTCGGTGAGCACCTTGAAGCCGTCGATCTCCAGCAGCACCGTGGAATGACCGAGCCAGGTGGCTCGCAGCCCGCTCTGCGCCGGCCGGGCCCATGCCGGGCGCGGATCGGTCAGCGGCAGCGGCGCACCGGGCACGCGCGGCGGGCGCGGCCGCAGCATCTCGCTGATCGAAGGCATCGGTGTGCCGGCATCGCGCAACCCTGCCGCGATGGGCGCCAGGTTGCGGAAGCCGTTGCCGGCCCAGCGCGGCGAGCCGCGCATGCGCTCCAGCCGCTCACCGCTGGCGCGTTGTCCGAAGGATTTCATGCAGGGGCGCGTGGGCAGGGCCGCACGGCGGAAAAGAACGATCGGAGCAGTGTGCCACGCAGCCCGTTTTGGCGCGTGGGACCGCAGGCGGCGGCCCTGTCGGACGCGGCGCCGCGGCGTTTCTAGGTGTTATGTCTCAATAGGTTGTTCACCCGGAAGAGTCTGGGAGACTGGAGTTACGACGCTTCAGAACTGTCCAGAAGGAACGACCGGGTGAACAGCCATAAGAATGCCAGATTGACCTTTGAAGGGCGCAAATTGCTCATTGACCGCATTGCGGAAATGGGGCTGATGGCGGCGGCCGAGACTGCCGGCATCAGCGCGCGCACCGCCCGCAAGTGGCTCAAACGCTTTGACCAGCAGGGCCTGGCAGGCCTGCTCGACCGCAGTTCGCGTCCGGCCAGAACGCGCACGAGCCTGGATGCGGCGCTGTGCGAGCGCATCGAGCAGCTTCGTCGTGCGCGTATGCCCATGCGGCGCATCGCCCTGGTCGTCGGACGCAGCGCGGCTACCGTCAGCCGCCTGCTGGCCCGCCTGGGGCTGTCCAGCCTCAAAGCGCTCGAGTCGCCCGTGCCGCCGGTGCGCTACGAGCGCGAGGCACCGGGCGAGCTGCTGCACATGGACACCAAGAAACTCGGGCGCATCGTGGTCACCGGCCATCGCGTCACAGGCGATCGGCGCGACCACACGCGCGGCGCGGGCTGGGAGTTCGCTCACGTGGCCATCGATGACCACTCCCGAGCCGGCTTTGTGCAGATGCACGATGACGAACGCTAGGGCTCGGCCGTGGCCTTCTTGCAAGCCGCGGTGGCTCACTACGCCGCTCTGGGCGTGACCATCAAGCGCCTGATCACTGACAACGGCTCGGCCTATCGCTCGCGGCTGTTTGCCAAGACCTGCCAGGCCCTGGGCATCAAGCACACCTTCACCAAACCCTACCGGCCCCAGACCAATGGCAAGGCCGAGCGCTTCATCCAGACGCTGCTGCGCGAGTGGGCCTATGGCCGCATCTGGGCCGACAGCAACGAGCGCACCGCCTGGCTGCCTGCCTTCCTGAGCTACTACAACGTCCGAAGGCAGCACTCGGCCTTGGGCTACAAGCCCCCAGCCTCCCGTCTCGGCGGGAACAACCTATTGCAACTCAACATCTAGGGCGCCGCGGCTTCGGCTTCGGCGGCGGTGGTGTCCCGCCACTGCCCTGGCGAGACGCCGAAGGCCTCCTTGAAGGCGCGGTTGAAGGCGGCCGGCGACGCATAGCCCACACTGGCCGCCACGCGGGCCAGCGCGGCACCCTGCTGGCGCAGCTGGCGCGCCGCCAGCACCAGGCGCCAGTGCTTCAGGTAGTGCATGGGCGGCTGGCCGACCAGCGCGCTGAAGCGCTCGGCCAGCACGCTGCGCGACACGGCCAGCGCCTGCGCCAGTTCGGCCACCGTCCACGTGTGGGCCGGGCGTTCGTGCAGCAGGCCCAGGCAGCGGCCGACCAGCGGGTCGCGCACGCCGGCCAGCCAGCCTGCGTGCTCCGCCGGCAACGCCGCCACGTGGCAGCGCAGCAGCTCGACGAACAGGATCTCGGCGATCCGGGCGGCCGCTGCCTCGGCGCCGGGCCGGCCGGCGGCGGCATCGGCCAGCGCGTACTGGATGGCCGGCAGCAGCCACGCCTGGCAGGGCTGCTGCTCCAGCGAAGCCATCCACTGGCGCGGCAGGGCGGCCACCAGCGGGTTGGGGATGTGGCGTTCGTAGGCGAACCAGCCGCACATCACCAGCGTGGCGGCGCCGCTGCCGCCGTAGCTCACGCGATGCAGCTCCGGCACGCGCGGCACGATCACGTGGTCGAGGCTGACGGGCGCGTGCCGCAGGCCGCTGCCCAGCAGGTGTGCGTCGCCGTGCGGGAACACCACCACCTGGCCCTCATGCAGGGGCATCGGCTCCTGGCCCGGCAGCCGGGCCCAGCATTGGCCGCGCACCACCACGTGGCAGACGGCGAGCCGCTCGGCGCCGGGCAGGAACAGGGCGGCGAGCTGCTCGGGCGGCGGGATGTCCACGCACCAGGGCTCGCGGAACTCGCCGTTCAGGAACCACGCGCCTTGCAGGCGGATGTGCTGCAGCGCATCGGAGAGCGCGTCCACGCTTGAATGTCCTTTCGGCCGCCGGTGCCTGCGGCAACAGATCCGGACGCCCGGGCAAGGCGCGCCGGCCCGGCCGGAGCGAGCATCCCTGTCCCGCCCGCCCACGCGGGCCGATCCATCTTAACGAGGAGCC
This sequence comes from Burkholderiaceae bacterium, assembly GCA_024235955.1. Taxonomy (GTDB): domain Bacteria; phylum Pseudomonadota; class Gammaproteobacteria; order Burkholderiales; family Burkholderiaceae_C; genus Ottowia. The sequence continues at coordinate 645,432 of JACKLJ010000001.1, forward strand.
GATCCATGACACAAGCCGAACGCGAACTGGTGGTGCTGATGACCCGGGGCACCGACCATGAGCTTTCTTCCGTGGCCTTCACCATCGCCTGCGGCGGCCTCACGGCCGGCATGCAGGTGCGGGTCTTCCTGACCAGCGCCGCCGTGGACCTGGTGCGCCGCGGTAGCGCCGACCTCGCCCACGTGCCGCCGCTGGACCCGCTGAAGGCGCTGATCGATGACTTCCTGAAGCGCGGCGGCACCATCTGGGCCTGCCCGCCCTGCGTCAAGGCGCGCGGCTACCAGCAGGCCGACCTGATCGACGGCGTGGAGATCGTCGGCGCCAGCGCCATGCACGAGCGGCTCAAGGCCGGGGCGGCGTCGCTGTCGTTCTGAGGGAGCGGCGCCCGCGCGGCGCGCGCGCTGGCCGAGGCATGGGGCGATTCACAATCGGCCCATGCCCTCGCTGGAAACCTCGCTCACCTTCTTCTCGCTCGCCCTGCTGCTGGGCGTGACGCCGGGGCCGGACAACCTGTTCGTGCTGGTGCAGTCGGCCACGCAGGGGCGGCGCGTGGGCGCCTGGGTGGTGGTGGGGCTGTGCCTGGGGCTGGTGGTGCACACGCTGGCGGTGGCGCTGGGGCTGGCGGCGCTGTTCGCGGCCTCGGCCACGGCGTTCGCGCTGCTCAAGTTCGTCGGCGCGGCCTACCTGCTGTATCTGGCCTGGGGCGCCTGGCGCGCACCGGTGCAGGCGCTGCCGGGCGTGGGCGAGGGCACTGCGGCGCCCGCGCAGCCGGCGCGCCGGCTGGTGGCGCGCGGGCTGGCGATGAACCTGACCAACCCCAAGGTGGTGTTCTTCTTTCTGGCCTTCCTGCCGCAGTTCGTGCAGCCGGGCGCGGGGCCGGTGGCGGGGCAGTTGCTGTGGTTCGGGCTGCTGTTCATCGTGGCCACGCTGCTGGTGTTTGGCGCCGTGGTGCTGGCGGCCGGGCTGCTGCGCGCGCGGCTGGTGCGCTCGGCGCGGGTGCAGCGGGTGCTGAACCGGGTGGCGGCCGGGGTGTTCGCGGCGCTGGCGCTCAGGCTGGCGGTGGCACAGCGCTGAGCGGTGTTCCTGTTTTGATAGCTGGCTGCGGCCGCCACGCCTGGGCTGGAGGCTGATTCGGTTCAGAATTTCATCTGCTGCTTGAACGACACCACCGTTCGGGATGAGCCTTTCGGCAGGCTCAGGACAGTCTTGCTGGAGCCCTGCAGGTTGATGGCGCATCGCCTACTTTTTCAATTGAAATCGTTGTTTTGCCCAGGCTTGGCGGGCGCAGGCAGCTATTGAAAGCGTAGTGTTTCTGGTGGCGCTGGAGGCCGGGATGTGCGCCCGGCGGCGCACCTACTTTCTTTTGCTTCGCCAAAAGAAAGTAGGCAAAGAAAGGGCGACCCCACTTGCCGTGTCCCTCCGCTTCGCTGCGGGCAGCCTGCGATGCTCGGGCATGGGGCGGCGCTGCGGAACTCGCTGCGCGCCCCAAAGGGCGCTCCGCTCGAACAGCCGCAGCGAGTCAGAGCACGAAGCATGGTCTTGCTGCGCAGCCCATGCCCCCGCCCCACGCCCTGCGCGTCTCGGCACGGCCAGAGGGGATTTGGGGAGAAAACAGGCCATCGCTGCGCTCGGCCTCAAGGAAGCCACACAGGCCGCTCGGCAAGAACTGGCGCCCCCAGAAGGCCGCGGAGCAGGCCAAACCAGCGAACGCCGTGCTCGGGCTTGCACCGAGCACTGGCGTTGTCCCCCCTCACGAAGTAAGAGGGGGGAAGGCGCGTCAGCGACTCAGGGGGGTCAATTCAGCTTGATGTTCTGAGCCCGGATGATCCCCCCCAGCAGCGCGGTTTCCTGCTCCACGCGGCGCTTCAGGCCTTCGGGGGAGGTGCCGACGGCCTGCCAGCCGGCGTTGAAGAGGCGCTGGCGCACTTCGGGGGTTTTCATGATCTGGCCGACCACCGTGGCGAGCCTGTCCTGCACCGCCCTGGGCAGGCTGGCCGGGCCGACGAGGGCGGTCCACACCTCCAGGTTGAAGTCCTTCACGCCTTCCTGGCTGAGCGGGGGCAGCTCGGGCACCAGAGCGCTCTTGCCGCTGGTGGTGACGCCGATGGCGCGCAGCTTGCCGCCCTTGACCTGCGGCATGGCCACGCCGGGCGGCATCAGCGCCATCTGCACCTGGCCGCCGATCAGGCCGGTGACCACCGCCGGGTTGCCGTTGTAGGGCACGTGCAAGGGCTTCAGGCCCGGTACCTTGCTCTTGAGCAGTTCCATGCCCAGGTGCGCCACCGAGCCGGCGCCGACCGAGCCGTAGTTCCACTTGTCGCCCTGCTGCTTCGCCTCGGCGAAGAAGGCGGCGCCGGCCGGCTCACTGGTGGGCGCCACCAGAATCAGCGGCGCGGTGGTGAGCAGGCTGATGTACCTGAAGTCCTTGCCCGGGTCGTACGGCAGCTTGGAATACAGCATCTTCGACGACGTCAGGTTGCCGTTGATGACGATGCCCAGCGTGAGGCCGTCGGTGGCCTTGGCCACGTAGTCCGCGGCGATGTTGCCGCTGGCGCCCGGCTTGTTCTCCACGATCACCGGCTGGCCCAGCGCCTGCGCCAGTGGCTCGCTGATGGCGCGCGCCACCATGTCCGGCGTGGAGCCGCCGGGAAAGCCGACCACCAGCTTGACCGGGTGCGCCGGCCAGGCCTGGGCCCGGGCGGCCAGCGGGGCGGCAAGGCTGGTGGCGGCGAGCGCCGTGGCGGCCAGGGTGAAGAGGCGTCGTTGCATGTCGTGAGGCTCCTTGTTGTGGTGTGTGAATCAGATCGGGTTGGGAAGCTTTTCGCCTTCCAGCCCAAGCCAGGCTTGCGCAGCCAGCAATCGTTCCTGTAGCAAGACCACGGGCAGCGCGCGCAGTGCCACGCCTTGCTGCAGCGCCAGCGCGGCGCCGCTGCCGGCGGCCTGGCCCATGACGAAGCAGCCGCCCGACACCCGCGCGGCCGACTGGCCGCCGTGCGTCATGCTGGCGCAGCGGCCGGCCACCAGCAGATTGTCCACGCCTTGCGGCAGCAGCATGCGCCAGGGCAGGTGGTTGTAGCCGCGGCTGGCGGCGCGGCCCTCAGGTGTGTCGGTGCCGTGCGGCCAGCGGAAGCTGACGTCGCCGGCCAGGTGTTCCTCCACCGGCCAGCCGTTCACGCCCACCGTGTCGTCGAAGCTGGCGCAGCCGAGCACGTCGTCCTCGGTGAGCACGTAGTCGCCGACGATGCGGCGCGTCTCGCGCACGCCCACCTGCGGTGGCAGATCCAGCAGGTAGGCGGCTTCGAAGCCCGGCATGTCGCTGCGCAGAAAGCGCAGGAAATGCGCGGCCTGGCGCCGGCCTTCGGCCTCGGCGGCCGAGAGTTGCAGCGCGTCGGTGCCGTCCACCGGGCCGCCGTCGGGGCGCGCCAGCTGGGTGACGTTGGCGCGCCACTCGCTCGGGTTCTTCTGCGGCCGCAGGATCGGGCCCTGGCGCGCGAAGCGCTCGCCGCGCGCCTCGGCCGCGCGCATGCGCTCGCCCACGTGCAGCCAGGCCTGGCCGGCGCGCGCCGCGTCGACGCCGCCGATGCGCATCATGGTGCTGGGGTACATCATGGCGTGGCCGTCGGCGCCTTTTTCATACGGCACGCCGGCGTACGCTGCGACGTCGCCGTCGCCGGTGCAGTCGATGAACTGGCGCGCGCGCACCGCCACGCGGCCGGATTTGGTTTCCAGCAGCACGGCGTCGATGTGCGCGGCGTCCCGCATGGCCACGCCGGCCACCCAGGCGTGCAGCAACACACGCGCGCCGGCGGCCTGCAGCAGCTCGTCGGCGGCGACCTTGAAGGCGGCGGTGTCGTAGGCCTGGGCGGCGATGCGGCCGCCGAACAGCAGGTGCGGCGTGTTCAGGCCGCCCAGCGCGTCGATGCGCGCCAGCAGCTCGCCGCCCACGCCCTGCACCACCTGGCGAATGGTGCCGTGCACGTTGGCGTGCAGGCCGCAGAAGTTGGTCACGCCGGCGGCCGTGCCCATGCCGCCCAGGAAGCCGTAGCGCTCCACCAGCAGGGTGCGGGCACCGCCGCGCGCGGCGCTGGCGGCGGCGGCCAGCCCGGCCGGGCCGCCGCCGAGCACCAGCACGTCGACCTCGTCCAGCAGTGGGGTCTGGCGGGCGGGTTCGGCGAGGGTGGCGGGCGGCTGGGTCATGCGGACGAGTGTGCCACCGCGCGCAGGGTCGCCCGGCGCGGACTGGGCGCCGGGCACCGGAGAGGCTTTAGCGCGCCGGTTTCAGCGTGCCGCAGTCGGCCTGCACCCAGCGGGCCTCGTTGCGGGTCTTGATGGTGCCCTGCTGGGTCTGCATCGTGCCCGCGGTGACGTAGTGCTTGCGGTCGATCACCGTGGTCTCGAAGCTGCCCTTGCCCGGCGGCTGGGTGCAGACAAACTCGCCGCGCCAGGTGTTGCCGGACCACTGCGCCTGACTGTGCGTGCAGTGCGGGTTCTCCTCGGTCTTGGGCGGCCGGTCGCCGCGCGCCTGCTCGGGCGAGACGCACATGCGGATGCCGTTCTTGGTCAGCCCCACGCCGGACTTGCTCAGCTGCTGCTCCATCATCTTGCGCACCTCGGGCGGCATGTTCTTCATCTGCTCGCGCGCCTTGGCCATCTGGGCGGCCAGCTCGGGCCGGTCGGGCGACTGCATGTCGGATTGCACTTCCCACAGGCCGGGCTCGATGGACGGCCCGGCCGCCAGTGCGGGCGGCGCCAGCAGCAGGCCGGCAAGGGAAAGGGCCGCGAGGGCGGTGAACGGGGCGATCTGATCGCGCATGGTGAAAGGCTCCTCCGGAAGCTGGCCACTGGCCGAAAAAGCGCCGACCTTATGGGGCAGCGCCCACCCATGTCAAGCCGGTTGAGGGCGCGCCCCTACACTGCAGGCCATGAAAATCTACATGGTCGGCGGTGCGGTGCGCGACAGGCTGCTGGGCCTGCCGGTGCAGGACCACGACTGGGTGGTGGTGGGCGCCACGCCCGAGCAGATGGTGGCCGGCGGCTTCGTGCCGGTGGGCAAGGACTTCCCGGTGTTCCTGCACCCGCAGACGCACGAGGAGTACGCGCTGGCCCGCACCGAGCGCAAGAGCGGGCGCGGCTACAAGGGTTTCACCGTGCTGGCCAGCCCCGAGGTCACGCTGGAGGAAGACCTGGCGCGGCGCGACCTGACTATCAATGCGATAGCTGCCTGCGCCGGCTGGGAGCCGGCCAGCGGCCCAAAAGGCACTGAAAATGCGCTGATCGACCCGTTCCACGGTCAGGCGGATCTGCGGGCCCGCGTGCTGCGCCACGTGACCGACGCCTTCCGCGAGGACCCGGTGCGCATCCTGCGCCTGGCGCGCTTCGCGGCGCGCTTTCACGACTTCACCATCGCGCAGGAAACGATGGCGCTGATGCGCGAGATGGTGGCCGACGGCGAGGCCGATCACCTGGTGCCCGAGCGCGTGTGGCAGGAGCTGGCCCGCGGCCTGATGGAGGCGCACCCGGAGCGCATGTTCGAGGTGCTGCGTGCCTGCGGCGCGCTGGCCGTGGTGCTGCCCGAGGTGGAGCGCCTGTGGGGCGTGCCGCAGAGCGCCGAGCACCACCCCGAGGTCGACACCGGCGTGCACCTGATGCTGGTGCTGCAGCAGGCCGCGCGCCTGGGCGCCAGCCTGCCGGTGCGCTACGCTTGCCTCACGCACGATCTTGGCAAGGGCACCACGGCGGCCGACGTGCTGCCGCGCCACATCGGCCACGAAGGCCGCAGCCAGCGGCTGGAAGCCCAACTGGCCGAGCGCCTGCGCGTGCCGAACGACTGCCACGAACTCGCCCAGGTGGTGGCGCGCGAGCACGGCAACATCCACCGCTCGGGCGAGCTGGGCGCCGCCGCGCTGGTGCGCCTGCTGATCCGCTGCGACGCGCTGCGCAAGCCCGCGCGTTTTGCCGACGTGCTGCTGGCCTGCGAATGCGACGCCCGCGGCCGCGCCGGCCTGCAGGAGCGCCCCTACCCGCCGCGACAGCGCCTGCCGGGCGTGCTGGCCGCCGCGCAGGGCGTGGACACCGCCGCCATCGCCCAGGCCGCGCAGGCCCGTGGCGCGAAGGGCGAGGCCATCGGCAAGGCGGTGGAGCAGGCGCGGGTGCAGGCGGTGGCAGCGTGGCTGGCGGGGGCGGACGGCGCTCCTCATGACTCCTGAAACCATAGCTGCCTGCGCCCGCCATTAAAAGGCTGGAGGCTGATTTGGCTTCCAATTCGGGGTCGCCCCGATAATTCACCCCCATGGCCCGTCCCATCTCCGCCTCGCACGAGTTGCGGCGCGACGAAATCCTCAACGTCGCGGCTGCGCTGTTCGCCCGCCAGAGCTACCCGGCCACCAGCATGAACGACATCGCCGGCGCCTGCGGGACTTCCAAGGCGCGGCTGTACCACTACTACGAGAGCAAGGAAGCCATCCTGTTCGACCTGCTGGACCGCTACACCCAGCGCCTGCTGGTGCTGATCGGCCAGGCCGAGGGCACGGCGCACCGGCAGAAGCTCGACGAGCGCGCCGCGCTGCACCAGCTGATCCGCGCCTTCCTGGGCGAGTACGAGACCTCGGCCACGCGGCACGCGGCGCTGCTGGGCAGCACGCAGTTCCTGAGCGACGCGCAGCGCGAGGTGATCCTGAACCGCCAGCGCGACGTGGTGGCCGCCATGACGCGCTTCGTGCGCCGCGCCTACGCGCCGCAGGTCACGGCGCAGAACCAGACCGCGGTGACCATGATGCTGTTCGGCATGATCAACTGGACCTTCACCTGGCTGCGGCCGGGCGGGCCCATCAGCTACACCGCGTTCGCCGAGCAGGTCATCGGCCTGCTGGAGCAGGGCCTGGCCGGCGGCGCCGTGCCGGCCCCGGGCAAGGCAGCATAGAAAAACCGCCCGGCTGCTGCTACAAACGCCGCCATGAACCCGCCGCCGTCACCACCGCCCTCGTCGCCCTCATCGCCCCCCGAGCGCTGCCGCGACTGCCGCTGGCGCCAGCCCGGCCTGTTCCTGCCGGCCGACGCCGAGGACCTGGCCACCGTCCAGGCCTTCCGCGGCGGCACCGAGAAACTGCGCGCCGGCCGCACGCTGGTGGCAGAAGGGCGTTTGCCGATCAAGCTCTACACGGTGTACGACGGCTGGGCCTTCCGCTACAAGTCGCTGGCCGACGGGCGCCGGCAGATCCTCAACTTCCTGCTGCCGGGTGATTTCATCGGCCTGCAGGGCGAGTTCGCCGACGAGGCCACGCACGGCGTCGAGGCACTGACCGACCTGCAGCTGTGCGTGTTTCCGCGCGGCGATCTGTGGCCGCTGTTCCAGCGCAAGCCCGAGTTCGCCTACGACGTGACCTGGCTGGCCGCCAAGCAGGAGCAGCTGCTGGACGAGAACCTGGTCACGCTGGGCCAGCGCAACGCGGCCGAGCGCGTGGCCATGCTGCTGGTGGTGCTGTGGCGCCGCGCCGACCGGCTGGGCCTGGGTGACGGCCACGGCGGCGTGGAATTTCCGCTCACACAGCAGCACATCGCCGACGCCCTGGGCCTGTCGCTGGTGCACACCAACAAGACGCTGCGCAAGCTCGAGCGCCTGGGCCTGCACCGCGTGGCCGATGGCAGGCTCTACCTGCTGCAGCCGGCGGCGCTGGCGCGCATCGCCGACTTCGTCGCCAGGCCGATCCGGCCGCAACCGCTGATCTGAACCGGCGGTCGCCACGGCCGCCATGGGGTTGGCCTGGTTGTTATTGGACATTTGACCAATAACGCGCCATACTGCGGCCCGTCATGCCCAGGCCTTCACGCAACCTTGACCAGCGCCTGCTGCAAAGCGGCCGGCGGCTGTACCCGCGGCTGGGCTGCGCCGGCCTGACGGTGCGTGCGGTGGCCGACGACGCGGGCGTCGCACCGGGCATGTTCCACTATCACTTCGATAGCAAGGAAGCCTTTTTGCGCCAGGTGCTGCAGCAGTTCTACGACGAGGTCTACGCACGCCTGTCGGAGCGCGTGCTGGCGCCGGGCGAGCCGCTGGCGCGTCTGCGCGGCGCGCTGCAGCTGATCGCCGCGGTGCTGGCCGAGCATGGCGACACCATCCGACGCGTGCTGGCCGATGCCGACGCCGGCGAGCCCGTGGCGCAGGCCTTCATGCGTGCCAACGTGCCGCGCCACCTGGGCCTGCTGATGGGCCTGCTGGACGAGGCCGAGCGCGCCGGCGCCGTGGCCGCGCAGCCGCCGTGGCGGCGCATGAGCTTTCTGATTGGCGGGGTGCTGGCGCCGGTGCTGGTGGCCTCGCGCCTGCGGCCGCAGGGTCCGGCGGCGTTGCCGCTGGCGGCTGAACTGGCGGCGCAGGTGCTGTCGCCCGAGGCGCTGGAAGCCCGCATCGACATGGCCCTGCACGCCCTGACCAGGGCACCGAGTACCGAGGAGTTGGCCCATGGTTGAGCTAGCGCGCCCGCGTGGCGCATCCGTTGCAGTGGCAGGCGCCCTGGCGCTGCTGCTGGCCGCCTGCCAGCCGGCGCCGGCTGGCGGCTGGTCGGGCTACGCTGAAGGCGATTACGTCTACATCGCCGCGCCGGTGGCCGGCCGGCTGGAGGAACTGGCGGTGCAGGCCGGCCAGCAGGTGGCCGCCGAGGCGCCGCTGTTCCGGCTGGACGCCACGCCCGAAGCCCGTGCGCGCGACCAGGCCAGCGCCCAGGTGGAAGCCGCCCAGGCGCAGGCCGCCAACCTGCAGAGCGGCCGCCGGCCGGACGAGATCGCGCAGATCCAGGCCCAGCTGAAGCAGGCGCGCGAGCAGGCCGCGCTGGCCCAGACCGACTGGCAGCGCAAGGCGCCGCTGGTGGGCGGCGGCGCCGTCTCCAGCCAGGAAGTGGACGCCGCCCGCACCGCGGCCGAACAGGGCCGCGCCCGCGTGGCCGAGCTGGAAGCCGCGCTGCGTACCGCGCGCCAGCCAGCCCGTGTGGACGAGCGCGCCGCCGCCCAGGCGCAGGCGCGCGCCGCCAGCAGCGCGCTGGCCGCGCAGCAGTGGCGCGTGGAGGAAACCCGCCAGGCGGCGCCGGCGGCCGGGCAGGTGAGCGACACCTATTTCCGCGTCGGCGAATGGGTGCCGGCCGGCCAGCCGGTGGTGGCGCTGCTGCCGCCCGCCAACATCAAGGCGCGCTTCTTCGTGCCCGAAACCGAGGTCGCCACCCTGCACCCCGGCGACACGGTGCAGCTGGCCTGCGACGGCTGCGGCGCGCCCATCGCCGCCAGCGTGACGCGCGTGGCCACCGAGGCCGAATACACGCCGCCGGTGATCTACTCCAACGCCCAGCGCGCCAAGCTGGTGTTCATGGCCGAAGCCCGCCCCGCGCCCGCCGACGCCGTGCGCCTCAAGCCAGGCCTGCCGCTGGACGTGCGCCGCGGCGGTGCCGGCAATTCAAAGCAAAAATAGCCTCCAGCCCATATGCAGCAGGCGCAGGCAGCTATGAAATCGGAAGCGGATGGAGCGGCTGCCGGCGGAGCCGACGCGCCGCTGGCGATCGACGTGCGCGGCCTCACCAAGCACTACGACGGCCGCGCCGTGGTGGACCACGTGGACCTGCAGGTGCGCACCGGGCGCATCTGCGGTTTTCTCGGCCCCAACGGCAGCGGCAAGACCACCACCATCCGCATGCTGTGCGGCCTGCTCACGCCCGACGCCGGCGAGGGCACCTGCCTGGGGCTGGACATCCGCACCCAGGCGCTGCAGATCAAGCGCCAGGTCGGCTACATGACGCAGCGCTTCGGCCTGTACGAAGACCTCTCCATCCGCCAGAACCTGGACTTCATCGGCCGCCTGTTCCAGCTGCCGGATCGCCGCGCGGCCGTGGACCGCGCGCTGGATCAGCTCGGCCTGGTGGGGCGCCAGAACCAGCTGGCGGGCAACCTCTCGGGCGGCTGGAAGCAGCGGCTGGCGCTGGCCGCCTGCCTGATCCACGACCCGCGCCTGCTGCTGCTGGACGAACCCACCGCCGGCGTCGACCCGAAGGCGCGGCGCGACTTCTGGGACCAGATCCACGAGCTGGCGGCCCAGGGCATCACGGTGCTGGTGTCCACGCACTACATGGACGAGGCCGAGCGTTGCCACGAACTGGTCTACATCGCCTACGGCCACATCCTGGCGCGCGGGACCGAGGGCGACATCATCGACCACGCTGCGCTGACGGTGATCGAGGTGGCCGGGCCCGTCTCGCGCGAGCAGATCGCCGCGCTGAAGGCGGCGCCCGGCGTGCAGAGCGTGGCCGCCTTCGGCGCCAGCCTGCACGTGGCCGGGCCCGACGCGCGGATGGTCGGGCAGGCGGTGGCGCCGCTGGCGCAGCAGCCGGGCCTGCACGTGCGGCCGACCCAGGCCAATCTGGAAGACGTCTTCATCAGCCTGATCGGCCAGGCGAATGACAACTTTCGCGACGGGGAGCACGCAGGATGAGCGCGTTCTCGCTGGCCCGCACCGCGGCGGTGTTCGTCAAGGAATTCCAGCAGATGCTGCGCGACCGGCTGACCTTCGCCATGGCGGTGATGATCCCGGTGGCGCAGCTGGTGCTGTTCGGCTACGCCATCAACACCGACCCCAAGGACTTGCCGCTGGCGGTGGTGACGGCCGAGCAGGGGCCGATCACGCGCAGCCTGGTGGTGGCGTTGCAGAACACCGGCTACTTCCGCGTGGTGGCCAACGGCGTGAGCGAAAGCCAGGCCGACGAGCTGCTGGCGCGCGGCGACGCGCAGTTCATGCTGGTGCTGCCGCCGGGCTTCGAGCGCGACCTGCGGCGTGGCCGCCACCCGGTGCTCTACATGGCCGTGGACGCCACCGACCCGGTGGCCGCCGGCAACGCGCTGGCGGCGCTGAACCAGGTCGGCAGCCAGGTGCTGGCGCGCGAGCTGGCCGGCCCGTGGCGGCAGGCGCAACAGGCGCCGCCGCCCTTCGAGCTGCGCGTGCACAAGCGCTACAACCCGGAGGGGCTGTCGCGGCTGAACATCGTGCCGGGGCTGATCGGCACCATCCTGACCATGACCATGGTGATGCTCACCGGCCTGGCCATGACGCGCGAACGCGAGCGCGGCACCATGGAAAACCTGCTGGCCACGCCGGTGCGCCCGGTGGAGGTGATGCTGGGCAAGATCGCGCCCTACGTGGTGATCGGCTACATCCAGCTGGCGGTGATCCTGGTGGCGGCCTGGTGGCTGTTCGCGGTGCCCATGCTGGGCAGCTTCGTGCTGCTGATGGCGATGATCGGCGTGTTCATCCTGGCCAACCTGGCAGTGGGCTTCACCTTCAGTACGCTGGCGCGCAACCAGCTGCAGGCCATGCAGATGACCTTCTTCTTCTTTCTGCCCTCGATCCTGCTGTCGGGCTTCATGTTCCCGTTCCGCGGCATGCCGGAATGGGCCCAGGCGGTGGGCAACGTGCTGCCGCTCACGCACTTCCTGCGCATCGTGCGCAGCATCATGCTCAAGGGCAGTGGGGTGGCCGAGGTGCTGCCCGACCTGTGGCCGCTGCTGGCCTTCATGGCGGTGGTGAGCGCGGGCGCGCTGCTGCGCTACCGGCAGACGCTCGACTGATCGATACGCTCGGCGCTAAAGTGGCCCTTCCCCGACGAGCCAGGAGCAGCGCAGCATGAACGCGACCTTCGATTTCACCGACCGGCACGTGGTGGTGTTTGGTGGCACCACCGGCATCAACCTGGGCATCGCGCAGACCTTCGCCGCCGCCGGCGCCAGGGTCAGCGTGGCCAGCCGCAAGCAGGAGAACGTGGATTTCGCGCTGGCCACGCTGGGCTCCGGCGCGCTCGGCCTGGTGGCCGACGTGCGCGACGACGCGGCCGTGGCCGCCGCGCTGGCCACGGCGCGCGCCCGGCACGGCGAGATCGACGTGCTGATTTCCGGTGCGGCGGGCAACTTCCTGGCCGACGTGAACAGCATGTCGTCCAACGCCTTCAAGGTGGTGGTGGAGATCGACCTGCATGGCAGCTTCCATGTGGCACGGCGCGCCTACGAGCACCTGCGCAAGCCGGGCGCCAGCGTCATCTTCATCAGCGCGCCGCAGGCGGTGGTGGCCATGCCCTACCAGGCCCACGTGTGCGCGGCCAAGGCCGGCGTGGACCAGCTGATGCGCGTGCTGGCGCTGGAGTGGGGCCCGGCCGGCGTGCGCGTGAACGCCATCTCGCCCGGCCCGATCGAGGGCACCGAGGGCATGAAGCGCCTGGCCCCGCAGGGCCCCGAGGGCGACGCGCTGGTGCGCGGCATGGTGCCGCTGGGCCGCATGGGCACCACGGCCGACATCGCCCAGCTCGCCATGTTCCTGGGCTCCGATGCGGCGGGCTACGTGTCGGGCGCGCTGATCCCGTGCGACGGCGGCGCGCAGAACATGCTGACGCCGATGATCGTGGCCGCCGCCGAAAAGGGCGGTGCCTGAGGGGCGGCGCAGCAGGCAGGCTCCAGGCCGGCACTGCCCGGTGCGTCTTCTAGCGGCGGCGGGCCGGGTTCTGGCGCTTGGTGGCCTGGGCGGGTTTCGCGCCCGCGCGTCGGGGCGGGGCCTTGGCCAGTTCGGCCAGGCGGTCGGCACTGGCCTGCTGGCTGCGGGCCAGGGAGGCCAGTGCCTCGGCTGCTCGCCCCATTGCGGCCTGAGCGATGTCCTGGGCCTTCATGCTGGCCGGGCGCTGGCGCGCGCCTGCCTCGCTCATGACCTGCACACCCGCGCCAAGAGCCACCTTGGCCAGCCATTCAAAGGGCAGCGGCGGGTCGCCCGGGCCGTCGTCGGGGGCGGGGTAGGGCCAGTCCCAGGGTCCGAAGCGCCTGGGTTTCAGCCGGGGCAGGTCCCAGAACACGGAAGAGATCTCGATAACCAGACAGGGCGGGTGGAGCCGCCGCGCAATCTGCCAGGCCGCCGCGCCGATGCTGGCAGTATCGAGGGACCGGCCCGCCAGCAGCTCGCGCATGTCGCGGTGCAGCGCGAGTTCGATCACCAGGGCTCCCCACAGGTCGAGGAACCAGTTGGGCGACAGCCAGTTCACGATGTTGCGGTAGTACTGGTCGATCTGCGCCAGCGTCTGCTGGCCTTCGGCCGAGTAGGTGAAGCCCTTGCTCCAGAGGGCCTTGCGCGGATCGTTGAAGCCGGGCCGGTTGGCGGCGTTGTCGCCGATCAGGTTGATGTCGAAGAAATGGTGCCAGGTGGCGTCCACCACCACGCGCCCAACCCCGACCCGCCTGCCATCGTAGGCGCCCACCGTGCCGCTGAGCCGCGATGCCGATGCCTGCGTGCTGCCGGTGTGGATGCCGGACATCACTTCAGGGTCCGGCCGGCCTTCGCTGCGACCCCAGGCCACGATTTCGGGCGGCAGGCGGGTGCCGTCGCTGGTTTTCGGGTATTCGTCGAAGGTGTAGCCGTTGACGCTCATGCTCTGGGTGAGGTCGGTGGGCGCCACCACTTCGCCCTCGTGCATGTGGTCCGGAAATTCGGTGATTGGCCCGGCCGGGCTGCACAGCAGCGGGTGCGGGTAGCGGCGGAGGAACAGCGCGGTTTCTCCCCACACGTACCACTTGAGCGTCAGGGTCTGGGGAATGTCATCCGACTGGTTCTCGAACACCAGCACGCCGTTGTGGTCGGGCATGGTGGTGTCGATGCGGTCCGATCCCAGTGCCGACGGCGGCGCGCTCCAGTGCCGCATGGAGCGCACCCGCGGGAGCTGGCTGGAGATGGCGGCGCCCAGGTTCTCATGGTCGCCGGTGGCGAACACGCCGCCACCGCCGTTCATGAAGCGCGCCAGCTTCTCCTGCTCGGCGGCGCTGAGCGGCGGGTAGCTGTTGTAGCCCATCAGCCATATCTGGTCGTAGGCCGTCAGGTCGTGGGTGTCGAAGCGGAAGTTCTCGATTACTCCCGCTGCGTGCAGCGGATCGGTCTGGCGGTGGGCCCGGGTCACCTCCCCTTGCCCGGACAGCACCGACATGAGATGGCTCATGCCGAAGTAGCTTTCCTGCAGGTCGTTCGGGTCGTGCTCGGGCCCGAAGGAGACGATGCCGTCGGTCACCACCAGGATCCGCCGGCGGCGCCAGAAGCGGATGAGGTCGGTGAGCTGGGCGCGGGCCTTGATGTCGTCGAGCAGCAGTTTCTCGTTCATGTCGCACCTCCGGTGTTGATGCGTGCCGCGTGGTGCCCGGCGGGCGCCACGGCGCGATGGTGCGATTGCGCCAGACGGCGCGCATCAATCCGACGGCGTAGCCCGTCCTCCCGGGGGCGTAGGACAGAGGGTGGTGTTCGCCGGCTGCATGGCCATAATTTGCAGCTTCTGTAACCAGGTGAGAGAACAACGCATGACCGCCATCGACGTCGTGATCATGGCCGCGGGCAAGGGCACGCGCATGAAGAGCCGGCGCCCCAAGGTGCTGCACCGGCTGGCCGGGCGCCCGATGCTGGCCCACGTGCTGGACGCGGCCGCGGCCGTGGGCGCGCGCCGCTGCGTTGTGATCACCGGTCACGGTGCTACTGAAGTTGAAGCGTTCGCCACCAGCTGGGCAAGGGCTGGAGGCCAAAATCATGCCCAAGTGGAGCTGCAGTCGGTGCGGCAGGAGCCACAACTCGGCACCGGCCACGCGGTGCAGCAGGCCGAACCCTTGCTGCCGGGTGACGGCGTGACGCTGGTGCTCAACGGCGACGTGCCGCTGGTGCAGCCCGACACGCTGAGGCGCCTGATCGCCCTGTGCGAGGGCGAGCATCTGGCGCTGCTCACGGTGGACAGCGGCGAGGACGCCGGCGCCTACGGCCGCATCGTGCGCGCCGCGGCGGGGGCCGACGGTGACATCCCGGTGCGCGCCATCGTCGAGGCCAAGGACGCCTCGCCCGACGTGCTGGCCATCACCGAGTGGTATTCCGGCGTGATGGCCGCGCCCACGCGGCTGCTCAGGCGTTACCTGGCGCTGCTGACCGATGACAACGCGCAAAAGGAGTTCTATCTGACCGACGTGGTCAAGCACGCCGTGGCTGGCGGCAGCACCGTGCTGGCCTTGCGCATCGACGACGAGGTGGAAGTGGCGGGCGTGAACAGCCCGGTGCAGCTGGCCGAACTGGAGCGCGAGGTGCAGCGCCGCACCGCCGTGCGCCTGATGGAGGGCGGCGTGCGCCTGGCCGACCCGGCGCGGCTGGATGTGCGCGGCACGCTGGCCTGCGGGCAGGACGTGGAGATCGACGTGGGCTGCGTGTTCGAGGGCGGCGTGACGCTGGGCGAGGGCGTGTCGGTGGGCGCGCACTGCGTGATCGCCAACGCGCGCATCGAGGCCGGCGCGGTGATCCACCCGTTCACCCACATCGACGGCGGCAAGGATGGCGTGGTGGTGGGCCCGGGCGCGCTGGTAGGCCCCTACGCCCGCCTGCGCCCAGGGGCCGAACTGGGGCCGGAGGTGCACATCGGCAACTTCGTGGAAGTGAAGAACAGCAAGCTGGCTGCCGGCGCCAAGGCCAACCACCTGGCCTACCTGGGCGATGCGGTGGTGGGCGAGCGCGTGAACTATGGCGCCGGCAGCATCACCGCCAACTACGACGGCGCCAACAAGCACCGCACGGTGATCGAGGCCGACGTGCACGTGGGCAGCAACTGCGTGCTGGTGGCGCCGGTGACGCTGGGCGCGGGCGGCACGGTGGGCGCCGGATCGACCATTACCAGGGACACGCCGGCCGGCGCGCTGAGCCTCGCGCGCGGGCGCCAGGTGAACCTGCCTGGCTGGCAGCGGCCGGCGAAGAAAAAGCCGGCCTGAACCGGCAGCCGGCGGGCTCCCGCCGGGCTGCGCTCAGAAGTACCGAAAGGTTCGAGCCGAGCCTGGCGAGGCGCCGTGCGCAGCGCTGGCACGGGCATCCTGCGCTGAGCCCGGTGAACGAGTCCAACGCGGCTCCGTCTTTTGTGTTGTGCGGCGAAGCACGGCACGCGGTGCATGAAGCCGGGTGAACCTGATGGCCGCGGTTTCCCCGGTCGCTGGCTTCATTCCCTTTCCGGAGAGAGGGGGAAGGCGGGTCAGCGCCTCAGGCGGTGCTTGACCTCAAGCGCCGCGGCGCCTGCTGCCCCAGGGGTCGTCGTCGGGTTCGTCGTCGGCCATGGGCGGCAGGCCCATCAGGTCGGTCACGCTCATCGGCATGGTGTCATGGAACACCGGTTGTGCGCCGCCGGCGTGCTCGTACACGCGCGGTGGCTTGCTGTCCAGTTCCACAAGCCTGGGCTGAGGGGGCTCCAGGGGGGCTGGAGCAGAAGCTGCGTCCTGCTGTGGCAGCGCGGCGGCGCGCAGGTGGTGGCGGAACTCGTCGGGCGGCGGCATGTCGCGCGTGGTGCGCTTGAGCCGGATCAGGCGGATGCCGGCGGTCTTCAGCACGCGGTGTTTTTCCAGGGCATCCTGCTCGGCCTCTTCCGCGTCGTCGTGCACGGCGTCGAGTTCGAAGGCATACACCGGCTTGCCATCGCGGTTGCAGACCACGTAGTCGACCACGTGGGTGGCCAGGCGCTGCTGAGCACCCAGGCGACGCTGCGCGCGGCGCACCGCCACCAGGCGCGAGAGGGCGGAGCGGAACAGCACCGGCCGGCCGGGAAAGGCGCGCACCAGGTAATTGAGCAGCTCCATCTCCACCGGCGAGATCGCCGCCACCGGCGCAAAGCGGTCGTCCTCGCTCAGCGGTGCATCGCCATCGGCCTGGCGGCGCTGCCACCACAGGAACACGATTGCCACCACCAGCAGCAGCACGGCCAGCCACAACCACGGGTTGTCCATCGAACCTTCTCCTCTTCTTGGGCGCCTGGGGCGCCAGAGGTGATCATGGCATGGTTGCCTGCGCCGTCAATCGGGAGGAGCCTGAGCCGCCTCCAGCTCGGCCCAGCGCTCGAGGGCGGCGGTGAGTTCCTCGTCGATGGCACTGTCGCGCGACTGCAGCGCGATGGCGCGCTGCAGGTCGCTCTGGTAGAGGCTGCCGTCGGCCAGCGCGGCGCGCAGTTCGGCCTGTTCCGCCTCGAGCGCCTCGACGCGGCCGGGCAGGGCTTCCAGCTCGCGCTGGTCTTTGTAGC
>JACKLJ010000001.1:667500-1791210 GCA_024235955.1 Burkholderiaceae bacterium
GAAATCGAGTCCGAATAGGGCGTCCAGTCGCTGGGTGTAGACCCGAAACCAAGTGATCTATCCATGGCCAGGATGAAGGTGCCGTAACAGGTACTGGAGGTCCGAACCGACTAGTGTTGCAAAACTAGCGGATGAGCTGTGGATAGGGGTGAAAGGCTAAACAAACTTGGAAATAGCTGGTTCTCTCCGAAAACTATTTAGGTAGTGCCTCAAGTATTACCTGCGGGGGTAGAGCACTGTTTTGGCTAGGGGGTCATGGCGACTTACCAAACCAAGGCAAACTCCGAATACTGCAGAGTACAGCTTGGGAGACAGTGCACCGGGTGCTAACGTCCGGACACAAGAGGGAAACAACCCAGACCGCCAGCTAAGGTCCCTAAAATTGGCTAAGTGGGAAACGAAGTGAGAAGGCTAAAACAGTCAGGATGTTGGCTTAGAAGCAGCCACCATTTAAAGAAAGCGTAATAGCTCACTGATCGAGTCGTCTTGCGCGGAAGATGTAACGGGGCTAAGCCAGTTACCGAAGCTGCGGATTTGCACGCAAGTGCAAGTGGTAGGAGAGCGTTCTGTAAGCCTGTGAAGGTGGCTTGTAAAGGCTGCTGGAGGTATCAGAAGTGCGAATGCTGACATGAGTAGCGTTAAAGCGGGTGAAAAGCCCGCTCGCCGTAAGCGCAAGGTTTTCTACGCAACGTTCATCGGCGTAGAGTAAGTCGGCCCCTAAGGCGAGGCAGAGATGCGTAGCTGATGGGAAACAGGTCAATATTCCTGTACCGATGTGCAGTGCGATGTGGGGACGGATCCTAATAGGTCATCCAGTTATTGGATTCTGGTTTAGGCAGATGTAGGCGATGGGTAGGTAAATCCGCCCGTCATATACCGAGGCTGCCGATCGAGCGAGCTTGCTCGCGAAGTGACTGAACGGGGTTCCAGGAAAAGCCACTAAGCTTCAGCTGCACACGACCGTACCGCAAACCGACACTGGTGCGCGAGATGAGTATTCTAAGGCGCTTGAGAGAACTCAGGAGAAGGAACTCGGCAAATTGACACCGTAACTTCGGGAGAAGGTGTGCCCTTGTAGTGTGATGAGAGCATCTGAGCACGAAGGGGTTGCAAAAAATAGGTGGCTGCGACTGTTTATCAAAAACACAGCACTCTGCAAACACGAAAGTGGACGTATAGGGTGTGACGCCTGCCCGGTGCTGGAAGATTAATTGATGGGGTGCAAGCCCTTGATCGAAGTCCCAGTAAACGGCGGCCGTAACTATAACGGTCCTAAGGTAGCGAAATTCCTTGTCGGGTAAGTTCCGACCTGCACGAATGGCGTAACGATGGCCACACTGTCTCCTCCTGAGACTCAGCGAAGTTGAAATGTTTGTGATGATGCAATCTCCCCGCGGAAAGACGGAAAGACCCCATGAACCTTTACTGTAGCTTTGTATTGGACTTTGAACAGATCTGTGTAGGATAGGTGGGAGGCTTTGAAGTGTGGTCGCTAGATCGCATGGAGCCAACGTTGAAATACCACCCTGGTGTGTTTGAGGTTCTAACCTGCGCCCGTTATCCGGGCGGGGGACAGTGCATGGTAGGCAGTTTGACTGGGGCGGTCTCCTCCCAAAGTGTAACGGAGGAGTTCGAAGGTACGCTAGTTACGGTCGGACATCGTGACGATAGTGCAATGGCATAAGCGTGCTTAACTGCGAGACTGACAAGTCGAGCAGATGCGAAAGCAGGACATAGTGATCCGGTGGTTCTGTATGGAAGGGCCATCGCTCAACGGATAAAAGGTACTCTGGGGATAACAGGCTGATACCGCCCAAGAGTTCATATCGACGGCGGTGTTTGGCACCTCGATGTCGGCTCATCTCATCCTGGGGCTGAAGCAGGTCCCAAGGGTATGGCTGTTCGCCATTTAAAGAGGTACGTGAGCTGGGTTCAAAACGTCGTGAGACAGTTTGGTCCCTATCTTCCGTGGGCGCTGCAGATTTGAGAAAGCCTGCTCCTAGTACGAGAGGACCGGAGTGGACGCACCTCTGGTGTACCTGTTGTCACGCCCGTGGCATCGCAGGGTAGCTAAGTGCGGAAGAGATAACCGCTGAAAGCATCTAAGCGGGAAACTCGTTTCAAGATGAGATCTGCCGGGGCCTTGAGCCCCCTAAAGAGTCGTTCAAGACCAGGACGTTGATAGGCTGGGTGTGGAAGTGCAGTAATGCATTAAGCTAACCAGTACTAATTGCTCGTGCGGCTTGACCCTATAACTTTGATTGAAAGTCGATCAAGGTTGTTATGCCAAGTGACGCAATCTAACAAGCTGATTTGCTCTATGAATTGGTCGTTCTGACTGCATAGTCAGGATGGCAAAAAGTTATGCCTGATGACCATAGCGAGGTGGTCCCACTCCTTCCCATCCCGAACAGGACAGTGAAACGCCTCAGCGCCGATGATAGTGCGGATTCCCGTGTGAAAGTAGGACATCGTCAGGCTATTACAGCGAGAGACGCCCGGTACAAGATGTACCGGGCGTTTTCTTTTTTGGGCTCTCGATTGATGGAATTGATCGGATTGCCTCATCGTGCCATCCTGCTTGCGGCGGGGTTGGTGCGTGGTCGCTAGAATGAGCCCATGACACCTCATGATCCCCCTTTCCAGCGCCTGGCGACGGCGCGGTCGCTGCTGTTGACACCCTTTGGTCTGGACGAGAGCCATTTGGCGCGCGTGCTGGACCTGATCGGCACCGGCGGCGTGGACGATGCAGATGCCTATTTCCAGTTCACGCGTGCCGAGGGCTGGAGCCTGGAGGAAGGCATCGTCAAGAGCGGCAGCTTCGGCATCGACCAGGGCGTGGGCGTACGTGCCGTGAAGGGCGACAAGACGGCATTTGCCTATTCCGACGATATTTCCGAAGCTTCGTTGATGGATGCGGCAGCCACCGTGCGCACCATTGGTGCCTCCGGCCAGAGCCGCCGAGTGCGACGCGGCAGCGGACAGAACTCCAAGGCCAAGCCGGGTTGGGCGTTGTATCCGCCCATCGATCCTATCGCTTCGCTGGGCAGCGCCGACAAGGTGGCGTTGTTGGAGCGTGTCGAGCAGTATGCACGCGCCAAAGATCCGCGCATCGTCCAGGTGATGGCCAGTCTGGCAGCCGAATACGACGTGATGCTGGTGGCGCGCCTGGGCGGCCAGATTGCCGCCGATGTGCGTCCGCTGGTGCGCCTGTCGGTCAGCGTGATCGCCGAGCAGAACGGTCGCCGCGAAGTCGGTTCTTCGGGCGGCGGCGGCCGCTACGAACTGGGCTATTTCAGTGAAGAACTCGCGCGCCGCTATGTGGACGAGGCTGTGGCGTCAGCGCTTACCAACCTGGAAGCCCGCCCAGCGCCTGCCGGTGAAATGTCGGTGGTGCTCGGCCCGGGCTGGCCCGGTGTCCTCCTGCATGAAGCCGTGGGCCATGGCCTGGAAGGCGATTTCAACCGCAAGGGCTCAAGCGCCTTCACCGGCATGATCGGCCAGCGGGTGGCTGCCAAGGGTGTGACGGTGCTGGACGACGGTACCCTGGCCGACCGGCGCGGCAGCCTGAACGTCGACGACGAAGGCCATCCCACCCAGCGCAACGTGCTGATCGAGGACGGCGTGCTCAAGGGCTACATCCAGGACGCCATGAACGCACGCCTGATGGGGGTCAAGCCGACGGGCAACGGCCGGCGCGAAAGCTACGCGCACATTCCCATGCCGCGCATGACCAACACCTACATGCTGGCAGGCGAGAGGGATCCGCTCGAGATCGTCGGCAGCATCAAGAAAGGCCTGTACGCCACAAACTTCGGCGGTGGCCAGGTCGACATCACCAGCGGCAAGTTCGTATTTTCCGCCAGTGAGGCCTACTGGGTGGAGAACGGCAAGATCCAGTACCCGGTGAAAGGCGCCACGCTGATCGGTAGTGGGCCCGAGTCGCTCAAGAAGATCAGCATGATCGGCAACGACATGCGCCTCGACAGCGGGGTCGGCACCTGCGGCAAGGAAGGCCAGAGCGTGCCGGTGGGCGTCGGCCAGCCGACGCTGCGCATCGACGGGCTCACCGTCGGCGGCACGGCGTAGGTGGTACCAAGGGATCGCTCCCGGGCCGGCTGCAAACGGGCATTTCAAGCAAAAATGGCTTCCAGCCCTTGTATGACGGGCGCCGATAGCTCCTGAAATCGTAGTATTCCGGATGGTGAAGGGTGCGCACCTCGGCGCGCCAAACGATTGACGGCGGTGCGCCGTTGCGCCCACTCCGTGGCTACCAGGCAACGCGCAGACGCAGCCCTGCGACGGCTGTGCTACATTTGCTGTCGATGAAAACGCTTGCCGCTTTCTACTTTTACTTTTGGTTCTCGGTCCCCGGCGGACGAGAGGTGAAGGTATAAGCAGAACGCGACCAGCCCACCCCCCAGAACCGCCGCAGCGTCAGCCCGGCGGTTTTTTGTTGCCCGAACACTTTGCCAAGGAGCCTCTTCCCCATGAACGCCAAAGCCACCGCCACCCCCGATGCCTGGTTGGCATCGCAGGAAAAAACCGGCCAGACCGACGACCTGCGCATCAAGGAGATCGGCGTGCTGCCTCCGCCCGAACATCTGATCCGCTTCTTCCCCATCCGCGGCACCGCCGTGGAAGGCCTGATCGCCAACACGCGCAAGGCCATTGGTCGCATCCTGCAGGGCAAGGACGACCGCCTGCTGGTGGTCATCGGCCCGTGTTCCATCCATGATCCTGCTGCGGCGGTGGACTACGCCCGGCGCCTCAAGCCTCTGCGCGACCAGTACGCCGACACGCTGGAAATCGTGATGCGCGTCTATTTCGAGAAGCCGCGCACCACCGTGGGCTGGAAGGGCCTGATCAACGACCCGTACCTGGACGAGAGCTACCGCATCGACGAAGGCCTGCGCATCGCGCGCCAGCTGCTGATCGACATCAACCGCCTCGGCCTGCCGGCCGGCAGCGAGTTCCTGGATGTGATCTCGCCCCAATACATCGGCGACCTGATCTCCTGGGGCGCCATCGGCGCGCGCACCACCGAAAGCCAGGTGCACCGCGAGTTGGCCAGCGGCCTGTCGGCGCCCATCGGTTTCAAGAACGGTACCGACGGCAACATCAAGATCGCCACCGACGCCATCCAGGCTGCGGCGCGCGGCCACCATTTCCTGTCGGTGCACAAGAACGGGCAGGTTGCCATCGTGCGCACGGCGGGCAACAAGGATTGCCACGTGATCCTGCGGGGCGGCAAGACCCCCAACTACGACGCCGCCAGTGTCGAAGCGGCCTGCAAGGAGCTGGAAGCCGCCAAGCTGCCCCCGCACCTGATGGTGGACCTGAGCCACGCCAACAGCAGCAAGCAGCACGAGAAGCAGCTCGATGTGGCGCGCGACATCGCCAGCCAGGTGGCGGCCGGCTCGGACCGCATCTTCGGCGTCATGGTCGAAAGCCACATCCACGCCGGCGCGCAGAAGTTCAGCCCCGGCAAGGACGACGTCACCAAGCTCGAGTACGGCAAGAGCATCACCGACGCCTGCATCGGCTGGGACGGCTCGCAGACCATTCTGCAGGTGCTGTCCGACGCCGTGGTGGCGCGGCGCAAGCGCTGACGCCGGCCTGGCGGCATGGGCGACAATCCAGGGTCTTTCGAGAGCCACGGGCGCGGCTGCCTGCCGCGGTTCCGGGCCCAGCCCCAGGAGGAGACTTTGCATGCGCAGTGAAATCCGCGTCGTGGCCGAGAACGGCCAGGAATTCAGGTTCGACCTCGAGCACGCCACGCCCATGAGCAACCAGCAGGGGCGCGACTGGCTCGACGCCGAGTTCATCCGCATGGAATGCGAGCCGCTGCGCCCCACCGGCAAGCTGCTGCTGGCCGACAAGGTGGTGGTGGTGGCGCGCGCGGCCGGTGCCGGGCTGCTGGCCGACGCAGCCTGGGGCCCGCAGTTTGCGCAGGCGGCCGCGGCGGCGCTGGGCAAGCCTGTGGCGCTGATCGACGTGCCGGCCATGAGCGTCTCGTTCTGAGTACACCAGGAGCCTCATGCTGGAGCGCCACTGCATCCTCGTCGGCATGCCCGGGGTCGGCAAGACCACCATCGGCCGGCGCCTGGCCAACCGGCTCGGCACCGACTTCGTCGATCTGGACGCGGTGATCGAGACCGAGATCGGCTGCCCCATCCGCACCTACTTCGAGCACCAGGGCGAGGCCGCTTTTCGCGACATCGAGGCGCGCCTGCTGGAGCGCGCGCTGGCAGCGGAGCCGCCCTGCGTGCTTTCCACCGGCGGTGGCGCCGTGCTGCGTGCCGGCAACCGCCAGGCGATGCACCAGCTCGGCACGGTGATGTACCTGCGCTCCTCGCCCGAGCATCTGGCGCGCCGGCTGCGCAACGACACCAAGCGCCCGCTGCTGCAGGTGGACGACCCGCTGAAGAAGCTCAAGGAGCTGTACGCCGAGCGCGATCCGCTCTACCGAGAAGCCGCGCACTACGTCGTCGAGACGCAGCGCGGCTCCGTCGCCACCGTGGTCGGCCATATCGCCATGCAGCTGGACCTGATGGGCGCCTGAACCCCGAATCTTTTCGAGCCTTTCATGACCACCACCCACGTCAACGTGGCGCTGGGCGCCAGCAGCTACCCCATCCTGATCGGCAGCGCGCTGCTCGGCGCGCCCGCCACCTACGCCCAGGCTGCTCGCGGCGCGCAGGCGCTGATCGTCACCAACACCACCGTCGGCCCGCTGTACGCCCAGGCACTGGCCGCCGCGCTGGTGCCGCATCACGCGCAGGTACGCACGCTGGCCCTGCCCGACGGCGAGCAATACAAGAACTGGGAAACGCTCAACCTGGTGTTCGACGAGTTGCTGGCCCACGGCGGCGACCGCAAGACCACGCTCTACGCCCTGGGCGGCGGCGTGGTGGGCGACATGGCGGGCTTCGCCGCCGCCTGCTTCATGCGCGGCGTACCCTTCGTGCAGGTGCCGACCACGCTGCTGGCGCAGGTCGATTCGTCGGTGGGCGGCAAGACCGCCATCAACCACCCGCTGGGCAAGAACATGGTCGGCGCCTTCTACCAGCCGAAACTGGTGGTGTGCGATCTGGACGTGCTCAAGACCCTGCCGGCGCGCGAGCTTTCCGCCGGCCTGGCCGAGGTCATCAAGTACGGCCCGATCCACGACATGGCCTTCTTCGACTGGATCGAGGCCCATATCGACGCCCTTCGCACGCTGGAGCCCGCCGCGCTGGCCCACGCGGTGCAGCGCTGCTGCGAGATCAAGGCCGAGGTGGTGGGGCAGGACGAGCGCGAAAGCGGCCTGCGCGCCATCCTCAACTTCGGCCACACCTTCGGCCACGCCATCGAGGCCGGCATGGGCTACGGCGCCTGGCTGCATGGCGAGGGCGTGGGCGCCGGCATGGTGATGGCAGCCGAGCTGTCGCGTGAGCTGGGGCTGGTGGATGCCGCCTTCGTCGAGCGCCTCACACGCCTGATCGGCCGCGCCGGCCTGCCCGTGCGCGGGCCGGTGCTGGATGCCGCCGACAACGCCGGACGCTACCTCGCGCTGATGCGCGTCGACAAGAAGGCCGAGGCGGGCGAGATCCGCTTCGTGCTGATCGACGGCCCGGGCCGCGCCGTGGTCCGCCCCGCGCCCGACGCGCTGGTGCGGCAGGTGATAGACCGGTGTTGTGCGTGACACCCCCTGAGCGGCGGATGCCGCTTCCGTCTCTGCCGCGCGAGGGGGCCAGCGCCGATGCCCGGCGCAGGTCCGGGCGTGGCGTGCGCTGGCTGGGCCTGCTCCGCGGCCTTCGGTCGCTTGGCATGCGGACGCCCGTTGACGATGGTATTTGATATGGCTTCGATAGCTGCCTGCGCCCATGGATAAAGCGCTGCAGCCCGATTTCACTTATGAAGCTGGAGGGTTGGCGCCCTACGCCAGCAACCCCGCGGCCTCGCGCGGGCGCCGCTTTGCCGAGCCCGCCGCGCCCACGCGCAACGAGTTCCAGCGCGACCGCGACCGCATCGTCCACAGCGCCGCCTTCCGCCGCCTGGTCTACAAGACCCAGGTGTTTCTCAACCACGAGGGCGACCTGTTCCGCACCCGGCTCACGCACTCGCTGGAGGTGGCGCAGCTGGCGCGCTCCATCGCCCGCCCGCTCGGCCTGCACGAAGACCTGGTGGAAGCCATCGCGCTGGCGCACGACCTCGGCCACACGCCCTTCGGTCACGCCGGGCAGGACGCGCTGCACGACTGCATGGCCGCGCACGGCGGCTTCGAGCACAACCTGCAAAGCCTGCGCGTGGTCGATTTCCTGGAGCTGCGCTACCCCCAGTTCGACGGCCTCAACCTCACGTTCGAGACGCGCGAGGGCATACTCAAGCACTGCTCGCCCGCCAACGCCCGCCACCTGGAACTGGCCGAGCCCGGTGGCGTGGCGCAGCGCTTCCTCACCGGCGGCCAGCCCGGCCTGGAGGCGCAGCTGGCCAACCTGGCCGACGAGATCGCCTACAACGCGCACGACATCGACGACGGCGTGCGCTCCGGCCTGCTCACGCTGGAACAGCTCGACGCCGTGCCGCTGTTCGCGCGGCACCACCAGTCGGTGCTGCGCGATTTTCCGACGCTCACCGGCCGCCGCGTGCTGCACGAAACCATCCGCCGCATGCTCAGCGAGCAGGTCTACGACGTGATCGACACCACCCGCGCCGCGCTGCAAGCGCTGCAACCCGCCTCGGCCCAGGAGGTGCGCCGCGCGCCGCCGCTGGTGCGCTTTGGCGCCGCCACGCGCGCGCAGTCCGACGAGCTCAAGCGCTTCCTGTTCCGCGAGCTGTACCGCCACCCTCAGGTGGTCGGCAACACCAGCCGCGGCCGCCAGGTGGTGCGCGAGCTGTTCGCCGCCTACCTGGCCGCGCCCGGCGAGATGCGCGCAGAATTCGCCGAGCGGCCGGACCGCGAGCGCGCCGTGGCCGACTACATCGCCGGCATGACGGATCGCTTCGCCGCCCGCGAGCACGAGCGGCTCACCGGCCGGAGCCTGTGGCCGTGATCCTGCGCCGGATGGTTCGGCATCACGGCGTCTACAGGCCCGTTCGGGCTGAGCTTGTCGAAGCCCTTCGAAAGGCTCAGGGCGAACGGGCCAGGCACCGACGCGGCGGTTCATCAGGCCGCGCACCCCACCTAGGTAACCAGGCATGAGCCAGCCAGCAGTTGCGCGTCCCGCTGGCGCCGCCGCCTGGATCGTGCTGGCTGCCGGCGTGAGCGCGGCGCTGCATGTGGGCAAGCTGCCGCCGGCCATCGGCGCGCTGCAGGCCTCGCTCGGCATCACGCTGGTGCAGGCGGGTTTTCTGCTGTCGCTGGTGCAGCTGGCGGCGGTGCTGCTGGGCATCGTGGCCGGGCTCACGGCCGAAGGGCTGGGCCTGCGGCGCTGCCTGCTGGGCGGGCTGGCCGTGCTGTCGCTGGCCGGCGCGGCCGGCGGCTTTGCGCACGGGCCGGGAGCGCTGCTGGCGCTGCGCGCGGTGGAAGGCCTGGGCTTCCTGATGGCCACCGTGCCGGCGCCCAGCCTGATCCGCCGCAACGTGCCGCTGCAGAGCGTCACCCGCATGCTCGGTTTCTGGGGCGCGTTCATGCCCTTCGGCACCGCGCTGGCGTTGCTGGCCGGGCCGCTGGTGATCGCCGCCGCCGGCTGGCCGACGTGGTGGTGGGGCACGGCGGCGGCTTCGGCGCTGATGGCGCTGGCGGTGTGGCTGGGCGTGCCGGCGGACGGCGCCGCGCCCGCGATGGCCAGCGTAGCTTCCGCGCCCGCTGCCGGCTGGCGCCAGCGCCTGGCGCAAACCCTGGGCGCCGGCGGGCCGTGGCTGGGTGCGCTCACCTTCGGCTTCTATTCGGCCCAGTGGCTGGCGGTGGTCGGTTTCCTGCCCACGCTCTACACCCAGGCCGGCTGGGGCGGCGCGCGCGGCGCGGTGCTGACGGCGCTGGTGGCGGCGGTGAACATGAGCGGCAACATCGCTGCCGGCCGCCTGCTGCACCGCGGCGTGCGGCCGCAGGCCCTGCTGTGGACGGGCTTCGGCGCCATGGCGCTGGGCGCCTGGCTGGCCTTCAGCGGTGCCACGGCCGAGCTGCCGGCGCTGCGCTACGCCGGGGCGCTGCTGTTCTCCAGCGTGGGCGGGCTGATCCCGGGCACGCTGTTCGCGCTGGCGCCCACGTTGGCGCCGGGCGAGCGCACCATCGCCACCACCGTGGGCTGGATGCAGCAGTGGTCGGCCCTGGGCCAACTGGCCGGCCCGCCGGTGGTGGCCTGGCTGGCCAGCCATGTGGGTGGCTGGCAATGGACCTGGGCCGTTACGGCAGGCTGCTGCGTGGCCGGCGCGCTGCTGGCGGGGCGCATCGCGCGGCGGCTAAGTGCCGACGTCTGATTCACGGCAGTGCCCTGCTCGCCTGATCGTGCGCATGCTAGGGTTGCAAATTGGTAACGACTGTGTGATTGTTTTTTTGAAATATGAACCAAACGGTTCAAAATAGAAAAAGTTTCTTTTTTTGGAGGGTGGAATGATCGGCAAGAAAGCACTGTTGGCTGCAGCCCTGCTTGGTGCTGTTGCATCGGGCGCGTCGGCTGCCACGGCAACGTTCTCCTACACGGGTGCGGCCCAGACGTGGACAGTACCGGCGGGCGTGACGCAGGTGACACTGGATCTGCGCGGCGCTCAAGGCGGGGGATCCTACCCATGTTCTGGTGCTCGTCAGGAAGACGGCGGATTGGGTGGGCAGGCACAGGGTACGCTGGCCGTGACCCCCGGCCAGGTGCTGAACCTGTACGTCGGTGGTCAGGCAGTCGATGTGGGCAACATCACGCCCGCGCCCGGTGGCTTCAACGGCGGCGGTGACGGCGGCCAGTATGGCGCCGGCGGTGGCGGTGCCACCGACGTGCGCGTGGGCGGCACAGCCCTGGCCAACCGCGTCGCCGTTGCAGGCGGCGGTGGCGGCGGCAACACGGGTTGTCCGGAGCATGGCGCCGGCGGCAACGGTGGCGGCCTGAGCGGCGATGCGGGCACTCCGGGCGTTGGGGGCTCAACGGCAGCCGGCGGGGGCACGCAATCCTCAGGAGGCACCGCAGGTGCGGCCCCGGGCGTTGCGGGCCAGCTTGGCCTGGGTGGCAGCACGGCTTCCTACCATATCGGCGGCGGCGGCGGTGGCTATTACGGCGGCGGCTCGGCTTACGCGGCTGGCGGTGGTGGTGGGTCTTCCTACATTGCCGGTTTGTCGGGTGGATCGACCACTCCTGGCGTCCAGTCGGGCAATGGCTCCATCGTCATCACTTACGCGGATGCCGTGGCGGCTCCGGTGGCGGTTCCGACCATGGGCGCCGGGATGCTGACGCTGCTGGCGGCAGCCTTGGCCGCTGTGGGTGCAGGGCATTCGGCCCGTCAGCGTCGGCGCCGCGGTTGACTCTAAGCGTGTGGCTGATGGCCGGACGCTAGCCAACCGCCCGGATCATTGGCCAACCGGTGGGACGGGCACAATGCGGCCATGTCCCCGAGCCACGAACCTCCCGGCCTGACGGCGGGTGCCATCGCCGACACCCGCCGCTGGCTGGAGCGCGCGGTGATCGGGCTGAACCTGTGCCCTTTTGCCAAGGCGCCGCACGTCAAGGGGCAGATCCACTACGCAGTGTTCGAGGGCGCCGAGCCGGCGGCGCTGCTGGCGATGCTGCGCACCGAGCTGCAGACGCTGGCCGCCGCCGACCCCGAGGCGCGCGAGACCACATTGCTGATCGCCCCGCGCGCGCTGCCCGATTTCCTCGATTTCAACGATCTGCTGGACCAGGCCGATGCCCTGCTGGCCGAGCTGGGCCTGGAAGGCACGCTGCAGATCGCGCCCTTCCACCCGCGCTTCCAGTTCGCCGGCACCGCCGAGGACGACATCACCAACGCCACCAACCGCGCGCCGTATCCCACGCTGCACCTGATCCGCGAAGCCAGCATCGACCGCGCCGTGGCCGCTTTCCCCGAGGCCGAGACCATCTACGAGACCAACATGGCGACGCTGGAGCGCCTGGGACCGGACGGCTGGGCTGCGCTGGACGTCGGGCCTGGTGCGGCCGGGCACACACCATGAATGCTATGAACAAGAGAGCTGCCCACGGCGGCCAGAAGCCGGCTGGCGGCCCAAAACATGCAGAAAAGCCGGCCAGCGTGGCCGAGGCGCTGGAGCTGCGCGAGGGCCAGTCGATCGAGCTGCTGAAGGAGCTGCACATCCTCACGCGCGACGGGCGCATCAACCAGGATTCGCGCCGCAAGCTCAAGCAGGTGCGGCACCTGGTGCAGTTCATCACGCCACTGCTGGACGAGCTGCCGGCGCATGAAGGCGGCCCCACGCTGGCCGACCACGGCGCCGGCAAGAGCTACCTGGGCTTCATGCTGTACGACGCCTGGTTCGGTCCGCAGGGCCGCGGCACGATTTACGGCATCGAGACGCGCGAGGAACTGGTCGAGCGCTCACGCGCGCTGGCCGGACGGCTGGGCTTCGAGCGCATGCGCTTTCTGGCGATCTCGGCCGCCGACGCGCGTGAGGCCGCGGCGCTGCCGGAGCGCATCGACATCGTCACCGCGCTGCACGCCTGCGACACCGCCACCGACGACGCCATCGCCTTCGGCCTGGCCAAGCAGGCGCGCGCCATCGTGCTGGTGCCCTGCTGCCAGGCAGAAGTGGCGGCCTGCCTGCGCCAGTCCAAGGCGCTGCAGCTGGCGCGCACGCCGCTGGCGGAGCTGTGGCGCCACCCGCTGCATACGCGCGAACTGGGCAGCCAGGTCACCAACGTGCTGCGCTGCCTGTACCTGGAAGCGGCCGGCTACAGCGTGACGGTGACCGAGCTGGTGGGCTGGGAGCACAGCATGAAGAACGAACTCATCGTGGCCCGCTTCACCGGCCACAAAAAGCGCAGCGCGGCTGAGCGGCTGGCGGCGCTGTTGCAGGAGTTCGGGCTGGAAGAACTGGCCGCCACCCGTTTCAACCAGGTGGAACTGCCGCTGGCGGCGGCCTGAGCAGGCACGGGGCGCAGCGCAAGCCGGCCCCGAAAGCCCGGCTCAGTTCATGGTCATGTTGTTGACGACCTTGCGCACGCCCCAGACGCCCTGGGCGATGCGCAGTGCCAGCGTGCGACCTTCGATGCCATTGGCCGGCGTGCCGCTGATCATCACCGTGCCGTCGCCTTCCGAGGTGACGCGCAGGCCCTGGGCGCCCACGCGCGGGTCGGCGCGCAGCGCGGCCATCACGCGGTCTTCCAGGCGCTGCTCGTGGGCCTGGCGGGCGGCTTCCCGGTTGGACATGGGACCTCCTGAAGAACCGTAGCCGCCGCCTTCGTAGCCGTAACCGTAGCCGCCGCCGGCGCAGCCGGCCGTCAGTGCGGCGGCTGCCAGAGCGGCCGCGGATACCGCCATCCAGCGGGCGGAAGTTGCGATGCGGGACATAGGGGCCTCCTTCTTGTCATCGGTACCGAACGGGTATCGGCCAGCCATCATAGCCAGCGCCCGGGGCGCTGCTTGTAGGCGGATGGCTCAGGGCTGCGCCATGCGGTCCACCACCTCGCGCACGCCGGGCACGCGGCGGGCGATGTCGACGGCGATGTTGCGCTCGGCCGCACTGCGCGGCGTGCCGCTCAGCACCACCAGGCCGCCCTCGAAGCCCTGCGCGCCGATGGCGGCGCCGGCCAGGCGCGGATCGGCCGCCAGCGCCTGGCGCACGCGGTCGGCCACGCGCTGGGCGCCGGCGGTGGAGCCGGAGGCGCCCTCGAACTCCTGGCCGGCGCGCTCCAGATCGGGCAGGCGGATGTCGGGCACCGGCAGGTTCTGGGGCGTGGCTCCCCAGGGCGTGCCGCCGCTGCAGCCGGCCAGCGCAGCGGCCAGGCCGAGCGCGAGCAGGGCGCGGCGCGCCGGGGCGGAACGGAAGGGCTGGCGAGGGTGCATGTCGGCTCCTTGGGCGGTGCGGGATCGGCTCGGGTCCTGGGTTGCCAGGCAAGGGTGGCTACCCAGCCCCGATAACGCCCGGGCCGGCCCGGGCGGGGACAGCGCCAATGGTAGAGCCTGCGCGGGGCGGGGCCGTGGCGGGTTGTTTCAGGGGCAGACAGCGCTGCGCAGCGCGTGCGGGCCGAGGTTCAGCCGGCCAGGGCCGCACTGCGCTCAGGGCTTTGACAGGCTTGCGTTCCAGGGGAGAAACAGAAAGCCGCCAGAGGCTTCCTGAAGAGCCCACTGAATCTCCATGAGCGTGTTGATCTCGTCGAGGGCCTCGGCCAGGTCTTCGATTTCAATCTCGAACCGCTCGGTGCAGGCGGACATTTCCGCCTCATGTTCCGTCCCCGCACCGACCCCGGCGGCTTCTGCCTGAACATGCTCCGCATTCGCCAGACGAACCATGAACGAAGGGGAGCCTGGCAGATGGACGACCAGACGCCCGTCGGCTCTGTCGACCGTGAGGCCATATTCCATCAGCGAACTCTCTGCGCTTTCGAGAGTGGCCTTGCCTGGACGAAAGAAGATGTAGCAGGTATCGGACATGGTGTTGGCGGAATTTACTCCTGAATCCATAGCTGCTTGCGACCGCCAATCATGGCCTGGAGGCCGATTTGCCTTGAAATTGTTACACCCGGCGCCCGCCCGAGCACCGCTCGATCCCGGCCAGGTCGCGGCGCGACTGCACGTCGGCAAAGCCGGCCGCCTGCAGCAGCGCACGCACGGCGGCGGCCTGGTCCCAGCCGTGTTCCAGCAGCAGCCAGCCGCCGGGCCGCAGGTGCGGCAGCGCGTCGGTGATGATGGCGCGCAGGTCGTCCAGGCCGTCGGCGCCGCTGACCAGCGCGCCAAGGGGCTCGTGGCCGAGCGCGGGCAGGTGCGGGTCGCCGGCGGCGATGTAGGGCGGGTTGCTGGCCACCAGCTCGAAGCGCTCGCCGACCACCGGGGCCCACCAGCGCGCCGGGCCTTCAAGAGCGGCATCGGCCTGCAGCCAGCGCACGCGCAGCGCCAGCCGCTCGGCGTTGGCCTGGGCGACGGCCAGGGCGTCGGCGCTGGCGTCGGTGGCGCTGAGCTGCGCCTGCGGGCGGCGGTGCGCCAGCGCCAGCGCGATGGCGCCGCTGCCGGTGCCGAGGTCGAGCACGCGCGCCGGTGCGTCGGGCGGCAGCAGCTCCAGCGCCCAGTCGACCAGGGTCTCGGTGTCGGGGCGCGGGTCGAGCACGCGGGCGTCGACCTGCAGCTCGAGCCCGTGGAAGGCCTTGGTGCCGGTGAGGTAGGCCAGCGGCTCGCCGGCGATGCGGCGCGCGCACAGGGCGCCGAAGTGCGCGGCGGCCTCGGGCGGCAGCAGGTCGTCGTCGTGGGCGATCAGCCATGCGCGGTCAGCGGCCGGCCGGCCGAGCACGTGCAGCAGCAGCATCTGCGCTTCCGGGCGCGGCAGGCCCAGGCCCGTGGCCTGGGCCTGCCGCAGGGCCTGCGCCAGTGTGGATTGCTTCGAATTCAATAGCTGCCTGCGCCTGTCGTGATTGGGCTGGAGCCCGATTCTATGGTTAAACTAGGCTGCACGACCTCCGCCATCCACCGAACCGGCCCATGTTCCAGATCGCCGTCATCTGCCTCGTCATCACCGCCTTGCTGGCGTATGTGAACGCGCGCTTCGTGCGGCTGCCGACCACCATCGGCGTGATGGCGGTGGCGATGCTGCTGTCGCTCGGGCTGATCGGGCTGAAGGCGCTGGGCGTGGCGACGCCGCACGTGTACGAGCAATCGCTGCTGCGCTCGATCGACTTCACCGACGTGCTGATGGAAGGCATGCTCTCGATGCTGCTGTTCGCCGGCGCGCTGCACGTGGATCTGAGCACGCTGCGCGCGGCGCGCTGGCAGATTGGCCTGCTGGCGGTGGTGGGCACCACGGTGTCGACGGCGGTGGTGGGGCTGGCGCTGTGGGTGGCGCTGCCCTGGGTGGGGCTGCAGCTGCCGCTGATCCATTGCCTGCTGTTCGGCGCGCTGATCTCGCCCACCGACCCGATCGCCGTGCTGGCCATCCTGCGCTCGGCCGGCGCGCCGCAGCGGCTGCGCATGCTGATTTCGGGTGAATCGCTGTTCAACGACGGCGTGGGCGTGGTGCTGTTCGCCCTGCTGCTGGGCATGGCCACCAGCGGTACGGTGCCGAGCACGCACGAGGCCCTGCTGCTGGCGCACGAGGCCGGCGGCGGGCTGGCGCTGGGGGTGCTGATCGGCGTGGTGGCGTTTCTGCTGCTGCGCAGCATCGACAACTACCAGGTGGAGGTGCTGCTGACCCTGGCCACGGTGCTGGGCGGCTACGAGCTGGCGCAGGCGCTGCACGTATCCGGCCCGCTGGCGATGGTGGTGGCCGGGCTGATCGTCGGCAACCAGGGCCGGGCGCTGGCCATGTCGGACCAGACGCGGCGCCACGTGGACCTGTTCTGGGAGCTGCTGGACGAAATCCTGAACGCCGTGCTGTTCGTGCTGCTGGGGCTGGAGATCGTGCTGGTGCCGTTTTCGGGCAGCGTGGCCGGCGCCGCGCTGCTGGCGCTGGCCGTGACGCTGGCGGCGCGCTGGGTGTCGGTGGGCCTGCCGGCGGCGGTGCTGCCCGGCTGGTTCGGGCTGCCGGCCGAGGGCTGGAAGGTGCTCACCTGGGGCGGGCTGCGCGGCGGCATCTCGGTGGCCCTGGCGCTGGCCCTGCCGGCCGGGCATGAACGCGATGCCATCCTGACCATGACCTACGTGGTGGTGATCTTCTCGATCCTGGTGCAGGGGCTGACGATCAAGCCGCTGATTGCGCGGCTGCCGGGCAGTGGTGCGGGAGGTGCCGCGGAAGGCGGTGCGCAGGAGGGCGGGCCGGTCAGGCCACACTGAGCTCCAGATCGGCCAGCTGCTCGGCCTCGCGCGCGGCGCGCAGCGCGCCCACCACGTCGCGCAGGTCGCCCTCCATCACATTGGCCAGCTTGTACAGCGTGAGGTTGATGCGGTGGTCGGTCAGGCGACCCTGCGGGAAGTTGTAGGTGCGGATGCGGTCGGAGCGGTCGCCCGAGCCGATCAGGCCCTTGCGCGTGGCGGCCTCCCGGGCGGCGCGCTCGCTGCGCTCCTTTTCCTGCAGCCGCGCCTGCAGCACCTGCAGCGCCTTGGCCTTGTTGCTGTGCTGGCTGCGGCCGTCCTGGCATTCGGCCACCAGCCCGGTCGGCAGGTGCACCACGCGCACGGCGGAATCGGTCTTGTTGATGTGCTGGCCGCCGGCGCCCGAGGCGCGGAAGGTGTCGATGCGCAGATCGGCCGGGTTGAGGGTGATGGCCTGCGCCTCGTCGGGCTCCGGCATCACGGCCACGGTGGCGGCGCTGGTGTGGATGCGCCCCTGCGTTTCGGTGACCGGCACGCGCTGCACGCGGTGGCCGCCGGACTCGAAGCGCAGCTGCCCATAGGCGCCGTCGCCCGCCACGCGCAGCACGATCTCCTTGTAGCCGCCCAGCTCGGCGGGTGATTCGCTCATCACCTCCACCCGCCAGCCCTGGCCTTCGGCGTAGCGGGTGTACATGCGCGCCAGATCGCCCGCGAACAGGGCCGATTCGTCGCCGCCGGTGCCGGCGCGGATCTCCAGGAAGGCGTTGCGCGCGTCGTCCGGGTCCTTGGGCAGCAGCATGCGCTGCAGCTCGGCGTCGAGCTGTTCGATCTCTGCTTCGGCAGCGGCGATCTCTTCACCGGCCAGCTCGGCCATGTCGGCATCGCGCAGCATTTCGCGCGCGGCCACCAGATCGGCCTCGCGCTGCCGGTAGCGCGCCCAGCGCTCGGCCACCGCCGCCACCTCGGTGTGCTCGCGCGACAGGCGCATGAACTGCCCCATGTCGGCCATGATGTCAGGGCGCGAGAGCAGGAAGTCGAGCTCGGCGAGGCGGTCGGTGTAGCGCGACAGCTGGTTCTGGATGGCGGGAATCATGCGCGGGGAAAAGGCGAACTGGGCGCTCTAAATGCTTGGGGTCGATTGTGCCCGCAAGGGTCGGCCGCCCGCATGCGTACAGGCAGGCGCTGCTGGCCGTTGCGCCCAATGCAAAGAAAAAGGCGCCGCGGCGGTGAGCCGCGGCGCCTTTTCGAGGTCGACCCGTGAATCAGAACGGCGGATTCACGATGGGACGCCAGCTGCGACGCCACGAGGTGGGGCACGCGTCGGCAATCTTGTTGGTGCCCTCAACACCGGTCTGGAACGCGATTTCGTTGGTGCAGGTGGTCTGCGGCTTCAACTCCACCTGCCCTTCGTTGGGCAGCCCGATCATGTTGCGCGAACTGACGTTGCCGCGGGTGAAACCGCCCGACGGCAGCGCCTGGATCGAATAGGCATCAAAGGTGCCATCTGCGTTGTAGTCGAAGGAACGCTTGTTGCCGCCCGTCAAGGCATCGACCACGTAGTTGATGTTCGGCAGGCTTCCGGTGGAGGTGCAGGACTCGATGCTCAGGTCCTGCGCGGCGGGCAGGACCGAGGTCACCAGCACGCTGCTGCCTATGTTGGAGAGATCACCCACCACGCGCTCGCCATTGGTCATGGCACCCGCGTAGGTGATGACCCCCAGCTTCAGCATCCAGCCCTTCTTGGTCGTCCAGTTGACGCTGTTGGAACTGACGGTATAGAAAGTCTTGCCCGTTTCAATGCCGCTGCCGTTCACGATCGACGAGAGGTTGATGGTCTGCTCCACCAGTTGGGAAGACGAGATCGTGGTGAAGGTGGCAACGTCCGAACCTCCCACCGGGGTGGGATCCCAGATGCCATAGATGGCCTGCTGCGTGGCGGGTGTGGCCAGATCGTCGGCATCCAGCACGATGCCGGTGCCGACCACCACGATGGTGCCGCACTGAGAGGTGGCGCTGTAGCTGCAGGTGGCGCCGTCGCCCGGGTGCGCTTGCCACGCGGGCGTGGCGTAGATCGGCTGGCCACTGCCGGCAGGCGTTGTGAACAGCGGTTTGTTGTAGGAAACCACCAAATGGGCTGTGCGCAGATCAAACCGCCACAGGTTGCCGTTGGCGTCGCCCGCGTACGCCGCCACGATATTGCGGTTGGTGTCGCGCACGGCCACCACGCCGCCCAGACCACGGTTGACCATGGTGGTGGCCGTGTTGTTGTAGGAAGAGGGCAAGGGGATGAACTTGACCAGCTTGCCGTTGAAGGCGTTGACCACATACAGGCCCACCTGCTTGCCAGCACCACCGTAGTGGCCACTGCCGGTCAGCATGACCCAGGTGCCATCGTCCAGTTGGCCCGCGGTCGGGTTGTTGCTGATCTTGGCCAGATCCCCATAGCCCGTGGTGGACGAATCGGCTTCCCACAGGAAATTGTTCTTGGTGGGCACCCTGTCGCTGGTGTTCAGGGGCGACTCCAGGCCGAACATGAAGTTGCGGGTGGCACGGCCTCCGGTTCCAAACACCAGCTGACGCCAGGCAGGGGTACTGCCGGCGGGGGTCTTGTTGCCGCTGTCATACACGTCCGCGTCGACCAGGGGGCCGTCCAGGATGTAACGGAACCGGAAAGCCGGGTCGGCAAGCGAGATCTGTTCGCTCATGGCGTTCTTGGGCATGAAGGACGCCAGTTCCGCGCCTGCCGGCACATTGACGCCCGCGACCGTGACGGCGGTGTCCGTCGCGGCGCCATTGATCACGTGCACCTTGCCCTCGTTGGTGGCCGAGAAGATGGTGGCAGGCAGCGTCTGCTTCTGGGTCCGGTAGCTGGCGTAGGTCGCCTGCCCATTGACCGAGCCATAGGTGTCATACCCCATGTTGATGCGCCCCCCGACGAACGCCGGTGGCGAGTTGACCGAGGCCGCAATGGGCTGGTTGCGGATGCGATATGGGGCGTTGAGGGTGTTCGTCAGGCCATCCTGCCCAAGCATGTAGCGGATGAAGGTTTCGTCCGTTTTCTGCAGACCGTCTGAATTGAGCAGCGCCGAGAAATCGGACGGCA
This sequence comes from Burkholderiaceae bacterium, assembly GCA_024235955.1. GTDB lineage: Bacteria > Pseudomonadota > Gammaproteobacteria > Burkholderiales > Burkholderiaceae_C > Ottowia. The sequence continues at coordinate 687,446 of JACKLJ010000001.1, forward strand.
CCGTGGACAGCTTGGTGTTGTAGTTCAGCTCCTGACGGAGGCTGGCCGCCGTATTGGGGGAATTGGCGTCGTAGCCTGAGAGCGAGAAAATCTTCCGCCCAGTCACGGCCGGCATTTTCTGGTCGGCCGACCAGAGCGGAACAGGCACACCACCGCTCAGCGTCTTGTAACCGCCGTTGCTGTCCAGCTCGTAAGCCTTCAGGTCCCCCGTGTTGTCGGCAGTGTTGTATTCCGTGGTGTACTTGGTCTGACCATCCAGGCTCTGGAACTGGCCGCTGTTGCCCGACACCGCCACACCTGCATCCTTGCCGGTACCAACGGCCGACGAAAGAATGGTGTCGATGGCCTGGCGAACGTCGTCACCCGAATAGACGGAGAACGCGCGGCCGCCGCCTGTATAGCCGGCGCGTATGAAGTCGTTGACGCGGTATTGGTCAGAACCTACGGAGTTCAGGTTGACACTTGTCAGGCTATCGGCCCACTTGGGCTTGGTGGCCGTGTTGCCAGAAAGCCAGTCGTTGGTGTACTGATTGATCTGGCTCCAGGTCAATCCGCCAGCCACCCCCGAATCACCGGATGGCGTCAGATTCCATCCAATGGTGTAAGTGGTCATGTTCTGCCAGAAAGCCGGGTTGTGCTGGCCGGGAATGGGCGGCACATTGTTGGGCAGGGAGCTGAAATCGGTGTTCCAGTAATAGTTGGCCGTGAGGTCAGCCAAGCCGTATTGGCTGATCTGACCGTCGCCATAGGGCACGTACTGGCTCCGCGCCAGGAGCTTGGTCGTGGTGTTGGTGCTGTTGTAACCGGTCGCACCATTCGGGTTGTATTGCAATGCGGCCGCATTGCCGTTCGGCGTCCCACTGAAGTTGCTGGTGCCATTCACGCTTGCGTACTGGGTGTTGGCGCCAGAGGACGTGCCCGAATTCCAGGCGCCGTCCGACATGACGATGGTATAAGCGCGGCGGCAACTCAGATCATCCGTGGCAGATTCTGCCGACGTGCTGGTCGGATCGTTCTTCCATGGATTACCAAAATTACCCCTGTTGGAACCGGTGCCGCCATAATAGCCGGCCGTCAACTGAATGGCATTGTGGGAGGGCGTGCCGCCAGCCGCGATCAGACCATAAAGCCAGGTATACAGATCGCTTTTCCACTGATTGCTTGCGCCGACCCCGTTTTTGAAATACCTGACACCCGAGGAAATGGCTGTGGCCTGGACAGGGTTACGTCCGTTGAACATGTTGAACGAGCCGTAACCCACGCGGATCTTGTTTTCGTAGGGCTGCATCGCCTGGCCGGTCGCGGTGGTAACGGCAGCCATACGCGTCCGGTACCAGTCGTACCAGTTCAGGATGTTCTTGACTTCCAGCGCATTGGTGCACGTGGTGGCATTGGTGCCGCAATCGGTGCGCTTGTGGCCGGTCGGAAGCGTCACCGAACCGGTACCTGAATAAGTGACGCTGGTCGCCGTGTGCGTGCTGCATGCAGCATCCCCGCACTTGACATAGGAAAAAGCAGGCGCGGCACCTGCGTTCGCCGTGGTATAGGTTACATACGTCGGCAGATAAGACGATCGGGTGATATTGTAGTTATAGGTGGGATTCAGATTATAAGAAAATGTCTGGCTATCCTGGTTGGAAACAAAAGCCTCCCTGTTGGTCTGCGCCGTTCCATCGGCATTGACGCGGGGCAGATACGTGATGGCTGGGTTGTAATACTGAGGGTTAACGTCATACGAGCGCATGGCATACCAGCCGTATTTGGCAGTAGGTGTCGCGACCCAAACGACCTCAGCGGAGTTGGATTGGGTAACCCAGTCTCCATCAGATTCTTGGCATCCGTAGTCATAGGCTGTCCCACCCCACCAGGTTCGATAGCTATAACGCACAGGTATGGTACGCCCTTCCAAGCCCGTAGGGGGGTTACTAAGTGGCGTAGACGTCGAATATCCGGATTTACATACCGTATAACTGGCATTCGTAGAGCATCCACCGTTTCCGACTCCGTCCTTGCAGGAATCACTCACGGAATAGTCGTCAGGGGACTCGAAGCTCATCGAGCCCGAATTGTCGAGCACGAACATCAGGTTCGGTTTGGCACCCGGTACAACGCTGTACAGCGGACTTTGCGCGGGCGTCGTGGCAGCAACGGCATTGCCGAGCAATCCAGTCACACATACGGACCCGATCAGGATGGCTTTGATCCAAGAGGTCTTTCGGTAGCGGCCCGGCTCTGAACCTGCATGGCAGAATCGGTTTGCCAGATTTCGGGAGTGTTTCATTTCGATCCCTTTTTATTCAATCCAGTTTGATGCACTATGCTGAGGTTTTGCAGCAGGCTTCTGCTTCAATCTATTTCCAACAGTCCGCCGCCGTAAGCCCGGAGGTGTAAGTGCCGGTCAACATGCTCTTGACGCCAAGGCTATCGAGCTGCAACGTGCCACATTTGTCGGCGGCCATACTGCCCGTCCGCGTGGCCTTCAGGGTGTAGCCAGGCGGCTGGTTGGCGGACTCGACGGTGATGTTGTAGTTGACGGAACCACTTTTTGGAGATACTTGCAGGGCAGTCGGCAGCAGGTTGGTTTGGGCCCGCTTGGTCGAATCCGCATTGGTGTCCGAAGCCAGGGTGTACCGGTCATTGGCCGAGTAATAGCGCTGCATATACTGAGCAGCTTCCAACAAAATACCTTCTGCTTCGGCTCGTTTGGACCGGCGAACATGTTCAGAATAACTGGGCAGGGCAATCGCGGCCAGGATTCCTATGACCGCGACGACGATCATGACCTCGATCAAGGTGAAGCCGGCATAAAGGTCGAGGCGTCTGGGCTGATTTTTCATGATGCAAGCACTCATTGGATCGGTTCAGCTGTTGCTCAGGATGGATTGGACAAAGGCCTCTGCACCGTACGTTGTTTTTCCGGTCGTGGTATCGAACTTTGCGTTGTTGGCAAAGCCCCTGCCCGTAATCAGATAGCCGTTGAATGCCGGGGTTGACGTGGTCACAATGCGCTGGATGATGCAGAGCGGCGGATTGGACAGCTGCCGGGAATCGGTGGCGGGGGTGGAGCCGTCGTACCGCTTGTAATACTGGGCCGGTACTGAAATGGCGTTGGCGCCTATCCAGTTGGCGGCAGTGCGCCAGGCAGCGGTGGTGTCGTCTTCAGACGTGATCGTGGTGGTGATCACTTTCTGCCGAAGCCCAGTGGTGCCGTATTCGGTGTAATCCTTGTTGTCGTAGTCGAACACCGCGATCTGTTCGCAGAAGCGCAAGGCCGTTTCTGCCGCCTCCTGGGCGGTTTGAGCTGCCTGAACACCCTTGACGCTTCGCTCGCTCTGCGTGGCATTGCGGATGGCGAAGGTGCCCAGCAAGGAAAGTATGACCACCAAAATCAAGGTGATGACCAAGACGACACCCTGCTGGCGTGATTTTTGCGCGCGGCAAGCGCGTTGGCAGGCGATCATTGACAAATGGTTCATGGTGGATGGCTGCATCACTAAATCACCCATTGCTTATTGCGTGACCATTCTGTTGCGCAGAAGAACGGTGGTGGTGTAGGTCCGTCTCAGGTAACCGTCGGTGCTGGTACCGTCGACATTGCTGCAGTCCTTGTAATTGAAGCCGCCGGTCGGCACATCGCGGACGACCTGGTTGCTGCGCATCAGAAGACAGACCCGGACGCTCAGCACACGGCCCCAACGGTCATCTCTCGCATTGGGCAAGGTGCCGCTCGTGGCCAGACTGTCGATCTGCGTGGCGGTCAGATAAGAGATGATTTGATGAAAATTGGCGTCGTAGGCGTTGCCCAGTTCCTGCGTGGGTTTGGTGGCCACGCCGTAGGTGATCTGCATGTCCTCCACATTGGCAATCAGGGGCTGGGAGGTTGCAATGGCATTGGAGGCGCCACTGGCCTCGTTGCCACGGCAAGACAGGCTGGGGTAGGTGGTTGGCGTGGTCACCATGTAGCGGTTGTCGGCCAGCGCATACGTGGCCGGTGCCGGCGTGGGGGCCGGTGATACCTGAGAGGTATTGATTGCGTTGATGCCATTGCCAATGCAATTGGTGGGCAGGCCGGCGGATGTCGGCACGGTGTTGTTGGTCGTGGCCTCGTAGCGAACAGCAATGGCGTCGCTGCCGGTGCCGGTGGTGTTGCAAGCCAGGCTGTCAAAAGCGGCGCCTGCGTCTACAAAGCCGAGGTCGCACCCGCGCACGGCAACACCCGCGTAGTTGCCCATGACCACGGTGGATCCCGCGGCCGGAATGATCTGCTTGGCGTACCCGGCCTGCTTGATCTGCTCCTGGATGATGTTGAGCGCCAGGACGCCGTCCTCATTCATTTGCGTTTCCACCTGGGAGATCTGGCTGCCGCGGCTTGAACTCGTGTAAACCGCAAGACTGGCGGCCAGAATGACCAGCCCGAGGGTCATCGCGATCAGGAGTTCGAGCAGCGTGAAGCCGCGACCCACGCGGTGCATGGGTCGACCGGCAGGCCGGCATGGTGCGACGCAGTCAACGGCCCGGTTCATAGCGTGATCCTGAAATACATGCAGTTGACATTGGCGTCAGTAGGAATATTGGCGCCGGCAGGGCAGGTCTGCGTCTGTTGAAAGCCGCTCTGCTCCTCAATCGCGGTCCAGATCAGCCAGACGTTCATGATGCGCGTGGCCGGCAAGCCGGCAACGCCGGCAACCGCCGGGGTCAGCTCGGTGGTGATGTAGGCAGTCCCGCCCGGCAGCCGGTTGGCCACGTTGGTCAGCCATTGCGACTGGTCGTAGGCGGCCACGGCCGCGGCGCATGTATTGATGGGGGTGATCTGACAGGCCGTCATCGCCGTCGTGGGGTCGACCGTGGCGGCGGCCCGAGTGCCAGCGGTATACGCGCTTGTATAGGCGTAGTTCGCAAATCCCACGAGATTAGCCCGCGCCCGCTCTGCATAATCCGTGACCAGGCTCAGGCCCGTGGCGCGCAGGCGGGAAAACTGGTTGTACTTGATGGATGACGACGTCAGTGCCGCCATGCCGAGCAGGGCGGTGGCCAGGATTACCATGGCAACCAATACTTCGATCAGGGTTGCTCCGCGTTCTGAAGCGCGGGAGCGCTTTGAGCGATAGGGTGTGGGTTTCTTCATGGTCGATTTCGCTCAGGCTCCGGGGCAACTTTGGGTTCCGTCAATGACGAGCATGCGGCCCGGCTTGCTAAGGCAAACCACTTTTTCCATATTGTTGTCAAACGTGCTTTGAATGTTATAGCTTGCGGGTGTGCTGCCCATTAATCCATTGGGTTGGAAAGTTAGCTTGGAGTAACTTCCGCCCGTGGCTTGAAAGGTGACACCGCTTTGGGTGTCTTGACGAAGCAATAATTCATCCGTGCCGCTGTTGTAACTGCCATTGCCGTTGTTGTCGGCAAACACGATCCAGCCGGTGGCATAGCCGGTAGTCCCTTCAGAGGTCTGGCAGGCTGTGCTGGAAGCGCTGCTTACTCGGCACATCACCACGGGTTTGGCGCGCGCGATGGCTTCGGCGCGGGCCGTGCGCAGGCTTCCGGTGAAGGCGTTCACGGCGTTGGACATCCGCCATTGCGCCGCGAACCGTGTCATGGAAGGAGCGGCAAGGCCCAGCAAGATGGCCAGGATTGCGATCGCCACCATGAGTTCAATCACGGTCATGCCGCGCTGATGCGGCTGGTGGGATCGTCGATGACGTGCAAGTAGGTTCATGGCCAATGGTTTTCGCCCAATTCTGCGAGTTGTAAGAATAAGTTGCGGCCGTCCGCCGCACCGGGGCTGGCGGACGATTGGCGGGTTCGGCGGGACGAGCGGTTGAATCCGGGTTCCCGGTGGGCGGATTCGAGCTTGTGCCCCTTGCCGGGGCAGCCAGCGGACGGCGTGGCTTGCCGGGCTGGTGGGGTGGCAGCGCAGCGCCGGTACGGCGGGCGCCTGCGAGTCAGGACCGAAGGAACAGGCGGGAAACGGTCTGCACGGCGAGCGCCTGGTTCTCCGGGGTGCTCGCGTTCAGTTCCGCCATGGCCCCGTGCAGCATCTTCTGGGTGAGTCCGCGCGACAGGGCTTCCAGCACGGCTTCCAGGTCTTCGCCCTTGGCCAGGCGCTTGCGCGCGCGGCCGATCTCCGCCGCGCGCCACTGCTCGGCCTGGGCGTTCAGTTCCTGGATCAGCGGCACCACGCCGTGCGCCGGGTTGCGCTGGTCGACCCAGTGCATGAAGCTCTGCACACCAGCGTCGATGATGGCTTCGGCCTGGGCCACGGCGGCCTGCCGGTTGGCCTGGCCGGCCTCGACCACGCTGGCCAGGTCGTCCACGGTGTAGAGGAACACGTCTTCCAGGCCCTTGACCTCGGGCTCGATGTCGCGCGGCACGGCCAGGTCGACCATGAAGATCGGGCGGTGGCGGCGCTTTTTGACGGCGCGCTCGACCGCGCCCAGGCCGATGATGGGCAACTGGCTGGCGGTGCAGCTCACCACGGCGTCGAATTCGTGCAGGCGCTCGGGCAGGTCGGCCAGGCGCATCACCTCAGCACCAAAGCGTCCGGCCAGGTGTTCGCCGCGCTCCAGCGTGCGGTTGGCGATGCTGATGGACCTGGGGTTTTTGGCGGCAAAGTGGGTGGCGGCCAGCTCGATCATCTCGCCGGCGCCGACGAACAGCACGCGGATCTTGCCCAGATCCTCGAACAGCTGGCCGGCCAGGCGCACGGCGGCGGCGGCCATGCTGATGCTGTGTGCGCCGATCTCGGTGGACGAGCGCACCTGCTTGGCCACGGCGAAGCTGCGCTGGAACAGCTGGTTGAGTGTTTGGCCCAGCGCGCCGGCGTCCTCGGCGGCGCGCACGGCGTTCTTCATCTGGCCCAGGATCTGCGGCTCACCCAGCACCATGCTGTCGAGCCCGCTGGCCACGCGGAAGGCGTGGCGGGCGGCGAGGCCGTCTTCCAACACGTAGGTGTGCTGGCGCAGGGCGTCGGCCGGCACGTCGCCGGCGCGGGCCAGCCAGTCGAGCGTGTGATCGACCTGCGGCGCCTCGCTGGCGCAATAGACCTCGGTGCGGTTGCAGGTGGAGAGGATCGCGGCTTCGGGGTGGCGCGTGTGGGAATGGCGCAGTCCCTGCAGCGCCGGCGCGATCTGGTCGAGCGCAAACGCGAACCGCCCGCGCAGATCGAGCGGGGCGGTGTTGTGGTTGAGCCCTAGGGTCCAGACGGCCATCGTGGGCGGGATTATAAAATTTGCCCTCTTTTCGCGCACCTGCTGCGCTTGACACGCATCAAGAAACTTCCATGGACTGGCTGTCGCTGATCTGGCATGTGCTCGGCTTCGTGGCGCCGGCCGTGGCCGTGGGCGCTGCGCTGGCCTTCGTTGGAGCCATGTTTTCGGGGCTGAACAAGGCTTCAGCCCGCACGCTGCTGGCGCGGGCAGCTATCAATTCCGCAGTGGGCGTGGGCGCGCTGATGGTCGGCCTGGCCCTCACCGGGCGCGACGGCAAGATGCTCAGCTACCTGGGCATGGCCGTCGCCATCGCCTTCGCACAATCGTTGAGGGCCGTTGCGCGCCACTGAGGGTGTGGTGCTAGCTTGGCTGGAGTGTGGACTGATGAGACAGCGGCCTTGCGCCGCGTTCGTATCTGGCACCTTGCCGGCCGCGATTCGGCGTTGCGGACGGCTTGACGATGAGGTTCGTGGGTCAGGCACAGCGGACCGCCCCCTGCATCACTGGCTTAGCCGTCGGTGTACCAGAAATTCGATGAAATCGGGCGGCGAAGGCGCTAGTGCCGCGCGGGCGCGATTGACTTCAATGAGCCCCTGACGTCCTAAGGGGGCGCTGGGCTCCCCGTCGATCCAGTGCGTGGCATCGCCATCCAGCTGTATTTGAAAGGGAGCAGCGTTGCCGGTGGACCAAGCCAGCAGACGGTCGCGTTGGACGCCCTGCGCGTGGATGACCAGCGATGCAGGTGTTGCATCTGGTCCAAACAGGCGTCCGTGCAGCAAATCGGTGCACGAGCGCAGTCCGGCCAGATCCAGCATACCGGCTTGCAGGTCAGTTTGCTGCCATTGCCCTGAGATCGACCCTGCGGGAAGGCCCGATGGACCTATGACGATGGCGGGGATTCGCGACACGGCTCCAATCCCAAAGCGTGAAGACTCGTCAGGTTTCATCACCGTCATACTTCGATGATCACCGGTGATCATCAGTACGCCGTGCTCGAAGTAATGCCTTGCGCGCAGTTGTTCCACCAAGTAGGCGATCTGCTCGTCGGCCCATCGGAACGCGGCGTCCTCGCCCTGAATGTCCGTTCCTGGGATGTGGAAGGGGGGGTGCGTAGAGACGGTCAGCAGCACCGAAAATACCTGTTCCGTGGTTTTCTCGCGATCCCACCATTGAAGATAGCGGTCATAGAGCGCGCGATCGCCGGCGTCATCGAAGCTGCCTCTGGGACGGCCGGCGTAGAACGGGTGTTCCGAGCCTTCAATGTGCTGAAACCCCAGCCCCTTGAGCCAGGAGCCCTTCTCAAGAAAGCCTAGGTTACCGGTGGTTAAGAACTGGGTGGTGTAGCCAGCTTGTTGCAGGCGCTGCAGGAAGTCAGCGTCCCAACTGGCTTCATAGCCCTGATAGGCGTGGGTGCTGCGGTAGCGGCCCACGGCGGGCAATGGCACACGGCCGGCCAGAAGGGCAATCAGCCCGCCGTCGGTGGTGAAGCCGTTGGCATGGAAGTGCTCAAAGTAAGTATTTTGTGCTGCCAAGACGTCAAGCTGCGGGGTGTCGTCGTCCGGTCCGCCTAGCAATCGGCTGTGGTGGGCAGAGAGGGATTCCACCACCAGCAGAATCACGGATTTGAGCTTGGACACCGGGCGCGGGCCCGTGCATTGCCTAGCTAACTCGGGTTCGGCTGCAAGCTGCTCCTTGAATGCACTGGAATAAGGCGTGTCCACACCGCTGCTTCGGTTGACGCTGATGACATTGAGGTAGGCCTCTGTTCCGATGAAAGGCGGTGTGGAGGCTGAACTGCCGATCGCCAGGGCGGCTAGGCCGAGTGTGACCTGAACCCACGCTACCCGGGCGCGCTGTGGAGCGAGTGTCGTCCACAGCGACCATCCCAGCGCTGCCAACGCGAATCCGAGCAGCAGCAGGGCCCCTCGGCGCTCTTGAAGGAACGGCACCACCACCGTCCAGGCCGCTCCGGTGTCTCCGCCGTAGCGGAAGACGTCGGCTACCTTGAGGCGGTAGTTGAAGATGAGAAAGACCGCCAGATCGGCGGTATATAGCAACAACAGCCCAATGATGACGATGGCCGCGCATGCTTTCAGCGCTCTGGACCGGGTAAACCACCCCACTGCGGAGGCGAGCAGCAGCGTAGAGGCTGACGCCAAGTCGCTCATCAGCACCGCATGGTCGAGGCAAGTCCGACAGCCGGCATAGGCGGCGAAAGTGTCCCGCACCGCATGCACACGCAGCGCGATCAGCAACGTCGTGCCACAAAGGGCCGCGATGCCAATTCCGCTCAGCAGCAGCGGTTTCGCGTAGCACGGTGCGGGAGTCTTGGCGCGACTCATTTCTGGTATCCGTTTCCTGGAACAAAAAAATCCACCCGGTCGGTCACGACGCCGTCGGTGCCCAGGGCGATCAGCCGCTCGGCCGCCCATTCGTCGTTCACGGTGTAGCTGAGCGCGCGCAGGCCCATGCCGTGCACTCTGGCGACCAGGGCGGCGTCCCACAGCGCGTGGTTGCATACGATGGCGCTGCACTTCAGCTGCTCGGCATAGCCGAAACAGCCGTCCCACAGCGTGTCGAGCAGCAGGCCGCGCGGCAGTTGCGGCGCGGCCTTCAGCGCGCCCAGCAGCGCTTCCGGCCGGAACGATGTCAGCAGCGGCGGCACGGGGGCGGCCTGCCACTGCCGGGCGGCCAAGGCCGCCACCACCGCGCCGGTGCGTTCTTCCACGCCGGGGGTGGGCTTGATCTCGATGTCCAGCAGCAGCCGGTTGGCCAGGCACCAGCGCGCCAGGTTCTCCAGCGTGGGGATGGGCTCGCCCGCGTAGCCGCGCGAATGCCAGCTGCCGGCGTCCAGCTGCGCCAGCGCCGACCAGGGCTGCTCGCCGGCGGTGCCGTGGCCGCTGGTGGTGCGCTCCAGCGTGCTGTCGTGCAGCAGAAAGGGCACGCCGTCGGCCGAGAGCTTGGCGTCGCACTCGAACATCCGGTAGCCGTGCTGCGCGCCCAGGCGGAAGGCGGCCAGCGTGTTCTCGGGCGCCAGCTTGCCGGCGCCGCGGTGGGCGATCCAGAACGGGTAGGGCCAGTCGGTCAGCATCGGGGTTACTCAGAAATTGATAGCTGGTTGCGGCCGTCACAAAAGGGCCAGAGGCCGAAAAGATGCATGAACGGCGTGCTCACGATGCCGTGTGCCGCTTTCGCCGGACTGCCGGTCCTGGCTCCGGGAAGGCGCCAGGCGACTCAGGGGGAGCCATCGATGGCCAACGCAATCTTGCCGAACTGCTGCCCGGATTCCAGCCGGCTCAGCGCCGCATGCACCTCGTCCAGCGGAAACGTTTGCTCGATCACCGGCCGCAGCCCCTGCTGCTGGCAGAAGCCCAGCAGGTCGTGCAGCTCGCCCAGCGTGCCGAGCGTGGAGCCGATCACCTGCAGCTGGCGGATGAACAGGCGGCGCAAATCGGCACCGGGCTGGTCGCCGCTGGTGGCGCCGCAGGTGACCAGGCGGCCGCCGCGCACCAGCGACTTCATGGCCGCCGGCCACACGGCTTCGCCGACGTTCTCGAACACCACGTCGACGCCGCGGCCGCCGGTCAGGCTCTGCACCGCCTTGGCCACGTCCTGCGTGGCGCTGTTGACGGCGTGGTCGGCGCCCAGCTGCAGCGCGCGTGCCAGCTTGGTGTCGTCGCGCGAGGTGACGATCACGCGCGCGCCCAGCGCCTTGGCGATCTGCAGGCCGGCCAGCGACACGCCGCCGCCGATGCCGAACACCAGCACCGTCTCCCACGCCTTCAGCCGCGCCTGCGTGACCAGCATGCGCCAGGCGGTCAGGTGGTTCACGCCCAGCGCGGCGCCTTCGGCAAAGCTCCAGCCTTCGGGCAGCGGCAGCGCGTTGCGCGCCGGCACGGTGACGTATTGGGCGAAGGTGCCCTCGCGGTGCTCGCCCAGCACCTGGTAGCGGGTGCACAGCACGTCGTCGCCGCGCAGGCAGAACTCGCAGCGGCCGCAGGCCACGCCGGGGTGCAGCAGCACGCGCTGGCCGGGCGTGAGCAGGGGCTCGTCGGCATCGGCCTCGTCCACCGTGCCGGCGCCGTCCAGCCCCATGATCTGCGGCAGCGCGTGGGTGATGCCGGCGCCGCTGTCGCGCATGTACAGGTCCACACGGTTGAGCGTGGCGGCGTGCAGGCGCACCCGCACCTGGCCGGGCGCGCGTGGGGGCAGCGGGCGCTCGCCCACGGTGACGACCTCGTTGCCGCCGTGGCCGGTGAGAAAGGCTGCTTTCATGGTCAAAAGTGGCTCCGGCCCAATAATGGCGGGCGCAGGCAGCTATGAATAAGTTAGCAATCCGGGCCGCACTCGGCCTATTCAGGCTTCCGCTCGCAGGCCGGTGGCGGCGTCGAACCAGTGCACGCGGTCTTCTAGCGGCGCCACCAGCAGGGTCTGGCCGAGCTCGGGCGGGGCTTCGGTTTCGTGCATGCGCAGGATCGCCCATTCGCCGCCCTGGCCTTCGGCGTCGCCGCCCAGCCAGCCGTACACCAGGCGCTCGGCACCCAGCATCTCGATGGTTTCCACCCGCATGCGCCAGCCGTCGGTGCCTACGGCGCGCAGGTGCTCGGGCCGCACGCCCAGGATGCGGCCTTCGGGGATGCCCGGCGCCTTTTGCAGCAGGTTCATGGGCGGCGAGCCGATGAAGCTGGCCACGAAGGTGGTCTGCGGCCGGTGGTACACCTCTTCCGGCGTGCCGAACTGCTCCATGCGGCCGGCGTTCATCACGATCATGCGCTCGGCCAGCGTCATGGCCTCCACCTGGTCGTGGGTGACGAACAGGCTGGTGATGCCCAGGTCGCGGTGCAGCTTCTCGATCTCCAGCCGGGTCTGGGCGCGCAGCTTGGCATCAAGGTTGGAGAGCGGCTCGTCAAAGAGGAACACTTGCGGCTGGCGCACGATGGCGCGGCCCATGGCCACGCGCTGGCGTTGCCCGCCAGAGAGCTCGCGCGGCTTGCGCTGCAAAAAGCTGCCCAGCTCCAGGATCTGCGCTGCCTTGTCGACGCGGGCGCGGATCTCGGCCTCCGGCACCTTCTTGATCTTGAGCCCGTAGGCCATGTTGTCGAACACGCTCATGTGCGGGTAGAGCGCATAGTTCTGGAACACCATGGCGATGTCGCGCCTGGCCGGCTCCAGCTCGTTGACCACCCGGCCGCCGATGCTGATGGTGCCGCCCGAGATCTCCTCCAGCCCCGCCACCATGCGAAGCAGCGTCGATTTGCCGCAGCCCGACGGCCCGACGATGACGACGAACTCGCCGTCCTTCACCTCGGCCGTCACGCCGTGGATCACCTGGTTGGTCTTCTTGCCGCTGCCGTAGCGCTTGACGACGTTGTTGAATTCGATGGAGGCCATTATTTCTCTGTATCCACCAGCCCTTTGACGAACCACTTCTGCATCAGCACCACCACCAGCGCCGGCGGGATCATGGCCAGGATAGCGGTGGCCATGACCACGTTCCATTCCACGTAGATCTCGCCGAAGATGGCGCGCTTGATGCCCAGCACGATGGGGTACATGTCTTCGCTGGTGGTCACGATCAGCGGCCACAGGTACTGGTTCCAGCCGTAGATGAACTGGATCACGAACAGGGCGGCCATGCTGGTGCGCGACAGCGGCAGCAGGATGTCCTTGAAGAAGCGCATCGGCCCGGCGCCGTCGATGCGCGCGGCCTCGGCCAGCTCGTCCGGCACCGTCAAAAAGAACTGGCGGAACAGGAAGGTGGCGGTGGCCGAGGCGATCAGCGGCACCGTGAGGCCCGCGTAGCTGTTGAGCATCTTGAGGTTCGACACCACTTCGTAGGTGGGGCCGATGCGCACTTCCACCGGCAGCATCAGGGTGATGAAGATCATCCAGAACACCAGCCCGCGGAACGGGAAGCGGAAGTAGACGATGGCGAAGGCCGACAGCATGGAGATGGCGATCTTGCCGATGGCGATCACCATGGCGGTGACGAAGCTCACCCACAGCATCGGCCAGCCAGGCGCGATGGTACCGCCGCCTTCGACCTTGCCGCCCCACAGCGCCAGCCGGTAGCTGTGCACGACGTTGTCGCCCGGTATCAGCGACATCGGGTGACTGGAAGCGATCTGCGCCGCCGTCTGCGTGCTGGCGACGAAGGCCAGGTACACCGGAAACGCGATGATGCACACGCCCACGATCAGCACCGCGTGCGCCACGAAATCCAGCACCGGCCGGCGTTCAACCATCATGGCGTGGCGATCCAGTTGAGCACCGGAACTTCCGGCGGCGCAGCACGCCGCTCAGACGGCCGCGGAGTAGGCCGTGCCAGCGGACGCCGTGGAGCGGGCTTGGCCCGGCCACTGGCGTCGTCCCCCCCTCCGGGGGGAAGGCGCGAAGCGACACAAGGGGGCGTCAATACTGCACCTTCTTCTCGACAAACCGGAACTGGAACACCGTCAGCAGGATGACGATGGCCATCAGCACCACCGACTGCGCGGCCGAGCCGCCCATGTCCAGCGCCTTGAAGCCGTCGTAGTACACGCGGTAGACCAGGATGGCCGTGTCCTTGCCCGGGCCGCCATGCGTGGCCGCGTCGACGATGGCGAAAGTGTCGAAGAACGCGTAGATCACGTTCATCACCAGCAGGAAGAAGGTGGTGGGCGAGAGCAGCGGGAACACGATGGTCCAGAAGCGCCGCCAGGGCGAGGCGCCGTCGATGGTGGCGGCCTCGATCACCGCGCCCGGGATCGACTGCAGCCCCGCCAGGAAGAACAGGAAGTTGTAGGAAATCTGCTTCCAGACGGCGGCGATCACGATCAGCGTCATGGCGTCGCGCGCGTTCAGCAGGTGGTTCCAGTTGTAGCCCATGGCCTGCAGCGCATACGAGACGATGCCCCAGGGCGATGCGAACATCATCAGCCACAGCACGCCCGCCACCACCGGCGCCACGGCGTAGGGCCAGATCAGCAGTGTCTTGTAGAGCGTGGCGCCGCGCACCACGCGGTTGGCCATCACCGCCAGCAGCAGCGCGATGCTGATGCCGCACACAGCCACCAGCAGCGAGAACACCGCCGTGGTCTGGAACGAGGTGGCGTAGCTCGGGTCGTTCCACAGCCGCTCGAAGTTGGTCATGCCGACGTACTGCCGGCTCATGCCGAACGCGTCTTCCTGCAGCACGCTCTGGTAGAGCGCCTGCCCCGCCGGCCAGAAGAAGAACACCAGCACGATCGCCATCTGCGGTGCGATCAGCAGCCACGGCAGCCAGGCGGACTTGAAGCGAACGCGCTTTTCCATGGGCGGCCATCATAGCGGCAGGGCACGGCCTGCCGGGGCAGCATCAACCCGAATGGGCAGCGGTGCGGTGGAGCGTTGCACGGGGTTTGGATTGCTATTAATAGATGAGCTGTCTGCGCCCTCTGGACAATGGCTGCAGACCGAAAAGGCTTGAAAATGCTCAGGCGGACCAGCGGGTGGCGGCGCGTCGCCCGCGCGACCCGGCACCAGCGAAAAGCCCGCCACGGCAGGGGCCGGGCGGGCGGGGCTGGCGGGGGGTACAGGCACCCCGTTACCGGCGGCGCTCAGCCGCCGTTGGCCTTCTGGAAGCGCTCCAGCTGTTCGTTGCCGCGCTTGGTGATGTTGCCCAGCACTTCCTTCACCGTCTTCTTGCCCGACCACAGGCCTTCGGTTTCCTCGTCGATGACGGTGCGGATCTGCACGAAGTTGCCCAGGCGGATGCCGCGCGACTTGTCGGTGGTCTTACGGATCATCTGCTGCACGGCCACGTCGGTGCCGGGGTTCTGCTTGTAGTAGCCGGATTTCTCGGTCAGCTCGTAGGCGGCGATGGTCACCGGCAGGTAGCCGGTGCGCTGGTGGCTGGCGGCCGCCACCTCGGGCTTGGAGAGGTAGGCGAAGAACTGGCCGACGCCCTTGTAGACCTCCGGCTTCTTGCCGTTCATCACCCACAGGCTGGCGCCGCCGATCACGGTGTTCTGCGGCGCGCCCGGCACGTCGGGGTAGTAGGGCAGGGTGCTGATGCCGGCGGCGAACTTGGCGTTGCGCTTGACGTTGCCGTACAGGCCCGAAGAGCCGGTGATCATGGCGCATTCGCCCGAGACGAAGGTGGCGTCGGCGGCGTTGTTGCGGCCCTTGTAGACGAACAGCCCCTGCTGCGCCATGTTGGCCAGGTTCTGCAGGTGGCGCTCGTGCAGCGGCGTGTTCACCGCCATGCGCGCGCCCAGCCCGCCGAAGCCGTTGTTCTGGGTGGCGAACAGCACGTTGTGCCAGGTGGAGAAGCTCTCCAGCTGCGTCCAGCTGATCCAGCTGGTGGTGAACGGGCACTTGTGGCCGGCGGCCTTCAGCTTGGCGGCGGCGGCGGCCACCTCGGGCCAGGTCTTGGGCGGCTTGTCGGGGTCGAGCCCGGCGGCCTTGAAGGCGTCCTTGTTGTAGTGGAAGACGGTGGTCGAGCTGTTGAACGGGAAGCTCAGCATCTGGCCGTTGGGCGCCGTGTAGTAGCCGGCCACCGCGGGCACGTAGGCCTTGGGATCGAAGCTGGCGCCGGCCATCTTCATGACCTCGGCCACCGGCTTGATGGCGCCCTTGCTGGCCATCATGGTGGCGGTGCCGACCTCGAACACCTGCAGGATGTCGGGCGCGTTGCCGGCGCGGAACGCTGCGATGGCGGCCGTCATGGATTCGTCGTAGCTGCCCTTGAAGGTGGGTACCACCTTGTATTCGCTCTGGCTGGCGTTGAACTCCTTGGCCAGGTCGTTCACCCATTCGCCCAGGGCGCCGCCCATGGAGTGCCACCACTGGATCTCGGTGGCGGCGTGGGCCGGGAACGCCAGGAGCGCTGCGCAGGCGGCTGCGGCCAGGTGGTAACGACGTACGCTTGTCATGTGTGTCTCCATCTCCAAAGAAAATAGGGGCCAAAGCTTAGCCCCGGTTTGTGATCGAACGATTGCAATCGCGTTGCCTGGGCGTGACAAGCGGGTTTTCACGCAGGGCGGGCATGACCTTATGCGGCTTCGGAAATGTTGCAGCGCGGTAAAATCGCGGGCCAGCCGGACGCCAGCGCTGCACCGCTTGCGGCGGTCAGCCAGGGTTTGCCGTCAGGGCGTGTCTTGCTGGGACACCGACTCATGAACGCACCCGCCACGCTCACGCACCTCCTTGCCGCCGCAGACGCCAAGCCGCGCCTGCGCGAGATCCCGTACAACTACACCAGCTTCTCCGACCGCGAGATCGTGCTGCGGCTGCTGGGCGCGCGCTCCTGGCAGATCCTGGAGCAGCTGCGGGCCGAGCGCCACACCGGCCGCTCCTCGCGCATGCTGTACGAGGTGCTGGGCGACATCTGGGTGGTGCGCCGCAACCCCTATTTGCAGGACGACCTGCTGGACAACCCGCGCCGCCAGCGCCTGCTGGTGGAGGCCTTGCACCACCGCCTGACCGAAGTGGAAAAGCGCCGCACGCCGGGCGACGACGCCGCGCGCGACGCCCTGGTGGGCGAGCTGCTGGTGGCCGCGCGCCGGGTGGTGGAGGCCTTCGACCGCTCCTTCGCCAAGGTGGCCGAACTGCGCCGCCGCGCCGCGCGCGCGCTGGGCAGGCACACGCACAAGGACAACATCAAGTTCGACGGCCTCTCGCGCGTCAGCCACGTGACCGACGCCACCGACTGGCGCGTCGAGTTCCCGCTGGTGGTGCTCACGCCCGACACCGAGGAAGAGATGGCCGGCCTGGTCAAGGGCTGCATCGAGCTGGGCCTGACCATCATCCCGCGCGGTGGCGGCACCGGCTACACCGGCGGCGCGATTCCGCTCGACTGGAAGACCGCGGTCATCAACACCGAGAAGCTCATCACGCTCGGCCAGGTCGAGCGCGTGCAGCTGCCGGGGCTTCAGCGGGAGGTGGCCACCATCCATACCGAGGCCGGCGTGGTGACGCAGCGCGTGGCCGACGCGGCCGAGGCCGCCGGCCTGGTGTTCGCCTGCGACCCGACCAGCGCCGAGGCCAGCTGCATCGGCGGCAACATCGCCATGAACGCCGGCGGCAAGAAAGCCGTGCTGTGGGGCACGGCGCTGGACAACCTGGCCAGCTGGCGCATGGTCACGCCCGAGGCGCAGTGGCTGGAGGTCACGCGCCTGAACCACAACCTGGGCAAGATCCACGACGCCGAGGTTGCCAGCTTCGAGCTCAAGACCTTCGATGCCAGCGGCAAGAAGCTGCTCAAGACCGAGCGGCTGGACATCCCCGGCGCCACCTTCCGCAAGGAAGGCCTGGGCAAGGACGTGACCGACAAGTTCCTGGCCGGCCTGCCCGGCGTGCAGAAGGAAGGCTGCGACGGCCTGATCACCAGCGCGCGCTGGGTGTTGCACCGCATGCCGGAGCACACCCGCACCGTCTGCCTGGAGTTCTTCGGCAACGCCAAGGACGCGGTGCCCAGCATCGTCGAGATCAAGGACTTCATGTTCGCCGAGGCGGGCCGCAGCGGCACCCTGCTGGCCGGCCTGGAGCACCTGGACGACCGTTACCTGCGCGCGGTGGGCTACACCACCAAGTCCAAGCGCGGCGGGCTGCCCAAGATGGTGCTGGTGGGCGACATCACCGGTGACGACCCGGACGCCGTGGCGCGCGCGGCCAGCGAGGTGGTGCGCATCGCGAACTCGCGCTCGGGCGAAGGCTTCACGGCCGTCAGCGCCGACGCGCGCAAGAAATTCTGGGCCGACCGCAAGAAGACGGCCGCCATCAGCCGCCACACCAACGCCTTCAAGATCAACGAAGACGTGGTGATCCCGCTGCCGCGCATGGCCGAGTACACCGACGGCATCGAGCGCATCAACATCGAGCTTTCCCTGCGCAACAAGATCGAGCTGGCGGGCGAGCTGGAAGCCTTTTTCACCCGCGGCCACCTGCCGCTGGGCAAGCCGGAAGAGGGCGCCGAGGCGCCGTCGCCCGAGCTGCTGGAAGAGCGCGTGGCCCAGGCGCTGGCCGCGGTGCGCGAGGCGCGCGAGCAGTGGCAGGGCTGGCTGCGGGACGTCGGCACGCTGTTCCCGCAACTGCAGGACCACACGCTGCGCGCCAGCTGGAAGACGCAGATCCGCGCGCCGCTGCGCAGCATCTTCGGCGGCAGCGCCTTCGCACCGCTGATGGAAGAGGTGGCCGCCATCCACCGCCGCGTGCTCAAGGGCCGGGTCTGGGTGGCGCTGCACATGCACGCCGGTGACGGCAACGTGCACACCAACATCCCCGTCAACAGCGACAACTACGCCATGCTGCAGACGGCGCACGAGGCCGTGGACCGCATCATGGTGCTGGCGCGCGGTCTGGGCGGCGTGATCTCGGGCGAGCACGGCATCGGCATCACCAAGCTGCAGTACCTGAGCGACGAGGAGCTGGCGCCGTTCGCCGACTACAAGCAGCGCGTCGACCCGGAAGGCCGTTTCAACCGCGGCAAGTTGCTACGGAATCAGAAGCTGCCTGCGCCCGCCACCAAAGGGCTTGCGGCCGATTTGACCAATGCCTACACGCCCAGCTTCGGGCTCATGGGGCACGAGTCGATCATCATGCAGCAGAGCGACATCGGCGCCATCGCCGATTCGGTCAAGGACTGCCTGCGCTGCGGCAAGTGCAAGCCCGAGTGCAGCACGCACGTGCCGCGCGCCAACCTGCTGTACAGCCCGCGCAACAAGATCCTGGCCACCTCGCTGCTGATCGAGGCCTTCCTGTACGAGGAGCAGACGCGCCGCGGCGTGAGCCTCAAGCACTGGGAAGAGTTCGAGGACGTGGCCGACCACTGCACGGTGTGCCACAAGTGCCTCTCGCCCTGCCCGGTGAAGATCGATTTCGGCGACGTCACCATGAACATGCGCAACCTGTTGCGCAAGATGGGCAAGAAGAGTTTCCGCCCCGGCAACGCGGCGGCCATGTTCTTCCTCAACGCGACCGACCCGCGCGTGATCAACACCACCCGTGCCGCCATGACCGGCGTGGCCTTCAAGGCGCAGCGCGCGGCGGTGGACTTCTTCAAGGTGGCCGGCCGGCAGCAGACGCGCCATCCGCCCGCCACCGTCGGCAAGCCGCCGCTGCGTGAGGAGGTGATCCACTTCGTCAACAAGAAGCTGCCGGGCGGGCTGCCCAGCAAGACGGCGCGCGCGCTGCTCGACATCGAGGACCGCGCCTACGTGCCGGTGATCCGCGATCCGAAAGCCACCTCGGCCGATACCGAGGCGGTGTTCTACTTCCCCGGCTGCGGCTCCGAGCGCCTGTTCAGCCAGGTCGGCCTGGCGACCCAGGCCATGCTGTGGCACGCCGGCGTGCAGACCGTGCTGCCGCCGGGCTACGTATGCTGCGGCTACCCGCAGCGCGGCAGCGGGCAGTTCGACGTGGCCGAGAAGATGATCACCGACAACCGGGTTCTGCTGCACCGCGTGGCCAACACGCTCAACTATCTGGACATCAAGACCGTGGTGGTGAGCTGCGGCACCTGCTACGACCAGATCGCCGGCTATGAATTCGGGCAGATCTTCCCTGGCTGCCGCATCATCGACATCCACGAATACCTGCTGGAAAAAGGCATCAGGCTGGAAGGCAAGGGCGCCTACCTGTACCACGAGCCCTGCCACAACCCCATGAAGCTGCAGGACTCCACGAAGACCGTCAAGGCGCTGGTGGGCGAGCAGGTGCTCAAGAGCAACCGCTGCTGCGGCGAAAGCGGCACGCTGGGCGTGACCCGGCCGGACGTTTCCACCCAGGTGCGCTTCCGCAAGGAAGAAGAGATCCGCAAGGGCGAGGCCGAGCTGCGTGCCGGCGGCGCCGTGGGCGAGAAGGACAACGTGAAGATCCTCACCAGCTGCCCGAGCTGCCTGCAGGGCCTCAAGCGCTACGAGGACGACCTGAGCAACGGCCTGCTGGAAGCCGACTACATCGTGGTCGAGATGGCGCGCCACATCCTGGGCGAGAACTGGATGCGCGAGTACGTCGACAGGGCCAACGCGGGCGGCATCGAGCGCGTGCTGGTCTGAGGCCGCCAGCCGACGGGCCGGGCCTTCAGGATTCCGGCGGCCGCTCGAGCAACTGGCCGCGCTCCTGGTCGAACAGGCCCCAGGCGGCCATGAACAGCGCGGCGATCACCGGGCCGATCACGAAGCCACTGATGCCCATCAGCGAGATGCCGCCGATGGTGGTCAGCAGCACCACCCAGTCGGGCAGCTTGGTGTCCTTGCCCACGAGGATGGGGCGCAACAGGTTGTCCACCATGCCGATGGCCAGCACGCCCCAGGCGATCAGGCCCACGCCCTGCGCGATGGAGCCCGTGGCCAGCAGGTAGATCGCCACCGGCGCCCAGATCAGCGCGCTGCCCACCGCCGGCACCAGCGAAAGCAGCGCCATCAGCGCACCCCACACCACCGCGCCATGGATGCCCACCACCCACAGCGCCAGGCCGCCCAGCACGCCCTGCACCAGCGCCACCACGATGGTGCCCTTGACGGTGGCGCGCACCACGGTGGCGAACTTGCCGAGCAGCGCCTGCGTCTGCTCTTCCGACATCGGGGTCGAGCGGCGGATCAGCCCGGCCAGCGCGCGCCCGTCGCGCAGGAAGAAGAACAGCAGGTAGAGCATGATGCCCAGGTTGACCAGCCAGATCAGCGTGTTCTGGCCGATCGTCACCACCTTGGTGGTCAGCGCCTGGCCGCCGGCCAGCAGCGTGGCCGAGATTTTGTCGATGGCGTCCTGCACGTTGAACACGCCAAAGCGGCCCAATTGGTCGGTCAGCCAGTGCGGCATGGCGTCGACGATCTGCGTGAAATAGGCGCGGAAGTTGATCTCGCCCGAACGCACCCGCTGCGTGACGCTGGCCAGCTCGTCGATGATCGCGCTGCCCACCAGCACCATGGGCACCACCACGATCAGGATCACCAGCAGCAGCGTGAGGATGGCCGCCACGTTGCGCCGCCGGCCCACCCGGGCGCTGATGCGCTCGAACACCCCGTGGAACAGCAGCGTCAGCGCCACCGCCCAGAACACCGCGCCGAAGAAGGGCGACAGCACCCACACAAACGCCGCCGTCACCGCCGCCAGCAGCAGCAGGAAAACGGTGCGTTGCAGGCGGGAGATGTTCATGCCGAAGTCACTATACCCGAGCCCCTGTGGGGCGCGCCGCCAGAGGGCACAATGGCGTTTTGCCCTGCCAGGAGCCGATCCGCCATGAACGCGCCCAACCCCGCAGCCCGCGCCGCCGCCGTGCCCGAGGCGATGGTCGTGCACGCCAAATCGCGTGTGCTGGAAGTGGCCTTCCAGGGCGGCAAGCGCTACCGCATTCCGTTCGAGCTGATGCGCGTGTACTCGCCCTCGGCCGAGGTGCAGGGCCACGGGCCGGGGCAGGAGACGCTGCAGACCGGCAAGCGCGATGTGACCATCAGCCGCGTCGAGCCGGTGGGCCACTACGCCATCCAGCCCAGCTTCTCCGACGGCCACGACACCGGCATCTTCACCTGGGACTATCTGCGCTTTCTCGGCTCCCAGCAGGAAGCGCTGTGGCAGCAGTACGAGGAGCGCCTGGCCGCCGCCGGCGTGGACCGCGACGCCCCCATGGCCGCCAGGCCGGCTTCGGGCTGCGGCCACTGAAGCAAACCGGATGGTATGAAAACCATAGCTGCCTGCGCCCGTCACAAAAGGGCTGGAGGCACTTTTTGTCATTGAAACCAGGGTGCGTCGTACCACGGCGCCCCTTGCCGGCCGGGCGTCCACGCGGGCCGCTACCATTGCCACCATCATGAGCAGCACCCATTTCGGCTACGAAACCGTCGACGAGGACGACAAGGCGCGGCGCGTGCGCGGCGTGTTCGATTCCGTGGCATCGCGCTACGACCTGATGAACGACCTCATGTCCGCGGGCCTGCACCGGCTGTGGAAGGCCTACACCGTGGGCGTGGCCAACGTGCAGCCGGGCCAGCGCGTGCTGGACATCGCCGGTGGCACGGGCGATCTGGCGCTGGCGTTCTCGAAGAAGGTGGGGCCCACCGGTCAGGTGGTGCACACCGATATCAACGAAGCCATGCTGCGCACCGGCCGCGACCGGCTGATCGACGCCGGCGTGACCCTGCCCACCGTGGTCTGCGACGCCGAGAAGCTGCCGTTCCCGGACGGCCACTTCGACCTCGTCAGCGTGGCCTTCGGGCTGCGCAACATGACCCACAAGGACGCCGCCCTGCGCGAGATGGCGCGCGTGCTCAGGAAAGGCGGCAAACTGATGGTGCTGGAGTTCTCCCGCGTCGCCAAGCCGCTGCAGAAGGCGTATGACGTGTATTCGTTCAGCGTGCTGCCGCGCCTGGGCAAGTGGGTGGCCGGCGACGAGTCCAGCTACCGTTACCTGGCCGAATCCATCCGCATGCACCCCGATCAGCAGGAACTAAAGGCGTTGATGAAGCTCAATGGTTTCGGGCATGTGGATTTCCACAACCTGACCGGTGGGGTGGTGGCGCTGCACGTGGGCATCCAGTGCGGCTGAAGCCGGCATCCCCGGGCTCTCTTTCAGATCAACCCACAAAGCCGGGCTGCCCGCCAGGGCGGCACCCGGCACTGCAAGACCAGGAGGCACACAGATGACGCTCAGAAACATTGCTAACAGGCTGCTCACGCTGCTGATGGCCATGGTGATGTTCGGCGCCTTCACGTTCGACGCCGAGGCGCGGCGCATGGGCGGCGGCAAGTCGTTCGGCCGCCAGTCGGCCAACGTGACGCAGCGCCAGGCCACGCCACCCGCCGCACCCGCCAACCCCGGCCAGAGCGCCACCACCGCCGGTGCCGCGGGCGCCACCGGTGCGGCCGCCGCGGCCACCCGCAAGCCCTGGGGCAGCATGCTGGGCGGCATTGCCGCCGGCCTGGGGCTGGCCTGGCTGGCCCATAGCCTCGGGCTCGGCGCGGCCTTCGGCAACGTGCTGCTGATCCTGCTGCTGGTCATGGTTGGCCTGGCGGTGTTCAACATGCTGCGCCGCCGCGGCGCAGCGCAGGGCCAGCCCATGGCCTACCAGGGCGCGGGCGCCGGCACCCCGGCCACGCCACCCCAATACAGCCCGGCCAAGGTGGGCAACGACGCTTCGGCCCGCCCGTGGGAGAGCGCCTCCACCCGCTTCGAGGGCGCGGCGGCGGGCGGCTCCATCATCGGCTCGGCGCTGTCGGGCCCGCAGACCTGGGGCGTCCCGGCCGATTTCGACATCGCCGGCTTCACGGCCGCGGCCAAGCGCAACTTCATCACCCTGCAGGCGGCCTGGGACAAGGGCGACATCCCGGCCCTGCGCGCCATGATGACCGACGAGATGCTGTCCGAGATCAGGAACCAGCTGGCCGAGCGCGAGCGCGAGGCCCCCGGCCAGGGGAGCCAGACCGACGTGGTCATGCTGGAAGCCCAGCTGCTCGGCATCGAGGAACTGCCCGACGTCTACCTGGCCAGCGTGGAGTTCAGCGGCATGATCCGCGAGGACGGCTCGGCCGGGCCCAGCCCGTTCCGCGAGGTCTGGAACATGACCAAGCCGCGCCAGGGCCCGGGCGGCTGGCTGGTGGCCGGCGTGCAGGCCATGCAGTGAACTCCGGTGCCGGCAGGCGCTGAAAAAGGGCGGCCGCGTGCCGCCCTTTTTCCTGTCCGTTTGCATGAATAATCGGGGACATGGCTACATCGTCCCCTTTTTCGTCACTGGCGGATGCGCTCGGCAAGCTGGCCGAGCGCATCCAGCCGCCCGACTGGCTGGTGGATGAGTCGCAGCATCGCCTGGTGCTGTTCCTCAACCACGTGCTGATGCAGGAGCCCGAGGCCCAGGCGCGGCTGGCGCGCCAGAAGGGGCGCGTGGTGCGGGCGCAGTGGCGCGGCTTCTCGCTGCAGCTGGCGGCCACGCCGGCCGGCCTGCTGGAGCTGGCGCCTTCCGCCAAACCCGATCTGCTGCTTACCGTGACCGACGAATCGCCGTTTTCCATCGCGCGCGAGGCGCTGCGCGGCGAGCGGCCGGCGGTGCGCATCGAGGGCGACGTGCAGTTCGCCGCCGAGGTGAACTGGCTGGTCGACCACGTGCGCTGGGACGCCGAGGAAGACCTGGCGCGCCTCATCGGTGACGCGCCGGCGCACACGCTGGCCAGCATCGGCCGCGGCGCGCGCGAAGCGCTGCACAAGTTCGTAGCCGGCGTGAGCGCCCGCGCGCCCGGCGCTGCACGCGACGGTTCCGACCAAGCCGGTTCGTGAGGTCCGCCGCATGAGGCGCGTCGGCCGGGCCGTCACCATCGTCTGGGTCTCGCTGCGCTACGGGCTCGACGAGCTGGTGCTCACCAGCTTCCAGAAGCCGTGGCTGCGGGGCCTGGCGCGCATTGCTTCCATCGGGCGCGACCTGTCGGCGCCGCGCGGCCAGCGGCTGCGGGAGGCGCTGGAGCGGCTCGGGCCGATCTTCGTCAAGTTCGGCCAGGTGCTGTCGACGCGGCGCGACCTGCTGCCGCCCGACATCGCCGACGAGCTGGCGCTGTTGCAGGACCGCGTGCCGCCGTTTCCGGCCGACGTGGCCATCGCCACCATCGAGCGCGCCTTCCGGCGCCCGCTGACGAGTCTGTTCACCAGCTTCGAGCGCCAGCCGGTGGCCAGCGCGTCGATCGCCCAGGTGCATTTCGCCACCCTGACCGACAAGAACGGCCGCGAGCGCGAGGTGGCGGTGAAGGTGCTGCGGCCCGGCATGCTGAAGGTGATCGAGCAGGATCTGGACCTGATCCACATGATGGCGCGCTGGGTGGAGCGCCTGTCGGCCGACGGCAAGCGCCTGAAGCCGCGCGAGGTGGTGGGCGAGTTCGATAAGTACCTGCACGACGAGCTGGACCTGGTGCGCGAGGCGGCCAGCGCCGCCCAGCTGCGCCGCAACATGGCGGGGCTGGATCTGGTGCTGGTCCCCGAGATGTTCTGGGACCTGTGCCGCTCCGACGTGATCGTGATGGAACGCATGCACGGCATCCCGATCGGCCAGGTCGAACGCGTGCGCGCGGCGGGGGTCGACATCCCCAAGCTGGCGCGCGACGGCGTGACCATCTTCTTCACCCAGGTGTTCCGTGACGGCTTCTTTCATGCCGACATGCACCCGGGCAACATCATGGTCAGCGTGGAACCGGCCACCTTCGGGCGCTACATCTCGCTGGACTTCGGCATCGTGGGCACGCTCACGCAGACCGACAAGGAGTACCTGGCGCAGAATTTCACGGCCTTCTTCCGGCGCGACTACAAGCGCGTGGCCGAACTGCACGTCGAGAGCGGCTGGGTGCCGCAAGACACCCGCATCGACGAGCTGGAGGCGGCCATCCGCAGCGTGTGCGAGCCCTACTTCGACCGGCCGCTGAAGGAAATCTCGCTCGGCATGGTGCTGATGCGGCTGTTCCAGACCTCGCGCCGCTTCAACGTGGAGATCCAGCCGCAGCTGGTGCTGCTGCAGAAGACGCTGCTCAACGTGGAAGGCCTGGGCCGCCAGCTCGACCCGGACCTGGACCTGTGGCACACCGCCAAGCCGTTCCTGGAGAAGTGGATGCTGGAGCAGGTGGGGCCGCGCCGCTTCTGGCGCGAGCTGAAGGAACAGGCGCCGTACTACGCCCGCATGCTGCCCGACATGCCGCGCCTGCTGCACGGCTACCTGCAGCAGCGCCCGGTGGACGACCTGCGGCGCGAGCTGCGCCAGATGATGGCCGAGCAGCGCCGCACCAACCGTCTGCTGCAGGCGATCATCTACGGCGGCATCGGTTTCGTGCTGGGGCTGCTGGTCATGCAGCTGATCGTACGTTTGCGGTTTATTGGGTAATATCCGGGTCCAGCCCAATCACGGCAAGCGCAGGCAGCTATCACAAGGGTAGCATTTGTGGGCTGGTTTCAACCATCTGGAGTGTGGGTCCGGGCCAGGACAGAGGAAAAAGCATGTTGGTAAGCTTCATCGTCTTGTACCTGCTGGGCTCGATCGCCATCGGCCTGATGGCCGCGCGCCGGGTGCACAACACCGCCGACTACGCGGTGGCCGGCCGCAACCTGCCGCTGCCGGTGATCATCGCCACCACCTTTGCCACCTGGTTCGGCTCGGAAACGGTGCTCGGCGTGTCGGCCCAGTTCGTGCGCGAAGGCCTGGGCGGCGTGGTGGAAGACCCGTTCGGCGCCTCCATGTGCCTGGTGCTGGTGGGCCTGTTCTTCGCCTACCGCCTGTACAAGCGCAACCTGATCACCATCGGCGACTATTACCGCCAGCGCTTCGGCCGGACGATCGAGGTGGTGTGCTCGCTCATCATCCTGTTCTCCTACCTGGGCTGGGTGGCGGCGCAGATCACGGCGCTGGGGCTGGTGTTCAACCTGCTGAGCGACGGCGCCATCACCGTGACCTGGGGCATGGTGATCGGGACCGCGGTGGTGCTGGTCTACACGCTGTTCGGCGGCATGTGGTCGGTGGCGCTGACGGATTTCGTGCAGATGATCGTCATCGGCGTCGGGCTAGTGGCCATCGCCTGGTTCGCCGCCGACATGGCCGGCGGTGCCGGCAAGGTGATCGACTTCGCGGCCAGCCAGGGCAAATTCCAGTTTTTCCCCACCAGCGGCAGCACCAAGGACTGGATCTTCTTCTTCGCCGCCGGCATCACCATGATGCTGGGCTCCATCCCGCAGCAGGACGTGTTCCAGCGCGTGATGTCGTCCGACAGTGCGGAGACCGCCCGGCGTGGCCCGGTCATCGGCGGCCTGCTGTACCTGGCGTTCGCCTTCATCCCGATGTTCGTGGTCACCGCCGCGGTGCTGGTGATGCCCGAGACGCCTGCGCTGCTGAAGGACGATCCGCAGAAGATCCTGCCCACGCTGGTGATGGCCCACATGCCCGTGCTGCTGCAGGTGGCCTTCTTCGGCGCGCTGCTGTCGGCCATCATGTCCACTGCCTCGGCCACGCTGCTGGCGCCTTCCACCACCTTCGTGGAAAACATCCTGCGCAACCTGCATCCGGGCATGAGCGACGCACAGACACTGAAGGCGATGCGCATCAGCGTGCTGGTGTTCACCGGCTGCGTGCTGACCTACGCCATCACCATGAAGGGCTCGTCGATCTACGACCTGGTGTCGGGTGCCTACCAGGTGCCCCTCGTGGGGGCCTTCGTGCCGCTGGTGTTCGGCTTGTACTGGCACCGCGCGACCACGCAGGGCGCGCTGCTCGCGGTGGTGCTGGGCATCGGGGTGTGGCTCCTGTTCGCGGGCAGCCCGATGCTGCACGAGGCCTTCCCGCAGCAACTGGCCGGTCTGCTGGCGGCGCTGATCGGCATGTTCGCCGGATCGCTGGCGCCGCAATGGGTGGCGGACCACAAGGGCCACGTGCACCATTTCGAAGGCAGCGCTGCAGCCTGAGCCTCTTCCGGGCCGGGCGCCACGGTGCCCGGCGGCTGTTTCCGGCCTGACGAGGCTCGTCAGGCGGGTTTCCCGAGCCGGGCCGCAATTCGGGGCTGTAACTGAGGCACCTGTAGCTGGCGGGGGCGCTCTGCAAGCGCTGGGCAGGGGGCGAAACTATAATTAAAAGTTTTGCGCGATTTCCCTGTCGTGACGCCATGCCCATCTACGCCTACAAGTGCGCCACCTGCGGCTTTGCCAAGGATGTGCTGCAGAAGATCTCCGATCCGCCGCTGACGGTCTGCCCGTCCTGCGGCGCGCCTGCGTTCCAGAAGCAGATCACGGCCGCCGGCTTCCAGCTCAAGGGCTCCGGTTGGTATGTGACGGACTTCCGCGACGGCAAGGGCGGCCAGGGCAAGACGGCGGACAAGGGCTCCGGCAGCGGCGATGCCGCCAAGAGCGGCGACACGGGCGGCACCAAACCGGACAGCGCGGCGCCCACCCCGGCACCGGCTGCTTCGCCTGCGCCCGCTGCCAGCCCGGCGCCTGCCACCAAGCCATCGGCCGACTGAGGCCGCGCCGCTTTTCGCCCGACGGAACCCCCGCCCATGTCCCGCATCAAGCAGTACTTCATCACCGGCCTGCTGGTGTGGCTGCCCATGGGCATCACCGTGTGGGTGCTGCTGTGGCTGGTGGGCATCCTGGACGGCATCTTCCTGGGGGTGCTGTCGGCGCTGGAGGCCATGATCCCCGGCCTGTCGGTGCTGGGCGAGCGGCTGCGGCACATCCCCGGCCTGGGCGTGATCCTGGTGGCCATCGTGGTGTTCGCCACCGGCCTGTTCGTGGCCAACATGTTCGGCCAGTGGTGGCTGCGCCAGTGGGACCGGCTGATGACACGCATCCCGGTGGTGCGGAGCATCTATTCCAGCGTCAAGCAGGTGTCGGACACGCTGTTTTCCGGTTCCGGGCAGGCCTTCTCCAAGGCGGTGCTGGTGCAGTACCCGCGCCAGGGCGCCTGGACCATCGCCTTCCTCACTGGTAAGCCGGGGGGCGAGGTCGCCCGCTACCTGGCTGGCGACTACATCAGCATCTACGTGCCCACCACCCCCAACCCCACCTCGGGCTTCTTCCTGATGGTGCCGCGGGCCGACGTGGTGGAACTCAAGATGAGCGTGGACGAAGCGCTCAAGTACGTCATTTCCATGGGCGTGGTGGCGCCACCCGTGCACGTGCCGCCACCGCCGCCGGGCGAGCCGGCGCCCGTGCCGCAGGTGCCCGGCATCACTGGCCCGCTCAACCCGCCGGAGGCCGAGGCGTCGGCCTCAGGCTCATCCGTTTCTCCCTGAAAGCATGTCCATGTCCACCACAGCCCCCGCGCCCATGCGCAGCCACTACTGCGGTCTGGTGACCGAAGCGCTGATCGGCCAGACCGTCACCCTGTGCGGCTGGGTCAACCGCCGGCGCGACCACGGCGGTGTGATCTTCGTCGACCTGCGCGACCGCGAAGGCTACGTGCAGGTGGTGTGCGACCCGGACCGCCCGGAGATGTTCAAGGTGGCCGAGGAACTGCGCAACGAGTTCTGCGTGCAGGTCAAGGGCCTGGTGCGCGCGCGCCCGGAAGGCACCACCAACGACAGCCTCAAGAGCGGCAAGATCGAGGTGCTGTGCCACGAGCTGAAGGTGCTCAACCCATCGGTCACACCGCCGTTCCAGCTCGACGACGAGAACCTGTCGGAAACCACGCGCCTCACCCACCGCGTGCTGGATCTGCGCCGCCCGGTGATGCAGCGCAACCTGATGCTGCGCTACAAGGTGGCGATGGCGGTGCGCCGCTTCCTGGACGAGCACGGCTTCGTCGACATCGAGACGCCCATGCTCACCAAGAGCACGCCCGAGGGCGCGCGCGACTACCTGGTGCCCAGCCGCGTGCACGACGGCCACTTCTTCGCGCTGCCGCAGTCGCCTCAGCTGTTCAAGCAGCTGCTGATGGTGTCCGGCTTCGACCGCTACTACCAGATCACCAAGTGCTTCCGCGACGAAGACCTGCGCGCCGACCGCCAGCCCGAGTTCACGCAGATCGACATCGAGACCTCGTTCCTTGGCGAGCAGGAGATCCGGGACCTGTTCCAGGGCATGATCAAGCACGTGTTCCAGGTGGCGCTGGGCGTGGACCTGGGTGAGTTCCCGGTGATGCCGTATGCCGAAGCCATGCACCGCTTCGGCTCCGACAAGCCCGACCTGCGCGTCAGGCTCGAGTTCACCGAGCTCACCGACGTGATGAAGGACGTGGACTTCAAGGTCTTCAGCGGCCCGGCCACCACGCCGGGCGGCCGCGTGGTCGCGTTGCGCGTGCCGGGCGGCGGCGAGATGAGCCGCGGCGAGATCGACGGCTACACCGAGTTCGTCAAGATCTACGGCGCCAAGGGCCTGGCCTGGATCAAGGTGAACGACGCCGCCAAGGGGCGCGACGGCCTGCAGTCGCCCATCGTGAAGAACCTGCACGACGCCGCCATCGCCGAAATCCTGCAGCGCACCGGCGCGCAGAGCGGCGACATCCTGTTCTTCGGCGCCGACAAGGCCAAGGTGGTCAACGATGGCATCGGCGCGCTGCGCCTGAAGATCGGCCACTCCGACTTCGCCAGGAAGACCGGCGTGTTCGAGAGCCGGTGGGCGCCGCTGTGGGTGGTGGACTTCCCGATGTTCGAGTACGACGAGGAAGAGGGCCGCTGGAACGCCATGCACCACCCCTTCACCAGCCCGAAGGACGGCCACGAGGACTACATGGACAGCGACCCCGGCCGCTGCGTGGCCAAGGCCTACGACATGGTGCTGAACGGCTGGGAGCTGGGCGGCGGCTCGGTGCGTATCCACCGCGCCGAAGTGCAGAAGAAGGTGTTCGACGCGCTCAACATCACGCCGGAAGACGCGCAGGTCAAGTTCGGCTTCCTGCTGGACGCGCTGCAGTACGGCGCGCCCCCGCACGGCGGCCTGGCCTTCGGCCTCGACCGCCTGGTCACGCTGATGACGGGCGCCGAGTCCATCCGCGACGTGATCGCCTTCCCCAAGACCCAGCGCGCCCAGTGTCTGCTCACCCAGGCGCCCAGCCTGGTGGACGAGAAGCAGTTGCGCGAACTGCACATCCGCTTGCGCAACCCGGGTTGAACAGGACACCCCCCTGAGTCGCTGACGCGCCTTCCCCCTCTTGCTTCGCGAGGGGGCACCGCCAGTGGCCGGTTCAAGCCCGGCCACGGCGGTCGCTGGCCTGGCCTGCTCCGCGGCCATCTGATCTTGAACCTCTGCGCAGGGGCGCGCGGCCCCGCTTGCGCCACCGTCCTACGGGTGGTGCCCCGGCTTTGGGCTACGATGTGGCATCACCTTCAAGGAGAAGTGCATGTCCGACCTCGTTGACTCTGCCGTGGAAACCAAGGAACAGCTCGTGTCCAACCTGCGCCGCGTGATTTCCGACGCCGAAGACCTGCTGGCCGCCACTGCTGGCCAGACCGACAGCAAGATGGCCGACCTGCGTGCGCGCGCCAAGGAAAACCTGGCGGTCGCCCGTGAAAAGCTGGCCGACGCCACCGCCGCCGGCCGCGAACGCGCCCGTCAGGCCGCCGCGGCGACCGACGACTACGTGCACGACAACCCCTGGTCGTCCATCGGCGCCGCCGCCGCGCTGGGTCTGCTGATCGGTGTGCTGCTCGGCACGCGTCGCTGAAGTTTTTTCGCCGATGAGGGCGCTCTGGCGCCTCCTCGATCACCCTGTGGCGGACACCCGTCGCGGGGTGGCGTGATCGCCTGCCCCAGCCGCTGCTCACCCCCTCCATGCCATCCAGCCAGGAATCTCCCAGCACCGCCAGCCGCGTCCGGCTGTTGCTGGCCGACGTGATCGAGCTGGTGCAGGTGCGCCTGGAACTGTTCACGGTCGAGGCGCGGCTGGAAACCGCGCGCCTGGTCTGGATGCTGATGCTGGGCGCCTTTGCCGTGGTGCTGCTCAGCTTCGGGCTGATCTTCCTGTCGATCTTCATCACCGTGCTGCTCTGGGACACCCATCGCGAGCTGGCGCTGGCGGTGTTCACCGCGCTGTTCCTGGGCGGCGGCTTCGTGCTGCTGGTGCTGGCGCGCTCACGCTTCAAGCAGGGCGCGCGCATGTTCGCGGCGACCCGGGCCGAGCTGCAGCGTGACAAGGAGCGCATGCAGCCATGAGAGCAGTGGGCTGCGCTGTCACACCGGTTCCGACGCGCACGGCGCGGAGGGCCGGCCGGTGAGCGCCCCCGAATTCGAGGATCTGTTTGCCCGACGTCAACAGCTTCGCGTGCGCTCCGCCCAGCTGCGCGAGCAGATCGCCGTGCGCGCCCAGGTGGCGCGCCCCGCGCTGCGCCTGGCCGACCGCGTGCAGGCCGGCACCGGCTGGATGCGCAGCCACCCCGAGCTGCTGGCCGTGGCCGGCGCCGCCGTGCTGGGCGCGGTGGTGGTGCGGCCCCGGCGCGCGCTGTCGCTGGGGCTGCGGCTCTGGTCGGGCTGGCAGGTGTTCCAGCGCGTGCGGCCGCTGGTCAACGCGCTGATGGGGCGGCGCTGATCCCGCCTCCCAGCGCCCGCAGATCCGCCACGGCCATGAGCCCCGCGCCGGTTGTCGCCGCTCCCGCCGAAGCGCCGGCGGCGAAGCCCTGGAAGGTGCCCGAATCGGTGCTGGTGGTGATCCACACCCCCGACCTGCAGGTGCTGCTGATGAACCGCGCCGACGCGCCCGGCCACTGGCAGTCGGTCACCGGCAGCAAGGACTGGCCCGGCGAACCCCTGCACGATACGGCCGTGCGCGAGGTGGCCGAGGAAACCGGTATCGACGCCCTGGCCCCCGGCTGCGAACTGCGCGACTGGCAGCTCGAGAACGTGTACGACATCTACCCCGACTGGCGCTGGCGTTATGCCCCCGGCGTCACGCGCAACCGCGAACGCGTGTTCGGCCTGCGCGTGCCGGGCGTGCTGCCGGTGCGCCTGGCGCCGCGCGAGCACACGGCCAGCCTTTGGTTGCCCTGGCGCGAGGCGGCGGGGCGCTGCTTTTCGCCCTCCAACGCCGAGGCATTGCTGCTGCTGCCGCGCTTCACGCAAGGGGCGGGCGCATGAGCGAGAGCCACCTGTTCCACCCGCCGGGCGGCATGCTCGCGCCCGACAGCGACCCGTCCGTGCTGCGCGTGGCCACCTACAACATCCACAAGGGCGTGCAGGGCCTGGGCCCGGCGCGGCGGCTGGAGATCCACAACCTGGCGCTGGCCGTGGAAACGCTGGACGCCGACATCGTCTGCCTGCAGGAAGTGCGGCGCCTGAACCACCGCGAGGCCGGCTACTTCACCCGCTGGCCCGAGCTGCCGCAGGCCGACTTCCTGGCGCCCGAGGGCTATGAGGCGGTCTACGTGACCAACGCCTTCACCCGGCACGGCGAGCACGGCAACGCGCTGCTGTCGCGCTGGCCGGTGAGCGGCCACCGGCACGAGGACATGTCCGACCACCGCTTCGAGCAGCGCGGCCTGCTGCATGTGGAGGTGCTGGTCACCGGGCAGCCGGTGCACGTGATCGTGGTGCACTTCGGCCTCATCCCGGCCAGCCGGCGACGCCAGGCCGAGCAGGTGCGGCGCTACATCCAGCGCGAGATACCGGCCGGCGCGCCGGTGGTGGTGGCGGGCGACTTCAACGACTGGGGCTCGCGCGTGCAGCGGGTGCTGGCGCAGGACGCGCTGCACGGTTTCGAGGGCCCGCGCACCTACACCTACCCCTCGCGCCTGCCGGTGGTGCAGCTCGACCACATCTACGCCCGCGGCCTGCGGCCGATCGGGCTGATGGCGCCGCGCGGGCGCGTGTGGCACCGCATGTCCGACCACCTGCCGCTGATCGCCGAGTTCCGGATGTGAGCCCCGCTGCGCATCCAGCGGCATCGGTTACTATGTTTTTGATAGCTGCCTGCGCCCGCCAATTGTGGGCCAGATGCCAAAAACACCATGAATCCTGGGTGCAACAAGGCGCCTGTTACCATCCAGCCAGACCATGAAACCCAGACCCGATCTCCCGCCCGACACCACCGCCGAGGACGAGGGCACACCCGTCTCGGTGAAGATCCGCGAGCGCGTGCGCGCGGCCGGCCGGCGCTTCCATGCCAACGACAACATCGCCGAGTTCATCGAGCCGGGCGAGCTGGAGCGCCTGCTCGACGAAGTCGCCGTCAAGATGGAAGACGTGCTGCAGAGCATGGTGATCGACACCCAGGGCGACCACAACACCGCCGCCACCGCGCGCCGCGTGGCCAAGATGTACCTGAAGGAAGTGTTCGGCGGCCGCTACGTGCAGGCGCCGCCCATCACCGAGTTCCCCAACGCCGAGCGGCTCAACGAGCTGATGATCGTCGGCCCCATCACCGTGCGCAGCGCCTGCAGCCACCACCTGTGCCCGGTGATCGGCAAGCTGTGGATCGGCGTCATGCCCAACGAGCACACCAACGTCATCGGCCTGTCCAAGTACGCGCGGCTGGCCGAATGGATCATGGGGCGCCCGCAGATCCAGGAAGAGGCGGTGGTCCAGCTGGCCGACCTGATCCAGGAAAAGACCAAGCCCGACGGGCTGGCCATCGTCATGGAAGCCACCCACTACTGCATGGCCTGGCGCGGCGTGAAGGACATGGACAGCAAGATGATCAATTCCGTCATGCGCGGGGTGTTCCTCAAGGACATGAACCTGCGGCGCGAATTCCTGGCCCTTATCCCGAAGAAATGAGCCACCCCCTGAGCTGCCCGCGGCATCTCCCCCCTCTCTCTTCGGGAGGGGGACAACGCCAGTGGCCGCTGCAAGTACGGCCACGGCGTTCGCTGGCGGGGTGCCTGTGGTGACATCGTGTGTGGGCGCGTGTCGCGCCCTGGAGACCTGACATGCTCGTTCGCCTGCTCTATGCCAGCCGCGCCGTCGATGCCTCGGCGGCGGCCATCGAAAGCATTTTCAAGAGCGCCCGCCAGCACAACCACGACCAGGGCGTCACCGGCATCCTGGTGTACGGCGACGGCGTGTTCCTGCAGGCCATCGAGGGTGGGCGCCAGGCCATCAGCGACCTGTACGGCACCATCCAGCGCGACGCCCGCCACCGCGACGTGGTCCTGCTCGACTATGAAGAGATCACCCAGCGCCGCTTCGGCGGCTGGAGCATGGGCCTGGTCAACGCCAGCAAGCTCAACGCCAACGTGCTGCTCAAGTACTCCGACCGCGCGGTGCTCGACCCGTACTCGGTGTCCGGCAAGGTCTCGCTGGCACTGCTGGAAGAGCTGATCGACACGGCCTCCATCGTCGGGCGCAGCTGAGCCGGCGGCGGTTGCGCCGCCATCGGAATCTTGAGTCTTTTACGCCTCCAGCCCATGCGTGGCGGGCGCAGGCAGCTATTGATTCTGTAGCTTTTCAGCGCAACTAGATGGCCGCGGCGGCGATGTCGGCCGGCGTCTTGCCGAGCTGGCGCAGGGCGGCCAGCGTCTCGGCGTCGGTGCGGTACATGCGCAGCAGCTCGGACGGGTGCAGCGCACCGGCGGCGCGCAGCACCTGTTCCACCGGCAGCTTGATGCCGCTGATGTGCAGCACCGTGCCGCGCACCACCAGCTGCGTGTGCAGGCGCATGAAGATCTCCACCCCGGTGGCGTCGATGCGGTTGATGGGCTGCGCGAACAGCACCACGTGCGCGGTGTCGGGGTGCGTGCCCAGGTGCTCGCCCACCGTGCGCTCGAACTGGCCGGCGGCGGCAAAGTCCAGCGCCGCGTCCATGCGCAGCGCGTAGGTGTGCGGCGCCAGCGGCGGCAACTGCCACAGGTGGCGGTCGCGCAGGCTGCCGTCGGGGTGCAGGCCGACCTCGATGATGCGCGGGTGCAGCCGCTGGTACACGAAGTACGACAGCGACATCACCATGCCCGCCAGCACGCCCCAGTACAGCTCGGGCGCCGCCACCAGGGTGATGACGAAGGTGATGGCGGCGATCACCGCCTCCACGCGCGCCAGGCGCCACAGCCGCACGAACTCGCGCGGCTTGAGCAGCCCCAGCACCGCCGCCACCACGATGGCCGCCAGCACGGCCTGCGGCACGAAGCGCAGCACCGGCGTGAACACCAGCAGCGCCAGCAGCACCACCAGGGCCGAGAAGATGGTGGCCCAGCCCGTTTGCGCGCCGGCGTACAGGTTGAGCGCCGAGCGCGAGAACGACGAGCTGGTGGCGAACGCGCCCGACAGGCCGGAGGCGATCTTGGCCAGCCCCTGGCCGATCAGGTCCTGGTCCTGGTCCCAGCGCTCGCCCTTGCGCTCCGAATCCACCTTGGCCGACGAGGCGGTTTCCAGAAAGCTCACCAGCGTGATCACCAGCACCGGCAGCACCAGCTGGCCCAGCATGTCCCAGCCCGGCCAGCCCGGCAGCTCCAGCCCCGGCAGGCCCTGCGGCAGCTGGCCCACCACGCGCCCGCCGTGCGCCTCGAAGCCCAGCGCCCAGCTCAGCCCGGCGGCCGCCAGCACCACCAGCAGCACGGTGGGAAAGCTCGGCTTGAAGCGCTTGGCCGCCAGCAGCACCACCACGGTGACCACGCCGAACGCCGCCGCCGCCCAGTGCAGGGCAGGCGCCTGCAGCATGTGTTCCCAGTTGCCGGCAAAGCCCAGCATGGCCGGCAGCTGCGAGCCGATGATCAGCACCGCCGCCGCCTGCGTGAAGGCCATCAGCACCGGCGAGTTGACCAGGTTGAGCAGCCAGCCGAAGCGCGCCAGGCCCAGCGCCACCTGCAGCAGGCCGGTGAGCAGCGCCAGCCACACCGCCAGGGTGACCCACTGCGGGCTGCCCGGCTGGGCCAGGCCGGTGAGCGAGGCGGCGATCAGCAGCGCCGTCAGCGCCGTCGGCCCGACCGACAGCCGCTGCGACGACGAGAACAGCACCGCCACCAGCGCCGGCAGGATGGAGGCGTAGATGCCCGTGACCGGCGGCATGCCCGCCAGCTGCGCGTAGGCCACGCTCTGCGGGATCATCATCAGCCCCACGGTGAGGCCCGCCAGCGCCTCGTTGCGCAGCAGGCCGGCCGTGGGCCGCGGCCAGCGCAGGAAGGGCAGGTAACGGCGAAGGGCGGGGTGCATCACCGGCGATGTTACGTCATGCCGCGGCGCGGCCGGCCCGCGTGACTTGCAGGCCCAAAGTGCCTGCAGCCGGCGCGGGGCGAGCGGCGGCAGCTATCGAGATGGAAGCAAGCCGCGGCCGGCTGCCTCAGCGCTGCGGCATGTCCTTGTACGAGTAGCCCAGGCTGACGGTGGCGTCTTCCGGGATCGGCGGCATGCTGGCGTTCCAGTCTTCCCAGGCCTGGCGCATGGCGGCCAGGCGCTCGGGCTGCTTCTTGGCCTGGTTGGCGCGCTCGCGCTCGTCGGCCGGGATGTCGAACAGGTAGTCGTTGCCGTCCACCCGCAGGTACTTCCAGTTGCCCTGGCGCAGCGCGCGCTGGCCGCGGTGGTTCATGCGCCAGTGCAGCGGGCGGTCGAAGCTGTGGGCGGCGTCGCGCAGCACCGGCAGCATGGAGACGCCGTCCAGCGGGAAGTCGGGGTGCGCGGCCACGCCGGCGGCGTCGAGCATGGTGGCCGACCAGTCCATGCTCATGCACAGCTGCCGGCTCTGGCCGCCGGGGCGGATCACGGCTGGCCAGTGGGCGATCCAGGGCACGCGGATGCCGCCTTCGGTCAGGTCCATCTTGCCGCCGACCAGCGGCCAGTTGTCGGAGAAGCGCTCGCCGCCGTTGTCGCTGGTGAAGACGATCAGGGTGTTGTCGAGCTGGCCGTTCCGGCGCAGCGCCTCGACGATCCAGCCGATGCCCTCGTCCATGTGGTGGATCATGCGGCGGTAGACGTGGATGTTGCCGCCCGCCAGGTCGAACAGGTTGTCCTTGATGGCGGGGGCGCGGCCGGCGTCCTCGCGCGTTTCCCAGGGCCAGTGCGGGGCGGTGTAGTGCAGGCTCAGCATGAAGGGCGCATCGCCAGCGGCCATGCGGTCGACCCAGTCGACGGCGCGGCGCGACAGCAGGTCGGTCAGGTAGCCTTCGTCGGCCAGTTCTTCCTCGCCGAACCAGAGGTCGTGCCGGCCGGCCGAATCGCAGTGGCTGAAGTAGTCCACCCCGCCCGACATGGGGCCGAAGAACTCCTCGTAGCCGGAGCGCAGCGGCCCGAAGGTGGGCGGGTAACCCAGGTGCCACTTGCCGATCAGCGCGGTGCGGTAGCCGGCGCCCTTGAGCAGCGAGGGCAGGGTGGGGTGCTCGGGCGGCAGGCCCAGCGTGGTGCTGCCGCGGCTGCGGCTGTTGATGGGCTCTTCTGCCGCGCCGCGCAGCCGGTACTGGTAGCGCGCCGTCATCAGGCCGAAGCGTGTGGGCGAGCATACCGGCGAGTTGCTGTAGCCCTGGGTGAACAGCAGGCCATCCTGCGCCAGGCGGTCCAGCACCGGCGAGACGGGGCCGAACACGGCGTCGCGGCCGCCGTAGCAGCCGAGGTCGGCGTAGCCGAGGTCGTCGGCCACGATGAAGATGAAGTTGGGGCGGTTTTTTGTGGTCATTTTGGCCTCTGGCCCTTGTGTGGCGGGCGCAGGCAGCTATTGAAATTGAAGTATTTTGGTGCTCACTCGACCTTCATGCCGGTGGCCTTGATGACCTTGGCGTAGCGGGCGGAGAGCTGGTCGAACAGCTGCTGCGCGGCGGCGCCGGTCTGGCCCTCGTAGAACAGGTCGAGCCCCGCCAGGCGCTGGCGCACTTCGGGCTGGGCCAGCGCGTCGGCCATGGCTTTCTGCAGCTTCTGCACGATGGCGTCGGGCGTGGCGGCGGGGACCATGGCCACGTAGTACACGGCCTGCTCCATTTCCTTGTGGCCCAGGTCGGCCACGGTGGGGATGTCCGGCGCCAGGGTGGAGCGCTGGCGGCTGGTGACGGCCAGTGCGGTGATCTTGCCGGCCTTCACGTGCGGCAGCATGCCCGGCGTGGCCAGGATGCCGGCGTCCACCTCGCCGGAGAGCACGGCCGTCACGGCCGGCGTGTTGCCCTTGTAGGGCACGTGCAGCACCTTGCCGCCGGTGCTTTCATGGAAGATCTCGGCCGCCAGGTGGCCGGGGCTGCCGCTGCTGCCCGAGCTGAACGAGACGGAGCGCGTCTGCGCCGCCTTGACCATGTCGGCCAGCGTCTTGAAGCCGGTCTTGGGGTTCACGCCGATCAGCAGGCCGGACGAGGCGATCACCATCAGCGGCTTCAGGTCCCCCGGCTTGAACGGCATGGACTTGTAGATGTGCGGGTTGATGGTGTAGGTGGAATCGATGCCGAACAGCACCGTGTAGCCGTCGGGCGCGCTCTTGGCCACCGCGTCGCTGCCGATGTTGCCGCCGGCGCCGGGCTTGTTCTCCACCACGAAGGGCTGGCCCAGGCTTTTCTGCAGCACGTCGGACATGGAGCGGGCAATCAGGTCCGACGGGCCGCCGGGCGGCCAGGCGTTGACGAAGCGCACCGGCTTGTTCGGGTAGTCGGCCTGCGCTGCGGCGGGCAGCGGCGCCAGCCAGAGCGCGGCGCTCAGCGCCAGCAGGGCACGGCTGGCGGTGCGAAGGGTCGGGGTGGTAAGGCGTGTCATGTCGTTGTCTCCTGGTTCTGGTGCGGGCTCAGGCCCGCGAGCGCCCGGCTCAGGGCTGGTAGCCGGACTGGCGCACCACCGGCGCCCACTGGGCGCGGTAGGCCTTGATCGCGGCGGCGGTCTGCGCCGGCGAACTCACCACCGGGCTCAGTTTGCTCTCCTTGAACAGTTTCTGCGTGTCGGGGTCGCGCATCACGGCCTGGATCGCCTGGGCCAGCTTGTCGACCTGCGCCTTGGGCATGCCCTTGGGCGCGAAGAAGGTGTTCCAGCCGTTGGCGGCCAGGTCCAGCCCGGCTTCCTTGAATGTGGGCACGTCCGGTGCGAAGGACGATCGCCTGGCACCCGAGGCGGCGAGGATGCGGATCTTGCCGGCCTCGGCCTGCGGCAGCAGCGAATCCAGCGTGTCGAAGGCCACGGGCACCTGACCGCCGATCAGGTCGGTCATCAGCGGGCCGGAGCCGCGGTAGCCCACCACCTGGCCCTTGACCTTGGCCTTGTCGGACACCATCAGCGCAAAGAAGTGCGGCAGGCTGCCGGTGGCCGGCACCCCGAAGTTGGCCTGTGCGGGGTTGCTGCGCAGCCAGGCGAGCAGGTGCGACAGCTCCTTCACCGGCACCGCAGAGCCCACGGCCAAGCCGAATTCATAGTCGCTGACGATGGAGACAGGCTGGAAGTCGGCCTCCGGGTCGTAGCCCACGTCCTTGAACACGAGGGGCGCCACCACCATGATGGCCGGGTTGGCCAGCAGCAGCACGTTCTGGTTCGCCAGGCTGGTCCTGACCTGCTGCGCCGCCAGCCGGCCGCCGGCGCCGGTCTTGTTTTCCACCACCACGGTCTGGCCAAGCTTGGCCCCCAGCCTGTCGCCCACGATGCGCGCCACGCGGTCACTGGAGCCACCCGGCGCATAGGGCACGATGAGGCGCAGCGTGCCGTCGGCCTGGGCCAGCGCGGGTGCCGAAACGCCCAGGGCGAGCGCGGCGGCGGCCGCGGCAGCTAGGGCAATCCTTCTGTTCAACATGGTCTTGTCTCCTCTAACATCGGCGCGCAGCATGGCCGCGCCAGGCGGTCTGCGACTTTAGAACACCGACCGACGATGGACGAAATCAATCATCATGGGGAATTACCCGTATGAGGCCGGCATCCCTGGCTCAGCCGGCGTCGATCGACGAGATGTTCCTGTACCGCCTGCACCGTCTGCAGGTGGCGGCTGGGGGGTTGGTGACTAGGCTGTGCGAGCAGACTCACGGCATCACCCGGCGGGAGTGGCGCCTGCTGGCGCAGCTGGCCGGCCATGAGGACGCGCTGTCGTCGGAACTGGCGGCGCTGGCAGCGCTGGACCGGGTGCGCACATCGCGCACCGTCACGCGGCTGGTCGAGAAGGGGCTGATGGAGCGTCGGCCGCGCCCCGGGGATCGCCGCGAGGTGCGCCTGCGCCTGACCGCCGCCGGGCGCGCCGCCTATGACGACCTGCTGCCGCGCATCGCCGCCATCAACCGCAGCCTGGTGGAGGCGCTGTCAGCGCCTCAGGTGGCGGGGCTGGACGCAGCCCTGACGGCGCTGCAGCGGCGCGCCCAGGACATGCTGGGCGGCGATGCGGTGGACGACGAGGCCTGAACCCGCAGCAAAAAAGCCTGGCACGACGTGCGTGCCAGGCTTTTGGAGCAAGAGGGAGAGGGTTGGGCGCGGCGAGCCGCGCCCAGGCTCAGCGGATCACCAGGCTGTTGCGCACCGAACGCACGCCGTTGACGCCGCGCGCCAGCTGTTCGGCCTTGGCCTTCTCTTCGGCCGACTTGGCGAAGCCCGCCAGCGACACCTCGCCGTTCAGCGTCTGCACGTTGATGGCGCCGGCGTCGACGGTCTTGTCCTCGACGAACTTGGCCTTCACCGCGGTGGTGATGGCGGCGTCGTCCACGTAGGAGCCTGCGCTCTGCTGGCCGCGGAAGACGGAGCAGCCCGTGGCCACGAGGGTGAGGCCGGTCATGGCCGCGATGATCAGGGTACGAAGGGCTTTCATGAAGTGTCTCTTTCTTGGATCGGGAAGGGTGCTGAGGCAGGCTCTTGGCCGGTTCAGTCGCGGCGGCGGCCCAGCAGCAGGGCCAGCACGGCGCCGGCGGCGGCGGCGATGGCCATCGACTTGAGCGGCTGGTCCTGCACGTAGGCGGTGGTCCGGTCGGCCACCTGGTTGACCTTGGCGCGGGTGCGCTCGCCGGTCTCGGTGGCGGCCTGCTTGCCACGCGCGGCCATGTCCTGGACGCGGGCGGAAATCGCGTCGATGGCGGGTTTCACGTCCTCGCGCAGCGAGCGCACCTTGGCTTCGGCCTTGTTCAGCGTGTCGTTGGCCATCTCGCGCGCCCTGTCGACGCCGCGCTCGGCCCTGTCGGCCAGCTCGTCGGTGGCGTGCTTGGCCCTGGTTTCCATACGGTCGGCCTTGTCGCTGATGGTCTGGACGATGTCGTCGGTATCGGGACGGGGGTTCATGCGGTGTTCCTTTGAAGCTGGCGGTTCGCAAGGTCTGCGGCACGTCACCGATGAGTGGCGACCGGCCTTGCTTGCCACTTACTTTAGCGGGCCGTGGCCCGCACACGATCAGCCGGCGGCGTTGGCCGGTGTCAGAGGGGCCGCGGGGGCGTTGTAAGTCTTTTCCGACATGCCGTCGCCCGCCTTCTGGATGTCCTGCTGGGCCATGGCCTGGGCGCGGGGAATGGTGGCGGTGATGCGGGTGCCGCGCCCTGGCGAGGAGTTGATGTCGAGCCGGCCGCCGCTGGCCTCGATGCGGTGGCGCATGCCCACCAAGCCGTGCGAGGCCTGCGGCAGCGCCGTGGCGTCAAAGCCCTTGCCGTCGTCGAAAACGCTGACCTCCACGTGGTAGACGTAGTTCTTCAGGGAGACCGTGACCTTGCTGGCCTGGGCGTACTTGCCGATGTTGGTCAACGCTTCCTGGACCACGCGGTAGATGGTCAGTTCGCCGGCCTCCGCAAGGGAAACGGACTCGAGCGCCACATCCACTTCCAGGTTGGCGCGGTCGGCGAATTCCCGCGACAGGATCTCGAGCGAGGCCACCAGGCCCAGGTTGGAGAGCGAACTCGGGCGCAGGTCTTCGATGATGCGGCGCTTCAGGGCGATGCCCTGGTTGAGCGTGTCGGTCAGGTGCTTGAGGCGCTCGAGCTGGTCGGTCGCATCGGCCGGCAGGCGCGAGCGCAGGCGCGCCACGTCCAGCTTGGCGGCGGTGAGCAGGGCGCCCAGCTCGTCGTGCAGCTCGCGCGCCAGGTGGGCGCGCTCTTCCTCGACCGCCTGCTGCAGGTGGGTGGCCAGCTCCGTGAGCCGCGCCGTGCGTTCGCGCACCTGCGATTCCAGGGCGTCGCGCTCGGCCTCCAGCGCGTGGTGCTTGTCTTCCTCGGCGCGCTGCAGCTCGCGCGTCTGGCGGCTGTAGAGCACCAGCGCGAGCAGCGCCGCGAAGACGCCGGCGGCCACGCCCACCCGGGCGATCGCCACCAGGCGGCCGATGTTTTCGCGCCGATCGGTGACCTGCCGGTCGATCTCGCCCAGCAGCGCCTGCGCCAGAGCGTTGGCTTGAGCCATCTGGTCGAGCCCGACATTGGTGGTGACGACGAAATTGACCGCTTCCACCTTGCCTTCCTCGCGCAGGCGGATGGTCAGATCCATTTCGCTGAATTTCTGCACCACGGTCTTGGCAAAGGCGCGGGCCAGTTGCCTGGCCTCGGCACCCTCCATATCGGCCGGTTCAATGAGTTCCAGTTCCTGGTTGATGAGCTTGCGGGAACTCTCGTAGGGCTTCAGGTAGGCCTTGTCGCCCGTCATGACGAAGCCGCGTTGGGCGGATTCGGCGATGGCCAGTTCGCGCAGGGCGTGGTCCAGCGCGGCGCGCACGGCGTGGGCGCCACGGATGTCGGTCAGTGCTGTTACCAGGCGCGCGAACGTGCCCTCGTAGAACATCAGCATCACGGCCGCGCAGGCGAAGGCGATGACCAGCGTGAGCCGCCCGTGCTTGCGCGTGCGCTGCCGAAGCGAGTCAGCCGCGCGGCGTGCCAGCGCTACTGGAGACATGAGGATTGCCCATAGAATCGCTGCGAACCATGTGCCGCCGCCCGCGGAGGCACATCAAGCGGGTATCTGGAGGCATCATGATCAGAATCGGCATTGTGGATGACCATGCCATCGTCCGTTCGGGATTGAAGCAGTATTTTTCCGAGCATGTCGATCTGCGCGTGATCGGCGAGGCTGCCAGCGGGCGCGAGGCGATCGATCTGGTCCGCACCACCGAGATGGACGTGCTGGTGATGGACCTGTCCATGCCCGGGCAAAGCGGCATCGACGCGCTGGCCATGATCCGGGCCAAGGCGCCAGACGTCGGCATCCTGATCCTCAGCGGCTACCCCGAAGAGCACTACGCGATGAACCTGATCCGCCAGGGCGCGAGCGGCTACCTGAACAAGGAGTGCGACCCTTCGGAGATTGTGGAGGCCATCCGCACCATCGCTTTGGGCAAGCGCTACATCACGCCGCAGGTGGCGGAGCTGCTGGCGCAGCAACTGGGCCGCAAGGGAGACGCGCCGCCGCACGAACAGCTTTCGGAGCGCGAGTTCCAGGTGTTCCTGAAGCTGGCCAGGGGCGAGACGGCCGGCCACATCGCGGAATCGCTGTCGCTCAGCGTCAAGACGGTGAGCACCTATCGCACCCGCCTGATGGAAAAGATGGGCCTGCATTCCAACAGCGACCTGACCTACTACGCGCTCAAGAACAAGCTGATCGACTGAGCCTTGCGGGCGCCACCCGGCGCGGCCGGCGGTGGCCGGGAAGGGCATGGCGCCGGATGCCATCAGTGCGAGCCGCGCAGTTCGTTGCAGAAATCGATCAGTGCCTCGATGTCGGTGGACTTGTCGAACACGGCGTCCACGCCCAGTTCGCGGCAGCGGGCCCGAATGTCGGGCGTCGCGTAGTTGGTCAGCACCACCACCTTCTGCTCGGGATCGCGCCTCTGGCAGGCCTGCAGCACGCCCAGCCCGCTGCCCTGCTTGAGAAACAGGTCGACAATGGCCAGGTTCCAGCGCCCATTGTTGGCGCTCAGCCAGGTCGCGCCCTGCTGCTCCGTCTCGGCGAATCCTACCGGCTCCACGCCTGCCAGCTCCTGCAAGGTGCCGATCAGGTTTTCGCGGATGGTCGGATTGTCTTCAACGATATAGGTCTTCAAGGGTCCGGGCCGGTCCACGGGGCAACGGTCTCAGGTTGGCTACAACGGCAGCAGGCACTGCATCGGCTGGTACCTCGTCCGCAAAGGATCGAGATGGTTCCGAGTTTAGGAGCGCCGCGGCGCGGCCGGTGCCAGTATCCGGAGCCGGGTGCTGTAGGAATCGGCCTACACCAAAGGAGGGGCGCCCCGGTTCCCGCAGACCGGGCAGTCGGGCGCGCGCTTGAGCCGCATCTCGTTGAATTCCATGCCGCGCGCGTCGATCAGCAGCAGCCGCCCGGTCAGGGGCTGGCCGGCGCCGCTCAGCACCTTGAGCGCCTCGGCCGCCTGGATCGTGCCGACGATACCGACCAG
Source organism: Burkholderiaceae bacterium (assembly GCA_024235955.1). Taxonomy (GTDB): domain Bacteria; phylum Pseudomonadota; class Gammaproteobacteria; order Burkholderiales; family Burkholderiaceae_C; genus Ottowia. The sequence goes on from JACKLJ010000001.1 coordinate 732,198, forward strand.
CGGGGCGAACACGCCCATGGTGGCGCACTGGACCTCGGGCACCTCCTGCGTGGGCGGGAACACGCAGGCGTAGCAGGGCGCGTCGGCCTGGCGCGGGTCGTAGACGCTCACCTGGCCGTCGAAGCCGATCGCCGCGCCGGACACCAGCGGACGCCGGTGGGCCACGCAGGCCGCGTTGATGGCCTGCCGGGTGGCGAAGTTGTCGCTGCAGTCCACCACCAGGTCGGCGGCGGCGACCAGCGCGTCGAGTTCCGCCGCGGAGGCCCGCTGCTCAATGGCATTCACATGCACCAGGGGGTTCAGCGCCGCCAGCGCCTGCCGGGCCGAGGCCACCTTGGGTTGCCCCACCCGGTCGGTGGCGTGGACGATCTGGCGTTGCAGGTTGGTGAGGTCGACCGTGTCGTGGTCCACCAGGGTCAGCGTACCGACGCCGGCGCTCGCCAGGTACATGGCCACCGGCGACCCCAGGCCGCCGAGGCCCACCACCAGCACGTGGGCCGACAGCAGCTTCTCCTGGCCTTCGACGCCGATGTCGTCCAGCAGCAGGTGGCGCGCGTAGCGCTGCAGCTGCGAGTCGTCCATGGGGGTTGTCAAAAGGCGGCGCGGCCCGCCGGAGCGGCCTGCGCGATGGCCTTATTCGGTCTTGGGCTCGACCTTGCGTTCGACCAGCGTGGTGCTGACCTTGACCGGCTGGCCCTTGAGCTTGGCCAGCGCCTGCTGCAGCTGGAAGTCCTTGGCGCTGCCGTACTCGGGCGGGCGGCGCTCGCTGGCCGGCTTGCGCGACTCGGCTTCCAGGCGCTTGAGCGCTTCCTCGCGCTCCTTCTCCAGAGCCGGATCCTTGGTTTCGTTGGTGCCGGCCAGGTGCTTGTCGAGGTCGGACTCGCGCATGCGCAGCACGGCGAAGGGGCTGCCTTCGGCGGTGTCGTCGATCATGATGTCGGGCACGATGCCGCGCGCCTGGATCGAGGTGCCGTTGGGCGTGTAGTAGCGCGCCGTGGTGATCTTCAGCGCCGTGTCGGGGCCCAGCGGGCGCACGGTCTGCACCGAGCCCTTGCCGAAGGTCTGGCTGCCCATGAGCGTGGCGCGTTTGTGGTCCTGCAGCGCGCCGGCCACGATCTCGCTGGCCGAGGCCGAGCCTTCGTTGACCAGCACCACCAGCGGCACGGTCTTGAGCGCCGGCGGCAGGGTCTTGAGCGGGTCGACGCCGCGGCGGCGCATGTAGTCCTGCGGCTCGGCCTTGAACACGGCCTTGCTTTCCGGGATCTGCCCGTCGGTCGACACCACCGTGCTGCCGGCCGGCAGGAAGGCGGAGGAGATGGCCACGGCGGCATCGAGCAGGCCGCCCGGGTCATTGCGCAGGTCCAGCACCAGGCCCTTGATGTGCGGGTCCTTGGCGTACAGCTCGTTGACCTTGGTCACGAAGTCTTCCACCGTGCGTTCCTGGAACTGCGTCAGGCGCACCCAGGCGTAGCCGGGCTCGACTTCCTTGGCCTTCACCGACTGCGTGCGGATTTCCTCGCGCGTGATGGTCACGGGGAAGGTGCGGCTCTCGTCCTTGCGGAAGATGGTGAGGACCACCTTGGTGCCCGGCTGGCCGCGCATGCGCTTGACCGCCTCGCTCAGCGACAGCCCCTTGACGGCGGTGTCGTCGACCTTGGTGATCAGGTCGCCGGGCTTGAGGCCGGCGCGGTCGGCCGGCGAGCCTTCGATGGGGGAGACGATGCGGATCAGCCCGTCTTCCTGCGTGATCTCGATGCCCACGCCGACGAAGCGGCCGGTGGTGCCCTCACGGAATTCCTTGTACGACTTCTTGTCGAAATACTGGGAGTGCGGATCCAGGCTGGACACCATGCCCGAGATCGCGTCGGTGATGAGCTTCTTGTCGTCGACCGGCTCGACGTAGTCGCTCTTGATCATGCTGAAGACAGCCGCCAGCTGCTGCAGCTCTTCCAGCGGCAGCGGCGCCATGGTGCCGCGCGCCACCGTCTGCAGCGACACGGTGGTCAGTGCACCGGCGAGGGCGCCGACGGCAATCCAGCCGGCGACTTTGACTTTTTGACTCATGGGGTGGGAACTCCTGGCGCCACGCAATATACCTGCTGAGGCCTTGGGGTGTGGTAACCGGGCGAAGTTCCGTACTTTTCCAAGCAGGAACTATGCCTGTGGCGCCTCAGCGTGCCGAGCCCTGCTGGGCGACCGCAGCAGCGGCCTTGGCGGCGGCTTCGGCATCGCCCAGGTAGTAGTGGCGGATCGGCTTCAGCTCGGCATCCAGCTCGTACACCAGCGGAATGCCGTTGGGGATGTTCAGGCCCACGATGTCGGCGTCGGAGATGCCGTCCAGGTACTTGACCAGCGCGCGGATGGAGTTGCCGTGCGCCGACACCACCACGCGCTTGCCGCTGCGGATGGCGGGCGCCAGCGCCTCGTTCCAGAACGGCATCACGCGGGCCACGGTGTCCTTCAGGCACTCGGTCAGCGGTACGTTGGCCGGGTCCAGCTTCTCGTAGCGGCGGTCGCTGCGTTCGCTGCGCGGATCGGTCGGCTCCAGCGCGGGCGGCGGGGTGTCGTAGCTGCGGCGCCAGACCAGCACCTGCTCGTCGCCGTACTGTTTGGCCATGTCGGCCTTGTTCAGGCCCTGCAGCGCGCCGTAGTGGCGCTCGTTCAGGCGCCAGCTCTTGACCACCGGCAGCCAGGTGCGGTCCATCTCGTCCAGCACGTACCAGAGCGTGTGGATGGCACGCTTGAGCACGCTGGTGTAGGCGATGTCGAAATCCCAGCCCTCGGCCTTGAGCAGCTTGCCGGCCGACATGGCCTGCGAGATGCCGGTGGGCGTGAGGTCCACATCGGTCCAGCCGGTGAAGCGGTTTTCGAGGTTCCAGGTGGATTCGCCGTGGCGAATGAGAACGAGCTTGTGCATGTCGGGCGGGGCGCTGGCGGGCAGCGGTAACAGAGGGCGATCGCGGGGCTTCTGCCGGTCTGCCGGCAGACAGAAACCCGACATTCTAGAATTTCGCCCGAAGCGGTGGGTGCCGGTGGGTACCCGGCCGCGGTTCAACCCCTTCGCCGCAGGCCTTTCCCAGGTGCGGCTTCACGACCAGGAATGCAAGTGGATTTCATTGTTTCGAACTGGATGCTGATTCTGGTGGCGCTGGTGTCCGGCGGCATGCTGCTGTGGCCCATGGTGTCCGGCGGCGGCTTGGCGGCCGGCATTTCCGCGCCCGAGGCGGTGCAGCTCATGAACCGCGAGAAGGCGGTGGTGGTCGACGTCTGCTCGCCCCAGGAGTACGCCCAGGCCCACATCGCCGGCGCCAGGAGCATCCCGCTGGGCGAGCTGGAGGCCAAGCTGCCTGGCGTGGTGAAGAACAAGGCGGTGCCGGTGATCATGGTCTGCGCCTCGGGCGTGCGCTCCGGCCGCGCGGTCGCCATCGCCAAGAAACTGGGCTACGAGAACGCCCGCTCGCTGGGCGGCGGCCTGAAGAGCTGGCGCGACGCCAACCTGCCGATCGCCGAGGCCTGACCATGCAGGCCGTGAAGATGTACACCACCGCGTGGTGCCCCTACTGCATCCGCGCCAAGCAGCTGCTCAAGGCCAAGGGCGTGGCCGAGATCGAGGAAATCCGCGTCGACGAGCAGCCGGCCGAGCGCGGCCGCATGATGGAGATTACCGGCCGCCGCACCGTGCCGCAGATCTTCATCGGCGGCACGCACGTGGGCGGCTGCGACGACCTGGTGGCGCTGGACCGCCGGGGCGGGCTGGACCCGCTGCTGAACCCCTGACGCGCCTCGCCCCATTCAGGCCGTGCCAGGCTTGTTGCCCGGCCTCCGCCCGCCAGCGCCGCGGTTTGCTCATCCAGCCCGCCCGGCGCGGATCTGACACCCGTCCGGCCCAGGTCTGGCGGACCGCCGCCGGACTCTTGAGATAATCACCCCATCGCGGCGCGCCGGGACCGGCGTCCGCCTCTTTTTTTCAACTTCCCCCAAGCGAGACACCTCATGGCCGACCAGGATCCCGTGTTCAACATCCAGCGCGTCTATCTGAAGGAGGCTTCGCTGGAGCAGCCCAATTCCCCCGCCATCCTGCTCGACCAGGAACAGCCGTCGGTGGAGATCAACCTGGGCGTCAACGCCGAGAACGTGGCCGAGGGCATCTTCGAGATCACCGTCACCGCCACCGTGCAGACCAAGATCCAGGACAAGACCGTGTTCCTGTGCGAATGCAAGCAGGCCGGCATCTTCGAGGTGCGCAACGTGCCGGACGACCAGATGGGCCCCATCATCGGCATCGCCTGCCCGCAGATCGTCTACCCCTACCTGCGCGGCAACGTGGCCGACCTGATCCAGCGCGGCGGCTTCCCGCCGGTGCATCTGGCGGAGATCAACTTCCAGTCGATGTACGAGCAGCAGCAGGCTCAGCAGGGCGAGGGCGGCTCGCCCATCATCACCCAGTAATTCTGGGTCAAACAGGCCATTGGCCCAGGCAGGACGGGTGCAGGCAGCTATGAAAATCATAGTCATCGGCGCGGGCGCCTGGGGCACGGCGCTGGCCGTCAAGGCGGCGCGCCAGGGCGGCGGCCACCGCGTGGAGCTGTGGGCGCGCGACGTCGCCCAAGCCATGGCCTTGGACCGGGCGCGCGAGAACGCGCGCTACCTGCCCGGCATCCCGCTGCCGCGCGAGCTCACCATCCGCGGCGGCGCGCTGCCCGATCTGATCGCCGACGCCGGCTACGCCGACCTGCTGGTCGCCGCCATGCCCGTGGCCGGCCTGCGCGAGACGCTGATCGCCCTGCGCGGCGCCGGCGTGCCGCTGGCCTGGCTGTGCAAGGGCTTCGAGCCGGCGCGGGACACCGGCGCGGCGCGCCCCTTCGGCCTGCTGCCGCACGAGGTGCAGCGCCAGGTCGCACCCGAGCTGCTGGCCGGCGTGCTCAGCGGCCCCAGCTTCGCGCAGGAAGTGGCGCGCGGCCAGCCCACGGCGCTGGTGGCCGCCAGCGCCCACGCCAGCGTGCGCGACGCGCTGGTGGCGGCCTTCCACGGCGCCACGCTGCGCATCTACGCCAACGACGACCTGGTGGGCGTGGAAGTGGGCGGCGCGGTGAAGAACGTGCTGGCCATCGCCACCGGCCTGGCCGACGGCATGAACCTGGGCCTGAACGCCCGCGCCGCGCTCATCACCCGCGGCCTGGCCGAGATGACGCGCCTGGGCTTGGCCCTGGGCGCGCGGCCCGAGACCTTCATGGGCCTGTCGGGCCTCGGCGACCTGGTGCTCACCGCCACCGGCGACCTCAGCCGCAACCGCCAGGTCGGCCTGCAGCTGGCCGCCGGCAAGACGCTGGAGCAGGCCGTGCAATCGCTCGGCCACGTGGCCGAAGGCGTGTACTGCGCGCGCACCGTGCTGCAGCGCGCCCGCCACTTGGGCGTGGACATGCCCATCACCGAATGCGTGGTGGCCCTGCTCGACGGCCAGCTCAAGCCCGTCGAAGCCGTGGCCGCCCTGATGGGGCGCGATCCCAAGGGCGAGCTGCTGTAGCGGCTTTTTTGGAGCCTTTTGAGGCTCCAGCCCAGGCGTGACAGGCGCAGGCAGCTATCGTTTTAGATGTGGTTCGGTGATGACGCGGCGACTGCGCCGCAGCCCGGCAACGCCTTCAACCGCGCTTCAGCTGCGGAGCCGACCCATCCGCTACCCCCGCAGTTTTGTGAGCCTTTTTGGCCTCCAGCCCAGGAGCAGCGACCGCAGCCAGCTATGGTTTTGATACCAACCGCCAGACCGGCACGGGCCAGCGCCCACCGCGCGGCTGCGCAGCAAGCCGCCCCCCCAGGGCCGCGGAGCAGGCCCTACGCGCGGACGCCGTGGAGCGGGCTCCGCTCGGCCACTGGCGTCGTCCCCCCCGGGGGGAAGGCGCCGAAGGCGACTCAGGGGGGGTCAAACCTCCAGGTTGTCGATCAACCGCGTGCTGCCCAGCCGCGCGGCGCCCAGCGCCACCAGGGCGCCCGCGCCGTCGCCGGCCCGGGGCGGCAGCAGGTCGGCGCGGCGGCGCACGGTGAGGTAGTCGGGTTGCCAGCCGCGCGCGGCCAGCTGCGCGGTGGCGGCGGTCTCCAGCGCCGGCCGCTCCGCCGGCAGGCGCTCGCCGGCCGCCAGTGCCGCCTGGGCCAGCGCCCGCAGCGCCTGCACCAGCTGCACGCTTTCGGCGCGCTCGGCCTCGGTCAGGTAGCGGTTGCGGGAAGACAGCGCCAGGCCGTCGTCGGCGCGCTCGGTCTCGCAGGCCACCACGTCGACGGGCAGCGCGAACTGGCGCACCATGCCGCGCACCACCATCAGCTGCTGGTAGTCCTTCTTGCCGAACATCGCCGTGCCGTGCGGCTTGCCGGCGAACACGGCCATGAACAGCTTCATCACCACCGTGGCCATGCCGGTGAAGAAGCCGGGGCGGAACGCGCCTTCCAGCAGGTCGGCCAGTTGCGGGTCGGGCTGGATCCTGAAGGTCTGCGGCTCGGGGTAGAGGTCGCCCTCGCGCGGGGCGAACAGCACGTCGCAGCCGGCCTGCTCCAGCGCCGCGCAGTCGTCGGCGAAGGTGCGCGGGTAGCTGTCGAAATCCTCGCCCGGCAAAAACTGCAGCCGGTTCACGAAGATGCTGGTCACGGTGGCGTCGCCCAGCGGCTTGGCCTGCGCGAGCAGCGACAGATGCCCTGCGTGCAGGTTGCCCATGGTGGGCACGAAGGCGGGGCGTTCTGTGTGGCGAAGGGCGTGGCGCAGCTCGGCCACGGTGTGGGCAATGATCATGCGCCGATGTTCGCACACCCCCGTGGCACGCCTGCCGTGCCGGCCAGGGGCAGCAAAAAGGCGCCCCGGGGGCGCCTTTCACGGCTGATTGGCGCGCTCTCAGCGCTGCAGCATGCGGCCCAGCATGCCGACGATGTCGTCGGTGCTGCCCAGGCCGCCCTGCGGGGCCTGGCCGTGCGGGGTGAGCTTGTCGATCAGCTCCGGCAGCACGGCGGCCACGCCGCCGGCAGCCTGCTGGTGGCCGATGCCGAGCTGCGCGGCGATCTGGCTGATCACGTCGGGGCCCAGCGCCTGCGTCACCTGATCCGGGCTCACGGGCTGGTTGGCACCGCTGCCGACCCAGGAGCCGGCGGCGTCGCCCGCGCCGGCGTGGGTGAATTTGTCGAGCAGGCCGCCCAGGCCGCCCTGGCTGCTGTTGTTGGCCAGCATGCTCATCAGGATGGGTGCCAGCGCGGCGACCAGGCCCATGTTCAGCCCGCCGGTGCCGCCCTGCGGTTGCTGCGGCTGCTGCTGGCCGCCGAGCATGCCGCCCAGCACCTCGCCCAGGCCACCCAGGCCGCCGCCTTGCTGGTTCTGGCCGGCCAGCACCGAGCCGAGTACGGAGTCAAGCAGTCCCATGGTTCATCTCCCGTGGCAGAAAAGAAGGGGCGATTGTGCGCCCCCCGGCGCGGCCGGCGCCAGGGAAAGCTGTCGGAAGTCCATTCGTCCACCTGGGCGTCGGCTGGGGGCAACGGCGGTGTGAAGGAGTTGCCAAATCCAGGTTTTGACCAGGCATGGCAGGCGCAGGCAGCTATCAAAAGAGAAGTGATTGGCCTGCGGGAAAGGGGTAGCCAGCCCTTGCCGGGCGCTGGCGCCGCTGGGCCGGCGCGGCGTCCGGGTCCGCAGCCGCGGGCGGGGCTTACCCGGCGGGCGTGAACGCCAGCCGCACGTAGATGGGCGCGTAGGCCTCGGCCTGGGTGACTTCCACCAGCGTTTCCTTGGCCAGTTCGAGCAGGGCGATCAGCGTGACCACCAGCACCGGCACGCCGCGGGCCGGGTCGAACAGGTCCTCGAAGGGCGCGAAGCGGCGGCCCTGGAGCTTCTTGAGCACCAGGCTCATGTGCTCGCGCACCGAAAGCTCCTCGCGCGTGATCTTGTGGTGCTGCACCAGCTTGGCGCGGCGCAGGATGTCCTGCCAGGCCTGCTGGATGTCGACCAGCGCCACGTCGGGGAAGCGCGGCTTGAGCGCCTGCTCCACGTACACCTGCGCCTTGAGGAATTCGCGGCCGTACTGCGGCAGTTCGGCCAGCCGGGCCGAGGCGAGCTTCATCTGCTCGTACTCGAGCAGGCGGCGCACCAGCTCGGCGCGCGGGTCTTCGGGCTCCTCGCCCTCGGCCGTCTTCTTGGGCGGCAGCAGCATGCGCGACTTGATCTCGATCAGCATGGCCGCCATCAGCAGGTATTCGGCCGCCAGCTCCAGGTTGCGCGCGCGGATCTCGTCCACGTAGCTCAGGTACTGGCGCGTCACCGCCGCCATGGGGATGTCGAGGATGTTGAAGTTCTGCTTGCGGATCAGGTAGAGCAGCAGGTCCAGCGGCCCCTCGAAGGCCTCCAGGAACACCTCCAGCGCGTCGGGCGGGATGTACAGGTCCTGCGGCAGCGCGAACAGCGGCTCGCCGTACAGCCGCGCCACCGCCACGTGGTCCACCACCTCGGGCAGCACCTCGGCGCTGGCGGGTGTGGGCTCCAGCATCAGCCCGGGGGTGGATTCGGGGTGGTTCATGCTATGGATAGGTGAGCTGCCTGCGCCCGCCACGCTTGGGCTGGAGGGCGATTTGGCTCACAAAAACCGGGCTGGCCAAGCCAGCGCCGACGGGCTCAGTCCGGGCTGGGCGCGGTCTGGTAGACGTAGGGCTTCTGCTGCACGCGGCCGGCGCGGAATTCGGCCTGCAGGTCGCGGTCGATCTGCTTGTCCCACAGCAGGGCACGGCCCTGGCGCTGGCCTTCGTCCAGCCCGGGTTTCTCGCGCTTGAGCTGCTCGATGAAATCGGTCGCGTCCGAGGTGTAGTGCGGGCGGCGGAAGAAATTGGCGATGGACATACACTCGCGGGCAGGAAATGATCGGTTCTGTCCGACAACGTACGCCACCTGGGCCGCGTTGAGGACGCTGGACCGCATTTTAAGGGGAGCACAGCCCGCATGAGCATCGCACGACACTGGAAAAAGGCCGCCACCGCCGCCGCCCTGGCGCTGCTGGGCGCCCTGGCCGCCTGCGACAACCAGGCCATCAAGGAGCTGGAAGAGGGCGTTTCCACCGAGGCCGACGTGGTGCAGCGCTTCGGCCAGCCCGAACGCGTGTGGCCCGAGCCCGACGGCAGCAAGACCTACGAGTACAACCGCCAGCCCGAGGGTACGCAGAACTACATGATCACCATCGGCACCGACGGCAGGATGAGCGCGCTGCGCCAGGTGCTGAACCCGCACAACTTCGCCCGCGTGCAGCCCGGCATGACCATGGAGCAGGTTCGCCAGATGCTGGGCAAGCCGGCCCGGCAGGTGCCGTACAAGCTCAAGAACGAGATCGACTGGTCCTGGCGCTTTCTCGACACCGCCGCCAACGAGAAGAAGATGTTCTTCGTCACCTTCTCGCCCGACTACCGCGTGATCCGCACCGAAATCGGCCGCGACCTGGACGGGCCGGACATGCGCGGCGGCGGCTAGGCCAGCTTTTCGGCCGCGTAGGCCTGCGTGGTGTAGGGGAAGTCCACCACCGCCTGGCCGCGCAGCGCGGGGTGGCGGGCGATCAGCGCCTCGATGCGCTCGCGCACGCGGGCCTGCTCAGGCGCTGGCAGCGCGGCGATGAAGCTGACCGACATCGTGCGGTTGACCACCACGTCCTGCGGCGTGCCGCGGTGCACATAGGGCCAGCGGGTTTCCTGCAGCGGGCCGAACCAGCGCTGGCCGGGCGCCTCGAAGGGCAGGCGCCAGTCGCCCTTGTAGAAGCGTGGAGCGTCGCCTTCGTACGGGGTCATGATGGCGGTGAGCTCGGCCACCCAGTCCACGCTCTCGTCGCGCACGTTCCACACCAGCCCCAACCGGCCGCCGGGGCGCAGCACGCGGTGGAATTCCTGCAGCGCCGCCGCACTGGCGAACCAGTGGAAGGCCTGGGCGCAGACTACGGCGTCCAGGCGGGCATCGCCCAGCGGCAGCGCCTGCGCCGTGCCGGCCAGCGCCCGCACGCCGGGCAGCGCCTCACTCAGCTTGGCGCGCATGGCCTCCACCGGCTCCACGGCGGCAACTTCGGCGCCGGTGCGCACCAGCCGCGGCGTGAACTTGCCGGTGCCCGCGCCCACGTCCGCCACCTGGCGGCCGGGGCCCAGGCCCAGCGCCTGCTTCAGCCAGCCGTCCAGCGCCTCGGGGTAATCGGGGCGGCCGCGGGCGTAGGCGTCGGCCTGGCTGGAAAAGCCCTGCTGGGCGGCGTGGTGGACGGCAGACATGGTGGACCTTCCGGGGGTGTGGAACCGGCAGGCGGTATTGGAACCTGAACCGGCTGCCCCGGTTCGCCCCGGGGGCTTCAGCCGGCGGCTGGCGGGGCCGGCTCGCTGCCGGTGGCGGCCGCCACGCCGGCGGCCACGTCGGGCTGCAGCTCTTCCTTCAGCGCGCCCAGCAGGCCGGTGCGGCGGGCGATGTCGAGCGGCTGGTTCATCAGGCCGCACAGGATCAGCCGCACGCCGGCCTTGTGGCAGGCGTGGACCAGGTTTTCCAGTTCCTCGGCGCCGGTGGAATCGACGTAGATCACGTTCTTCATGTCCAGCACCAGGGTGCGCGCCGGCAGGTGGTCTTCGAGCTGCTCGATCAGCTTCACCGCGCCGAAGAACAGCGCGCCGTAGAGGCGCCAGACCTGGATGTCCGCCTCGCGCCCGGCCAGGGCGGGGTACACATCGGCCGTCATGCGTTCCGAGCGGGTGAGGTTGGAGATGCGGTAGATGAAGGTGATGCAGGCGGCGAAGATGCCGAACTCCACCGCCGCCGTCAGATCGACGACGACGGTGAGCAGGAACACCGCCAACAGCGTCACGCGATAGGGCACGCGGTAGCTGCCCAGGCGGGTGAATTCGCGCCATTCGCCCATGTTCCAGGCCACGAACATCAGGATGGCGGCCAGCGTGGCCAGCGGGATGGAGCTGGCCAGCGGCGCCGCCACCAGGATCACCACCAGCAGCGTCAGCGCGTGCACCATGCCGGCGACGGGGCTGGTGGCGCCGCTCTTCACGTTGGTCACGGTGCGGGCGATGGTGCCGGTGGCCGGCATGCCGCCGAACAGCGGGCTGGCGATGTTGGCGATGCCCTGGGCCATCAGCTCCTGGTTGGGGTCGTGGCGGTCGCCCACCATGCCGTCGGCCACGCGGGCGCACAGCAGCGATTCGATGGCGCCCAGCAGCGCCAACGTGACGGCGGGCATCAGCATGTGGCGGGCGCTGTCCCAGCTCAGATCAGGCACCGTGAGCGCCGGCAGCGAGGCCGGCACGCCGCCGAAGCGGCTGCCGATGGTTTCCACCGGCAGGTGGAACACGGCCACCGCCGTGGTGGCCAGGATCAGCGCGACGATCGAGCCCGGCACGCTGGAGAGCTTGTCGCCGAAGGGCAGGATCGGGCCGATTACCGGCACCTTCTTGGCCCAGCGCTGCCAGCCGACCACGATGACCAGCGAGCCCAGCGCCACCCCCAGTGCCCACGGGTTGAGCGTGTTCAGGTGCGTGCCCAGCGCGTGCAGGATGCCGAAGAACTCGCCCGGCATCTTGGGGATGGTCAGGCCCAGGAAGTCCTTGATCTGCGAGAGCGCGATCAGCACCGCGATGCCGTTGGTGAAACCAATGATCACCGCCACCGGGATGAAGCGGATCAGCGTGCCCAGGCGGAACACGCCCATGGCCAGCAGGATCAGCCCCGACAGCGTGGTGGCCAGGATCAGGTTGGCCACGCCGTACTGCTGGACGATGCCGTAGACGATGACGATGAACGCCCCCGCCGGCCCGCCGATCTGCACCCGGCTGCCGCCGAGGGCCGAGATGATGAAACCCGCGATGATGGCGGTGAACAGCCCGGCCTCGGGCTTCAGGCCGCTGGCGATTGCGAACGCCATGGCCAGAGGCAGCGCCACCACCGCCACCGTGAGCCCCGCGCCCAAGTCCTGGGTGAAGCGTGCGCGGTCGTAGCCCGCAAGTGCGCTGATGAGGCGCGGGCGAAAGGAGACGGCTGGAACCATGGTGGACGCGCTGTGAGCTGGCGTAAGGCGCATCATAGGCCTTTGCGCCGTTCCGGTACCGTTCGCAACGCACATATTACGCACATTCAATGCACATGTTGCCCTTGCGTGACAATAGCGCCTTGCCCAGGTGGCCGTTGCGTGGGCCGGGCGGGCAAGGCTTGCGGTTGGAAAGTGCGTATGTCGACATCAGCCCCGGGAACGTCCTCTCAGCGTGATCCCGATTCCTCGCCGTCCGCGGCGTCCGGTGCCTGCCCGGGCCCTGCGGCGCCGGCGCTCGGCCGGCGCGCCAGCCTGCGCCGGCTGGCGGGTGGCACGGCGGCGCTGATCGGTGCCGGCTGGCTGGCCGGCTGCGACAAGATGCGCGGCGACGCCGTCAACGTGCCCGCGCCAGCGGCATCGCGGCCGCCCGATTCCGTGACCCAGGCTTCGGCCCCGGCACGGCACATCAGCCATGCGGCCAGCGAGGCCTCGGCCGGCACCTCGCCGAGCGACGGCAGCTGCTCGCCGCTGCCGGCCGAGCAGGCGGGTCTGTTCGCCGCCGACGGCAGCGCCGGTGCGCACGGCAAGCACCTGAACATCCTCAAGGAGCCAGGGCTGCTACGCGCCGACATCCGCTCCAGCTTCGGCCAGTTCAGCGGCCGTGCCGACGGCGTGCCGCTGACGGTGTCGCTCAAGCTGGTCAACACCGCCAACCGCTGCGCCAGCCTGCGCGGCCTGGTGGTGTACCTGTGGCACTGCGACCGCGACGGCCGCTTCAGCCTGTACCAGGACCCCATCACGCAGCAGAACTACCTGCGCGGCACGCAGGTGTCGGACGAGGCCGGGCTGGCCAGTTTCAAGACCATCTTCCCCGGCTGCCACCAGACGCGCTGGCCGCACATGCTGTTCGAGGTCTTCCGCAGCCCGGAAGAGGCCACCTCCGGCGCGCGCGCGCTGTGGGTGTCGCAGCTCGCTCTGCCGCAGGACGCGTGCAAGGCGGTCTACGCCGGCGAGAAGAGCTACGCCGACAACGTGGCCAAGCTGGCGGCGGCCAGCCTGACGACCGACGAGGCCTTCAAGGACGATGGCGGCGTGCACCAGGTGGCCACCGTGACGGGCAGCCTGGCCGACGGCCTGCTGGCCACGCTGGAAGCCGGCATCGCCCTGCGCTGATTCCGCGCCACGACGTAGCGCGGAGCTTGCCGCGGACCGTCGTCGCGCGGCGTTTTGTCACCCCGATACGCAGGCCGCACCGCCGGTTGCCGTCTTTTACGCGGGCTTTACCCGGCGGACACATGGCATCCCGGGTATGGCCACCAGAATGCCTCTGGTTCGCCCCTCTGCCCTTGGCCCTCAGCTGCCGACGGTGAAGCGGGCACGGCACCAACACGCGCCGCCGGCCCGGCGCGCACCAACCCGGAGGGATGCATGCACACCAAGCCCGCGCTCAACGCGCCCGACCATGACGACGACCATGGCCCCCAGCTCGCCCACGACCTGGGCACCATGACCCGCGCCGCCGCGGCGCGGCGCCAGGCGCTGCGCTGGCTGTCGGCCGGCGCGCTGTCGGCCGGCGCGCCGGTGATCCTGGCCGCCTGCGGTGGTGGCGGCGACACCACGACCAGCAGTTCGAGCAGCAGTTCCGGCACGAGCAGTTCCAGCTCCAGCAGTTCTTCCAGCAGCTCCACCACCACAACCACCACGGGCAGCACGGGCACCAGCAGCAGCTCCAGCACCACGACCAGCAGCTCCGGCACCTGCAGCACCATCCCGGACGAAACCAATGGCCCGTACCCGGCCGACGGCACCAACCAGATTTCCGGCAGCACCGTGAACGTGCTGACGCAAAGCGGCGTGGTGCGCAGCGACATCCGCTCCAGCTTCGGCAGCCTGTCCGGCACGGCCAGCGGCGTGCCGCTGACGCTGACGCTCAAGCTGGTCAACAGCGCCGCCAGCTGCGCCAGCCTGGAAGGGCTGGCCGTCTACATCTGGCACTGCACGGCCGACGGCAACTACTCGCTCTACTCCAGCGGCTTCACCAACCAGAACTTCCTGCGCGGCGTGCAGGTGACCGACGCCAACGCGCTGGTCAGCTTCACCACCGTCTTCCCGGGCTGCTATACCGGCCGCTGGCCGCACATCCACTTCGAGGTCTACCGCAGCCTGGCCACCGCCACCAGCGCGGCCAGCGACATCAAGACCTCGCAGGTGGCGCTGCCGGAAGACGCCTGCAGCGCCGTCTACAGCGGCGCCACCGGCTACGGCAACAGCACGCGCAACCTGAACGCCATCACCCTGGCCACCGACAGCGTGTTCGGCAACGACAGCGCGGCGCACCAGATGGCCACCGTCACCGGCAGCGTGAGCTCCGGGTACATCGCGGCGCTGACGGTGGGAGTGGCGGTGTGACACCCCCGGAGTCGGCCGCAACCTCCTGGGCCGCTCACGCGGCTTCCTTCCTCGCGTTCCGGACGGGACGGCGCCAGTAACCGGGGACCCGGACCACGGCTCCTCTGGCTTGGCCAGATCCGCGGCCATCGGCTCATGGCTCCTCTTCCCGGAAGCGCGGCTTCGCGCAAGTGGTGGGCGAAGCGCAGATACTCGGGCCGTCATCAGGATGCCGAGTTGATACGAAATCGATAGCTGCCTGCGCCCGCTGGGAGCCGGCTGCAGGCCGAAAAGACCACAAAAAAAAGCCCCGCGAAGGGGCTTCTTTCATGGGGCGCGCGGAGATCGTTCAGCGCACCCGCATGCCGGGCTGGGCGCCTTCGTTGGGCTCCAGCACGTAGATGCCGGGGTTGGCCTTCTCGTCGCCGTGGCTGGCGGCCAGCACCATGCCTTCGGAGATGCCGAACTTCATCTTGCGCGGCGCCAGGTTGGCCACCAGCACGGTGAGCTTGCCCTTGAGCTGCTCGGGCCGGTAGGCGCTGGCGATGCCGGAGAACACGTTGCGCAGGCGGGGGGCGCCGGCATCGTCTTTCTCGCCGGCGTCCAGCGTCAGGCGCAGCAGCTTGGTCGAGCCTTCCACCGCCGCGCAGTCCACGATCCTGGCGATGCGCAGGTCGATCTTCACGAAGTCGTCGATGGTGATGACGGGCGCCAGCGGCTCGCCGCCCGGGGCCTCGGTGGTAGCGGTGGATGCTTCGTCTTTGATAGCTGCCGGCGCCTGCTGGGCCTGGGCTGGCGGCTCGAAAAGCGCTTCAAGCTGCTTCACGTCCACGCGCTGCATCAGGTGCTGGTAGACGTCGATCTGCGCGCCTGCGCCCAGCGGCTCCAGCACGTTGTCGAAGCGCTCGGGCGGCATCATGGTGAAGTTCTCCACGTCGGCCGCCAGCTTGGGCAGGATGGGCTTGAGGTAGACGGCCAGGATGCGGAAGGCCTCGATGCAGGTGGTGCACACGTCGTGCAGGCGCTCGTCCTGGCCTTCCTTCTTGGCCAGCTCCCAGGGCTTGTTCTGGTCGACATAGGCGTTCACGCGGTCGGCCAGCTGCATGACCTCGCGCACCACCTTGCCGAACTCGCGCTGTTCGTAGAGCTGCTTCACCGCCGACAGGGCGGCGCGCAGCTGCTCCAGCAGCGCCAGGCCGTCGGCCGTGACCACGCCCAGGCGGCCGTCGAAACGCTTGGTGATGAAGCCGGCCGCGCGCGAGGCGATGTTGACGAACTTGCCGATCAGGTCGCTGTTGACGCGCAGCATGAAGTCCTCGGCGTTGAAGTCGATGTCCTCGTTGCGCGCCGACAGCTTGGCCGCCAGGTAGTAGCGCAGCCATTCGGGGTTCATGCCCAGCTGCAGGTACTTGAGCGGGTCCAGCCCGGTGCCGCGGCTCTTGCTCATCTTCTCGCCGTTGTTGACGGTGAGGAAGCCGTGCACGAACACGTTGTCCGGCACCTTGCGGCCGCTGAACTTCAGCATGGCCGGCCAGAACAGCGTGTGGAAGGTGATGATGTCCTTGCCAATGAAGTGGTACTGCTCCAGGCCAGGCTGCGCCATGTAGGCGGCGAAGTCCTGCCCGCGCTTGCCCAGCAGGTTCTTCAGGCTGGCCAGGTAGCCGACGGGCGCGTCCAGCCAGACGTAGAAGTACTTGCCCGGCGCATCCGGGATCTCGATGCCGAAGTAGGGCGCGTCGCGGCTGATGTCCCAGTCGCCCATCTTGGGCTTGCCGTCCTCGCCGGGGGCGATCCATTCGCGCACCTTGTTGGCCACCTCGGGCTGCAGGTGGCCGGCCTTGGTCCACTGCTCCAGGAACGCCACGCAGCGCGGGTCGGAGAGCTTGAAGAAGAAGTGGTCGCTGGTGCGCAACTCCGGCCTGGCACCGGACAGGGCGGAATACGGGCCGATCAGCTCGGTCGGCGCGTAGACGGCGCCGCAGACCTCGCAGTTGTCGCCGTACTGGTCCTTGGCGTGGCAGTTGGGGCATTCGCCCTTGATGAAGCGGTCCGGCAGGAACATGCCTTTTTCCGGATCGAAGAACTGCTCGATGGTGCGGGTCTCGATCAGGCCGGCGGCCTTCAGGTCCTTGTAGATGGCCTGCGAGATCTCGGTGTTCTCGGGGCTGTGGGTGGAGTGCCAGTTGTCGAAGGCGATCAGGAAACCGTCGAGGTACTGCTTGCGGCCGGCGGCGATGTCGGCCACGAACTGCTCGGGTGTCTTGCCGGCCTTTTCGGCCGCGATCATGATCGGCGCGCCGTGGGCGTCGTCGGCGCCGACGAAGTCGACGTTGCTGCCCAGCATGCGCTGCGCCCGCACCCAGATGTCGGCCTGGATGTATTCCATGATGTGGCCGATGTGGAACTTGCCGTTGGCGTACGGCAGGGCGGTGGTGACAAAAAGCTGGCGGGGTGCGGTCATGGCGTTCGGTGTTCCGGGCGCGGCAAAACCCTCGATTCTAGGCACGTGCGAACCCCCGCGTCGGTGAACGCGGGGGCTGGGCGGAGCGCCGCCGGGGCGCCAGGAAGAACCCCAAAGCCCTGCGTCGGCAGGGCTACGCGGGCTGCGACTAGACTAGCGCGTCCACAGAGAGCGAGCCCATGAGTATTCAGGAACAAGAGGTGCTGAAGGCACTGGCGACCGTCAACGATCCCGGCACCGGCAAGGATGTCGTGTCTGGCAAGCAGGTGCGCAACCTGCAGATCGAGGGCGGCGACGTGTCGTTCGAGATCGAACTGGGCTACCCGGCCAAGAGCCAGGTGCCGGCGCTGCGCCAGGCGCTGGTGGCCGCGGTGCGCGGCGTGCCCGGGGTGACCAATGTGTCGGCCCACGTCGGCTGGAAAGTGACTGCCCACGCCGTGCAGCGTGGCGTGCCGCTGATGCCGGGGGTCAAGAACATCATCGGCGTGGCCTCCGGCAAGGGCGGGGTGGGCAAGAGCACCACCGCGGCCAACCTGGCGCTGGCGCTGGCCGCCGAGGGCGCGCGCGTGGGCCTGCTGGACGCCGACATCCACGGCCCCAGCCAGCACGTGATGATGGGTCTGCAGGGCCGTCCCGAGAGCGAGGACGGCCAGACCATGATCCCGCTGCAGAACTACGGCGTGCAGGTGATGTCGATCGGCTTTCTGGTCGACCGCGACGAGGCACTGATCATGCGCGGCCCCATGGCCAGCCAGGCGATGGATCAGATGCTGCGCCAGACCGGCTGGGACGACCTCGACTATCTGGTGGTTGATCTGCCACCGGGCACCGGCGACATCCAGCTCACCCTGAGCCAGCGCACCCCGCTCACCGGCGCCGTCATCGTCACCACGCCGCAGGACATCGCGCTGATCGACGCGCGCCGCGCCGTGGCCATGTTCGAGAAGGTGAACGTGCCGGTGCTGGGCCTGGTGGAGAACATGGCGGTGCACATCTGCTCGCAGTGCGGCCACGCCGATCACATCTTCGGCGTCGAAGGCGGCAAGAAGATGGCCGGGGAACTGGGCATCGACTACCTGGGGGCGCTGCCGCTGTCGCGCGCCATCCGCGAGCAGGCCGATTCGGGCCAGCCCACGGTGGTGGCCGACCCGGATGGCAGCGAAGCCGCCATCTACAAGGCGGTGGCGCGGCAGGTGGCGGTCAGGATCGCCGCCCGCGCAAAGGACTTTTCGAGCAAATTTCCGACCATCACGGTGTCCCAGGACACCTGAAACGCCTCCCGGGGCGGCACAATACCGGCTGACCGGCGCGAGCCGGCGGATCATGTCCTCCCGCAGAGGAGGCATGGCACGAGGCAGATCCCATGGGGCCTGCCGATTCAGGGAGAGAAAAATGAACGAGGTCAGTTCCTCTTGGCCCGCGCTGGCGGGCCTGTCCTGGCAGGTCTGGGCGGCCATCGGGGTCGGCCTGGTGGTGGTGCTGGCGCTGTGGCGCATGCTGCGCAGCGCGCCGGACGCTGCCGGCATCTACGACGCGCGCAACGATCGTTATGCGTCGCTGTCCCCCATCAACCGCGACGAGATCGAGATGCTGCACTACCTGCAGCAGGCCTTTCCCGACGGCGCGGTGCTGTTCCGCCCGCGGCTGGCGCAGGTGCTCACGGTGCGCAAGAGCGCCGACCGGCAGCGCGCCATGGTCAACCTGGGGCAGTTGCGCGTGGACTACCTGGTCTGCTCCATGGACGGTGAGGCCTGCTATGCCTTCGATCTGGACCGCGCGCGCGAGCAGAACGACGAGGACGCCCAGCTGGCGGCCACCCAGAAGAAGCTGATGCTGCGCACCGCCGGCATCCGCCTGGTGCGCCTGCGCGGCAGCGCGCGCCGCATGCCGCCGGCGGCCGAACTGCGCGAGCGCGTCACGCGCGACGCGCCCAAGCCGGTGGTGGCCGGCCCCTCGGGCTTCAGCCCGTCGGCCATCGGTGCTTCGGGTTTCGAGCCCTCGGAGCAGAGCCTGTCCAGCTTCGGAGCCACCGGCGGCGACACCGGCTTCGGCAACTCTGGCTTTGCCGCCTCGAAGCCGCCCAGCGCCAACGAGCCCTGGGACGCGGTGCGCAAACGCTCCTGAGTCGACCGGAGCGCAGGTTGCTGCTGAAAGAGTAGCTGCCTGCGCTCAGTCCACCTGGGCTTCGCGCAGCTTGAAGCGCTGGATCTTGCCGGTGGCGGTTTTCGGCAGCTCGCTCACGAACTCGAAGAAGCGCGGGTACTTGTAGGGCGCCAGGCGCTCCTTGACGAAGGCCTTGAGCTCTTCCTCGGTGGCCGACACGCCGGGCTTGAACACCACGAAGGCCTTGGTCTTGGTCAGGCCGTCGCTGTCCTGCTTGCCCACCACGGCGGCCTCCAGCACCGACGGGTGCTGCACCAGCGTGGCCTCCACCTCGAAGGGGCTGACGTAGATGCCGCTCACCTTCAGCATGTCGTCACTGCGGCCGCCGTAGGTGTAGCTGCCGTCCTCGTTGCGCACGTACTTGTCGCCGCTCTTGGTCCAGCCGCCCTGGAAGGTGTCGCGCGTCTTGGCGCGGTTGCCCCAGTACATCATGGCGGCTGAAGGCCCCTGGATGTAGAGGTCGCCCGGCTCGCCGTCGGGCACCGGGCCGCCGTCGTCGCCGCGCAGTTCGATGGTATAGCCGGGCACCGGCCAGCCGGTGGTGCCGTAGCGCACCTTGTCGGGACTGTTGGACAGGAAGATGTGCAGCATTTCGGTGGAGCCGATGCCGTCGACGATGTCCACGCCGAAGTGTTGCTTGAAGCGCTCGCCCAACTCGGCCGGCAGGGCCTCGCCGGCCGAAGAGACCAGCCGCAGCGCCACGGCATCGCGCGCCGGCAGCCTGGGGTGTGCCAGCATGCCGGCAAAGCCGGTCGGGGCGCCGAAGAACACCGTGGGGCGCATGCCGCCCAGCGACGGGTGCTCGCCCGTCCAGCGGGCGAAGGTGGCCTCGGGCGTGGGCCGCTCGCCCATCAGCACGGTGGTAGCACCCACGCTCATCGGGAAGCTGAGGCCGTTGCCCAGGCCGTAGGCGAAGAACAGCTTGGCGGCGGAGAAGCACACGTCGCTCTCCTGGAGGCCGAGCACGCGCTTGCCGTACAGCTCGCAGGTCCAGTAGGGGTTGGCGTGCGAATGCACCGTGCCCTTGGGGCGACCGGTGGAGCCCGACGAATAGAGCCAGAAGCCCGGGTCGTCGCCCTGGGTGGGGGCCGGGTCGTCCGCCGGCGGGTGGGCCTGCAGGAAGGCCTCGAACTCCAGTTCGGCCGGATGCAGCGGCGCCTGCGGGCGCGAGACGATCACCCGTTGCACCTCGTGGTCGGCTTTGGTCATGGCCGCGTTCAGCGTCGGCAGCAGCGTGCCCGAGACCAGCACGGCCTGCGCGCGCGAGTGTTCCAGCATGTAGGCGTAGTCATCAGCGGTGAGCAGGGTGTTCACCGCCACCGGCACCAGGCCCGCGTACATGCTGCCGAGGAAGGACACCGGCCAGTCGGTGGTGTCCTGCATGAGCAGCAGCACACGTTCCTCACGGCGCAGGAACAGGCTGCGCAGGCCGGCGGCCAGGCGCTTGGTGCGCTCGGCCAGCGCGCCATAGGTGAGCTGGCCCTGGTCGTCGATGAAGGCGACCTTGTCCGGCCGGCCGGCGTTCACGTCGAGCAGATGCTGCGCGAAGTTGAAGCGCTCGGGCGGTGCGGCCACATCGGCCGGCGTGGTGTCTTGGGCGTTGGGGGCGGCGGCGCTCATGCTTGTCTCCTGAAGGGTCTGGCCCGGGCCGGTGCGAGTTGATCTTTGCCGGCGCCCGTGGTGAAATGCATTATTCTGCTTGTACGCTAACATGCATTAAAGTGCACGTCAAGAGAGGTTGACCAGAATGCTAGGACCGGAGACAGAGGTGGCCGAGGAGCGGGCGGCGCAGGACAAGAGCGCCGCCGGGGAAGAGGTGCGGCACCCCTTTCTGGCCGCGCTCGGTGAGCGCGTGCGGGAGCTGCGCTCGCGCCGCGGCATGACGCGCAAGGCCGTGGCCCACGCCGCCGGCGTGTCCGAGCGGCACCTGGCCAACCTGGAATACGGATCGGGCAATGCCTCCATCCTGGTGCTGCTGCAGGTGGCGCAGGCCCTGCACTGCGACCTGGCCGAACTGCTGGGCGACGTGACCACCTCCTCGCCCGAGTGGCTGATGATCCGCGAACTGCTGGAGCACCGCAGCGAGCCCGAACTGCGCCGCGCGCGCCAGCAACTCAGCGAGCTGTTCCATTCCACTGGCCTGTCCGACGCGCGGCGCGCCCGCATCGCGCTGGTGGGGCTGCGCGGCGCCGGCAAGTCGGCGCTGGGCCAGCGGCTGGCGCAGGACCTGGGCTATACCTTTGTCGAACTGAGCCGGGAGATCGAGCAGTTCGCCGGCTGCAGCATCCACGAGATCCACAACCTCTACGGCACGCCCGCGTACCGCCGCTACGAGCGCCGCGCGCTGGAAGAGGCGATCCAGATCTACCCGGAAGTGGTGATCGCCACCCCCGGCGGCCTGGTGGCCGATGCCGCCAACTTCAACCTGCTGCTGCAGCACTGCACCACCGTCTGGCTGCAGGCCGACCCGGCCGACCATATGGCGCGGGTCGCGGCGCAAGGTGACATGCGCCCGATGGCCGCCAGCCGCGAGGCCATGGACGACCTGCGGCGCATTCTGGAAGGGCGCTCGGCTTTCTATGCCAAGGCCGACCTGCGCTTTGATACCAGCGCCTACGCCACTGAGGACGAGGCTTTCGACGCCTTGCGCAAGAAAGTGCGGACTTACATCGAAGCCGATATGTAACATGCACTAAAATGCATTGACGCGGCCCATTGTGTGCACTATTATTCATGTCCATGGGGCTGAAGCAGCCCATGACCGTCGAACCACCGCCTGCAAGGAGACCAGCGTGAACGCCATGACCGACCCCGTGCATCCTCCCAAAGTCGATTACCGCACCGACCCCGGCCAGTACCACCACATCAAGCTTTCCTTCGAAGGCCCGGTGGCGCGGCTGAAGATCGACATCGACGAAGACGCCGGCATTCGCCCCGGCTACAAGCTCAAGCTCAACAGCTACGACTTGGGCGTGGACATCGAGCTGCACGATGCCCTGCAGCGCATCCGCTTCGAGCATCCGGAAGTGCGCACGGTGGTCGTCTCCAGCGCCAAGGACCGCGTGTTCTGCTCCGGTGCCAACATCTTCATGCTGGGCCTGTCCAGCCACGCCTGGAAGGTGAACTTCTGCAAGTTCACCAACGAGACCCGCAACGGCATCGAGGATTCCAGCAAGAACAGCGGCCTGAAGTTCGTCGCCGCCCTCAACGGCGCCTGCGCCGGCGGCGGCTACGAGCTGGCCCTGGCCTGCGACGACATCGTGCTGGTCGACGACCGCTCCTCCAGCGTCAGCCTGCCCGAGGTGCCCCTGCTGGGCGTGCTGCCCGGCACCGGCGGCCTGACCCGCGTGACCGACAAGCGCCACGTGCGCCACGACCTGGCCGACATCTTCTGCACCACCAGCGAAGGCGTGCGTGGCCAGAAGGCCGTGGACTGGCGCCTGGTGGACGCCATCGCCAAGCCGCAGCAGTTCGACGCCGTGGTCGCCGAGCGCGCCGCCAAGCTGGCGGACAAGAGCAGCCGGCCGGCTGGCGCCAAGGGCGTGCAGCTGCCGAAAGTGGAGCGCCAGGATCTGGCCGACGGCCTCACGTACAAATATGTGACGGTGTCCATCGACCGCGCCAAGCGCCTCGCCACCTTCGTGGTCAAGGCGCCCCAGGGCGAGCAGCCCAAGGACATCGCCGGTATCGAGGCCGCTGGTGCCGCGTGGTACCCGCTGCAGATGGTGCGCGAGCTCGACGACGCCATTCTGTGCATGCGCACCAACGAGCTGGACATTGGCGCCTGGGTGCTGAAGACCGAAGGCGACGCGGCCGCCGTGCTGACCAACGACGCCCTGATGCTGGCCCACAAGGACCACTGGTTCGTCAACGAGACCCTGGGCATGCTGCGCCGCACGCTGGCGCGCCTGGACGTTTCCTCGCGCAGCCTGTTCGCGCTGATCGAGCCGGGCTCCTGCTTCGCCGGCACCCTGGCCGAGCTGGCCTTCTGCGCCGACCGCGCCTACATGCTGGTGCTGCCCGACGAGCCGGCCAAGGCCCCGACGCTGCAGCTGAACGAGCTGAACTTCGGCACCTACCCGATGGTCAACGGCCAGTCGCGCCTGGCCCGCCGCTTCTACGAGGAAGAGGCGCCGCTGGCCGCCGCCAGGGCTGCCATCGGCAAGGCCCTGGGTGGCGAAGAGGCCGAGAAGCTGGGCCTGATCACCGCCGCGCCGGACGACATCGACTGGGACGACGAGATCCGCATCGCGCTGGAAGAGCGTGCCGCCATGAGCCCCGACGCGCTCACCGGCCTCGAAGCCAACCTGCGCTTCGCCCAGGCCGAAAACATGTTCACCCGCATCTTCGGCCGTCTGTCCGCCTGGCAGAACTGGATCTTCCAGCGCCCCAACGCCGTCGGCGAGAAGGGCGCGCTGAAGGTCTACGGCAAGGGCGACAAGGCTCAGTTCGACATGAACCGCGTCTGACGGCCCGACGCCTGCACCGCCAGTTCATTTGAGAGAAATCCGGCTCTGGCGTCCGCACAGCGGGCGCCGGCAGCTATCTTTTTCATATCGGTTTCGATTTCCAGGACCAGGAGACCCTCCATGAGCAGCATCAACTACAGCGAGAAGATCCCCAACAACGTCAACCTGTCGGAAGACCGCACGCTGCAGCGCGCGCTGGAGCAGTGGCAGCCCAACTACCTGAATTGGTGGCAGGACATGGGCCCGGACGGCAGCCAGAACTTCGACGTCTACCTGCGCACCGCCATCAGCGTGGATCCCCAGGGCTGGGCCCAGTTCGGCCACGTCAAGATGCCCGACTACCGCTGGGGCATCTTCCTGAACCCGGCCGAGCAGGACCGCAAGATCCACTTCGGCGACCACATGGGCGAAGCCGCCTGGCAGGACGTGCCCGGCGAGCACCGCGCCAACCTGCGCCGCATCATCGTCACCCAGGGTGACACCGAGCCGGCCTCGGTGGAGCAGCAGCGCCACCTGGGCCTGACCTGCCCCAGCCAGTACGACCTGCGCAACCTGTTCCAGGTGAACGTGGAAGAGGGCCGCCACCTGTGGGCCATGGTCTACCTGCTGCACAAGTACTTCGGCCGCGACGGCCGAGAGGAGGGCGAGGCCCTGCTCGAGCGCCGCAGCGGCAACGCCGACAACCCGCGCATCCTGCAGGCCTTCAACGAGAAGACGCCCGACTGGCTGAGCTTCTTCATGTTCACCTACTTCACCGACCGCGACGGCAAGTTCCAGCTGTGCGCGCTGGCCGAGAGCGGCTTCGATCCGCTGGCCCGCACCACCAAGTTCATGCTGACCGAGGAAGCGCACCACATGTTCGTGGGCGAATCCGGCGTGGGCCGCGTGATCCAGCGCACCGTGGACGCGATGAACCAGCTCAAGACGGACGACCCCAAGAAGCTGCGTGAGGCCGGTGTCATTGACCTGCCCACCATCCAGCGCTACCTGAACTTCCACTTCAGCGTCACCATCGACCTGTTCGGTGCCGACGAGTCCAGCAACGCCGCCATCTTCTACAGCTCGGGCCTGAAGGGCCGCTTCGAGGAAGGCAAGCGCACCGACGACCACGTGCTCAAGGGCCAGACCTACAAGGTGCTGAACGTGGCCGACGGCAAGCTGCTCGAGAAGGACGTGCCGATGCTCAACGCGCTCAACGAAGTGCTGCGCGACGACTACATCAAGGATTCCATCGGCGGAGTGGATCGCTGGAACCGCATCATCGAGAAGGCGGGCATCCCCTTCAAGCTGAAGACGCCGCACAAGGCCTTCCACCGCAACATCGGCTCGCTCTCCGGCATCAAGGTCTCGCCCGAAGGCCATGTGATCAGCGACCACGAGTGGAACCAGAAGGTCGAGCAATGGCTGCCCACCGACGAGGACCGCGCCTACGTCGCCAGCCTGATGGGCCGCGTGGTCGAGCCCGGCAAGTTCGCCAACTGGATCGCGCCGCCGGTCATGGGCATCAACCGCCAGCCGGTCGATTTCGAATACGTGCGCTTCAACTGATCGCGCGGTTCCCCAAGGCGCTGCCCGACAAGGCCACGCGCGGCGCCCCGGCCGCCGTGGCCTTGTTGCATACTGATCCCAGAAGAACCCCCAATTTCGCGGAGACCCCGATGAGCGAAACCGCCACAGCCGCCGCCATCGTCAAGCAGCACCTGATCGACCCCGAGATCTGCATCCGGTGCAACACCTGCGAATCGATCTGCCCGGTGCAGGCCATCACGCACGACAGCCGCAACTACGTGGTGGATGCCGGCAAGTGCAATTTCTGCATGGACTGCATCTCGCCGTGCCCCACGGGCAGCATCGACAACTGGCGCACCATGCCCAAGGCGCAGCCCTACACGCTGGAGGAGCAGTACAGCTGGGACGACCTGCCGGTCGAGAAGACGCCCGACCAACTGGCCGCGATGGGCGTGGCCGACGGCGGCACCGACACCGCCGAGGACCTGGTGCCGCAGGCCGAACTGGTGGCGTCCACCGCCGACCCGACCGGCGAGACGCCTTTCAACTCCGCCGCCTACAACGCCAGCATCCCGCCCTGGTCGGCGGCGCATGCCTACACCAACCTGTACGGGCCCAAGGCGGCTGACAGGTTCGTCACCGCCACCGTGGTGGGCAATGTGCGCGTGACCGAGGTGGGCAAGGAGTACGACACCCACCACCTGATGCTGGACTTCGGGAGCATGCCGTTCCCGGTGCTGGAAGGCCAGTCCATCGGCATCATCCCGCCCGGCGTGGACGAGCGCGGCAAGCCGCACCATCCGCGCCAGTACAGCATCGCCAGCCCGCGCAACGGCGAGCGGCCGGGCTACAACAACCTCAGCCTGACCATCAAGCGCGTGCTGGAAGACCACGACGGCAAGCCCGTGCGCGGCGTGGCCAGCAACTACATGTGCGACCTCAAGGTGGGCGACAAGGTGCAGGTCACGGGGCCCTTCGGCACCAGCTTCCTGATGCCCAACCACCCGAAGAGCCACATCGTCATGATCTGCACCGGCACCGGCAGCGCGCCCATGCGCGCCATGACCGAGTGGCGTCGTCGCCTGCGCAAGAGCGGCAAGTTCGAGGGCGGCAAGCTGATGCTGTTCTTCGGTGCGCGCACCAAGGAGGAGCTGCCGTACTTCGGCCCGCTGCAGGGCCTGCCCAAGGATTTCATCGACATCAACTTCGCCTTCAGCCGCACGCAGGGCCAGCCCAAGCGCTACGTGCAGGACCTGATGCGCGAGCGCTCCGCCGACCTGGTGCCGCTGCTCAAGGATCCGAACACCTTCATCTACGTGTGCGGCCTGAAGAGCATGGAAGAGGGCGTGGTGCTGGCCCTGCGCGACGTGGCCGAAGGCGCCGACCTCGACTGGGACGAGATCGGCCCCCGCCTCAAGAAGGAAGGCCGCCTGCACCTCGAGACCTACTGAGGAGCATACCGGCGCGCACGTGCGCGCCGGTGGCCGGGGTATCGTCGATGCTATCTGAACGATAGCTGCCTGCGCCCGATGATACTGGGCTGCAGGCCAATTTCTTCCAGATCTTGCGCCAGCTGAGCGTCGGCTTCATCGCCGCCCTGGCAAGTGTGCAAAGTCAGAAGGCCGCGGAGCGGGCCAGGCCAGCAAACGCCGTGCTCGTGCTTGTACCGAACACTGGCGTTGCCCCCCTCACGAAGCAAGAGGGGCTGAGGCCCGCGGCTCCGGGTCTGCTTGCGCAGACCCGGGCAGGCCGAAGAGCCGCCGCTTCTGGCAGCGGGCACGTGGCGCGTCGGCGCCTTGGGGGGCCTCAGTAGCTTTTGCCGAAGTTCGCGCTCACGCGCTGCTTGAGGTATTCGCCCGCGGTCATGGGCGGGTACTTGCCGCTGGGCGTTTCGATCATCGCGTCGCGGTTGGCCTGGGCGAAGAAGGCGATGGTGTAGCGCGCACCCATGTCCTCGCCCGGCTGCGGGTTCTTCACGCGGTGGAAGTTGGACGGCAGCTGGTCGTCGCTCCAGCGCATCAGCATGTCGCCGATGTTGCAGGTGATGGCCTTCTCGTCCGGCGGCACCGGCGTCCAGGCCTGGCTCTCCATCTCCTTGCCCGGCAGCACCTGCAGGCCGCCCTGGCCCTGGCGCTGGAACAGCAGGGTCAGGCAGTCGAAGTCGGTGTGCGCGCCGGCGCGCCAGAGCTCGAGCGAACCCTGCAGTTCGGGCGGGATGGCGTAGTAGTGCAGCAGGCGCAGCGTGCTCTGGTAGGTCTCGCGGCTCGGGTCGTGCGCGCCGGCGAAGAACTCGCGCGGAAAGCCCAGGCGCACCGCGAAGCATGAGAGCACCTGCATCGCCACGCGCCAGCACTTGGCCTCGAAGCCGAGCATGGTGCCCTGGAAGGCGGGCAGTTCCGCCTCGGTCGGCCACAGGCCTTCCATATGCGGGCGGGTGATCTGGTAGGACTCCTTCTGGTCCGGCGTCCTGGTGGAGGGGCGCACCTGCGCCTTGCTCTCCCAGCCCACGTTGTCGGCCTTGCGGTGCGGCCATTGCGCCTTCACGCTGTCGGGCAGGGCGAAGAAGCGCTGCGACATGGCGAAGGCCTCGTCCACGTCGGCCTGCGGGATGCCGTGGTTGACCAGCTGGAAGAAGCCGACGTCGACGGCGGCGTTCCACAGCTGGGTGCCGATCTCGTCGAAGCGGCGGTCGAAGTCGCTGAGGTCGATCTGCCGGACTTCACGGGTACTTTCGGTACCCATGGCGCCCATGCGCGATTCCTTCTGCAGCTCGGCCAGCGTGGGGGTAGCGGTGTTCATGCGATGTGCTCCTGGTAGGGGTGGGGACGGTTCCAGAGCAATTTCCGGCCAATGGCGGGCCCTTTCGCAGGTGCCGGCCGTGCACAAGGCACACCTTTGGTGAACGCTTCTACTCTCAGCTTCGATTATGCAAGTTCAGTGCCACGCGCGCAGCGCTGGCACGGCCCATGCATGCACCAGCCTTGTGCCGAACCGCTCGCGCCGACGGGCGCGTGCCTTGAGGCGCACCACCGTCCACCACAGCAAGCTTTTCAAGAACGTGTCCAACGCTCCCATCGCCGCCCCCGACGAAGTCCAGATCTCCGAGCGCGACGCCACCTACCTGCGCCAGGCCATCCAGCTGTCGCGCACGGCGCGCGAGCGCGGCAACCGGCCCTTCGGTGCCGTCATCGTCGCGCCCGACGGTGAGGTCCTGGTCGAGGCCTGGAACCGCAACGGCGAGACCGGCGACTGCACCGCGCACGCCGAGACCAACGCCGTGCGCATGGCCAGCCCCCAATACCCGCGCGAGGTGCTGGCCGCCGCCACGCTGTACTCGTCGGGCGAGCCCTGCGTGATGTGCGCCGGCGCGATCTTCTGGTCCAGCATCGGGCGCGTGGTCTACGGCATCGACGCCGTGCGGCTGCGCGTGTTTCGCGGCGAGCGCCAGGAGCAGCGCGACGCCGAGCTGTTCTGCCGCGACGTGTTCGGCGCCTCGCCTCACCCCATCGAATGCATCGGCCCGGCGCTGATCGACGAGGCCGCCGAGCCCCACCAGGGAGGCTGGAAGGTCTGATGCTCGCCAGCGCGCGCACCAACGAAGTGCGGCCGCGCCGCGATGCGGTGCCGCGCAGCGAGCCGCCGCGGGGGCGGGCGCGCATCGAGCAGGCCATCCGCGACGCTGCCGTCGAGGAGTTCAGCCGGCACGGCTACAAGGGCACCTCCACCCAGGCCATCGCCGAGCGTGCCGGGCTCACCAAGCCGCAGCTGCACTACTACATCGGCAGCAAGCAGCGCCTGTACGAGCAACTGCTGTACTCGGTGCTGGGTGGCTGGGGCGAGGCCTTTGCCTTCGACCCCGACACCGACGAGCCGCGCGATGTGCTGGCCCGCTACGTGCGCCGCAAGCTCGACTACGCGCTGGACAACCCTGGCCTGTCGCGCGTCTTCACCAATGAGGTGCTGGGCGGCGGCGAGCACCTGGGCGCCTACTGGCCGGCGGCCGTCGCTTCCACGCGGCACAAGACGGAGGTGATCGATCGCTGGGTGGCGCAGGGCCGCATCCGGCCGCTCGACCCGCGCCTGCTGCTGATGCACATCTGGGGCATGACGCAGCACTACGCCGACTACGCCGTGCAGGCGCGCGTGATGCTGGGCCTGCCGCCCGACGCGCCGATCGACCGCGAGCCGATCGCGCGCGAGCTCACCCGTTTCGTGCTGCTGGGCTGCGGTCTCGCCCCGGATTGAGGCGCGCGGCGCGCCGGGCCTGCGGGCGCTAGTCTGGCGATAGCTATCGTTGTTGTAGCTGCCTGCGCCCGCCATGCATGGGCTGAAGCCTTATTTCATTCTGAATCCGGATCCGGCGGCCAGGCCATTGGCACATCGTTTGCTTGAGTTTGACCAATCGTTCAAATTCTTCTGTCCCGCCCATGCGCGTGCTCGTCATCTTCTCGCACCCCGTCGAAACCAGCTTCAACGCCGCCATGCACCGCCAGGTGGTCGAGAGCCTGCGCGCCGCCGGCCACGAGGTGGACGACTGCGATCTCTACGCCGAAGGCTTCAACCCGGTGATGTCGCGTGAAGAGCGCCTGGGCTACCACGAGGTGCCGGCCAACCGCGCGCCGGTCGAGGGCTACGTCGACCGCCTGCTGTGGGCCGAGGCGCTGGTGTTCTGCTTTCCCACCTGGTGCTTCGGCCTGCCGGCCATGCTCAAGGGCTTCTTCGACCGCGTGCTGATGCCCGGCGTGGCCTTCGACATCAGCGATCCGGCCAACGTCAAACCCGCGCTCACGCACATCAAGCGCATCGTCGGCGTGGTCACCTACGGCCGCCCGCGCTGGACGGCGTGGTTCATGGGCGATCCGCCGCGCAAGTCCATCACCCGCTACCTGCGCCTGCTCACCGGCGGCGGCGCGCGCGTCAACTACTACGCGCACTACCACATGAACATGGCCACGCCCAAGAGCCTGAACGCCTTCAAGCAGCGCGTGAGCCGCGCCATGGCGGCGCTGGCATGAGCGACCCGGGGGCTGCGCTGCTGCTGCGCAACGCGCGCCTGCCGCGCTGGCTGCTGCCGGCGGATTGGCCGGGCCAGGGCGGAGTGCCCGGGCTGGCGGACATCGCGCTTGCCGATGGCCGCGTGCAGTCGGTGCTGCCGGCGCGGCCCGGCGCGGCTGGTGCCGGGGGCGCGGCCGAGACCTGGGACCTGGCCGGCGCGCTGGCCCTGCCTGGACTGGTCGACGCCCACCTGCACCTGGACAAGACCTTCACCCTGCCGCGCCTGGGTGCGGTGGAGCCGGGACTGCTGGGCGCCATCGACGCCATGATGCGCGACAAGGCCGGCTGGACGCCGGACGACGTGCGCCAGCGCGCCGAGCGCGGCCTGCTGTGGGCCTGGCAGGCCGGCTCGGTGCATCTGCGCACCCACTGCGACTGGTGGGACCCGGCGCAGCAGCCCATCGCCTGGCCGGTGCTGCGCGAGCTGGCCGAGGACTGGCAGGGCCGCGTGCGGCTGGAGCGCGTCAACCTCAGCCCGCTTACGCTCTACGCAGACCGCGACTGGGCCTGGCGCACCGCGCGCGACGTGGCCGCTAGCGGGCCGGGTGCTCGGCTGGGCGGTTTCGTGCATTCCACCAACTGGGACCCGCAGGCACTGATGCACCTGCTGCAGGCCGCCCAGGCCTTCGACCTCGATGTCGACCTGCATTGCGACGAAGAGCTGAACGCCGGGGCCCAGGGACTGGCCGGGGTGGTGGCGACCATGACCGGGCTTGGCTTCGAAGGCCGCGTGGTTTGCGGCCATGTGTGCGCGCTGGCCGCCAAGCCCGAGGCCGAGGCCTTCGCCCTGCTGGACGCCGTGGCGCGCCTGCCCATCACCCTGGTCGCGCTGCCCGTCACCAACCTGCTGCTGCAGGACGCCACGGCCGGCCGCACGCCGCGCCAGCGCGGGCTCACGCTGGTCAAGGAAGCGCGCGAGCGCGGCATCCCCGTGCTGCTGGCCAGCGACAACGTGCAGGATCCGTTCTGCCCCGTGGGTGGCTACGACCCGCTGGAGGCGCTGCTGCTCGGCGCCGCCGTGGCCCAGCTCGGCCAGCCGTTCGACGCCTGGTCCGACGCCGTCTGCCGCGCCGACTGGCTGGGCCGCGCGCCCGGGGCGCTGCCGCTCACGCCCGGTGCGCCGGCCGACCTGGTGCTGCTGCCCGAGGCCGACGCCTGGGGCTTTCCGTCCCGCAGCCAGCCGCGGCTGGTGCTGCGCGCCGGCGTGCCGGTGCAGGGCACGCCGCCCGCGGCCTGGCTGCGGGCGCCTTCGCCCGAGGAGCTTGCCGCATGACCGCCACGCCACCCACCCAGGCCCAGCCGCTGGCGCGCTACGCCGCGTGGCGCCGCGCGGGCGACTTCGTGTTTCTCTCGGGCGTGATCGCCGTCGATCCGGCGGCCGGCCGCATCGTGC
The DNA here is from genome assembly GCA_024235955.1 of Burkholderiaceae bacterium. Lineage (GTDB taxonomy): Bacteria > Pseudomonadota > Gammaproteobacteria > Burkholderiales > Burkholderiaceae_C > Ottowia. The sequence continues at coordinate 763,638 of JACKLJ010000001.1, forward strand.
GCGGCTACGACGACATCCCACCCGAGGCGGCGCAACTGCTCGGCCGCACCGGCGAGTTCAGCACCGACATCAAGGAAGGCCCGATCCTGGCGCAGAGCTGGGCCGTGCTGGAGGGCATCCGCTGCACCATCGAAGCCGCCGGCGGCCGCATGAGCGACGTCTTCAAGCTGGTCCAGTACTTCAAGAACCTGGACCACTTTCCCCACTACAGCCGGGTGCGCAAGCTGTTCTTCCCGGGCGAGCCGCCGGCCTCCACCGTGGTGGAGGTGAGCGGCATGCTGCCCACGCCCGACATCTTGATCGAGGTCGAGGCCACGGCCTGGCTGCCCCTGAAGACCTGAGCCGACCACCTCCGGACACCCCATGCTGCACGGCTACACCCCCCCGCACCGCTACCTGCCCTACCTGAGCTGGACCGAGATCGACCAGCTGCCGGACAAGGCCAACACCGTCGTGGTGCTGCCCACCGGCGCCACCGAGCAGCACGGCCCGCACCTGCCCTGCGCGGTGGACAGCGTGATCGCTGCCGGCGTGGTGGGCCACGCGCTGGCGCGGCTGCCGGCCGAGGTGCCGGCCTTTGCCATGGCGCCCATCACCTACGGCAAGTCGGACGAGCACCTGCACTTTCCCGGCACCGTCACGCTCAGTGGCGAGACGCTGCTGGCCACCATGAACGAGGTGGGCGAATCGGTCTACCGTGCGGGCTTCCGCAAGCTGCTGATCGTTAACGGCCACGGCGGCCAGCCGCAGGTGATGGAGATGGCGGCGCGCGAACTGCGCCTGCGCCACGGCGATTTCATCGTGGTGCCCAGCTTCACCTGGCGCGTGCCGCACGTGGCCGGGCGCTACCTGAGCGAGCAGGAGAAAAAGCTCGCCATGCATGCCGGCCACGCCGAGACCGCGCTGATGCTGGCTCTGGCGCCCGACACCGTGCACATGGAGCGGGCCGTCACCAACTACCCGCCGCCGTTCCCGTCCAGCCTGCTGTCACCCGACGGCCGCCCGGCCTGTGCCTGGAGCGCGCGCGACTTCGGCCCCAGCGGCGTGATCGGCGATCCGCTGCCGGCCACGGCCGAGCAGGGCCTGGCCATCCTCGATTCGCTGGCGGACAGCTGGGCTGCCGCCATCACCGAACTGCACCAGCTGCAATGGGCCGCGCGCGACGAAGCCACCTGGGGCCGCGCGCAGCATACCGGCCACATCCAGCGCGTCGCTGCTGGCGCAGATCCTGCTTGATCCGCCTCAAGACCACCCGATCCACCGAACGTTTTTCCCCAAGGAGTTCCGCATGAACCGATCCGCCCGCCAAGCCCTCGTCCGCAACACCGCCCTGGCGCTGGCCGCCTGCGGCGCCCTGGGGGCCGTCACGGCCGCCCGGGCGGAAGAGAAGTTCACCTACATGACCAACTGGTACGCCCAGGCCGAGCACGGCGGCTTCTACCAGGCCGTGGCCGAAGGCCTGTACAAGAAGGCCGGCCTGGACGTGAGCATCAAGATGGGCGGCCCGCAGGTCAACATCCTGCAGCTGATGGCGGCCGGGCAGGCCGATTGCATCATGGGCTCCAGCGACCTGCAGATGCTGCAGGCGCGCGACGGCGGCCTGCCGGTGACCACCGTGGCCGCGGTGTTCCAGAAAGACCCGCAGGTGCTGATCGCCCACGACGACGTCAAGAAATTCGAGGACCTCAAGGGCAAGACCATTCTGATCGCCTCGTCGGCGCAGCGCGGCTACTGGCCCTGGCTGAAGGCCAAGTTCGGCCTCAGCGATTCGCAGACCCGCCCCTACACCTTCAACATCCAGCCCTTCGTGGCCGACAAGGACGCGGCGCAGCAGGGCTACCTGACCTCCGAGCCCTTCGCGATCCAGAAGGCCGGCGTGAAGAGCACGGTGCTGATGTTCAGCGACTACGGCTACCCCGCCTACGCCACCACCGTCAGCTGCATGGACAAGACCATCAAGTCGCGCAGCAAGGCGGTGGAGGCCTTCGTCAAGGCCTCGATGGAGGGCTGGAAGAGCTACCTGGCCAACCCCGCCCCGGGCAACGCGCTGATCAAGAAGGACAACCCCAACATGACCGACGAGCAGCTCGCCTACAGCGTGGCCAAGCTCAAGGAAAGCGGCATGGTCACCGGCGGCGACGCGGCCAAGATGGGCGTCGGCATCATGACGCCCGAGCGCGCCAAGGCCAGCTTCGACTTCTCCGTGCAGGCCAAGCTGATCGATCCGGCCAAGGTCAAGCTCGACGACGCCTACGACTTTGCCTTCATCAAGGCCATGAAGGTCATGCCCTGAGCCCTGGCCCGGGAGCCGCCGCCATGTCCGCCGCCACGCCAGCCCACGCCGAATCGGCCGTCGACATCCTGTCGGCCGAGAAGACCTACCCGGACGGCACGCAGGCGCTGCTGCCGGTGGACCTGCGCATCGCGCCCGGCGAGTTCGTCACGCTGCTCGGCCCGTCGGGCTGCGGCAAGAGCACGCTGCTGAAGATGGTGGCCGGCCTGCTGGAGCCCAGCGACGGCCGCCTGCTGCTGTGGCGCAAGCCGGTGGCGCAGCTGGCCGAGACCGGCAAGAAGATGGCCTTCGTGTTCCAGGCGCCCACGCTGATGCCCTGGGCCACGGTGCAGGCCAACGTGCGGCTGCCGCTCGATCTGGCCGGCGTGCCGCGCGCCGAGGCCGACGGCCGCGTGGCCGACGCGCTGGCGCTGGTCGGCCTGTCCCGGTTCGCCGGTGCGCTGCCGCGCCAGCTCTCGGGCGGCATGCAGATGCGCGTGTCGATCGCGCGCGGCCTGGTGGTGCAGCCCGACCTGCTGCTGATGGACGAGCCCTTCGGCGCGCTGGACGAGATCACCCGCCACAAGCTCGACGCCGAGCTGCTCGACCTGTGGCAGAAGAAGGGCCTGACGGTCATCTTCGTCACCCACTCGATCCACGAGGCGGTGTTCCTTTCCACCCGCGTGGTCATGATGGCCGCGCGCCCCGGTCGCGTGGTGGAGGAGCTGCACATCGACGCGCCTTACCCGCGCGGCGACGACTTCATGGTCAGCACCGAATTCGCCGGCTACGCCAGGCAGCTGCAGGACAGCCTGCTGCGCGCCAGCGCCACCCAGTTCGCGCCGGAGGAGGTTCAGCCATGAGCGCTTCGCCCGCCGCGCCGGCCGTGCGCCCGCCCATGCCGGGCCTGGGCACTGCGTCCCGGGCCGCACCCGCCGCCGCGCAGCAGGCCACGCCGCGCGAGCCCGCCATTGCCCAGGCCACGAAAGCCGGCACCGCGCCCGCACCGGCCACCGGGCCATCGCCCCGGCCCGTGCCCTGGGCGCGCCAGCCGCGCGTGCAGCGGGTGATGTACCCGCTGCTGGTGGGTGTGGTGGTGCTGGTGCTGTGGCAGGCGCTGGTCACGGGGTTCGACCTGCCGCCGTACCTGGTGCCGTCGCCGCTGCTGATGGCCAAGACCCTGGTGACCGATTTCGCGCCGCTGATGCTGTCGCTGTGGGTCACCGTCAAGATCACCGTGCTGGCCTTCGTGGTGGCGGTGGTGGTCGGGGTGGCGGTGAGCTTCCTGTTCGTGCAGAGCAAGGGCATCGAGATGGCGCTGTTTCCCTACGCCGTGCTGCTGCAGGTGACACCCATCGTGGCGGTGGCGCCGCTGATCATCATTTGGGTCAAGGACCCGGTGGCCTCGATGGTGATCTGTGCCGCGCTGGTGGCGCTGTTTCCCATCATCAGCAACACCACGCTGGGGCTGCGCAGCGTGGATCCCGACCTGCAGGCCTACTTCAAGCTCAACCACGCCACGCGCTGGCAGACCCTGGTGCGTCTGCGCGTGCCCAGCGCGCTGCCGTACTTCTTCGGTGGCCTGCGCATCTCCAGCGGGCTGGCGCTGATCGGCGCGGTGGTGGCGGAATTCGTCGCCGGCACCGGTGGCACCGGCGCCGGGCTGGCCTACCAGATCCTGCAGTCCGGCTTCCAGCTCAACATCCCGCGCATGTTTGCCGCGCTGCTGCTGATCTCGCTGACCGGCGTTGCGCTGTTCGTGCTGATGGCCTGGGCCACGCGCCGCGCGCTGGGCAGCTGGCACGCCAGCGAGACCTCCAGCGACTGATGCACAGGCATCCGCGCTGACACGGGTTGCTCTGTTTTGAATAGCTGCCTGCGCCCGCCACCAGAGGGCTGCAACCACTTTTTGCTTGAAATCCGATGGAACGCCGCATGAACACTTCCGCCGCCGCCGTGGGCCTGCCCGAGCAGCTGCCGGGCATCGACTGGATCACCGACACCAACCGCATCGGCCGCCTGTCGCAGGATTTCGCCTGGTTCAGCCCGGTGCTCAAGCGCGAGCTGCAGGGCAAGCAGGGCGACATCGCCGTGCGCCCGCGCACCGAGGACGAGATCGCCGGCGTGGTGGCCGCCTGCGCGCGCCAGCGCATCCCGATCACGGTGCGCGGCAGCGGCACCGGCAACTACGGCCAGGCCACGCCACTGCACGGCGGCGTGATCCTGGACATGAGCGGCTACGGCGAGGCGCTCTGGGTGCGGGGCGACGTGGGCCGTGCGCAGGCCGGCATCCGCCTGTCGGCCTTCGACCAGTTCGCCCGCGCGCACGGCCGCGAGCTGCGCTGGCTGCCGTCCACCTTCCGCAGCGCCACGCTGGGTGGCCTGTTCGGCGGCGGCTTCGGCGGCGCCGGTTCCATCAACTACGGCCCGCTGGCCGCGCCGGGCAACGTGCTGGCCGCCAAGGTCATGACCATCGAGCCCGAGCCCCGCGTGGTGGAGCTGCGCGGCCCCGAGGCCATGGCGCTGCACCACACCTACGGCACCAACGGCCTGGTGCTGGAGCTGGAGGTGGCGCTGGCGCCCTCGGTGGAGTGGACGGAATGCATCGTCGCCTTCGACGACTTCGACCGCGCGCTGGATTTCGCCTACCGCTTCGGCCAGGCGCCCGGCCTGGTGAAGAAGGAGGTGTGCTTCCTGGGCGCGCCGGCGCCCGACTACCTGACGGCGCTGGCCGACCACCTTCCGCGCGGCTGTCACGCCGTGCTGGTGCTGGTGGCGCCGTCGTCGGAAGAGGGCATGCGCGAACTGGTCACCGGCCTGGGCGGCACCGTCACCTACCACCGCACCGCCGAGCAGGTGCGCCAGTCGCCCAGGACGCTGCTGGAGTTCTCCTGGAACCACACCACGCTGCACGCGCTGAAGGTGGACAAGACGCTCACCTACATCCAGAGCGGCTTCGATCCCGCCCGCTGCCTGGAGCAGGTGCGCGCACTGGAACAGGCGCTGGCCGGCGAGGTGATGATGCACCTGGAGTTCCTGCGCACCAAGGAAGGTGCCTTCAACTGCAGCGGGCTGCAGCTCATCAAGTACCGCAGCGACGAGCGGCTGGAAGCCATCATGCAGATCTACCGCGACCACGGCGTGCAGATCAACAACCCGCACGTCTACATCGTGGAAGACGGCAAGCAGCGCGCCGGGCTCGACCCGGAGGTGCTGGCGGCCAAGACGCGCTTCGACCCGCAGGGCCTGCTCAACCCCGGCAAGCTGCGCAGCTGGACCGGGCCGGCCGCGTCCTGACGCCGACTTGCCTTCAAAAATATCAAACCGTTCACGCTGAGCCTGTTGAAGCGCCGCGTGAGGCTTCGACAAGCTCAGTCCGAACGGTTCTTGCGGAATGAACGCGATTCGGTATGACGCGGTGCGGCAGGCTGCCATGCAAGGCGGGCGCACCGGCGGCCCGTGCGGCGGGCCGCTGCGTATCATCGCGCCACCCATGACCGTCCCACCGGAAACAGCGCCCGGAGCGCCAGCAGCGCCCGTGGCCCCGACAGCGCGCGGCTGGCGCGCCGACCTGCAGCTCGACTACAGCCTCGAAGCCGGCCGCAGCGTCGCGCGCCACCGCCACAGCGGGCCGCTGCGCGTGCTGCAGAGCCTGTACCCGGAAGGCGACGCGGTATGCCACAACGTGCTGGTGCACCCGCCGGGCGGCATCGTCGGCGGCGACGTGCTGGCGCTGCGCGTGCAGGCGGGCGAGGGCGCGCACGGGCTGGTCACCACGCCGGGCGCCTCGCGCTTCTACCGCTCCGACGGCGATCCAGGCATCCAGCAGACCGAGTTGCGCGTGGCCGCCGGCGCGCGGCTGGAATGGCTGCCGCTGGAGGCGATCTACTACAGCGGCTGCCTGGCCGAGAACCGCCTGCGCATCGAGGTGGCGCCGGGCGGCGCGCTGCTGGGTTGGGACATCGCCGCGCTCGGGCTGCCGCGCGCCGACGCGCCGTTTCTGCGTGGCAGCGCGCTGCAGCACCTGGAAGTGCCGGGCGTGTGGCTGGAGCGCGGCCGCCTCGACGCCGCCGACACCCGCCTGCTGGACGGTCCGCTGGGCCTGGCGGGCCGCCGCTGCCTGGCGTCGATGTTCTACGTGGCCGGCGAGCCGATCGGCCGCGCCGCCGGCGAAGCCGCGCTGGAGGCCGCCCGCGCCGTGCTGGCGGCGCACCCGCTGGGCGCCAGCGCCGGGGTGACGAGCCCGGCGCCGCAGGTGCTGGTGCTGCGCGTGCTGGCGCCGGTGGTGGAGCCGGCGCTGGGCCTGCTGCGCGAGGTGCGCACCGCCTGGCGCGAGGCGCTGTGGCAGCTGCCGGATGTGCCGCCGCGCATCTGGGCCACTTAGGGCCTGTTCGCGCGCCCAAAGTGGCATTCGCAGGCCCTGGTCGAGTTGCTATCGCATCAATAGCTGCCTGCGCCCGCCACGGGAAGGCTGCAGGCCGAAAAGGCTTGAAAAATCAGGAGAGGGGAAAAAGGAGCTTGGCTGGGCTCTGCTGAGATGGCTGGGCTCTTCAAAAGGCGCCCGCTAGGCGCCTCCCACGATGAAACGGTGTGCCGGCGCGGAGGTGGTGGTGGGAAGGCGAGAACCAAACCCTGCATGACCGCCAGGAACACCAGAAAGTCGCCACCCATCGTTGCAAATGCTCGCCGTAGAGCAACTACGGCTCCGCTTTGCGCCTCGATTGGCGCCATTCTGATGTCCCCTTCGGTCATGCCGGATTCATTCTCACCTTCTGCACACGGGTACCGCCCTCGGGCCCTGGAGATCGGAACGGGTCTACTTGGTCAGGATCAGCTTGCCCTGGCGCGTGGACTGCAGGCGGTAGATGGCGCCGTTGTGGCGGATCTCCACCGTCTTGCGGCCCTGCAGCAGCGCCTGGCTGCACAGCTGGGTATCGACGGTGTCAAGGGGCGCGTCGGCCAGCGTGGCGGCAGGCTGAGCCGGTGCAGGCCGGCGGCCCGCGGTGGCCGGGGTGCTGTCGGGGGTGTTGCGCATCGTCTTCTCCTGAATCAGGGTGTGGCGGGGCGGGGTTCGGTGATGAAGCCGATCTTCTTCAGGCCGGCCTGCTGGGCCGCGGCCATGGCTTGCGCCACGCGCTCGTAGCGCACGTCCTTGTCGCCGCGGATGTGCAGGTCGGGTTGCGGCTCCCTGGCGGCGTCGGCCTGGAGTTGCTGGAACAGCTCGGTGTCGGACACCGCGTGCTCGCCCAGGAAATAGCTGCCGTCGGCGCGCACCGCCAGCACCACGGTCTCGGGCTTGATCAGCTCCTTCTCATTGCTGGCCTTGGGCAGCTCCACGTTGACGGCGTGCTTCATCACCGGCACCGTGATGATGAAGATGATCAGCAGCACCAGCATCACGTCGATGAACGGGACCATGTTGATCTCGCTCATCACTTCCTCGTTGTCGTGCGCGACGAATCCGGCCATGGCCTTGTCTCCCTCAGGCCTGCTTGATGGCCACGATCTTGCCGGCGGCGCCGGTGCCGGTCACGCGGGCGCCGGTCACGTAATAGGCGTGCAGGTCGCCCGCGAAGCGGTTCAGCTTGGCCAGAATGTGCTTGTTGCCGCGCACCAGCGCGTTGTAGCCGAGCACGGCGGGAATGGCGACGGCCAGGCCGAGCGCCGTCATGATCAGGGCCTCGCCGATCGGGCCGGCCACCTGGTCGATGGTGGCCTGGCCAGCGGCGCCGATGCCCATCAGCGCGTGGTAGATGCCCCAGACGGTGCCGAACAGGCCGACGAAGGGCGCGGTGGAGCCGACGGAGGCCAGGATCGCCAGGCCGGCCTGCAGGCGGCCGGTGCTGTGGTCGATGCTGCCCTGCAGCGCGCGCGAGATCCAGTCGCTCACGTCCAGCGTGTCGTGCAGCTGCGCCTTGGTGGCACGGTGGTGGGCGGCGGCCTCGCGGCCTTCCAGCGCCAGTTCGCGGAAGGGGTTGGCGTCGGCGCCGCCGAGCCTGGACATGCCTTCGGCCAGATCGGCCGAGTGCCAGAACGGCTCCACCCGCGCGGCCAGGCGCCTGGCGCGCACCACGTCCAGCGCCTTCAGCAGGATCACCGTCCACGACAGCAGGGACATCGCGACCAGCGCGACCAGCACGCTGCGCGTGACCCAGTCGCCCTGCGTCCAGACGTGCATCAGACCAAAACTCGAATTCATGGGACTACCGCTTTCCTCAGTTATCTGTCTGTTCTTGTGCCCAGCCGCCTGCGAAGCGCTTCACTGGAGCACCCAATGGATCGGCACGTTGAACCACATCGCTTCCGGCACGCCGTCGCGCGTGCCCGGCCTGTAGCGCCAGTTGCGCACGGCTTCCATCGCCGCTTCGTCCAGCCGCTCGTAGCCGCTGGAGCGCTGCAGCTTCACATCCTGCGCGCGGCCGTCGGCGCCGATCAGCACGCGCAGCACCACCCGGCCCGATTCGCCCAGGCGCCGGCTCATGGCCGGGTACGGCGGCTGCGGGTTGTTGAGGTACTGGGCGTCGCTGGAGGGCAGCACGATCTTCGGCGGCGCTGGTGGGGCGGGCGGCGCAGGCGGGGCCGGCACCGGGGCCGGTGCGGGCGCCGGCGGTGCCGGCGGTGCGGGTGGCGCCGCCATGGCGGTGGTGGCGGCCTCTGCCACCGGGAGCGGCGCGGGCTGCGCCACGGGCCTGGGCGCGGGGCGCGGTGCCGGTTTGGGCGCGACGACCTTCTTGACGGGTTCCGGCTTCGGCGGCGGCGGCGCCGGGGGTTGTGGCGCGGGCGGTGGGGGAGCCGGCGCCTGCGGCGCGGGCGGCACGATCAGCTCGGCCAGGATCTGCGCCGGCACGATCACTTCCCTGGGCCGCTGCAGCAAGCCCTGCTGCAGCGCCCACAGCGCCGCCACGTGCAGGCCCACCACGATGCCGACGATCACCGTGGTGCGACCGGGGCGTGGCATGGTGGGCGTGCTTGCGGGAGGCAGGAGCAGGGCAGAGGACATGGATACTACAGAAGGCCATGGCGCAAGTCCGGTCTGGCGGTTGTCGCGCGGCTCGCGTGCCGAGGTGTTCGCTACCGCTCCCGGCGCAACACCCAGAACAGACCGAGCAGCACCAGCGCGATGCTGCCGAGCCAGGTCCACAGGGCGATGGCGGAGGTCATGGGGGATCCCGTGCGGCCGGCCCGGCGTTCAGATGGCGGCGATGCCGAACACCAGGCGGCCGGCTTCGCCGCGTGGCGAAGCCACGTCGGCGCGGTGCAGGGCCGCCACCGGGTGCGTGGCGCTGCACTGCTCCACCAGTTCGCGCGCGCAGTCTTCACAGCGGCCGCAGCAGGTGGCGACGCCGAGTTCGAGCTGGATGTCGTCGAAGCCCATGCCGGCGTGCGCGTGACGGGCGATGTCACGGTCGGACACGCGGTTGCAGACGCAGACGATCATGGTTCCAGGCTCCTTGGGCGATCAGCGATGATGGACTCATTGTAAATGCAAATAGATCGCATTTGCAATATCTATGGGGGTCGGCAGGGTCTTTTTTGAAAGCCTGTGCTTTTTTGGGTTAAAAGAGCCTCAAGCCCTTGATGGACGGGCGCAGCCAGCTATCGATTTGATACCGGATGGGGTGGTTCAGTTGGTCAGCAGCGCCGGCGTTGCTTCGGTCAGGCTGCGGCAGCCGGTGAGGGCCATGGCCATTTCCAGCTCGTCACGCAGCAGCCGGATCACGTGCGCCACGCCCAGCGCGCCGGCGTTGGCCAGGCCCCAGGCGGCGGGGCGGCCGACCATGACCGCGTTGGCGCCCAGGGCGATGGCCTTGAGCACGTCGGTGCCGCGGCGGATCCCGCCGTCCACCACCAGCGGCAGCGCATCGCCCACCGCCGCGCGCACCCTGGGCAGGGCGGTGGCCGTGGCGACGGCGGTGTCCAGCGTCCGGCCGCCGTGGTTGCTGACGATGAGGCCGGCCACGCCCAGCGCCGCCGCCTGGCGCGCGTCCTGCGGGTGCAGCACGCCCTTGAGCCAGAGCGGCAGCGGCGTCTGCGCCTGCAGCCAGGCCACGTCGTCCCAGCTGGGGGCGTGGGCGGGCAGGCCGGCGCAGTAGGTGCCCGGCGCGGGCGGCGCGGCGGGGGCGCCCTGCAGGTGGGCGGAGCCCATGCCCGGCGGCAGCCGGAAGCCGGCGCGGCGTTCACGGTCGCGCACGCCGCTTACCGGGGCGTCAACGGTGAGCACCAGCGCCTCGAAGCCGGCGGCGCGGGCGCGTTCGGCCAGCGCCAGGTTGAAGCCGCGGTCGGCCTGCCAGTAGAGCTGGAACCAGAGCGGGCCGCGGCCCGGCTCGCCCAGCACGGCCCGGGCCACGGTTTCCAGCGGCACGCTGGACTGGGTGGCGAGCACGTAACCGGCGCCCTGCGCCGCCGCTGCCAGCGCGCTGGCGACTTCGCCGTCCGGGTGCGCCAGCCGCTGGTGCGCCCAGGGCGCCAGCAGGATGGGGTGGGCCAGCTCGCGCCCGGCCAGCCGCACGCGGGTGTGGCCGCCGGCCAGCGGCTGCAGCACGCGCGGCCAGAGGGTGAGGGCGGGCCAGGCCTCGGCGTTGGCGCGCAGCGTCAGCTCGTCGCCCGCGCCGCCGGCGATGTAGGCCCAGGCTGCCGGGTCCATGGCCTGGGCGGCGCGCGCTTCGTGGTCGGCCAGGGTCAGCAGGCCAGGGGGGAGCTGGGTGGTCACGGCGGCAGAATGCTCCTGTAACAATAGCTGCCTGCGCCCGCCAATACTGGGCTGGAGGTCGATTTGATGCTGAAATCTGATGGTGGCCGGGGGCGTGGAATGGGCCACGCCATGAGGCGGACGCGCGCCTTCGCGGGGGAGGCGCCACAGGCGCTCCGGTGGTGGCTCAAGTGCTGGCCCATAGGCGCAGCAGGTTGTGGTACGTGCCGGTGAGGCGCGTGGCCTCGGCCGTTTCGCCGTGGCGGCGGCGCAGGGCGAGCAGGGCCATGTCCATGTCGAACAGCAGGCGGCGCTGCTCGTCGGAACGCACCATGCTCTCGATCCAGAAGAAGCTGGCCACGCGGGCGCCGCGCGTGACCGGCGCCACGCGGTGCACGCTGGTGCCGGGGTAGATCACGGCGTGGCCGGCGGGCAGCTTGACGCGCTGCTCGCCACAGGTGTCCTGCACCACCAGCTCGCCACCGTCGTAGCTCTCGGGGTCGGCCAGGAACAGGGTGCAGGAGATGTCGGTGCGCACCCATTCCTGCGTGGCCTGGGAGCGCAGCACGGCGCCGTCGACGTGGTCGCCGTAGAAGTTCTGCTCGCCGGCGTAGCGGTTGAACAGCGGGTTGTAGATGCGGCGCGGCAGCGTGGCGGAGAAGAACATGGCGTCGCGCCGCAGCGCGCCCAGCACCAGCGTGCGCAGCTCGGCGGCGGCTTCGCTGGTCTGTGCGAGCTGCTGGTTGTTCTTCTGCGCCAGTGCCTGCTCGCCGGCGCTGGTGCGGCCGTCCACCCAGGGGGCCTCGGGGCCGAGCAGGGCGCGGGCGCGCGCCAGTTCGTCGGCGGTCAGCAGGTCGGGCAGGGTCAGCAGCATGGGGCCGGGAGCGTCGGGGGACAGAGTCAGAACAGGTGCTTGAAGGTCACTTCCACCTTGCGCGGCGCGCCCGGGGCGTAGAAGCCGCGGTAGAGCGCGTCGGCGTACAGCTTGTTGGTCAGGTTGGTGACGTTCAGGCGCAGCGTGGTGGCGTCGGTGAAGCTGTATTCGGCCATGGCGTCGTAGGTGACGAAGCCGGCGGCGCGGGCGGCGCGGTTGCCTTCGGGGTACTGGCTGCTGCGGTAGTTGGCGCCGAAGCCCAGGCGCAGCTTGGGCAGCACGCGGTAGGTGGTCCAGAGGCTGCCGCTGTGCTTGGGCGTGAGACCGGGGCGGTCACCCTGCACCTGCGCGCCGCCGCCGTTGGCGGCCAGCACCTGGTTGCTGCGGTCGATCCTGGCGCTGGGGATCCAGGTGTGGTTCCAGAAGATTTCCCACTTGGGCGTCAGGCGCCCGGCGGCGTTGAATTCCATGCCGGCGGCGTGGCGCTTGCCCGACAGCAGGTACTGCGTGGCGGCGCTGTCCGGGTCCTGGTTGCGCTCGTTGTACTTCTCGGAATAGAACACCGCTGCGCCCAGCAGCAGGCGTTTCTCCATCAGCTCCCACTTGCCGCCGATCTCGATGTTGCGGCTCTTCTCCGGCGGCGTGTTGGCCAGCGTGCCGTTCACGTTGCCCGGGGTGAACTGATAGGCGTCGCCCGAGGTGTTGTACGAGGTGCCGTAGGACACGTAGTAGGTCGACACATCGTTCGGCTGGTAGAGCAGGCCGACGCGCGGGCTCCACAGCGATTCGTTCATCGAGAAGCTGGTGCCCGGCGTGACGGTGCCGTTGGCCGACGTGGTGGTGAAGGTGTTGTAGCTTGCCCTGAAGGCATCGAAGCGCAGGCCGGCCACCAGCTTGAAGGTGTCGGTGAGCGACATGGTGTCCTGCACGTACAGGCCCAGGTCGCGCGCGGTGAAGGTGTTGAAGGCCGGCGTGCCGCGGGTGTCGGCGAACCAGTCGCCGTTGTTCGGGTTGGCCACCGTGGTGGTCAGGCCGCTGCTGCTGCCGGCGAAGTTGTTGTTGCGCCTGGCGTCTTCGTAGTAGAGGTCCACGCCGGCCAGCAGCTTGTGCTCACGGCCGCCCCAGTGGAAGGTGTTGCTGTAGTCGCTCTGCAGCTGCGTGGTGTTGCTGATGCCGACGCGCCCCTTGGGTTGCCGCGTGATGATGGTGTTGGGGCCCCAGTTGTCGATGGTGGTGGGATCGCCGCCCGTGGTGCCGAAGCGGATCACGCTGCCGAGCAGGTCGCGCGCGTAGCGGCCGTGGCGCAGCTGGGTCTTCAGCTCGCCGCCGTCTGCGAAGCGGTGGAGGTGCGAGATGGTGCCGTAGGTGGCGGAGGTGTTGAGGTGGTCGCTGTCGAGCCCGTAGAAGCTGTCGGCGGCCAGCGTGGGCACGATCTTGCCGTCACGGATGAACCACGGGTGGCTGTAGCTGCTGCGGCCGCGCACGCTCAGGTGGTAGAGGCCGACCGAGAACTCGTCGGCGGTGCCGATGCCCCAGCGGTAGGTGGGCGCGATGCCCCACTTGTGCTGCTTGGCGCCCCAGTTGTCGGCGTCGTGGCCCATCACGTTCAGGCGGAAGGCCGAGTCCTGGCCGGTAACGAAGTTGAAATCGCCCTGGACGCGCTTTTCCTGGCCGGAGCCGACGGTGACGCTGACTTCCTTCTGGTCCATCAGGAAGGGCTGCTTGCTGACCTGGTTGACCACACCGCCGGTGGAGCCCTTGCCGAACAGCATCGAGGCCGAGCCCTTGATGACTTCCACCCGGTCGTCGTTGAAGGTGTCGCGCTCGTACAGGCTGCCGTCGCGCATGCCGTCGCGGTAGATGTCGCCGGCCTGGCCGAGCGAGAAGCCGCGCAGGCGCACGTCTTCCTCGCCGGTCTCGCCGGCCTGGAAGGTCACGCCGGCGGTGGTGCGCAGCACCTCGCGCATGTCGTCCAGGTTGCGGTCGTTGATGAGCTTCTCGGTCATCACCGTCACGCTTTGCGGGATGTCGCGCAGCTCCTGCGTGCCCTTGCCGATCTGGGTGGTCTTGACCTTCAGGTCGTTCTTGGTCTGCGGTACCTCCACCTGACCCTTGACGGTCACGGTGGGCAGGGTGGCGGCCGGTTGGGCGTCGCCGGGGGTTGCGGAGGCTGGGGCGGCCGGGGGCGCAGCCTGCGCCTCGGGTGCGGCCTGCGCGAACGCGCTCATGGATCCGGCCAGCAGCATCGCGCCCAGGGGCAGGGCAGCGCTGGAGGATGCTTCAAATTGAATAGCTGCCTGCGCCCGCTGCGCTTGGGCTGGATGTCGTTTTTGCTTGGAAACAGAGCGGCGTTGGGGCATGGGGCGGCCTCGCGATGTGTTGAAACCATCGGCTGGCTACCCGGTCGCGGCTCACCCCTTACTGGCAGGGTGGGCGCCGTGTGGCTGGCTGGGAAAAGAAGTGAGCGTCGATTGTATATAAATGCGAATCGTTGTCATTAACTGCGTGACTGGCGCGTTGCAGGCAGCCAACGAAAGGGCTGCGCCGGCATGAAAAATGACCCCCACGCTCCCCCGCTTCGCGTGGTGCGCTGCCCCCGAGGGGGGCGTTTTCATCTTCGGGCGGCCCGGCGATGAAAAAGGCCCTTGCGGGCCTTGTGTCGGGAAAGGGTGGGCGGACCTGTCAGCTGACCTCGTCCATCTGGCTCTGCAGGTAGTTCTGCAGGCCCACCTTGCCGAGCAGCTCGATCTGGGTTTCCAGGAAATCGATGTGCTCCTCGGTGTCGTCGAGGATGTGCTGCAGGATGTCGCGCGAGACGTAGTCGCGCACGCTTTCGCAGTGGGCGATGCCGTCCTTGATGGTGGCCTGCGCGCCCTGCTCGGCCTTGAGGTCGCAGGCCAGGATTTCCGGCACGTCCTCGCCCACGCCCAGCTTGCCCAGGTCCTGCAGGTTGGGCAGTCCGTCGAGCATGAGGATGCGGTCCATCAGCATGTCGGCGTGCTTCATCTCGCCGATGGATTCCTCGTACTCCTTCTTGGCCAGCTTGCCCAGGCCCCAGTGCTTGAGGATGCGGTAGTGCAGGAAGTACTGGTTGATGGCGGTCAGCTCGTTCTTGAGTTGCGCCTGCAGGTGCCTGATGACGTCCTTGTCACCTTTCATGGGATGCTCCGCTGGGTGGTTGACGGGGTGGGGCCGGGGGCGCGTGCCGCGCGTTCAGCGGTCGATGTCGCCCAGGCAAAGGTATTTCATTTCCACGTACTCGTCGATGCCGTGCGACGAGCCTTCGCGGCCCAGGCCGCTCTGCTTGACGCCGCCGAAGGGCACGTGCTCGGCCGAGATGATGCCGGTGTTGATGCCCACCATGCCGTACTCGAGCGCCTCGCTGACGCGGAAGATGCGGCCCACGTCGCGGGCGTAGAAGTAGCTGGCCAGCCCGAACTCGGTGTTGTTGGCGGCGTCAATCGCTTCCTCGTCGGTCTTGAAGCGGAACACCGGGGCGAACGGGCCGAAGGTTTCCTCGCGTGCGCACAGCATGTCGGCGCTGGCGTTGGCGATCACGGTGGGCTCGAAGAACTGGCCTTTCAGCTTCTTGCCGCCGGTGACCACCTTGCCGCCCTTCTTGATGGCGTCCTTGACGTGCTTCTCCACCTTGCTGACGGCGGCGTCCTCGATCAGCGGGCCCTGCACCACGCCGGGATCGAAGCCGTTGCCGACTTTCATGGCCTTGACCTTGGCGGCGAACTTCTTGACGAACTGGTCGTACACGCCGTCCTGCACGTACAGGCGGTTGGCGCACACGCAGGTCTGGCCCGCGTTGCGGTACTTGCTGGCCATGGCGCCTTCCACCGCGGCGTCGATGTCGGCGTCGTCGAACACGATGAAGGGCGCGTTGCCGCCCAGCTCCAGCGACAGCTTCTTCACCGTGGGCGCGCACTGCGCCATCAGGATGCGGCCGACCTCGGTGGAGCCGGTGAACGAGAGGTGGCGCACGATGTCGCTCTCGCACAGCACCTTGCCGATGGCCGGGGCGTCGATGCCGGTGACGATGTTGATCACGCCGGCCGGCACACCCGCGCGCACCGCCAGTTCCACCGCGGCCAGGGCGGTGAGCGGCGTCAGCTCGGCCGGCTTGATGACCACCGGGCAACCGGCGGCCAGCGCCGGCGCCACCTTGCGCGTGATCATGGCGAGCGGGAAGTTCCACGGCGTGATGGCCGCGCACACACCGATGGCCTGGCGCGTCACCAGGATGCGCTTGCTGTTGTCGAACTGCGGCAGCGTCTCGCCGTTGACGCGCTTGGCTTCCTCGGCGAACCACTCGACGAAGCTGGCGCCGTAGGCCACCTCGCCTTTGGCCTCAGGCAGGGGCTTGCCCTGCTCGGCCGTCATCAGGCGCGCCAGATCGTCCTGGTTGGCCATCAGCAGGTTGAACCACTTGAGCATGATGGCGTGGCGCTGCTTGCCGGTGAGTTCGCGCCAGGCCGGCCAGGCGGCGTTGGCGGCCTCGACGGCGGCTTTGGTCTCCTTGGCGCCCAGGTCGGCCACGTCGGCCAGCTTCATGCCGGTGGCGGGGTCGAGCACGTCGAAGCGTGCCTTGCCCTTGACCCACTTGCCGCCGATCAGCGCATCGGTCTTGAACAGCGTCGGGTCTTTCAGCAGGGCGAGGGGGGTGGCTTTGGCATCCATGCGGGGTCTCCTGGAATGATGGAATGGCTTCGGGGCATTGTAGGCAGCGCGCCGGGCGGCTGCAGGCCGCAAGAGGGTCAGAGCAGCGGCGAGAACAGGCGCGCGCCGGCCTCGAACAGCTTCTGGTCGAAGCGCAGGCGGCGCCGGGCCGGTACCAGGCGGCAGGCCGACAGGTCGCGGTCGAACATGCGCGCCAGCTGCTCGTTGAAGGACCGGCCCAGCACCACCGCTGCCACCTCGAAGTTGAGCCGGAAGCTGCGACTGTCGAAGTTGGCGCTGCCCACCATGCCGTACTGCTGGTCCACCAGCAGGGTCTTGGCGTGGAACATGCGGCCCTGGTATTCGAACACCAGCACGCCGGCCTTCTGCATCTCGGCGAAGTAGGAGCGCGCGGCGGCGCTGACCACGCGCGAGTCGCTCCGCTCGGGCACCATCAGCTTGACCTGCACGCCGCGCAGCGCGGCGTTGGTGAGCGCCGCCAGCGCCGGCTCGGTGGGCACGAAGTAGGGTGTGGCCAGCCAGATCCGTTCACGCGCCAGGCCGATGGCGTCGATCATGGCGCGGTGGATGGCCTCGCCGTCGTTGTCGGGGCCGGAAGCGACCATCTGCACCGGCTGCGTGCCGGCCGCCACCTGCTCCGGCAGCATGGCGCCGGCTGCGGGCTCGCCACCGTTGGCGTACGACCAGTCCTGCAGGAACAGGTACTGCAGCCAGCGCACCGCACCGCCGGCCAGGCGCAGGTGGGTGTCGCGGTAGGCGCTGTCGGGGCGCACGCGCTCGTTCTCGTCGTCGGTGATGTTGATGCCGCCCAGGAAACCCACCTTGCCATCGCACACCACGATCTTGCGGTGCGTGCGCAGGTTCACCAGCGGGCGGAAGCGGTCGAAGCGGGCGGGGTGGAACACCGCGAACTCGCCGCCGGCGGCGGAAAACGCCGCCAGTTCGCGCCGGCCCTGGCGGCCGGCCATACGCGGCGAGCCGACGGCATCGACCAGCAGGCGCACCCGCACGCCCTGCGCCGCCTTGGCGGTGAGCGCCTTCAGGATGGCGTGGCCGGTGGTGTCGATGTCGAAGATGTAGTACTCGAGGTGCACATGCTCGCGCGCGGCCTCGATGGCGGCCAGCAGCGCGTCCAGCGTGGCGCCGCCGCTGGCCAGCAACTCCACGTCCCAGCAGCTCGACATCGGCAGGCCGCAGCTCTGCTCGATCAGGCGTGCATGCTGCACGGCCCAGATCGGCGGGTCGGGCCGGTCCTGGCGCAGGGCGTCGAGCTCGCGGTCGGACATCAGCGCGGCCTTGCTGTGCCAGCGCTTGAGCCGTGCGCGCTGGATGCGCTGGGGCCCGAAGTAGGCGTACACGGCCAGCCCGAGCAGCGGCAGCAGGATCAGCACCATGATCCAGGCCAGTGTGGACACCGGCGAGCGCTTCTGGAGCACGATCCAGACCGCCAGCACGACGGCATAGACCAGCCACAGCCAGCTCAGCCAGTTCCATGCCGAGAGGCCAAAAATCGTGAGCTGGCCCAGGCTGGTCATGCGCAAGCAGCTATTAAATCAATAGCTCACTGAAGGCGGGCAAGCCACGCATCGGCGTCGAATCCGACGGTGATGGCGCCGCCTGCCCAGCGCACCACGGGCCGCTTGATGACGCTGGGCTCGGCCAGCATCAGCACCCGTGCGCCGGCGGCATCCTGCGCGGCGGCCTGGCGGGCCGGGTCAAGCTTGCGCCAGGTGGTGCCGCGGCGGTTGAGCAGCGGCTCCCAGCCCAGGGCGGCGATCCACTCGTCCAGCGCCTCGGGCGGCACGCCCTGTTTCCTGAAATCGTGGAACGTACAGGCGGCATCCTGCCCGGCCAGCCAGGCGCGGGCCTTCTTGACCGTGTCGCAGTTGGGGATGCCGTACAGGGTGATCGGGGCGGCGCTCATGGGGAGGACAATATCACCCCCTGATCCGCAGCCACCGGCCTTGCCGCGCATGGTGGGAGGGGGAGAGGGACAGAACCATCCATGACAGAGATGAATTCCTTGGAAGAGTGGCTGGCACATGCCGAGCGGCTGCACGCGCGACCTATCGACATGGGCCTGGAGCGCGTGCGCGCCGTGGCCAGCCGCATGGGCCTGCGCATCGAGGCGCCGGTGATCACCGTGGCCGGCACCAACGGCAAGGGCTCCACCTGCGCGATGCTGGAGGCGATCCTGCTGCGCGCCGGGTTTCGCGCCGGGGTCTATACCTCGCCGCACCTGGTCGATTTCGAGGAGCGCTGCCGGGTGCTGGGTCAGCCCATCGATGCTTCTGAATTGATAGCTGGCTTCGCCTGCGTGGAGCGGGCCAGGGGCGAAACGACGCTGACCTACTTTGAATTCACCACGCTCGCCATCCTGGAAGCGCTGTCGCGTGCCGGGCTGGACGTGATCGTCCTCGAGGTGGGGCTGGGCGGACGGCTGGATGCCGTCAACATCGTCGATGCCGACTGCGCCATCATCACCAGCATCGACATCGACCACGCCGAACTGCTGGGTGACACGCGCGAGCAGATCGGGCGCGAGAAGGCCGGCATCCTGCGCACCGGGCGCCCGGCCGTCGTCAGCGATCCGCAACCGCCGCAAAGCGTGATCGACCATGCGCGGGAGATCGGCGCCGATCTGTGGCTGCTGGGGCACGACTTCCGCTACACGGGCGATCGCCAGCAATGGAACTGGCAAGGCCGCGAGCGGCGCTACGCCGGTCTGGCCTATCCCGCGCTGCGCGGCGCCAACCAACTGGCCAACGCATCGGGCGCGCTGGCGGCGCTGGAAGCGCTGCGTCCGCGCCTGCCGGTCACCGCGCAGGCGGTGCGCAGCGGGCTGGCCCTGGTGGAACTGCCCGGCCGCTTCCAGGTGCTGCCGGGCCAGCCGGCCCTGGTGCTGGATGTGGCCCACAACCCGCACGCGGTGGCGGCGCTGGTGGCCAACCTGGACGCCATGGGCTTCTACCCCACCACCCACGCCGTGTTCGGTGCCATGGCCGACAAGGACCTGGCGCCCATGCTGGAGCGGCTCGACCCGCTGGTCGACCGCTGGTATTTCACCGACCTGCCCACGGCCAGGGCGGCCAGTGCCGGGGCGCTGCAGGCGCTCTGGCAGGGGCTGACGCGGCGCCAGGATGCCATTGCGCAAGGCTTCGCCGACCCGCAGCAGGCACTGGCTGCCGCCAGGGGCGCTGCAGAGCCGGCTGATAGAATCGTGGTCCTCGGATCGTTCTACACCGTGGGGGGCGTGCTGGAGCACGGACTGGCGTCCGTGAAGCCTGGCCCCACTGGCCAGCCAACCTCTCGCTGACCCGCATTCATGGCTTTCTTCAAGTTTCGCAAGTCCGGCGGCGCGCCGGAAGCTGCCGCGCCTGCCGGCCGCAAGTCGTCCGGCAAGAACGCCGCCGCTGCCGAGGCCGAAACCGTCGATGCCATGCGCCGCCGGGCGCGCCACCGGCTGATCGGCGCCGTGGTGCTGGTGCTGGCTGCCGTGATCGGCTTTCCGCTGGTGTTCGACACCCAGCCGCGTCCGGTGGCGGTGAACGCGCCCATCATCATCCCCGACCGCAACGAAGCCGCTCCGCTGGCCCCGCCTGCTGCCGCTTCGCGCGGCGAAGTGGTCACGGGGGCCAGCCTGGACAGCCGCGAGCAGGTGGTGCCCGCGGGCGAGGTGCCGGCGACCAAGCCGGTGGAGCAGGCGCCGGAGAAGCCCGCCGCCAAGCCTGCGGAGAAGGCGGCCGACACAGCGCGCCCGTCGGCACCTGTCACTACCCCGACCGCCACCGATGACGCTGCGGCCGCCCGCGCCGAACGCGACGCGGCGCAGGCCCGCGAAGCCGAACAGGCCCGCAAGGAGCGCGAAGCCAAGGCCGCCGAGCAGGCCAAGGCCCGCGCCGAGCGCGATGCCGAGCAGGCCGCGCGCAAGAAGGCCGAGGACGCGGCGCGCGCCAAGGCGCTGCTGGAGGGCCGCAACCCCGGCAAGGCCGCTGCCAAGGCGGCGCAGCAGGCTCACACGGCCGCTGCCGGCGGCGGCCGCTTCGTGGTTCAGATTGGTGCCTACGCCGAGTCCTCCGGCGTGAGCACCGCCCGGCAGAAGGCGCAGGGCGCGGGGGTGTCCACCTTCACCCAGGACGTCAACACCAAGGCCGGCAAGCGCACGCGCGTGCGGGCCGGGCCGTTCGCTTCCCGCGAAGCGGCGGAGCAGGCGGCAGCCAAGCTCAAGCGCGCCGGCCTGGGCGCGTCGGTCATTCCGCTCTGAGACGCGCCGCCGCCCACTCATGACGGGCCTGGACTGGATTTTTCTGGTGGTCCTGACGGCGTCGCTGCTGCTGGGGCTCTGGCGCGGTTTGCTGTACGAGGTGCTCTCGCTGGCCGGCTGGGTAGCGGCGTTCCTCGTGGCTCGCTGGGGCGCCGACGTGGTTGGCGGCTGGCTGCCCATGGGCGAGGCCAGCGACGCCATGCGTTATGGCGTGGGTTTCGTGCTGCTGTTCATCGCCACCGCTTTTCTGGGCGGCATGGTGGCCTGGCTGGCGCGGCGCGGCGTCAAGGCGCTGGGGGTGCGGCCGGTGGACCGGCTGTTCGGTGCCGTGTTCGGCCTGGCGCGCGGCCTGGCGCTGCTGCTGGTGGCGGCCGTTCTCGTCAGCCTGACGCCTGCACGCCAGGCCACCTGGTGGACCGAATCGACCGGCGCCCGCTGGCTGGACCAGGCGCTGCTCGAACTCCATCCCTGGCTCCCACTGCCGGGCGGCAAGGAGCAGTCGGTGTGAGCCACCTGCCGGACGACCCCGGTCGTGCGCCGGCGGCGCACGGCCTTCATAATTTGGCCTTCCGCGCGTTTGCGGCGGACCTTCCGGAAACCTGACCATGTGTGGAATCGTCGGCGTTGTCAGCAGCGCACCCGTGAACCAGCTCATCTACGACGCGTTGCTGCTGCTGCAGCACCGCGGGCAGGACGCTGCGGGCATCGTCACCCAGCACGACCGCAAGTTCTTCATGCACAAGGCCAAGGGCATGGTGCGCGACGTGTTCCGCACGCGCAACATGCGTGCGCTGCCCGGCAACACCGGCATCGGCCAGGTGCGCTACCCCACGGCCGGCAACGCCTACAGCGAGGAAGAGGCGCAGCCCTTTTACGTGAACGCGCCCTTCGGCATCGTGCTGGCGCACAACGGCAACCTGACCAACGCCACCGCCCTGCAGGCCGAGCTGTTCTCCACCGACCACCGCCACACCAACACCGAGAGCGACTCCGAGGTGCTGCTCAACGTGCTGGCCCATGAGCTGGAGCGCGTCTCGCGCGGGCTCACGCTGACGCCGGCGGAGGTGTTTGCGGCGGTGGCGGGCGTGCACCGGCGCGTGCGCGGCTCGTACGCGGTGATTGCGCAGATCGCCGGCCACGGGGTGCTGGCGTTCCGCGATCCGTACGGCATCCGGCCGCTGTGCTTTGGCCGCAGCGCCGACGGCACCTTCATGGTGGCCAGTGAATCGGTCGCGCTGGAGGGCACGGGCCATCAGTTCGAGCGCGACGTGGCGCCCGGCGAGGCGATCTTCATCACCCAGGACGGCCGCTTCCACGCCCGCCAGTGCGCCGAGAAAACCCAGCTGTCGCCCTGCATCTTCGAGTTCGTCTATCTGGCGCGGCCCGATTCCGTGCTGGACGGCATGTCGGTTTACCAGGCGCGTCTGAATCTGGGCGAGATGCTGGCGCAGCGCGTGGTTTCGGCCGTGCCGCCGAGCGAGATCGACGTGGTGATCCCCATTCCCGAATCCAGCCGCCCGAGCGCCACCCAACTGGCGCACCTGCTCGGTAAACCTTACCGCGAAGGCTTCGTGAAGAACCGCTACGTGGGCCGCACCTTCATCATGCCGGGCCAGGCGGTGCGCAAGAAATCGGTGCGCCAGAAGCTCAACGCCATCGGCAGCGAGTTCGAGGGTCGCAACGTGCTGCTGGTGGACGATTCCATCGTGCGTGGTACCACCAGCCGCGAGATCGTGCAGATGGCGCGCGAAGCCGGCGCGCGCAAGGTCTATCTGGCCAGCGCCGCGCCGCCGGTGCGCTACCCCAACGTGTACGGCATCGACATGCCCACGGCCGAGGAACTGGTGGCACACGGCCGCACGGCCGAGGAGGTGCGCGAGCTGATCGGCGCCGACGCGCTGATCTACCAGGACGTGGACGCCATGAAGCGCGCCATCGGCTCGCTCAACCCGGCCGTGCAGCAGTTCGAGGCCTCGTGCTTCGACGGCACCTACGTCACCGGCGACGTGAGCGCGAGCGACATCGCCCGCATGCAGCAGCAGCGCGCCCAGTCGCAGGACGACAGCGAGGACGAGGAAGACGCACCGCCTTCGCGGGTGGCCGTCTGATGGCGAACAAAAGAAAGCAGCAGTACCGTGACCGATCGAGAGCTACCTGACCATCTGCACCCCGACACCCTGGCCGTGCGCGCCGGCGTGGCGCGCTCCCAGTACGGCGAGAACTCCGAGGCGCTGTACCTGACCAGCTGCTTCGTCCAGCCCGATGCCGAGTCGTCGGCGCGGCGCTTCGCCAGCGAGGAAGAGGGCTACACCTACTCGCGCACCAGCAACCCCTCGGTGACGGGCTTCGAGCGGCGCCTGGCGGCGCTCGAAGGTGCCGAGGCCGCCATCGGTACCGCCAGCGGCATGTCGGCCATCCTGCTGATGGCGATGGGGCTGCTCAAGGCGGGCGACCACGTGATCTGCTCGCAGTCGATGTTCGGCTCCACCATCAAGCTGCTGGGCAGCGAGTTCGGCAAGTTCGGCGTCGAGACCGACTTCGTCTCTCAGACCGACGTCGCGCAATGGCGGGCCGCGGTGCGCCCGACCACGCGGCTGCTGTTCGCCGAGACGCCCACCAACCCGCTGACGGAGGTGTGCGACATCCGGGCACTCGCCGCCATCGCCCACGATGCCGGCGCGCTGCTGGCGGTGGACAACTGCTTCGCCACCCCGGTGCTGCAGCGTCCGCTCGAACTGGGCGCCGATCTGGTGATCCATTCCGGCACCAAATACCTCGACGGCCAGGGCCGCGTGATGGCCGGCGCCATCTGCGGCTCGCAGAAGCTGGTGGACGGCGTGTTCGCGCCGCTGATCCGCTCGGCCGGCATGGTGCTGTCGCCGTTCAACGCCTGGGTGGTGCAAAAGGGCATGGAAACGCTGTCGGTGCGGGTGCGGGCGCAAAGCGCCAACGCGCTGGAGATCGCACAGTGGCTGGAGCGGCATCCGGCGGTGGAGCGCGTGTTCTACCCTGGCCTGCCTTCGCACCCGCAGCACGCGCTGGCCATGGCGCAGCAAGACGGCGTCGGCGGCGCGGTGATCTCGTTTTCCGTCAAGGCCGACCACCCCGAGCAGGCGCGCCGACGCGCGTTCCATGTGATCGACAGCACCCGGGTGTGCAGCATCGCCACCAACCTGGGCGACGTCAAAAGCATCATCTGCCATCCGGCCAGCACCTCGCACGGGCGCCTGTCGGAGGCGCAGCGGCTGGCCGCGGGCGTGGTGCAGGGTCTGATCCGCCTTGCCGTTGGGCTGGAACACGTGCCGGACATCCTGGCCGACCTGTCGCGCGGGCTGGATACACTGGCTTGACCGAGCCTCGTTTGCTATACTATAAATAGCTGCCTGCGCCCGCTGCGCAAGGACAAAATCCCCAAAATGCCTGAAAAAGAAGTTCCCGCCAAGCGGGTGCGCACGCGCTTCGCGCCGTCGCCCACCGGCTTCATCCACCTGGGCAACATCCGCTCGGCCCTGTACCCGTGGGCGTTTGCGCGCTCGCAGGGCGGTGATTTCATCCTGCGCATCGAGGACACCGACACCGAGCGCTCCTCGCAGGCCGCCGTGGACGTCATCCTGGAGAGCATGGCATGGCTGGGCATGACGCCCGACGAAGGCCCGTTCTACCAGATGCAGCGCATGACGCGCTACAAGGAAGTGCTGGCGCAGCTGCAGGCGGCCGGCTACGTCTACCCCTGCTACATGAGCGTGGCGGAGCTGGATGCCCTGCGCGAGCGCCAGATGGCGGCCAAACAGAAGCCGCGCTACGACGGCACCTGGCGCCCCGGTCGTGGCAAGGTGCTGCCCCCGGTGCCCGAAGGCGTGCAACCTGTGCTGCGCTTCCGCAACCCGCAGGAAGGGATGGTGGCCTGGGACGACAAGGTCAAGGGCCGGGTGGAGATCGCCAACGACGAACTCGACGACCTGGTGATCGCCCGCCCCGATGGCACGCCCACCTACAACTTCTGCGTGGTGGTCGACGACATCGACATGCGCATCACCCACGTGATCCGCGGTGACGACCACGTGAACAACACGCCGCGCCAGATCAACATCTTCCGTGCGCTCGGCTACGAGCCGCCGGTCTATGCCCACCTGCCCACCGTGCTGAACGAGCAGGGCGAGAAGATGAGCAAGCGCCACGGCGCCAAGGCGGTCACGCAGTACCGCGACGAAGGCTTCCTTCCCGACGCCATGATCAACTACCTCGCGCGCCTGGGCTGGAGCCACGGCGACGACGAGATCTTCAGCCGCGAGCAATTCCTGCAGTGGTTCAACCTTGACCACCTGGGCACCAGTGCCGGCCGCTTTGACGACGCCAAGCTGCGCTGGGTGAACGCCCAGCACCTCAAGGCCATGGCCGACGCGGCGCTGGCGCCGCTGGTGGCCGCGCAACTCGAGGCACGGGGCATTGCCGCCGACGAGCGTCTGCCCGCCATCTGCGGCCTGTTCAAGGACCGCTGCGACACCACCGTGGCGCTGGCCGACTGGGCGCAGGCGTTCTACCGCGACGTCACGCCCACCGCCGACGACCTGGCCAGGCACGTGACCGACGCCGTCAAGCCCGCCATTGCCGCACTGCGCGAACGTCTGGCAGGTGTGGCCTGGGATGCGACCTCCATTGCCGCGGCCATCAAGCAGGTGCTGGCCGACCATCAGTTCAAGATGCCGCAGCTGGCCATGCCGGTGCGCGTGCTGGTGATGGGCACGCCGCAGACGCCGTCGCTGGACGCCGTGCTGGCCTTGCACAGGCGCGAACTTGTCTTGGAGCGCCTGGGCTGTTAAAATCTACAGCTTCCCATCCATTTGTCCAACTCCGCGTGTCTGCGTCGCAGCACCGCGTTGCAAGTGAGGACAGGGCCTGATTCTGGGCTCGCCAGCTTCCTCCGGCTTCTTTCCAGTCGCGTTGGTGCCCATGCCGGGCGGCAGCGACTTGTCTCGTTCGGGCGAGCCACTTGGCGCTCGTCCCGGTGCCCCGATCAGCGCGCGCGTCAGATGCGGCGCCGGGCGCTGGTGGGCCCACGGGGCGTGTCCTAGGGCTCAGCGAGTTTCCCTGCCTGCCTGACATCCACGAGAAAGGTGGCTGTCCACGCATGTGTGGCCTAGCAGGAGAAATCCGTTTCGACGGCGGTTCCGTCGATGTCGAGGCGCTCTCGCGCATGACCTCAATCCAGGCCCCGCGCGGGCCCGATGCCAGCGGCCTGTTCGTCCAGGACCGCATCGGGTTCGGGCACCGGCGGCTCAAGATCATGGACCTGTCGCAGGGCTCGGCCCAGCCGATGTTCGATCCGATGCTGGGTCTGGGCATGGTCTTCAATGGCGCCATCTACAACCATCCCGAACTGCGGCGCGAGCTGGAAGGCAAGGGTTACCGCTTCCGTTCGCACGGCGATACCGAGGTGCTGCTGAAGGCCTACCACGCCTGGGGCGAGGACTTCGTCTCGCGGCTGAACGGCATGTTCGCGTTCGCCCTGTGGGAGCAGGAGAGCGGCCACGTGCTGCTGGGGCGCGACCGGTTGGGCATCAAGCCCTTGTACTGGACCGAGCGGCCGGGGCGCTTGCGCTTTGCCTCGACCTTGCCGGCCCTGCTGGCCGGTGGCGACGTGGACACGACCATCGATACAGAGGGTCTGAATCACTACCTGTCGTTCCACGCGGTCGTGCCGCCGCCGCGCTCCATTGTGGCTGGTGTACGGAAGCTGGCGCCGGGCACGCTGATGCGTGTGGCGGCCGACGGGCGGCGCAGCGAGAAGACCTACTGGTCGCTCGACTACGCGCGCAGCCAGGCAGACGAATCGCGTTCCTTCGACGAATGGCGCGACATCCTGCTCGACGCGCTGTGTGGTGCCGTGCAGCGCCGCCTGGTGGCCGATGTGCCGGTGGGGGCCCTGCTTTCCGGCGGGGTGGATTCGAGCCTCATTGTCGGGTTGATGGTGGAGGCCGGCGTGCAGGGGCTGCGCACCTACAACGTCGGCTTCGAGGACGTGGGCGGCGAGAAAGGCAACGAGTTCGAGTACGCCGACATCGTCGCCAGGCGCTTCGGGACCGTGCACGAGAAGATCTTCGTGCCGGAGAAGGAGCTGCTCACACGCTTGCCCGAGGCGATTGGTGCCATGAGTGAGCCGATGGTCAGCCACGACTGCATCGGCTTCTACCTGCTCTCCGAGGCGGTGTCGCGCCACAGCCGCGTGGTACAGAGCGGCCAGGGCGCGGACGAGGTGTTCGGCGGCTACCACTGGTACCAGGAGCTCGACGGCAGCCAGGCGCCGGTGGCCGACTACCTGAAGGCCTTCCGCGACCGGGATTACGACGAGTACCGGCGTGTGGTGCAGGACCGCTACCTCGGCCCCGACGCTTCGGGCAACTTCGTGGCCCAGCGTTTTGCGGCACCAGGCGCGACTGACCCGGTGGACCAGGCGCTGCGTATCGACACCACGGTGATGCTGGTGGACGACCCGGTGAAGCGCGTGGACAACATGACGATGGCGTTCGGCCTGGAGGCTCGCGTGCCGTTCCTCGACCACCAGCTGGTGGAGCTGGCGGCCCGCATCCCCGCGCGCCACAAGCTGGCCGGCGGTGGCAAGGGCATCCTCAAGGAAGCGGCGCGGCAGGTGATTCCCTCGGAGGTCATCGACCGGCCCAAGGGTTATTTCCCGGTGCCGGCGCTGAAGTACCTGCAGGGCACGGTGCTGGAAAGCGTGAAGGACGCGCTGACCAGCCGCGCTGCGCGCGAGCGGGGCCTGTTCAGGCAGGACTACGTGGACATGCTGCTCACCGATCCGGCTGCGCACATCACGCCGCTGCGCGGCTCCAAGCTCTGGCAGCTCGGCCTGCTGGAGTGGTGGCTGCAGACCCACCTGCACTAGGAGGCATTGACCCCTCATGATCATTCGCAGTCAGATCAAGCGCGGTGTTCGGCTGGCCAGACGGCGATTGCCGCAGGCCGCCACACCGCCAGGAGGGCGGGCCGCGGAGTCACCCGCAGGCCGCATCATCGAATGCGGTTGGGGGCGGCTGCTCGCCGGCCACACTTTTGCCCAACCCCAGGACATCGCCGCCGCGCTGCTGGATGAGCGCAACGACCAGCGCGACATCGCCTTCTATGTGGACAAGCCGCACGTGGTCGTGGCGACGGCGCCGCAGCGCCTGTTCGTCGATCCTTCCGAATCGTTCCGGCTCTGGCTGGGGAACTACCAGCCGGCGCCCGCGCGCCGTAAAGGCTTCACGGTGCGGCGGTTGCGTTCGCGCGCCGACTTGTCCGCCATCAACGCGATCTACCGCGCGCGGCGCATGGTGCCGGTGGATCCGGCGCTGGTGTGGGGGCAGCGCGCCGATCGCGCGCTGCAGTACGTGCTGGCAGAAGACCGCAGCAGCGGCGAAGTGATTGGCGTGGCCATGGGCCTGGACCATGCCCAGGCGTTCGGAGACGACGAATCGGAAGCCGGCTCCAGCCTGTGGGCCCTGGCGGTGGCGCCGCAGTCGGCCCATCCGGGCGTGGGCGAGGCGCTGACGCGCTACCTGGCCGAGCAGTTTCAGGCGCGCGGCCGCGCCTTCATGGACCTCTCGGTGCTGCATGACAACCGTTCGGCCATCGACCTGTACCTGAAGCTCGGCTTCCAGCCCACGCAGGTGTTCGCGGTCAAGCGGCGCAACGCCATCAACGAACCTCTTTTCAGCGAGCTTTCGGCCAGCGAGGACAGCAAGTTCAACCCCTATGCGCGGATCATCGTCGATGAGGCCCGCCGGCGCGGTGTGCGGGTGGAGATCGTCGATGCCGAGAACGGCTACTTTCGCCTGAGCCACGGTGGGCGCAGCGTGCTGTGCCGCGAATCGCTGTCGGAATTGACGAGCGCGGTGGCGATGAGCCGCTGCGCGGACAAGCGCGTGACGCACCGCGTGCTGGCCGCGGCCGGTCTGCGCGTACCGGCGCAGCAACTGGCAGGTAGCGCCGAGGAGAACGCGGCCTTTCTGGCGGCGCAGCGCAGCGTGGTCGTCAAGCCTGTCGATGGCGAGCAGGGTCACGGTATCAGTGTGGACCTGCGCACGCCTGAGGATGTGATCGAGGCGATCCAGCGCGCCCGCCGGTATGGCGACCGTGTACTGCTGGAGCAGTATTGCGCCGGGCAGGATCTGCGCGTGCTGGTGATCGGGCACCAGGTGGTCGCTGCAGCCGTGCGGCGAGCGGCTGCCGTGGTGGGCGACGGGCAGTCCAGCATCGAGGCGCTGATACGCAAGCAAAGCCGCCGGCGAGCGGCTGCCACGGGTGGCGAATCACGCATTCCGCTGGATGCGGAGACACGGCGCTGCGTGGCAGCGGCGGGTCACGCCATAGACGACGTCCTGCCGGCCGGCGAGGCGCTGACGGTGCGCCGCACCGCCAACCTGCACACCGGCGGCACCATCCACGACGTCACCGACCGGTTGCACCCGGTATTGCGCGCAGCCGCCGAGCAGGCCTCGCGCGCGCTCGAGATTCCCGTCACCGGGCTCGACCTGCTGGTGCCTGCCGTCGACGGCACCGACTACGTGATCATCGAAGCCAACGAGCGGCCCGGCCTGGCCAACCATGAGCCGCAGCCGACCGCCCAGCGCTTCGTCGATCTGCTGTTTCCCACCACACGTATTGAAGGAGCGACATGAGCCAGCGCAGTCCTGACCACACCCTGCCCGATATCGACCACAGCTTTCTGGAGGAGACCCTGCTCCAGCTGATGGCCATACCGAGCCCGGTGGGGCTGACCGATGGCGTGGTGCGCTACACCGCGGCGCGGCTGGAGGCCATAGGCCTGCCGTACGAGGTCACGCGTCGCGGCGCCATCCGGGCGACGCTGCGCGGGCGCGAAAGCAAGCCTGCGCGCGCCATCGTCACCCACTTGGACACGCTGGGCGCGATGGTGCATCGCATCAAGCCGAACGGGCGACTCGGTGTGGTGCCCATCGGACACTGGTCGGCGCGTTTCGCCGAAGGTGGTCGCCTCACGATCTTCACCGACACACAGCAGTTGCGCGGCACCTGCCTGCCGCTCAAGACATCCGGTCACGCCTTTGGCGACGAGATCGACACGCAACCGGTGGGCTGGGAGCACGTCGAGGTGCGCGTGGACGTGCAGGCCAACTCCGCCCAAGACCTGATGGCTGCAGGCATCAATGTGGGCGACTGGGTGGCGTTCGATCCTCAGATCGAGATCTCGCCCAATGGCTACATCAACTCGCGCTACCTGGACGACAAGGCAGCGGTGGCGGCGCTGCTGTGCGCCTGCAAGGCGCTGGTCGATGCAGGCCGCGAACTGCCGGTGGACGTGCACCCGCTTTTCACCATCACCGAAGAAGTGGGCTCGGGCTCTTCGGCGGCGCTGCACGGCGACATCGCCGAGATGGTGAGCCTGGACATCGCCATCGCCGCGCCGGGCCAGAACACCAGCGAGCACGAGGCGACCATCTGCATGCAGGACATGTCCGGCCCGTTTGATTTCCACCTGACGCACAAGCTGATCGATCTGGCGCAGGCGCATGGCATTCCGCACCGGCGCGACGTGTTCCGCTTCTACCGTTCAGATTCCGCCGCGGCGGTGGAGGCGGGCAACGACATCCGTGCCGCGCTGATCGGCTTTGGTGCCGATGCTTCGCACGCGCAGGAGCGCTCGCACTGGGACGCCCTGCACGCGCTGACGCGGCTGAGCGCCGCTTACATGATGAGCGCCCCGGTGGCGCGCCGCGACCAGCGTTCGATGGGCACGCTCGAAGGCTTCACCGAGCAGATTCCGCCTGCCGAGATGCAGGTGCCGATGACCACCCTTCCGGATCCGGAGCATTTCCTGGTGGCCGATCCCACGGCCAAGGTCAGGCTGCGTTGACCGACTGTGCCCCGGCGGAGCCAAGGCGGTTCTGGCGCCGGCTCATCGATTTGCAACGCCACCATGCGAAGGTCTTTCGCGCAGTCCAATTTTCAGCATATAATGCAGGGCTCGACACCCGAGAGGGGGTATAGCTCAGCTGGGAGAGCGCTTGCATGGCATGCAAGAGGTCAGCGGTTCGATCCCGCTTACCTCCACCAGGTTTGTCGAGAACGTTCAAGGTTTTGACCCTATCGTCTAGAGGCCTAGGACATCACCCTTTCACGGTGAGTACCGGGGTTCGAAT
The DNA here is from genome assembly GCA_024235955.1 of Burkholderiaceae bacterium. GTDB lineage: Bacteria > Pseudomonadota > Gammaproteobacteria > Burkholderiales > Burkholderiaceae_C > Ottowia. The sequence continues at coordinate 794,598 of JACKLJ010000001.1, forward strand.
CCCCGTAGGGTCGCCAAGTTTTGTGGCACTTGGCTTCGCAAGAAGCAAACGTCACACCGACGCGGAGTGGTAGTTCAGTCGGTTAGAATACCGGCCTGTCACGCCGGGGGTCGCGGGTTCGAGTCCCGTCCACTCCGCCAATCTATAAGGCTTCGCTGCTATTTTTGTTGCAGCGAAGCCTTTTTCTTTGGTGCTTCCGGATGCAGGCGGGGCCGTGGCCTACGGGGCATGCTTCGCGCCGGGTCGCTTGGGTACTCATGCAGAATCGCCGCATGTCGCAAGCCGATGAATCGATGATGGCGCTGGCTTTGGCGCAGGCCCGCCTGGCGCTGCCGCTGAGCAGGCCCAACCCGGCTGTGGGGTGCGTGCTGGTGGGGCCGGACGGGGCCGTGCTGGGTGCCGGGCACACGCAGCAGGTGGGCGGGCCGCATGCCGAGATCATGGCGCTGCGCGCTGCGCAGGCCGCTGGGCACGCGCTACGCGGTGCCACCGCCTATGTCACGCTGGAACCTTGCGCGCACCACGGCCGTACGGGCCCTTGCTGTGATGCCTTGGCGGCGGCCGGGGTGGCGCGCGTGGTGGCCAGCCTGGAGGACCCCAACCCGCTGGTGGCGGGTCAAGGTTTCACGCGCCTGCGTGCGGCTGGCGTGGTCGTCGAGGTGGGCCAGGGCGCGGCTGAGGCGCGCGAACTGAACCTAGGCTTTTTCAGCCGCATAGTGCGCGGCACGCCTTGGGTGCGCATGAAGGCGGCATGCTCGCTGGACGGCCGCACGGCCTTGCCCAACGGCGTGAGCCAGTGGATCACCTCGGAAGCCGCGCGCGCCGACGGCCATGCCTGGCGCGCGCGTGCCGGCGCTGTGTTGACGGGCATCGGCACCGTGCTCGAGGACGATCCGCTGATGAACGTGCGCCTGGCGCAGCCGTCGCTTCGCCAGCCGGATCTGGTGGTGATCGACAGCCGCCTGGAGCTGTCCCTGAATGCCAAGCTCTGGACGGTGCCGGAGCGCCGTGTCTTGGTCTACACCGCGTCAGCTGATGCGGCGCGGCAGCAAGCCCTGGAGGCACAGGGCGCCGCGGTGATCTGCCTGCCCAATCCGGCCGGCAAGGTGGCGCTGGACGACATGCTGCGTGACCTGGGCCGGCGCGAGGTCAACGATCTGCATGTGGAGGCCGGCTTCAAGCTCAACGGTTCGCTGCTGCGCGAAGGCCTGGTGGACGAGCTGCTGGTCTACCTGGCGCCCCGGCTGATGGGCGAAGGCGCGGGCATCGCCGCGATCGGGCCTTTCGAGCAGCTGACCGACACGCAGGCGCTGCAATGGCAATCGGTCGAGCGGGTGGGCGACGATCTGCGCCTGCTGGCGCGGCTGCCCGGGCGCGACGTCTTCTGAAGCCGGTGGGCAGGGCAGGCACCGACAGCGCCACGCCGCCGCAGCCTATTTGGCGTCCTTGCGCTCGGTCTTCTTGTCGCCCTTGTCGCCCTTGTCGTCCTTTTTTTCGGCTTTTTTCTCTTCCTTCACGGGCGCCTGGTCAGCGGCGGGTTTCTTCTTGTCATCCTTGCCGCCGGCGGGTGCGTGTTTGGCCATCTGCAGTGACAGGTCGAGCAGGCGCGCCTTGCTCGCGTAGTGGCGGTCCAGGCGCCATTCCTCCAGGATCTGCAGCGCCAGGCGGAAGCGCTCGTAGCCCAGGTCGTAGAGGCCGGTGATGCCGAACGTACCCTCCGATTCCAGGGCGAGCACCAGTTGCGACAGCGTCTTGGCGTCGGTATGGTCCGGGTGGCGCTCGATGTACTTCCGGGCTTCTTTGATGGCTCGCATGGGGTGGTGATGCAGGTTGCTGGTGGATTGGACACACAGCCGCACGCCCCGTGAGAACAGGGATGCCGCGCGTGTGGGAAAAGTGTGGCCCCTTGGGGGAGGCCCGCAAATCCGAAACGGAAATGCTAGCCAATGTTCACGCGCGAATCTATCGCGTCATGAAACTGAAACACCGCTGTCATGATGGCCTGCCCGGAGGGGCTCGAACCCCCGACCCACGGCTTAGAAGGCCGTTGCTCTATCCAGCTGAGCTACGGGCAGTGAAGCTGCCGAGACCATGAACGGGTTCCGATAGCCCGAACACGCCACGGGCCCGGATGCAAGAAGAAAAGTGGTCGGAGCGGCGGGATTCGAACTCGCGACCCTCTGCTCCCAAAGCAGATGCGCTACCAGGCTGCGCTACGCTCCGACGAAGCGCGCATTCTACCGTGCCGACTGGTGCGATGACCCCGCGGTATCAACGGCGCTGGTACTGCGCCTTGCCGAACAGCACTTCTTTTTCGGCCTCGGTGCGGAAGGGCTTGCGGCGGTCGGCCAGCACCTGCACGCCGCGCTGCACGGCCGGGCGTGCCTCCACGCGGTCGAACCAGGCCTTGAGCGCGGGGAAATCAGCCCAGTCGATGCCCTGGTTCTGCCAGCTGCGCAGCCAGGGGAAGATGGCGATGTCGGCGATGGTGTAGTCGCTGCCGGCCATGTAGGCGCCGGTGCATGCGATCTGCCGGTCCATCACGCCGTACAGGCGCCTGGCCTCGTTGGTGTAGCGGTCCACGGCGTAGGGCAGCTTCTCCGGCGCGTAGATGCGGAAGTGATGCGCCTGCCCGAGCATGGGGCCCACGCCGCCCATCTGGAACATCAGCCACTCCAGCGTCTGGTATTTGCCGCGCACGTCCTGCGGCAGGAAGCGGCCGGTCTTGCCGGCCAGGTAGAGCAGGATGGCGCCGGACTCGAACAGCGAGATCGGCTGGCCGTCCGGCCCCTCGGGGTCGACGATGGCCGGAATCTTGTTGTTGGGGCTGATGGCCAGGAATTCGGGCGCGAACTGCTCGCCCTTGCCGATGTCGATGCCGTGCACGCGGTAGGGCAGGCCGCACTCCTCCAGCATGATGTGCACCTTGTGGCCGTTGGGCGTGGCCCAGGAATAGAGGTCGATCATCGAAGGCTCCGGCGTGGGATGGGTGAGAGTGGATGGGGAAACGACGCGCCATTGTGCCGATGCGCGGCGGATCGTGCAGGCAGGGCCGGCAAGCCCATGCAGGGGCTCCAAGAAGAACGGCGCCACGTGGGCGCCGTTTCCTGGTTGCTACAGATTTGATGGCTGCCTGCGCCCGCTGGACGCTGGCCGCAGCCTCAAAACATGCTTGACCCCTGGCCGAGCGAGCCGGCTCAGCTGCCGCGCGTGATCGGCATCTCCACGGCCTTGGGGTTGGCCGCGTACCTGGCGAGCTCCAGCTTGGCCAGCGCGTTGCGGTGCACTTCGTCCGGGCCATCGGCAAAGCGCAGCGTCCGTTGATGGGCGTAGCTGTAGGCCAGCGGCGTGTCGCCGCTGATGCCCGCGCCGCCGTACGCCTGCATGGCCCAGTCGATGATGCGGGTGGCCATGTTGGGCGCCACGATCTTGATCATCGCGATCTCGGCCTGGGCCACTTTGTTGCCCACGGTGTCCATCATGTAGGCAGCCTTCAGCGTGAGCAGGCGGGCCTGCTCGATCATGCAGCGCGATTCGGCAATGCGCTCGCGCCACACCCCTTGCTGCGAAATCGGCTTGCCAAAGGCCACCCGGGCATCCAGGCGCCTGCACATCAGTTCCAGCGCACGCTCGGCGGCGCCGATGGAGCGCATGCAGTGGTGAATGCGGCCCGGGCCCAGGCGGCCCTGGGCGATGGCGAAGCCCTTGCCTTCGCCCATCAGCAGGTTGTCGGCGGGCACGCGCACGTCTTTCAGCTCGACCTCCATGTGGCCGTGCGGCGCATCGTCGTAGCCGAACACGGTGAGCGGGCGCAGCACCTTCACGCCCTTGGCGTTGGCCGGCACCAGGATCATGGACTGCTGGGCGTGGCGCGCGGCCTCGGGGTCGGTCTTGCCCATCACCACGTACACGGCGCAGCGTGGGTCGCCGGCGCCGGACGACCACCACTTGCGGCCGTTGATCACGTACTCGTCGCCCTGGCGTTCCATGCGGCATTCGATGTTGGTGGCGTCCGACGAGGCCACGGCGGGCTCGGTCATCAGGAAGGCGGAGCGGATCTCGCCCTTCAGCAGCGGCTCCAGCCACTGGTCCTTGTTGGCCTCGGAGCCGTAGCGCTCGATGGTCTCCATGTTGCCGGTGTCGGGTGCGGAGCAGTTGAACACCTCGGACGCCCAGGGCACGCGGCCCATGATCTCGCACAGCGGCGCGTACTCGAGGTTGGACAGGCCTTCGGGCGCGCGCGGCGACCTGGGCAGGAACAGGTTCCACAGGCCCACGGCGCGGGCCTTGGGCTTGAGTTCTTCGACGATCTTTGTCGGCACCCAGGCGTTGCCCTTGGCCCGGTTGGCGGCGATCTCGTCGAAGAACACGTTCTCGTTGGGGTAGACGTGCTCGTCCATGAAGGCCAGCAGCTTGGCCTGCATCTCCTTGACCTTGGGGCTGTAATCGAATTCCATGGCGATCTCCTCTTGATAATCAAAAATGGCGCCAGCCCTTGTGTGGCGGGCGCAGGCAGCTATGCTTTTTGAGCGAATCCCCAGGCCAGCTCGGCCATCGGCCGGGCGCCCGCGCCGCTGGCCCGGGCCTGCGCGCTGCTGGCCGTGCCGGCTTCCACCCGCTTGGCGATGCCCTGCAGGATGGCGGCGATGCGGAACATGTTGTAGGCCAGGTAGAAGTTCCAGTCCTTGGCCAGCGACTCGGGGGTGGCGAAGCCGGTGCGCTCGCAGTAGCGGCGGATGTACTCGGCCTCGCTGGGGATGCCCAGCGAAACCAGGTCCAGGCCGCCGATGCCGCGGAAGGTGCCGGTCGGGATGTGCCAGGTCATGCAGTGGTAGCTGAAGTCCGCCAGCGGATGGCCCAGCGTGGAGAGCTCCCAGTCGAGCACGGCCAGGATGCGCGGCTCGGCGGGGTGGAAGATCACGTTGTCGAGCCGGTAGTCGCCGTGCACGATGGACACCAGGTTTTCGTCTCTGGCGGCATCCGGGATGTGGGCGGGCAGCCATTCGATCAGCCAGTCCATCTCGGGAATGGGCTGGGTGACCGAGGCCTGGTACTGCTTGCTCCAGCGGCCGATCTGGCGCTCGAAGTAGTTGCCGCTCTTGCCGTAGCCGGCCAGCCCGCGCGCCCTGAAATCCACCTTGTGCAGCGCCGCGATCACGCGGTTCAGCTCGTCGTAGATCTCGCCGCGCTGGGCCGGCGTCATGCCGGGCAGGGACTGGTCCCACAGCACGCGGCCTTCGACGAACTCCATGATGTAGAACGCGCGGCCAATCACGGATTCGTCTTCACACAGCGCATCCATGCGCGCCACCGGCACATCCGTGCCGTGCAGGCCGCGCATGACGGCGAATTCGCGCTCGATCGCGTGGGCCGAGGGCAGCAGCTTGGCCACCGGCCCCGGCTTGGCGCGCATCACGTAGGTGCGGCCGGGCGTGAGCAGCTTGTAGGTGGGGTTGGACTGGCCGCCCTTGAACATCTCGACCGTCAGCGGGCCGGCGAAGCCTTCCACGTGGGCGGTCAGCCAGCGCTCCAGCGCGGCGGTGTCGAAGGCGTGGGCTTCGCTGACGGGACGGGTACCGACGAACTGGTCGAACTGCTGGCTCATGCGCGGGCAACTCCTGGTGCGGCGCGCAGGCGCGCCGGTTCAAATGGCCGGGCAGACAGCGCCGCGGAAGGTGGCCAAGAGGCTGGCGCGGATGCGGGCGCCGGGGCACCCGCGCGCGTCAGGCCTCGGCGTCGGCGATGCTGCTCAGCGCCCTGGCGTCGCGCAGCACCAGCCCGGAGGGCTCGACCCGGATCACGCCTTCGCGTTCCATGGTCTTGAGTTCCTGGTTCACGCGCTGGCGCGAGGCGCCCAGCAGCTGCGCCAGCTCTTCCTGCGCCAGCTGCAGCTGGATGCGGGTCTCGCCCGGGTACTGCGGGTGCGCGCTGCCGTAGCTGCGCGCCAGCAGCATCAGTTGCTTGGCCAGGCGCGCCCGCAGCGGCAGGGTGTTGAGGTCTTCCACCATGCCGAACAGCAGGCGCACACGGCGCGCCTGCAGCTTGATCAGCGCCTCGTACAGCTCGGGGTGCAGCTTGAGGATGCGCTCGAAATCGCTGCGCGACACCTGCACGATGGTGGTGGCGCCATGCGCATGCGTGCCGTGCGTGCGGCGGTCGCCGTCGAACATCGACACGTCGCCGAACCAGATGCCCGGTTCCACGTAGGTCAGCGTGATCTGCTTGCCCGTCAGCGTGGTGGAACTCACGCGCACCGAACCCCTGGCGCAGGCGATCCATTGTTCGGCTGGATCGCCCCGTGCACCAATCTGTTCGCCATCGGCGTAGCGTTTGACGGAAGCGCATCGGAGGATATCGTGTCTGAGCGAGGGCGACAGGGAAGAAAACCAGCGGCCCTGGTTGATGGCCTCGCGTTCCTCCATTGTCAGAATCGGATCGTCCATGTCTGTCTTTTGTGTGACTGGCGGGCGCGTGCTTGTCGCAAGCGGGACCGCAAGGCCCATGTTATTCGTAGCGCGGCACCTGCTTGTTCAGGAAGGCCTGGATGCCGATGCCGCCGTTGGCGTGGTGCAGGTTGCGCACGAAGTGGTCGCGCTCCATCGCCAGGTGCTGGTTCAGGCTGTGGCTGCGCGCCTCGCCCAGCAGCTCCTTGGCGCTGGCCAGCGCGTTGGGCGCCCGCTGGCCCAGCTTGTCGGCCAGGGCCAGGGCGTCGGCCAGCGCCTCGCCGCTTTCGGCCAGGCGGTTGACCAGGCCCAGCGCCTGCAGCCGCTCGGCGCCAATGCGCTCGCCCAGCATCAGCAGCTCGCTGGCCAGCTGGCGCGGCAGCGCCTGCGCCAGACTCCAGCTGCCGCCGCCGTCGGGCGACAGGGCCACCGAGCTGTAGGCCATCACGAACACGGCGTTGCGCGCGGCGACGACCAGGTCGCACGCCAGCGCCAGCGAGAAGCCGGCGCCGGCGGCCGCGCCTTCCACCGCGGCGACCACCGGCTTGGGGAAGGTGCGGATGGCCTCGATCCAGTTGTGCAGGCCCTCGATGCTCTGCGCCTGCACCTCGGGAGGCTTCTGCCGGTTGGTCAGCAGGCGCTGCAGGTTGCCGCCAGCGCAGAAGGTGCTGCCTTCGCCGGTGATGACCACCGCGCGCACGTCGCTGCCCGATTCGGCCGCGGCCAGCGCCTCCACGCCGGCGGCGTACATCTCGGGGCCGAGCGCGTTGCGGTGCTCCGGGTTGTGGATGGTCAGCACCATGGTGCTGCCTTCGAAGGTGGAGCGCAGTTCGGCGGTCATGGGCATCCGGTTTGCTATTGTCTCTGTAGCTGTCTGCGCCCGTCAGTCGACGGCTGCAGCGTCATTTCTTTCAAAAACCCGGGCTTCAGCTTTCCTCGTGCAGCAGCGACAGGCCGATGGCGCCGCGCCGGCGCAGCCAGGGGCTGGGGCGGTAGCGCGGATCGCCGTACACCGTCTGCATGTTGAACAGCACTTCCAGCACATTGGCCGGCCCGAGCTGGTTGCCCATGGCCAGCGGGCCGAGCGGGTAGCCCAGGCCGAGCGTGACGGCGGTCTCCAGATCCTGCGGGCTGCACACGCGCTGCTGGCAGATGTCGGACGCGATGTTGACGATGGTGGCCACCACGCGCTGGGTGACGAAGCCGCCCGAGTCGCGGATCACGCTGACGGCCTTGCCGTCGCGGGCGAACAGGGCGTGCGCGGCGTCGCGCATGTCGGTGCGGGTGGCCGGGTTGGTGGCCAGCACGCGGCGTTTGGTGGCCTTGTCGTCCACCAGCATGTCGATGCCCACGGTGCGCGCCGGATCGAGCCGCTCCACCACCGCCACGGTGGTGATGTCGAAGCCCAGCGGCGCCACCAGCGTCAGCGCCTGGGGCGAGGGCGACTGGCCGGTCTCGATCTTGGCGCCCAGGTCTTTCAGCAGCTGGTACAGCTCGGCGCGGCGCGCGGCGCGGGTGGACACCCACACCGGCGGCATCTCGGCCACCTGCGGCACCGGCGGTTCGGGCGCGACCTGGGCACTGCCGCCGTCGTACCTGTAGAAACCTTCGCCCTTCTTCTTGCCCACCACGCCGCCGGCCAGGCGCTGCGCGGTGATCACGCTGGGGCGGTAGCGCGGCTCGTCGTAGTACTGGCGGTAGATGGATTCCATCACCGGGTGCGAGACGTCGAGCGCCGTCAGGTCGAACAGCTCGAACGGGCCCAGGCGGAAGCCCATCTGGTCCTTCAGGATGCGGTCGATGGTGGCGAAATCGGCCACGCCCTCGCTGACGATGCGCAGCGCCTCGGTACCGTAGCCGCGCCCGGCGTGGTTGACGATGAAGCCCGGCGTGTCGCCCGCCTGCACCGGCGTGTGGCCCATCTGGCGCGCATACGTGGCCAGGCGCTGGCAGACGGCGGCGTCGGTCTTCAGGCCGGCGATGACTTCCACCACCTTCATCAACGGCACCGGGTTGAAGAAGTGGTAGCCGGCAAAGCGCTGCGGGCGCTGCAGATCCGCCGCGATGGCGGTGACCGAGAGCGACGAGGTGTTGGTGGCCAGCACCGCCTGCTCGCCCACGATGCCCTCCAGCTCGGCGAACAGGCTCTTCTTGACGTCCAGCCGCTCGACGATGGCCTCGACCACCAGGTCGCAACTCTCCAGCTCGGCCAGCGTGGCAGCGGGCAGCAGCCGCGCCTTGTGGCCGGCGGCGGCATCGGCGGGCAGCTTGCCTTTTTCCACCATCCGGTCCCACTGGGCCGCGATGGCGGCACGCGCCTGCTCGATGGCGGCGGCCTGGGTGTCGAACAGCAGCACGGTGCTGCCGGCCTGCGCGGCGATCTGGGCGATGCCCCGGCCCATGGCGCCCGCGCCCACGATGCCGACGGTCTTGTATTCAGGTGTCTCCATGCAGGCATTATCGTGCAGGCCCGTGAAGCGAAAGGACGTTGCACGCTGCATGGGGTGCGGTGCGCAGGCGGCTTCTGCCGAGCGGCTTGCCCGGTTCGCACGCCGTGGTGCGGTTGCTCCTGAAAGAAGAGCTGGCAGCGCCCGCTGCAAATGGCCTGGGGCCGGATAAGCCGATGATTCCGGAGCATGCGGCCAACCCGCTGGCGAGTCAGCCGGCACTTCGCTGCCTCGGCCCCGGCCGGTCGGGCGGCGGGCGTCAGAGCGCGACGGAGGTGTCTTCCTTCGCCGTCCGGATGACGACCATGGTGAAGAAGCGCTTCACGCCGGAACCTTCGCGGAAGAGCCGCTCGCACAGGGCGTCGAATTCGTCCATGTCCTGCAGGCGCAGCGTCAGGACCACGTCGGTGCGCCCCGTCACGGCGTAGGCCTGGGCGACGGCGGGTTCGGCCACGGCCATGTCCAGGAAACGGCGCTGTTCCTGCTCGCCGTGCTCGGCCAGCTCCACCAGCACGATGGCCTTGAGCCCGCGCCCCAGCCTGGCCGGGTTCAGGATGGCGACGATGCGGTCGACAAAGCCTTCGCGCAGCAGCCGCTGCACGCGGCGCAGGCAGGTCGACGGCGAAAGGCCCACCGCCTCGGCCAGCGCGGCGTTGGTGCGGCTGGCGTCGCGTTGGAGCAGGTTGAGCAGCTTGCGGTCGATCTTGTCCAGCATGGCGGATTCCGGCTTGCAATTTTCTTCGAAGAATACGCAATTTTTGACCGCACCTTGCAAGGCCTTGTGGCTACGATCACCGCCCGGAAGGACGAGACCGATGAGCTACCTGCGCAAGCAACTTCAGGCCACATGGCAGATTTATTGGGAACTGGTGCGCATCGTCGTGCCGGTGGCGATCGTGACCGAGGTTTTGATGGTCACGGGCGTAGTGGCCGCGGTCGCGCCCTGGCTGGCGCCGCTGATGGATCTGTACGGCCTTCCGCCCCAACTGGCGCTGGCCCTGCTGGCCGGCTGGCTGATCGGGGTGTGGAACGCGGCCGTGATGCTGTTCGTGCTGGTGCCGCCCTCGGCGCTGAGCGTGGCGGACGTGACGGTGTTTTCGGCGCTGGTCCTGTTCGCCCACGCGTTGCCCATCGAGCAGCAGATCATCCGCCGCGCCGGGCCGGCGCTGCTGCCGACCACGGCGCTGCGGCTGGCCGGCGGGCTGCTCTACGCCGCGGGCCTGCATGCGGTGTTCAAGGCCACGGGTTGGCTGGCCCGGCCGGTGGCGCCGACCTGGCAGCCCATGGGCGAAAGCACCGGGTGGACCGGTTTCTTCATGGCGCTGGGCGAAGCGCTGGCCATGATGTTCCTGATCCTCACTGCCCTGGTGTGGTTGCTGGAGGCGCTGAAGGCCTGGGGACTGATGGCGTGGCTGCAGCGCGGGCTGGCGCCGGTGCTGCGGCTGGCGGGCATCCGCGGCGAGGCGCTGCAGCTGACCGCCATCGGCATGCTGCTGGGCATTTCCTACGGCGGCGGCCTGCTGATCCGGGAAGCCAGGGCGGGGCACATCGGCCGGCGGCAGGTGCTGCTGTCCTGCATTTTCATGGGGTTTGCGCACAGCCTGATCGAGGACACGCTGATCATGGTGTCGCTGGGCGCCGACGCTGTGGCGATCCTGGTTGGCCGGCTGCTGTTCGCCATCGCCGCGACGGCGCTGGTGGCGGCGGTGCTGGCGCGCGTCCCGGAGCGGCAGGTGGCGCCATCCCAGGGGTAGGTCGGGCCACTGGGACGGCACTGCGCCATCACTGCCGGCCACCGATGAGACAGGTGGCGGTAATCGATCGCGGAGCTTGGAGTGCTATTGTTTCAATAGCTGCCTGCGCCCGCCATGATTGGGCTGCAGCCAGATTTTATTCAGAAAATCGCGGGTCGCCTCAGCGCCGCACCTGCAGCGCGCCCGGGTTCACGATGTTGGTGGGCGTGCCGCGCAGGAAGTTGACGACGTTGTCGAAAGCGGCGTTGAAATACAGCTCATAACTGTCTTGCTCCACGTAGCCGATGTGCGGCGTGCAGATGCAGTTTTCCAGCCGCAGCAGGGCGTGGCCCTGCAGGATGGGCTCGCTCTCGAACACGTCCACCGCCGCCATGCCGGGGCGGCCGCGGTTGAGGGCGCTGACCAGCGCGTCGGGCTCGATCAGCTCGGCGCGCGAGGTGTTGACCAGCAGCGCGGTGGGCTTCATGCGGCCCAGATCGGCCAGGCGCACGATGCCGCGCGTCTCGTCGACCAGGCGCAGGTGCAGGCTCAGCACGTCGGCCTGCTCGAACAGCGCGTCGCGGCTCGCGGCCACGCTGTGGCCGTCGGACAGCGCGCGGGCGCGCGAGGCGTCGCTGCCCCAGACGACGACCTGCATGCCGAAGGCGCGGCCGTAGCCGGCCACCAGCTGGCCGATCTTGCCGTAGCCCCAGATGCCAAGCTTGCGGCCGCGCAGCACGTGGCCGATGCCGAAGTTGGGCGGCATGGCGGCCGACTTCAGCCCCGACTGCTGCCAGGCACCGTGCTTGAGGTTGCCGATGTACTGCGGCAGCCGGCGTGCGGCCGCCATGATGAGCGCCCAGGTCAGCTCGGCCGGCGCCACTGGCGAGCCCACGCCCTCGGCCACGGCGATGCCGCGCTCGGAGCAGGCCGTGACATCGACATGGCTGCCGACGCGGCCGGTCTGCGAGATCATCTTCAGGCGCGGCAGCTTCTCGATCAGCGCGCGGGTGAGGTGCGTGCGCTCGCGGATCAGCACGATCACGTCGGCGTCGCGCAGGCGCACCGACAGCTGGCCCAGACCCTTGACGGTGTTCGTGTAGACCTTGGCCGGGTAGGGCTCCAGCTTGGACGCGCAGGCCAGCTTGCGCACGGCGTCCTGGTAGTCGTCGAGGATCACGATGTTCATGCCCCGCATTGTGCCCGCGCGGCGGGCGCCTTGCGAACGCAGCCGCGGGATGGCGGGGCGCGGGGCTGGACAGCGTGGGAGGCCGGCGCGCAGCCATGCGCCGGCCCGCAGGTTCAGCGCACGGCGTCAGCCGCCGGCGCTGCGCGCCTCGTGCGCGGCCAGGCGGTCAAGCTCCGCGCACACGTCGGCCAGCCGGCCGGAGAGGGCGAAGCGGCCCGCAGCCGGCTGGTCGGGCTGCCGCTTGCGCACGGGCACCACACGCAGGGTGGGCGCTGAGACCGCCTGGGCAGCGTGCGCGGCGGCAGCTGTGCTGGCGCCGCCGCGGATGGCGCGCAGTTGCGCCGTTTGTGCCCACCCCGCGCCGTTCTGGCGCCAGGCGCGGTTGGCGGCTGGCCGCTGGCGCAGGTAACTGGGCACCGCCGAGCCGGCGTCGGCCAGGAGCGGGGAAGAAGGAGAGGGAGACAGGAAAGCCATGTGACACCTTTCAAGAACAGGCAGGTTGAACACAGGCAGGATTGCTGGCCGGGCTGCACCGCTGGGTGCCGCCCCGACCCGGAGCGCGTGCCGCCGCAGGGTTTGACGGAGGGGTGACAGGTGCCTCGAAGCGCCTGCCGCCACACCGCCACACGCCCGCCACCTGGGCGGCACGCGGTGGCTACATCAGCATGCTGTTGCGGATCAGGCCCACGGCCAGACCTTCGATGGCGAAGGGCTCGCCGGGGTTGACCACGATGGTGGCGTAATCGGGGTTCTCGGCATGCAGCTCGATCTGGTTGCCGTGCCGGTGGAAGCGCTTGACCGTGACTTCATCGCCGATGCGGGCGACCACGATCTGGCCGTTGCGGGCCTCGCGCGTGCTTTGCACGGCCAGCAGGTCGCCTTCCATGATGCCGGCGTCGCGCATGGACATGCCGCGCACGCGCAGCAGGTAGTCGGGCTTGTGGCTGAACAGGCCGGCTTCCACGTGGTAGGTCTGGTCCACATGTTCCTGCGCCAGGATGGGCGAGCCGGCGGCCACGCGGCCCACCAGAGGAAGGGCCAGCTGCCCCATGCCTGGCAACGTGAGGCTGCCGCCACTGCGCAGCCCGGCGCCGGCGCGCGCCGCGCCCTTGAGCCGGATGCCGCGCGAGGTGCCGCTGACCAGCTCGATCACGCCCTTGCGCGCCAGCGCCTGCAGGTGCTCTTCCGCCGCGTTGGCCGACTTGAAGCCCAGTTCCGCCGCGATCTCCGCCCGCGTGGGCGGTGCACCGGTGCGGGCGATGGCGCGCTGCACCAGTTGCAGGATCTGCTGCTGACGGGCCGTGAGTTTGGGACTGTCTTGCATGGGAACCCTTCTCTTTCAGGCGTTGCGCGGCTCGGGACGAATGAAGCGGCTGTCGTGCGCCCGCAATGAACTGTATCGATTCACAGTAGCTGTAGTTTTGCACAGTTTGACGCCGGGCGCAACTGGCCCGTGCAAGCGCTGCCCAGGCACGCAGGCTTGGTCGCAAATGGATACAAAAGAGTTAGTCGAGTTGCCGGGAAATGCTGCAACTGCCTTCATGATCGCAGGCCGTTTCGAAGAGGACCGACCTGATGATTCCCAGCACCGGGCTCGTGCGCACCACGCGCATGGCGACGTTGACCGCACTGTGCGCCGCCGTGGCGGCCTGCGGCGGCGGGGGTAGTGACACCACCACGGCTCCCGCACCCAGCGGGAGCGACGTAGCCACGCCCGCGCCGTCGCCGACGCCTTCGGCCAGCCCGTCACCGGCTTCAACGCCGGTGGCCTCGCCGTCGCCCAGTCCGAGCGCTTCGCCGTCGCCGAGTGCGAGTCCGACGCCGAGTCCCTCCCCGAGTCCTTCGCCGACCCCTTCGCCTTCGCCAAGCCCATCACCATCACCATCGCCATCACCATCGCCATCGCCATCGCCATCGCCCTCTCCGAGCCCGACACCTTCGCCCAGCCCGGCGCCGGCGGTCGCCACGGCCTGCGGCAGCATGAGCGAGCTGCTGAGCGAAATCAACACGGTGCGCGACACTGCACGGACCTGCGGCACGGTCAGCATGCCCAAGGCCCTACCCCTGAGCTGGAACGCCGCCCTGGCCAGCGCGGCCACGGTGCATTCCACCGACATGGCGACCAACAACTTCTTCAGCCATGTCGGCTCCAATGGCAGCACGTTCGACCAGCGCATCACCGCGGCGGGCTATTCGTGGTCGGCCATCGCGGAGAACATCGCCGCCGGCAATTCCACCGCGGCGGCCACGGTGGCCCAGTGGGTGGCCAGCGCGCCGCATTGCCAGGCGATGATGAGCGCGACGTACGTGGACGTTGGCGGCTCGTGCATGTACAACGCCAACTCGACCTACCGCTACTACTGGACCATCGACCTCGGCAAGCCTTGAGGCCGTGATCGCGCGCCGACCCTGCAGGCGCGCGGGCATGAAACGCCGCACCGGCCGCATGGGCCGGTGCAGGGTGGTGGTCGGGGGGTGCGGCGCGCGGCCGCTGAACCAGAAACGGCGCGGTGCCGCCCCGGCGGCTCAGCCTTCCAGTGCCGCCAGCGCGCGGCCGGTGATCTCTTCCACCGTACCGAGGCCGCTGATGGAGCGGTACTTGGGCGCGGCGGCCGGCTCGGTCTTGGCCCAGGCGCTGTAGTAGTCGACCAGCGGACGCGTCTGCTGGCTGTACACGTCCAGACGCTTGCGCACCGTTTCTTCCTTGTCGTCGTCGCGCTGCACCAGCGGCTCGCCGGTCTCGTCGTCCTTGCCTTCGACCTTGGGCGGGTTGAACTTGACGTGGTAGGTACGGCCCGAGGCCGGATGGCTGCGGCGGCCGCCCATGCGCTCGATGATGACATCGAAGGGCACGTCGATCTCCAGCACGTAGTCGAGCTTGACGCCGGCGGCCTTCATGGCCTCCGCCTGCGGGATGGTGCGCGGGAAGCCGTCGAACAGGAAGCCCTTGGCGCAGTCGGGCTGGGCGATGCGTTCCTTGACCAGGTTGATGATCAGGTCGTCGCTCACCAGGCCGCCCGATTCCATCACGCTCTTGGCCTGCAGGCCCAGCGGCGTGCCGGCCTTGACGGCGGCGCGCAGCATGTCGCCGGTGGAGATCTGCGGGATGCCGTATTTCTGGCAAATGAAGGCCGACTGGGTGCCTTTGCCGGCGCCGGGGGCGCCCAGAAGAATGAGTCTCATCTTGCTCCTCAGGTGGAATCGCGGTCGCCCCGGCATCGACGGCCGCGAGGGGCGCGTGCCTTGTAGTCGCTGGGAGAATAGCATGCGCGGCCCTGCGCCACGCTGACAGCGCGGCAGTGGCCGTCAGCGCAGGGGGCGCGTACCCCGCCACCCGCTCATCCGCACCATTTTGGCGCGCATTGGGCGGCCGGTTCAGCCGATCAGCGCCCGCACCCGGGCCAGGTCTTCCGGCGTGTCCACGCCCGGACCGGGCGCGTGGCGGGTCACGTGCACGGCGATGCGGTGGCCGTGCCAGAGCGCGCGCAGCTGCTCCAGCGCCTCGCACTGTTCCAGCGGCGCCACCGGCAGCGCGGGGTAGGCGCGCAGGAAGCCCGCGCGGTAGCTGTACAGGCCGATGTGGCGCAGCGGCGCCGGCTGCGCGGGCAGGGCGGCGATGCCCTGCGCGAACCCGTCGCGCCACCAGGGGATCGGCGCGCGGCTGAAGGTGAGCGCCATGCCGGCGGCGTCCAGCACCACCTTGACGACATTGGGGTTGCGGAACTCTTCCACGGTTTCGATGGCGTGCGCCGCCGTCCCCATGCTGGCTGCGGGCGTTTGGGGCAGCAAGGCCGCGACGGCGTCGATGAGGCCGGGCTCGATCAGCGGTTCGTCGCCCTGCACGTTGACCACGATGTCGTCGCCGTCCAGGCCGAGCAGCGAGCAGGCCTCGGCCAGGCGGTCGCTGCCGCTGGGGTGGTCGGCGCGGGTCAGCAGCGCCTGCACGCCGTGCGCGGCGCAGGCGTCGCGGATGCGCGCGTCGTCCGCGGCCACCACCACCCGCGCGGCACCGCTTTGCGCGGCGCGCTCCGCCACACGCACCACCATCGGCTTGCCGCCGATGTCGGCCAGCGGCTTGTCGGGCAGGCGGGTGGAGGCTAGCCGCGCGGGAATCAGGACGGTGAAAGGGGCCGCCATGCTGCGCGCGTCCGGCTTCAACCCGCCAGCGGCGTGCGCGGCGGCAGCGCTTCCAGCTCCTCGTCGGAGAGGGTGCGCGCCTCGTTCTCCAGCATGATGGGAATGCCGTCGCGGATCGGGTAGGCCAGGCGCGCCGAGCGCGAGACGAGTTCGTGCTTCTCGCGGTCCAGGTCCAGCGGGCCCTTGGTGACGGGGCAGACCAGCAGTTCGAGCAGTTTCGGGTCCATGGGGTTCATTGTGCCGAAGAAGCGTGCGGTGCTCGCCTTTTCAGGGGCCGACGGCTTGCGGTGCGCCCGGCGCAGGGGTGCGGGGGCTGTGGCCACGCGCCGCCAGCGCCTCGTCCAGCGCGGCGAAGAAGGCGGGCGGCACGTCCAGCACCAGCGGCACGGCCAGCGCGTTCGGCGCCAGCGGCCACAGCTTCACCGCGTCTTTTTCGGTACAAATCAGCTTCTGGCCCTTGCCTGACGGGCGCAGCCAGCTCCTGAAATCATAGTGATCGGGGAGCGCCTGGGTCTCGGCCAGCGTCAGGCCGGCGCTCTGGAGCATGGTGAAGAAGGCTGCCGGCCGCGCGATGCCGGCCAGCGCCGTCAGCGGCTGGCCGCGCAACGCCGCCAGCGGCACGCGCGTGCCGTCGGCGCGCAGGGCTTCGGGTGCCAGCGTGCGGCGGGCGTGGAAGGCCGGGGTGCCGGGCGGCACCGGCAGGGACGGTCCGCCGGCTTCGGTGTGCAGCACCAGTTCGGCCGGGTGCGCTTGCCCGGAGCGCGGACGAGCGCGCGGCCAGGGCTCGCGCAGCGGCCCCGCCGGCAGCAGCCAGCCGTTGCCGGTGCCGCGGGCGTCGAACACCACCACCTCCACGTCGCGCGCCAGCGCCAGGTGTTGCAGGCCGTCGTCGCAGACCAGCAGGTCGCAGGCCGGGTACGCCGCCAGCAGGGCGGCGCCGGCCTCGGCGCGGTGCGGTGCCACGAACACCGGCACGCCGGCGCGGTGGCGCAGCAGCAGGGGTTCGTCGCCGACCAGGCGCGGATCGGCGTCGGGCGTGACCTCGCGGCAATCGGTGCCGGCACGGCCATGGCCGCGCGAGACGATGCCGGGCTGCCAGCCGCTTGCGCGTAGGTACTCGATGATCGCCAGCGTCGCGGGCGTCTTGCCGGCGCCGCCGGCCACCACGTTGCCGACCACCACTACCGGCACCGGCAGCCGGGTGCGCGGCAGCCAGCCGGCGCGGTAGAGCGCGCGCCGCAGGCCGGCGAGCGCGCCGTACAGGCCCGCCAGCGGCGTCAGCGCCCAGGCCAGCGGGCCGCGCCGCGCCCAGGCGCCGGTGAGGGCGGTTTCCAGGCGGGCGCTCGCCCCGGTCGGCATGGGGGTTCCAGCCGGTAGCCGGCTGGCCTTTCAGCGGCTGCCGCTCTGGGCGGCGAAGGTGATGCGCGCCAGGCCCACGCGGCGCGCGGCTTCCATCACCGAGACCACCGACTGGTGCGTGGCCTGCGCGTCGGCGCTGATGATGAGCACGCTGTCCGGCTGGGCGGCGCCCTTCAGCGCCTGGGCGATGGCGTCCACGCTGCGGCTGGCCACCGGCTCCTTGTTGACCATGGTGCGGCCGTCGGCGGCCACGGCGACGATGATCTCCTTGGGCCGGTCGCGCTGCGCGTCCACGTTGGCGGTGGGCAGGGTGAGCTGCAGCTCGGTGAACTTGCTGTACGTGGTGGTCAGCATCAGGAAGATCAGGATCACCAGCAGCACATCGATGAACGGGATCAGGTTGATCTCCGGTTCCTCCGGGGCGCGCGGGCGGAATTTCACAGCCCGGCTCCCTGGCGCGCGCTGCCCGGGCACAGGGGCTCCAGGTGGCGCGCGAAGCGCTCGGCCGCCAGCTCCAGGCCGAGCACGTAGCCGTCGACCCGTGCGCGGAAGTAGCGCCAGAAGATCAGCGTGGGAATGGCGACGATCAGGCCGAAGGCGGTGTTGTAGAGCGCCACCGAGATGCCGTGCGCCAGCTGCGCCGGGTTGCCGCCCGACAGCGCGCCGCTCGGCGCCTGCGAGCCGAAGATCTCGATCATGCCGATCACCGTGCCCAGCAGGCCCAGCAGCGGCGCCGCCGAGGCGATGGTGGCCAGCGCCGGCAGGTAGCGTTCCAGCCGGTGCGCCACGGTGCGGCCGGCAGCTTCCATGGCGCCGCGCATCTCGTCCTCGGTGCAGCGCGGGTTGGTGTTGATGGCGCGCCAGCCGGCGGCCAGCACCTCGCCCAGGGCCGAGTGCTGCTGCAGCTGGGCCACGGTGTCGGGGCCGGGCACGCCGTTCTGCGACACGCCGATGGCCTCGTCCAGGATCTGCGTCGGCAGGATGCGGGCGCTCTTGAGCTGCACGAAGCGCTCGACGATGAAGGCCAGGCCCAGGATGGAACAGATGATGAGCGGCCAGATCGGCCAGCCCGCGGCTTGTATGATGGAAATCAAGAGTGTTACCCCAGCATGGTTCGGCGCGTGCCGCCGCGCACGGTGGAGGCCGGCGCGGCAGTGTTCGCTGCGCCACCGTCCCTCACGGCGCGGGCCATTATGACGCACCGCAGCCCTGGTTCCGGCGCACGGGCGCCGGCACGGTTTTCCGGGGGTGTCGGGGGTTCGTCACAAGGCCGGTTGGGGCCTTCCGGCGCATCGCGGCCATTCATGCACGCAATCTGTGGATAACTTTGTGAAGAACCGCCCGCCACCGGCCCGAAAGGCCCGCCGTTGCTCGTCCTGTGACAAAACGATGAAAAGTTGGGCATCAAAAAATCCTTTCTGCACAAGCACTTGCAACGGCGCGCCGACGTTTCGGGGGCCATGTAGGACAAATCCGGTGGTTTGCTCTCATTTGTGGAGTACTGGACCTGGCCCAGCCCGCCCAACCGCCCGCCAGCCCGCATGAACACGTCGTTTGCCGGCGCAAACCCAGGCGTGGCGCCGCGTATCTGGGCAGTTGGCGCGCTGTGCCGCGCCGTGGCGGACGCGCTGGGTGCGCGCTTCAACCCCGTGGCGGTGCGCGGCGAGGTTTCGGGCTTCTCGCGCGCGGCCAGCGGGCATTGCTACTTTTCACTGAAGGATGAGGCCGGCCAGTTGCGCTGCGCCATGTTCCGCCGCGTCGCCCAGCTGGCCGATTTCAACCCGCGCGAGGGCGACCTGGTGGAGGTGCGTGGCCGGCTGACGGTGTACGAGGCCCGGGGCGACCTGCAGCTGGTGGTCGAATCCATTGCCCGCGCCGGGCAGGGCGCGCTGTTCGAGCAGTTCCTGCGCCTGAAGGAGCGGCTGCAGACCGAGGGCCTGTTCGACGCCGGGCGCAAGCGCGCGCTGCCGGCCATGCCGCGCGGCATCGGCCTGGTGACGTCGCTCGGTGCGGCGGCGCTGCAGGACGTGCTCACCGCGCTGGCGCGGCGCGCGCCGCACCTGCCGGTGTGGCTGGCGCCGGCGCCGGTGCAGGGTGCGGGCGCGCCGGCCGAGCTGATCAGGTCGCTACAAAAACTGTATCTGCTTGCGGCCGCCAGTCAAGGGCCGGAGGCCGATTTGGCACTTGAAAACCGGCCCGCCATCGACACCATCCTGCTGGTGCGCGGCGGCGGCTCCATCGAAGATCTTTGGGCCTTCAACGACGAGCAGCTGGCGCGCACCATTGCCGCCAGCCCGGTGCCGGTGGTGGTGGGCGTCGGCCACGAGACCGATTTCACCATCGCCGACTTCGTGGCCGACCTGCGCGCGCCCACGCCTACCGCCGCGGCCGAGCTGGTGAGCCTGCCGCGCGACCAGCTGCTGGCCGATCTGCGGCAGCAGCACGAGCGCGTGTTGCGCGCGCTCCAGGCCCGGCTGGACCGCGAGGCCCAGCGGCTCGACGGCGCGCAGCAGCGGCTCGGCCGCCAGTGGGCCCGGCTCGCGGGCCAGCAGCGCCTGCTGGCGCAGCTGGAGCAGCGGCTGACGCACGGCGCGGTGCTGAGCCGCGAGCGCGCCCAGGCACGCCTGAACCGCCTGGCCGACCGGCTGGCCCGCACGCCGGCGGCTCCCCTGGCGCGCGAACGCGACCGCCTGCAACGCCTGCAGGCGGCCTGGCCGCGTGCCGTGGCCCAGGCGCTGGCGGCGCCGGCGGAGCGGCTGGCGCGGGCCGGGCTGCGGCTGTCGCTGCTCGACCCGCAGCTGGTGCTGGCGCGCGGCTACGCCTGGCTGGGCGACGCCGCCGGCCAGCCGCTCACCCGCGCGGCCCAGGCGCACCCGGGCCAGCCGCTCACCGCCCAGCTGGCCGACGGCACGCTGGACGTCACCGTGGAGCGCGTCCACGCGGGGGAAAACCGCAGTCGCCACCCTCCTACAGCAGGCCGGCGCCATCTGGATTAGGATCAAGCCCCGATTCCCGCCGATGCCGCCGGCTCCCGCGCCGCGGCCCCAGCAGTTCAACAACCGAAAGATCAAGGAACGCACATGGAACGCACCCTGCCTCCCCTGCCGTACGCCCTGGACGCGCTGGCCCCCGCCTACAGCCAGGAAACCATGGAGTACCACTACGGCAAGCACCACAAGGCCTACGTGGACAAGCTGAACGAGCTGCAGAAGGGCACCGAGTTCGAGGCCATGGAACTCGAGGACATCATCAAGAAGGCCCAGGGCGGCATCTACAACCAGGCCGCGCAGATCTGGAACCACACCTTCTTCTGGAACTGCATGAAGCCCAGCGGCGGCGGCGAGCCCGGCGGCGCGCTGGCGGCGGCCATCACCAAGAAATGGGGCAGCTACGCCGACTTCAAGAAGGCCTTCGTCACCAGCGCCGTGGGCAACTTCGGCAGCGGCTGGACCTGGCTGGTCAAGAAGGCCGACGGCAGCGTGGACATCGTCAACATGGGCGCCGCCGGCACCCCGCTGACCACCGGCGACAAGCCCGTGCTCACCGTGGACGTGTGGGAGCACGCCTACTACATCGACTACCGCAACGCCCGCCCCAAGTTTGTCGAGACCTTCTTCGACAAGCTGGTCAACTGGGACTTCGCGGCCAAGAACTTCGGCTGACGCGCGCCGCGGCGCCCGCCGCCGCCGCCGTCACCCCGCCAGCCGCCTTCGGGCGGCTTTTTCATCACCGGGCCGCCCCAAGATGAAAACGCCCCCTCGGGGGGCAGCGCACCACGCGAAGCGGGGGAGCGTGGGGCCATTTTTCATCGCCGGGCCGCCCCAGGATGAAAACGCCCCCTCGGGGGGCAGCGCACCACGAGAAGCGGGGGAGCGTGGGGGCCATTTTCATCGCCGGGCCGCCCCAAGATGAAAACGCCCCCTCGGGGGGCAGCGCACCGCGCGAAGCGGGGGAGCGTGGGGGGCACTTTTTCCTGTCCGCACGCTGCGTTTTCAGTGCCTTTTGTGCCTCCAGCCCATATTCAGCGGGCGCAGGCAGCTATGCAATGAATAGCGATCGGCGGCCGCCTGCGAACGCAGGTGGCGCCCGGCGCGGCGCGTTGCGCAGGTGCACCGGCGCATCGCGGGACGGGATGGCGCTTGACGCCCGTCAAGATGGACCGGGCGCCGCAGGAGGACGATGATCCATGCGTCCGGAGAGGCTGCCGCAAAGGAGCGGTCGGCCCAGCCCGGGGTTTTGCGCACGACATCCCAGGAGGTTCCCATGGGCTTCAAGCCGCTTCCGATGGCCATCGCGGTGGGCATCGGCCTGCTGATCTGGTTCGGCATTCCGGTGCCGCAGGGCGTGACGCCCCAGGCCTGGCACCTGCTGGCGCTGTTCGTCGGCACCATCGCGGCCATCATCGGCAAGGCGATGCCGATCGGCGCGCTGTCGATGATCGCCATCGCGCTGGTGGCGATCACCCGCGTCACCAACGACAAGCCGGCGGCGGCGCTGGCGGACGCGCTGTCGAGTTTCTCCAACTCGCTGATCTGGCTGATCGGCGTGTCGATCATGATCTCGCGCGGCATCATCAAGACCGGGCTGGGCGCGCGCATCGGCTACTACTTCATCTCGGTCTGGGGCAGGCGCACCATCGGCATCGGCTACGCGCTGACGCTGTCGGAGCTGCTGCTGGCACCCGTCACGCCCAGCAACACCGCGCGCGGCGGCGGCATCATCCACCCGATCATGCGCGCCATCGCCGGCAGCTACGAGTCCGACCCGGAGCACGGCACGCAGGGGCGCATCGGCAAGTACTTGGCGCTGGTCAACTACCACGCCAACCCGATCTCGTCGGCCATGTTCATCACCGCCACGGCGCCCAACCCGCTGGTGGTCAAGCTGATCGCCGACGCCACCGGCGCGCAGATCCACCTGAGCTGGGGCACCTGGGCGCTGGCCATGCTGCTGCCGGGCCTGGTGGCCATGGTGCTGATGCCGCTGGTGATCTACGCGCTGTACCCGCCGGATATCAAGCGCACGCCCAACGCGGCGGCCTTCGCGCGCGAGAAGCTGCAGGCGCTGGGCCCGATCTCGCGCGGCGAGGCCATCATGCTGGCGGTGTTCCTGGTGCTGCTGGTGCTGTGGGCGGGCATCCCGGCCTTCATTCTCGGTCCCGGCGCCGCGCTCGACCCGACCACCACCGCCTTCCTGGGCCTGGCGCTGCTGCTGGTGACGGGCGTGCTCAGCTGGGAAGACGTGATCAAGGAAAAGAGCGCCTGGGACACCATCGTCTGGTTCGGCGCGCTGGTGATGATGGCCACCTTCCTGAACAAGCTGGGGCTGGTGGCGTGGTTCGCCGGCACGCTGGAAAAGGGCATCGAAGGCCTGGGCCTGGGCTGGATGGGCGCCAGCGCGCTGCTGCTGCTGGCCTACCTGTACGCGCACTACCTGTTCGCCAGCACCACGGCGCACATCACCGCCATGTTCGCGGCCTTCTACGGCGCCGGCGTGGCGCTGGGCGCGCCGGCCTTCCCGTTCGCGCTGATGATGGCGGCGGCCTCCAACATCATGATGACGCTCACCCACTACGCCACCGGCACCTCGCCGGTGATCTTCGGCTCCGGCTACACCACGCTGGGCGAATGGTGGAAGGCGGGCTTCGTGATGAGCCTGGTGCTGCTGGCCGTGTGGGGCATCGTCGGCACCGCCTGGTGGCACGTGCTCGGCTACTGGTGAGCACGCGGGAAGGGCCGGAATTTCAAGGCTTTTGAGCCTCCAGACCTTATGTGGCGGGCGCAGGCAGCTACAAAATAGTGAGTAATCTGAAGCGCCTGCCGGCCTTCAGTGGTAGCCCGCCCCGGCCAGCACCTTGCCGCGGAACACCGAGTACGACCAGGCCGTGTAGGCCAGCACCACCGGCAGCAGCACCACCAGCCCGGCCAGCACGAAGCCCTGCGATTCGGGTGGCGAGGCGGCCTGCCAGATGCTGAGCGAGGGCGGCACGATGTTCGGCCAGATGCCCAGCACCAGCCCCGCGAAGCCGAGCGCGAACAGCGCCAGCGTCCACAGGAAGGGGCGGGCGTCGTGCCGGGGCGCGCCCCCGGCCTCCGGCTGCACGGCGGCGTCCACCCACAAACGCCAGCCCACCAGCAGCGTGAGCAGCGGCACCGGCGCCAGCCACAGGAAGTTGCCCGATTCGAACCAGCGCGCCATCAGCCGCGAGTTCAGGAACGGCAGCCAGGTGCTGACCAGCCCCATGAACACCAGCACCGCCATCACCAGCGGCCGCGCCATGGCGCGCGCCAGCCGGTGCAGCGGGCCGTCGGTCTTCAGGATCAGCCAGCCGCAGCCCAGCAGCGCGTAGCCGAACAGCAGCGCGGCGCCGGTCAGCATGGAAAACGGGCTGAACCAGGCGAAGGCGCCACCCAGGTACTTGCCGGCCGACAGCGGCATGCCTTCCACCAGCGCGCCCAGGATCACGCCTTGCGAGAAGGTGGCCACCATCGAGCCCAGCGCAAAGGCCGCACCCCAGGCCCGACGCGCGAAGCCCTGGCCCTTGAAGCGGAACTCGAACGCCACGCCGCGGAAGATCAGCCCCAGCAGCAGCGTCAGCACCGGCAGGTACAGCGCCGACAGCACCAGCGAGTACGCCTTGGGAAAGGCCGCCAGCAGCCCGGCGCCGCCCAGCACCAGCCAGGTCTCGTTGCCGTCCCAGATGGGGGCTGCGGTGTTCATCATGTGGTCGAGCTCGCCGCTGTCGCGGGCGAACGGCGCCAGGATGCCCAGGCCGAGCACGAAGCCGTCGAGCAGCACGTACATCAGCACGCCGAAGCCGATCACGCCGAACCAGATCACCGGCAGCCAGAACTCCCAGCCACTGAGCGGCGGCAGCGCGGGCAGGGCGCCGAGCGGGTTCATGCGGCACCTCCTTCGGCGATGTCGGCCTCGCCGGCGGCCGAGAGCGGGCGCGCCGGGGTTTTCAGGCCACCTTTGGGCGAGGGCGGGCGGTCGTGCGGTGTCGGGCCCTTCTTGAGCAAGCGCCACAGGTACCACATGCCGGCGCCGAAGATGGTGGCGTACACCGCGCCGTAGCCGGCCAGCGAGGCCAGCACCTGCCCGCCCGTGAGGTTGGGGCTGACGGCCTCGGCCGTGCGCAGCTGGCCGTACACCACCCAGGGCTGGCGGCCGATCTCGGTCACGTACCAGCCGGTGAGCAGGGCGATGAAGCCGCTCGGGCTCATCAGCTGCCAGCCGCGCTGCAGCCACACCGCCTGCTCCAGCCGGCCGCGCCACCAGGCCCAGGCTGACAGCGCCACCAGCGCCAGCATCAGCAGGCCGAGGCCGACCATGATGCGGAAGGCGAAGAAGGGCGGCGCCACCGGCGGGCGGTCGCCGGCCGGCACCGAGGTGAGCGGCTGGATCTCGCCGTCCAGGCTGTGGGTGAGGATCAGGCTGCCCAGGTGCGGGATGGCGATCTCGTAGTCGTTGCGCTCGGCCCTGGCGTCCGGGATGCCGAACAGCACCAGCGGCACGCCTTCGCCGGGCGGATCGGCGCGCCAGTGGGCTTCCATGGCCGCCACCTTGATCGGCTGGTGCTCCAGCGTGTTCAGGCCGTGCTGGTCGCCCACCAGGATCTGCACCGGCACCGCGATGGCCCCGAAGGCCACCGCCAGCTTCAGCATGGGCAGCGCCAGCTCCGGGTGGCTGCCGCGCCGCAGGTGCCAGGCGCCGACGCCGCCGATCACGAAGCACGTGGTGATGAAGGCCGCCAGCACCATGTGCGGCAGGCGGTAGAAGAACGAGGGGTTGAAGATGATCGCCAGCCAGTCGGCCGGGTGGAACACGCCGGCCGCATCACGCGTGAAGCCTTGCGGGGTGTGCATCCAGCTCACGGCCGAGATGATCCAGAAGGTGGAGATCAGCGTGCCCAGCGCCACCATGCAGGTGCACAGGAAATGCACCGTGGGCGAGACGCGCTCGCGCCCGAACAGCATCACGCCCAGGAAGCCGGCTTCCAGGAAGAAGGCGGTCAGCACCTCGTAGCTCAGCAGCGGGCCCAGGATGTTGCCCGCGTGCTCGGTCAGCTGTGCCCAGTTGGTGCCGAACTGGAAGCTCATCACGATGCCCGACACCACCCCCATGCCGAAGGAGATGGCGAACACCTTCAGCCAGAAGTCGTACAGGTGCCGCCAGCGCGTCTCGCCGGTGCGCAGCCAGCGCCACTCCAGGAACATCAGCCAGTTCGCCAGGCCGATCGACAGCGCCGGAAAGATGATGTGGAACGAGATCACGAACCCGAACTGGATTCGCGAGAGCAGCAGGGCATCCATTCGATCAGGCCTGCCCGCCATCGGCACCCCGGAGGCGCCGCGGCAAGGCCGGGACAGCACATTGGTGCGCCCCATGATGCCAGAGGCGGGCATGCCCGAGCCGGCCGCAAGGTTTTGACGACGATCAAGGAAGCGGAGCCCGGCCGGCCGGGGCGGCCACCAGCGGCCCGGCGGTTTGTCACAATACCCCGTTTCGTGAGCGCCGCGTCAGCAACCGCTGCCAGCATGACGCCCGCGGACAAGATCGCCACGACACCCGGAGATACCCCTCATGAGCCAAAAACCGGCCACCATCGTCTACACCCTGACCGACGAGGCGCCCCTGCTAGCCACCAGTTCGTTCCTGCCCATCATCCGAGCCTTCGCGGCGCCGGCGGGCGTGCAGGTGGAGACCAGCGACATCTCGGTGGCCGCGCGCGTCCTGGGCGCGTTCCCCGAGTGCCTGACCGAGGCGCAGCGCGTGCCCGACAACCTGGCCGAACTCGGCAAGCTCACCCTCAAGCCCGAGGCCAACATCATCAAGCTGCCGAACATCAGCGCCTCGGTGGCGCAGCTCAAGGCGGCGATCAAGGAACTGCAGGGCAAGGGCTACAAGTTGCCCGACTACCCGGACAACCCGCAGGACGACAAGGAAAAGGACATCCGCGCGCGCTACGGCCGCTGCATCGGCAGCGCCGTGAACCCGGTGCTGCGCGAGGGCAACTCCGACCGCCGCGCGCCCAAGGCGGTGAAGGAATACGCACGCAAGAACCCGCACAGCATGGCCGAGTGGAGCCAGGCCTCGCGCAGCCACGTCTCGCACATGCACCACGGCGACTTCTACCACGGCGAGAAGTCGATGACGCTGGACCGCGCGCGCAAGGTCAAGATGGAACTCATCACCAGGAGCGGCAAGACCATCGTGCTCAAGCCCGAGGTCGCGCTGCAGGACCGCGAGGTGATCGACTCGATGTTCATGAGCAAGAAGGCCCTGCTCGATTTCTACGAGCAGCAGATCGAGGACGCGCACAAGACCGGCGTGATGTTCTCGCTGCACGTGAAGGCCACCATGATGAAGGTGTCGCACCCGATCGTGTTCGGCCACTGCGTGAAGATCTTCTACCGCGACGCGTTCGCCAAGCACGGCAAACTGTTCGAGGAGCTGGGCGTCAACGTCAACAACGGCATGGTCGACCTGTACAACAAGATCGCCACGCTGCCGCAGAGCCTGCAGGATGAGATCAAGCGCGACCTGCACGCCTGCCACGAGCACCGCCCCGAGCTGGCGATGGTGGATTCGGCCAAGGGCATCACCAACTTCCATTCGCCCAACGACGTGATCGTCGACGCGTCCATGCCAGCCATGATCCGCAACGGCGGCAAGATGTGGGGCGCCGACGGTCGCCTGAAGGATGTCAAGGCCGTGATGCCCGAATCGACCTTCGCCCGCATCTACCAGGAGATGATCAACTTCTGCAAGTGGCATGGCGCCTTCGACCCGAAGACCATGGGCACCGTGCCCAACGTCGGCCTGATGGCCCAGCAGGCCGAGGAATACGGTTCGCACGACAAGACCTTCGAGATCGCGGAAGACGGCGTCGCCAACATCACCGACCTGGAGACGGGCGAGGTGCTGATGAGCCAGGACGTGGAAGCCGGCGACATCTGGCGCATGTGCCAGGTCAAGGACGCCGCCATCCGCGACTGGGTCAAGCTGGCCGTCACGCGCGCGCGCAACTCCGGCATGCCGGTGGTGTTCTGGCTGGACGCCTACCGCCCGCACGAGGCGCAGCTGATCACCAAGGTCAAGATGTACCTGCACGAGCACGACACCACCGGGCTCGACATCCAGATCATGAGCCAGGTGCGCGCCATGCGCTACACGCTGGAGCGCGTGATCCGCGGGCAGGACACCATCAGCGCCACCGGCAACATCCTGCGCGACTACCTGACCGACCTGTTCCCCATCATGGAGCTGGGCACTTCGGCCAAGATGCTGTCCATCGTGCCCTTGATGGCCGGTGGCGGCATGTACGAAACCGGTGCCGGCGGCTCGGCGCCCAAGCACGTGCAGCAGCTGGTGGAAGAGAACCACCTGCGCTGGGATTCGCTGGGCGAGTTCCTGGCCCTGGCCGTGAGCCTGGAAGACCTGGGCATCAAGAACCACAACGCCAAGGCCAAGATCGTGGCCAAGGCGCTGGATGCTGCCACCGGCAAGCTGCTGGACAACAACAAGGGCCCCAGCCCGCGCACCGGCCAGCTCGACAACCGCGGCAGCCACTTCTACCTGGCCATGTACTGGGCCCAGGAACTGGCCAGCCAGACCGAAGACGCGGAACTGGCCGCCAAGTTCGCGCCGCTGGCCAAGGCGCTGGCCGACAACGAGCAGGCCATCGTCAAGGAACTGGCCGACGTGCAGGGCAAGCCGGCCGACATCGGTGGCTACTACCAGCCCGATCCGGACAAGCTCGCCAAGGTCATGCGGCCGAGCGCCACCCTGAACAAGGTGCTGGAAGCCGCGGGCGCCTGAGCCCTGTTCGGCCGCGCGGGCTGCGCGGCGCCTGGCTGAACGCCTGGAAGGCCTTGCGCCTCCGGGCGTTTTTTCTGGGTTTGAGGGTCAGCGGCGCGGTTCGAACACTGGCCCGCGCAGGCGGCTGCCGGCGGCCAGGTGGTGCTGGCCGAACCAGCCCTGGTTCATCTCCAGCACGTAGCGCACGGGCTTGGTGGAGCAGTGGCTGGTTTCGTCGAGCGGCTTCATGTCGGCCAGGTTGACGATGCTGCCGTCGTCGGCCACGAAGGCCGCCGTCAGCGGAATCAGCGTGTTCTTCATCCAGAAGCACTGCACCGCCGGCCGCTCGAACACGAACAGCATGCCTTCATGCTGCGGCATCTGCTTGCGGTACATCAGCCCGATCTGGCGCTGCTCGGGCGTGGCGGCCACCTGGGCGTCGATGCGGTACATGCCGGCGCCGATCTGCGTGCGCTGCAGGTCGAGCTGGGGCATGCCCTCGGTCGCCAGCTGCGCCAGCGCGCCGGTGGCGGTCAGGGTGGCGACGGCGGCCAGGAGAAAGGTGCGGAGTCTGGACTTCATGGTGCGTGACATGGACAGCGATGCGTCATGGACCGCCCGGAAAGGGAAAGGTTCTGGGCAGATGCCGAAGACGCCATTGTCGCCGCCCGCAGCGCCGCCGCGGCGTTCGCCGACACGCCACGCAAGGGGCCGGCGCTAGAATCGTCCGCGCCATGCGGCACCCGTCTGCGCTCCTGGGGCGCCGTGCCGCGCACGCCCATTGACCCGCCATCCTCCGGAGACGACCAGCATGTACCAGCACATCAAGGTGCCCGCCGGCGGTGAGAAGATCACCGTCAATCCCGACTTCTCGCTCACGGTGCCGGACCAGCCGATCATCCCCTACATCGAGGGCGACGGCACGGGCTTCGACATCACGCCGGTGATGATCAAGGTGGTGGACGCGGCGGTGGAAAAGGCCTATGGCGGCAAGCGCAGGATCCACTGGATGGAGGTCTACGCTGGCGAGAAATCCACCAAGGTCTATGGCCCCGACGTCTGGCTGCCCGAGGAAACGCTGCAGGTCCTGAAGGACTACGTGGTCTCGATCAAGGGCCCGCTCACCACGCCGGTGGGTGGTGGCATCCGCTCGCTCAACGTGGCGCTGCGCCAGGAACTCGACCTGTACGTCTGCCTGCGTCCGGTGCAGTACTTCAAGGGCGTGCCTTCGCCGCTGAAGGAGCCGGAGAAGGTCAACATGGTGATCTTCCGCGAGAACTCGGAAGACATCTACGCCGGCATCGAGTGGGAAGCCAAGAGTGACAAGGCGAAGAAGCTGATCAAGTTCCTGACCGAGGAGATGGGGGTCAGCAAGATCCGCTTCCCGGAGACTTCTGGCATCGGCGTCAAGCCGGTTTCCATCGAGGGCACGGAGCGCCTGGTGCGCAAGGCGATCCAGTACGCGATCGACAACGACAAGCCCAGCGTCACCTTGGTGCACAAGGGCAACATCATGAAGTACACCGAGGGTGGCTTCCGCGACTGGGGCTACGCGCTGGCGCAGCGCGAGTTCGGCGCCGAGCTGATGGACGGCGGCCCGTGGTGCAAGTTCAAGAACCCGAAGACCGGCAAGGACATCATCGTCAAGGATTCCATCGCCGACGCCTTCCTGCAGCAGATCCTGCTGCGCCCGGCCGAATACAGCGTGATCGCCACGCTGAACCTGAACGGCGACTACATCTCCGACGCACTGGCTGCCCAGGTGGGTGGGATCGGCATTGCGCCCGGCGCCAACATGAGCGATTCGGTGGCCTGCTTCGAGGCAACTCACGGCACGGCGCCCAAGTACGCCGGCAAGGACTACGTGAACCCCGGCTCGGAAATCCTGTCGGCCGAGATGATGCTGCGCCACATGGGCTGGAAGGAAGCGGCCGACAAGATCATCAGCGCCATGGAAGCGGCCATCCAGAGCAAGAAGGTCACCTACGATTTCGCGCGCCTGATGCAGGGCGCCACCCAGGTGAGCTGCTCGGGCTTCGGGCAGGTGATGATCGACCAGATGTGAAGCGTCGCGCCGCTCCCTGGCGCCCGCCCATGAAAAAGCCCGGCCTCGGCCGGGCTTTTTTCTGGTGGCGCGGCTCCTAGTGGGAGTCCGAGGCGTTCATCTGCGCCTGGGCCATGCCGGGTTGCTCGACCATGGCGCCGGGGGGCGCATGGCCGTCGGCCGATTCCTGGGTGCGGATGTGCAGGGCCAGCAGGCCCTTGGGGCCCTGGTCCAGATCGAAGCTGACGCGCGCTCCTTCCTTGAGGGTCTTGAACCCGTCCATGTCGATGGCCGAGAAATGCGCGAAGGCATCCGGCCCGCCACCGTCGGGTTCGATGAAGCCGAAGCCCTTGACGTCGTTGAACCACTTGACTCGTCCGTAGGGCATGCTTGTCTCCTTTACTTCTGTTGTGGCGGTTACAGTTTGCTATCAGGAAATGGCCGTTGTCAACAAGGGCGCCCGTGGCGCACCTGTGGTGCCGGCGGCCGGGCCTTGTGGATGGTCGGGCCGGCACCACCTGAATCCGGTGGGCCGCCAGCCGGATTGGCGCGGCGTCGATAGAATGGATTTCATGGCTACCCCTCCCCCTGTCAAGCCTCCCCCCGTGCCGGCGCCGGTGCGCCAGCCCGGCGGTGAAGACGCGGTTGTGCTGGAGCGCAAGCCGCAGAAGACCACTCCGCCCCAGATGTACCAGGTGGTGATGCTGAACGACGACTACACCCCCATGGAGTTCGTGGTGGTGGTCATCCAGGAATTCTTCAACAAGGACCGCGAAACGGCCACCCAGATCATGCTCAAGATCCACCTGGACGGCAAAGGCGTGTGCGGCGTGTACCCGCGCGACATCGCCGCCACCAAGGTCGATCAGGTGCTGGGCGCCGCCCGCGAGGCCGGACACCCCCTCCAGTGTGTCAGCGAACCCGTGGAATGAACTTGTTGAATATGTCCGAACTCTCCCCATGTAAAGGGCAAGTGCGCCCACTGCGAATTGCCCGGATTGCGTTAAGGTAAGGTCACGGCGCGAAGGAACGAACCATGATTGCCCAGGAACTTGAAGTCAGCCTCCACATGGCCTTTGTCGAGGCTCGCCAGCAACGCCACGAGTTCATCACCGTCGAGCACCTGCTGCTCGCGCTGCTGGACAACCCCAGTGCGGCCGAGGTGCTGAACGCCTGCGCCGCCAACATCGAGGACTTGCGAAAGTCGCTCACCAACTTCATCAAGGACAACACGCCCCAGGTCGCCGGCGAGGGCGACGTGGACACCCAGCCCACGCTGGGCTTCCAGCGCGTGATCCAGCGCGCCATCATGCACGTGCAGAGCACGGGCAACGGCAAGAAGGAAGTCACCGGCGCCAACGTGCTGGTGGCCATCTTCGGCGAGAAGGACTCGCACGCCGTGTACTACCTGCACCAGCAGGGCGTCACGCGGCTGGACGTGGTCAACTTCATCGCCCACGGCATCAAGAAGAGCGACCCGCCCGAAACGCCTAAGAGCGGCGAGCCTTCGTCGTCCGGCGAGGCGGAAGAAGGCGGCAACGAAAAGAACGAGAAGGCTTCCCCGCTGGAGCAGTTCACCGTCAACCTCAACCAGAACGCTAAGGAAGGCAAGATCGACCCGCTGATCGGCCGCGAATACGAGGTCGAGCGCACCATCCAGATCCTGTGCCGCCGGCGCAAGAACAACCCGCTGCTGGTGGGCGAGGCCGGCGTGGGCAAGACGGCCATCGCCGAAGGCCTGGCCTGGCGCATCACCGAGGGCGCGGTGCCCGAGGTGCTGGAAGACGCCGTGGTCTACGCGCTCGACATGGGCGCGCTGCTGGCCGGCACCAAGTACCGCGGCGACTTCGAGCAACGCCTCAAGGGCGTGCTCAAGGCGCTGAAGGACAAGCCGCACGCGATCCTGTTCATCGACGAGATCCACACGCTGATCGGCGCCGGCGCTGCGTCGGGCGGCACGCTGGACGCCAGCAACCTGCTGAAGCCGGCGCTGTCCAGCGGCCAGCTGAAGTGCATCGGCGCCACCACCTTCACCGAATACCGCGGCATCTTCGAGAAGGACGCCGCGCTGTCGCGCCGCTTCCAGAAGGTCGACGTGGTCGAGCCCACGGTGCCCGAGACGGTGGACATCCTCAAGGGCCTCAAGAGCCGGTTCGAGGAGCACCACAGCGTCAAGTACGCGCTGGCCGCGCTGCAGGCCGCAGCCGAGCTGTCGGCCAAGTACATCACCGATCGCCATCTGCCCGACAAGGCCATCGACGTGATCGACGAGGCCGGTGCCGCCCAGCGCATCATGGCCGCGAGCAAGCGCAAGAAGACCATTGGCAAGCACGAGATCGAGGAGATCGTCGCCAAGATCGCGCGCATCCCGCCGGCCAGCGTTTCCAACGACGACCGCAGCAAGCTGCAGACGCTGGAGCGCGATCTCAAGAGCGTGGTGTTCGGCCAGGACAAGGCGCTGGAAGTGCTGTCCGCGGCCGTCAAGATGGCGCGCTCGGGCCTGGGCAAGGGCGACAAGCCGATCGGCTCGTTCCTGTTCTCCGGCCCCACCGGCGTCGGCAAGACCGAGGCCGCCAAGCAGCTCGCCTACATCATGGGCGTGGACCTGATCCGCTTCGACATGTCGGAGTATATGGAGCGCCATGCCGTGAGCCGCCTGATCGGCGCGCCTCCCGGCTACGTCGGCTTCGACCAGGGCGGCCTGCTGACCGAAGCGATCAGCAAGAAGCCGCACTGCGTGCTGCTGCTCGACGAGATCGAGAAGGCGCACCCGGACATCTTCAACGTGCTGCTGCAGGTCATGGACCACGGCACGCTGACGGACAACAACGGACGCAAGGCCGACTTCCGCAACGTCATCATCATCATGACGACCAACGCGGGCGCCGAGACCATGAACAAGGCCACCATCGGCTTCACCAACCCACGCCAGGCGGGTGACGAGCTGGCCGACATCAAGCGCCTGTTCACGCCCGAGTTCCGCAACCGGCTGGACGCCATCGTCAGCTTCAAGCCGCTGGACGAGCAGATCATCCTGCGCGTGGTCGACAAGTTCCTGCTGCAGCTCGAACAGCAGCTGGCCGAGAAGAAGGTGGAAGTCACCTTCACCGACAAGCTGCGCAAGATGTTGGCCAAGAAGGGCTTCGATCCGCTGATGGGTGCGCGGCCGATGCAGCGCCTGATCCAGGACACGATCCGCAAGGCGCTGGCCGACGAGCTGCTGTTCGGCCGCCTGACCGAAGGCGGCCGGCTGGAGACCGACCTGGACGACAAAGACGAGGTTCTGCTCGACATCACGCCGCTGCCCAAGAAGGACCGCAAGGGCTCCGAGCCGGCCGAGCCTGAAGAGGAACTGACCACCGACACCGACTGACCCTGTCGGCGCCGCCGGTATGCCGGCAGCCTGCAGCCAGCAGCGCCTCGCGGCCTGCTGGCTGTTTTTGTTTTGGGGTGCCTCGGCTCAGCTCTGGCGGCGGTCGTCTGGCCGTCGACCAATCACTTTTTGATAGCTGCCTGCGCCCGCCGATTATGGTCTGCAGCCACTTTTCATTTGAAAATTGGTGCCGGGTGCAGCATCAGGTCAAGCCGCAGCGGCGGGGTGTCGGCCCGCGCACGGCGGTACGGCAGCGCCCAGGTCTGCAGGCACGGCAGCGCACCGCCGGCGGGCGTGCCCGCCAGCCACCAGCCGTTGGGCGCCGCATCGTCGGCGGCCACCATCAGCCAGCCCTGGCCGCGCGCTTCGGCCGCACGCACCGCGTGGCGCACGCAGCCGGCGGCTTGCGGCAGGTCGGCGTCGCAGACGGTCACGGGCGCTTGCGGGAAGCGCGTGCGCAGCACGCCGGCGATGATGTGGTGGCTGGCGATGATCGGGCTGCGGCCGTCATAGCCGGCCGCGCGCAGGCGCTCGGCCATGCGCGCCACCGGCCAGTTGAAGCGGTCGGCGCGGCCGCGCCGGGCGTCGATCAGCGGGTCGGCCGCGCCCCCCAGCCACAGCAGCAGCGCCATGCCCAGCACGGCTCCCAGGTAGCGCCGCCGGCCGCGTGGCCGATCGCCCAGGCCCGGCCGCCAGGTGAAGGCCCCCATCGGTGCCATGCAGACCAGCGGGTGGATCCAGCGGCCGTCGAAGTTGGACACGTTGCCCAGCACCACCATGGCCAGCAGCCCGCAGGCGATCAGCCCCAGGTAGCGCAGCAGCAGCGGCACGGCCCAGGGTGGCGTGTCGGCGCTCGGTGCCGGCGTGCGCCAGGCGCGGCGGCCGAAGGCCCACCAGGCCATCAGCGCCCAGGGCAGGGCGGCCAGGCCCAGCATGGTCAGCAGGTCGCCCAGGCCGGCCAGCATGCCGCGCCAGCCGGTGGCCTCGTAGGCCGGGCGCAGCTTGGCCAGCGTGCTGCTGCTGGCTTCCTGCCAGTGCTGCAGCACCCACAGTGCGTGCGGGGCCACCAGCAGCGCGGCGATCAGCGGCGCCAGCCACCAGCCGCGCGAAAGCAGCGCGCGCCGCGGCTGCGGCAGGCTGAGCGCCGCCGCCAGTGCCGCGCCGGCGAACAGCACGTAGCTGTACTTGCTGAGCACTCCCAGCCCCAGCGCCAGCCCCAGCGCCGCAAAGCCGCCGGGTGACGGCCGGCGCAGCTGCCGCAGCAGCAGCCACCAGGTGGCGGCGACCAGGCAGGTCAGCAGCACCGTGTGGGTGAGATCGCGCAGCGCCTGCCAGCCCATGCCGGGCAGCCACCACATGCCCAGCGCGGCCAGCCAGGCGGCCGGCGCCGGCATCAGCTGCCGCGCGGCCAGGAACATGAAGACGAAGGTCAGCACCATCAGCGTCTTCTTCACCAGCGCCAGCGCCAGCACCGTGGGCCCCAGCACGCCGTTCACCGCCCACTGCAGCCAGGTGTAGAGCGGCGGCTGCGGGCCGTAGCCCCAGGCCAGCTGCTGGCTCCACACCGTCTGCTCGGCCTGGTCCCACATCAGCGCCTGCGACAGCAGCACGCGGCTCGCCGTGCTGGCCAGCGCCCAGGCCAGCAGCCAGAACAGCGGCGAGCGCCACGGGGGCGTGGTCGCGGAGGCCGGGGGGGAGGGGGCGGGCATGCGGTGGCGGCGCAGAGGCGCCCGGGGTTGGCGCCGACAAGGGGTGGCGGTGGCTGGGCGCTGACTTCAACAGCTATTTCGATGATAGCTGCCAGCGCAAGCCGGACAAGGGCTGCAAGCCGCTTTTACACAGAATTTCCAGCGGGCGGACCGCGTGGCAGCCTGGTCGATGCGCAGGCAGCCCGACCCATCCCCGACAATAGCCCCCAGCATGCCCGACACCCCGCACACCTTCCTCTGGCACGACTACGAAACCTTCGGCGTCAACCCTCGGCGCGACCGGCCGGCGCAGTTCGCGGCCATCCGCACCGACGCCGCGCTCAACGAGATCGGCGCGCCGGAGATGCTGTATTGCCAGCCCGCCACCGACGCGCTGCCCGAGCCCGAGTCCTGCCTCATCACCGGCATCACGCCGCAGCTGTGCGCCGAGCGCGGCCTGCCCGAGCACGCCTTCGCCGCCCGCGTGCAGGCGCTGCTGGCCGAGCCCGGCACCGTGGGCGTGGGCTACAACTCGATCCGCTTCGACGACGAGGTCACGCGCTTCATGCTCTGGCGCAACCTGCGCGATCCCTACGCGCGCGAGTGGCAGAACGGCTGCGGCCGCTGGGACCTGCTCGACGTGGTGCGCGCCGCCTACGCGCTGCGGCCCGAGGGCATCGCATGGCCGCAGGGCGACGACGGCCTGCCCAGCTTCCGGCTGGAAAAGCTCAGCGCCGCCAACGGCCTGCTGCACGACAGCGCGCACGACGCGCTGTCCGACGTGCGCGCCACCATCGCCCTGGCGCGCCTGCTGCGCGACCGGCAGCCGCGCCTGTTCGACTTCTGCCTCCAGCTGCGAAAAAAGGAGCGCGTGGCGCAGGAGTTGGGCCTGCCTACCACGCTGCAGGATGCGCGGCCGTTTCTGCATGTGAGCGGCATGTTCGGCGCCGCGCGCGGCTGCATCGCGCTGATGTGGCCGCTGGCCATGCACCCCACCAACAAGAACGAGCTGCTGGCCTGGGACCTGGCGGCCGACCCGGCCGAGCTGGCCGACCTGAAGCCCGGGCAGGTGCGCGAGCGCCTGTTCACCCCCACGGCCGATCTGCCCGAAGGCGTGGCGCGCCTGCCCATCAAGGGCGTGCACCTGAACAAGTCCCCCATCGTCGTCGCCAACCTCAAGACCCTGCGGCCGGAACTGGCCGAGCGCTGGGGCGTCGACATGGCGCAGGCCGCGCGCCACGCCGAGCGGCTGCGCGCGCTGCCCGATCTGAGCGCGCTGTGGCCGCAGGTCTACGCCCGCCCGCCGGGCGAGGCCGCGCCCGATGTGGACGAAGACCTGTACGGCGGCTTCGTCGGCAACGCCGACCGGCGCCGTCTGGAGGCGCTGCTCAAGCTCAGCCCGCAGGAGCTGGCCACCGCCCGCACCGGCTTCGACGACGGCCGCCTGGCCGAGCTGCTGCTGCGCTACCGCGCCCGCAACTTCCCCAATACCCTGAGCGCCACCGAGGCCGCCCACTGGGCCGAGCACCGCCGCGCCCGCCTGATCGACGGCGAGGGCGGCGCGCTCACCGTGCAGGCGCTGTTCGACCGCATCGACACCCTGGCCGAAAGCGCCGACGACGAGCGGTCGCAAACCGTGCTGGAAGCGCTCTACGAATGGGGCGAGATGATGGCGCCGGAGGCCTGAGAAAGCTCCTGTTTGTGTAGCTGGCTACGCCCGCTGGCATTGGGCTGGAGGCCAAAAAAGCTTGAAAATATCTCGTTGCACCGAGCGCATTGCGAGGGCGGCGCGCTGCCGCTGTGCGCGGCGGGCGCAGGGGCGTCGGTCAGGCAGGGGCAGGGCGCAGCCCGCTATGCTTCAACCATGATCGGCAGCAGACGGAAGCAGCATGCGAACCAGTGAACGTTATGTGGGGCACCGGCTCCCGTGGCGGACCACGCCATGACGCTCGATGAATTGCTGCACCAGATGCCCAAGGTGGAGCTGCACTGCCACCTGCTGGGCACCGTGCGGCGGGGCACCTTTACCGAGCTGGTGCAGCGCGCCGGCGCGCCGATCACGGGTGAGGAGATCGCCGCCTTCTACACCCGGGGCGAGAAGCCGGTCGGCGTGCTGCGGGTGCTGCGCGCGCTGGATGCCTGGCTGCTGCGCACGCCGGACGACTTTCATCGCCTGACCTACGAATACCTGCAGGACGCCGCCGCGCACCATGTGCGCTATGCCGAGTTCTTCTGGAACCCCACCGGCACGGCGCGCGAGGGCGGGCTGCCCTATGCGCGGGCGCTGCAGGGCATCCGCGCCGCGATTGCCGACGCCGGGAAGGCGCTGGGCATCACCGGCCGGCTGGTGCCGGCCATCGACCGCGAGGCCTCGCCGCGCGACGCCGAAGAGATGGTCGGCTGGGTGCTGGCCGAACGCTGCGACGAGGTGGTGGGCATCGGCATCGACTACCGCGAGGTGGACCGCCCGCCGGAGCTGTTCGCCGAGGCCTACCGCATGGCGCGCGCCGGTGGCCTGAAGACCACCGCCCACGCCGGCGAGTTCGGCATGCCCTGGACCAACGTGCGCACCGCCGTCGAACTGCTGCAGGTGGACCGCATCGACCACGGCTACACGGTGGTCGACGCGCCGGATTTCGCGCGCCAGTGCGCCGAGCGCGGCATCGTCTTCACCGTGGTGCCCACCAACTCCTACTACCTGCGCACGCTGCCGCCCGAGCGCTGGGCGCTGGACCACCCGATCCGCCGCATGCCCGGCCTGGGCCTGCGCGTGCACCCCAACACCGACGACCCGACGCTGCACCACGTCAACCCCACCGGCGCCTGGCGCATGATGGTGCAGGACTTCGGCTTCGATCTGCCGGCCCTGCGGGGTTTCATGGCCAACGGCCTGGACGCCGCCTGGATCGACGACGGCACGCGTCGTGCATGGCGTGTCGAGCATCTGGCGGCGTTCGACGCCCTGTGCGCCCGCCACCAGGCCGGCGCCGGCCAGCAGGCCTGAATCCATCGTTTCTCTGAAAGGCATCCCATGAAGCACCACGCCCTGGCCGCCACGGCCGCCATCGCCTTTGCGGCGCTCGCCGCGCCCGCGGCCCAGGCCCAGCCGGCCTGGCCGGCGGCCAAGCCCATCACGCTGATCGTGCCGTTCACCGCCGGCGGCAGCGTGGACGTCACGGCGCGCATGGTCGCGGACAAGCTGTCCGAGAAGCTCAGGCAGTCGGTGGTGGTCGACAACGTGGGCGGCGCCGGCGGCACCGTGGGCGTGGGCAAGGCGGTGCAGGCCGCGCCCGACGGCTACACGCTGGTGATGGGGGTGGACAGCGCCATCGCCATCGCGCCCTACGCCAACCCCAAGGCGGTGCGCTACAACGTGGCGCGCGACCTGGTGCCGGTGGGCCTGGTCAACACCGCGCCCATGGTGCTGGTGGCGCGGCCCGATTTCCCGGCCGGCAACCTGGCCGAGACCATCGCGCTGGCGAAGAAGGAACCGGGCCGGCTGAGCTACGCCACCTCCGGTGTCGGCACCGTGCTGCACCTGGGCATGGAGCTGATCAAGCAGCGGGGCCAGTTCCACGCCGTGCACGTGCCCTACCGCGGCGGCGCGCAGATCGCCACCGACGTGATGGGCGGCCAGGTGGATCTGGCCATGCTGGTGAGCGTGAGCGCCGCGCCGCACGTGCAGGCCGGCAAGCTCAAGGGCATCGCCGTCACCGGCCCGGCGCGCCTGGCCATCCTGCCCAAGGTGCCCACCGTGGCCGAGACGCCGGGCTTCAAGGGCTTCGACGTGGTCACCTGGTCCGGCCTGTTCGCGCCGGCCCGCACGCCGGCGCCGGTGGTCGAGCAGCTCAACCGCACGCTGAACGAGGTGCTGGCCATGCCCGAGATCCGCAGCAGGATGGAAGCCCAGGGCGCCCTGCCCGGCAGCGGCAGCGCGAAGGATTTCGCCGGCTTCGTGGCGCGTGAGCAGCAGCGCTACGAACGGGCCGTCAAGGACGCCGGCATCAAGGAATAAATCGGGCTCTGGCCCTTGAGTGACGTGCGCAGGCAGCTATGTAAACGATAGCAAATCTGTCGCCGGCCCGCCACCCCCAGCCCGCTTGGAAGGCGCTTTCCACCATGCAAGCCATCGACCTCGCACAGAAGCTCGATACCTTCACCGAGCACTGGCAGCCGCGCGTGGTCGGCCAGTTCAACGGGCACGACCTGATGGTGGTGAAGGTGAAGGGCGAATTCGTCTGGCACCAGCACCCCGACACCGACGACTTCTTCATGGTGCTGCACGGCCACATCACCATCCGCCTGCGCGATGGCGACGTGCGCCTGGGCCCGGGCGAGGTGTTCGTGGTGCCCAAAGGCGTCGAGCACTGCCCGGTGGCGGAAGAAGAAGCGCATCTGCTGCTGATCGAGCCCATGGGCACGCCCAACACCGGCGACCGCGCCACCGCCCAGCCGCGGCGGGTGGTCTGAAGGCCTGGGCCTGGCCGTCGGCGGATCGTCGGCGGATTGTCGGCGGATTGTCGGCGCGGCACGCCACAGCATGGGTGCCTGCGGGTTGCTTTGCTTCTGAATCGATAGCTGCCTGCGCGCGCTGTAAAAGGGCTGGAGCCCCAAAAGACCCTGAAAATCCGGCTGCCTGCCCGGCCAGCCTAGCGCGCTGCCGCTCCGGCTTCGTAACGCGCGTGGATGTCGTTGCCGGCCGCTTCCAGCTCGGCCAGGAACAGGCCCATGGCGACCGAGGTGGTGTGGCCGGCGCGCTGGTAGACGCAGCTGTGCAGGTGGGCACCGGCGTCTTCCAGGCCGCGCCAGGCCAGCGTGCCGGCGCGCACGTCGGCGTCCACGTTCTCGGGGATCAGAAAGCCGATGGCCTGGCTGCCGGCCACCAGCTGGCGCACCATGGGCACCGAGCCGGTTTCCACCAGCGGGCGCCCCAGGCGGGCGAAGCGCGGCTCGATGCGCTCCAGCACGGTGCGCAGCTCCATGTCGGGCGACATCATGACCAGCGGGTGTTCCAGGCAGTCGCGCAGGCGCACCAGGGCGCCGCCCTGCGCCAGCGGGTGCCCGGGCGCCGTGACCACGCCCAGGTGCTGCGGCACGGCGCGCACTTCCTCCACGCCCGGCGGCGGCTGGCGGCGCAGGCAGTAGGCCACGTCCACCTCGCCGTTGGCCACCCAGCGCAGCAGCGCCTCGCCGTTGCCGGAGCGCACGCTGAAGGTGATGCCCGGGTGGCTGCGCTGCACCGACTGGATCACGCCCGGCAGCAGGTATTCTGCAGTGGAGTGCGACACGCCGGCGTTCACGTGGCCGCGCCGCAGGGCGCGCAGGTCTTCCACCTGCGAGAGCGCGCTGTCGAAGTCGCGCTGGCTGCGGCGCACGGCGGCGATCATGATCTCGCCGGCCGAGTTGAGCTGCATGCCGCGCGGCAGGCGGTCGAACAGCGGCACGCCCACCAGCTGCTCGAAGTTGAGCACCTGCTGGTTGACCGCGGCGGGTGTCAGGTGCAGGGTTTCGGCGGCCTTGCGCACCGAGCCGCGGCGCGCAACCTCGTCGAAACAGCGAAAGGCCTGGGAGATGGCGGGCATGGCGGCAAAGTGTACGTTTTTTCTTGATGGCCCAGAAAAAACAAACAGCTATTCCTTACGCTGAAATCTTCCTAAAGTTCGGGCAACTTCTTACCCTCAGCAGGAAACCGCCCGCCATGCCCAGCACCGTCGACCAGGTCACGCAACGCCGCCGCGGCGTCGGCCTCATCGCCCATGATCCCGCGCTGTCTGCCGGGGGCTACACGCTGATCGCGCCGCAGACGGCGGACGGCAACGTCTACCTGGTGGACATCGAAGGCCAGGTGGCGCACCAGTGGAAGCTGCCGGTGCGCCCGGGCCGGCACGCGGTGATCCTGCCCAACGGCAACCTGGGCTACAACGGCAACCACGCCGATTCGGCCGATCGCTACGCGCCCTGGTCCATGTGGCACGGCGGCGATTTCTACGAGGTCACGCCCGCGGGCGAGGTGGTCTGGCGCTACCAGGACCCGGCCCACCACCACGACGCGCAGTGGCTGCCCAACGGGAACCTGCTGTACGCCGCCTGCGAGCTGGTGCCCGAGGGCTTTGCCGCCCGCGTGCCCGGCGGCACCGCGCACGGCGAGAACGAGCCCATGTACGCCGACGTGATCCGCGAGGTCGACCGCGCCGGCAGGCTGGTGTGGGAATGGAAGGCCTGCGAGCACCTGGACCCGGCGGATTTCCCCATCCACCCCGGCTTCGGCCGCTACCACTGGCCGCTGGTCAACGGCCTGGGCGTGATGGCCGACGGCACCGTGCTGATGAGCCTGCGCACCACGGCCGGCATCATCGGCGTGGACAAGGCCAGCGGGAAGGTGAAGCTGCACGTGCCGCCTTCGGTGGTGTCGCACCAGCACGCGCCGGTGCCGCTGCCCAACGGCCGTATCCTGGCCTTCGACAACGGCAATTTCCGCGAGGGCTCGCACGTGGCGTTCTCGCGCGTGGTGGAGGTCGACCCGGCCACCAATGAAGTCGCCTGGAGCTACCAGGACGAGATGGTCAACGCCTTCTACACCGCCTTCATGGGCAACGCCCAGCGGCTGTGGAACGGCAACACGCACATCACCGAATCGGCCACCGGCCGGCTGTTCGAGGTCACCCCGGACGGCGAGGTGGTGTGGGAATACGTGATCCCCTGGTTCGCCGAGTACCCGGACGCCGCCGCGCGCAAGACCGGCCCCGGCCGCCTGAACAGCGTGTTCCAGACCTTCCGCTACCCGGCCTCGGCCATGCCCTGGCTGAAGCGCTGAGCCCCGCCACCCTGTCTGCACGATTTCTGCTTCCGATTCATCTGCCCACGAGGTCCACCATGCCCAAGTTCGCATCCTCCCGCCGTTCGCTGCTGCTGGCCGCCGCGCTGGCCGCCGCCGCACCCCTTGCCGCGCTGGCCCAGGAGGCCAAGCCGGTGCGCGTGCTTTCCAACTGGTTCGCCCAGCCCGACCAAGGCGGCTACTGGCAGGCCCAGCAGGACAAGCTGGGCAAGGAAGCCGGCATCCAGATCACCGTGCAGCAGGGCGGCCCCAAGATCCAGACCATTCCGC
Source organism: Burkholderiaceae bacterium (assembly GCA_024235955.1). Classification (GTDB taxonomy): domain Bacteria; phylum Pseudomonadota; class Gammaproteobacteria; order Burkholderiales; family Burkholderiaceae_C; genus Ottowia. Next base: position 836,919 of record JACKLJ010000001.1, read on the forward strand.
AGGTGGCCTCCGGCCAAGCGGAGTTCGGCATCGCCAACGCCGACGACGTGCTGCTGGCCCGCCAGCGCGGCGCGCCCGTGAAGGCGGTGTTCGTGCACCTGGATTACGTGCCCTACGACCTCGTGTACCACAAGAACCCGGCGGTCAAGTCCATCACCGACCTGCAGGGCCGGCCCTTCGCCGTCAGCCTGGGCTTTGCCTACTGGGAGTGGCTGAAGAAGCACTTCCAGCTGAAGCCGGGGCGCGAGATGCCCGTCACCGGCGACCTGAGCCTGTTCCGCAACGATCCGCAGATGGTGCAGCAGGGCCTGTCGCTGTACCTGCCGGCCCGCATGAAGGGCGCCGGCATCGAGGTCGACCAGTTCAAGGTGGCCCAGCTGGGCTACCGCCCCTACTACGTGCTGTTCACCACCGACGAGATGATCCAGAAGAACCCGCAGGTGGTGAAGGCCACCGTGGCCGCGGTGCAGAAGGGCTGGGCGGCCTTCATGGCCAGGCCTGATGCGATCAAGCCCTACCTGCTGGGCCTGAACCAGCAGATCACCTCCGACGTGTACGACTCCGCCGTGCGCGACATGGCGGACGGCATGGTGCCCAAGGACGCCGGCAAGATCGGCTGCATGAACGATGCGCGCTGGAAGGAGCTGGCCGAGCAGCTGCGCAGCGTCAACTTCCTGCCGGCCGGCTTCGACGAGAAGCAGGCCTACGACCGCTCCTTCGTCCCGGGCTGCTGAGCATGGCAGGGGCCGCCATTACGCTGGCCGGCGTCTCCAAGACGTACGACAACGGCCTGCTCGCGCTGCAGCCGACCGATCTGGCCATCGGTGCGGGCGAGTTCATCACCATCGTCGGGCCCTCGGGCTGCGGCAAGTCGACGCTGCTGCGCATCGTGGCCGGCCTGGTGCCGGCCAGCACCGGGCGCTGCGACCGGGCGGCCGAGGTCGAAACCGGCTTCGTGTTCCAGGAGGCGGCGCTGCTGCCCTGGCGCACGGTGCAGAAGAACGCCGAGCTGCTGATGGAGCTGGAAGGCTACCCCGCGGCCGACTGCACCGCCCGCGCACGCGAGGCGCTGGCCACCGTGGGCCTGGCGGGCTTCGAGAAGAGCTACCCGCACGAGCTTTCGGGCGGCATGCGTATGCGGCTGTCGCTGGCGCGCGCGCTGGCGCTGCGCCCCGGCGTGCTGCTGCTCGACGAGCCGCTGGCCGCCGTCGACGAGCTGACGCGCGACATCCTGCAGGAAGAGCTGTCCGCCGTGTGGCGCGAGGCCGGCTTCACCGCCATGATGGTCACGCACAACGTGCACGAGGCGGCGTACCTCTCGACCCGCGTGGTGGTGATGTCGGCCCGGCCCGGGCGCGTGCGCGAAGTGATCGAGGTGCCGTTCGCCTTTCCCCGCCCGGCCGAGCTGCGCGCCACGCCGGAGTTCGCGGCCCTCACCGGCCGCGTCACCGCCGCGCTGCGCCGGCCGGAAACCGACGAGGTGGTGGCATGAGCGCCGCCCGGCCGTTCCGAAGGCGCTCGCACCCGCAGTGCCGAGCACGGAGGGTTTTCCAATGAGCGCCGCCCGGCCGCTCCGAAGGCGCTCGCACCCGCAGTGCGGAGCACGGAGGGTTTTCCAATGAGCGAGGCCCGTTCTCCCGCCCGCGAAGCCCTGGCCGCCGGCCTGCCGGTGGCTCTGGTGGCCGTGCTGGCGCTGGCCGCCTGGTGGCTGCTCTCGGCCACGGTGTACGCCGGCAAGGCCTATCTGTTCCCCGGCCCGCAGGCGGTGGGCGCCGCGGTGGTCGAGAACGCCACCACGCTGGGCGTGGCCACGCTGATCACGCTCAAGGAGGCCAGCCTGGGCTACCTGGCGGCCATCGTCATCGGCGTGCTGCTGGCGGCGGTGATGAGCCAGTCGCGCCTGATCGAGCGCAGCCTCTACCCCTACGCCGTGCTGCTGCAGACCGTGCCGGTGGTGGCGGTGGCGCCGCTGATCGTGCTCTGGTTCGGCTACAACGAGTTGTCGGTGGTGGTGATCAGCTTCGTCATGGCGCTGTTCCCCATCGTCAACAACACGCTGCTGGGCTTGCGCTCGACCTCGCGCACGCTGGTGGAGCTGTTCGCGCTGCACAACAAAAGCCGCGTCACCGGGTTCTGGAAGCTGAGGCTGCCGAGCGCGTTGCCCAGCATCTTTGCCGGGCTGCGGATTTCGGCCGGGCTGTCGGTGATCGGCGCCATCGTGGGTGAGTTCATCATCGGCTCCGGCAACACCCAGGGTGGCCTGGGCGTGCAGATCGTGTTCGCCCAGGGGCGCATGTACACGGCGCTGCTGTTCGCCGAGGTGATCGCCGCCACGCTGCTGGGCTTCCTGTTCTTCCTGGTGGTGAGCGTGATCGGCCGCATGCTGCTGCGGCACTGGCACGAATCGGCGCTCTGAGATCGCCAACGGGTTCCGAGCGGCGGCTGCACGCCTGCCTCACGCCCGAGGGGCGCCGCCGCGAGTTCGTGGACGACGGCGACGTGCGGGATATGGGCGGCGTGCGCTGAGCCATTCCGGCCGCGCGCCTGCTTTCATTTTTCAAGTATTTTTGGCCTCTGGCCCTTGTGCAGCGGGCGCAGGCAGCTATCAACTGCGTAGCATCCGGGAGGCGCCGTCAACCCCGCCAGCCGGCCCACCACAGGCGCAGCCGCATGCCGATCTCGGTGGTGTAGCCCACGCTGGCGCTGCTGATGCGGCCATCCGGCGCGATGACGATGAAGGCCGGCACCGCGTGCACGCCCCAGGCGCGCGCCTGGCTGCCGTCGGCGTCCACCAGCGTGGGCCAGCCGAGCCCGCGCTGCGCCATCACCCGCGCGACGTTGGCGCCGCTGCCCGACTGCATGGCCACGCCGAGCACCGGCGCGTCGCCGGCCACGCGGCCGATGCTGTGCTCCTCCAGCTTGCAGATCGGGCACCAGTCGGCCCAGAAGTGCAGTGCCACCGGCTGGCCCGGGTGCGCGGCGCGCCACTGTGCCAGCGTGAGCACGCGGCCGTCGGTGGTGGGTGCCGCCAGCGCGGGCGCCGGGCCGCCGGGCACGTCGCGTGCCTGCCACCACGACACGGCGACCAGCACGCCGGCGACCATCAGGGCGTTGCCCAGCCAGCGGCGCCAGCGGGCGCGCGGGTTGGGGCGGGTGACGGGCGGCGCCTGGTCGCTCATGGCTTGGCGGGCCGGGCGCGTGGGGTGGTGGCCCTGGGCGTCGTTGCGCGTGGGCCAGGCTCGGCCTTGTCCTGCGTGGCCGAGCCCAGCAGCGCCTGCAGCGCCGGCTCCACCACCGCCAGCGGCAGGTGGCCGGCCATCACCAGCTGCGCCAGGCCGTGCACCGTGCCCCACAGCGCGGCGCCCAGCGCCTCGGGGTCGGCGGGGCCCAGCACGCCGTCGGCCAGCGCGGCGGCCACGCAGCCCTGCAACAGCTGCTCGTTGGCGGCGATCAGCGGCGCGGTTTCTTCGTTGGGCGCGCCCGGCGGGCAGAGCTGGGCGTCGAACACCAGCGCGAAGGCGTTCGGCTCCTCGGCGGCGAAGCGCACGTAGGCCAGGCCCAGCGCCACCAGCCGTTCCAGCGCGCCCGGCGCGCCTTCCACAGCAGTCTGCTGCGCCTGCAGGAAGCGCCGCATGGCTTCGGTGCCCACGGCCTTGAGCAGGCTGTCGCGGTCCGGGAAGTAGTGGTAGGGCGCCGCGTGGCTCACGCCGGCGGCGCGCGCCACCTCGCGCAGACTGAGCTGCGCCGCCGGCCGCTCGGCCAGCAGGCCGAAGGCACCGTCCAGCAAGGCCTGGCGCAGGTTACCGTGGTGGTAGGGCCGGGTGGATTCGACCGTTTTGACGGATGAACTTGACACGAGAAAGATTCTAGCGGACACTGCGATCACTCAATCTTTCCATTGTCAAGATTCAACCATGAAGGAGTCTCTGCCATGTCTTCCGTTCTGCTGATCGACGGCCATCCCAACCCCGAATCGCTGTGCAGCGCCCTGGCCGCGCGCTACGCGCAAGGCGCGCGCTCAGCCGGCGCCAGCGTCGACGAGCTGGCCCTGCGCGAACTGCGCTTCGACCCGGTGCTGCACCTGGGTTACCGCGGCGAGCAGCCGCTCGAGCCGGACCTCCAGCAGGCGCAGCAGCGCATCCGGGCGGCGAGCCATGTGTGCCTGGTCACGCCGCTGTGGTGGGGCTCGGTGCCGGCGCTGCTGAAGGGCTTCTTCGACCGCACGCTGCAGCGCGGCTGGGCTTACCGCTACAAACCCAACGGCATGCCCGAAGGCCTGCTGGCCGGCCGCTCCGCGCGCGTGCTGCTCACCACCGATTCCCCCGGCTGGTACCTGCGCCTGGTGCAGGGCAGCCCGACCGAGCGGCAGCTGGTGCGCAGCACCCTGCGCTTCTGCGGTTTCCAACCCGTGCGCGTGACCCGCTTCGGCCCGGTGCACAACAGCCAGCCGGCCGACCGTGCCCGCTGGCTGGAACAGGCCGCGGCGCTGGGCGGCACCGATGCCGCGCGCTGCCTGGCGGCCGGAGTTCGACCCGGTGCGGTGGTCCAGGCCCGGTGAAGGCGACGCGCCATGCCGCCGCAGGATGAAAGACCGATAACGGCGAACCTTCAAGAGAAATCCGCTCCCAGCCCTTGCGTGACGGTCGCAGGGTGCTCTCATTTCGAGAGCATCTGCAAGGGCTTCTTCGAAACCCCAGGGCCGAGCGAAGCGATGGCCCGAAATCCCCAAATCCCCTCTGGCCGTGCCGAGAAGCGCAGGGCGTGGGGCGGGCGCGGACACCGAAGGATGGCCGCGCTTCGTGCTCTGACTCGCTGCGGCTGTCCGAGCGGAGCGCCACAGGCGCGCAGCGAGTTCCGCAGCGCCGCCCCATGCCCGAGCATCGCAGGCTGCCCGCAGCGAAGCGCAGGGACACGGCAAGTGGGGTCGCCTTTTCTTTGCCTACTTTCTTTTGGCGAAGCAAAAGAAAGTAGGTGCGCTGCCGGGCGCACATCCCGGCCTCCAGCGCAACCAGAAACACTACGCTTTCAATAGCTGCCTGCGCCCGTCACACCTGGGAAAAACGACGATTTCATTGAAAAAAAGAAGGCGGGCGACGCGCCAAGGCTTCGACAGGCCTGTCCAGAGCCTGCCGAAGGGCTCAGCCCGAACGGTGGTGTCGTTCAGCAGCAGATGGAATTCTGAACAGAATCAGTCTCCAGCCCTTTGGCAGCGGGCGCAACCAGCTATGATTTCAAGAGCAGCGGTGGTGCCGCGTCATGCTTGCCAGCTTGGCGCAACAGGCCGTGTCCGCTATCGTCGTGCTCCCGGCGAGCCTGCCCCGGACGGCAGGCCGCGGCGCAAGGAGACCGAACGATGACCCAGGTGCGTGTGGAGAGTTTCGCCATCTCGCTGGACGGCTTTGGCGCCGGCCCCGACCAGAGCCTCGAGCATCCGCTGGGCGTGGGCGGCACCGAACTGCACCAGTGGCTCTTTCCCACGCGCACCTTCCAGCGCATGCACGGCGCGGCAGGCGCTGACGGCAGCACCGGCATCGACGACGACTTTGCCGCCCGCGGGTTCAGGAACGTGGGCGCCTGGATCCTTGGCCGCAACATGTTCGGCCCCATCCGCGGCCCGTGGCCCAACCTGGACTGGCAGGGCTGGTGGGGCGACGAGCCGCCTTACCACGTGCCGGTGTTCGTCCTCACCCACCACGCGCGGCCGCCGCTGGCGATGGCGGGCGGCACCACCTTCCGCTTCGTCAGCGGCGGTATCCACGAGGCGCTGGCATTGGCGCGCGAAGCCGCGGGCGGGCAGGATGTGCGGATCGGCGGCGGCCCCGCCACCGTGCGGCAATACCTGCGCGAAGGCCTGATCGACGAGCTGCACCTGGCCATCGCGCCGGTGCTGCTCGGGCGCGGCGAACCGCTGCTGCAGGGCATTGACCTGCGCGCCCTGGGCTACGAATGCGCGGGTTTCACGCCATCCGAGAAGGCCACGCACGTGGTGCTGCGGCGCAGTGCCGCGCGCGGCGGCTAGCGCTGGTGGCGCTCAGGCCGCGGGCAGCACCGTCCCCGCGCATTCGCCGAAGCCGATGCGCGCGGCGCCCGGCCGCTGGCACCAGCCGCGCAGCACCACGGTGTCGCCGTCTTCCAGCCAGGTGCGGGTTTCGCCGCCCGGCAGCTGCACCGGGTTCTTGCCGCCGGTGGTCAGCTCGATCAGCGCGCAGGCCGAATCCAGCGTGGGGCCGGACAGCGTGCCGGTGCCCAGCAAGTCGCCCGGCTGCAGGTTGCAGCCGTTGACCGTGTGGTGCGCCACCATCTGCGCCGCTGTCCAGTAGGCGTGGCGGTAGTTGGTCAGGCACAGGCGCGCGGGCGGGGTGCCGGCGGCGCGCATTTTCGGGGTCTGGATCAGCGCTTCCAGCTCGATGTCGAGCGCGCCCTGCTCGGCGTTGGCCGGGCTGCTCAGGTAGGGCAGCGGCTGGGGGTCGTCCGCCGGGTGGGCGAACGGGGCGCGGAACGGCGCCAAAGCTTCGAGCGTGACGATCCAGGGCGAGATGGTGGAGGCGAAGTTCTTCGACAAGAACGGCCCCAGCGGCTGGTATTCCCAGCCCTGGATGTCGCGCGCCGACCAGTCGTTGAACAGCACGATGCCGAAGATGTGGTCCTCGGCCTGCTCGATGCCCACCGGCTCGCCCAGCTCGTTGGGCTGGCCGACGAAGACGCCCATCTCCAGCTCGATGTCCAGCCGCGCGCAGGGCTTGAACACCGGCGCATCGGCGCCCGGCGCCATGGTCTGCCCGCGCGGGCGCTTGAACTGCTGGCCCGATACGCCGATGCTGGACGAGCGGCCGTGGTAGCCGATGGGCACCCACTTGTAGTTGGGCAGCAGGGGGTTGTCGGGGCGGAACTGCTTGCCGATGTTGGTGGCGTGGTGGACCGAGGTGTAGAAATCCGTGTAGTCGCCGATGCGTGCCGGCACGCGGTACTCGGCCTCGGCCTGCGGCACCAGGCAGGCTCTCAGCGCAATCTCTTGCGCGGAGCCGGTTTGCAATGTTTTCGATAGCGCCTGGCGCAGATCGGACGAAGGCTGCGGGCCCATCTGCATCAGGTCGTTGAGCGTGCTCTGGGCCGCCGCACGGGCCGGCGCCTCGGCCGCGCCGCTGAACACCCCGGCGGCCACGGCGGCCGCCATGTCGACGATCTGGTCGCCGATGGCCACGCCGCCGCGCCAGGCTTCGCTGCTGCCGAGCCGGCGGAACACCGCGAACGGCAGGTTCTGGATCGGGAAATCGGTCTGGCCGCCGTTGGCGGAGGCGACCCAGCTGGTGAGCCTGGGGTCGTGCGTGGCGTTCAAGGTGGGCATGGGGTCTCCTGATTCGGAAGGCGCACGCCGGGGTGCGCCGAGGTCGGGCGAGGATAGCGCAGGCGCCGGGCCGAGGCGCCTGCGCTCAGAGGTTCTGCAGCGCGGCCTGGATGTGCTGCTGCGTCAGGGCCGGGTCGGCCAGCGCGTTGGCGTTGAGCAGCGCGAGCTTGACGAGGAACAGCTCGGCCTTGTCGGGCCCGGCGGTGTCGATGGCGGTGGCGAGCGCGTCGTACACGGTTTCCAGGCCGGGGATGTCGAGGGCGGGGGCGGCTGGGGCGGTCATGGGGCTGGTCTCCTGGCGGTTCATTGCGGCAGCGCCTGGCGGAAGGCGGCCTGCAGGCGGGTGGCGTCCAGCGTGAGCCAGCGCGCGCACACGTGCTGGTCGGGCCGCAGCAGGTAGGCGCCGCCACTGGCGCCGATGCCGTAGCGCTGGCGCAGGTGGCCGTCGGCGTCGGCCAGGGTCTGGTCGGCGCCCTGCACGGGCGCGGGGGCGCCGATGGCGGTCACGCGCAGCGGCACGCCCTGCGCGCGCACCTGGGCGATCACATCCTGCAGCGGCTGTGGCATGGCAGCGGCGTCGGTGAAGTACAGCAGATCGAAGCCGCCGCCCAGGTGATCGAGCAGGTAGTCGCCCACGCCCAGGCGGATGTTGCGCGGCGGCGCGCCGTGCGCCGGGCCGGCGGTGAACAGGGCGTTGTCGTCGCCCGGGCTGTTGAGCACGGAATGCGTGTACTCGTGTGGGCGCGAGGTGCGCCAGTGGTAGAGCGGGCGCACGAAGGCCTGCGTGCGCGACAGCGACAGCACCGCGTCGCGCAGCACGCGGAAGCCGCGCGTGGGCGGGGTCATGAAGCGGGTGCTCTTGCCGGCCTCGTCGATGATCTCGCGCGCGGCGCCCACGCGCTCGGCGCTGTGGTTGGCCAGGAGGCGCTCGCCGGCCAGACCCTTGAGCACGAAGGCCAGGTGCCAGCCGAGCGACTGCGCGTCCTGGAACGCGGTGTTGGCGCCGCGCACGCCGAAGATCGGCAGCAGGTGGGCGGCGTCGCCGGTGAAGATGACGCGGCCGCTCACGTAGTCGGGCAGCGTCAGCGTGCGGGCGGAGTAGACGGAGGACCAGTCCATCTCCCACGGCGTGCCGCCAAAGCCGATCATCGCCAGCTGCGCGTCGATGCGGGCCTTGAGCGATTCGGGCCGCAGCGCGTCTTCCGGCTTTTCGCCCGGTGGCAGCTGGTAATCCACGCGCCAGATGCCGTGCGGCTCGCGGTGCATCAGGATGGTGTTGCCGGGGTTCCAGACCGGGTCGAAGAAGGCCAGCCGCTCGGTCGGCAGGGGCAGGTCGATGCGGATGTCGGCGATGACGAAGAAGCCCTCGTACGAGGCGCCTTCCAGCTTCAGTCCGAGCATGGTGCGGATGTCGGAGCGCCCGCCGTCGGCGGCGACCAGCCAGCCGGCTTCCAGCGCGTACTCGCCCTCGGGCGTGTCCACCGTCAGGCGGGCGTGGTCGGCCTGCTGCTGCACGCCCACCACCTTGTTGCCCCAGCGCAGCTCGATCAGCGGGCTAGCGGCGCAGGCGTCGAGCAGGTATTCCTCCAGGTACTGCTGCTGGAGGTTGAGCATGGGGAAGAAGCGGTCGTCGGCGTCGTGCGGCGCCTCCATGCGGAACACCGTCTGGCCCTGGTAGATCGAGTTGCCGAAGCGCCAGGGCAGGCCGCTGGCCGTCATGCGGCCGGCCACGCCGACCTGCTGCAGGATTTCCATCGACCGGCGCGTGAACACGATGGCGCGGCTGCCTTGCGACACCTGCAGTTCCGAGTTCAGCAGCACGCTGGGCACGCCGTGGCGGGCCAGCTCCAGCGCCGTCACCATGCCGGCCGGCCCGGCGCCGGCGATCACCACCGGGTGGCGCGGCTGCGCTCCGTGGGCCGAGGGCAGCCAGGGCGCGTGCACGCGGTAGTCGTAGTAGATGGAAGGGCGGGGCGTGCCGACGGGCTGGTGCATGTTGTCTCCAGAAATCGTTTGGTGCGCGGGCTTGACCCGGCGCCTGCGATGCGCGATTATTCCGTGAATTGGTTGCGCGCGCAACTATATCGAAAGACCTGGCATGACCATCGACCGCCCGACTGCATCGCCTACACCCCCGCGCCGGCGCCGTGCTGCCCCGCGCGCGCTGGGCGACACCTTCACCCACCGCCTGCACACGCTGGCCAAGCTGACCGACAAGGTCACCCAGGCCGCCTACCTGGCGGAGACGGGTTTGCCGCTGGGCGAGGGGCGCTGCCTGGCGGCGGTGGGGGCCTTCGCGCCGCTGTCGGTCAAGGACCTGGCGCGCATGGCCAATGTGGACAAGGGCCAGGCCAGCCGCGCCGCGCAGGTGCTGGTGGACAAGGGGCTGGTGGTCAAGACGCCGTGCACGCAGGACGCCCGTGGCGTGGAGTTGCGTTTCACTTCCGAAGGCGCGGCGCTGTACGCCCGGCTGATGGAGGTGGTCGAGCGGCGCAACCAGGAAATCGTGGGCTGCCTTTCGGCGGCCGAGCAGGCGCAGTTCGATGCGCTGCTCAGCCGCCTGGTGACGCATGCGCGCGGACTGGCGCAGGAGCGGGGCTAGAGAAGGTGTGAACGAACCCCACATGCCCGCCCTGGCCGCCAACACGCACCCGCTCGGCGTTGCCAATGCTCGCCGTGGCACGAGCCAAGTCTGCGCCTGGCGCCTTGATCGGCTGTGTTTTGGCGACCCTTTCGGGCACGCGGAATTCATTCACACCTTCTGAATGCCGCCCGGCCGCCCAATGCGGTGCCCGGCGGGCGCCGGCGGCCGTTGAAGCTCCTTGCATCGGAGCGTGCACGAATCGCCATTCGATGCGATAATCACAGGTTGCGCAAATTTGCGAGCCGGCGTGTCCCAACGCCGGCGTGCGCTCACGGTGCCGGGCCAACCCGGCAGCGGCGCAAAAACCAGCTGCATCTTCCCTCTTGCATGTGGCCTCGGCCCTGAAGTCATTCAGGCGCACGACGGCCGTTTCTTCCGGTGCCAGGCCTTCGGGTCAACGTGCCGAGTTTCCGGATGCGCTGCCCAGCTTTCCTGGCCGGGCAGCCTCCGCGCTGTCAGATGGTGGGTGTCGATCGATGAACCCCGGGCGTGAGCCGGCCGAAGCCGCAACGCCCTGACAGCGCGCTTGTCGGCATGCGTTGCCGCGCCGCGCGGAAAGTGAAGCAAGACCATGGCCTCTTTCGAGGAAAACAACGCCTGCGCCCAAGAACAGCAAGCGCAGACAGCTATTGAATCCGAAGCAACCCAGAACGGCTTCGAAGCCCTGGGCCTGGCGCCCGAGCTGCTCGCAGCCGTGGCCGACCTCGGCTACACCCAGCCCACCGCCGTGCAGCAGCGCGCCATTCCGCTGGCGCTGGCCAGCACCGAAGCGCAGGACGGTGGCAGCTTCAACGACCTGATGGTCTCCAGCCAGACCGGCAGCGGCAAGACCGCGGCCTTCCTGCTGCCGGTGCTGCACACCCTGCTGCGCCAGCAGGCCGAGCAGGCCGCGAGCGAGAAGGCCGCCTGGGAGGCCCGCGTGGCCGAGGCCCTGGCGCGCGGCGAGGAAGCGCCCAAGAAGCCGCGCCGCAAGAGCCCGCTGAACCCGCGCCACTTCAAGCCCGCCGTGCCCGGCGCGCTGGTGCTGTGCCCGACGCGCGAGCTGGCCCAGCAGGTGGCGCAGGAAGCCATCGGCCTGGTGCGCCACTGCCGCGGCCTGCGCGTCGCCAGCGTGGTGGGCGGCATGCCCTACCAGCAGCAGGTGGCCAAGCTGCAGAACGCCAACCTGCTGGTGGCCACGCCCGGCCGCCTGCTGGATCTGCAGCGCAGCGGCCAGATCGTGCTGGACCAGGTTCAGTTTCTGGTGATGGACGAGGCCGATCGCATGCTCGATCTGGGCTTCGCCGACGACCTGGCGGCCATTCACCAGCTCACCGCCCAGCGCCAGCAGACCATGATGTTCTCGGCCACCTTCGCGCCGCGCATCCAGCAGCTGGCCATGCGCGTGATGCACGAGGGCGGTGCGCGCGTGCAGCGCCTGCAACTCGACGCGCCGCACGAGCGCCACGCCAACATCGAGCAGCGCCTGTACTGGGCCGACCACCCGGACCACCGCCGCGCGCTGCTCGACCACTGGCTGCGCGATCCTGCCATCGACCAGGCCATCGTCTTTGCCTGCACCCAGATCGAGTGCGAGCAGCTGGCCGAAGACCTGCAGCAGAGCGGTTTCGCCGCCGTGTCGCTGCACGGCGCGCTGAACCAGGGCCTGCGCAACCGCCGCCTGGGCGCGCTGCGCGACGGCCGGGTGCAGATCCTGGTGGCCACCGACGTGGCCGCCCGCGGCATCGACGTGCCCACCATCACCCACGTGATCAACTACGGCCTGCCGATGAAGGCCGAGGACTACACCCACCGCGTCGGCCGCACCGGCCGCGCCGGGCGCGACGGCCTGGCCGTGACGCTGGCCGAGATCCGCGACCGCCGGCGCCTGGCCGACATCGAGGCGCACACGCGCCAGCGCTTCCAGGTGCACACCATCCCCGGGCTGGAGCCCCAGAAGCCGTTCCCGGCCGTCACCGGCCCGAGCCTCGGCCACGGCGGGCGACGCGGGCAGGGCGCCAGCGTGGCCCGCGGCAGATCCAGCCCTCCTTCGGGCGCCAGCGCCATGAAGGCGCCGGCCACGGCCAGCGTGCCGAGGGCTGGCGTGCCGACGGTGCGCCCGCGGATCGCGCGCCGGCCGACCGCGCGCCGCATTTCAACAAGAAATCGACCGCCAGCCGGCATGCAGCGGGCGCAGGCAGCTATTCCAAAGATAGCGGTCAGCGCCGCGATGAGCGTGCGGGTGGCTACGCACCACGCGCAGCCGCGCAGACCGGTTATGCGCGCGCTGGCGCACAGTCGCCGCGCCCGCACGCCGGCGGCGGCCAGGGCCGCCCTGTGCGCGCCCGCCCGGCGGGTGGCAAGCCCTACACGCCGCGCTGAGTTGAGGGCGGCCCGACCGGCCTGCGGTCGGGGCTGGGCGGGGCATTGACCTGGCATCAGGAAGTTTGAACCGTTCGCCCTGAGCCCTTCGGCAAGCTCAGGACAGGCCTGTCGAAGGGCTTCGACGGGCTCAGCCTGAACGGAATTCAGAACATCACCGTGCCAGATCGATAGGTCGCGGCGCAGCGCGGAACTGCGTGCGCTACGATGCGCTCCAAATCAACCGGTCCACCACCGTGAGGAGCCCCAGCCGATGAAACGCCGCGACTTCGCCCTGACCCTGCCGGCCGCCGCCGCGCTGAGCAACCTGCCCCTGGCGCAGGCCCATGCCCAGGCCGGCAAAACCACGCTCACGCTGGGCATGACGCTGGAGCCGCCGGGGCTGGACCCGACGGCGGGCGCGGCATCGGCCATCGCCGAGATCGTGCAGTACAACATCCTGGAGACGCTCACCAAGATCAACGCCGACGGCAGCGTGACGCCGCTGCTGGCCGAGCGCTGGGAGCTTTCGCCCGACCTGCGCACCATCACCTTCTACCTGCGCAAGGGCGTCACCTTCCAGAACGGCGAGCCGTTCAACGCGCAGTCGGTGAAGTTCAGCTTCGAGCGCGCCGCCGGCGAGAAGAGCACCAACAAGGACAAGCGCACCTTCGCCGCCATGGAAAGCGTGCGCGCCTTCGACGACCACACGGTGGTGATCATCAACAAGGAGCCGGACCCGGACTTCCTGTTCTACATGGGCCAGGCCACGGCGGTGATCGTCGAGCCCAAGAGTGCCGACACCAACAACGCCACGCCGGTGGGCACCGGCCCGTACCAGCTCGACCAATGGCGCAAGGGCTCGTCGGTGGCGCTCAAGGCCTGGCCGGGCTTCCGCAACGCGGGCGCCATCAGGATCAAGCGCGCCACTTTCCGCTTCATCAGCGACCCGGCGGCCCAGGTGGCAGCACTTCTGGCGGGCGACGTGGACGCCTTCCCCCGCGTCACCGACCGCAGCGTGCCGCGCTTCAAGGACAACCCGCGTTACCAGGTCATCGTGGCCGGCTCGCGCGCCAAGACGGTGCTGGCCATCAACAACGCCCACAAGCCGCTGAACGACGTGCGCGTGCGCCGCGCCATCAGCGCCGCCATCGACCGCAAGGCGGTGATCGAAGGCGCGGCCGGTGGTTACGGCGTGCCGATCGGCAGCCACTACGTGCCGGGCGCCGCCGGTTACGTGGACACCACCGGCGTCAACCCCTACAACCCCGAAAAAGCCAAGGCATTGCTGAAAGAAGCCGGCGTCACCACGCCGCTGGAGCTCACGCTCACGCTGCCGCCGCCGGCCTACGCGCGCCAGGGCGGCGAGGTGATCGTGTCGGAACTGGCCAAGGTCGGCATCGTGGCCAAGGTGCAGAACGTGGAATGGGCGCAGTGGCTTTCCGGCACCTACAAGGACAAGAACTACGACCTGACCATCGTCAGCCACGTGGAGCCGTTCGACCTGGCCAACTTCACCAAGCCGGACTACTACTGGAACTACCAAAACCCCAAGTTCGACGCGCTGTTCAGCAAGATCAAGACCACGCCCAACCTGGCCGAGCGCAACGCGCTGCTGGGCGAGGCGCAGCGCATGCTGGCCGACGACGCGGCGCTGTGCTGGCTTTACCAGCCGCAGTGGATCACCGTGGCCAACAAGCGCGTCAAGGGCCTGTGGACCAGCATGCCGATCTTCGTCAACGACCTGTCGGCCGTGAGCTGGTTCTGATCCAGTCCTGATTTTTGCTATTGTTGGTATAGCTGCTGGCGCCTGCTGCACAAGGGCCAGCGGCTTTTTTCTTGCCTGATGCCATGATTTCCACCGCCGCTTCCGCCTCGCTCGCCGACCTGAGCGCCCACGACCTGCTGGCCGGCTACCGCCGCCGCGCCTTCTCGCCGGTGGAGGTGGCGCAGGCGGTGCTGGCGCGCATCGAGCAGTGGGAGCCGCACATCGCCGCCACCTGGCTGCTGCGGCCCGAGCAGGCGCTGGCGCAGGCCCGCGCGTCCGAGGCGCGCTGGCTGCAGGGCGCGCCGCAGGGCCTGCTGGACGGCGTGCCGGTGACCATCAAGGACAACGTCGCCACCGAGGGCGACCCGACGCCGCTGGGCACGCGTGCCGTGGCCACCAGCCCCGCCGCGGCCGATGCACCGCCGGCCGCCCGTCTGCGCGAAGCCGGCGCGGTGGTGGTGTGCAAGACCACCATGCCGGACTACGGCATGCTGTCCTCCGGTCTGTCCACCTTCCACAAGCTGGCGCGCAACCCCTGGGATCTGCGCAAGACGCCCGGCGGATCCAGCGCCGGTGCCGGCGCCGCCGCGGCGGCCGGCTACGGGCCGCTGCACCTGGGCACCGACATCGGCGGCTCGATCCGCCTGCCGGCGGGCTGGTGCGGCGTGGTCGGCCTCAAGCCCAGCCTGGGCCGCGTGCCGATCGATCCGCCCTACATGGGCCGCGCCGCCGGCCCGCTGACGCGCAGCACGGCCGACGCTGCGCTGATGATGCAAGTGCTGAGCGCCCCCGACACGCGCGACAGCATGAGCCTGCCGGATCAGGCCATCGACTGGGCCGCGGTCTGGACGCAGGACCTGCCGCTGAAAGGTTTCAAGCTTGGCCTGCTGCTGGACGCCGGCTGCGGCCTGCCGCTGGATCCCGAGCACCGCGCCGCGGTTGAGGACGCGGCGCGCCGCTTCGAGGCGGCCGGCGCCAGCGTCGCGCCCATGCGGCCGTTCATGACGCAGGAGATGCTGGCCGGGCTGGACCATTTCTGGCGCATGCGCTCTCTGCTCGACCTGCAGGCGCTGCCGGCCGAGCGGCGCGATGCCGTGCTGCCGGTGATCCGCGCCTGGGCCGAAAGCGCCGAGGGCATGAGCGGCGCCGAGGTGTTCCGCGCCTTCAGCCAGACCCACGCCGTGCGCCTGGCCGCGGTGAATGCCTGCGCGCCGTTCGACTACGTGCTGTCGCCGGTGTCGCCGGTGCCGGCCTTCGACGCCGAGTTGCCGTCGCCCACCAACGACCCGCTGCGCGGCCTCGAGCACATCGGCTTCACCGTGCCCTTCAACATGAGCGAGCAGCCGGCGGTGTCGGTCAACTGCGGCTACACGGCGGGTGGTCTGCCGATCGGCCTGCAGATCGCCGGCCAGCGCTTCGACGATCTGGGCGTGTTGCGCATGGCGCGGGCGTTCGAGGATATCCGCGCCGCCCAACGGCCTTGGCCCACACCTTTTGGCTGATGGCGGCCTAAAGCTTTCCTGTGCAGAATCGGAAGGAGGTCATCACGCACCAATCCTGAGGAGGGGATGATGTGTTGAGTGTGATTCTTCCGTTCTACAAGAAGCTGTCCGAGTTTCGGCGGGTCCTGCCGCTCAACCTTCCATACTTCGCGCGGCCCTGGGTCGAGGTGGTGCTGGTGCTGGACGAAAACGAGTCCGAGGCGGAAACCGTGGCATTCCTCCGCCAGTACCCGCAGGTCCAGTGGAAGGTGCTGGTCAACGACCAGCCGCACCCCTGGCAACCGCCCTGCAAATCCATCAACGTCGGCTTGCGGCACGCCACGCGGGACAGGGTGCTGGTCTGCTCGCCCGAATCGCTGTTCGTCACCGACGTGCCGGCCCTGGCGGTCAGCGTGATCGACGCGGTGCCGCGCGGTGTGATGCTCGGGCGGGTGGCCTTTGGTACCTTCGCCGATCTGGAGGCCTGGGGGCCCGCTGGCGCCTTCAAGGCCCATGCCGCCGAGCCCATGACGCCAATGAACGTGTACGGCTCCATTGCGGCCCGCAGGGCGGAGTTCGAGGCCGTGCAAGGGTACGACGAGGGCTTTCGGGAATGGGGCGGCGACGATGACAACATCCGCGTGCGCCTGGAGATGAACGGCGCGCGGCTGGTGGCCTGCGCCGACGTCAAGCTGCTGCACCTGTCCGCCGAGCCCCGGCCACCCTACAGCCAGCACGACCCGCTGACCGATCTGCGCAAGTGCTCTCCCAGCTCGCCCCAGGCCAACACCTCCGAAGGGTGGGGGCGCTCGTTCGATCGCGTGGCCTGGCAATCCGACAGCCTGGCTGCTGGCGCTGACCACGAGAGGTTGCCCCGGCAACCGGCGCCCGCCGCCGCAGCCGTGGCCATGCCGATCCGATCCAGGCGCCAGTGCCCCGTGTGCGGACGGCTGGAGCATTTCCAGAACCCCATGCCGTTCTGCGTCCGCTGCGACCCCCCGGCCAGCCATGAGGGGCATGCCTCGCCCCGGGTCGTCTGCGTCATCCAGGCCTACAACGAGGAGCGCCACCTCCGGGACTGCTTCGACCATCTGCGCGAACATGTGGACGGCTTCGTGGTCCTGGACGACGGCTCGACGGATGCGACCGGCGACATCGCCGCCCGCGAACCCGGGCTGCTGGCGCTGCTGCGGAACCCCCGCACCGAGCCCCAAGTCTGGAACGAGAAGCGCAACAAGCAGCAATTGCTGGAAGCGGCCAAGGAGCAGGGCGCCCAATGGGTGCTGATATGCGACGCCGACGAGCGCTACGAGGCGCTGTTCCTGCAGGGGTTGCGATCCATCGTCACTTCCCTGGAGTACATGGGCTACTCGATGATGAGCGTGGCCGTGAGGGAGCTGTGGAACCGGCCGGACCAGTTTCGCGCCGACGGCATCTGGGGCAGAAAGCGCAGAACGTCGCTCATCAGGTTGCCGGACGTGATCAGCTTCAACGATGCCAAGGAGTTTCACGGCACCTGGGTGCCGGACAGCCTGGCGCCGCAACTCCACGACGCCGCGCGCCATGCCATGCTGCTCTACCACATGTACCACCTGAAGATGGTGCATCACGACGATCGCGTCCAGCGCCGGGATTTCTACCAGCGGCTGGATCCGGACAACAAGTACCAGAGAGAGGGCTATGCGTATCTGGCGGAGGCTGGTGACGACCTGCAGCTCGAACCCATCACGCCGGACCGATCGTACGACCTGGCCTTCATTCCTGAAGACCTGCAGGCACTCGTCGCGGAGAGGCGGTTGGCCTGATGCGCCGACCGCGGGGCGCTTGGGCGGCGCGCATCGCCTTTGGCCGCAAGCACGATCCAGGGTCACTCCGTAGAATGGACCGATGACCCCGATCAACGCCGACCTGCACTGCCATTCCACCACTTCCGACGGCACGCTGACGCCGGAGGAACTGGCGGCGCGGGCACGTGCCAACGGCGTGGAGTTGTGGGCGCTGACCGACCACGACGAGGTCGGCGGCCAGCAGCGCGCCATGGCCGCGGCGCAGGCGCAGGGCATGGGCTACCTCACCGGGGTGGAGATCTCGGTCACCTTCGCGGACGAGACCGTGCACATCGTCGGCCTGGGCTTCGACCCCGAAAGCAGCGATCTGGTGGAAGGCCTGGTCGACACGCGGGACGGCCGCGGCCCGCGCGCCCGCGAGATGAGCGAACAGCTCGCCAAAGTGGGCATCGAAGGCGCGTACGAAGGCGCGCTGAAATATGTGGGCAACCCGCGGCTGATCTCGCGCACGCACTTTGCGCGTTTCCTGGTGGAGTCCGGCGTCTGCAGGGACACCGGCGACGTGTTCCGCCGCTACCTTACCGAAGGCAAGCCCGGCTTCGTACCGCACCGCTGGGCCAAGCTGGGCGATGCGGTGCGCTGGATCACCGGCGCCGGTGGCATGGCGGTGATCGCCCATCCGGCGCGCTACAAGTTCACGCCGACCGAGGAATATGCGCTGTTCACCGAGTTCAAGGCCCTGGGCGGCCGCGGCGTGGAAGTGGTCACCGGCAGCCACACGGCGCAGGAAGCGGTGCGCTACGCCGGCATGGCGCGCGAATTCGGCCTCGCCGCCTCGCGCGGCAGCGATTTCCACAGCCCCGGCGAAAGCCATATCGACCTTGGCCGCCTGCCGCCCCTGCCCGCGGACCTGACGCCGGTCTGGACGGTGCTGCAGGAACGCGTGCACTGAATACACGCTTTTTTGCAAGAAATAGCCTTCCAGCCCAATATTGACGGGCGCAGGCAGCTATTTAAATCATAGCTTTGACAGCCTGGCCGATGAAATGGCCAAGGCGTGCAAAAGTCCTGACCGATCGCGATTCGCGCCCTCTGATCCAGCGGCCGCCGTGGAACGGGTTTGGCCCGGCCACTGGCGGTCTCTCCCCGCCCGCAGGAAGCGGGGGCAGGGCGCCGAAGGCGACCCAGGGGGTAGACTCATTCCATGGCCCAGCACTTCAGCGTCCACCCCGACAACCCGCAGCCGCGCCTGCTCAAACAGGCCGTGGCGTTGCTGGAAAAGGGCGGTGTGCTGGCCGTGCCCACGGATTCGAGCTATGCGCTGGTCTGCCACCTCGACGACAAGGCCGCGGTGGACAACCTGCGCCGCATCCGCCAAGTGGACGACAAGCACCACCTGACCCTGCTGTGCCGCGACCTGAGCGAGCTGGCCAGCTACGCCCGGGTGGACAACGCGCAGTTCCGTCTGCTCAAGACCGCCACGCCGGGGCCGTACACCTTCATCCTGGAAGCCAGCAAGGAAGTGCCGCGCCGGGTCAGCCACCCGCAGCGCAAGACCATCGGTCTGCGCGTGCCCGAGCACAAGACGCTGCAGGCGCTGCTGGAACTGCACGGCGCGCCGCTGCTGGCCACCACGCTGATCCTGCCGGGCGAGAGCGATCCGCTGGCCGATCCGGAAGTCATCCGCGAGCGGCTGGAGCGCCAGATCGCCGGCGTGGTGGATGCCGGCGCCTGCCCGCTGGAGCCCACCACCGTGGTCGATCTCACCGGCGGCGCCCCAGAACTGGTGCGCCGCGGCCGCGGCGACCCGGCGGCGCTCGGCCTCTGAGCCGCGCCGCCCCGGCGCCGGCGGCAGGCGTCTGAGACAATCGGCGCCGTGGACCTTGCCAACATCATCCAGACCGTCGCGATCTACGCGATCCCCGTGCTTTTCGCCATCACCGTGCACGAAGCCGCGCACGGCTACGTGGCGCGCCATTTCGGCGACAACACCGCCGCCATGCTGGGGCGCGTCACGCTCAACCCGTTCAAGCACATCGACCCGGTGGGCACCATCCTCATGCCGCTGCTGCTGTACTTCGGTACCGGGGGCGCCTTCGTGTTCGGCTACGCCAAGCCGGTGCCGGTGCGCTTCGGCCACCTGCGCAACCCGCGCTGGGACACGCTGTGGGTGGCGCTGGCCGGACCGGGCTCCAACCTGGCGCAGGCGCTGATCTGGGGCGTGCTGCTGTACCTGCTGGTCGGCATGGGCATCACCGAGCCGTTCTTCCTGGAGATGTGCCGCGCCGGCATGCTGGTGAACGTGGTGATGGCCGTGTTCAACCTGTTCCCGCTGCCGCCGCTGGACGGCGGGCGCGTGCTCGCCAGCCTGCTGCCGCCAGGGCCGAGCATGGCGCTGTCGCGGCTGGAGCCCTGGGGCTTCTTCATCGTCATGGCGCTGGTGCTGACCGGCGTGGTCAGCAACCTCTGGATGCGCCCGCTGATGAACGTGACCTTCAGCATCCTGAGCGCGGTGCTGTCGCCGCTCAAGGCGCTGATCGGCTGAGCGCCTTGCCTCGTCTTCTCTTTCCCGTTTTCCCGACTCCATGAGTTCCAACACCGTTCGCGTCCTCACCGGCATCACCACCACCGGCACGCCGCACCTGGGCAACTACGTGGGTGCCATCCGCCCCACGGTGCGCGCCAGCCGGCGGCCTGGCACCGAGAGCTTCCTGTTCCTGGCCGACTACCACGCGCTGATCAAGTGCGACGATCCGGTGCGCGTGCAGCGCAGCACGCTGGAGATCGCCGCCAGCTGGCTGGCCGCCGGGCTGGACCCGGAGAAGGTCACGTTCTACCGACAGTCCGACATCCCAGAGATCCCGGAGCTGACCTGGCTGCTCACCTGCGTGACGGGCAAGGGCCTGCTGAACCGCGCCCACGCCTACAAGGCCGCGCTCGACAAGAACGCCGAGGCCGGCGTGGATGCGGACGACGGCGTGACGGCGGGCCTTTTCATGTACCCGGTGCTGATGGCCGCTGACATCCTGATGTTCAAGGCGCACCAGGTGCCGGTGGGACGCGACCAGGTGCAGCACATCGAGATGGCGCGCGACATGGCTGCCAGCTTCAACCACCTGTACGGTGGCGGGCGGGAGCTGTTGACGCTGCCAGCCGCGGTAATCGACGACAACGTGGCCCTGCTGCCCGGCCTGGACGGCCGCAAGATGAGCAAGAGCTACGACAACGTGATCGCCCTGTTCGGCCCGCGCGAGCAGCTGAAGAAGCAGATCATGGGCATCGTCACGGACTCGCGCGCTCCGGGCGAGCCGAAGGAGACGGAAGGCTCGGCGCTGTTCGCCATCTACCGCGCCTTCGCCACGCCGGACGAGACAACGGCCTTCGCCAAGGCGTTTGCCGAGGGCATCGGCTGGGGCGACGCCAAGCAGCAGCTGTTCGAGCGCATCGAGCAGGAGATCGGCCCCATGCGCGCGCGCTACGAGCACCTGATGGCGAACCCGCAGGAAGTCGAGCAGGCGTTGCTGGCCGGCGCCGTCAAGGCCCGGCAACTGGCTACGCCGCTGATGCGCGAGCTGCGCCAGGCGGTCGGACTGCGGGCGCTCACCAATGTGGGCAAGTCCGCTTCCGCGGACAAGGGCGCCAGGGCCAGCCTGCCGGTGCTCAAGCAGTACCGCGAGCAGGACGGAAAGTTCTACTTCAAGCTCACCCAGGGTGCTGCCACGGTGCTGCTGCAGAGCAAGGGCTTCGATTCACCCCGTGACGCCGGCCAGGCGGTGCGGCGCCTGCAGACCGAAGGCGCGACCGCACTTGCTGCGCTGAAAGAGTGGGTCACCACTCCGCAAGGGGTGAGCGAGGCGTCCGTGAAAGACGCCCTTGAGCGCCTGGTGAGCAATTCGGTGTAAATTCTCAGTATTAATGCAGGTGGGCTGTCGGGAGGCCCTGCGGGGGGCGATCTGAACCCCGAGGGGTACCGTCCGCACAGGCCGGTTCGAAAGTACTGAGGAGCGACGCAGGTGGCCATTTATGTGATTGACGACCATCCCCTGATGCGGGAGGCGATCGTGATGGTGCTGCGGCGCGTGCGGCCCGGCTCCGAGGTGGTGGAACTGTCCCAGCTGTCCGACCTGGACCGCGTGGTGGCCAAGAATTCGCCTCCCGAACTGTTCTGCCTCGACCTCAAACTGCCCGATACGGTGGGCATTTCCGGCGTGAAACTGCTCAAGGGCCAGTACCCCCACGTGCCGCTGGCCGTGATCTCGGCCACGCCGGCAGCCGACGTGGAGGAGTGGTGCACCGAGGCTGGAGCGGACGTTTATGTGGAAAAATCCGCAGGAGCTTCAGAAATCGCATTGGCGCTGCGCGCCATGCTGCAGACCGACACCGAGTTTGGCGAGGCCGAGGAGGGTGCGGCACCCGACACCAAGCTCTCCAAGCGCCAGAAGCAGCTCATCGTGATGCTGGACGAGGGCCTTTCCAACCGCGAGATTGCCGAGCGTCTGGGCATCAGCGAGCACACGGTGAAGGTGCATCTGTGGCGCCTGTTCCGGCGCCTGGGTGTCAAGAGCCGGACACAGACGCTGCACTTCGCCCGGATGCACGGGTTGCTGTCGTCCTGAGTTCGGGCGCGGCCACCACGGCATCGGGTGGCAGCGTGATGCGGAACAGCGTGCCGCGGCCCTCGCGCGAGCGGACCTGCAACTCGTAACCAAGGGCCTCGGTCAGCCGCTTGACGATCGCCAGCCCCAGGCCGAAGCCTTCCTGGGTGCCCGCCGACTGAACCTTGTAGAACTCGGCGAAGATGTGGCCGAGCTGGTTCTCCGCGACGCCGATCCCTGTATCCCACACCTCCAGCCGCAAGCCGCCTCGCCATGGCCGCACGGCCAGCAACACGCCGCCGTGGCTGGTGTAGCGCATGGCATTGGCGAGCAGGTTGCTCAGAATGCGCTGCAGCATGATGGGATCGGTGTGCAGCGTCCACGCCTTGGGACGCACGCGCAGGTTCAGGCTTTTTTCCAGGGCAGTGGGGCGGAACTGGACTTCCAGGTCGTCGAACAGCTCGGCCAGCTTGATGGTGCGCTGCCGCACCTGCATCTTGCCGGCGTCCAGGCGGACGAAGTCGAACAGCGAATCGAACAGCGCGTTCACCGACTGGGTGGACTTCAGGATCTTGAGCGAAAGCTCGTGCGCCAGTTCCGGCTCGCTGGCCAGCCATTCGGCGTAGATCCCCAGGGCGTTGACAGGCTGCTTGAGGTCGTGGGCGGCGCTGGCTAGGAAGCGGTCCTTGAAGCGCACCGCCTCCACAGCGGCCTGGTTCTGAGCCCGGAGCGATTCGATCAGGCGCTCGTTGTGGTAGCGCAGGTCAATGCTTTCCGTGTAGGTCTGGTTGAAGGCCTTGGCCACGCTCCATACCACCCCGCCGTACACGAGCAGAAACAGCGGCTGCCAGATCGTGATGCGCACGCCAATGAGTTGGGGCGCTTCCAGGGCGCGCCAGGCGAGCGAAGCCAGCAGCGTCAGCAGGAACGCGCCCAGCACGACCTTCGTGTGTTCCAGTCTGGATGCCGACCACCAGAGAAAGACCGCCACGACGCCCAGCGTGAAGGACCAGCACACCGCTTCCGCCCGCATGGGCATGAAGCCAACGAACACCATCGGCGTCACACCCCAGCAAAGCGCGTAGGCGAACGGCAGCCAGCGGTACCGGTGCATGAACGCCAGCTGCTCGCCCGCTTCGGCGTTCTTCAGGCGCAGGCTGAAGGTCCGGCTGGTGCGAAAGCGCGCCCCGCCTACGGCCAGGCTCAGCAACGTCCACAGCGCTGTGCGTACTCCGGGCGTGAAATACCACATCAGGCCGACCGTCACGGCCCACAGCACCACCGTCTGCACCTGCGTGCTGTTCCAGCCGTGCATGAACAGGCTGAACTGCCGCGAAGCCACCCATTGGGCCTGGCTGTCGAGTTCGGACGCGTTGGGCTTGCTCATGGATGCGTTGCCGGAGTCGCGTGGCGGGTAGGGCTGGGCGCCGCTAACGGGTCGGCGCGGGTTCTCCGCACTGGGCGCGCTGGCGCAGGACGTGCTCCATCACCACCAGCGCCAGGAGTGCCTCCAGGATCGGCGTGGCGCGGATACCCACACACGGGTCGTGGCGGCCCTTGGTGATCACTTCGACCGGCTCGTCGGCCGTGTTCACCGACTGGCGCGGCACCAGGATGGAACTGGTGGGCTTGATCGCCACGGCGACTTCCAGGTCCTCGCCGTTGCTGATGCCACCCAGCACGCCGCCGTCGTGGTTGCTGGCGAAGCGTCCGCCCGGCAGCGGCGAATCGCCGTGCATGCTGCCCTTGTGCGCCACGCTGGCGAAGCCGTCGCCGATCTCCACGCCCTTGACCGCGTTCAGGCCCATCATGGCCTTGGCGATGTCGGCGTCCAGGCGGTCGTAGATGGGTTCGCCCAGGCCCACGGGTACGCCGCTGGCCACCACGCGCAGGCGCGCGCCGCAGGAATCGCCGCTCTTGCGCAGTGCGTTCATGTAATCCTCGATGGCCGTCACATCGGCCACCGGGGCGAAGAAGGGGTTGTGCGGCACGTATTCCCAGCCCTCGAAGCCGATGGCCAGTTCGCCGACCTGGGTCATGCAGCCGCGGAAGGTGGTGCCGTGGTGCTCGTTCAGCCACTTGCGTGCCACGGCGCCGGCGGCCACCGTGGGTGCCGTGAGCCGCGCCGACGAGCGGCCACCACCGCGCGGGTCGCGGATGCCGTATTTCTTCCAGTAGGTGAAGTCGGCGTGGCCGGGGCGGAAAGTCTGGGCGATGTCGCCGTAGTCCTTGCTGCGCTGGTCGGTGTTGCGGATCAGCAGGCAGATCGGCGTGCCGGTGGTCCTGCCCTCGTACACGCCAGAGAGAATCTCCACCTGGTCCGCTTCGCTGCGCTGGGTGACGAACTTGCTGGTGCCCGGGCGCCGGCGGTCGAGTTCCGGCTGGATGTCCGCCTCCGACAGCGCCATGCCCGGCGGGCAGCCATCGATCACACAGCCGATGGCGGGCCCGTGGGATTCGCCGAAATTGGTGACGGCAAACAGGTTGCCGAGGGTGTTGCCGCTCATCGCCCGGATTATCCCAGAGCCCTCTCGCGGCCTGCCCCTTGCTGCCTGGGCGGGCCACGGAATGATTCGTGCTTGATGCTGCGGCGCAGCAAACCCGTTTTACCGCTGCGCAAGGAGAATCCCATGCTGGACAGAACCTCGACGAAGTTTTCCCACGTCAAACCTGGCGATACGCCTTACAAGGGCGGCGGGTTGCGTGATTTCTTCCTTTACCGCGATCTGGGCGTGGCCGAGGCCACCAACGGCAAGGTCATCGCGCACCTTGTCAAGGCGAACATGGCACCAGAAACGGGTACGGGGTGGCACCGACATGAGGCGGATTTCCAGATCGTCATCATGGTCAAGGGCTGGGCCAGGTTCATGTACGAAGACAAGGAAACCCTGGTCGAGGCCGGCGACGTGGTGCATCAGCGGCCGGGCATCCGTCATTACCTGTTCGACTATTCGCCCGACATGGAGTACCTGGAAATCGTCTCACCGGCCGATTTCAAGTCGGTGGATGTCGACCCGGTCTGCGAAATCCCGCCACCGACACCCTGGGCCTAGCGTCCGGTTGCAGGAGGCGCTTCCCCCAGGTAGCGCCCGTAAGCTGCAAGCAGCGGCCTGCGGCTCAGAACTCGGCGTCCAGCTCGTCGATCTCGTCGGGCTCCAGCTTGGCCGCCGCCACCCATTCCTGCATCGCAGGCAGTTCCATCACGTGCTTGCAGTAGGCGGTGCAGGCCTTGTCCAGCGCCACGTCGTAGGTCAGGAAGCGGGTGACGACGGGGGCGTACATGGCATCGGCCAGGCAAGGCCGCTTGCCGAACAGGTAGGGGCCGCCGTACGTCGCCAGGCATTCCTTCCAGATCGCCAGCACCCGGTCGATGTCGGTCTGGGCACGCGACCAGACCTTGAAGCCGGGGAATCTGGCCTTGAGGTTCATCGGCAACGCCGAGCGCAGCGAAGCGAAGCCGGAGTGCATTTCGCCGCACACGGCCCGGCAGTGCGCGCGCGCCTTGATGGCGTCCGGCAGCAGACCCGCCTTGGGCTTGATTTCGTGCAGGTACTCGCCGATGGCCAGCGTATCCCAGACCTTGATGCCGTTGTGCTGCAGCGACGGCACCAGCATGGACGACGAGAGCAGCAGGATCTCCGCCTTCATGGCAGGGTCGTCCGGCGGAATGACCTTCTCGGTGAAATCCAGGCCCGCGAACTTGGCCATGAGCCAGCCTCGCAGCGCCCAGGCACCGTAGTTCTTGCTGCTGATCGTGAGAACGGCTTTGCTCATGGTGTTGCTCCTAGGGCACAGATGCACCAGCAAGGCGCGTGCCATGTGTGCCTCGAAGTCCTGGTGGCGGTATCGGCAGCGATCTGGCCCGCAATTTGCCTGTGCAACCGGGTCAGGTCGCCACGATCGGGATCACCATGCTCTACAATGCCTATCAACTCCAGTCCGACCTGCTTTCGCCCATGCGCTTGCTGGCTCAGGGCACCAGCGCCGCGACGTGGTGGCACAACACCGAGCGCACCCTGATCCGCAGCCTGTCGGCGGTCAGCGACGTGCTGGCGCGCATGCGCCTCACGCACACCCGGCCTGCGTATGGCATCGACCAGGTCGAAGTGGCCGGGCGCATGGTGCCGGTGGTCGAGGAGCAGGCTTTTCGCACGCCGTTCGGCACCCTGCTGCATTTCCGCAAGGAGGGTGTCGCCGACCAGCCGCCAGTGCTGCTGGCGGCGCCGCTGTCAGGCCATTTCGCCACCTTGCTGCGCGAGACGGTCCGCACGCTGCTGCAGGACCACGACGTCTACATCACCGACTGGCACAACGCGCGCGACGTGGCCCTGCGGCATGGCGCGTTCGGGCTGGACGACTACGTCGGCCACATGATCGGCTTCATCGACGCGGTGCATCAGGATTCGGGCGGCCAGCCCGTGCACGTGGTCGCCGTCTGCCAGCCCTGCGTGGCGGCGCTGGCGGCCTGCGCCGTCATGGCGGAGGACGGCCACGAGGCGCAGCCGCGCACGCTGACCCTGATGGCCGGCCCGGTGGATTGCCGCGTCAACCCGACCGAGGTCAACCGGCTCGCCGTGGAAAAGCCGGTCGAGTGGTTCGAGCGGCACCTCATCAGCCATGTGCCGCTGCCCCATGCCGGCTTCATGCGCCGTGTGTACCCCGGGTTTGTCCAGCTGACGGCGTTCATGAGCATGAACCTCGAGCGCCACGTCAAGTCGTTCGAGGACATCTACCACCACCTGTTCAACGGCGAGGTCGAGAAAGCCGACGCGATCCGTACTTTCTATGAGGAGTACCTGGCGGTCAACGACCTGCCGGCGGAGTTCTACCTGGAGACCGTCAACAAGGTCTTCCAGACCTACGACCTTCCCCGCGGCGTGCTGACCTACCGCGGCCGCACCGTGGACCCCGCTGCCATCCGCAGGACCTGGCTGTTCACGGTGGAGGGCGAGCGCGACGACATCTGCTCGGTGGGCCAGACGGTGGCTGCGCATGACCTGTGCGCCAGCGTGCGTCCCTACATGAAGAACCACCACATCCAGACCGGTGTCGGCCACTACGGCGTCTTCAGCGGCCGGAAATGGAGCCAGCAGATCTACCCCCGCGTGCGCGAGACGATTCACGCCAGCCTGGGCTAAGGGGACGGCCGGCGCGGTCGGGCGCCAGACCGCGCCGGCTTACTGCTCAACTTCCTTGGCGTCTTCCTCGGGCCAGTCGCGAATGTAGGCCTTGAGCATGCGGTTCTCGAAGTTCTGGCTGTCCACCACGGCCTTGGCCACGTCGTAGAAGCTGATCACGCCCATCAACTGGCCGCCGTCGATCACCGGCAGGTAGCGCGCGTGCCGGTCGAGCATCATGCGGCGCACCTCGTCCATATCGGTTTCCAGCGTGCAGATCAGCGGGCCCGGGTCCATCGCGCGGTAGACCGAGGTGGTGCCGAAACTGCCGCCGTTGCGCACCGCCGCCTCGATCACCTCGCGGAAGGTGAGGATACCCACCACGCGGCCGTGCGACATCACCACCAGCGAGCCGATGTCCTTTTCGGCCATGAGCTGGGCGGCATGCGCCAGGCTGTCTTCCGGGGTAATGGTGAAAAGGGCGCTGCCCTTGAGGCGCAAGATGTCGCTGACTCGCATGCTGTACTCCGTCGCCACCCTCGGGCGGCGCTGTGGCCAACGAATATAGCCCACAAATGGCCCACAATCGACGGGATACCCCGCTGCGGCCCCAGGCCCTGCGGGGTCAGACCCAAGGAGACCCCATGCCCGGTTACGCCGATCCCGGCTTCGACACCCTCGCCCTGCACGCCGGCGCGCAGCCCGACCCCGCCACCGGCGCGCGAGCCGTGCCGATTCATCTGACGACCTCGTTCGTATTCGAATCCAGCGACCACGCAGCCGCGCTGTTCAACCTGGAGCGCTCGGGCCACGTCTACAGTCGCATCAGCAACCCCACCAACGCGGTGCTGGAGCAGCGCATCTCGGCGCTGGAAGGTGGCATCGGCGCCATCACCACCGCCAGCGGCCAGGCGGCGCTGCACCTGGCCGTGGCCACGCTGATGGGGGCCGGCGGCCACATCGTGGCCAGCACGGCGCTGTACGGCGGCAGCCAGAACCTGCTGCACTACACGCTGCGGCGCTTCGGCATCGAAACCACCTTCGTCAAGCCGGGCGACCTGGACGGCTGGCGCGCCGCCATCCGCCCCAACACGCGGCTGCTGTTCGGCGAAACCGTGGGCAACCCGGGTCTGGACGTGCTCGACATCCCCGCCGTGGCGCAGATCGCGCATGAGGCCGGCGTGCCGCTGCTGGTGGATTCCACCTTCACCACGCCCTACCTGCTCAAGCCCTTCGATCACGGCGCCGACCTCGTCTACCACTCGGCCACCAAGTTCCTCTCCGGCCACGGCACCGTGATCGGCGGGCTGCTGGTCGATGGCGGCAGCTTCGACTGGGACAGGAGCGGCAAGTTTGCAGAGTTGACCCAGCCCTACGACGGCTTCCATGACATGGTGTTCAGCGAGGAAAGCACGGTGGGCGCCTTCCTGCTGCGCGCGCGTCGCGAGGGCCTGCGCGACTTCGGCGCCTGCATGAGCCCGCACAGCGCCTGGCTGATTCTGCAGGGCATCGAGACGCTGCCGCTGCGCATGGAAAGGCACATCGCCAACACCGAGCAGGTGGTGCGCTTCCTGGCCGAGCACCCGTTCGTGGCCAAGGTGAGCCACCCGCTGCTGGAGTCGCACCCCAGCCACGCGCTGGCGAACCGGTTGCTGAAGCACGGCGCCAAGGGTGCCGGCAGCGTGTTCAGCTTCGACATCAAGGGTTCGCGCGAGCAGGGGAAGGCGTTCATCGAGGGGCTGAAAATCTTCAGCCATCTGGCCAACGTGGGCGATTGCCGCAGCCTGGTCATCCACCCGGCCAGCACCACCCATTTCCGCATGAGCGACGAGGCGCTGGCCGGTGCCGGCATCGGGCCCGGCACCATCCGCCTGTCCATCGGGCTGGAGGACGCCGCCGACCTGATCGACGATCTGAAACGCGCGCTCAAGGCCGCCGAGAAAGCGGGGGCCTGACCATGAAGATCAACGTCAACGGCGCCGACATCTACGCCTACACCGGCGGCAAGACCTTCAACCCGGAGCAACCCACCGTGGTGTTCATTCACGGGGTGTTGAACGACCACAGCGTCTGGATCCTGCAGACGCGCTACCTGGCCCACCACGGCTGGAACGTGCTCGCCATCGATCTGCCAGGCCACGGCCGCAGCGGCGGCAAGCCGCCGGAAACGGTGGAGGAGGCGGCCGACTTCGTGCTTGCGCTGCTGGCGGCCATGGGCGCGGAGCAGGCGGCGCTGGTGGGTCACAGCTTCGGCTCGCTGATCGCGCTGGAGGCGGCAGCGCGCGCACCGGCGCAGGTGAGCCACCTGGCGCTGGTGGGCACCGCGTATCCGATGAAGGTCTCGCCAGCGCTGCTGGAAGCCTCGGTCCAGGCGCCGGAGAAGGCCATCGCCATGGTCAACACCTTCTCGCACAGCACGCTGTGCCCGCCGCCCTCGGCACTGGGGCCGGGCACCTGGCTGTACGGCGGCTCCAGGGCGCTGATGCGGCGCGTGCTGGCCAGCAACCCCAAGGTCAATGTGTTCTTCACCGGCTTCAAGGCCTGCGACAGCTACGCCGGTGGCGAGCAGGCCATGCCCGCGGTGCATTGCCCCACGCTGTTCCTGATCGGCCGCCACGACCAGATGACGCCGCCCAAGTCCGCCAGGGCACTGGCCGGTCATGCCCGGCTGGCCAAGGTGGTGGAAGTGAACGCCGGCCATTCGCTGATGACCGAGGCGCCCGACGAGGTGCTGTTCGCGCTGCGGGATTTCCTGCGCAACTGATCCGCTGCGGCGCCGCCCCACCCGATGCCGGCGGGCCCGCACGGCGACTACCGGCTTGGCTTCGAACCACGTTCAGGCTGGCGGGTTGCTATTTTTAGGAGAGCTGCCTGCGCCCGCTGATATTGGGCTGGAGCCACTTTTTATTGTCGAAGTCCGGTGCCGGGAATGCAGCAGGTCGGCCACCGTCAGCCGGTCCAGCAGCGGGCTGTTCCACCAGCCGTCCAGGGCCGGGTCCGGCGTGAGCAGCAGCTGTTCGATCAGGGGCTTGAGCCGCTGCTGGCCCGGCTGCAGCAGCAGCACGTAGCGCGGTTCCTCGTTCTCGGTGTGGGTGTCCAGCCGGCCGACCCAGTCCATCGTCTCGAGCGCGCCCATCACCGGCTGGACCTGCAGCGTGTCCACGCGCAGCTGCGCGGCCAGCTGCGGCAGCGTCAGCCCGCGTGCCTGCGTTTCGCGCTCGCGCGCCAGCGCCTGCAGCACCTCGGTGGCGAGCTGGAATTCCCAGCCCGGGCCGCCCCCGCGGCGGGCCACGCCGGTCAGCAGGCTGGGCAGGTAGGCCGCGATCACCGCGCCGAACAGCACGATCAGCCATGAGAGGTGGATCCACAGCAGCAGGATCGGCACCGTGGCAAACGCGCCGTAGATGAGCGAATAGGTGGGCACGCGCGACAGGTACAGCCCCAATCCCCACTTGGCCACGCCCAGGCACACGGCGACGAACAGGCCGCCGGCCAGTGCGTGCCGCCACTTCACCGGCGTGTTGGGCACGAAGCGGTACAGCAGCGTGACGCCGAAGGTCATCAGCAGGAACTGCGTGGTGTTCAGCGCCAGGTTGGCGCCGCCGCCGATGTTGGGCAACCAGCCGCGCGAGGCCGTGAGCACGTAGGAGGTGATGGCCAGGCTGCCGCCCAGCACCAGCGGGCCCAGCGTGAGCGCGGCCCAGTACACCAGAATGCGCTGGCCGAGCGGGCGGTGGGTGGTCACGCGCCAGATGTCGTTGAGCGTGTGGTCGATGGTCAGCACCAGCGACAGCGCGGTGACGAACAGCACCACCAGGCCCACGGCGCCCAGCTCGCTCGCCTTGGTGGCGAACTGGGTCATGTAGTCGAGCACGTTGGCAGAGATGCTGGGCGGGATCAGGCTGTTGACCAGCCAGCTTTCCAGCGCCTCCCGAAACTTGGCAAAGATCGGAAAGGCGGTGAACACCGAGGCCACCACCGCGAAGAACGGCACCAGCGCCAGCATGGTGGTGAAGGTGAGCGCGCTGGCCGTGAGGCCCAGCCGGTCCTGCCGGAAGCGCTCCCACAGCGTGGCGGCCGTGGGCAGCACCGGGAAGTCCGTGAGGTCCTGGATGAACTGCTGGGCGCGCGCCACGATCTGCATGGCCGGTATGATGCCACCGCGCTTTTTCGAGCCCTTGACGATGCCTGATGCTCCTGCTTCCCTGCCGCCCGGTGTGGCCCTGACCCGCGCCGTGGCCGTGGCCAGCCTGCTGGCGCTGATCGCGCTCGGCCTGGCCTGGGAGCTGTGGCTGGCGCCGGTGCGCCCCGGCGGTTCCTGGCTGGCGCTCAAGGTGCTGCCGCTGGTGCTGCCGCTGCCGGGGCTGCTCAAGCTGCGCCTGTACACCTACCGATGGGTGGCGCTGTTCATCTGGCTGTACTTCGTCGAAGGCGTGGTGCGCGCGGCGGGCGACCGCGCGCCGTCGTCCTGGTATGCGCTGGCGGAAGTGGTGCTGGTGCTGATCCTGTTCGCGGCCTGCGCCGCCCACGTGCGGCTGCGGCTGGCGCGCGCCAAGGCAACGGCGCCGGCGCCTGGCCCCACCCCTCACCCCGAACGTTCATGAGCGCGCCGGGCCGTTCCCAAGCGCGAATCCCGCAGCGCGCAGCGCGGAGGGTGGTCCCGTGAGCGCTGCCCTGCTGGAAGACCTGCGCCGCATCTGCGGCCCCGCCAACCTGCTCGTGGGCGGCGACCTCTCGGCCTACGAACACGACTGGCGCCGCCGCATGCGCGGCCGCGCGCTGGCGGTGGCGCTGCCCGGCAGCACGCAGGAGGTGGCCGAGGTGGTGAAGGCCTGCCAGCGCCACCAGGTGGCGATCGTGCCGCAGGGCGGCAACACCGGGCTGGCGGTGGGCTCGGTGCCGGATGTCAGTGGCCGCCAGCTGGTGCTGAGCCTGCGCCGCATGGACAAGGTGCGCGCCATTGACGCGGCCAACGGCACCGTCACGGTGGAGGCCGGCTGCATCCTGCAGAACCTGCAGCAGACCGTGGCCGACGCCGGCCTGCTGTTCCCGCTCAGCCTGGCGGCAGAGGGCAGCTGCACCATCGGCGGCAACCTGGGCACCAACGCGGGCGGGACCGGCGTGCTGCGGTACGGCAATGCGCGCGACTTGTGCCTGGGTCTGGAGGTGGTCAACGCGCAGGGCGAGGTGTGGGACGGCCTTTCGGGCCTGCGCAAGGACAACACCGGTTACGACCTGCGCGACCTGTTCATCGGCAGCGAAGGCACGCTGGGCGTGATCACCGTCGCCACGCTGAAGCTGTTTCCGCTGCCGGCGGCGCAGCTCACCGCCTGGGCGGCCGTGCCCAGCCTGCAGGCGGCGGTGGACCTGCTGGGCCTGGCGCAGGCGCAGCTGGGTGCGGCGCTCACCGGTTTCGAGGTGATGAACCAGTTCTCGCTCGGCCTGGTGGCCCGGCACTTCCCCGACCAGCGCGTGCCGCTGTGGCAGTCGTCACCCTGGTGTGTGCTGCTGGAAGCCAGCGACGCCGAGGGCGAGGCCCACGCGCGCGCGCGCTTCGAGGCGCTGCTGGAAGCCGCCATGGCCCAGGGCAGCGTGCACGACGCCGTGCTGGCCGAGAGCCTCGCGCAGGCGCGCCAGCTCTGGCACGTGCGCGAAAGCATCCCGCTGGCGCAGAGCCAGGAGGGGCTGAACATCAAGCACGACATCAGCGTGCCGATCTCGCGCATCCCGGCTTTCGTGGCCGAGACCGATGCGCTGCTGGCGCGCGAGGTGCCGGGCGTGCGGCTGGTGGACTTCGGCCACCTGGGCGACGGCAACCTGCACTACAACGTGCAGGCGCCGGAAGGCGAGGCCGCGGGCGACTTCCTGATGCGCGAGGAAAAGCGCATCAACACCCTGGTGTTCGACGCGGTGATGCGCCACAGTGGCTCCATCTCGGCCGAGCACGGCATCGGCAGCCTGAAGGCCGAGCAGCTGGTGACCTACAAGTCGCCCGTGGCGCTGCAGATGATGCGCGCCATCAAGCAGGCGCTGGACCCGCAGGGGCTGCTGAACCCGGGGCGGGTGC
Organism: Burkholderiaceae bacterium; assembly: GCA_024235955.1. Taxonomy (GTDB): domain Bacteria; phylum Pseudomonadota; class Gammaproteobacteria; order Burkholderiales; family Burkholderiaceae_C; genus Ottowia. The sequence goes on from JACKLJ010000001.1 coordinate 870,063, forward strand.
TGGCGGACTGAGCCCGCCGTTTTTCAAGCCTTTTCGGCCGCCAGCCCTTGCGTGGCGGGCGCAGCCAGCTCTTACTTGGATAGCATCCGCATCGCCTCTTCCAGCCCCTTGAGGGTCAGCGGGTACATGCGGTGGCCCATCAGCTGCTGGATCACGGCGATGCTCTGGCGGTACTGCCACACGCCCTGCGGCTCGGGGTTGATCCAGGCGAACTTGGGGAAGGCGTGGGTCAGGCGCTGCAGCCATTCGGCGCCCGGCTCCTCGTTGTTGTATTCCACGCTGCCGCCGGGTTGCAGGATCTCGTAGGGGCTCATAGTGGCGTCGCCCACGAAGATCAGCTTGTAGTCCTTGTTGTACTTGCGGATGATGTCCCAGGTGGGGAACTTCTCCGCGAAGCGGCGGCGGTTGTTCTTCCACATGAAGTCGTACACGCAGTTGTGGAAGTAGTAGAACTCCAGGTGCTTGAACTCGGCCTTCACGGCCGAGAACAGCTCTTCCACCCGCTGGATGTGCTCGTCCATGGTGCCGCCCACGTCCATCAGCAGCAGCACCTTCACGTTGTTGTGGCGCTCGGGCACCATGCGGATGTCCAGCCAGCCTGCGTTGGCGGCGGTGGAGCGGATGGTGTCGGGCAGGTCCAGCTCCAGCTCGTTGCCCTCGCGTGCGAACTTGCGCAGTCGCCGCAGCGCCACCTTGATGTTGCGCGTGCCGAGTTCCTGGCTGTCGTCGTAGTCGCGGTAGGCGCGCTGGTCCCACACCTTCACGGCGCTCTTGTTGCCGCCCTTGCCGCCGATGCGCACGCCCTGCGGGTTGTAGCCGCCGTGGCCGAAGGGGCTGGTGCCGCCGGTGCCGATCCACTTGCTGCCGCCCTCGTGGCGCTCCTTCTGCTCCTCCAGGCGCTTCTTCAGCGTCTCCATCAGCTCGTCCCAGCCCATCTTCTCGATGGCGGCCTTTTCCTCGGCGCTGAGTTCCTTCTCCAGCACCTTGCGCAGCCAGTCCGCCGGGATCTCCTTGGTGAAGTCGGCCAGCATCTCCACGCCCTTGAAGTAGGCGGCGAAGGCGCGGTCGAACTTGTCGAAGTGCTTCTCGTCCTTGACCAGCGCGGTGCGGGCCAGGTAGTAGAAGTCGTCGATCGTGCAGGCCTCGGGCTGCCGGGGGCCCACCACGTCGGCCTGCAGCGCCTCGAGCAGGGTGAGGAACTCCTTCACCGAGACCGGCAGCTTGGCGGCACGCAAGGTGTAGAAGAAGTCGATCAACATGGCTGGAGGTGGCTGGAACTGGCAGACAGATGCACTGCGGATGGCGGCGCCAACGGAATCATTGTGCCGCGCTTGGCCGAAGCAGGTTGTCGCGCATGGGCAGGCCCTGTCATGACTGCTTCATGGGCATGGGAAAGAATGAATCAATTCTTACTCATTGTTGCGATGACGTCCATGTCGTCTGCCTTTACCAAGACTGCGAAAGCGCGGGCCGCGCTGCAAGCCCACTCGGCCGAGTTGACGGCGCGTGAGCGCCAGCTGCTGATCCTGTGCGACGGGCGTCGGCCGGTCACCCAAATCGTCGACCTGCTGGGGGGCAATGCGAGGGCACTGGTCGAAAGGCTCCGGAACCACGGCTACCTACAGGGTACGGCCAGTACCGGCCAGGCCCAGCAAGCATCGCCAGCAGCATTGGGCCGGACCGTCGCCACGGCGGCGACTCCCGTCCCGGTGGCCGGAGAAGTACGGGCCAGCCAGCCGGCGGTCGGCTCATTAAAGGCCCGCCGTTCTGCTGCAGCGACCAAGATGTACATGATTGGCGTGTTGCAGCTGCTGAGAGACATGGAGGCGTCGTCCCTGGCCGTCGCCTTGCACACCAGCGCCGACGAGGGGGAGCTGACGGCGAACGCGCTGGCGGCCTTGCGGTTCATCGCGGACCGCTCCGGGCTGTCGTACGCACGCCGGGTGGCCGACCGGCTGGCCGAGGTGGTGCCCGAACCGCACCTGCCTGCGGTACAGGCCATGGCGCAGGAACTGGTTACCAGGCCAGCGGCGGCCTGAACGTCAGAGAAACCCGGGCCGGGCTTGCAGAGGTCGATCAGGCGCGAGGCCTGTCGCGCAGGTACAGCAGCTGCGCCCTGGCCTCGGGCCATTCGCCGGCCAGCATGCTGTACATGACGGTGTCGCGTACCGTGCCGTCGCGGCGCGGTGCGTGGTGGCGGATCACGCCGTCGCGCTTCGCGCCCAGGCGCTCGATGGCGCGCTGGCTGGCGAAGTTGAAGTTGTCGGTGCGCCAGCCGACCACGGCGCAACCCAGCGTCTCGAACGCGTGGCGCATCATCATCAGCTTGCAGGTGGTGTTGACGTGGCTGCGCTGCGCGCTGGCGGCGTACCAGGTCCAGCCGATTTCCACGCGCTTCAGCGCCGGCACGATGTCGTGGTAGCTGGTGCTGCCGAGCACGCGGCCGGTGGTGTCGTGGACCACGGCGAAGGCCAGGCGGTGGCCCTCGGCGCGCATCTGCAGGGCGGCTTCGATGTACGCGCGGGTCTGCTCCGGCTCCGGCACGCTGGTGATGCGCAGCTTCCACAGCTCGCCGTCGGCGGCCGCTTCGCGCAGGCCGGCCTCGTGCGACAGCGCCAGCGGCTCCAGGCGCACGCCCCGGTCGCTTTGCACCACGGGCTGGATGAAGTCGTCGGCGGCGGGCATTTGCTATGTTTTCAGAAGCTGCCGACGCCCGACGGGTGCCGGCTGGAGGTCAATTTCTATTCAAGAAGTTCCGTGTCTGCGGTGGCCGTCCGGGCGAGGCGCTCATGGCCGGGGTTTCCCCGGCCGCCTGGCGCGTCCCCCGAAGGGGAAGGCGCGCAACGCTTCAGGGATGGGCCGGATCCGGGGTCACCTGTTCCGCTGGTTCATGAACACCAGCTTCTCGAACAGCGTCACGTCCTGTTCGTTCTTCAGCAGCGCGCCCACCAGCGGCGGCACGGCGATCTTGCTGTCGGCGCTCTGCAGGGCTTCGAGCGGGATGTCCTCGGCCACCAGCAGCTTGAGCCAGTCCAGCAGTTCGCTGGTGGAGGGCTTCTTCTTCAGGCCCGGCAGGCCGCGCACGTCGTAGAAGACCTTCATCGCGGCCGACAGCAGGTCTTTCTTCAGGTTGGGGAAGTGCACGTCGACGATCTGCTTCATCGTCTCGGGCTCGGGGAACTTGATGTAGTGGAAGAAGCAGCGGCGCAGGAAGGCGTCGGGCAGCTCCTTCTCGTTGTTGGAGGTGATGAACACCAGCGGCCGGTGTTTGGCGCGGATGGTCTCGCGCGTCTCGTAGCAGTGGAACTCCATGCGGTCGAGCTCGCGCAGCAGGTCGTTGGGGAATTCGATGTCGGCCTTGTCGATCTCGTCGATCAGCAGCGCCACCGGCTCCTCGGCCGTGAAGGCCTGCCACAGCACGCCCCGGACGATGTAGTTGTGGATGTCCTTCACGCGGTCGTCGCCCAGCTGGCTGTCCCGCAGGCGACTGACCGCGTCGTACTCGTACAGGCCCTGCTGCGCCTTGGTGGTGGACTTGATGTGCCACTGCAGCAGCGGCAGGCCCAGCGCCTCGGCCACTTCCTCGGCCAGCATGGTCTTGCCGGTGCCGGGCTCGCCCTTGACCAGCAGCGGGCGCTTGAGGGTGATGGACGCATTCACCGCCAGCATCAGGTCTTGCGTGGCGACGTAGTTTTCGGTGCCTTGGAACTTCATGGGATGGGGTGCAAAGAGCCGGGTAAGTCTGAGGTCGGATCGCGGGCAGGCGTGATTACAATCTGCGTTTGATTTATATCAACCTCAGCCCAACTCCGTTGATTGTGCGCGCAAAATGAAAAAGACTCTGTCCCCGATGTTCGCCGCGTTGGCCATGGGCCTGGCCGCTGCCGCCCCCGCGCACGCCCAGGGTGTGACCGGCGATGCCAAGGCCGGCGCCAACAAGGTCGCCATGTGCATCGGCTGCCACGGCATCTACGGCTACAAGGCCAGCTTCCCGGAGGTCTACCGCGTGCCGGAGATCTCGGGCCAGAACGAGAAGTACCTCGTCTCCGCGCTCACCGCCTACCGCAAGGGTGACCGCAAGCACCCCACCATGCGCGGCATCGCCGGCTCGCTGACCGACCAGGACATCGCCGACGTGGCCGCCTTCTACGCCACCAACGGCGTCAAGGAAGGCGCTGCCGATCTGCCGGCACCCAAGGAGCCCGATGCCAAGGTGGCCGAGCTGCTGAAGAAGGGCGCCTGCGTGTCCTGCCACGGCGACAACTTCTCCAAGCCGATCGACCCGAGCTACCCCAAGATCGCCGGCCAGTACCCCGACTATCTGTACGTGGCCCTGCGCTCCTACCGCGACGACCGCCACCGCACCTGGGGCCGCGGCAACCCCATCATGGCCGGCATGGCCAAGCAGTTCTCCGACGCCGAGCTGAAGGCCATCGCCTACTACGTCGGCTCGCTGCCCGGCCAGGTCATGACGGTGCCCGAGCCGCGCTTCAAGTAAGCCGCCCGCCGGCCCGCCACCAGCCCGCCGCGTGCGGGCTTTTTCATGGCCAAATCGGCCTCCAGACCAATCGTGGCGGGCGCAGGCAGCTATGAAGATTGAAGCGGGCTGCGAAGTGCGCCGAGCACTCACACCTTCTCAGTCAGTCGCGTGTGGCGCGGCGCTGCACACAGGCCACGTAGGCGTTGCCGTCGGGCGGGCGGCGCGCCTGCTGGGCTTCGAACAGCATCTGGCCCAGGCATTCCATGGCGGCGTGGTGCGCGTCGTGCAGGCTGCCGAGGCGGCGTGCCAGCAACTCCACCGCCTGGCGGATGCCGCGCGGCTGGTCGATGCTGCACTGCTCGCTGATCGACAGGTGCATCGACATGTGCAGGAATGGATGGTTCTGCCCGGTGGTGTCGGGGTAGCTGCGCGCCACGGCGGCTTCGGCGTCGGCGAAGTCGGCGTGCCACTCCGGGTGCTCGGCGATCCAGCCGGCCGCCAGGGCTTCCAGCGCTTCCATGGGTTGCCCGGCGTTCTGCTTGGACCAGGCGCTACAGAAAAAGCGGCGGACGTCTTCCTGGGAGGGGTTGAACATGGGTCGGGGAGGGGCGGGCGCTCAATGCGCCTCGCCGGTGAAATCGAGTTGCCGAAGCAGCGATTCTGCCCCGCGGATCACGCGTGTGGCCGCCCGCGCCGCGGGCGTGGCCAACACCAGGCGGTTCCAGATCGCCGGCGGGCCCACCGGCGCGTGTACCAGCGAAGGCGGCCCGAGCTGCAGCGCGCTCTGCGGCACGATGGTGCAGCCGGCCCCGCGGGCCACCAGGGCCAGCGTGGTCTGCACCGCGCCCACTTCCGCCAGCACCTCGAGCGCGATGCCACGCGGGCGCAGCTGCCGCTCGAGCAGACGGCGGATGGAGTTGGGCTCGCTCGGCAGGATCAGCGGGTAGTGGGCCAGCGCGGGCAGGCTGACCACCGCCGGCAGCCGGCTGCCCGCCGGCGCCACCAGGCAGAGGCGTTCGCGCCGCAGGGCCTCGTAGCGCAGCAGCGGCGTGGGGGCTGGATCGAACAGCAGCGCCAGGTCCATGTGGCCGGCGATCAGCGATTCGCGCAGCGAAACGCTCAGGGCCTCCAGCACGGTGATGGCGGCGCCCGGGAAACGCTCGCGGAAGGCCATCACCAGCGCCGGCGCGTGGGCCAGCGCCAGCCGCGGCGGCAGGCCGACGACGCAGCGCCCGGCCACGCGCGCGCCCAGGTCCTGCAGTTCGTCCCGGGCGCGGCGCGACTGTTCCAGCATCTGGCGGGCATGGCCGGCCAGCACGCGCCCGGCCTCGGTGAGCTGCACGCCGCGGCCATGGCGTTCCAGCAGGCGCTGGCCGAGTTCCTTTTCCAGCAGGGCGATCTGCCGGCTGACGCTGGGCTGCGCCATCTGCAGGTGCACGGCCGCGCGACTCATGCCGCCCAGGTTGGCCACGGTGACGAAGGATTCGAGCTGGCGCAGATCCATAGCTGGAAAGCATAGCTGATATAGGCCAAGAACGGTGGTTTGCGCAGGGGCGGCGCGCCCATACTGGCGCCATGGTCAAGTTACCTGCCGGCGCCTGCAACGCCCACTGCCATGTGTTCGGGCCGCGCGAGCGCTTTCCCTACGCGCCCGACGCGGCCTACGTGCCGCAGCAGGACGCGCCCAAGGAGGCGCTGTTCGCGCTGAACGACCGGCTCGGCCTGCAGCGCTGCGTGGTGGTGCAGTCGGCCTGCCACGGCTTCGACAACCGGGCCACCGAGGATGCGGTGGCCGCCCGGCCGGACGATTACCGCGGCATCGCCCTGCTGCCCACCGACGTGGATGATGCCGAGCTGCGCCGCCTCGACGCGCGCGGCTTCCGCGGCGTGCGCTTCAACTTCATGGGCCACCTGGGCCAGCACACGCCGGTGGCCGACATCCTGGCGCTGGCGGCACGGCTGGAGCCGCTCGGCTGGCATCTGCAGATCCACGGCGACCCGGCCATGCTGGGCGTCCAGGCGGAGGCGCTGGCGGCGTCGCCGGTGCCGGTGGTGATCGACCACATCGGCCGCGTCGACGCCGCGCTGGGGCTGGACCAGCCGGCGTTCAGGCAGCTGATGCGACTGATGGAAGACGAACGCTTCTGGGTCAAGCTGAGCGGCATGGACCGCATCAGCCGCGCCGGGCCGCCCTATGCCGATGCCCAGCCCTTCGTGCGCACGCTGATGGCAGCGTTTGCCGACCGGGTGGTCTGGGGCAACGACTGGCCGCACCCCAACCACGCCGGGCCGGTACCGGACGAGGACGAACTGGTGCGCCTGATCGCGCAGATCGCGCCCACGGCCGACGCGCTGGAACGCCTGATGGTGCGCAACCCGCAGCGCCTGTACCGTTTCGGAGAGCCCGCATGAAGCCACGCTTCGAAGGCAAGGTGGCCATCGTCACGGGCGCCGGCTGCGTGGGCGCTGGCTGGGGCAACGGGCGCGCGGCGGCCGTGCGCCTGGCCGAGGAGGGCGCCCGCGTGCTGGCGCTGGACCGCGATGCCGACCGCTTGCAGGAAACGCTGGCCCTGGCCGGCGCGGCCGCGGCGGCCATCGAAACCTTCCTGTGCGACGTCACCGACAGTGCCAGCGTGGCCGCCGCGGTGGAACGCTGCATGGCCAGCTTCGGCACGGTGGACATCCTGGTCAACAACGTCGGCGGCTCCGCAGCGGGCGGCCCGGTGGAGATGGACGAGGAGGTCTGGGACGCCCAGGTGGATTTCAACCTCAAGAGCGTGTTCCTGACCTGCAAGCACGTGCTGCCGGTGATGCTGGCGCGGCGCAGCGGCGCCATCGTCAACGTGGCCTCCACCTCCGGCCTGCGCTGGACGGGCAGCGCCCAGGTGGCCTACGCCGCCACCAAGGCCGGGGTGATCCAGCTCTCGCGCGTGGTGGCGGTGCAGCACGCGGCCCAGGGTGTGCGCGTGAACACCGTGGTGCCGGGCCAGCTGCACACGCCGATGGTGGAGGCGCGCCTGGCGCGCCAGCGCGCCGGCGGCGACGTCGAGGCGCTGCTCGCGCAGCGGCAGAAGCGCATTCCGCTGGGTTTCATGGGCGACGGCCGCGACACCGCTGCAGCGGTGCTGTTCCTGGCCAGCGACGAGGCCCGCTTCATCACCGGCACCGAGATCGTCGTAGACGGTGGGATGGTCGCGCGATGCGACTGAGTTTTCTGGCAAGCCAACAAGGAGACACAGCATGAAGAGAAGGCTCGTTCTGACGGCCGCCGCCTGCGGGCTGGCCGCACCCTACGCGATGGCGCAGCCGAAGTCGTCGCGCATCATCGTGGCGTTTTCCGCCGGTGGCCCGGTCGACTTCGTGGCGCGCTCCATCGCCGACAAGCTGGGCGCCGAGCTGGGCCGCACCTTCATCGTCGAGAACAAGCCGGGCGCCAACGGCGCGCTCGGCGCCGCCGAGGTGATGCGTTCGCCGCCGGACGGCACCACGCTCTGGCTGACCAGCGTGGGCGCGGCGGCCATCAACCCGGCGCTGTACACCAAGCTGTCCTACGACATGGACAAGGACTTCGCGCCGGTGTCCCTGGTGACCAACAACGTGGAAGTGCTGGTGGCCAACACCAAGGTGCCCGTCAACGACGCGGCGGAGTTCGTCGCCTGGGCGCGCAAGCAGCCGCAGCCGGTGTCGCTGGCATCGTCCGGCACTGGCAGCATCCCGCACCTGGCGATGGAGCAGTTCCAGGACGCCAGCAAGGTCGAGATGATCCACGTGCCCTACAAGGGCGCGGCGCCGGCCATCACCGACGTGATCGGCGGCCAGGTGTCGGCCACCTTCCTGGACGTGACGGCGGTGCTGCCGCACATCAAGGCCGGCCGCCTCAAGCCGCTGGGCATCGCCGCCAGGAAGCGCCACCCGGCGCTGCCAGACGTGCGCACCTTCGAGGAGCAGGGCCTGGCCGGCGTGGATTCCAACAACTGGTACGCCCTGTTCACCAACGCCCAGGTGCCGGCGGCCACCGTGGCCGAGCTCAACCAGGCCGTGCACCGCACGCTGGCCGACCCGGCGGTGCTGGACAAGCTGCGCAAGTCGGGCACCGACCCCATGGCCTCGTCGCCGGCCGAGCTGCGCGAACTGCTGCACAGGGACATGGCCAAGTGGGCGCAGCTCATCAAGGCCAAGAACATCAAGGCGGAATGACGTGGACGTGGACCAGGCCTCAGCACTGCGCGTGCCGCTGGTGACCCCGGGCACCCGCCCGGACTTGGCGCCGCTGGAGCTGCGCATCCGCGCCGAGCGCGGGCGCATCTCGCTGCTCTACCAGGTGCTGCTCAACAGTGCGCCGATCGCCGCCGGCTGGGAGCAGATGCTCACCGCGGTGCGCAACCGCACCGACCTGGCGGCCGACCTGCGCGAGCTGGCCATCCTGCGCGTGGCGGTGCTGAACGGGGCCAGCTTCGAGTTCGACGCCCACGTGCCGCATGCAGAGCGCGCCGGCGTCTCGCCGGAGAAACTGGTGGCCATCCGCCAGGCGGGCACCATCGACCCGGTGTTCACGCCCACCGAGCGCATGGTGCTGGCCCTGACCGACGCCATGACACGCGACGTCGAGGTGCCGGACGAGGTCTTCGAGCCCCTGCGCGCCGAGTTCGACGCCAAGGGCCTGGTGGAGCTGGTGGCCACGGTGGCCGCCTACAACATGGTGTCGCGCTTTCTCGTGGCGCTGCGCGTTTCGCACTGAGGGCGCGCCATGCCTGTCTGGTTGAGCAAGCTGGCTTTGCCGCGCCTGCACGAAGCCGCGCTGGCGCGTTGCCTGCAGGCTCTGCGCGGGCAGGGCGCCGAGGGCTGGCGCGCACTCGACGGCCTCTGGCTGTACGCCTATTCGGCAGCCGCACCGGCCATGCAGGATGGCCCCGCCATCGAGTGCGTGGCGCTCACCCCCACCTGCGACCTGCCCGGCGCTGCCGTCGGCGCGCCCGTGGCCGTGCACTACATCGTCGAGACCGACGTGCTGCCCGAGTTCGAGGACGAGCTCAACGCCTGGTACGACCAGGAGCACCTGCCCGGGCTGGCGCGCGTGCCGGGCACCATCCGGGCCAGGCGCTACCAGGCCGCCGGGCAGTCGCCGCGCTACTACGCCTGCTACGACCTCACGTCCACCGACGTGGTCGGCAGCCCCGAGTGGCTGGCGGTGCGCGCGACCGACTGGAGCTCGCGCGTGCGCCCCGCCTTCCGCAACACCCGCAGGACCATGTTCCGGCGCGACGAGTTGCTGTGATCGCAGGGCAGGCGCGGCCCGGGTTGGAAGACATTTCGGGCTCCAGGCCAATCGTGGCGGGCGCAGGTAGCTACAAAAACCATGGCAAATGTCCGACGGCGGAAGCTGGGCGCGCGCAGGTATCATGCCCCTGGCACGCGGCGCCCATGACCGCGAATTCCGAGGAGATACCCACCATGAAAGCCAGCAGCATCATCGGCATCCTGCTCATCGTCGCCGGCCTGGCCGGCGTGCTGACCGGCGGCTTCAGCTTCACCAAGGACACCACGGCCGCCAAGATCGGCCCGCTGGAGCTGAAGGTGCAGGAACGCAAGAGCGTCAACATTCCGCTGTGGGCCAGCGGCGGCGCCATCGCCCTGGGCGTGGTGCTGCTGGTGCTGGGCGCCCGCAAACCCTGAGGCCGCAAGCATGATCGACAAGATCGCCGGTTCCGTGGCCGAGGCCCTGGCCGGCGTGCAGGACGGCGCCACGGTGCTGATCGGCGGCTTCGGCACCGCCGGCATCCCGGGCGAGCTGATCGACGGGCTGATCACGCAGGGCGCGAAGGACCTCACCATCGTCAACAACAATGCCGGCAACGGCGAGACGGGGCTGGCCGCCCTGCTGAAGGCCGGGCGGGTGCGCAAGATCATCTGCAGCTTCCCGCGCCAGGCCGACAGCCAGGTGTTCGATGGTCTCTATCGCGCCGGCAAGATCGAGCTGGAGCTGGTGCCGCAGGGCAACCTGGCCGAGCGGCTGCGCGCAGCCGGCGCCGGCGTCGGCGCCTTCTTCACGCCCACCGGCTTCGGCACCGAGCTGGCGAAGAACGCCGACGGCAGCCCCAAGGAAACCCGCCGCATCGACGGGCGCGACTACGTGCTCGAATACCCGATCCACGGCGACGTGGCGCTGATCAAGGCCGAGCGCGGCGACCGTTTCGGCAACCTGACCTACCGCAAGGCGGCGCGCAATTTCGGGCCGGTGATGGCCACGGCGGCGAGGTTCACCGTGGCCAGCGTGCACGAACTGGCCGAACTGGGCACGCTGGATCCGGAAAGCATCGTCACGCCGGGCATCTTCGTCAGCCGCATCGTGCGCGTGCCGCGCGTGGCCACGCAGGCCGGCGGCTTCAAGGCCGCGGCCTGAAGTTCCATATGTTCCATATGTTTTGAGCCTCCAGCCCAGGAAAGACAGGCGTGAGCAGCTATCAGAAACGAAGCAAGGACGAGCTGGCCCGGCGCGTGGCGCAGGACATTCCGGACGGCGCCTACGTCAACCTCGGCATCGGCCAGCCGACGCTGGTGGCCAACCACATCCCGGCCGGGCGCGAGGTCATCCTTCACAGCGAGAACGGCGTCCTGGGCATGGGCCCGGCACCCGCGGAAGGTGCCGAGGACTACGACCTCATCAACGCCGGCAAGCAGCCGGTGACGCTGCTGCCGGGCGGCGCGTACTTCCACCACGCCGACAGCTTCGGGATGATGCGCGGCGGGCATCTTGACATTTGCGTGCTCGGCGCCTTCCAGGTCTCCACCACGGGCGATCTGGCCAACTGGAGCACCGGCGAGCCGGGCGCCATCCCCGCGGTGGGTGGTGCCATGGACCTGGCCGTGGGCGCTCGCCAGACCTGGGTGATGATGGACCTGCTGACCAAGCAGGGCGCCAGCAAGCTGGTGGCCGAATGCAGCTACCCGCTCACCGCGCTGGCCTGTGTCAAGCGCGTCTACACCGACCTGGCCACGCTGGCCTGCACGCCGCAGGGGCTGCGCCTGATCGACGCGGTGGAAGGCCTTTCGCGCGAGGCGCTGGAGGCGTTGATCGGGCTGCCGGTGGCCGCGCCCGCCTGAGTCGCCGGCCGCGGCGCCCGCAGCGCGGTCGCGCATGGCGCACGCGCAGGCGGCGCGATCGCATACGATCACAGGTTCCGGCCTCTGGCCGCCGCAGGCGCCCGCCGACTACCCACCGGATTCGATACATCCCAGGAGACACATGACCATGAACCAGGCCTTCATCTGCGACGCCATCCGCACCCCGTTCGGGCGCTACGGCGGCGCGCTCTCCGGCGTGCGCACCGACGATCTGGGCGCGGTGCCCATCAAGGCGCTGATGGCGCGCAACCCCAAGGTCGACTGGGCCGCGCTCACCGACGTGCTCTATGGCTGCGCCAACCAGGCCGGCGAGGACAACCGCAACGTCGCCCGCATGTCGGCACTGCTGGCCGGTCTGCCGATCGACGTGCCCGGCGCCACCATCAACCGCCTGTGCGGCTCCGGGCTGGACGCCGTGGGCACCGCCGCGCGCGCCATCAAGGCCGGCGAAGGCACGCTGCTGATCGCCGGCGGCGTGGAAAGCATGAGCCGCGCGCCCTTCGTCATGCCCAAGGCCGAGAGCGCCTTCAGCCGCGCCAACGCCGTGTACGACACCACCATCGGCTGGCGCTTCGTCAACAAGCTGATGAAGGCGCAGTACGGCGTCGACTCCATGCCCGAGACCGCCGAGAACGTGGCGGTGGACTACAAGATCGAGCGCGAGGCGCAGGACAAGATGGCCCTGGCCAGCCAGCTGCGCGCGGTGGCGGCGCAGAAGGCCGGCCACCTGGCGCGCGAGATCACGCCCGTGACCATCCCGCAGAAGAAGGGCGATCCGGTGGTGGTCGATACCGACGAGCACCCGCGCGAGACCAGCCTGGAAAAGCTCGCCTCGCTCAAGGGCGTGGTCAAGCCCGACGGCAGCGTCACCGCGGGCAACGCCAGCGGCGTCAACGACGGCTCCTGCGCGCTGTTGCTGGCCGACGAGGCCACGGCCGGCAGGTACGGCCTGACGCCCCGCGCCCGCGTGGTCGGCATGGCGACCGCCGGCGTGGCGCCGCGCGTGATGGGCATCGGCCCGGCGCCGGCCACCGAGAAGGTGCTGGCGCTCACCGGCCTCAAGCTCGACCAGATCGACGTGATCGAACTCAACGAAGCCTTCGCCGCCCAGGGCCTGGCCGTGCTGCGCATGCTGGGCCTGAAGGACGACGACGCCCGCGTCAACGCCTGGGGCGGCGCCATCGCCCTGGGTCACCCGCTGGGTGCCAGCGGCGCCCGCCTGGCCACCACCGCCATCAACCGCCTGCACACCACCGGCGGCCGCTACGCGCTGTGCACCATGTGCATCGGCGTGGGGCAGGGGATCGCGTTGATCGTCGAGAAGGTCTAACCCCCGGAGGCGCTGACGCGCCCGATGCTCGCCGCCAGAGGCCGCGGCCCTTCGGTCCGTCCAGCCCAGCGCGGGTAGGGCTGGAGCCGCGGACCTCAGCCCCCTTTCCTGCGCAAGGGGGACGACGCCGCTGGCCGGTACAAGCCCGGCCACGGCGTCCACCCGAATGGCCTGCCCCGCGGCCTATGGGCTGCTTTCTCTGTCATGGGAGAAAGTTGGGGTGCAGCCCTTATCGCTCCAGAAGCTCCTGATTGAATAGCTGCCTGCGCCCGCTGCGCAAGGTCTGCAAGCCAATTTGGCAACCAATTGGCCATCCACGCGGATCAGGTACCCCCAGATGGCTGCGGAGCAGGCCAGGCCAGCAACCGCCGTGGCCGTGCTGTGCACGGACACTGGCGGTGCCCCCTTGAGGGGGGAGAGCGAAAAAACGCGAAGCGTGTGGAGCCACGGGGGTGGGCCTATGCCCTCCAGCCAGGCACCCGCCAGTCGAAGCGCAGCGCCAGCAACCGCAGGCCGGTGGTGACGCCGGCGCTGGCCAGCAGGACCAGCCAGGCGGGCGCGTTCAGCGCCTGCACGGCCACGTAGACCCAGCCGCCGAAGAAGGCGCAGACGGCGTAGGGCCGGTGGTCGGCGAAGGCAGTGGGCATCTCGTTGCAGGCGATGTCGCGCATCACGCCGCCGAACACGCCGGTCACCACGCCCATCAGCACCGCCACCAGCAGCGGCATCTGCGCCACCAGTGCGTACTGCACGCCGGTGGCCACGAACAGGCCCAGGCCCAGCGCGTCGGCCACCTGGATCGCCTTGTCGCTCACGCGCCGGCGCTCGCCGCGCAACAGCACCAGCGAGGCCGCGCACAGGCCTAGCACCAGCCACAGCAGGCTGACCTCGGCCACCCAGAAGAAGGGGCGCCGGTCGAGCAGGATGTCGCGCAGCGTGCCGCCGCCGAAGGCCGCCAGAAAGCCCAGCACCGAGATGCCGAACACGTCCATGCGCTTGCGCATGCCGGCCAGGATGCCCGACAGCGCGAAGGCCACGGTGCCGATCAGCTCCACTGCGTAGCGCAGCGGCGTGCCCCAGCGTTCGATGTCATAGGCTTCCATGGCGGTGATTATGGGAGGCGCGCCGAGGCGTGGGCCATGGTCGTGGGCTAAAGTGCCGTGGTCCGCCACTTCACAGGTTCCAGGCAGTTCCCATGCACCTCGACGACCAGGCTCTCGACCAGATCTTCCGCAAGGCCCGCACCGCCAACGGCTTCACCAACCAGCCCGTGCCCGACGAGCTGCTGCGCCAGGTGTACGCGCTGGCGGCCATGGGGCCGACCTCCATGAACACCCAGCCCGCGCGCTACGTGTTCGTGCGCACGCCCGAGGGCAAGGCGCGGCTCAAGCCCTGCCTGTCGCCCGGCAACGTCGACAAGACCATGGCCGCGCCGGTGACGGCCATCGTCGCCACCGACACGCGCTTTTTCGAGCACATGCCCAAGGTCTGGCACGGCGAGGGCGCGCTCGAGATGTTCGCCGGCAACGCCGCGCTGGCGGCCGCCACGGCGCAGCGCAACGGCACGCTGGGCGGCGCCTACCTGCTGATCGCCGCCCGCGCCCTGGGCCTGGACTGCGGTCCGATGAGCGGCTTCGACGCCGACCAGCTCAACGCTGCCTTCTTCCCCGACGGCCGCTGTAAGGCCAACTTCCTGATCAACCTGGGCTACGGCGACGACGCCCAATTGTTCCCGCGCAACCCGCGCCTGTCGTTTGACGAAGCCTGCGCGCTGGCCTGACAGCCACCCAACCATTGCTATCTTAAGTATAGCTGTCTGCGCCCGTCAGGCAAGGGCCGGAGGCCGATTTGATCTTCAATCCCATCACCGACTGGCATTTCTACGCGGCCGCCGTGCCCGCCGTGCTGCTGCTGGGCATCAGCAAGAGCGGCTTCGGCGCGGGCTTTGGCTCGCTGGCGGTGCCGATGATGGCGCTGGCCGTGACGGTGCCGCAGGCGGCGGCCATCCTGATGCCGGTGCTGCTGGTGATGGACCTGCTGGGCATCGCCGCTTTCCGCCGCGATTTCGACGGCGCGCTGCTGAAGTTCCTGCTGCCCTGGGGGTTGCTGGGCACGGTGATCGGCACGCTCTCGTTCAAGCTGCTGCAGCCGCACTGGGTGGCGGGCATCGTGGGGCTGTTCACGCTGCTGTTCCTGGCGCAGCGCCTGCTGTTCCCGCCGCGGCCCGACCAGCCGGCGCCGCCGCGCTGGGTGGGTGCGCTGCTCACCATCACCTCGGGCTTCACCAGCTTCGTGGCGCACGCGGGCGGGCCGCCGGTCAACGCCTACGTGATCCCGCTGGCGTTGTCGCCGGTGCGCTTCACCGGCACGATGGCGTTCTTCTTTTTTGCCATCAACCTCTCCAAGTGGGTGCCCTACGCCTGGCTCGGGCTGCTGGACTGGCGCAACCTGGCGACGTCGCTGGTGCTGCTGCCGCTGGCGCCGCTGGGCGTGTGGGCTGGCGTGTGGATCGCGCGGCGCATCGACCAGCAGCTGTTCTACCGCTTCATCTACGTGGGCATGCTGCTGACCGGCATCAAGCTCGTGTGGGATGCGGTGGCATGACCAATGCTATTTTGTTGATAGCTGTCTGCGCCCGCCACGAAAGGGTTGATTAGGGCCTGTTAACGCTATTTTTGGGTGATGCGTTGCGATCCGAAAGGGCCAGCGCCAAGGCGCCAGCCGCAGGCAAGGTAGGTACCTTGGCAAGGCTGGCAACGCCGGCGATGGCCCTTTCGGGTCGCAACCCGCAGGGAACAGGCTTGAAGCGGCGCCAGTCGCCCTTGCGCTCCTGGTGCAGACACCCGGTCTGCACGGCGCCCGGCGCCTAGATTGGCACCGTTTCAAGCCTGTTCGCACACCCAAAAATAGCGTTAACAGGCCCTAGTTCAATCGTTCTCAATGCCAGCCGAGGGCCTGGCCTGCCGCTGCCAGTCGGTGAGGGTGCCTTCGGCCGCGGCCTGGCGCAGCGAGGCGCGGTCGGCGCGCTCCTGGGCCATCTGTTCCTCGAACTGCGCGCGGCCGGCCTGGATGGTGGCGACCACCTTGGCGCGGTCCTTCTGCAGCGGGCGCAGGCGCTCGGCCAGCTCCAGGTTGTGGCGGCGGAAACGCATAGCCGCGCGGCGCGCCTCGTGCGCCGGCATGCCCAGCATCTCCAGCACGCCGCGGGCCGAGAGCAGGCTGCTCTCGAACAGCTCGCGCTCTACGTGGGGCACGCCGCGGTCGCGCAGTTGGTAGAGGTGCACCACGTCGCGCGCGCGGGCCACCAGCTTCAGGTGCGGGAAATGTTCACGCGCCAGATCGACCAGCGCCAGCGACTGGTCTACGTCGTCCACGGCGATCACCAGCACCTGCGCTTCGCCGGCACCGGCCATGCGCAGCAGGTCGAGCCGCGTGGCGTCGCCGTAGAACACCTGGCTGCCCAGGTTGCGCGCGGCTTCCAGGATGTCGACGTCGTGGTCGAGGATGGTGGTGCGCACGCCCTGCGCGGCCAGCACGCGCGCCACGATCTGCCCGTAGCGGCCAAAGCCGGCGATGACCACCGGCGCGTCCTGCGGCTCCGAGATCTCCTCCGCCGTCTTGGCGCCCAAGCGCGCGTAGCGCGGCAGCACCAGCTTGTCGATGGCGATGAGGATCAGCGGCGACACCAGCATCGACAGCGCCACCGCGCCGATCAGCAGCGAGGCCGTCTCGGCGCCGAACACGTGCACGCCGGCCGCGCCCTGGAACACCACGAAGGCGAACTCGCCGCCCTGCGCCAGCAGCAGCGTGAACACCGGGCGCTCGGCCGGCGGCAGCCCCATGGCCCGGGCCAGACCGTAGATGGCCACGGCCTTGACGGCCAGGAAGGCCAGCACGATCAGCGCGATCAGCCCCGGCTGCTTCAGCAGCACGCCGAAGTCGATGCTCATGCCCACGGCGATGAAGAACAGGCCCAGCAGAAGGCCCTTGAAGGGTTCGACGTCGGTCTCCAGCTCGCGTCGGTATTCGCTTTCCGACAGCAGCACGCCGGCCAGGAAGGCGCCCAGCGCCATCGACAGGCCGGCCAGCTCCATCACCGCCGCGATCGCCACCACCAGCAGCAGCGACGCGGCGGTGAAGATCTCGGGCGTGTCGCTGCGGGCGATCCAGCGCAGGGCGGGGCGGATCAGCAGGCGCCCGCCCAGCACGATGCCGCCGATCACACCGATGATCTTCAGCGCCTCCAGCCAGGCCGGCAGCGCGGCGTGGCCGGGGGCGGTGGCTTCGGCCACGCCCAGCAGCGGCAGCACCGCCAGGATCGGGATCGCCGCCACGTCCTGGAACAGCAGGATGGCAAAGCCGGCCTCGCCGCTGCGCGTGCGCAGCAGGTTGCGCTCACCCATGACCTGCAGCGCGATGGCGGTGGACGACAGTGCCAGCCCCAGCGCCGCCACCACCGCCGTCGGCCACGGCACGCCGGCGACCAGCGCGGCGCCGGCCAGCAGCAGCGCGCAGGCGGCCACCTGCAGGCTGCCCCAGCCGAAGATCGGCCGGCGCAGCCGCCAGAGGCGCTGCGGCTCCAGCTCCAGCCCCACCAGGAACAGCATCAGCACCACGCCGAACTCGGCCACGCTCAGGATGGTGTCGACGTTGCGCACCAGGCCCAGCCCCCACGGACCGATCAGGATGCCGGCGGCCAGGTAGCCGATGATGCTGCCCATGCCCAGCGCCCTGGACAGCGGCACCGCGGCCACCGCCGCGCCCAGGAAGATCAGGCCGCCGCTGAGCCAGGCAGGAAAGTGTTCCATGGCAGGTTGCTATTGAAAGGTGAGCTTACGGCGCCCGTTGTACAAGGGCTGGAGGCCTGTCCGATACCGGAATGTCGGCGCTGGCGCCGGGTGTGTCGATGCCGGCGCCGACCCAGGCCGGCCAGCTGCGCAGGCGCTCGCCCACCTGCGCGGCGTGCTCCACGATGCGCGCCTGCGTGACCCCGTTGGCGCCGTGCAGCACCATGGGTGGCAGCCAGCACATGCCGCACAGGTGCGCCACCTGGCGCAGCGGCAGCAGGTAGGCTTCGAAGTCGAAGCGGTTGTAGCCTGCGGGCGAATAAGTGTCCTGCGGGCCGCCGGTGCTGGCCACCAGCCACAGGTGCTTGCCCTGCAGCGCCGTGCCCGCGCGGCCATAGGCCCAGCCCAGCGCGAGCACCTCGTCCAGCCACAGCTTGAGCAGCGGCGGCACCGAGTACCAGGTCACCGGGAACTGCAGCACCACCAGGCGGGCGGCGGCCAGCCGGGCTTGCTCCAGCGGCACGTCGATGTCGTAGTCGGGGTAGCTGCCGTACAGGTCGTTCACCAGCACGCCCGGCAGGCTGCGCACCACCTCCAGCACCTCGCCGTTGACGCGCGAGGTGCTCCAGTCGGGGTGCGCCGCGATCAGGTAGGTTTCGGCGGCCGGCGCCGGCGGTTCCGGGTGGGGCTGGTCGGGCATGGCCTAACATTACCGGAATTCCAGGGCGTGCAACTCAAGAGGAGGGCGGGCGATGCCGGTGCTGGTGGTGGCCAATCCCAAGGGCGGCGTGGGCAAGTCCACGGTAGCGACCAACGTGGCGGGCTACTGGGCCAGCCGCGGGCACGCCGTGATGCTGGGTGATGTGGACAGGCAGCAGTCCTCGCGCCTGTGGCTGGGGCTGCGGCCGGAGGCGGCGGCGCCCATCACGGCCTGGGAAATCTCCAAGGACCACATCGCCAAGCCGCCCAAGGGCACCACGCACGTGGTGCTGGACACGCCCGCCGGCATGCACGGCAAGCGGCTCAAGCAGGTGGCGGCGCTGGCCGACAAGGTGCTGGTGCCGGTGCAGCCGAGCATCTTCGACATCTACGCCACGCGCGATTTCCTCGACCAGCTGGCCGAGGTGTCGGCCGGCGGCAGGCCGCAGGTGGGCATCGTCGGCATGCGGGTGGACGAGCGCACGCGGGCGGCCGAGCAGCTGCACCATTTCGTCGAAAGCCTGGGCCTGCCGGTGGTCGCCATGCTGCGGCCGACGCAGAACTACGTGCACCTGGCCGCGCGCGGGCTGACGATGTTCGACATCGCGCCCGGCCGGGTGGTGCGCGATCTGGAGCAGTGGCAGGGCCTTTGCCGCTGGCTCGACGCGTAGCGCGGGCTGCCGGCGGCCGCGCTGTCACCCGTTCGACAGGGGCTGCGGCGGCGTGCGGCTAGGGTGCTGTCCCTGGCCGGAAACGGCCCATCACCCATCATGAGGACGGCGACGCATGAGAACCTTCGACACCCTGGCCGATCTGGCCGCCTGCGCGGGCCAGGAAATCACCTTGACCGACTGGCACACCGTCACGCAGGACGCCATCGACAAGTTCGCCGACGCCACCGGCGACCACCAGTGGATCCACGTCGATCCAGAGCGGGCCAAGGCAGGCCCCTTCGGCACCACCATCGCGCACGGCTACCTCACGCTCTCGCTGCTGGCGGGCTTTTTCGACCGCTCGATCAAGGTGCGCGACGTGCGCATGGGCATCAACTACGGCTCGAACAAGGTGCGCTTCATGTCGCCGGTGCCGGTGAACAGCCGGCTGCGCGTGCGCATCGAGCTGCTCGGCACGACGCCGATCGACGGCGGCCTGCAACTGGCCTGGCGCTCGACCATCGAACGCGAAGGCAGCGACAAGCCGGCGTGCGTCGCCGAGTCGCTGGCGCGCTACTATCTTTGAAGCTGCCAGCGCCCGTCAGAAAAGGGCTGGAGCCGGATTGGGTTATGAAGTTCAGCCGCGGGCCCGGGCGCGCCGGGGCCCCGACACGAAGCGCTCGAACATCGGCGCCAGGTCGGAAATGCGGCGCTCGGCCTCGTGCTGGCCGAACTCGTTGCTGACCACCTGGTAGACCTCGCTGCGCAGCAGCCACAGCTGCTGGACCGAACGCGCGGTCTTCACGCCCAGGCGCACGTGACGGGTCTGCTTGGGATCGCAGTCGATCACCTGCTCGATCAGCGCGCTCCGCATCTCATCGAGCGGCGGCGCGGGCTGGCGCGTCTGCATGCCTTCCAGCATGCGACGCGTGAACTGCACGAGGTTGGAGACGGGGGTGCTGGCAGGCTGCGGCATGTTCTTTGATTTCTGGGGCGTGGGCCTAAGGCTGTACAAGATGGTTGTGACTATAGGGGGGCCGAGTATGTTGGCCAACAGACCGGCCCGTAACAATTTCTCACTTTGGGCGCCTGTTCCGGAGGTGCGGTCCGGAGCGTGAAATATGCACGGTCGCCGGCGCGGCGGCCTGTCCGAGGTCGGCGCCGTCAGGCCGGCGGGTGCGTGGCGCCGGGAAAGCCCAGCTGCCGCCAGGCCTCGAACACGGTCACCGCCACCGCGTTGGACAGGTTCAGGCTGCGCTGGCCGGCGCGCATGGGCAGGCGCAGCTGCTGCGCCGGCGCGATGGCGTCGCGCACGTCCGGCGGCAGGCCGCGGGTTTCGGCGCCGAACACCAGCCAGTCGCCGGCCGCGAAGGTCACCGCGTGGACCGGGCGCGTGCCGCGGGTGGTGAGGGCGAACAGGCGCCCGGGATCCGGGCGCTCGCGCTCCAAAAAAGCCGCCCAGCTGGGGTGGCGCCGCACCTCGGCGTACTCGTGGTAATCCAGCCCGGCGCGGCGCATGTGCTTGTCGTCCATGGAAAAGCCCAGCGGCTCCACCAGATGGAGCGTGCAGCCGGTGTTGGCCGCCAGGCGGATCACGTTGCCGGTGTTGGGCGGGATTTCGGGTTCGACCAGGACGATGTGGAACATGGGGGCGGGAGACATCAGTCCGTGTGGGCGAAGGCCAGCGCGTCGACCCAGACTGCGCCCGCTTCCAGCAGCGCACGGGCAGCGGCATGCAGGGTGGCGCCGGTGGTGACGACGTCGTCCACCAGCAGCAGGTGGCGGCCCGCCACCGCCCGGGCCCGCAGCGGCTCGACCAGGAAGGCGCCACGCAGGCTTTTCAGGCGCTGGGCGCGCGGCAGGTCGTGCTGCGGTACGGTGTGGTGGGCGCGCAGCAGCAGGTCGGCGCGGGTCTTGCGCGGCGCCAGCCGGCGCGCCAGCAGCAGCGCCTGGTTATAGCCCCGCTCGGCCAGGCGCTCGGGCGTGAGCGGCACTGGCACCAGGGCGTCAGCGGCGTCCAGCAGTTCGCGGGCACCGGGCGCGGCCGCCATCAGCGCGGCCATGGGGTGGGCCAGCCCGGTGTCGTCACGGAACTTGAATTGGCTTACCCAGCTTTGCCAGGGCAAGCCGTAGCTCACGGCCACCACGCAGCGTTCAAGAGGCGGTGGCTCGCGCAGGCAGGCGCCGCACACCGGCGTGGCGGCGCTGGCCAGGGGCGCAGCGCATCGCTGGCAGCGCGCCAGCTCGGGGATGAAGCGCGCGCGGCAGTCCTCGCAGGCGGCCGCAGCCGGCCAGGCGTGGCAGATCAGGCATTGGCCAGGCAGCCAGCGCCCCTGGTGTGCCGGCGCGGTCGCGCCGACCGTGGTGGTGCCCGGAAGCAGGCGTGTAAGCAGACCCATGGGAGGGTGATCAATATACTTCGCGCTCCCGGTCCAGGAGCCGGCCGGCCCCCTGCGCTTCAAACGTGTTGCGGCGTATCCGTTCGCCATCCGCCCCCGCAAGTTTCATGACCGCCTCCACGCCCCCTACGCTCGATCCCCAGGCTGCCGCGCGCTGGGCGGCGTTGACGCCCGCCGAAGGCGCCGCGCCCTGGCTGCACGAGGAGGTGGCGCGCCGCATGGCCGAGCGGCTGGCGTTCATCCGCCTGCCGGTGCAGCGCTGGGCCGACTGGGCGCCTGGGCGCGGAGGCAATCAGGGCCGCGCACTGGTCGCGGCGCGTTACCCGGATTCAGAGTGTTTTCTGGTTTCAGACCAGGCAGGGCGGGCGCAGGCAGCTACAAAAAAAGAAGCGAATCGCTGGTGGCCCTTCGGGCGGCGCCAGCGGGTGGCGCCGCGCGTGGCGCCGCCAGAGGTACCCGATGCCTCCCTGCAGTTGGTGTGGGCCAACATGCTGCTGCACCAGGTGGCCGATCCGGCGGCGGCGCTGGGCGAGTGGCACCGGACGCTGGCGACCGGCGGTTTCGTGATGTTCTCCTGCCTGGGGCCGGACACGCTGCGCGAGTTGCGCGCGCTGTACCAGCAGCGCGGCTGGGGCGAGCCGGCGCAGGCCTTCACCGACATGCACGACCTGGGCGACATGCTGGTGGGCGCCGGCTTTGCCGAGCCGGTGATGGACATGGAGCACATCACGCTCACATTTGCCTCGCCCGAACGCCTGCTGGCCGAACTGCGCGAACTGGGCCGCAACCTGCACCGCGAGCGCTTTGGCGCGTTGCGCGGGCGCAACTGGCGCGCCGATCTGGTGCGCGCGATCGAAGGCACTTTGGGTGCCGGTGACGGCGAGCCGGCCTATGCATTGACTTTCGAGATCATCTACGGACACGCGCTGAAACCGCAGGCCCGCATGGCGGTCGCGCCGGAGACATCGGTGTCGCTGCAGAGAATGCGTGACGCACTGCGCGAAAGCCGGGGTGGCGGTGGGCCATCCAACCCCGGTTGAGAAATGTCAAAGAACGTTCGCTCGTCGGTTAAACTCTTGCGCAAACGCAAGACCTAGCGGTGCCATCCGGTGTTGGCGCCGGGAGCGAAGTGGTTGGTGAAAACGTCGGCAGAGTTTCGGCTCGCGCGGGTGGATGGTCAGTGTCTGGCCTGGCACCTCAAGCGCAACTGCAGCATCACACCGGTCCAGCTGGCGATGCTGTATGGATCGCTGTGCGCGGTGTCGCTGTCGATCGGGCTGTTCTTCTGGTGGCAGGGCGCGTGGTTCGTGTTCGGCTTCGCCGGGCTGGAACTGCTGGCCGTGGGCACGGCCTTTCTGGTCTATGCGCGCCATGCGGCGGACCGGGAAACCGTGTCGCTCGATGGCGGCACGCTGGTGGTCGAGCGAGAAGCCGGCGGCCGGGTGGAGCGGATGGAATTTGGCTGTGCGTGGGGCGTGTCGATCGCGCCCAGCGCGCGGCGGGGCGGTCTGATCGAGATCGCCGGGCAAGGCAAGCGGGTGGATGTGGGCCGCCACGTACGTCCGGAGGCGCGGCCCGCGCTGGTGCGTGAGATGACGGTGGCGCTGCGAGCAGCCTCCGGCACGGCGCCCGGTCGCTGACCGCTAGGCGAAGGCATTGGTGAGTAGAAGAGCAGGATGACGATGAAGAGCACTCTGATCGGGCGGGCCGCGGCGCTGCGCCATGTGGGCGTCGGGCTGGCCGGCTGGGCGGCATCGGCGGCGTGGGCCGTGAACGACCTGCCAGGCGGGCCGGCGGTGAACCAGCTGGGCTTTGCCCCGCCGGTGACGCGCATCGCCGAGGAGCAGCACTGGCTGCTGTGGATGCTGCTGATCATCTGCACCGTCATCTTCGTGGCGGTGTTCGGGGTCATGTTCTATTCCATCTGGAAGCACCGCAAATCGCTGGGCGCCAAGCCCGCGAGCTTCCACGAATCCGTGACGGTGGAAATCGCCTGGACGGTGGTGCCCTTCGTCATCGTGATCCTGATGGCGCTGCCGGCCACCAAGGTGCTGGTGGCGCAGAAGGACACCACCAACGCCGACCTCACCATCAAGGCCACCGGTTACCAGTGGAAGTGGGGCTATGACTATCTGAACGGCGAGGGAGAGGGCATCGGCTTCCTCTCCACGCTTGACGCCTCGCAGCGCGCGCTGTCCAGCGCCGGCACGCCGGAGGGCGACAACTACCTGCTCAAGGTGGACCACCCGCTGGTGGTGCCCGTGGGCAAGAAGGTGCGCATCATCACCACCGCCAACGACGTGATCCACTCCTGGATGGTGCCGGCCTTCGGCGTCAAGCAGGACGCGATCCCCGGTTTCGTGCGCGACACCTGGTTCAAGGCCGAGCAGACCGGCGACTTCTACGGTCAGTGCGCCGAGCTCTGCGGCAAGGAGCACGCCTACATGCCGATCCATGTGAAGGTGCTGTCGCAGGCCGACTACTCTGCCTGGGTGGCCGACGAGAAGAAAAAGATGGCCGCGGCCGCCGACGATCCCAACAAGGTCTGGACCATGGCCGACCTGATGGCGCGTGGCGAGAAGGTCTATGCCGCCAACTGCGCCGCCTGCCACCAGGCCAACGGCAAGGGTGGCGGTGCCATCAAGGCGCTGGATGGCAGCCCCATCGTGCAGGGCCCGGTCGCCGAGCAGATGCACGTGGTGCTGGAAGGCCGCAACAACGGTGCCATGCCCTCGTGGAAACAACTGTCGGACACCGAACTGGCCGCCGTGGTGACTTTCACCAAGAACCACTGGTCCAACAAGACTGGCCAACTGGTACAGCCGTCGGAGTTCAAGGCCGCCCGCGAAGGCAAGTTTCCCGCTGGCGAAGGCAAGTCCGCCGCGGCCGGCCAGGCCGCCACCGGCGCTGCCAGCTGAAGCCATGCCCGTTGAAAGATCAGAGAAACACCGCGTAACCGGAGAGAAGTCATGAGCGCCGTTCTGCCCACACCGCCGCACGCAGGTCACGACGACCACGCACACGACCACCACCACGCGCCCACGGGCTGGCGTCGCTGGGTCTTCGCCACCAACCACAAGGACATCGGTACCCTGTACCTGCTGTTCGCGTTCGCCATGCTGATGGTGGGCGGCGTGCTGGCCCTGCTGATCCGCGCCGAGCTGTTCAAGCCCGGCCTGCAGCTGGTCAACCCGGAGCTGTTCAACCAGCTCACCACCATGCACGGCCTGATCATGGTGTTCGGCGCCATCATGCCGGCCTTCGTGGGCTTCGCCAACTGGATGATCCCGCTGCAGATCGGGGCCTCCGACATGGCTTTCGCGCGCATGAACAACTTCAGCTTCTGGCTGCTGATCCCCGCCGGCCTGATGCTGGTGGGCTCGTTCTTCATGCCGGGCGGCGCGCCCGCCGCCGGCTGGACGCTGTACGCGCCACTGACGCTGCAGATGGGCCCGTCGATGGACGCCGGCATCTTCGCCATGCACATCATGGGGGCCAGCTCCATCATGGGGGCCATCAACATCATCGTCACCATCCTGAACATGCGCGCTCCCGGCATGACGCTGATGAAGATGCCGATGTTCTGCTGGACCTGGCTGATCACGGCCTACCTGCTGATCGCCGTGATGCCCGTGCTGGCCGGTGCCATCACCATGACGCTGACCGACCGCCACTTCGGCACCAGCTTCTTCAACCCGGCCGGCGGCGGTGACCCGGTGATGTACCAGCACATCTTCTGGTTCTTCGGCCACCCCGAGGTCTACATCATGATCCTGCCGGCCTTCGGCATCGTCAGCCAGGTGGTGCCGGCCTTTGCCCGCAAGAAGCTGTTCGGCTACGCGTCCATGGTGTATGCCACCTCGGCCATCGCCATCCTCAGCTTCATCGTGTGGGCGCACCACATGTTCACCACCGGCATGCCGGTGACGGGCCAGCTGTTCTTCATGTACGCGACCATGCTGATCGCGGTGCCCACGGCGGTGAAGATCTTCAACTGGATCGCCACCATGTGGCGCGGCTCGATGACCTTCGAGACCCCGATGCTGTGGGCCGTGGGCTTCATCTTCGTGTTCACCATCGGTGGTTTCACCGGCCTGATGCCCGCCGTGGCGCCGGTCGACATCCAGCTGCAGGACACCTACTTCATCGTGGCCCACTTCCACTACGTGCTGGTGGCGGGTTCGCTGTTCGCGCTGTTCTCTGGCTTCTACTACTGGAGCCCCAAGTGGACCGGCGTGATGTACAACGAAACGCGCGGCAAGATCCACTTCTGGTGGTCGCTGATCTCCTTCAACGTCACCTTCTTCCCGATGCACTTCCTGGGCCTGGCCGGCATGCCGCGCCGCTACGCCGACTACCCGATGCAGTTCGCGGACTTCAACATGATCGCGTCCATCGGCGCCTTCTTCTTCGGCTTCGCGCAGGTCTACTTCTTCCTGTTCGTCGTGCTGCCGACCATGCGTGGTCACGGCGCCAAGGCGCCACAGAAGCCTTGGGAAGGCGCTGAAGGCCTGGAGTGGGAGGTGCCGTCGCCGGCGCCGTTCCATACCTTTGAGACGCCGCCCAAGCTCGACGCTACGGCCACCCGCATCGTTGCCTGATCGCACAAGCCGATGACGCCGGAACAACGCAAGCAGAACGTGCGCACGGGGCTGATCCTGGCCTCGGTCGCGCTTGCATTCCTGATCGGTTTCGTCGTCAAGATGGTGTTCCTCAATTCCTGACCGGGAGCGTGGCGCGTGGCATTGAAGCGTGAGAACCTGCAGATGGTCGGCAAGCTGGCGGTGGTGGTCGCCGGCATGTTCGCCTTCGGCTACGCGCTGGTGCCGCTGTACCGGGCGATCTGCGAGGTCACGGGCATCAACATCCTGTCGCTGACCGAGGGCGAGGTACCCGGCAACGGCAAAACCGGCGGCAGCGCCGCAGCCCTGAACACGCAGGTCGATCTCAGCCGCACCATCACGGTGGAGTTCGATGCCAATGCCCGTGGCATCTGGGAATTCCATCCAGCGGTGCGCTCGGTGCAGGTGCACCCGGGCCAGTTGACTACGGTGATGTACGAGTTCCGCAACAGCCAGAGCCGCCGCATGGCGGCGCAGGCGATCCCGAGCTATGCGCCGCGCCAGGCGGCTCCGCATTTCCACAAGCTGGAGTGCTTCTGCTTCAACCAGTACACCCTGGAGCCGGGCGAGAAGCGCGAGTGGCCGGTGGCCTTCATCATCGACCCGAAGCTGTCCAGGGACGTCAAGACCATCACGCTGTCCTACACCTTCTTCGAGGTGGGGGGGCAGACGCCTGCAGCGCCTGATGCCACGTCGGCCAAGGCCCCGATCACGGTGGGAGCCGGCGCATGAATCCGGTGCCCCAGGCGTCGACCGACAAGCCTTCGTTCTGGCGCTCCATGCGCATGGTGGCGTGGGGTTTTCTGGGCATCCGCAAGCGCAGCGAGTTCCAGCAGGATCTGGGCAGCGTCAATCCCATGCATGTCGTCCTGGCCGGGCTGGTCGGGGCGCTGATTTTCATCGTGGTGCTGGTGGGCATCGTCAAATGGGTGGTCAGCGGCGCCTGAGGCGCATGGCATCCAAGACGGTCCCTCAGAACCTCACAACCAAAATACGTCCAGGAGTAGATCGAAGATGAGCACCACGACCCACGGGCAGACGCCCTACTACTATGTGCCGGCGGCGTCCAGCCGCCCGGTCATGGCGGCCATCGGGCTGTTCTTCGTGATCTTTGGCGCGGCCGAGTGGGTCAACGGCGCGGGCTGGGCCAAGTATGTGCTCCTGCTGGGGCTGGTGTGGTGGCTGGCGGTGCTCTACCGCTGGTTCGGCGACGCGATTGGCGAGAGCGAGGGCGGGCTGTATGGCCGCAAGATCGACCTCTCGTACCGCTGGAGCATGAGCTGGTTCATCTTCTCCGAAGTGATGTTCTTCGGGGCCTTCTTCACGGCGCTCTGGTGGGCGCGCGCGCATTCGGTGCCTGCCCTGGGCAGCCTCGACAACGCGCTGCTCTGGCCGGACTTCAAGGCCGTCTGGCCCAGCGTGGCGGCAGGCGCCACCGCGTCGCCGGCCGGCACCATCGAGCCCTTCCAGACCATGGGCCCGTTCTGGCTGCCCACCATCAACACTGCGCTGCTGCTGTCGTCCGGTGTCACGCTGACGATCGCCCACCACGCGCTGCAGATGGGCAACCGCGGCCGCACCATCCTGTTCATGTGGATCACCGTGCTGTTGGGCGTGACTTTCCTGTGCGTGCAGGGCTACGAGTACTTCCACGCCTACACCGAACTGAACCTCAAGCTCAGTTCCGGTGTCTATGGTTCCACGTTCTTCATGCTGACCGGCTTCCATGGCCTGCACGTGTTCGTCGGCATGCTGATGCTGCTGTTCATCACGCTGCGCCTGATGAAGGGCCACTTCACGCCGCAACGACATTTCGGTTTCGAAGGCGCGGCCTGGTACTGGCACTTCGTCGACGTGGTCTGGCTGGGTCTGTACCTGCTGGTGTACTGGATGTAAGCCGGCGCAGCATCCCTGATGCGAGAAGAGCGCCATCCGGCGCTCTTCGTGTTTGGGGCTGCTGAAGGCCACAGCGACCGGCAGAGGCGGTGTTCACTGGCCGGCGCCGATGCCGGTGGGATGGATGTAGCCGAGTTTCCAGGCCAGCAGAATGCACAGGAACAGCGCCACCGACAAGCCCACCCGCATGGCCAGGGCACGCACCATCCGGCCCGAGCGCGCGGTTTCGTCGCCCGGATCACCTCGCCCGCCATTGAGCATGAAAAACAGGGCCGATGCCAGACTGACGACGATACCGATGAACGCAAGCGCGACGAGCCACTTCATGACCTGGATTATCCGGTGAATCCGCTGCACCGCGGCCCACGCTTCTGGTTGCTGCTGGTGCTCTCGCTGGCTGGCGCGGCGGGGACTGCTGCGCTCGGCTTCTGGCAACTCGACCGCGCGGCGCAGAAGATCGCGCGCCAGGCGGCCGCCACCGGGCGGGCGCGCATGCCCGTGCTGGCGGCCGCGACCCTGGTGCCTCCGCACGACGCGGAGTCCCGCGCCGCGCTGGAGCATCGTGCCATCGAGCTGCGCGGCACCTGGCTGGCCGACCGCACGCTGTTCCTGGACAACCGGCAGATGGCAGGGCGGCAGGGCTACTACGTGCTGACCCCTTTGCAACTGGCGGGCACCGACTCGGTGGTGCTGGTCCAGCGTGGGTGGGCACCCCGCGATTTCGAGCAGCGTACGCGCCTGCCCGCCGTGGATTCGCCAGCCGGTACGGTCACAGTACAAGGCGTCCTGGCCGCCGGGCCGGGGCGGTTGTTCTCGCTCGGCGAGGACGCGCGCGGCACGATCCGGCAAAATCTGGATCTGAACGTATTTCGCGTCGAATCCGGTCTGCCGCTGGCCGACCTCATGGTGGTGCAGACGGGCCCTGCTTCAGATCATCTGCTGCGCGAATGGCCCGAGCCGGCCAGCGACGTCACCCGGCACTATGGGTATGCAGCGCAGTGGTTTGCGCTTTGTGCCCTGATTGCCATCCTTTTCCTGTGGTTCCAAATTGTCCGACCTGTCCTCCAACAGCGCGCCCGGGCCGGCCGTGATGGCTGAGCCCATCGGTACGGCCGACCAGCCGCTCGGCCTCACGGTTTACTCCTTGCCATCGCCCACCTCGGCGCTGGCGGAGGATACGCGCCGCACCCGCTCCGGCCGCTGGAAGATGCTGCTGCTGCTGGCCATCTGCGCGGCGCCGGTAGTGGCCTCCTACTTCACCTACTACGTGGTGCGTCCGGAAGGGCGCAGCGTGTACGGCCAGCTGATCGATCCACAGCGGCCGCTCCCGGCGCTCACGGCCACCGACCTGCAGGGCCATCCGGTACCGCTCGCCAGCCTCAAGGGGCAGTGGCTGCTGCTCAGCGTGGCCAGCGGGGCCTGCGACGCCACCTGCGAAGGCAACCTCTACCTGCAGCGCCAGTTGCGTGAAAGCCTGGGCAAGGACAAGGACCGTCTCGACTGGGTCTGGCTGATCGACGACGCCGAGCGCGTTCCCCAGAAGCTGGAACCGGCGCTGGCCCATGCCACGGTGCTGCGGGTGCCGCACGCCGACCTCGCAGCCTGGCTCGCTCCGGCTGCCGGTCAGCGTCTGGAAGACCACCTGTACGTGGTCGACCCGCTGGGCCACTGGATGATGCGTTTCCCTGCCAGGATGGATCTGGCCGGCGCCGCCAAGGCCAGGCGCGACCTGAACCGCCTGCTGCGGGCTTCCGAATCCTGGGACGAAGCGGGGCGCGGCCCATGATGGTGATCGCTCGCACGGCACCGGGTCGGTCTCGTCGCTCCCGCTGGTACGCATGGGAGGTGGCGTGAACGCGCAGACCCCGGCCTTCGACCTCGATCCCGTGCTGCACGTGATGGGCATGGGGCTGATCGTGGCCGCGTTGCCGCTGGCCTGGCTGTGGCTGCGCAATCGCCAGGCCACACCCGCGGTGCGCTTGCGTGCGTTGACGCTGCTCACACTGTTCCTGACCTTCGATCTGGTGCTGTTCGGCGCCTTCACGCGCCTCACCGATTCCGGCCTGGGCTGCCCCGACTGGCCCGGCTGCTACGGCTACGCCAGCCCAGTGGGCGCGCAAGACCACATCGCCAATGCCCAGGCCGCCATGCCCACCGGGCCCGTCACGCACGGCAAGGCCTGGGTCGAGATGGTGCACCGCTACCTGGCCACCGGCGTGGGGGCGCTGATCTTGATGCTGGCGGTGGCGACCTGGGTGATCTGGTGGCGGGGACGCCGGCAGGTGGTGGATGCTTCGGCACGGCCCATCTCGCCCTGGTGGGCCACCGGCACGCTGCTGTGGGTGTGCGCCCAGGGCGCGTTCGGCGCGTTCACCGTCACCATGAAACTGTTTCCGGCCATCGTCACCCTGCACCTGCTGGGTGGCGTGGGTCTGCTGGTGCTGCTGGTGATCCAGGAGGAGCGCTACCGGCAGGCGCACGGCGGCGCTGCCGAGCCGGTGGCGCCCGACGTGCGGCGCTGGCTGTGGGTAGCTGCTGCCGTGGTGGGCCTGCAGATCACCTTGGGCGGCTGGGTCAGCACCAACTACGCCGTGCTGGCCTGCAACACCTTTCCGATGTGCCAGGGCAGCTGGTGGCCGGCGATGGATTTCACCCAGGGCTTCGAGGTCTGGCGCCCACTGGGCCGGCTGGCCGATGGTTCGCCGCTGCACTTCGAGGCGCTGACGGCCATCCACTACGCCCACAGGCTGTTCGCCTATGTCACGCTGGCCGTGCTGGTGTTGCTGGTCTGGCGGCTGGCGCGGGCGGGCCACCTGCCGCGCCAACGCCGCTGGCTGGCCGTGCTGGCCACAGCCCAGCTGCTGACGGGACTCTCGAACGTGGTGCTGCAGTGGCCTTTGGTGGCGGCGCTGGCGCACACCGGCGGCGCGGCCGCGTTGATGGCCGTGCTCTCCTGGGCGCTGGCGGCCAGTCGCGTCGCGGACAGCACCGAGGCCCGCACCACCGCGGCGAGCGCCCCAGCCGTGCGCATGGCGCCGCGCGCCGGGAGCCGCGCATGACGGCCCGCCAGCCCCCCGGCAACACCGCTGCGCCCATGCAGGCCGCAGCCTTGCCCGGCATGCCCGTGTGGCGCCAGTTCTACGTGCTGACCAAGCCGCGCGTGGTGCAGCTGATCGTGTTCTGCGCGCTGATCGGCATGGTGCTGGCCGTGCCCGGCCTGCCCGGCTGGGCCGAACTGGAACGCATGGCGCTGGGCTGCCTGGGCATCTGGCTGGTGGCCGGCGCCGCCGCGGCCTTCAACTGTTTGGTCGAAAAAGCCATCGACGCGCGCATGAAGCGCACCGCCTGGCGCCCCACGGCGCGCGGCGAGCTGTCGGACGCGCAGGCGCTGGGCTTTTCTGGCGTGCTGTGCGCCGCAGGCTCGGCCATCCTCTACGTGTGGGTGAACCCGCTGACCATGTGGCTGACCTTTGCCACCTTCATCGGCTACGCGGTGATCTACACCGTGGTGCTCAAGCCGCTCACGCCGCAGAACATCGTGATCGGTGGCGCCTCGGGCGCCATGCCGCCGGTGCTGGGCTGGGCGGCGATGACGGGTAGTGTCTCTGCCGAGGCGATGGCGCTGTTCCTCATCATCTTCCTGTGGACGCCGCCGCATTTCTGGGCGCTGGCGCTGTACCGGGTGGAGGACTACCGCAAGAGCGGCCTGCCGATGCTGCCGGTGACGCACGGCAACGCGTTCACGCGGCTGCAGATCCTGCTGTACACGCTGGTGCTGCTGGCTGCGTGCCTGCTGCCCTTCATCTACCGCATGAGCGGCTGGTTCTACCTGGCGGCGGCGCTGCTGCTCAACGGCGGCTTCATCTGGCATGCGTTCAAGCTGTGGCGCAACTATTCGGACGCACTCGCGCGCAAGACCTTCCGCTTCTCGCTGATCCACCTGTCGCTGCTGTTCGCGGCGCTGCTGGTGGACCATTACCTGCCTTGAGGCAGCTTGAGAATGCTATATTTTACGTAGCTGCCTGCGGCCGTCCATCAAGGGCTGAAGGCCGATTCGATGCATAAATTCAGGTTGCTGGTCCGGGGGCTGGATACTGCGGCTCGTACTGAATCGCACTCATTCTGCAGGCACCGTTCGGGCTGAGCTTGTCGAAGCCTCACGCGGCGCTTCGACAGGCTCAGCGTGAACGGCTTCATATTTTTGAAGGCACTTCGGTGTCGGCCTCGGCACGACCCACCTGGCATAAAAAAAACCGGCCTCGCGGCCGGTTTCTGCAGACCCGGGGCACGGCGCCCCGGTCCAGCGGCAGGTCAGGCGTAATCCGCCAGCGCCGCCTTCATCTTCTTCATGGCCGCCGCCTCGATCTGGCGGATGCGCTCGGCGCTCACGCCGTATTCGGCGGCCAGCTCGTGCAGCGTCATGCCGCCGGAGCCGTCGTCGTTCACGTGCAGCCAGCGCTCGGTCACGATGCGGCGGCTGCGCTCGTCCAGGCTCTGCAGCGCGGTGGCGATGCCTTCGGTGGCCAGCACGTCGCGCTGGGCCGACTGGATCATCGCCGTCGGCTCGTGGTGCTCGTCCGACAGCCAGGCGATCGGGCCGAAGGCCTGCTCGCCGTCGGCGTCGGTGGGCGTCGGGTCGAGCAGCACGTCGCCGCCGGCCAGGCGCGTTTCCATCTCGCGCACTTCTTCGGGCTTGACGTTCAGTTCGCGCGCCACCACGTCGATCTGGGCTTCGGTGAGCGCGTCGCGGTGCGTCACGTCCTCGGCCGCGTCTTCGGCCTTGAAGCCCTGCTTCATAGAGCGCAGGTTGAAGAACAGCTTGCGCTGGGCTTTGGTGGTGGCCACCTTGACCAGGCGCCAGTTCTTCAGGATGTATTCGTGGATCTCGGCCTTGATCCAGTGCAGCGCGTAGCTCACCAGGCGCACGCCCTGGTCGGGGTCGAAGCGCTTGACGGCTTTCATCAGGCCGATGTTGCCTTCCTGGATCAGGTCGGCGTGCGACAGCCCGTAGCCCAGGTACTGGCGCGAGGTGGACACGACCAGCCGCAGGTGCGACAGCACCAGCCGCCCGGCGGCCTCCAGGCTGCCGGTATCGCGCAACTCACGGGCGTAGCGCTGCTCTTCTTCCAGCGTCAGCATGGGCAGACGGTTCACCGCCGTGATGTAGGCGTCCAGGTTGCCCAGCGGCGGTACGACGGCCCACGGGTTGGCCAACGCCACGGCGTTCGTGCTGGGGCTGGTAACCGAAGCGGTCATGGATGGTTGTCCTTTCATCTTGCTCAAGTATTTTAGCACTCTCTTGGAGTGAGTGCTAAGGGCAAAGTTCAACGGGAAGCGACCATTTTGCGCCTCCCGGCGCGCGGGCGCTGTCGGCCGAAGGCGATAGCCGCTGGCGCACGCGGAGAAGGTGCCGAATTTTGACCATCAAATCGGGCTTTGGCCCAATCATGACGGCCGCAGGAAGCTCCTGAATCAGGAGCAATCCGGCTACTGCACCTTCACCCGCCCGGAGCCGATCACGGGCTTCCAGCGGGCGATTTCGCTGGCGATCAGCTTGCCGAAGACCTCGGGCGGCTGGGGCGTGGCGATGGCGCCTTCGGCGGCCAGGCGCTGCTTCAGCTCCGGCGCCGACAACGCCTGGTTGATCTGGGCGTTGAGCCTGGCGACGATGGCCGGCGGCGTGCCGGCCGGTGCCACCACGCCGTACCACTGATCGGCCTCGAAGCCCTTGTAGCCGCTTTCGGCCACGGTGGGCACATCCGGCAGCGCGTCCAGCCGCTGGGGGCTGGAAACGGCCAGCGCCCGCAACTGGCCGGCCTTGATGGGGCCAACGAGCGCCGGCAGGCCGGTGAACATCAGCTGCAGCTGGCCGCCCAGCAGGTCGGTCACGGCCGGCGCCGTGCCGCGGTAGGGGATGTGGACCATCGAGGTGCCGGTCTGCAGTTTCAGGTACTCGGTGGCCAGGTTGGCCGCGCTGCCGTTGCCGCCAGAGCCGTAGTTGAGCGAGCCCGGTTTGGCCTTGGCCAGCGCCACCAGTTCCTGCAGCGTCCTGGCGGGCACCGAGGGGTGCACCACCAGCACATTGGGCA
The DNA here is from genome assembly GCA_024235955.1 of Burkholderiaceae bacterium. Lineage (GTDB taxonomy): Bacteria > Pseudomonadota > Gammaproteobacteria > Burkholderiales > Burkholderiaceae_C > Ottowia. The sequence goes on from JACKLJ010000001.1 coordinate 904,140, forward strand.
CGCGCGCCACCCAGGCCACCGGGGCGAAGTCCTTCACCGGGTTGTAGGGCAGCCTGGGGTAGAGGCTGGGGTTGACGGCCAGGGTGCCGATGTGGCCCATCAGCAGCGTGTAGCCGTCCGGCGGGGCCTTGGCCACCTTGTCGGCGCCGATGGAGCCGCCCGCGCCGGGCAGGTTGTCGATCACCACCGCCTGGCCCCAGGCCCTGGTCAGCTCCTGGCCGATGGCGCGCGCCAGCACGTCGGTGGAGCCGCCGGGCGTGAAGGGCACGACGATGCGGATGGGGTGCGAGGGGTAGCCGTCGGCACCCTGGGGCCAGGCCGCGCCGGCCCAACCAAAAATCATGAGAAAAAGGGCTGCAGCCCTTGCCCAACGGGCGCAGACAGCTATCAGGATCATAGTAACCTCAGGGGTTGTCCAGGCGCTCGCGGGCGATGGCGCGCACCAGCGCCAGCACCGCCTGCTGGGTGGCCGTGGCCGGGCGCAGCGCGCTCACGGCAGTGTAGAGCGGAATGCGTAGCGGGGTGCCGGCGGGCATCAGGATGCGGCGCACGCCAAAGGCGTCGGGGCGCGGCGCGCTGCCCACCGTCTGGCGCGTCAGGATGGCCATGCCGGCGCCGCTTTCCACCAGGTCGAGGATGGCGCGCACGCTGTCGATCTCCAGCGCCACCGTGGGCTGGCAGCCGGCGGCGGCCATCTGCGCCTCCACGTGCATGCGGATGGCGTTGGGCCGGCTGGGGATCACCAGCGGCAGGCGGCTGGCCTGGTCGAGCGTGAGCGGGGCGGTGTCGCCGCCGTCACCGGCGGGCTGCACCAGCATCAGCTCCTCGCTGCCCAGCGGCGCGATCTCGATGCCGTGCGCCGGACGGGCGTTGTAGAGCACGGCGATGTCCAGCCGCCCGCTGCCCAGCAGTTCCTGCATGCTGGCCGACAGGCTCTCGGTGATGGCCAGGCGCGCGTCGGGCAGCTCGGCGCGGAAGGCGCGGATCAGCGGCAGGGTGAGCGCCCGCGCCACGCTGGGCGGCAGGCCCAGCGCCACCCTGCCGGCCAGGCCGCCGCGCAGCTGGGCCAGTTCGTCGCGCGCGCGCTCCACCTGGTGCAGGATGCCGCGCCCGTGCGCCAGCAACAGCTCGCCGGCCTCGGTGGGCACGGCGCCGCGCCCGTGGCGCTGCAGCAGGTTCTGGCGCAGCTCCACCTCCAGCAGGCGCACCTGCCGGCTCAGCGCGGGCTGGGCCACGCCCAGCACGTCAGCGGCTCGGGTGAAGCTGCCGAGCTCGGCCACGCGGATGAAGTACTCGAGTTGGCGCAAATCCATGGTTGCGATAGCGATGGCCTAGATATAACCAAATGATATAGCTGATAGCGGCTGTACAGGCTGGTTCCGCCGCCGCCTCACCGGGAAAATCCGTGGCACCAGCCGAGCCCGGCCCAATCTCCAGAACAACACGGGCCATGGCGGGCATCCACACGGAGACAAACCATGGGTACTCCCGCCGCCGGCGGTCAGGGCGTCAAGGACGTCCAGCAGTTCCTCAACGAGCACAGGTTCTCGGCCTACCAGTGGCTGATCTTCGTGCTGTGCTTCCTGATCGTGCTGATGGACGGGTTCGACACCGCGGCCATCGGCTTCATCGCGCCTTCGCTGATCAGCGAATGGGGCATCGACAAGCCGGCGCTGGGCCCGGTGCTGAGCGCGGCGCTGTTCGGCCTGGCCTTCGGAGCGCTGAGCGCCGGCCCGCTGGCCGACCGCTTCGGCCGCAAGGGCGTGCTGACCGCCGCGGTGGCGCTGATGGGCGTGGCCTCGCTGGTGTCGGCCACCTCCAGCCACCTGGGCGAGCTGACCATCTGGCGCTTCGTCACCGGCCTGGGCCTGGGGGCGGCGATGCCGAATGCGGTGACGCTGATGAACGAGTACTGTCCCGACAGCAAGCGCTCCTTCATCACCAACAGCATGTTCTGCGGCTTTCCCGTGGGCTCGGCCTTCGGGGGCTTCTTCGCGGCCTGGCTGATCCCGCATTTCGGCTGGCGCAGCCTGCTGGTGCTGGGCGGCGTGGTGCCGCTGGTCCTGGTGCTGCTGATGCTGGTGCTGCTGCCGGAATCGGTGCGCTACATGGTGTTGCGCAGCCACTCCATGGACCGCGTCCGGCAGGTGCTGGCGCGCATTTCAGCCAGCGCGCGCGAGGTCGGCACCTTCGTGATGCATGAGGCCGCTGCGCCCGCCGACGGTGCCACGCGCGAGCGGGCCGGCCTGGCCCTGGTGCTGAGCGGCCGCTACCTGGTGGGCACGCTGATGCTGTGGGTCGCCTACTTCATGGGCCTGGTGATCGTCTACGGTCTGGTCAACTGGATGCCGGTGCTGTTCAAGGAAGCGGGCATTCCGCCGTCGCAGGCCGCCATCATTGCCGCGCTGTTCCAGCTGGGTGGCATCGGCGCCATCTTCTTCGGGCTGCTGATGGACCGCTTCAACGCCAACCGGATCATCGCGTTCGGTTACTTCCTGACCTGCCTGGCCGTGGGGCTGATCGGCCAGTCGCTCGGCATGGGCGTGGGCGCGCTGGTGGTGGCCGTGTTCGCGGCCGGTCTGATCATGAACGCCTCGCAGTCGTCCATGCAGGCGCTGGCCGCGGCGTACTATCCGACGGCGGGCCGGGCGACCGGCGTGTCGTGGATGCTGGGTATCGGCCGCTTCGGCGGCATCGCCGGGTCCTTCCTGGTGGCGGAACTGGCGCGCCGGCATCTGGCCCTACCGGAGGTGTTCATGCTGGTGGGCATCCCGGGCGTGATCGCGGCGGTGGCGCTGGTCGTCAAGGACCGGGTGGCGCCCGAACTCGGCCGCAGGCCCGTTACAGCGCCGGTGGGGGCCCACTGAGCCGCCGCACCTGACATCCGCAACCCACTATTTTCACAAGGAACCACCGATGATCATCGACTGCCACGGCCACTACACCACCGCCCCCAAGGCGCTGGAGAACTGGCGCAACCAGCAGATCGCCGGAATCAAGGACCCGGCTGCCATGCCGAAGGTTGCCGACCTGAAGATCAGCGACGACGAATTGCGCGAATCCATCGAGCAGAACCAGCTGCGCCTGATGAAGGAGCGCGGCTCCGATCTCACCATCTTCAGCCCGCGCGCCAGCTTCATGGCGCACCACATCGGCGACTTCCAGGTGTCCAGCACCTGGGCCGCCATCTGCAACGAGCTGTGCTACCGCGTCTCGCAGCTCTTCCCCGACCACTTCGTCCCCGCCGCCATGCTGCCGCAATCGCCCGGCGTCGACCCGAAGACCTGCATCCCCGAACTCGTGAAATGCGTGGAGCAGTACGGCAACGTGGGCATCAACCTGAACCCCGACCCGAGCGGCGGCCACTGGACCAGCCCGCCGCTGACCGATCGCCACTGGTACCCCATCTACGAGAAGATGGTGGAGTACGACATTCCCGCCATGATCCACGTGAGCACCAGCTGCAACGCGTGCTTCCACACCACCGGCGCGCACTACCTGAACGCCGACACCACGGCGGTGATGCAGTGCATCCAGGGCGACCTGTTCAAGGACTTCCCCACGCTCAAGTTCGTGATCCCGCATGGCGGCGGCGCGGTGCCCTACCACTGGGGCCGCTTCCGCGGCCTGGCGCAGGAGATGAAGAAGCCCCTGCTCGACGAGCACCTGCTGAACAACATCTTCTTCGACACCTGCGTGTACCACCAGCCGGGCATCGACCTGCTGACCAAGGTGATCCCGGTCAAGAACATCCTGTTCGCCAGCGAGATGATCGGCGCCGTGCGCGGCATCGACCCGCAGACGGGCCACTACTACGACGACACCAAGCGCTACGTCAACGCCACCGCCAACCTGAACGACGAAGAGCGCTTCCAGGTGTTCGAGGGCAACGCGCGCCGCGTGTTCCCGCGCCTGGACGCTGCCCTGAAGGTCAAGGGCAAGTAAGCCGCTTATAGAGAAACCACAGGAGAACACGGCATGTACGAACTGGGTGTCGTCTACCGCAACATCGAACGCGCCGACCGCCAGGCGACGGACGCACTGGCTGCCTTCGGCTCGGCCACCGTGCACGAGGCCATGGGCCGCGTGGGCCTGATGAAGCCCTACATGCGTCCCATCCAGCAGGACGCGCAGGTTTCCGGCACCGCCGTCACCGTGCTGCTGCAGCCGGGCGACAACTGGATGATGCACGTGGCGGCCGAGCAGATCCAGCTGGGCGACATCGTGGTCGCCACCGTCACCGCCGAATGCAGCGACGGCTACTTCGGCGACCTGCTGGCCACCAGCTTCATGGCCCGCGGCGCGCGTGCGCTGATCATCGAGGCGGGCGTGCGCGACACCAAATTCCTGCGCGAGATGGGCTTCCCGGTGTGGAGCCGCTACGTCTCGTCCAAGGGCACCATCAAGGCCACGCCCGGTTCGGTCAACATCCCCATCGTCTGCGCCGGTGCGTGGGTGACGCCGGGCGATGTGATCGTGGCCGACGACGACGGCGTGGTCTGCGTGCCCAAGGCCATGGCTGCCAAAACCCTGGAGGCCGCCGCCAAGCGCGAAGCCAACGAAGGCGCCAAGCGCGAGCAACTGGCCGCTGGCGTGCTGGGCCTGGACATGTACAAGATGCGCGAGCCGCTGGCAGCGGCCGGCCTGAAATACGTCGGTTGAGTCTGCGTCACACAACCTGGGCCACGAGGAGACAAACCGTGAACCATCGCCTCACGCGCCGTGGCGCGCTGCAGACTTTCGGCGTCGTGGGCGCAAGTACCTTGCTGGCAGGTGCCACCTGGGCACAGCCGGCGCCCGCTGCCGCCACCAAGGGTACCCGGCTGGTCCTGCTGGGCACCAAGGGCGGCCCGCGAGTGGGCGGGACGCGCTCGAATCCCGCCAACCTGCTGATGGTGGACGGCGTGCCCTACGTCATCGACTGCGGCTACGGCGTGGCGGGGCAGGTGGTGCGCGCCGGCGTACCGCTGAACCAGTTGCGCGACATCTTCATCACCCACATGCACTCGGACCACAACCTGGAACTGGGTGAGCTGATCTACAGCGCCTGGGCCACCGGCCTGAAGACGCCGGTCACGGTTTACGGTCCGCCGACGGCGGACGCTGCCTTGCGCGCCTTCTTCGACCAGTACATGAAGACCGACATCGAGATTCGCATCGGTGACGAGGGCAAGCCCGATCTGCGCAAGCTGGTGAAGGCCCAGATCATGGACCACGACGGCGTGGTGCTTCGCAACGACCAGCTCACGGTGACGGCGGTGCGCAACATCCACCCGCCGTTCGAGTATTCCTACGCGCTGCGCTTCGACACCCGCGACCGCTCGATCGTGCTGTCCGGCGACACCAACTACAGCGAGGCGGTGGTGAAGCTGGCCAAGGGCGCCGACCTGCTGGTGCACGAAGCCCTGTACGTGCCCGGCGTCGATGCCATGGTCAAGCGCGTGCCCAACGCCTCCTCGCTGCGCGAGCACCTGCTGGCCAGTCACACCACCACCGAGGACGTCGGTCGCGTGGCGGCCGAGGCCGGCGTCAAGAAGCTGGCGCTGTCGCACCTGGTGCCCGGTGACGATCCGTCCATCACGGACGAGATGTGGCTCGAAGGCGTGCGCAAGCACTATAAGGGCGATGTCGTGGTCGGCAAGGACTTGATGGTGCTCTGAAACCACCTTCCGCGCACCCTTCGCCCATCGAACCCACCACACGCGACGACACCATGAACGACAAGCCCACTTCCGGAGATTTCACCAAGACCGCCGGCTGGCTCGACTGGTACACCGGCCCGAGCAAGCCGCGTTTCCAGGTGCCCGCCGGCAGCGTCGATGCGCACTGCCACGTGTTTGGCCCAGGCGCGCAGTTTCCGTACGCGCCGGAGCGCAAGTACACCCCCTGCGACGCCAGCAAGCAGCAGCTGTTCGCCCTGCGCGACCACCTGGGCTTTGCCCGCAACGTGGTCGTGCAGGCCACCTGCCACGGCGCCGACAACCGCGCGCTGGTGGATGCGCTGCAGGCAGCCAACGGCAGGGCACGCGGCGTGGCCACCGTCAAGCGCAGCGTGACCGACGAGGAGCTGCAGGCGCTGCACGCCGCCGGCGTGCGCGGCGTGCGCTTCAACTTCGTCAAGCGGCTGGTGGACTTCACGCCCAAGGACGAGCTGATGGAGATCGCCGGCCGCATCGCCAAGCTGGGCTGGCACGTGGTGATCTACTTCGAGGCGGTGGACCTACCCGAGCTGTGGGACTTCTTCACCGCGCTGCCCACCACGGTGGTGGTCGACCACATGGGTCGCCCGGACGTGAGCAAGGGCGTGGACAGCGACGAATTCGCGCTGTTCCTGAAATTCATGCGCGAGCACCCCAACGTGTGGAGCAAGGTGAGCTGCCCGGAGCGCCTTTCCGTGAGCGGCCCGCCGGCGCTGAATGGCGAGCAGAACGCCTACCGCGACGTCGTGCCCTTCGCCCGCAAGGTGGTCGAGCTGTTCCCCGACCGCGTGCTGTGGGGAACCGATTGGCCGCATCCGAACCTCAAGAACCACATGCCCGACGACGGCCTGCTGGTGGACTTCATCCCGCACATCGCGCCCACGGCCGAGCTGCAGAAGAAGCTGCTGGTGGACAACCCGATGCGCCTGTACTGGCCCGAGGAACGTTGAGCACTGGCTCGCAACACTATGAAAATCGTAGCTGCCTGCGCCCGTCATACAAGGGCTTAGGGTGGATTTGATGCCTAATTTTCGGAGAGCATGACATGGCGCTCGACAAACCGTATCTGGACGTTCCCGGAACGACCATCTTCGATGCCGACCAGAGCCGCAAGGGCTACTGGCTGAACCAGTTCTGCATGAGCCTGATGAAGGCCGAGAACCGCGAGCGCTTCAAGAAGGACGAGGCCGCCTACCTGACCGAATGGCCGATGACCGACGAGCAGCGCGCCGCCGTGCGCGCGCGCGACCTCAACTGGATGATGCGCACCGGCGGCAACATCTACTTCCTCTCCAAGCTCGGCGCCACCGATGGCCTGAGCTTTCAGCAGATGGCCGGCAGCATGACCGGCATGACCGAGCAGCAGTACCGCGACATGATGGTGCACGGCGGTCGCAGCCCGGAAGGCAACCGCTACCAGGGCGAGGGCGGCGATGCGCAGGGCCCGATGTCGCGCTCCGACGCCTGGATGGCCTGGGAGAAGTCGCATGGCAGCGATCTGGCCGAGCAGGTGCTGGCGGCCGAGGCCACGGCCGGCAAGGCGGCCGACCCGGCGGCGCACGCGCGCATCACCGCGTCGGTGTACTCGTCGCACGTGCCGGCCATCGGCGCCGCCATCGACCACGGCAAGACCGAAGAGCCCTACTGGAAGCCACTGTTCGCCGGCTTCGAGCCTTCCAAGCAGTGGATGAAGGAGCACATGCCCGACGTGGTGTTCCTGGTCTACAACGACCACGCCACCAACTTCGATCTCGGCGTGATCCCCACCTTCGCCATCGGCACCGCGGCCGAGTTCCAGCCGGCCGACGAGGGCTATGGCCCGCGCCCGGTGCCCATGGTCATGGGGCATCCCAAGCTGGCCTCGCACATCGCGCAGTCGGTGATCCAGCAGGACTTCGACCTCACCCTCGTCAACGAGCTCAAGGTGGACCACGGGCTCACGGTGCCCATGAACCTGCTGTTCGGCTCGCCCGCGGCCTGGCCCTGCAAGGTGATCCCGTTCCACGTCAATGTGGTGCAGTACCCGGTGCCTTCGGGTAAGCGCTGCTTCCAGCTGGGGCAGGCCATCCGCCGCGCCATCGAGAGCTACGACGAGCCGCTCAACGTACAGATCTGGGGCACCGGTGGCATGAGCCACCAGCTGCAGGGGCCGCGCGCCGGCCTGATCAACGCGGAGTGGGACAACCGCTTCCTGGATCGCCTGATCGCCGACCCGGCCGACCTGTCCACCATGCCGCACATCGACTACGTGCGCGAAGCCGGCAGCGAGGGCATCGAGCTGGTGATGTGGCTCATCGCCCGCGGCGCCATGAGCGACGTGGCCGGCAGCGGCAAGCCACCCAGGGTGGCGCACCGCTTCTTCCACGTGCCGGCCTCCAACACGGCGGTGGGCCATCTGATCCTGGAAAACCAGCTGTAGCCCTTGACTGACGGGCGCAGGCAGCTATCAAACAAGGAGTGACATGAGCAAGACCCTGAAAGTCGCGCTGGCCGGTGCCGGCGCCTTCGGCATCAAGCACCTGGACGGCATCCGGAACATCGACGGCGTCGAGGTCGTCTCGCTGGTCAGCCGGGATCTGGACAAGACCAGCGAAGTGGCGGCCAAGTACGGCATCGGCCACGTCACCACCGACCTGGCCGACAGCCTGAAGCAGCCGGGGCTGGACGCCGTGATCCTGTGCACGCCCACGCAGATGCACGCCGCGCAGGCCATCCAGTGCCTGGAGGCCGGCAAGCACGTGCAGGTGGAGATCCCGCTGTGCGACAGCCTGGCCGATGGCGAGAAGGTGCTGGCGCTGCAGCGCAAGACCGGCCTGGTGGCCATGGTCGGTCACACGCGCCGCTTCAACCCCAGCCACCAGTTCGTGCACAAGAAGATCGCCGCGGGCGAACTCAGCATCCAGCAGATGGATGTGCAGACCTACTTCTTCCGCCGCACCAACATGAACGCGCTGGGCCAGCCGCGCAGCTGGACCGATCACCTGCTGTGGCACCACGCCGCGCACACCGTGGACCTGTTCGCCTACCAGGCCGGCAGCCCCATCGTGCAGGCGAACGCCGTGCAGGGGCCGATCCACAAGGAGCTGGGCATCGCCATGGACATGAGCATCCAGCTCAAGGCCGCCAACGGCGCGATCTGCACGCTGAGCCTGTCGTTCAACAACGACGGGCCGCTGGGCACCTTCTTCCGCTACATCGGCGACACGGCCACCTACATCGCGCGCTACGACGATCTGGTGCAGTCGCACAGCAAGGGCGCGGAGACGCCGGTGGACGTGAGCCAGGTCGATGTCAGCATGAACGGCATCGAACTGCAGGACCGCGAGTTCTTCGCCGCCATCCGCGAAGGCCGCGAACCCAACGCCAGCGTGGCGCAAGTGCTGCCCTGCTATCAGGTCTTACACCAGCTTGATCGGCAGCTGCAGGGTGCCGGACAATAAACGGCAACAGTCTTTTCACTTTTCAACGCTCCAAGGAGACTCGACATGACCATGATTCGCCGCCGTTCCGTTCTGGGTGGCATGGCCGCCAGTGCCGTGGGCCTGCCGGTGTTCGCACAGGACACCGTGACGCTGCGTTTCCACCAGTTCCTGCCGCCCCAGGCCAACGTGCCCAAGCTGGCCATCGAACCCTGGGCCAAGAAGGTCGAGAAAGACAGCGGCGGCAAGATCAAGGTGCAGCTGTTCCCGAGCATGCAGCTGGGCGGCAAGCCGCCGGAGCTGTTCGACCAGGCCAAGGACGGCGTGGTGGACCTGATCTGGACCGTGCTTGGCTACACGCCGGGCCGCTTCGCCAAGGCCGAGGCCTTCGAGCTGCCGTTCACCACCGGCAGGGCCGAGCCCGGCTCGCTGGCGTTCCAGGAGTACATCCAGGCCAACGCCATGGACGAGTTCGCCGACGTCAAGCTGATCTGCACGCACATCCACGGCCCTGGCCTGATCCACAGCCGCAACCCGGTGAACAAGCTGGAAGACATCAAGGGCATGCGCGTGCGCGGCGGTTCGCGCGTGATCAACATCATGCTGGAGCAGATCGGCGCGGTGCCGGTGGGCATGCCGGTGCCCGCGGTGGGCGAGGCGCTCTCCAAGGGCGTGATCGACGCCACCACGATCCCGTGGGAGGTGGTGCCTTCGGTCAAGGTGCAGCAGATCGTGCACAACCACACCACCTTCACCGGCCCCAAGGGCCTGTACACGCAGACCTTCTGCGTGGCCATGAACAAGGCGCGCTACGACAAGCTGTCGCCCGAGCTGAAGAAGGTGATCGACGCCAACTCCGGCGCGGCCACCGCAGCGCTGTTCGGCCGCGCCATGGACGAGGGCGACAAGACCGGCATGGCTGCCGCGCAGAAGGCGGGCAACAACATCATCACGCTCGACGCCGCCGAAACGCAGCGCTGGCAGCGCGCCGCCTCCGGTGTGCGCGCCGCCTGGTACGCCGAGCTCAAGGGCAAGGGCATCGACGGCGAGAAGCTGGCGTCGGCCGCCGACGCACTGATCGCCAAGCACACCAGGTAAGTCAGCCGGCAGCAGGGCGCATGGCGCCCGCGCCGGTCGGCCCGGCCAGTCGCTCCGCGGGGGGCGGCGGTGCCGGGCAAAATTTTTTGCAAGCATATTCGTGCTTCAGGCCTTGCTGGGCAAGCGCTGGCAGCTATAAGAACCGTAGCAGACTGTCGGGTGACATGCAGTTGGAGCAGATGAGGAGGTACCCATGAATCGTTGGATCTACGGGCTGGCGCGCGGGCTGGCCTGGGTCGGCGGGCTGGTGCTGGTGGCGCTCACGGTGATGAGCGTCGTCAGCATCCTGGGCCGCGCGGCCTCGTCCTGGGGCCTGGGCCCCGTGCCGGGTGATTTCGAACTGGTGGAAGCCGGCACCGCCGTGGCGGTGTTCTGCTTCATGCCCTGGTGCCACCTGATGCGCGGCCATGCGGTGGTGGACATTCTCTGGCGGGCCTACCCCCCGTTCCTGCAGCGGCTGCTCAATGCGCTGAGCCAGTTGCTGATGTTCGGCGTATGGGTGCTGCTGACCTGGCGCATGGCCTACGGCCTGCAGGACTATTACGAGAACGGCGAGACCAGCTTCATCCTGCACATGCCCGTGTGGTGGGGCTACGCGCTGTGCATGGTGGCCGCCCTGCTGGGTTGCCTGGTGTACCTGTGGGCGCTGCTGGAGTCGCTGGGCGCGGCCAAGCCGCCGGAAGAAATCGAATTCAGCGGAGGTGGCCACTGATGGAGCCGATGACCATCGCCCTCTGGGGCATCGTGATCATGCTGGTGCTGATCTTCCTGCGTGTGCCCATCGGCCTGTCGATGCTGGCCGTGGGTCTCACGGGCTCCTGGCTGGTCTATGGCAGTGTCGGGCCGCTGCTGGCCCAGCTCAAGACCTTCACGTTCAGCAACTTCTCCAGCGCGTCGCTGTCGGTGGTGCCGCTGTTCCTGCTCATGGGGCAGTTCGCCGCGCTGGGCGGCATGTCCACGGCGCTGTTCAAGGCGGCCGAGGCCTTCATCGGCCACCGCAAGGGCGGCGTCGCCATGGCGGCGGTGGGGGCGTGTGCGGGCTTCGGCTCGATCTGTGGCTCCTCGCTGGCCACCGCGGCCACCATGGGCCAGGTGGCACTGCCGGAGCTGCGCCGCGCCGGCTATGCCGGCAGCCTGGCCACCGGCGCGCTGGCTGCCGGCGGCACGCTGGGCATCCTGATCCCGCCGTCCATCGTGCTGGTGATCTACGCCGTGCTGGCCGAGCAGAACATCGCCAAGATGTTCACCGCCGCCATCGTGCCCGGTATCCTGGCGGCACTGGGCTACATGGTGGTGATCGCCATCCAGGTGCGCGTCAACCCCAAGCTGGCCGGCACCGTGGAGCGCGCCACCAAGCGCGAGCGCATCGACGCGCTGCTGGCCATCTGGCCGGTGGTGCTGATTTTCCTGCTGGTGATCGGCGGCATCTACGCCGGTATCTTCACGCCCACCGAAGGCGCGGCCGTGGGCGCGGGCGGCACCGGCCTGCTGGCCTGGCTGAAGGGCGGTCTGGGGCGCAAGAACCTGCTGTCGGCGCTGGAGGCCACGGCAGGCGGCACCGGCATGGTGTTCCTGATCGTGCTGGGCGCGGCGGCGTTCAACAGCTTCCTGGCGCTGTCGCAGCTGCCGCAGGAACTGGCGGCCTGGGTGGGCGATCAGGGTCTGTCGCCCTACGCCGTGCTGTGGGCGATCCTGGTCTTCTACCTGATCTTCGGCTGCGTGATGGATTCGCTGTCGATGATCCTGCTCACCATCCCGATCTTCTTCCCCATGGTGTCGGGCCTCGACTTCGGCCTGCCTCCGGAAGAAATGGCGATCTGGTTCGGCGTGCTGGTGCTGATCGTGGTGGAGGTGGGGCTCATCACGCCACCGGTGGGCATGAACCTTTTCGTGATCCAGGCCATGGCGCCGGACATCAAGATCACCGACACCTACCGCGGCGTATGGCCCTTCGTGATGAGCGACCTGATCCGCGTGACGATCCTGGTTGCCTTCCCGGTGATCTCGCTGTTCATCCTGAGGTTCTAGAGGCACGCCATGCAGACACGTCGCCTGGGCCCGTTCACCGTCAGCGCCATCGGCCTGGGGTGCATGAACATCTGCCACGCCTATGGCGTGCCGCCGGCGGCGGAGGAGGGCGAGCGCCTGCTGCTGGCCGCGCTGGACGCCGGTGTGACCCACTTCGACACCGCGGCGCTGTACGGCTTCGGCGTCAGCGAGGCGATGGTGGGCAAGGTGCTGGGCCCGCACCGTCAGCGCTTCACCCTGGCCAGCAAGTGCGGCATGACGGTGGAGGCGGGCGACGGTACGGTCAAACCCGGCCGCGTGATCGACGGCCGGCCCGAGTCGCTGCGCGCCACGTGCGAAGGCTCGCTGAAGCGCCTGAAGACCGACGTGATCGACCTCTACTACCTGCACCGCTGGGACAAGCAGGTGCCGGTGGAAGACAGCGTGGGCGCGCTGGCCGACCTGGTGCGCGCGGGCAAGATCCGCAGCATCGGTCTGTCGGAGGTTTCTGCCACCACGCTGCGGCGCGCGCACGCCGTGCATCCCGTCACGGCGGTGCAGACCGAATACTCGCTGTGGACCCGCAACCCCGAGATCGCCGTGCTGCAGGCCTGCCGTGAGCTGGGCGCGAGCTTTGTCGCCTTCAGCCCGCTGGCGCGCGGCTTCCTGTGCGACGCGGTGCACGACGCCGCGCAGCTGGCCGAAAAGGACATCCGCCGCCCCATGCCGCGCTTCGCGCCGGACAACCTGCAGCGCAACCTGCAGCTCCTGCCTGCTTACAAAAAGATAGCTGCCTGCGCCGACTGCACGCCGGCCCAGCTGGCCTTGGCCTGGTTGCTGCACCAGGGCGAGGACATCCTCCCGATCCCCGGCACCACCAGCGTCGCGCACCTGCAGGAGAACCTGGGCGCGGCCGACGTGCGGCTCTCGGCCGAGCTGCTGGCCGAACTGGATGCGCTGATCAACCAGCGCACCGTGACTGGCGACCGCTACACCGACCAGGCGAACCGCGAAGTCGATACGGAAAAGTTCTGAGGGCACACCCCCTGAGTCGCTGAAGCGCCTTCCCCCTTCTTGATGCGCGAGGGGGACACCGCCAGTGGCCGGGACAAGCCCGGCCACGGTGGTCGCTGGGTCGGCCTGCTCCGCGGCCCTGGGAGGTTGGGCAACCTGGTGGGTCCGATGCCCCGTTGACATAAAACGAAACACGGCGATACCGCGCCGAGAAGACGCCGCGCCCGGCGGCCGGCACCATGACGGTCATGTTCAACGCTCAACCTTCAAGGAGCACCGTCATGAAACCCTGGATGAAACGCACATTCTTTGGCTTGGTGGGCGCCACCATCGCGCTGGGTGGCCTGGCCGCCTGCGGCCACCGCATGGGCCACGGCTGGGGTGGCGACGCCACGCCCGAACAGGCAGCCGAATGGCGCGGCAAGATGGTCGACCGCATGGCCAGCAAGCTCGAACTGAATGCCGACCAGAAGGCCAAGCTCACCGTGCTGGCCGACAGGATGCATGCCCAGCGCATGGCCATGCGCGGCGAGGGCGATCCACGCTCGCAGGTGAAGTCGCTGGTTGCTGGCGACAAATTCGACCGCGCCAAGGCCCAGGCCCTGGTGCAGCAGAAGACCGAGGCCGTGCGCGCCGGCAGCCCGGAGATCATCGCCGCGCTGGGTGACTTCTACGACAGCCTGAACGCCGAGCAGCAGCAGAAGGTGCGCGATTTCATGGAGCGGCGCCGGCATGGGTGGGGGCGCGGGTAAACAGCCCACCCCCAGGCTCCACACGCTTCGCGTTGTTCCGCCACCCCCTCAAGGGGGCACCGCCAGTGGCCGGGGGACCCCGGCCACGGCGGTTGCTGGCTTGGCCTGCTCCGCGGCCTTTTGCGGTGGCAGGGGCCCGGGTTGCGCCAGTTCCTTTGCTTGGAGGTTGAGATGAACGGTGCGGTTGATGGCGTGCCGCGCGCGCTGCTCCGGTTGGAGGCAGCTGCGCTGCTGGTGGGCGCGGTGCTGGCGTACCGGCACCTGGGTGGCGGCTGGGGCTTCTTTGCCGCCACCTTTTTGCTGCCGGACCTCGGGATGCTGGGTTATCTGGCAGGCCCGCGCTGGGGCGCGCGCGCCTACAACCTGACGCATTCGACCCTGCTGCCGGCAGGCATGCTGATGCTGGCCTGGGGGCTGGACGCACACCTGGGCGTGCTGACGGCGCTGGTCTGGCTGGCGCACGTGGGTTTCGACCGCGCGCTGGGCTACGGGCTGAAGTACGGCAGCGCCTTCGGCGACACGCATCTGGGTCGGATTGGCCGGCGGCGCCGAGCCGCCACAATGCGCGGATGAGCAAGGTCCTGCTGATCGACGACGACGTGCACCTGGGCCCGCCGCTGACGCAGTATTTCCAGCGCTTCGGCCTGGGCCTGGAGCAGGCGTTGACACCCAGCGCCGGCCTGGCGCGCCTGCGGCAGGGCGGTTTCGACGCCGCGATTCTCGACGTCATGCTGCCCGAGATGGACGGCTTCGAGCTGTGCCGCGCCATCCGCAGGGAAAGCGACCTGCCCGTGCTGATGCTCACCGCGCGGGGCGAGCTGACCGACCGGGTGGTCGGCCTGGAGCTCGGCGCCGACGACTACCTGCCCAAGCCCTTCGAGCCGCGCGAGCTGGTGGCGCGCCTGCAGACCATCCTGCGCCGGCGCGTGGGTGCACCGTCGCCCGACGCGCCGCTGCACTTCGACGGTCTCACGCTGGAGCCCGCCACGCGCAGCGTGCGGCGGCTGGGCGAGCCGGTGGAGCTGACCAGCACCGAGTTCGATCTGCTGCATCTGCTGGCGCGCTCGCCCGGCAAGGTGTTCAGCCGCGACGACATCCTGGCCGCCCTGCGCGGCCATGAGGCCGATCTCTACACCCGCGCGGTGGACATCGTGGTGAGCCGCCTGCGCCGCAAGCTGGAGCCGCTCGAAGCCATCAAGACCCTGCGCAATGCCGGCTACACACTGGCGCTGCAGCGGCGCGCGCCATGAGCTGGCGGCGACGGCGTTTGGGCCACAGCTGGTGGCGCCGCGCGCGCCACTCGCTGCGCATCCGGCTGGTGCTGCTGTTCCTGCTGCTGGCGCTCGCCATGACGGGGGTGTTCCTGTTCGGCATCGGCCACGCCTTTTCCAATGGGTGGCGCGACGCAGTGAACCCGCTGATCGGCGATTACGCCGACCGGCTGGTGGCCGAGATTGGCACGCCGCCCAGCGTCGAGCGCGCCCAGGCCATCACGGCGCGGCTGCCGGTGGTGGTGCGCATCGAGGGGCCTCGGGTCAACTGGCAGTCGGGCCCCAGGCCGCACCGCGGGCCGCCGTGGTCGCGCGACGAGCGGCCCGATCGCGGCGCCATCGTGCGGCAAACGGCCGACGGCCACCGCATCGAGCTCGCGCTCGCCGGCCCGCAGGGGCCATCCGAGCCCGGCCGCGTGGTCTGGTTCACGCTGGCGGCGCTGCTGGCGCTCACGGCGCTGGCGCACGTGGTCGTGAACCGCATGCTGCGCCCGATCCGCGACATCGGTGCTGGTGCGCGGCGCTTCGGCGCCGGCCAGTTCGAGCCGCCAATCCCGGTGCGCCACGCGCGCCACCCGGACGAGCTGAGCGAGCTCGCGCAGACGGTAAACCAGATGGCGGCCGACATTCGCCAGATGCTGGACGCCAAGCGCGGCCTGCTGCTGGCCATCAGCCACGAGCTGCGCAGCCCGCTGACACGCGCGCGCCTGAACGCCGAGCTGCTGCCCGAAGATGGCGATGCGCAGCCCACGCGCGAGGCGCTGCTGCGCGACCTGGCGCTGATGCGCGAGCTGATCACCGACCTGCTGGAAAGCGAGCGCCTGGCCAGCCCGCACGCCGCGCTGCAGCGCGAGCCGACCGACCTGCCGGCGCTGGCACGCGAGGTGATCGGGCAACTGGCCGGCGCGCGGCCGGGCGCCGACCAGGTGGTGCTGCAGGTGGACGCCGGGCTGCCCGTGCCGCTGTCGCTGGACGCGGCGCGCGTACGCCTGGCGCTGCGCAACCTGCTCGACAACGCGCTGCGCCACACCCCGCCCGCGGCGCCGCCACCCGGGCTGCACCTGCGCTGGCAGAACGCCGGCATCCTCGTGATCGAGGTGCGTGACCACGGTCCAGGCGTGCCGCCGGAGCAGCTCGCGCACCTGTCGGAAGCCTTCTACCGGCCCGACAGCGCGCGCCAGCGCGCCAGCGGCGGGGTCGGTCTGGGCCTGTACCTGGTTCGGCTGGTGGCGCAGGCGCATGGCGGCCGCTTCGCCGTGCGCAACGCACAGCCGGGGCTGGCGGTGAGCCTGGAGCTGCCGGTGGCACCTGTCGGTTGAAGCACCGGAAGCTATTTTATTTATAGCTGGCTGCGCCCGCCACGCATGGGCTGCAGGCCCAAAAGACTTGAAAATGAGGTCGTGGTTCAGCCGGCCGCCAGCGCGGGTTGACCGTCGCTTGCGTCGGTGCGCTGCCGGCCGCGCTGCTCGCGCACGGCGGCCATCACCTCGCCCGCCAGTTTTTCCAGCAGCAGCACGTCGCGCGCGGTGAGCGTGCGGGGCTCGGTGTCGAGCAGGCTCAGCGTGCCCAGCGCCATGCCGTCGTCGCCGCGCAGGGGCACGCCAGCGTAGAAGCGCACGCGGTGCTCCTTCTGCAGCGGGTTGGCGGCAAAGCGCGGATCGCGCAGCACGTCGGCCACCACCAGCGGTTCGCCGCCCGCCACCACGTGGCCGCACAGCGACAGCGCACGCGGCACGCCCGGCTCCGGCGCACCGTTGTCGGCGCGGCCTGCGGCCATGGCATCGCCGTGGACCAGCAGCCGGTCTTCGGCCACCAGCGAGATCCGCGCCGTCGGGCAGTCGAACACCTCGGCCGCGCGCCGGGCGATGGCGTCGAAACGGCCGCGCAGGGCTTCGTCGAGCACGCCGCTGCCCTGCAGCGCCTGCAGGCGGGCGGTCTCATGTTCCGGCACGGGGGCCGGCAGGTAAGGGGTGCCGTCGGCGTGCGCCAGGCGGCTCTGCACCTGCGCCAGCAGCTCGTCGAGCGAGGTGACCAGCGCGTCGGCGCCGATGGCCCCGGCCGGGTCGGCCAGCGGGGCTTCCGGCTGGTAGTTCCAGGCCGCCACGACGATCTGCAGCTGCGGCCAGCGGCGTTTGAGGCGACGTACCAGGTAGCGGGCCAGCGTGGCCGGGTCGGGTGAGAAGTAGCACAGGCAGACGACCTCGATGCCCTCCAGATCGAGCAGCGCCAGCGACTCCGACGACAGGATGCCCACCTGCACCACCTTGCTGCCGATGCCTTCCAGCGCCAGCACGTGGGCGGCCATGTCGGCGGCCAGGGCATCGACCGCCCAGCGCCCGCCCAGGCAGGCAGCGCGCACCGGCAGTTCGGGCTCCGGCAGGTGCTGCTCGCGCAGTTCCTCGATCACGCGCTCCATGCCCGACACCACGCGGTGGCGGTGCTCGGCGGTGGCCACGGTGTCGTGGGCACTGGAGGCGAGGCGCAGCGCACCGATCCCGACCACGTCGTAGAAGCTGCGGGGTGAATCGCCGTCGGCATGGCGCGCCGCCAGCTCCACGGCTTCTTCCACATCGCCGGCCAGCAGGCGCTGGTGCAGGCGGGTGGGCTCGTCCAGGGCGCGCTCGCTGCCCAGCAGCACCTCCAGGAAGCGCAGCTGCGGCAGGTGGTGCCCCAGCGCCAGCAGCACCACCGTGATGGGTGTGGACAGCACCAGCCCGATCGGGCCCCAGATGGCGGTCCAGAACATCGCCGCCATGATCAGCGACAGGGTCGAGAGCCCGGTGCTGGCGCCGTACAGCCAGGGTTCGATGACGTTGTTGCTGATCAGCTCCAGCGTCAGGATCAGCCCCAGCGTCCACAGCACGATGCTCCAGCCCGGATCGACCGCGAAGGCCAGCGTGAGCGGGAACGCCGCCGCGACCATCGGCCCCACATACGGCACGAAGCGCAGCACGGCCGCCAGCAGCCCCCACACCAGCGCGCCCGGCACGCCGATCAGCAGCAGGCCGATGGCCATGGGCACGCCGTAGATGGCGTTCACCGCCAGCTGCATGCCCAGGTAGCGGCTGACGCGCCGGGCGGCGTCCGCCAGCGCGTCGGTGGTGCGGTGCAGGTTGCCGCCCAGCAGGCGCAGCGCGCGGTCGCGCAGGTCGCCCTTGTCCAGCAGGATCAGGAACACGAACACCAGCACGATGCCCGCCACGGCCAGCGGCGTGGCAAAGCGGTCGAGCCCGTTGGCCAGCCGGTCCCACGGCGTCTTGGCCTCGCCGACCACCTCGACACGCTGCGGCGGCACAACCGGTGCGCTGGCCGTCGACGGCGTGGCGGCTTTCTCGGCCCGGTCGATCTCGCGCTCCACCTTGCTGAACACGCGCGAGTACTGGTCGAGCAGACCGGGCTGGCGGAGCGTCTGGCTGAAGCCACGCAGCTTCTGCACGATGTTGCGCTCGTACACCGGCAGGTTAGTGCCCACCTGGCGCAACTGGCCGACCATGAAGAACGCGCTGGCGGCCAGCAGCGCCAGCGTGGTGGCCAGCACCACGAACACCGCCAGCGCGCGCGGCAGCCCATGGCGCTTGAGCCACGACACCAGCGGGTCCAGCACGAAGCCCAGCAGGATGGCCAGCGCCAGCGGCATCAGCAGGTCGCGCCCGAAGTAGAGCGCCGCCACGATGATGGCGCCGTTCACCAGCCCGTTCATCATCGGCACGCGCGGCACCGCGGCTTCGGCTTGCGGCACGGCCTCGGCCGCCGTGCGCTGGGCGCGCGCATCCGGAGCGGCGGGGGCCGAAGGTGTGGGGGAGGTCGAAGGCGGGGGAGCCGTCACGGGCCGCGTCATCCGGTTGGAAAAGGGCTGCGCTCAAGCGAGCGCGCCCGGGCGCCCGGCGACCCGGGCCATGCCCGATTCTGGCCAGTTGCGCCCTGGCGCGCTGTAGGACTAACCCGCGAGCCCGCGCCTGCCGCCCTCAGCTTCGCGCAACGCCGGATGACCGACAATGGAACGTTCGACGCGCCAGCCACTCTGTCCTAACGCCATGCCACGCCATCCCGACCGTTCCCTGCGCCTTTCGGGCGCCAGCAACTTCCGCGACCTCGGGGGCTACACCGGCGCCGGCGGGCGCACGGTGCGGTGGCGGCGCGTGTTCCGCTCCGACCACCTGGCCGCGCTGACACCCGGCGACGCCGCCGCCCTGCGCGAGCTGGGCGTGGCGCGGGTGTTCGACTTCCGCGGGGCGTCGGAGCGCGACGCGCTGCGCTACGACCTGCCCGGCGTGGCGCAGCACCCGCTGCCGATCGAGCCCACCGTGGTGCAGCGCATGAAGGATCTGGTGGAAGCGGGCCAGCGTGTCACGCCCGAGCAGACCGTGGGCCTGATGCAGCAGACCTACCACGCCTTCGTGCACGACAACGCGGCGCGCTTCGCCGGCCTGTTCGCCCACATGCTGGAGAGCGACGCGCCGCTGGTGTTCCACTGCACCGCCGGCAAGGACCGCACCGGTTTCGCCGCCGCGCTGATCCTGCGCGCGCTGGGCGTGCCGGAGCCGGTGGTGATGCAGGATTACCTGCTCACGAACGATCTCTACCGCATGCCCGAGTTCGGCGCCAGCGACGTCCCGCAGGAGGTGCTCAACGTGCTCTGGCGCGTGCAGGAGGAGTTCCTGCGCGCCGCGCTGGACGCGGTGGAAGAAGACTTCGGCGGCGTCGACCGCTACCTGGCCGAGCAGCTCGGCGTGGGCCCGCGCGAGCGCGAGCGGCTGGCCGAGCTGTACCTCATGGCGGGCTGAACGTCTGTCCGTTTGCTATTTTTAGAATAGCTGCCTGCGCCCGCCACGAAAGGGCTGGAGGCCCAAAAGGCTTGAAATCTGGGTGCCCGGCCCTCAACCGCGGCCGAACTTCAGCCGCAGGCTCCACGGCGTCTTCTGCCAGGCCACGACCTCGTCTTCCAGCAGGTGGGCCGATTGCGGCCAGGCCTCGCGCCAGCCGGCCGCGCAGCGCAGCGAGAAGCCGCTGCCTTCCGCCTGCACGCTCAGCTTGACGCCGGCCAGATCCGGGTCCTTGCGCGCATGGCACAGGATCACCGCCAGCCGCAGCGCCAGCAGCTGGTGCATGAAGGCGGCGTCGCCGAACTGCGCCTCCACCTTGCGCAGCTTGCCGCGGTGGCCCAGCACCAGCTGGCTCAGCGTGTGCAGTTCGTCCATCGAGAAGCCCGGCGCGTCGGCGTTGTCCAGGATGTAGGCGCCGTGCTTGTGGTAATCGGCGTGGGAGATCAGCGCGCCGATCTCGTGCAGGCGCGCCGCCCAGTGCAGCTGGGCTTCCCATTCGGCGCGCTGCGGCTTGCGCGCGCCGGCGGGCGCCGCGAACAGCTGGCTGGCGGCCTGCGCCACGCGGGCCGACTGCACAGGGTCGGCGCCGAACTTGGCGGCCAGGCGCTCGACCGAATCGGTGCGCACGTCGGTACCGTCGTGTTCGCGGTCCAGCAGGTCGTACAGCGCGCCGTGGCGCAGCGCGCCGGGCGCGTAGCGCATGCGCTCGATGTCCAGCAACTCGAATACCGCGCGCAGCACCGCCAGCCCGCCGGCGATCACGGCCTTGCGTTCTTCCTTGACGCCGTCGATGCGAATGTCGTCCACCCGGCCGGCCTTGAGCAGCCGGTCGCGCAGCCAGACGAGGCCCGCGCGCTCGATCACGCCGGGCGCCGGCGCGCGGCCGGCGGCGGCCAGCACGTCGGCCACCGCGCCGATGGTGCCCGAGCAGCCATAGGCGTTGTCCCAGCCGGCACGTCCCTGCGCGTAGGCGCCCATGGCGTCGTCCAGCACGGCCTTGGCGGCGATCTCGGCCACCTCGAAGTTGCGCGCCGAGATCGCGCCGTCGCCGAAGTAGCGCATCGACCAGGCCACGCTGCCCAGGCGGTAGCTTTCCATCTGCAGCGGCGTGTAGCCCTCGCCCACCACCATTTCGGTGGAGCGCCCGCCGATGTCCACCACCAGCCGCCGCTCGGCCGACTGCGGCAGCGAATGCGCCGCGCCCTGGTAGATCAGGCGGGCTTCCTCGCGGCCGGAGATGACGTCGATGGGAAAGCCCAGCACCTGCTGGGCCTGCACCAGGAATTCCTCGCGGTTGCGCGCCTCGCGCAGTGTCTGCGTGGCCACGGCGCGCACCTGCGTCGGGTCGAACCCGGCCAGCCGCTCGCCGAAGCGCGCCAGGCAGGCCAGGCCGCGGGCCATGGATTCGACCGACAGGCGCCGGCTGTCGTCCAGCCCGCTGCCCAGGCGGACGGTTTCCTTGAGGTATTCGGTGCGCTGGATCTGGCCCATTTCCAGCCGGCCGATCTCGAGCCGGAAGCTGTTGGAGCCGAGATCCACGGCGGCGAGGCGGGTAGCGGATGGCATGGGGGGAAGTGGCAATCGCGCGAAGCTGGAACGGCGGCGCCAGGGGCGCCATTTTTTGCGCCGCAGCATAGCATCGGTGCGATGGCGGCGGCACCTTGAAAGGGAAAGGCACGCTGGGAAAATTGCACTGTTTGCTATAGACAATATAGCTGCTTGCGGCCGTCAAATAAGGGCTGGAGGCCAAAAATCCTTGGAAATTGGGCACCAGGATGGTGCCAAAAACCGGGTGCCGGCCGGCAGATGGCATCAGGGCCAAGCCTGTGTGAATGTCACACGACTGTCACACAGACTTCGTAAAGTCGGTCGCATCGATTCACCCACCCTTCGAGGTTTCAACCGATGAACAACTCCCGCAATTTCGTGCTCGGCGGCATCGCCGCCCTGGGTCTGCTCGGTGCCGCCGGCCAGGCCATTGCCCAGAACGTGACCGGTGCCGGTGCCAGCTTCCCGGCGCCGCTGTACGCCAAGTGGGCGGCCGACTACGCCAAGGCCACCGGCGCCAAGGTGAACTACCAGTCGGTGGGCTCCGGCGCGGGCATCAAGCAGATCGAGGCCAAGACGGTGGACTTCGGCGCCTCCGACATGCCGCTGAAGGACGAAGACCTGGCCAAGAACGGCCTGGTGCAGTTCCCCACCGTGGTGGGCGGCACCATCCCGGTGGTCAACATCGCCGGCATCAAGCCGGGTGAACTCAAGCTGACCGGCACCGTGATCGCCGACATCTACCTGGGCAAGATCACCAAGTGGAACGACGCCGCCATCACCGCGCTGAACCCCGGCGTCAAGCTGCCCGACGCCCAGATTGCCCCGGTGCGCCGCGCCGACGGCTCCGGCACCACCTTCGGCTTCACCAACTACCTGAGCCAGGTCAGCCCCGAGTGGAAGGCCAAGGTCGGTGAAGGCACCGCCGTGAACTGGCCGACCGGCGCCGGCGGCAAGGGCAACGAGGGCGTGGCCGCCTTCGTCGGCCGCCTGCCCAACTCGATCGGCTACGTCGAGTACGCCTACGTCAAGCAGAACAAGATGACCTACGCCCAGATGCAGAACGCCGCGGGCAAGTTCGTCAGCCCGAGCGACGCCAGCTTCAAGGCCGCCGCCGCTGGCGCCGACTGGGCCAAGTCGTTCTACCAGATCCTCGGCAACAAGCCGGGCGACCAGTCCTGGCCCATCACCAGCGCCACCTTCATCCTGATGCACAAGGCACAGGACAAGCCCGAGCAGGGCAAGGAAGTGCTGAAGTTCTTCAGTTGGGCGTACGCCAACGGCGACAAGGCCGCCGACGACCTGGACTACGTGCCGATGCCCGACAGCGTGAAGAAGCTGATCAAGGAGCGCGCCTGGTCGCAGATCAAGGACGCTTCCGGCGCCACCCTGGCGCAGCAGTGACCCTCGCGCGGGCCCGGCGCCCGCGCCAAGCCCTGCGGCCGGCCCTCGCGCCGGCCATTTTTGAATGCGGCCGAACATGACCACAAGCCTGACCGCGAACGATGGCGGCGCCTTTACACTGCCGGGGCGCAATGACGAGGCCATCATGACCACACCCCCACCGGTGCGCAAGGCGCGCACAGGCGCCACCGCCGACTGGCTGTTTGCCGCCGCCGCACGCGGCGCTGCCGTGCTCACGCTCGGCCTGCTCGTGGCGATCATCCTGTCGCTGGTGGTGGGGGCCTGGCCGGCCATCCGCACCTTCGGGCTGGATTTCCTGTTCACCGCGGTCTGGGACCCTGCCGCCGAGAAGTTCGGCGGCCTGGTGATGATCTACGGCACGCTGGTGACGTCGGCGATCGCGCTGCTGATCGCCGTGCCGGTGAGCTTCGGCATCGCGCTGTTCCTGACCGAGTTGTCGCCCGCCTGGCTGAAGCGCCCGCTGGGCACGGCCATCGAGCTGCTGGCGGCGATCCCCTCCATCGTCTACGGCATGTGGGGCCTGCTGGTGTTTTCGCCCGTGCTGTCGCAATACGTGCAGCAGCCCATGCAGCGCTGGTTCGGCGACGTGCCGGTGCTCGGCGCGCTGTTCTCCGGCCCTCCGGTGGGCCTGGGCATCCTGTCCGCCGGCATCATCCTGGCGATCATGGTGATCCCCTTCATCGCCTCGGTCATGCGCGACGTGTTCGAGGTGACGCCCCCCATGCTCAAGGAATCGGCCTACGGGCTCGGTTCCACCACCTGGGAGGTGGTCTACAAGGTGGTGCTGCCGTATACCAAGGCCGGCGTCATCGGCGGCATCATGCTGGGCCTGGGCCGCGCGCTGGGCGAGACCATGGCCGTGACCTTCGTGATCGGCAACATGAACCAGCTCAACTCCATCAGCCTGTTCGAGGCCGCCAACTCCATCACCTCGGCGCTGGCCAACGAGTTCGCCGAGGCCGGCCCCGGCCTGCACCAGGCGTCGCTGATCTACCTGGGCCTGGTGCTGTTCTTCATCACCTTCGTGGTGCTGGCGCTGTCCAAACTGCTGCTGGCGCGTCTCGAGAAGCGCGAGGGAGCCAAGACATGAACGCCATCACCGCATCGCCCCAGCGCAATGCGCTGTTCAACCGCCGCAAGCTGGTCAACAAGCTGGCGCTCACGCTGTCGCTGGCGGCCATGGCCTTCGGCCTGTTCTGGCTGGCCTGGATCCTGTGGGAAACGCTGCGTCTGGGTGTGTCGGGGCTGACCCTGGCCACCTTCACCCAGATGACGCCGCCGCCCAACGACGAAGGCGGCCTGCTCAACGCTATCTTCGGCTCGCTGGTGATCGTGGCCGTGGCCACGCTGATCGGCACGCCGATCGGGATCCTGGCGGGCATCTACCTGGCGGAATACAACCCCAAGGGCTGGCTGGCCAGCGTGACCCGTTTCGTCAACGACATCCTGCTGTCGGCGCCGTCGATCGTGATCGGCCTGTTCGTCTTCACGGTGGTGGTGGTGCCCATGGGCGGGTTTTCCGGCTGGGCCGGCTCGCTGGCGTTGGCGCTGATCGTGATCCCGGTGGTGATCCGCACCACCGAGAACATGCTCAAGCTCGTGCCCTCGGGCCTGCGCGAAGCCGCCTACGCGCTGGGCACGCCCAAGTGGAAGGTCATCACCAGCGTCACGCTGCGCGCGGCCCGCGCGGGCGTCATCACTGGCGTGCTGCTGGCCGTGGCCCGTATCGCCGGCGAAACGGCGCCGCTGCTGTTCACCGCGCTCAACAACCAGTTCTGGACCGCCGACCTGTCCACACCCATGGCCAACCTGCCGGTGGTGATCTTCAAGTTCGCGATGAGCCCGTACGAGAACTGGCAGCACCTGGCCTGGGCTGGCGTGTTCCTGATTACCCTGGCAGTGCTGGGCCTGAACATCCTGGCGCGCTTTGTCACCCGCACCAAACACTGATCCTGCTTTCGGAGCCATCGACATGGATACCGCTGTCCAGACCCCGCCGGCCTCGGCGCTCAAACCGAAAATCTCGGCGCGCAACCTGAACTTCTACTACGGCAAGTTCCACGCGCTGAAGAACATCAACCTCGACATCCCGGAGAACAAGGTCACCGCCTTCATCGGGCCTTCCGGCTGCGGCAAGTCCACGCTGTTGCGCATCTTCAACCGCATGTTCGAGCTCTACCCTGAGCAGCGCGCCGAGGGCGAGCTGCTGCTGGACGGCCAGAACCTGCTGGACCGCAAGCTCGACGTGGCGCTGGTGCGCGCCAAGGTGGGCATGGTGTTCCAGAAGCCGACGCCGTTTCCGATGTCGATCTACGACAACATCGCCTTCGGCGTGCGGCTGTTCGAGAACCTGAACAAGGCCGACATGGACGAGCGCGTTGAATGGGCGCTGCGCAAGTCGGCGCTGTGGAACGAGGTGAAGGACAAGCTGGGCCAGAGCGGCGCCAGCCTGTCGGGCGGACAGCAGCAGCGCCTGTGCATTGCGCGCGGCGTCGCCATCAAGCCCGAGGTGATCCTGCTGGACGAGCCCTGTTCCGCGCTGGACCCGATCTCCACCGGCAAGATCGAGGAACTGATCGCCGAGTTGAAGAGCGACTACACCGTGGCCATCGTCACGCACAACATGCAGCAGGCCGCGCGCTGCAGCGACTACACGGCCTACATGTACCTGGGCGACCTGGTCGAGTTCGGTGAAACCGAGCAGCTGTTCTTCAAGCCCAAGCGCAAGGAAACCGAGGACTACATCACCGGCCGTTTCGGCTAAGGGTGCATCGGAGCCGTCATGCCAGACAAACACCTTTCCAGCCAGTTCGACAGCGACCTGAACCACGTCTCGGCCCGCCTGCTGGAGCTCGGCGGGCTGGTCGAATCGCAGCTTCGCCAGGCCATCTACGCGCTCGCCGAGCTGAGCACCGAGGTGGCCCAGCAGGTGCAGGAGACCGAGAACCGCGTCAACGCCATGGAGCTCGAGATCGACCGCGAGCTGACCAGCATCATCGCCCGGCGCCAGCCCACGGCGGTGGACCTGCGGCTGTTGCTGGCGATCTCCAAGACCACCGCCAACCTGGAGCGCGTGGGCGACGAGGCCGCCAAGATCGCCCGCATGGTGAAGTCGATCATCGATTCCGGCGCGGCGCGCAAGCTGCCGGCTTACGAGCTGCGCGTGGCCGCCGACATGGCGGCCGAGCAGCTGCGCAAGGTGCTCGACGCCTTCGCCCGCCTGGACACCGAGGAGGCGCTGCAGATCGTCAAGGGCGACGACCACCTGGACGAGGAGTTCAACGGCTTCGTGCGCAAGCTCATCACCTACATGATGGAAGACCCGCGCACCATCTCGCCGAGCCTGGATCTGCTGTTTCTGGCCAAGTCGATCGAGCGCATCGGCGACCATGCCAAGAACATCGCCGAGTTCATCATCTACATCGTCAAGGGCGCCGACATCCGGCACGCGCCGATCGAGGAAGTGGAGAGCGTGGCGCGATGAGCATGGTGTCCCTGAGATTCTCCACAGCCGTCAGCGAGCTTTTCCCTGAGGCGGGGGGCGTGCGCGCGCGAAAGGCCCGGCGATGAGAAACATGCCGCGTGTCCTGATCGTCGAGGACGAAGCACCCATTGCCGAGCTGATCGCCGTCAACCTGCGCCACAACGGCTTCCAGCCGACCTGGGCCATGGACAGCGAAACGGCGCAGCGCGAACTGGACGCCGTGCTGCCCGACGTGATCCTGCTCGACTGGATGCTGCCGGGTGAAAGCGGCCTGACGCTGGCGCGCAGATGGCGCAGCGACGCGCGCACCAAGGGCGTGCCGATCCTGATGCTGACGGCGCGCGGCGACGAGGCCGACCGCGTGGCGGGCCTGGATGCCGGCGCCGACGACTACATCACCAAGCCGTTTTCCACCAAGGAGATGCTGGCCCGCATCCGCGCCGTGCTGCGGCGCCGCTCGCCCGAGCTGGACGGTGGCACGGTGGCGATCGGCGCGCTGGTGCTCGACGGCGCCACGCACCGCGTGTCGTACGAAGGTGAGCAGCTCCGCATGGGCCCCACCGAGTTCAAGCTGCTGCAGTACCTGATGAAGAACGCCGAGCGCGTGCACAGCCGTGGCCAGCTGCTGGACAAGGTCTGGGGCGACCACGTGTTCATCGAGGAGCGCACGGTGGACGTGCACGTCAAGCGCCTGCGCGAGGCGCTGGGGTCGGCCAGCGTGCTGATCGAGACCGTGCGCGGCGCCGGCTACCGCCTGACGGCGCAGCCGCTGGCGCAGCTCAACAGCTAGTTGGCTGTCCCGCCAGCACTTTGCCTATTACGGAACAGCACACTGGCGTGCTAAGGTCGGCGCCCTGCCTGGTCGCTGGCTCCCCATGATCGCCCGCATCCTCTTCCTTGCCGCAGTGTTGCTGCTGGCCGGCCTGGCCGGCTGGCTGCTGGGCGGCTGGCCCGGTGCGCTCACGGGGGTGGTGCTGGGCAGCCTGCTGGCGCTGGGCGTCGATTCGCGGCGCGGTCTGCGCTTCAACCACTGGCTGGCGGCGCCGGATGCCGCGCGCCCGCCGGCCGTGCGCGGCCTGTGGGGTGAGGCTGCCTACCGCGTGAGCAAGGCGCTGCGGGCCGAGCAGCGCAAGGCCCAGGAGAGTGCCCAGCGCATGGACGCCGTGCTGGCGGCCATCCAGGCCTCGCCCAATGGCGTGGTGCTGCTCGACGCCGACGGCCGCATGGAGTGGTTTAACCACACGGCTGCGCAGCACTTCGGCTTCCAGTCGCAGCGCGACCTGCTGCAGCACGTGGTCAATCTGGTGCGCGAGCCGGCTTTCGTCAACTACTTCAACGCCGGTGATTTCGGGCAGCCCGTGCAGATGCTGGGGCGTCCGCTGGCCGGTTCGCAGCCGGCGCGGCTGTCGGTCCAGATCCACCCGTATGGTGAAGGCCGCAAGCTGCTGTTGTCCAACGACGTGACGGCCACCGCGCGGGCCGAGGCGATGCGGCGCGACTTCGTGGCCAACGTCTCGCACGAGATCCGCACACCGCTCACGGTGCTGGCCGGCTTCGTCGAGACCATGCAGACGCTGCCGCTGGGCGAGCAGGAGCGGGAGAGTTACCTGCAGCTCATGGCCGCGCAGGCGCGCCGGATGCAGACGCTGGTGGATGACCTGCTGACGCTGTCGCGGCTGGAGGGCAGCCCGCTGCCCGGCGACGCCGAGCGGGTCGACCTGGTGGCGATGATGCGCCAGTGCGAGGACGAGGCGCGCGGCCTCTCCGGCATCCTGCATCCGCCGGAAGGGCAGCCGCAGCAGATCAGCTTCGGACCGGCGCCTGATTTCGCGCTGGCCGGCGCGGCCGGCGAGGTGCGCAGCGCGGTGTCCAACCTGATCATCAACGCCGTGCGCTACACGCCGGCGGGTGGCCGCATCGGCGTGGGCTGGCGGCACCTGCCCGATGGCGCCGTGCGGCTGGAGGTGACCGACACCGGCCCCGGCATCGCGCCCGAGCACCTGCCGCGGCTGGCCGAGCGCTTCTACCGCGTGGACCGCAGCCGCTCGCGCGAATCGGGCGGCACCGGCCTCGGCCTGGCCATCGCCAAGCACGTGGCGCAGCGCCACGGCGGCGAACTGCAGATCACCAGCCAGCTTGGCAAGGGCTCTTGCTTTGCGCTGCTGTTCCCGGCCTACCGGGTGCGGTCGCTCGCGGTGGCAACGCCCATGCAGACCGCCGCTGCCACCTGAACCAAAACTTCGAACGAAATAGGCCTTCGACCCTTGTCTGACGGCCGCAGGCAGCTATTGATTTTGAAGTCATCGCAGCGCCTTGTGGCGGTACACCAGCAGTGTGTCGTTGTCGTCGGTGGGGCGGCGCACGCTCTGCACCAGCTCCCAGTCGCCCGCGTGCGGCGTGGCGTTGAAGGCGGCCCGGGCGTCCACGTCCACCAGCAGCCAGGGGCACTGCGGCGCGCCGCTGTCCAGCACGCGGGTGGGCCAGCCGCCATGAAAGCGCGTGCCCACCAGCTGCGGGGTGGAGAGGCCCATGGTTTCCACGCAGGCCGGGTGGCCGATGATGCGGGTGATCTGCGCCATCTGTGGCGCGAAGCTGCGCGCGTAGTCCAGCGCCGGCAGCCACAGGGTCATCAGCAGCAGCCAGCACAGCGTGGCGCCTGAAGCGGGCAGCACCAGGCTCTTCCACAAGGCCGTGCGGTGCCGGCCGGTGCGCCAGCGCGCCAGCGCGAACCAGGCCAGCGTGGTGGCCAGCGCGGCCACGAAGGCGGGCCACTGGAACACCGGCTCGAAACCCGGCGCCAGCCGCGCCACGTTGGCCGCCGGCTTGGCCGGCACGCCGGTGTGCAGGGACAGCCACACCACCCAGATGACGATGGCCCAGAGCGTGAAGAACAGCACCGTGAACCAGTCGATCAGCGAGGCCATGCTGCGCCGGAAGGTGGGCAGCGCGAAGGCCGCCAGCGTGGCCAGCGCCGGCAGCGCCACCAGCAGGGCGCGGTCGCTCGCGTTGGTGAACACGGTGGTGGTCACCGGCACCAGCGCCATCATCACCGGCAGGCCCAGGTGGCGGTGGCGCCGGATCTGCAGCAGCTGGTGCCGCCAGCGCCACAGTGTCCACAGCACCAGCGGCCAGACCGGCCAGGTGAACCACAGGAACAGGCGCGCCAGCGCGCGCCAGTCGCTCTCGCGCGCCGGCAGGGTGATCTGCCAGCGCAGCAGGTCGGCCCACACGGACAGCACCGCTGTCGCCGCGGTGATCAGGCCGAGCAGCAGCAGGGTGCGCCACCGTTCGCTGCCGCCGATTTCCTCGGCCGGAGCGATGACCAGGCCGAACAGCGTCAGGCCGGCCCAGATCAGCGCCGTGGTCGGCGCGCCCGAGAGCGCCAGCCCCGGCAGGCCGACGGCGATGGCGATCCAGGCCGACCAGGGCCGGAACTGGAGCCCCGCCAGGCCGAAGTAGAACAGCGTCGCGCAGGCCAGCTGTGCGAGGGCAGGGGTGGTTTCGTGCGAAAGCTGGGCCAGCCCGAGCGTGGCGATCAGCGCCAGCAGGCTGGCGTCGGCCAGCGTGCGCGCGTACTCAGCCGGCTGGGCCTCACCGCCGAAGGCGAAGGCCACCGGCTGCGCGCCGGGATGGCGCGCCAGGTAGTAGGTGGCGTACCAGGTGGCCGCCAACGTGAACACCAGCAGCAGCATGAAGGGCACGCGCGCGGCGAAATCCGGCGCCACCCAGGCTGGCGCCCACTGCAGCGCCAGGGCGCCGAGCCAGTAGGGAAGCAGGGCGCTGGTGTCGGGGCTCAGCCCTTCCAGCGTGGGATGCAGCCAGGCCGACCAGGGTGCGTGTTCCAGCGCCAGCATGTAGCCGAACGAGGCGATGTCGGCGTTCTTCCACGGCGCCCGGCCGATGTAGCCCGGCAGCACGTAGGCCAGGCAGACGGCGATCAACGCCCAGCGCGGCAGCCGGCGCACGGCTTCCTGGGCGACGATGGCGGGCGTGGGGTGGTGCAAGGGCTGGTCGGGCCGGTTTGGCCAGGGGCGAAAAGCAAGTATTTTGAACGACGCGTCGGTGAGCCCCTGGGGCCCCGCCGGGCAAAACAAAGGGCAGCGCGGTGGCCCGGGCTGCCCTGTGGCGGAAAGTGGCGCTGCTGCTTAGGCTTAGCGCGCGACCTTGCCGTAGCGGTTGCGGAACTTCTCCACGCGGCCGCCCATGTTGTCCACCGACTTCTGGGTGCCGGTGTAGAAGGGGTGCGATTCGCTGGAGGTGTCCAGCTTGAACAGCGGCAGCTCGCGGCCGTCGTCGGTGGTGCCGGTTTCCTTGGTGTTCACGCAGGAACGCGTGACGAACTTGAAGCCGTTGGAAACGTCCACGAACAGCACGTCGCGGTAATCGGGGTGAATGCCTTCGCGCATGGTGAGGGTCCTTTCAGGTCGTGTGCGGCAGCCGCGCCGGGCTCTTTTTGATGCCCGGCGTACTTCTCGCGGGCGCGGTTTTTCTGGTAACCGCGCATTATAGCGGGCCGGTTGCAGCGGCGCAACACGCGGTGTGGGGCGCTCAGCCCTCGGGCACGGCGGCCAGCAGGGTCTGCGTGTAGGGGTGTTCGGGCCGGCTGAGCACCTGGCGCACCGGCCCCTGCTCGACGATCCGGCCGGCCTGCATCACCGCCACGTCGGAGCACAGGTGGGCCACCACCGCCAGGTCGTGGCTGATGAACAGGAAGGTCACGCCGTGCTCGCGCTGCAGACCGGCCATGAGGTTGAGCACCTGGGCCTGGACCGAGACGTCGAGCGCGCTCACCGCCTCGTCGGCCACGATCAGCCTGGGCCGGGTGATCAGTGCGCGGGCGATGGCGATGCGCTGGCGCTGGCCGCCGGAAAACTCGTGCGGGTACTTGTCGAGCACGTCGGCGTCCATGCCGACCGAGGCCAGCGTCTCGGCGGCGCGGGCGCGCTGCTGGGCGCGGCCGGCGTTTTCCAGCGCCGCCAGGGGTTCGGCCACGGTGCGCCAGACGGGCTGGCGCGGGTCGAGCGAGCCGTACGGGTCCTGAAACACCATCTGGAAGTCGCGCCGCGCGGCGCGCAGCCCGGCGGGCGAGAGCGCGGCCAGGTCGCGCCCCTCAAAGCGGATGCTGCCGCGCGTGGGGCGCTCCAGCGCCATCACCAGCCGGCCCAGCGTGCTCTTGCCCGAGCCCGATTCGCCCACGATGCCCATGCTGCGGCCGGCCACCACGTCGAGCGAAACGCCGCGCAGCGCCTGCACCACCCCCGGCGGACGCAGCAGGGATTCGCGCGGCAGCGGGTAGTCCTGCGCGACGTCGCGGATTTCAAGCAAAAAAGGGCTGTGGCCGGCTTTCATCAGGCGTGGACAGCTATGGTTTCAGAAGCGCCGAGGATCGCCTCGCGGCGGCTGCAGCGCACCCGGTGGCCGTCCGCCACGGTCCATTCAGGCGGCACTTCGGTGTGGCAGGTGGCTTCGGTGAAGGCGCAGCGGCCGGCGAAGGGGCAGCCTGGCGGCAGGCCGAACAGGCCGGGTACGCTGCCGGGAATGGTGGGCAGCGGCTCGCCGTGGTGGCTGGCCAGCCGCTGTGCCAGCGTGGGGCGTGCGGCCATCAGCCCGCGCGTGTAGGGATGTACCGGCCGGCCAAAGACCTGCGCGGTCGGCCCACTTTCCACCACCGTGCCGCCGTACATGACCAGCATGCGCTCGACGTTCTGCGCCACCAGGCCCAGGTCGTGCGAGATCAGCACCAGCGCCATGCCGCTTTCCGCCACCAGCTCGCGGATCAGGCCCAGCACCTGCTGCTGCACGGTGACGTCGAGCGCGGTGGTGGGCTCGTCGGCGATCAGCACTTCGGGCCCGCAGGCCAGCGCCATGGCGATCATGATGCGCTGGCGCTGGCCGCCCGAGAACTGGTGCGGGTAGGCGGCCAGGCGCTGTTCGGCGTCGCGGATGCCCACGCGGGTGAGCAGCGCCACCGCGCGCTCGCGGGCGGCGCGCCCGCGCAGGCCCTGGTGCAGGCGCAGCGGCTCGGTCACCTGGTCGCCGATGGTGTGCACCGGGTTCAGCGCCGTCATCGGCTCCTGGAAGATCATGGCGATGCGGTCGCCGCGGATGGCGCGCCAGTCGCGGTCGGCCAGGCCCACCAGCTCGCGCCCCTCCAGCCGGATGCTGCCACTCACCGTGCCGTTGTCCGGCGCCAGCCCGAGCAGCGAGAGGGCCGAGAGCGATTTGCCGCAGCCCGATTCGCCGATGATGCCCAGCGTCTGCCCGCGCTCCAGCGAGAAGCTCAGGTCGCGCACCGCGGGCGCGCTGCCGCGGTGGGTGCGCAGATCGACGCGCAGGTGCTCGACGTCCAGCAGCGCCATGGTCAGCGGCTCCTGGCCAGCTTGGGGTCGAGCAGGTCGCGCAGCCCGTCGCCCAGCAGGTTGAGGCCCAGCACCGACAGCGCGATCGCCAGCCCTGGCCACACGGCCAGCAGCGGCGCCTGGAACATCAGCGTCTGCGCCTCGGCCAGCATGCGGCCCCAGCTCGGCTGCGGCGGCTGCGTGCCCAGCCCCAGGTACGACAGCGCGGCTTCCGCCAGGATGGCGACGGCGAAGCGGATGGTGGCCTGCACCGTCAGTACCGCGGCGATGTTGGGCAGGATGTGCTGCCAGGTGATGGCCCAGGCGCTCTTGCCGCAGGCACGCGCCGCCAGCACGAACTCGCGCGCCCACACGGCGTTGGCGGCCGCGCGGGTGATGCGCGCGAAGGTGGGGATGTTGTAGATGCCGATGGCGATGATGGCGTTGACGATGCCCGGCCCGAACACGGCCGTCAGCATGATGGCCGAGAGGATGGCCGGGAAGGCGAAGGTGAAGTCGGCCAGCCGCATCACCAGTTCCTCCACCCAGCCGCGCCGTGCCGACGCCAGCAGCCCCAGCGCGGTGCCCACCACCAGACCGATGCCGACGGCGATGATGCCCACCAGGATCGAGGCGCGCGCGCCCATCAGCAGCTGCGACACCACGTCGCGCCCGAAGGCATCGGCCCCGAACCAGTGCGCCCACGACGGCAGCAGCAGCTTGTCGGCCATGTTGACCTCGTACACCGGCCAGGGCGTCCACACGTAGGACACCGCGGCCGCCAGCACCAGCAGCGCGGTGAGCACACCGCCGATCACGAAGCCGGGGTGGCGCAGCGCGCGGAACCAGAAGCCGGGCGCGGCAGCCGGTGCCGCGGCGGATGCGGACACGCTGGCGGGCCGGGCGTCGGTGGTGCTCATGGGCCGCGTTTCATGAACCAAATTGGCATCTGGCCCTTGATTGGCGGGCGCAGGCAGCTATGAAAACAGGAGTTTTTGAAAGGCTCGGGCTTCACAGGTGACTGGCCTTCACACGCGGGTCGATCACGGCGTAGAGCACGTCGACGATGAAGTTGACGATCACCACCATGGCCGCCAGCAGCATCACGCAGTTGCGCACCACGATCAGGTCGCGGTTGGCGATGCTCTGGAAGATGAGCCGCCCCAGGCCCGGCAGGTAGAACACGTTCTCGACCACGATGGTGCCCGCCAGCAGCTCGGCGAACTGCAGGCCCATCACCGTGATCACCGGGATCATGGCGTTGCGCAGCACATGGCCCCACAGCGTGGCGCGGCGGCTCAGGCCCTTGGCACGGGCGGTGCGCACGAAATCCTCGCGCATCACCTCCAGCACCGACGAGCGCGTGAAGCGCGCCAGGATCGCCCCCTGCACCACGGCCAACGACACTGCCGGCAGCAGCAGCGCCTGCAGGCCTTCCCAGAGGCCGTGCCAGAAGCCGTCGTCAAAGTACCAGCCGTCGAAGCCGCCAGCCGAAAACCACTGCAGCTTCACCGAGAACAGCAGGATCAGCAGGATGGCGAACCAGAAATTGGGGATGGCGATGCCGATCTGCGCCAGCGTCATCAGCCCGACATCGCCCAGCCTGTTGTGGCGCGCCGCGGCGTACACGCCCACGCCCAGGGCCAGCAGCACCGTCAGCAGCATGGCCATCACGGCCAGCGGCACCGTCACCGTCAGCCGCTCGGCGATCAGCTCCGACACCGGCGAGCCGTAGGCGTAGGAAAGGCCCATGTCGCCCCGCGCCAGCCCGCCCACCCAGTGGGCGTAGCGGGTCATGGCGGGCTGATCCATGCCCAGCTCGCGCGCCTTGGCTTCCACGGCGGCCGGGTCGGCGTCGGGGCCCATCAGCACCTGGGCGGCGTTGCCGGGCAGCACTTCCAGCACCGAAAACACGATCACGCTGGTGGCCACCAGCGTGGCGATCAGCGTGAGGATGCGCTTGAAGAGGAAATAGCTCATGGCTCGGCTGGCAGGCGCCTGGCGGCCCGGGCATTATCAACACAATCGACGCTGGATTTGCCACGCGTCAAGCCGGAAGGGGCCTGGCGGCGGATAATTCAGCTTCTGCTTATCGGTCCTACGGAGAGACGCGCCATGGCGCTGATGATCACCGACGAATGCATCAACTGCGACGTTTGCGAGCCCGAGTGCCCGAACGACGCCATTTCCATGGGCGCCGAGATCTACCAGATCAACCCCGACAAGTGCACCGAATGCGTCGGCCACTTCGATGAGCCGCAGTGCGTGCAGGTCTGCCCGGTGGAGTGCATCCCCGTGAATCCGCAGCGGGTCGAAAGCAAGGACCAGCTCTGGGAAAAGTACCGCCGCATGCAGGTGACGGCGGGCTAAGGTCAGCCGGCTTTTTAGGGTAAAAATGGGCTCTAGCCCAGGCGCGGCGGGCGCAGGCAGCTCTCTTTATTGAAGCGTCTTCAAGCTGGCGGGGCCGCGCCCTCGGGCTTGGGCGGCTTGGCGCGCGGGGGCTTGCTGGTGTGGATCTGCACCATCGCGCGCTCCATGTCGCCCTCGGCCAGCAGCTCGAAGGCCTGCGCCGAACGCGCCACCGCCTGCTCGATCAGTGCCAGCTCTTCCGCCGGCGGCTTTTTCAGCACCCAGCCCACCACCTCCGACTTGTCGCCCGGATGGCCGATGCCCAGCCGCAGGCGCCAGTAGTTGCTGGAACCCAGCTGCGCATGGATGTCGCGCAGCCCGTTGTGGCCGGCATGGCCGCCACCCAGCTTGAGCTTGGCCTGGCCGGGCGCCAGATCCAACTCGTCGTGCACCACCAGGATTTCCTCGGGCGCGATCTTGAAGAAGCGCGCCAGCGCGGCCACCGAGCGGCCCGAGAGGTTCATGAAGGTCTGCGGCTCCAGCAGCCAGACCGGCTGCCCGTGCAGGTTTTTCCGTGCCACCAGGCCCTGGTAGCCGCGCTCCGGCGCCAACGTGGCGCCCAGCTGGCGCGCCACGGCGTCGATCCACCAGAAGCCCGCGTTGTGCCGCGTATCGGCGTATTGCGGCCCCGGGTTGCCCAGGCCGACGAACAGCTTGATCATGGGTCGATTATCCCGTCCGGCGGGTCATGAAAAGTTGAGGGTGCGCGCCTGGCCGCTACGCGTCGCATGGCGACGGGCTGTACGGCAACGAAAAGGCCCCCGCGCTCCCCCGCTGCGCGTGGTGCGCTGCCCCCGAGGGGGTGTTTTCATCTTGGGGCGGCCCGGCGATGAAAAAGGCCCGCGCGGGGCGGGCCTTCGGGAGGGCACCGGCGGCCTTGCGGCCAGCCGGCGCGGGTGCCGCAAGGCGGCTTCTTGTTGTTGGCTTATTCGGGCTTGGCCGGGGCAGCAGCGTCGGCAGCGGGGGCTTCGCCTTCGGCAGCTTCCTCGCCAGCAGGCAGCACCACGGTGACCAGCACGGTGTCTTCGGCCGAGTGGCCGTGCAGCACGGCTTCCACGCCCTTGGGCAGCTGGATGTCCTTCAGCGTCAGCGTCGCGCCCTTTTCCAGCTTGGACAGGTCGACGTTGATGGCTTCCGGCAGGTCGGCCGGCAGGCAGCTGACTTCCAGTTCCGTGGCCACGTGGTTGACCAGGCACTTGTCGAACTTGACGGCTTGCGACTCTTCCTCGCCGCTGTAGTGCAGCGGCACCTTCATGTGGATCTTCTGCTTGGCGGACACGCGCTGGAAGTCCACGTGCAGCACCTGCTGCTTGTAGGGGTGGATCTGCAGGTCACGCAGCAGCACCTGGCTGGACTTGCCGGCCAGTTCCATGTCGAGCACCGACGAGTGGAAGGCTTCTTTCTTGATGGCCTGCCACAGCGCGTTGTGGTCCAGCTCGATCAGTTGGGGCTCACCCTCACCGCCGTAAACAATACCGGGCACCTTGCCGGCATTGCGCAGACGGCGGCTCGCACCCGTTCCCTGCTTTGCGCGCTCGAAAGCGACGAATTTCATGGTTCAAACTCCTTGTGGAACCTGCCGCGACCAGCCGGCTCCGGTTGAAAAATGGCCCGCGCCGTGCCCCGGATGGGCAGCGCGGGCCGCTTGCCGTTTTCCTAGAACAGGTTCTCCTGCTCGGAAAACAGACTCATCACCGAGTCACCACGTGCGATGCGCTGGATGGTCTGCGCGATCAGCGGTGCCACGGAAAGCTGGCGGATCTTGCCGCACTGGACGGCGGAAGGGGCCAGCGGAATGGTGTTGGTGACCACCACCTCGTCGAGCGCGCTGCCCTGGGCGATGCGCTCGATGGCGGGGCCGGAGAAGATCGGGTGCGTGCAGTAGGCGTACACCTTCTTGGCACCGCGCTCCTTGAGCACCTCAGCAGCCTTCACCAGGGTGCCGGCGGTGTCGATCATGTCGTCCATGATCACGCAGTTGCGGCCCTCGATGTCGCCGATCACGTGCATGACCTCGCTCACGTTGGCCTTGGGCCGGCGCTTGTCGATGATGGCCAGATCGCAGTTCAGCTGCTTGGCCAGCGCGCGCGCGCGCACCACACCGCCGACGTCGGGGCTGACCACCAGCAGGTCTTCATAGTTCTTCTGGCGCAGATCGCCCAGCAGCACGGGCGAGGCGTAGATGTTGTCGACCGGGATATCGAAGAAGCCCTGGATCTGGTCGGCGTGCAGGTCCATGGTGAGCACGCTGTTCACGCCCACGGCCTGCAGCATGTTGGCCACCACCTTGGCCGAGATCGGCACGCGCGTGGAACGCGGGCGGCGATCCTGCCGGGCGTAGCCGAAGTAGGGAATCACGGCGCTGATGCGTTCGACCGAGGCGCGGCGCAGCGCGTCGACCATGATCAGCAGCTCCATCAGGTTTTCGTTGGTGGGCGCGCAGGTGGACTGCACCACGAACACGTCGCGGGCACGCACGTTCTGCTTGATCTCGACGGTGACCTCGCCGTCGGAGAAGCGCCCCACGTCGGCGGCGCCGAGCGTGATGCCCAGGTGGCTGGCGATCTCGGCGGAAAGCGCCGGATTGGCATTGCCGGTGAACACCAGGAAGTCGGGTTGGCTCTGCGGCTGCATGGGCTGGAGGGTCATCACTCGCGGTTACGAGGCCGGCCGTTCGATGCGCCTGACGCGTTGCCGCGCAAGCCCAGGAGCGCCGAGGCGGAAACTACAACGGTTTGGCAGGGGAGGAAGGACTCGAACCCTCGCATGCCGGAATCAAAATCCGGTGCCTTAACCAACTTGGCGACTCCCCTACACAGGTCCATGGCCATCAGGCCGCGCACCCTTGATCGTCGCTGCCGGCCCAACCCGCCAAGGGGTGAACCGCCAGATTGCCGCATTCCCTGATCTGCCAGCCTGCCGCCAGCAAGCCGGCGGGCAGCGCAGGCGCCTCGCGACCGGCAAGATGCGCAAAAAGCGCGCTGCCGGAACCGGTCATCCTGCCTGCCAGGCCCGCGGACGCTAGCCACGCGAGGCCTTCCCGGATCTGTGGGCAAAGCCCTTCGGCGACCGGCTGCAAGTCGTTGTGGCCAAAGGTCCACGGGTCTGCAGCAAAGCCCGCAATTGTAGCAGGGATTGTGCTGCGCTGCAGCGCTTCGCTGCGAAAAATCGCCGCGGTTTCCACGCCATGGGGTGGCTTGAGCACAACAAAGCGGGCTTGCGGCAGGGCGAGGGGCTGCAGGCGCTCGCCGATGCCTTCGACCCACGCGTTGCCGCCGCCCAAAAAGAACGGCACGTCGGCACCGAGTTCCTGCGCGATCGCGGCCAGCTGAGGGCGGGACAGCCGCAGCTCCCACAACCGGTTGAGCGCCAGCAGCGTGCTGGCCGCATCCGACGAGCCACCGCCCATGCCCGCCTGGGCGGGAACGCGCTTGTCCAGAGTGATGTGCACCCCTTCGGTGCGGCCGCTGGCTTGCTGCAGGGCTGCTGCGGCGCGCACGCAAAGGTCGTCGGTGGGCAGGCCTGGGCCGCCGCCGATGTCTTCACGCGAGATGGCGCCGCCCGCGCGGCGCTCGAAGTGCAGCGTGTCGCACCAGTCGATCAGCATGAAGGCCGACTGCAGCAGGTGGTAGCCGTCGGCGCGGCGACCCACGACGTGCAGGAACAGATTCAGCTTGGCAGGTGCTGGCACATCCAGGATCGAACGCATGGCCGGATTATCGGCATCGTCCGGGCGCGGCCAGGCGGCTCAGCGCTCGAGCACCAGGCGCAGCACGGCCGTGGGCAGCGGCATCTGGCGGTTGGCGACGAGGCGCCCATCGTCCAGCTGGCTCAGGTCGACCTGCCAGCCCGGCACCTGCTCCGGCCGGCCGCGCAGCCAGGCGAACAGCGCCTGCACGGGGATTGCCGCGCCGGTGGCCTGCTCGACCAGGCGGTCCACCGATTCGTAGTGCTGTTCGCCGTCGGGTTGCACCAGCACTGCGCCGCCTGGGCGCCACCGCAGCACGGCGAGGGTGCTGCCGAGTGGGGAGGTGAGCGTCAGCTCGCCGGCAGCGGCGTCACCCGTGAGCGCGAAGGCGGCCGAGAACGACAGCGGCGGTTCGGAAGCCACGGTCAACCCCATCCGTCCGGACCAACTGGAGATTTCATGGTCTTTTTGCCCTCCGGGCCGCACGGGGCTGGCGCAGCCAGCTATGACAAGCATAGCAACCAGCAGAGCCAGCCGGCGCAGCCAGGGCGCCGGGGCTGGCCGGTAGCGGCTCACGGGCGGACCTTCAGGCGCTTGAGCGTCTGCTTGAGGGTGTCGTTGTCGGGATCGAGCCGGTAGCCTTCGCGCCAGACCGCGCGCGCCCGTTCGGTCTGGCCCTGCACCCACAGCACCTCGCCCAGGTGAGCGGCGATTTCTGCGTCGGGCCGGCGACGGAAGGCCTCGGACAGGATGCGCTCGGCCTCGGCGTGATGGCCCAGCCGGAACTCCACCCAGCCCAGGCTGTCCTGGATGAAAGCGTTGTCGGGCGCGAGCTGCACGGCTTTCTCGATCAGCGACTTGGCCTCGGGCAGGCGCACGCCGCGGTCGGCCAGCGAATAGCCCAGCGCATTCATGGCGTTGTAGGCGTCGGGCTTGAGCTCGATCAGCCGGCGCAGCAGCGCCTCCATCTCGTCGGGCTTGCCCATGCGCTCGGCGGACATGGCGGTGTCGTAGATGAGGTCCTCGTCCGTCGGTTCCTTGCGCAGCTCGGCGTTCAGCATCTGGTAGGACTGCTCGGCACGGCCGTTCTCGCGCAGCAGTTGCGCCTCGGCCAGCAGCTTCAGGCGCGTGTCGCGCGGGCTGTCGTCAGGGGCGGCGCGGATGGCGGCGATGGCGTCGTCCAGATGCCCCTGCTTGACGCGGATGGCGGCGCGTTCCGTGGCGACCGTCAGGGCCTGGCCCGGTGTTTCGATCTGGTCCAGCAGGGCCTCGGCGTTCGGGTAGTCGCCACGGCGCGCGGCGATGCGCGCCAGCGTGAGGCGCGCGCGGTCCATGCCTTCACTGGCGTCCGCGCCGCCTTTGAGCTTGAGCAGCGCCATGTAGTTGGCCAGCGCCAGCTGCGCCTGCGCATCGTCGCGCTGCTGGGCGTACAGGCCGCCCTGCAGCAGCCAGGCCTCGGCGAACTCGGGGTCGCGTGCGGTGATGGCGGCGAGCTGTGCGTGCGCGTCGGTGAGCCGGCCTTCGTCGATCAGCCAGCGCGCATAGGCCAGCTGTACCTCCGGCAGCGGCTTGGCACTTTGCAGGTAGTGCTGCACCAGCGATTCGGCCTGGGGCTCGTCGGCTGCGGCGAGCTGCAGCGCCAGCAACGCCGGCCAGCGCGCGGCGGGGTCAGCATCCTGGCCCAGCGTGGCGGCGGCCAGTGCACCCACCTTGTCACCGGCCTGCAGGCGCAATCGGCCGATGGCCGTCCAGGCCGCCGCGGCCTGCGCCGGGTCCTTGAGGGCGTTGTCCAGCGCGTGTTCGACCACGTGTGCGGCTTCGGTCTTGTCGCTGGCACGGCTGTAGAGCTGGGGCAGGGCAGCCAGGAAGTCTTCGCGGTCGTCCTTGGGCAGTGCGGCCAGGGTGGCGCGCAGCGGGGCCTCGGTTTCCGCCACGCGGTTGAGCGCCAGCAGTACCTGCAGTTCGTAGCGGTTGGCGTCGACCGAATCGGGGTGGGCCTCGCGCCAGGCCCGCGCTACCTCCAGCGCCCCCGGGCCCGAGCGCGACTGGATCGCCATGTCGGTGGCCCGGCGGAACAGCGCCTCGTCCCCGGTGCGGCGGGCGGCGTCGAGCATGAATCGGTAGCCGGACTGCGGATCGCCGTCCTGGAAGCTGAACTCGGCCAGCAGCAGCTCGTACATGAGCCGGGCTGTGAACATGGTGTTCGTGGCCCTGGTGGTTGCCTGCGCGCCCGGCTCAGGCGTCGTGCGAACGGGCTGCTGTGCAGCCTGCTGAACCTGGGCCAGCAGCGGGCTGGCCACCATGGCCGCAGCCAAGGCAATGACGCGAGTCAGATACTGCATCGGCTCATAATAATCCATGACTGCAAAGCCCTGCCGCCATGCCTGAACTGCCGGAAGTCGAGGTGACGCGGCGCAGTTTTGCCGACCGGATCACCGGTGCCACGGTGGTGTCGGCAAGGCTTGGCAAGCCGCTCCGGTGGCCACTCGGCGTGGATCCCCAACTCCTGTCCGGGCGCCGCGTGACGGGTGTGGGGCGGCGCGGCAAGTACCTGATGCTGTACCTGGACGAGGGCTTGCTGCTCATGCACCTGGGCATGTCCGGCAGTCTGCGATTCGCGCACGATCCTGGTGCGGCCGGGATCCACGACCATTTCGACCTGGTCACCACGGCCGGGGTGCTGCGTCTGCACGATCCGCGCCGCTTCGGCGCCGTGGTGTGGGCGCCGCGCGAGCTGGACGAGCGCGTGGTCCGCCTGCTGGGCGGGCTGGGGGCGGAGCCGCTGGAGGACGGCTTCGACGCCGGCCGCTTCCACGCCGCGCTGCGCGAACGTCGCGCGCCGATCAAGCAGGTGCTGCTGGCCGGCGACGTGGTGGTGGGCGTGGGCAACATCTACGCATCCGAAGCCCTGTTCCACGCCGGCATCCGGCCCACCGTGCGCGCGGCCAGGCTGTCGCGCCCGCGCGCTGACCGGCTGCACGCAGCGATCCGGCAGGTGCTGCAGCGCGCCGTGGAACAGGGCGGATCGACCCTGCGCGACTTCGCCAACGCCATGGGTGACGCCGGCCATTTCCAGCTACAGGCGGCGGTGTACGGCCGTGCCGGCCAGCCGTGCCCGGTGTGCGGCACGCCGGTGCGGCAGATCCGGCAGGGGCAGCGCTCCACCTTCTATTGCCCGAGCTGCCAGCGCGGCTAGTCAGCTACAGCGTCGATTGGTTCACACCAAGGACGATCCGGGGCGCTGAAAAGTGCCTGCCCCGTGTAATATGCGCCATGGCATGGTGGAGCCCCGAGTGACTGCTTCCGGATTCAACGCACAGTTCGACGAACACAGCACCTGGCGCAGGGAAATGGCCCTGCGCCTGAAGTTGCTGGCCGACTGGATGCGCGACCAGGAATTGCTGGACGACGGTACCGAGGAGCGTGTGCAGCGCTTGCAGGAGCAGCTGCGCGCCGACAAGGTGATGGTGGCCTTCGTGGCCGAGTTTTCGCGCGGCAAGTCGGAGCTGATCAACGCGGTGTTCTTTGCCGGTTATGGCCGCCGCATCATGCCGGCCAGCGCCGGCCGCACCACCATGTGCCCGACCGAGTTGGGCTATGACGCTTCGGTGCCTCCCTGCCTGCGCCTGCTGCCCATCGAGACGCGGCTTCAGCCCCAGGCCCTGCTGGAATGGCGGCAGGTGCCGGAAAAATGGACCCGCGTCGACCTGGACGTGAACGATCCGCAGCAACTCGCCGGCGCGATGGAGAAGGTTTC
The DNA here is from genome assembly GCA_024235955.1 of Burkholderiaceae bacterium. Taxonomy (GTDB): domain Bacteria; phylum Pseudomonadota; class Gammaproteobacteria; order Burkholderiales; family Burkholderiaceae_C; genus Ottowia. The sequence continues at coordinate 946,872 of JACKLJ010000001.1, forward strand.
CGAAACCCGGACCGTGACCGTGGATGAGGCGCGTGCCCTCGGTTTCTGGCACGACGAGGCGCCAGAAGACAACCCGCCGCTCGACGACCAGGGCAATGTGGAAGTGCCGCGCTGGCGCCATGCGCTGATCAACATGGCGCATCCTCTGCTCAAGCAAGGCCTGGTGGTGCTGGACACGCCGGGCCTGAACGCCATCGGCGCCGAGCCGGAACTGACGGTGAGCCTGATCCCCCAGGCGCAGGGCGCTGTGTTCATCCTGGCGGCCGATACCGGCGTGACCAAGTCGGACCTGGCGATCTGGCGCGAGCACATCGGCGCCATGGACGGTGGCGACGGTGCCAAGTTCGTGGTGCTCAACAAGGTCGACACGATGTGGGACGACCTGAGTTCGCCCCGGCAGATCAAGGAGCAGATCGCCAGCCAGTGCGCCAGGACCGCGCACACGCTGGGCATCGCGCCCGATCAGGTGATCGCGCTGTCGGCCCAGAAGGGCTTGCTGGCCAAGGTGCGCGGCGACCAGGAACTGCTCGAGCAAAGTGGCGTTCCGGCTTTCGAGCAGATGTTGGCCGACGAGGTGCTCGGCGCCCGGCAGCGCATGCTGGCGGATTCCGTCGCGGCCATGATGCGCAAGATGCGCGAGGATGCGGAACGGGTGCTGTCGGTGCGGCGTCGCGAGCTGTCGGACCAGGAACAGGAACTCCGGAGCCTGCGTGGCAAGAACCAGAACGTGATCCGGCAGATGCGCCTGCGCATCGAATCCGAAAAGACCGAATTCGACCGCAGCGGCGCCAGCGTGCTGGCGGTGCGCTCGGTGCACATGAAGCTGCTGCGCGAGGTGTTCAAGCTGCTGGGCACCTCGTCGATCAAGAAGGAACTGGCGGAGCTCACCACGGCGCTGCGCGAGCCGGGACTGAAGGTAGGCCTGAAGAGGACCTATGCCAAGGGCTTCGACAACCTGAGGGGCGTGGTGCGCCAGGTGCGTCTGCTGGAGTCGGAAATCGAGTCCATGCTCACGGTGTCCTTCAAGCAGCTCAATGCAGACCACGGGTTCTCGCTGCAGATGGTGCCGCCGCCCGACATGAGCCGCTTCGACGTCGATCTCAGCGCGGTGGAGCGCAGCCACATGCAGTACCTCGGCGTCGGCAACCTCATGAACCTGGCGCGGCCGGAATTCACGGAAAAGCTCGTGCGCGCGCTGCTGGCGCGGGTGCGCTCGATCTTCGAAACCGCGCTGGGCGAGGTGGAACTTTGGAACAAGTCCTCCTCGGCCCAGCTTGATGCGCAGTTGCGTGAGCGGCGCCGCGCCTTCAGCCGGCGTGTGGATGCCATCCAGCGCATCCAGGACGCGGCCGGCGGGCTCGACATGCGCATCGACGAATTGCGCGAGCAGGAAACCCAGCTTTCGGCCCTGCAGGCGCGCATGGGCGAGCTGATGGCGGATCTGCGCAAGTCCGCGGCGCAGATCCGGGTGCAGCAGAGCACCACGAGCGAAGCGCTGGCGACTGCCGAGTGACGCCCCGGGCTGCAGGTCTTGCCAGCCGGGTGGTGCGCTGGCAGCGCCAGCACGGCCGCCATGACCTCCCTTGGCAACAGGGTCGTGATCCTTACAGCGTGTGGCTTTCGGAAATCATGCTGCAGCAGACGCAGGTGAGTACCGTCAAGGCCTACTACGCGCGTTTTCTGGAGCGCTTTCCCGATCTGCAGTCATTGGCCGCGGCCAAAGAAGACGAGGTGCTGGCGCTCTGGAGCGGTCTGGGCTACTACAGCCGGGCCAGACGCCTGCACCAGTGTGCCCGGGTGATCGCCGAACACCATGGTGGGGTGTTTCCGGGCACGGCGGCCGAACTGATGACACTGCCGGGCATTGGCCGCTCCACGGCGGCGGCCATCGCCAGCTTCTGTTTTCAGGAGCGTGTCGCCATCCTGGACGGCAACGTCAAGCGCGTGCTGACGCGTGTGCTCGGCTTTGCGGAGGATCTGGCGCAGCCGCGCCACGAACAGCTGCTGTGGCGGGAGGCCGAGGCGCTGTTGCCCCGGGACCCAGCGCAGATGCCTGCCTACTCGCAAGGGCTGATGGATCTGGGTGCGTCCGTGTGCTCGGCGCGCCAGCCGATGTGCGCGCAATGCCCCGTGCAGGACATTTGTGTCGCTTACCTTGAAGGCGACCCTGGCCGCTATCCGGTGAAGACGCGGCGTCTGGCGCGCAAGCAGGTGGCGCTGTGGCTGCTTCACGCTTCAGATACGCAAGGTCGCATCGGGCTCGTCCAGCGGCCGGCCACGGGTATCTGGGCCAGGCTGCACAGCCTGCCGGCCTTCGAGTCGCAGGAGGCGCTGCTGGCCGCCTGCCCGCAGGCGGGGGCTCCGGCTGCCCGGCAGCACGCGCCGATCCGCCACGCACTCACCCATCGCGAGCTGGAACTGCACGTCGTTTCGGTGCGGCTGCGGCGGGGTATGGCAGTGCCGCAAGACGGAACCTGGTTCGAAGGCGCAGCCTGGCGGGCGCTGGCCCTGCCGGCGCCGGTACGCAAGTTTCTCGAGGCGCCTCGCTGAAGCGCCGCCGGTTTCAGGCCGGCGGGAGCTCTCTGTGCCGCGTCAGCGTGTGCCAGTCCCTGGAGAATGCTGCCGCCAGCTGCTCCACCAGATAGACCGAGCGGTGCTGGCCGCCGGTGCAGCCAATGGCCACCGTGACGTAGCTGCGCTGGTTGTCCGCCAGCTCGGGCAGCCAGCCGCGCAGGAAGGCGGCGATCTCGTGGAACATGCGGCCGACTTCAGGCTCGCGGCGCAGGAACTCGATCACGCCGGCATCGCGCCCCGTGAGCGCACGCAGTTCCGGCTCGTAGTGCGGGTTGGGCAGCATGCGCACATCGAACACGAAGTCGGCATCCAGCGCGATGCCGCGCTTGAACGCGAAGGACTCGAACACCAGCGTCAACTGGCTGCTGGGCGCGGCGATCAGCGACTTGACGAAGCTTTGCAGCTGCGCCGCGCGCAGCATGCTGGTGTCGATCACGTGTGAGCGCTCGCGCATGTCGGCCAGCAGGTCGCGCTCCGCCGCGATGGCCTCCGTCAGTGCCTGCTGCTGGCTGACATCGCCGGACGACGACAAGGGATGGCGACGGCGCGTTTCCGAGAAGCGCCGCAGCAGGGTGTCGTCGCTCGCATCCAGGAAGATCTGACGCACTTCCACCCCGCGGTCGCGCAGGGTCTGCAGCATCAGTGGCACCTGCGGCAGCGAGGCGCCGCTGCGCACGTCCATGGCGACGGCCGTGCGCCCGGGTTTGCGGGGGTCGTCCAGGCCGATCAGCGGCTCCAGCAGTTCCGGCGGCAGGTTGTCCACGCAGTAGTAGCCGGCATCCTCGAGTGCGCGCAGGGCGATGGATTTGCCGGAACCCGACATGCCTGTGATGACCACGAGCTGCCGCATCAGGCGCGCTCCCTGCTTCTGGTCCTGCCGCGGGGTGCCGGTGTGGCTGCCGCCGCGCCAGCCTGGAGCATTTCGACGGCATGGGCGCGGCCGGCGTCGGAGCCGGCTTGGGCGCCCAGCATGCGGGCGATCTCGGTGACACGTTCTTCCGCCGCCAGCGGCGTGACGCTGCTCGTGGCGCCGCTGGGCGAGGTCAGTTTGGCCACGCGCCAGTGCTGGTCGGCACAGGCGGCGACCTGGGGCAGATGCGTGACGCACAGCACCTGGCGGTCCTGGCCGAGTTGCCGCAGCAGGCGGCCCACGGTGCTGGCCACCGCACCGCCGACACCGGCATCCACCTCGTCGAACACCAGCGTGCCGGCTTCGCCGAGCCGGCTGGTGGTCACGGCGATCGCCAACGCGATGCGCGACAGCTCGCCGCCCGAGGCCACGCGTTCGATGGGCCGTGCGCTGGCGCCCGCATGCCCGGCCACCAGGAACTGCACCTGCTCCATGCCGTGAGCGGCCGGCTCGCCGGGCTGGAGCGCGACCTCGAAACGGCCGCCTTCCATGCCCAGCCCCTGCATGGCTTGGGTGACTTCCATTGCCAGTCGCGGGCCTGCCTGCCGGCGCTGCCGGGAGACCGCGTCGGCAGCCGCCATGTAACGGGACCTGGCCTGGGTCGCCTGGGCTTCCAGCGCTTGCAGGTCGGCGCGTGCCTGCAGCAGCGCCAGTTCGGTACGCCACTGCTCCTGCAGCGCCGGCAGTTCTTCCGGCGGTCGGCGGAAGCGGCGGGCCAGTGCGTGCCATCCCGAAAGGCGCTCGTCCAGCCGGGCCAGTGCCTGCGGATCGGGTTCCGTGTGGCGAAGGTAGGCGTGCAGGCTGTGTGCCGCGTCGCGCGCGGTGGCCGTGCTGGACGCCAGCACTTCGGCGACGGCTCTGAATTCGGGTTCGATGTGGGCGAGCGCCGCCAGTTTCTGTTCGGCCAGGGCCAGCTGGGCGAGTACGCCGGTGTCGTCGGCGTCCAGCACCTCGGCCGCTGCCTGCGCGGCTTCGGCAAGCGCCTGCGCGTGCGACAGCCGGTCGTGGCGCGTGTTGAGTTCGTCCCATTCGCCGGCGGCCGGTGCCAGCTTGTCGATCTCGCCGAGCTGCCAGCTCAAACGGTCGCGTTCTTCTGTCAGCGTGGCTTGAGCGGCACGCGCCTCGGCCAGTTCGGCTTCGGCGCGGCGCCAGGCCTGCCAGGCTTCCGCCAGGGGCGCGGTGTCGATGCCGCCATAGGCGTCGAGCAGGCAGCGCACCGCGGCGGGCCGGGTCAGGCTTTGCCAGGCGTGCTGGCCATGGATGTCGACCAGCAGGTCGCCAAGTTCCCGCAACTGCGCCATCGTGGCCGGCGACCCGTTGATCCAGGCGCGGCTCTTGCCATTGCGATCGATGGTGCGGCGCAGCAGCAGGGCCTCCGCGTCGGCATCAAAGCCGTTGTCATCCAGCCAGGCGGCGGCTGGCGACACCGGGTCGAACTCGGCACTCAACTCGCAGCGCGGCTGGCCCTCGCGCACGTAAAGTGCGTCAGCCCGGTCGCCCAGCAGCAACTGCAGCGCGTCGATCAGGATCGACTTGCCGGCGCCGGTTTCGCCCGTGAGCGCGGTGAAACCCTCGCCCAGGGCGAGTTCCAGCGCGTCGACGATGACGAAATCACGCAAACCGAGGTGGCGCAGCGCCATGTTTCAGGCACCCCCTTCGTTCCAGTGCAGCTTGTTGCGCAGCGTATCGAAATAGCTCCAGCCCTTGGGATGCAGGAAACGTACCCGCTCCTGCGAACGCCGCACGACGATGCGGTCACCATGGAGCAGCGAAGCCAGCGACTGCATGTCGAAACTCGCGCTGGCATCCCGGCCAGCTACTATTTCAATAGCTATCTCCACCGGATCCGCAAGGACGATCGGCCGATTTGACAAGGCATGCGGTGCGATGGGCACCAGCACCCAGGCCGGTACCAGGGGGTGGAGCAGCGGTCCGCCGGCCGACAGCGAATAGGCGGTCGAGCCCGTCGGCGTGGCCACGATGATGCCGTCGGCACGGTGGTTGGCGACGAAATGGCCGTTGACCTCCACGCGCAGTTCCACCATGCCGGAGGCGGCGCCGCGGTTGACCACCACGTCGTTCATCGCCAGGGCTTCGAACACGCATTCGCCGCCGCGCATCACGCGGCCATGCATCAGGCTGCGGTGGTCTTCCTCGAACTCACCGCGCAGCATGGGTGGCAGCACTTCCTGGAAGGCGTCGAGCGGGATGTCGGTGATGAAGCCCAGCCGTCCCTGGTTCACGCCGATCAGCGGCGTGCCGTAACGCGCCAGCTGGCGCCCTACGCCCAGCATGGTGCCGTCGCCGCCCACCACCACGCACAGATCGGCGCGCTCGCCGATGTCCTGCACCGACCAGGCGGGAAATTCCTGCTGCAGCCCGCTCACTTCCGCGGTGCGCGCTTCCAGCGCCACCTCGCAGCCCTGGGACCTGAGGAACTGGCCGATGGCCAGGGCCACGTCGCGCACCGAATCGACGACTGCGCCCGTCACGGATTCGTGGTGTTTGCCCACCAGGGCGACGTGACGGAATTGGGGCTGCATCGGCAAATTACATCATAATGAAATGGATGCTCGACGACCGTGCCCGCCTGCTGCTGAAGACGCTGATCGAGCGCTACATCGCCGACGGCCAGCCGGTCGGTTCGCGCACGCTGTCGCGCGCTTCCGGCCTGGATCTTTCTGCGGCCACCATCCGCAACGTGATGTCGGACCTGGAGGCGCTGGGCCTGATCGCCAGCCCCCACACCTCCGCCGGGCGCGTGCCCACCGCGCGTGGCTACCGGCTGTTCGTCGACACCATGCTGACCGCGCAACGGCAAGAATTGCAAGCACCTTCGCTGTTGGCCGACCAGCCGCAGAAGGTGATCGCCCAGGCCGCGCACCTGTTGTCGGACATGTCGCAGTTCGTCGGCGTGGTGATGGCGCCGCGGCGCAGCTCGGTGTTCAAGCACATCGAGTTCGTGCGGCTGTCCGACAAACGCCTGCTGCTCATCATCGTCACCCCCGAAGGCGACGTGCAGAACCGCGTGCTGTTCACCGACACCGACTACTCCCAGAGCGAGCTGGTCGAAGCCACCAACTACCTCAACGCGCATTTCTCCGGCCTGACCATCGAGCAGGTGCGCGCCCGCCTGAAGGCCGAGGTGGACCAGCTGCGCTCCGAAGTCGCGCTCCTGATGCAGGCCGCCGTGCAGGCCGGCACCGAGGCCATGAGCGAGGCGCAGTCCGAGGTGGTCATCTCCGGCGAGCGCAACCTGCTCTCGGTGACCGACTTTTCCACCGACATGAACCAGCTGCGCCGCGCCTTCGGCCTGTTCGAGCAGAAGGCACAGCTGATCCGCCTGCTGGATATCTCCAGCGAAGCGCAGGGCGTGCGCATCTTCATCGGCGGCGAAAGCCAGACGGTGCCGGTGGAAGAACTCTCGGTGGTCAGTGCGCCCTACGAGGTGGACGGCCAGGTCGTCGGTACGCTCGGCGTGATCGGCCCCACGCGCATGCCCTACGACCGCATGATCCAGATCGTCGACATCACCTCACGCCTGGTGAGCAACGCGCTGAGCCTGAGCTCGCGCTAGAGGCGCCTTCAGCGCGTTGCCCTCGGTAGAATGCCCGGTCGCGGGGGGCGTTAGCTCAGTTGGTCAGAGCAGGGGACTCATAATCCCTTGGTCGCTGGTTCGAGCCCAGCACGCCCTACCAGAAACGCGTGCTATAATGAAAAGCTTCGCGCGGCTGTAGCTCAGTTGGATAGAGTACTTGGCTACGAACCAAGGGGTCGTGGGTTCGAATCCTGCCAGCCGCGCCACCTTACAAAGCCCCGCAAATCAACGGTTTGCGGGGCTTTTCTCTTTTGGCCTGGGCTTGTATCCGCGGAGGCTCGAAGCAACATGTTCACCGGCATCATCACCGCCGTCGGCCAGATCGCCGAGGTGCTCGAGCAGGGCGCCAGCAGCGCCCATGGCAAGCAGCTGCAGCTGCAAGTGACGCCAGCCTATCTGGCCGACGTGGGCCTGGGCGACAGCATCGCCATCAACGGCGCCTGCATGACCGTGACCGCGCTTGACGCCGCGGCGGGGCGGTTCAGCATCGACATCTCGGCCGAATCGCTGGCGCGCACGGCCGGGCTTGATCGCACGGGCCCGGTGAATCTGGAAAAGGCCTTGCGCGCCCACGACCGGCTGGGCGGCCACATCGTCTCGGGCCATGTGGACGGCATTGGCACGGTCACGCGCTTCGAGCCGGTGGGCGAGAGCTGGCTGTTCGGCCTGCTGGCGCCGCGCGAGCTGGGCAAGTTTCTGGCCTACAAGGGCTCGATCACGGTCAATGGCGTGAGCCTCACGGTGAACCAGGTGCAGGACACGGCCGAAGGCTGCGCCTTCACCATCAACCTCATTCCCCACACGGTGCAGAACACGGCGCTCGGTTCGCTCAAGGCCGGCGACAAGGTCAACCTGGAGATCGACCTGATCGCCCGTTATGTGGAAAGAATGCTCACGGCCGGCACCAACCGGCCGCAGGCAGCTACATAAAAAATAGCTACCAGAGGTTGCAGCGGCTGGGTGAACCGGCCCTAGCGCACGAACAGCTTGACCGCACCCGTGGCCAGCGCCGTGCCGCACAGCACGACCACGCCGCACAGCAGCATCCAGGGCGTGAGCGTTTCGCCCAGCAGCGTGACACCGTAGAACACCGCGAACACCGGGATGGTGAAGGTGACGGTGATCGCCTTGGCCGGCCCCAGCCGGTCGATCAGGCGGAAGAACAGCACGTAGGCCACGGCGGTGCACAGCACGCCCAGCGCCAGCATGGCCAGCCAGGCGTGCGTGCCGGGTGTCTGCGCCGGCCACCACAGCACGGTGGGCACGGCCAGCCCCAGCGCGGCGCCGATCTGGCTGCCGGTGGCCGTCATCAGCGGGTTCATGCCGGACAGGTAGCGCCGGGTGTAGCTGGCCGAAAAGCCGTACAGCAGCGTGGCGAGCAAACAGGCGATCACGCCACAGGCCGGCGCGATGCCCGAGGCTCCGGGCTGGAAGCTGGTCTTGCCCCAGGCCAGCATGGCCACGCCGACGAAGCCGATCACCAGCCCCAGCGTGCGCGAAGCGCCGGGCCGGTCGCCCAGCCAGAGCCAGGCCACCACGGCGCCGAACAGCGGCACCGTGGCGTTGAGGATGGACGTCAGCCCGGTGCTGATGGACAGCAGCGCAAAGCTGAACAGCGCGAACGGCAGGGCCGAATTGGTGATGCCGCAGAACAGCACCGGCTTCCAGTGCTGGCGCAGCTGCGGGCCCAGACCGCGCATCAGCATCACGGGCAGCAGCGCCAGCGCCGCGATGGTCACGCGCAGCCCGGCCGTGGGCAGCGGGCCGAACTCCAGCGCGCCCATGCGCATGAACATGAACGAGGCGCCCCAGATGGCCGCCAGCAGTATGAATTCGATAGCTACCGATGCCGACATGGCAGCGAGTATCGGCGATGGAGCCGCGGCTTCCGGTGCGGTCGCCGATGAAATCGGCGCGTCGGATTGATGCGGGCGCGGCATCAATCGAAGAGCTCGTCGGCGGCCCGCCGGGCGCGCAGGCGGCGCAGCGTGGCGTCGGGCGTGCCGGCCTCGGCGCCGTCGATGCGCCAGCCCTCCAGCTGCAGCAGCGCCGCCTTGCGCCCCAGCCCGCCGCCAAAGCCGGTGAGCGCGCCAGTGCTGCCCAGCACCCGGTGGCAGGGCACGATGACGATCAGCGGGTTGGAGCCCACGGCCGTGCCCACGGCGCGTACCGCGGCCGGCCGGCCGATGCGCGCGGCCACCTCGGTGTAGGTGGCCGAATCGCCGCTGCCGATGCCCAGCAGCGCGTGCCACACGTCCTGCTGGAAGGCCGTGCCGGCGGAAAGGTCCAGCGGCAGCTCGAAGCGCTGGCGCCGGCCGGCGAAGTACTCGCCCAGCTGCCGCGCTGCTTCGGCCAGCACGGGGTGCGCCGGGTCTTCGCGGCCCCAGCTGCCCGGCGGCGGGCTGTCGCGCTGGCCGTGGATGAACCAGGCGCCGGCCAGGCCTTGCGCGGTGGCGCCCAGCAGCAGGTCTCCCATTGGCGTGGGGCAGACGAGGTGGGCGGTGATGGCGTCATTTTTCATGGTGTTTTCCCGGTTTTGTCCTTGCTGGACAGCCGCAGGCAGCTATTGGATTCATAGTGATTCAGGCTTGGGCGCCGCGTCGCCGTGCCAGGCGCGGATCACCGCGTAGCCGCGCCAGGGGCGCCAGCGCTCGGCCCTCGCCTCGGCGGCCTGGGCCGGGCGCGGCTGGCCGGCCACGCCCAGCGCCTTGTGCAGTGCCACGTCGCCGGGCGGAAAGGCGTCGGGCCAGCGCAGCGCGCGCAGGGCGATGTAGTGGGCCGTCCAGTCGCCGATGCCGGGCAGCGCCTTCAGCGCCGCCAGCGTGGCCGGCACGTCGGCACCGGGGTGCAGGGCCAGCTCGCCGCCGGCCACCGCACGCGCCAGCGCCTGCAGCGCCGCCTGGCGTTGGCGCACGATGCCCAGCTGGCCCAGCGTGTCGCCGTCCGCCGTAGCCAGCGCGGCGGGCGTGGGGAACAGGTGCGTGAGCCCCGGCGCCGGTTCGGGCAGCGGCTCGCCCAGCCGCTGCACCAGCCGCGCCGCCAGCGTGCGCGCCGCCGCCACGGTGATCTGCTGGCCGAGCACGGCGCGCACGGCCAGCTCGAAGCCGTCCAGCGTGCCCGGCACGCGCAGCCCGGCGGCGTGGGGGAAATCGGCGCCCAGCACGGCGTGGATGGCGGCCGGGTCGGCGTCCAGATCCAGCCAGGCGCGCACGCGGGCGATCACGCGCGGCAGGCGGGGCGCCAGCGCCTCGGCCACGCGCACCCGCACGCGGCAGGCGGCTTCGTCGAAGGTGCAGGCGACCCAGCCGGCGTCATCACCCAGCCGCAGCGTGCGGGCCAGCGTGCCGGCGGCCGGATCGGCGCACTCCATGCCGTCGATGGCCCGCTGGCCGAAGAAGCGCAGCATGGCCGCCGCGTCGTACGGCGGCCGCCAGCCCAAGGTGACCTGCACGCCGTCCTGCGGGCCAGAGGCGCCCTGGCGCCGCAGCGCCGTCGGGCTTAGGCCGTAGTGCGCGGCGAAGGCGGCGTTGAAGCGGCGCAGGCTGGCAAAGCCGGCCGCCAGCGCCACCTGCGCCACCGGCAGGCGGGTGTCGGCCAGCAGCTGCTTGGCGGCCAGCAGGCGGCGCGTCTGCAGCCAGGCCAGCGGGGTGACGCCCAGCTCGGACTCGAACACGCGGCGCAGGTGGCGGTCGCTCACGCCCAGGCGGGCGGCCAGGCCGGCCACACTGGGGGCTTCGTCGCCCCAGGCGTCGGGCGCGTCCAGCAGCCGGGCGGCGTGGCGCGCCAGCAGGGCGGAGGCATCCTGCGTCGACCACGGCGCGGCCTGCGGCGCCAGCTCCGGCCGGCAGCGCAGACAGGGGCGGAAGCCCGCGCCTTCGGCCTGCGCCGCGTGGGTGAAGAAGCGGCAGTTCTCGCGCCGCGGGGTCTTCACGCGGCAGACCGGGCGGCAGTAGATGCCGGTGGAGGTCACGCCGGTGAAGAACGCGCCGTCGAAGCGCGCGTCGTGCGCCTGCAGGGCGCGGTAGCAGGCGTCGGCGTCGAGCGCGGGGGCGGGCGGGTTCATGGCGGCCATGATAGGCCGGCGGCGCGCGCGGACTCGCCGTTTTCGGACATGCCTATCCGGGCGGCGCGGTGGCCCTACCTACAATCCCGGCCATGCAGCTGACACCCTCGATCTTCAAGGCCTACGACATCCGCGGCACCACGCCCACCACCATCAACGAGGCCGTGGCCGAGGCACTGGGCCTGGCCTTCGGCACCGAGGCGCTGGCGCAGGGCGAGCGCACCGTGGCCGTGGGGCGCGACGGGCGCCTTTCCGGCCCCGCGCTCGGCGCCGCGCTGATCCGCGGCCTGGTGGCGGCCGGCGTGGAAGTGATCGACATCGGCATGGGCACCACGCCGATGCTGTACTTCGCCGCCAGCACGCTGTGCAGCAGCGGCATCCAGGTGACCGGCAGCCACAACCCGCGCGACGACAACGGCTTCAAGATGGTGCTGGCCGGCCGCGCCATCTACGGCGACGACATCCAGCGCCTGCGCCAGACCATGCAGGCCGAAACCTGGCAGCGCCGCCCCGGCGGCAGCGTGCGCACGCACGACGTGCTGCCGGCCTACCGCGAGCGCATCGTGGGCGACATCCGGCTCGCGCGGCCGATGAAGATCGTGGTGGATTGCGGCAACGGCGTGGCCGGGGCCACGGCGCCGGACATCTTCCGGGCCATCGGCTGCGAGGTGCAGGAGCTGCACAGCCAGGTCGACGGCAACTTTCCCAACCACCACCCGGACCCGAGCAAGCCCGAGAACCTGCGCGACGTCATCGCCGCCCTGCAGGCCGGCGACGCCGAGCTGGGCCTGGCCTTCGACGGCGACGGCGACCGGCTGGGCATCGTCACCAGGGATGGCCAGACCATCTTCCCCGACCGCCAGATGATGCTGTTCGCGCAGGACGTGCTCAGCCGCGCGCCCGGCGGCACCATCGTGTTCGACGTGAAATGCACGCAGCGCCTGGCGCCCGCCATCGAGGCGGCGGGTGGCAAGCCGCTGATGTTCAAGACCGGCCACTCGCTCATCAAGGCGCGCATGAAGGAACTCGGCGCGCCGCTGGGCGGCGAGATGAGCGGCCACATCTTCTTCAAGGAGCGCTGGTACGGCTTCGACGACGGCACCTACGCCGGCTGCCGGCTGCTGGAGATCCTCAGCCGCACGCCCGACGCCAGCGCCACCCTCAACGCCTTGCCCACCAGCCACGCCACGCCGGAGCTTAACGTGGCCTGCGCCGAGGGCGAACCGCATCGGCTGGCGGCCGAGCTGCAGGCGCTGGCGGGCAGCGCGTTCGCGGCGCCGGCCCAGGTGAACGTGATCGACGGCCTGCGCGTGGACTGGCCCGACGGCTTCGGCCTGATCCGCGCCAGCAACACCACGCCGGTGCTGGTGCTGCGCTTCGAAGGCCAGACGCCCGAAGCGCTGGCCCGCATCGAGGCCGACATGCTGGCCCTGCTGCGTCGGGTCAAGCCGGACGCGCAGCTGGGCGCTTCGGCGCACTGAGCGGTCCGTTGCGCAGGGGGTGTCTGGTTTGAAGCAAAATCAGGCTCCAGCCCTTGCATGGCGGGCGCAGGCAGCTATGAAATCATGAGCAATCCGAACGCGCCATGATCCGCGCTCTCTACAGCCTCGCCACCTGGCTGGCCCAGCCACTGCTGCGGCGCAAGCTGCGCCGGCGCGGGCAGGCCGAGCCGGGCTATCTGCTGGCGGTGGAGGAGCGCTTCGGCCACTACGCCGTGGCGCGGCCGCAGCCGGAGGGCGGCGCGCCGCTGGTGTGGGTCCACGCCGTGTCGCTTGGTGAGACGCGGGCCGCCGCCATCCTGCTGGCCGAGCTGCGGCGTCTGCAGCCGGGCCTGCGCCTGCTGCTCACGCACGGCACCGCCACCGGGCGCGAGGAGGGCGGCAGGCTGCTGCAGCCCGGCGATGTGCAGGTCTGGCAGCCCTGGGATTCACCCGCCGTGGTGCGGCGCTTTTTGCAGCATTTCCGGCCCGATGTCGGCGTGCTGATGGAAACCGAGGTCTGGCCGGGCCTGATCCACGAGGCCGCCGCGGCCGGCGTGCCGCTGGCGCTGGCCAACGCGCGGCTGTCGGAACGCTCGCAGCGCGGTGCCGAGCGCTTCGGGGTGCTGATGAAGCCGGCCTACGCCGCACTGGCCGCCGCCTGGGCGCAGACCGAGGCCGACGCCGCGCGGCTGACGAGCCTGGGCGCGCCGGTGGCCGGCGTGTTCGGCAACCTCAAGTTCGACGCCCGGCCTGACCCGGCGCTGCTGGCGCGCGGCCGTGCCTGGCGCCAGGCGGCCGGCGGCGCGGCTGGCCGCCCGGTGGTCATGCTGGCCAGCTCGCGCGAGGGCGAAGAGGCCGAATTTCTCAAGCAGATTCGGGCTATGGCCCAGGCGCAGCAGGCGCAGGCAGCTACGGATAGCATAGCAAAAGGAGGTGCCAAAGGCGGTGCCGGCGGCGACGCCAGCGGACCGCCTTCAGGCATCCAGTGGCTGATCGTGCCGCGTCATCCGCAGCGCTTCGACGAGGTGGCGGCGCTGGTGGCGGGCGCCGGCTTCACGCTCAGCCGCCGTTCCGGCTGGGGCGATGCGTCGCCGCCCTGGGCCGACGTCTGGCTGGGCGACAGCCTGGGCGAGATGGCCGCGTACTACGCGCTGGCCGACATGGCGCTGCTGGGCGGCAGCTTCGCCCAGCTGGGCGGGCAGAACCTGATCGAGGCCGCGGCATGCGCCTGCCCGGTGGTGATGGGCCCGCACACCTTCAACTTCGCCCAGGCCGCCGAGATGGCCGAGGCCGCCGGCGCCGCCCGCCGCGTGGCCGACATGGCCGAGGGGCTGGCCGCCGCCCAGGCGCTGCTGGCCGACCCGCCGGCGCTGGCCGGCATGGCGGATGCGGCGCTCGGCTTCGCCAGCGCGCACCGCGGCGCGGCCGAGCGCACCGCCCGGGCCGTGCTGGCGCTGGCCGGGCGCGAACCCGCCGTGGCGTGAAGCACGCCCGCCGTCGGGTGCGCGTTACCGCGGGCAGATGGCCGTGCGCGGGCGATGCTGATACATTCGGGCACATCAAGGGCCCGGCCGCACACCGCAGCCACCGTATCCGACCGTGATCCGCTTCTTCCTGATCTTCCTGGGCATCCAGGCCGTGCTGTTCGGCGTGGAGATGCTCAACACCGTGCAGGCCGCCGTGGTGCAGCCGTGGACCGGGCTGGTGGCCCAGGCCAGCGCGGCCATCGTGCACCTGTTCGACCCCTCGGTGATCTCCTACGGCCGCGTGCTGCAGAGCGCCAAGACGGGCTTCGGCGTTTCCATCGAGCCCGGCTGCAACGGCGTGGAAGCCACCATCGTGCTGGTGGCGGCCATGCTGGCGTTTCCCTCCAGCTGGAAGATGAAGGCCTGGGGCATCGGGCTGGGCTTCATCGCCGTGCAGGCGGTCAATCTGCTGCGCGTGGTGACGCTGTTCTTCCTGGGGCAGTGGAACTTCAAGGTGTTCGAGTTCGCGCACCTGTACATGTGGCAGGCGCTCATCATGCTCGACGTGCTGGTGGTCTGGCTGCTGTGGATGCGCGTGGTGGCCCGGCGCGACCCGGCCGCCCCGGCGCCCAGGGCCGCGGCCTGATCGCGCGGGCAGCGGGCGGATCATGCGTGCCACCCTCATCGGCCGTTTCCTGCTGATCGCCATACTCTGCCTGGCGGCGCTGCTGCCGCTGTGGTACTGGGCCTCGCCCTGGCTGGCCAAGCCGCCCATCTGGCTGGCCGGCCACGCGATGCAGGCGCTGTTCCCGTGGGTGGACGGCTTCGAGCAGCACGGCGTGGTCGCCACGCTGCTGACCAAGGTGCAGGTGCGCATGCAGCGCGGCGGCGCCGACGTGCTGGCCGAGCTGGCGCCGGAGGCCAGCTACCCCTCATACGGCTACGGCCTGGTGCTGCTCTGGGCCATGCTGATCGCCTCGCACCCGCACCGCTGGTGGCTCAAGGGGCTGATCGGCACGGTGATCCTGTTCCCGGTGCAGGCCTGGGGCCTGTGCTTCCAGTGGTTGCGCGACGTGGTGCTGCTCTCCGGCCCCAACGGCGCCGCCTACCTCAAGTACCCGCAGTGGGCGATCGACGCCGTGGCCTACGGCTACCAGTTCGGCTTCCTGATGCTCACGCCGGTGGCGCCCATCATCCTCTGGCTGGTGTTCGACAAGCGCTTTGTCGCCGCGCTGTGGCTGGAGGCCGCGCTGGAAGGCAAGCCCGAAGCCACCCGCGGCGCCGCCACGCCCACGCGCGAGGGCTGAGCGGCCGGTGCGCGCCGGCAGGCCCGGCGCACCGATTTCAAGGTCAAATGAGGCTGCAGCCCAAGCGTGGCGGGCGCAGCCAGCTATGGTTTTGGAAGTGGTCTGGCGCCGTGCAGCCCGAGCGGCGGGCTACCTACCTGCTCAGTAGCGCGGTACTGAGGGATCAAGCTGGCGCGACCACGCATCGATGCCGCCGGCCACGTTGGCCACGCGCTCGAAGCCGTGCTGGCGCAGGAACATGGCCACCTGCATGCTGCGCCCGCCGTGGTGGCACAGCACGGCCACAGGGCGGTCGCGGTCGAGTTCGGCCAGCCGCGCCGGCACGGTGTGCATGGGCATCTGCAGCAGCTCGCAGCCCTGCGGCGCCACGCTGGCGGCGCGCCATTCGGCCGGCTCGCGCACGTCGAGCAGCAGCGGGGCGGTGCCCTGCGCGCCGGCGGCCTGCGTCCAGGCGGCAAAGCCTTCGGGCGTGATCTGTTCAACCATGCGGATGGGCTCCGGGAGCTTGTAGTTGGTGCGCCGGGCGCTTCAGAAATGGAAGCGCGGCGGCGTCGGGAAGCCGATCAGCCGCGGCGCGACGATGTCCCAGGGCTGGCTTTCGGTCCAGCTGCTCTCGCCGGTGCGCTGCACCAGGCTGGCGCGCATCATGGGCTCTTCGCCGACGATGGCCATCAGCCGGCCGCCGACCTTGAGCTGCGCCAGCAGGTGCTCGGGCACCTGCGCCACCGAGCCGGAGAGCACGATGGCGTCGAACGGGCCGTCGGCCGAGAGGTCGGAGCTGGAGCCGTCGGCCAGCCGCACTTCCACGTTCAGCACGCCGGCACGCTGCAGGTTGGCGTGGGCGGTCTCGGCCAGGGCCGGGTCGATCTCCAGTGTCAGCACGCGCTGGGCACGGTGGCCGAGCAGGGCGGCCATGAAGCCGGAGCCGGTGCCGACTTCCAGCACCTTCTCGTGCTTGCCCACGCGCAGGTCCTGCAGCATGCGGGCCTCGACGCGCGGCTCCAGCATCACCTGGCCCAGCGCCACGGCCTGCGGGCCGGGCTTGAGCGGGATCTGCAGGTCGGCAAAGGCCAGCTGGCGGTGCGCGGCGGGCACGAAGTCCTCGCGCCGCACGGCGGCCAGCAAGTCCAGCACATGGCTGTCGAGCACATCCCAGGGGCGGATCTGCTGCTCGATCATGTTGAAGCGGGCTTGTTCGACGTTCATGGCGCGATTGGGAAGTTTTACTGCGGACAAACCCTGATTTTAGCCCTGCGCCGGGCCGGCTCAGGCCACCAAGGGCGGCGCCTGCATGGCCTCGATCTGCTCCTGCAGCACCACCACCTGGCCGCGCCAGTAATCGGGCGTGCCGAAATCGGGGAAGGCGGCGGGAAAAGCCGGGTCGTCCCAGCGGCGCGCCAGCCAGGCGCTGTAATGGATCAGCCGCAGCGTGCGCAGCGGCTCGATCAGCGCCAGCTCGCGGCGGTCGAACTCGCGCATCTGCTCGTAGCCGTCGAGCAGGGCGCCGAGCTGCTGCTGGCGCTCGGCCCGCTCGCCGGAGAGCAGCATCCACAAATCCTGCACCGCCGGTCCGCTGCGGCAGTCGTCCAGGTCGACGAAGTGCGGGCCGCCGCCCGGCCGATCGGCCGGCGTCCAGAGGATGTTGCCCACGTGGCAGTCGGCGTGCAGGCGCAGGCAGGCGATGCCGCCGTCTTCAGTACCTTTTGAGGCGCCAGTCAAGGCAGGGCGGGCGCAGACAGCTATGCAATCAATAGCTTGCTGGCAGGTGTCGGCCCAGGCGCGCTCGACCTCCAGCGGGATCGCGTCGTGCGCCAGCAGCCAGTCGCGCGGCTCCACCGCATAGCTGGCCAGGTCCACCGCCGGCCGGTGCGTGAAGGGCTGGCGCGCGCCCACCGCGTGCAGGCGCGCCAGGAAGCGGCCAATCCACTCCAGCGTCTCCGGGTCGCCCAGTTCGGGCGCGCGGCCGCCGCGCCGGGGGCTCACGCTGAACAGGAACTCCCCCTTGAGGCGCTGATACGCCTTCCCCCCTCTCTCTGCGGGAGGAGGAACAACGCCAGCGCTCGGTGCGAGCCCGAGCACGGCGTTCGCTGGCCTGGCCTGCTCCGCGGCCATCTGAACCGAGGCGGCGTACCCATGGTCATCGACTTCACCGAATGCATGCAGGGTGCGCCCGTCGATGGCAAGGGGGGCGACCACGGGCACCTCGGCGGCGGCGAGTTCCCGGGCGAAGGCGTGCTCTTCCTCGATCTGGGCCGCGCTCCAGCGGCCGGGCCGGTAGAACTTGAGCACGACGGCAGGGTGCGTGTCGGCCAGCGGCGTACCGGGCTCCAGATGGGCCAGGTAGACGCGGTTCTCGTAGGAGTTGAGCGCCATCAGCCGACCGTCGCCAACCAGGCCGGCGCTGGCCAGCGCGTCCAGCACGAAGTCGGGGGTGAGGTGCTCGAACGGGTGGGTGGATGCAGACATGCCGGCATTGTCGTCGGCCCGGCCCGCTGGGCGCCCGGTCACCGTTGCGTTTGGCCGGACGAGCGCTGCCCGGGACGGCATCTCAAGCCTTGGGCACCCAGGCCGGACTGCCATGCCCACGGGAGCGCCTTTGGATTAGATCAATAACCGTGCAATTTATTGTAATTTAATTGCATTCTTAAGCAAATACTATTGCAGTTCAATGTTAACAAAAGTAATCTTTGGTAGTCGCTTCGCGCCCTGGATCGGGACAGTTCAAGAGGCGGCCTGAGGGCGTATCTCCCGAGGGCCTCTGCCAGACCGGTCAGCCAACCTGCGGGGCGGCCAGACCATGACCGAGCTTTCCATTCGATCCGCAGATGCCCCGCCACCCGACGGCCCTGAAGTCCTGGCCGCGCACGGGTTTGGCGCCGCCTTCGGCGACAAGGTGGTGCTGGCCGAGGTCGATCTGGTGCTGCCGCCCCACACGCTGACCGTGCTGCTCGGCCCCGTGGGTACGGGCAAGTCGACCCTGCTGCGGGCCATCGCCGGGCTGAACGACCGCAACCCGCGCTACCGCAGCTGGGGGCATGTGGACTACCAGGGCCAGCCGCTGGCCGACGACCACCGGCCCGCGCTAGTTGTGAAGCGTCAAGAGGTTGTTTCTTGACGAGCTGAGTCTGGAGATGGGTGGCATGCCGCCGATGGCGCTGTGGGGCCGATGGCAGTTGTAGTGATGTTGCCAGTGAGCCAAGGCTGCGGTGCGCTCGGCGCAGTTCTGGTACGTCCAGCCGTAAGCCCACTCGCGCAAGGCCGACTGGATGAACCGCTCGGCCTTGCCGTTGGTCTGAGGGCGGTAGGCCCGCGTGAAGCTGTGGCGGATGCCCAGGTCGATGCAGGCCTGACGGAAGTCGCGTGAGCGGAATGCGGCGCCGTTGTCCGTGAGCAGGCGTTTGATGCTCACGCCCAGCCGCCCGTAGTAGGTCACGGCGTTGTGCAGAAAGCGCACGGCCTGCTCCTTCTTCTCGTCGGGGTGCATCGCGGTGAATGCCAGCCTGGCGTGGTCATCGATGGCCACGAACAAGGTCTCCCAACCTGCCCCATCCACCGAATCGCGCCGGTTGCCCGTCACCCGGTGGCTGGGTCTGACGATGCGTCCGAGCTTCTTGGTGTCGATGTGCAACAGCTCGCCGGGCGCCTCATGCTCGTAGCGCACCACCGGTTCGACAGGATCGAGGTCGCTGAGCCTGGACAGGCCTGCTCGGGCCAGCACCCGGCTGACGGTGGACTCGCTCACGCCAACGCTGCGGGCAATAGGCGATTGCAGCATGCGACGACGGCGTAGTTCAACGATCAGCAGAGCCTTGGCCGGATCGATGGATCGGGGTGAGCGCACGGGTCGTGAGGACGCATCGGCCAAGGCAGGTGGGCCGCCAGCCAGATAGCGCCCCAGCCACTTCCTGGCCGTTGGCGGTGTCACGCCATGTTCGACTGCGGCTTGACCGGCAGAGAGGCCGCCTTCTGTCATCTCTCGAACCATCTGCAGGCGGCGGGCGAAGGTAAGTCGGGCATGCTTATGGGTGTTCATCCGGTTGGCTTTCTTGAGGATTGGGTGTTTGGCGACTTCCAGTCTCTCAAACCCAATCCGGATGAACACCGGATACAACCTATTGAAGCTTCACAGCTAGTCCAGCAGCACGCCAGGCTGATGCAGGTGAACGCGCTGCAGGCTCTGACCGAATCGGTGCGCCACCAGGACAGCATGAACCCAGGCGCCATCCGGGCCTGGGCCGCCGGCTGGGTGGCGGAGATGGGCCTGCCCGAACTCGAACGCGTCTTCGACACCCCGACCATCGACCTGCCGCCGGTGCAGCAGCGGGCGCTGGCGATCCTGCGCGAGCTGGCCTGCAGGCCGGCCCTGCTGATGGTGGACGAGCCCACCAGCGGCCTGTCCGATTTCGACGCCCACCTGCTGCTCGAGCTGCTGCGCGAAGCCGCGCGGCGCCATGCGGTGCTGGTCGTGCTGCACAACCAGAAGCAGGCCCAGCGCGTGGCCGACCGGGTGGTGCTGCTGGCCGGCGGCCGGGTGCAGGAAGAGGTGAGCGCTGAAAGCTTCTTCACCGCGCCGCAATCCGAAGCGGGGCGGCAGTTCATTGCCTCCGGCAGCTGCGCCGTGCCTTCGCCGGATGCCGCGCCGGAAACCCTGGCCGAGGATGTGGCGCCGCCGCCGCCGCTGCCGCTGATGGCCCAGATGGCCATGCAGGCTGCGCCCGAATCGCTGGGCCCGCGCGGGTTCACCTGGGTCGTGCCCGGCAAGCTGGCGGGCACGCCCATGCCCGGCGTGGTGTTCGACATCGACTACGACCTGGCCGCGCTGAAGGCCGTGGGCGTGACCTGCCTGATCACGCTGACCGAGGGCGACCTGGCACAGGAGCCGCTGGCGCGGCATGGTCTGAAGAACCTGCACTTGCCCATCCGCGACCGCGAGCCGCCCACGGTGCCGCAGATCACCATGCTGCTGATCCGCATGGAGGCGCTGCTGAAAAAGGGCGAGGTGCTGGCCGTGCACTGCCTGGCAGGCATCGGCCGCACCGGCACCATCCTGGCCGCCTGGCTGGTCAGCAACGGCCTCACGGCCCAGGAGGCCCTGCGCCGCGTGCGCCGCATCGAGCCGAAGTTCGTGCAGACCACCGAGCAGGAGGAGTTCCTCCAGCAGTTCGAAGACGCGCTGCTGAGAAAGCTGAGCGCCTGACGCTGCCCGAAGCCGATGCCGTGATTCCCCTGTTTCCCAACCCTGTGGTGTTTTCTCTCCCACGACCCTGAAAGGACGATAGCCATGAGCCTGGACGCTGCACTCAACAAAGCCGTTTCTTCCATCCCCGAATGCGTGGCCGCCGGCTACGTGGACGTAGCCTCCGGCATGCTGCTGGCCATCAAGACCGTGGATTCGCATCCGCGCGAGGTCGTCGACCTCGTGGCCGCGGCCACCGCCGACCTGTTCAACGGCCCCAACGTGTCGATGATCGAGCGCCTGTTCAAGAAGGCGCGTGGCCTGGCCGACAACGAGCACCACTACTTCCAGGAAATCATCGTCAACAGCGACAACCTGATCCACGTGTTCCTGCGCGGCAAGCGCAACGCCGAATACGTGGCCGTGTTCGTCTGCCGCCGCACCGCCAACCTCGGCATGGCCCTGACCAAGGCCCGTCTGGCCATGCCCGAGCTGGAAGCAGCCGTGTGATCCAGCCCGGCCTGGCGCACGGGCCGGGGTGCGCCAGACCCCGCCGATACTGCGCCGGCGGCGTGGCAACGGCACAATGCCGGGCATGAGCGCCCCTCAATACTGGCTGATGAAATCCGAGCCCGCTGAGTGCTCGATCGACGACGCGCTGGCCGCCCCCGGCCACACCGTGCCCTGGACCGGCGTGCGCAATTACCAGGCGCGCAACTTCATGCGCGACGCCATGCGCGTGGGCGACGGCGTGCTGTTCTACCACTCCAGCTGCGCCGAGCCCGGCATCGTCGGCTTTGCGCGTGTGGCCTCCGTTGCCAAGCCCGATCCGACGCAGTTCGATCCCGCCTCGCCTTACTTCGACGCCGCCAGCAAGCCGGCCGTCCCGCGCTGGCTGCTAGTCGACGTGCAGGCCCTGCGCAAGACCCGCGTGCTGGGCCTCAAGGAAATGCGCGAGATGCCCGCGCTGGCCGGCATGCGCATCCTGCAGCGCGGCAACCGGCTGTCGATCACGCCGGTGACGGCGGGGGAGTGGGAGGCGATCGAGGGGTTGCTGGAGCGGTAGCACCTTCGCCTTCCAGGAGAAAGGGCTGCGATGTGCAGCCCTTCTGGTTGATGGATGACGCGCTTCGTCAGTTGCTGAACGCAGCAATCCCGGTGATCGCACGCCCGAGGATCAGCGCATGCACATCGTGCGTGCCCTCGTAGGTGTTGACCACTTCCAGGTTCACCAGATGGCGGGCCACGCCGTATTCGTCGCTGATGCCGTTGCCGCCCATCATGTCGCGCGCCATGCGGGCGATGTCCAGCGCCTTGCCGCAGCTGTTGCGCTTGAGGATGCTGGTGATCTCGACGGACGCCGTGCCTTCGTCCTTCATGCGGCCCAGGCGCAGGCAGCCCTGCAGGCCCAGGCTGATCTCGGTCAGCATGTCGGCCAGCTTCTTCTGGATCAGCTGGTTGGCGGCCAGCGGGCGGCCGAACTGCTGGCGGTCCAGCACGTACTGGCGGGCGCGGAAGTAGCAGTCCTCCGCCGCGCCCAGCGCACCCCAGGCAATGCCGTAGCGTGCGCTGTTCAGGCAGGTGAACGGGCCCTTCAAACCGCGCACATCGGGGAAGGCGTTTTCCTCGGGCACGAACACTTCGTCCATGACGATTTCGCCGGTGATGCTGGCGCGCAGGCCGACCTTGCCGTGCACGGCGGGGGCGCTCAGGCCCTTCCAGCCTTTTTCCAGGATGAAGCCGCGGATCTGGCCGCCATCGTCCTTGGCCCAGACCACGAACACGTCGGCGATGGGCGCGTTGGTGATCCACATCTTGGCGCCGCTCAGGCTGTAGCCGCCGTCGACCTTCCTGGCGCGGGTGATCATGCTGCCGGGGTCGCTGCCGTGGTTGGGTTCGGTCAGGCCGAAGCAGCCGATCCATTCACCGGTGGCCAGCTTGGGCAGGTACTTCTGCTTCTGCGCCTCGGTGCCGAATTCGTTGATCGGCACCATGACCAGCGAGCTCTGCACGCTCATCATGCTGCGGTAGCCGGAGTCCACGCGCTCGACCTCGCGCGCCACCAGGCCGTAGCAGACGTAGTTCAGGCCGGCGCCGCCGTACTGCTCGGGGATGGTCGGGCCCAGCAGGCCCAGTTCGCCCATTTCGCGGAAGATGCTCGGGTCGGTGGTTTCATTGCGGAAGGCCAGTTGCACGCGCGGCAGCAGCTTCTCCTGGCAGTAGGCGCGGGCGGCTTCCTGCACCTGGCGTTCGTCGTCGGTGAGCTGGGCGCTGAGGTGAAAGGGGTCTTCCCAGCTGAAGGTGGCTTTGCGCGTTGCCATGGGCGTGTCTCCGTGAGGCGGGTCGTCGATGGCCCTGATTGTGCCGCCCGTCAACGATAGCTGTCCAATATCAATTATGTAATCAACGATATATAGTTCGTATTCATGGAACTGAGGCACCTGCGCTGCTTCCTGGCCTTGGCCGATGAGCTGCATTTCAACCGCGCGGCGCGGCGGCTGGGCCTCAGCCAGCCCCCGCTCACGGTGGCGATCCAGCAGCTGGAGGCCGAGGTCGGTGCGCCGCTCTTTCTGCGCAACAGCCGCGGCGTGCAGCTCACCGCTGCCGGCCAGGCGCTGGTGCCCGCTGCGCGCGCGGCGCTGGATCAGGCCGCGCAGGCGCTGAACGCCGCGCGCGATGGCGCTGCCGGGCAGCTAGGCCGCCTGCACGTCGGCTTTGCGGGCACGATGCTGTACCGGGGCCTGCCGCAGATGCTGCGCCGCTTCCAGGCCGAGCAACCGCGGCTGCAGTTGCTGCTGCGCGAGCTCAGTTCGACCGAGCAGATCGTCGAGCTGCACCACGGTCGGCTGGATGCCGGCTTCGCCCACGTGGCGCACGCGCCCGAAGGCCTGGCGCAGCTGCTGGTGTCCAGCCAGCCCTTCGTAGCCTGCGTGCCGGCCAGCCACGCGCTGGCGCGGCGCCGCCAGATGCCGCTGGGCGCGCTGGCGGGCGAGCCGTTCGCGCTGGTGTCGCGCGACGTGTCGCCCGACTACCACGCGCGCATCGTCAACGCCTGCCAGGTGGCTGGGTTCACGCCGCAGACGGTGCACGAGCTGCGGCACTGGCTCAGCGTGGTGTCGCTGGTGGCCCAGGGTCTGGCGGTGGCGCTGGTGCCGGCGGCGCTGCAGCAGGCGGAACTGGCGGGGGCGGCCTTCGTGGCCGTGAAGGACCCGCACGGTACGCTGCCCCGCTATGAAACCCGCTGCCTCTGGAACCCCGCGCGCGACCAGCCGGCGCTGGGGTTGTTCCTGCGCGCCGTGCAGGCGGTGGCGGAGCCGGCTAGCATGGCCGACAAGGAGATCGACCGATGATGAGCAACACCGAAACCATCGTGCTGGCCGGCGGCTGCTTCTGGTGCACCGAAGCCGTCTTCAAGGAAGTGCGCGGCGTGCTGGACGTGGAATCCGGCTACAGCAACGGCCAGGCCACGGTGCCGAGCTACGAGCAGGTCTGCACCGGCCGCACCGGCTGCGCCGAGGTGGTGAAACTGGTGCACGACCCGGCGCAGGTGAGCACGCGCCAGCTGCTGGAAATCTTCTTCGCCACGCACGATCCGACCCAGCTCAACCGCCAGGGCAACGACGTCGGCACGCAGTACCGCAGCGGCATCTACTTCACCACGCCGGAGCAGCAGCAGGTGGCCACTGCGCTGATCCAGGAGATGGCGCAGGAAGGCCTGTTCGACGCCCGCATCGTCACCGAGGTGGCGCCGCTGGCGCACTATTTCGCAGCCGAGGACTACCACCAGGACTTCTTCGAGAAGAACCCGCACCAGGGCTACTGCATGGCCGTGGCGGCGCCCAAGGTGGCCAAGTTCCGCAAGACCTTCCGCGATCTGGCGAAGGGCTGAGGCGCCGCTTTTTCAAAGCCTTTTGAGGCTGCAGCCCAGAAATGGCGGGCGCAGACAGCTATCGTTGATGTAGCGTTCGCCGTGCCGGCAGGCGAGCGCGGCCGCGCAGGCGCTACATTCGACACCATGCGCACGCGACGCTCCCGCTGGATCCACGCCCTGCTGCTGGCCGCCTTGGTCGGCGCGCAGTGGCTGGCGCTGGTGCACGGCGTGCTGCATGCGCGCGGCCTGGAGGGCGACGATGCCGCGGCCGTGGTGGCCACGGCCGATGGCAGTGGCGCATCCACCGGGTCCTGGCTGAAGGGCCTGTTCGCCGAGCACCGCCACGGCAGCGATTGCCGGCTGTACGACCAGTCGGCCCGCAGCGACCACGCGCCGCTGGCGCTGCTGCCGGCGCTGCCGATGGCGACCGCGCCCGAGGGACCGCCGCGCTGGATCCAGCGCGCCTGGGCGGCGCGGCTGGTGCCGCAGTTCCGCGCCCGCGCGCCGCCGGCGCTGGGTTGATCGCTCCCTCCTGATCTTTCGTGTCCGTGCCGCTCGATGGCGGTGCGTGCCGTGCCGGCTGCCCGCGGGCGCCCGGCGCATGGCGCGCCTGCGCGGTGGCGGGCATGCAGCCTTCAACCCGAAACCGATTCCAACATCATGAAAGCAACATCCCTTCCGCCACGCGCGCCCTGGTGCGCCGTGGCCCTGCTGGGCGCCCTGGCCGGCCCTGGCGCCCACGCGCAGCAGGCCGCGCCCGCCGATGATGGCGCCACGCCGGCGCCCAGCCTGTCCGAAGTCACCGTTACCGGCAATCCGCTCGGCGCCGAGCAGACGGTAGCGCCCTCGAGCGTGCTGAGCGGCGAAAACCTGCTGCTGCAGCGCGCCGCCACCCTGGGCGACACGCTGCAGAACCAGCCGGGCGTGGCCAGCTCCTACTTCGGCCCCAACGCCGGGCGGCCATCCATCCGCGGGCTGGACGGCGACCGCGTGCGCATCCTGCAGAACAGCGGCGCCAGCGTCGATGCCTCGTCGCTCAGCTACGACCACAACACCCCCATCGACCCGCTGGCCGTGGAGCGCGTGGAGGTGCTGCGCGGCCCGGCCGCGCTGCTGTATGGCGGCAGCGCGCAGGGCGGCGTGGTCAACGTGATCGACAACCGCATCCCGCGCGAGCCGGTGGCGGGCCCCGAGGGCGGCGTCACCGGACGGGCCGATGCCTCCTGGGCCAGCGGCAACCGCGAAGCCAGCGGCGCCGCGCTGGTCGAGGGCGGCAACGACCGCTACGCGCTGCACGTCGATGCCTTCGCGCGGCACGCCGGCGACACTGCCGTGCCGATCACGCTGGGCTGCGACCGGCCCGGCTCGCCCGAATCCGCCCGGCGCATCTGCAACTCGGCCAACCGCACCTCCGGCGGCGCGGTGGGCGGTACGCTGTTCTTCGACCGCGGCTACCTGGGTGCCTCGGTGGCCGGCTACCGCAGCGACTACGGCACCGTGGCCGAGGACGACGTGACCATCGGCATGCGCTCCACCCGCATGGCGCTGGAAGGCCTGTGGCGCAACCCCGGCGGGCTGATCGAAAGCGTGCGCGGCCAGTTCAGCCACGGCGACTACCGCCACACCGAGTACGAAGGCGACGAGCCCGGCACCACCTTCAAGAACCGCGGCAGCGAGCTGCGCGTGGAGGCCCGCCACCGCCCCCTCGGCAACCTGAAGGGCGTGTGGGGCCTGCAACTCGAGGGCAACCAGTTCGCCGCGCTGGGCGAGGAGGCCTTCCTGCCGCCCAGCCGCACGCGCAGCGCGGCGCTGTTCGCGCACGAGGAACTGGCCACGGGCTGGGGCAAGCTGACCTTCGGCGCGCGCGCCGAGCAGGTGCGCGTGCGCACCGACGGCAGCGATGAGGGCGATGGCTTCGCCGCCGGCAGCCGGCGCTTCACGCCCGGCAGCGCGGCGCTGGCGGCGCTGGTCAACGTCGCGCCGGGCTGGCAGCTCACCGGCAACCTGGCGCTCACGCAGCGCGCGCCCAGGGACTACGAGCTGTTCGCCGACGGCCCGCACATCGCCACCGCCGCGTGGGAGCTGGGCAACCCGGCGCTGGGGCTGGAGAAATCCACCAGCCTCGACATCGGCGCGCAATGGAAGGACGGCCCGCACCGCTTCACCGTCACCGCCTTCGCCAGCCACTACGGCAACTACATCGGCCTGCTGCCCACCGGCCAGGTGAAGGGCGACGACCTGCCTGAGTACGCCTACACCGGCGTGAAGGCGCGCTTCGCCGGGCTGGAGGCCAGCGGCACGGTGCGCCTGCTCGGTCAGCAGGGCGTGTGGCACGGCGACGCCGGCGGCTCGGTGCTGGACCTGGACCTGCGCGGCGACCTGGTGCGCGCCACCAACAGCACCACCGGTCAGCCGCTGCCGCTCATCGCGCCGGCGCGCCTGGGCGCCACGCTGCGCTGGGCCAACGGCCCGTGGCGCGCGCGCCTGGGCTTCGATCACGCCATGGCGCAGCGCCGCGTGCCGGAGGGCAGCCGCGCCACCAGCGCCTACACGCTCTGGAACGCGGCCGTCACCTACCGCCAGAAGGCGGGCCGGGCCGAGCTGCAGTGGTACGCCCGCGTGGACAACCTGACCAACCGGCTGGCCTACAGCGCCAACTCGATCCTGACGCAGACCGCGTTCCCGCGCGCGCCGCTGCCGGGGCGGAGTGTGCGGGTGGGGGTGCAGGTGATGTTCTGACCCCCCTGGGTCGCCTGCGGCGCCTTCCCCCTCTCTCTTCGGGAGGGGGACACCGCCAGTGGCCGGTACAAGCCCGGCCGCGGCGGTCGCTCGCATGGCCTGCTCCGCGGCCTTTTGGTTTTTTCGCTCTATCCCGCTGAGAGACATTGGGGTGGGGGTTCAGGTGAGTCTGTCTCCAGCCTGGACGCACGCACCGAGGATTCTCTAAACGAAAAGTGCCTGTGGCCGGCTCTTGGCGGGCGCAACCAGCTATTCATTGAATAGCAATTGCGGGGTCGTGACGATGCATGGCGCAGCGTGCAGCCGGGGCGGCGACAATCGGGAGCCGCGGCGCTCACCGGCCGCGCCACCGCTGCCTGCCATGCCGACCATGTACGCGCTGATGCTGTTCCTGCACCTGCTGGGTGCCGCCGTGTGGACGGGCGGGCATCTGGTGCTGGCGTTCACGGTGCTGCCGCGTGCGCTGCGCCGGCGCTCGCCCCAGGTGCTGCTGGATTTCGAGCAGGGCTACGAGCGCATCGGCATGCCGGCGCTGGCGATCCAGGTGGCCACCGGGCTGTGGATGGCGTGGCAGCTGGTGCCCGATGTGGGCGGCTGGCTGGCGCCTGAAACCGCGGTGGCGCGCGCCATCGCGCTCAAGCTGCTGCTGCTTCTGCTCACGGCGCTGATCGCCGCGCACGCGCGGCTGCGCGTGATCCCGCAGCTGTCGGCCCGGACGCTGCCGCTGATGGCCTGGCACGTGGCGGCGGTCACGCTGCTGGCGGTGGGCTTCGTGGCCACGGGGGTGTCGTTCCGCTTCGGGGGCATCGGCTGATGCAGCAGGGAGCCACGCCATGACGCGCCCGGGCCTGGCCGTCCGTTCCGGCATCGACGCCCTGTGCGCCGCGCTGGCGCTGGCACTGCTGGCGGGGCTGGTGGCGATGGCCGCCTGGCTCTGGCAGGGCGCGCGGCAACCGCTGCTGCTGGCGCCGGCCATCGGCGGGTTGAACGCCTGCCTGGAGATGGCGGCGCCCGAGCACCCGCTCGAGGCCGCCTGCACCGGCCCGCAAGGCTCGGCCGCGGCGCGCGTCGAGCAGGCGCTGCACGCGCTGGGCCCGCGCCGCAGCGCCGATGGCGACTTCAGCGTCGGCTACACGCTGCTGGTGCCGCTGCTCAACCTGTTCGAGCCGGATGGCCACGGCGGCTGGCAGGTGGACGCGCTGGCGGTGGGCCGCATCGCGCGCACCGTGGCACAGGTGAACCGGCCGGTGGTGCTGTACCTGTTCTCCACCCATTTCTCCGAGCGCGCGCCCATCGAGCCCGTGCTGGCGCAGGACCCGGCCAACCTGGCCGCGTCGCCCGCCGGGCCTTTGCCGGTGGACCATTACCTGGGCGGCCCGCTCTACCCGTGGAGCATCGCCCGCACGGACAACGGCATCACGCAGCGGCGCGAGCAGGCGATCGAGGCCGTGGCGGGCGCCCTGTGTGCGCTGCCGCCGGCGGCGCGCGGGCGCATCGTCAGCATCAACGTGCTGGGCGAGGTGCACCACCTCTACCCGGATTTCGAGGCCGGCATGGGCTACGGCAGCCCCTACGTGCTGACCGACTATTCGGCCGCGTCGCGCCAGGGCTTCGCGCGCTACCTGCGCCAGCGCTTCGGCAGCGTGCAGGCGCTCAACGCCTACCTGGGTGCCAGGTTCGGCGATTTCGCGCAGGTGGAGCCGCCGGCCAAAGACATCCGGCGCCAGCCGCTCGACCACTACTGGCAGCACATCGACGCCACCGCCGCCGGCAGCGTGCCGGTGGGCGGATGGGTGCACGACGCCGAGCTGCCGCCCGGCGGCACGGCCTGGGTGCGTGTGTACCTGGATGGCGCGCTGGCCGCGCGTGTGCCGGCGCACTTCGTGCGGCAGGACGTGGCCGATGCCAAGCCAGAGCTGGGCACGGCCCGGGTCGGCTGGCGTTACGACCTGCGCTACGCCGGCCTGCCCACGGGGCGCCACCGCATCGACGTGGCACTGGAGCGCGCCACCCCCGCCGGCCCGCGGCTGCTGCAGCTGGGCACGCGCCATGTGGCCGTGATGGACCGCAGCCAGGCCGCGCCGCGGCCGGTGCCGCTCACCGAGCCGCTGCCGCCCATGGCGCAGCCGGACGCGCGGGTAGCGTTCTGGCTCGACAGCCCGGCCGACGACCAGTCGCTCTATTACAACCCGCTGGTGCCGCTGTGGCACGCGTTCCGTGAGCAGCAGGTGGTGGCCTACCTGGAGCACTTCGACCAGCTGCTGGGCCACGGCTGCCTGGCCGGCGTGCCGCGCAACACGCAGCAGATCTACCCGGCCGAGCAGGCCGGCTGGGACGAAAGCCGCTTCGCCAGCGCGCAGTCGCTGCGGCCCTTCGGCCACCTGGGCCTGGGCATCAACCTGTACGGCGAGGCGACCTGGGACGGCTCCTTCTTCGACTGGCTGGCCCGCTCGCGCCAGCCCGGCTACAGCGTGACCGAGTTCCACCCCCTGCGCGCCATGTCCGCCACCGAACTGCGCCAGGTGCTGGAACGCCACCGCGAGCACGGCGCCCGCACGCTGTCCTTCTTCCTGCACCCGCCGGGCGCCGACGGCAGCGTGCCCAACCCCTTCGCCCTCGATCCTGCCAACCCCGCCCACGGCTCCGACGCGCTGTACCGCGCCATGCAGCAGGTGCTGGAGCGGCCGTAACTGGATGCCAAATCGGCCTGCAGCCCTTGTGTG
This sequence comes from Burkholderiaceae bacterium, assembly GCA_024235955.1. Taxonomy (GTDB): domain Bacteria; phylum Pseudomonadota; class Gammaproteobacteria; order Burkholderiales; family Burkholderiaceae_C; genus Ottowia. The sequence goes on from JACKLJ010000001.1 coordinate 976,780, forward strand.
GAGGGCGCAGGCAGCTCATGAATCAGGAGCAAGCGGGCTGACGCGCGAGGCGCGGTGGCGCCATGGAGCGACGCTGCCGCCCGTCTGCCGAGACCTCATGTCGTTTGGCAGGATGAATCATTTTTTGAACCAAATTTTGAACCAAATTGCCTTCCAGCCCTTGCGCAGCAGGCGCAGGCAGCTCATGAATCAATAGCAACTGCTGGTGTTGACCTTCATGCGACCGGGCTCCCGCTCAGCCAGTACACCGCAACCGAACGCAGTCCGGAAGGAAGCAGGAGTAGAAGTCAGAGGACCGCGGAGCAGGCCATGCGGGTGAACGCCGTGGCCGGGCTTGTACCGGCCGCTGGCGTCGTCCCCCTCCCGAAGAGAGAGGGGGAAGGCGCCGCAGGCGACTCAGGGGGTGACTCCCGTTCCGGGGAAGCCGCGCCAGCGGCTCAGGGGGGTGTCCCTTATTTCGTTCCGAAGATCCGATCGCCCGCGTCGCCCAGCCCCGGCAGGATGTAGCCGTGGTCGTTCAGCTCGCGGTCGATGGCGGCGGTGTAGATCGGCACGTCGGGGTGGGCCTCGTGCAGGGTCTGGATGCCGGCGGGCGCGGCCAGCAGACACAGGAACTTGATGGAGCGGGGGTTCTGGCTCTTGAGTTTGTCGATGGCCGCCACCGCCGAATGGCCGGTGGCCAGCATCGGATCGACGGCGATCACGTCGCGCTCGTCCATGTCGGTGGGCATCTTGAAGTAGTACTCCACCGCCTCCAGCGTGGCCGGGTCGCGGTACAGGCCCACGTGGCCGACGCGGGCGTTGGGCACCACGCGCAGCAGGCCGTCGAGCATGCCGTTGCCGGCGCGCAGAATGCTGGCGAAGACCAGCTTCTTGCCGTCGATCATCGGGCTCTGCATGCGCTCCAGCGGGGTCTCGATCTCCACCATGTGCACCGGCATGTCGCGCGTGACCTCGTAGGCCATCAGCATCGCCAGTTCACCTAGCAGCGTGCGGAAGGTGGTGCTGCTGGCATCCTTGTTGCGCATCAGCGTGAGCTTGTGCTGCACCAGCGGGTGCGTGACGTGGTGGACCTGGGGCATGGTGCGTGGCGTGCGTCGTGGAACGGAACGCGCCGATTGTAGGCAGGCACGCCCGCTTACCGGACGCGCAGTGGCCCGCGCCGCGCCTCAGCTGGTGCCGCGCGCGGCGTCGCGCCGGGCTTCGTCCAGCAACTGGCGGATCACCTGCTCGGACTGCTCGTAGGCGCCTTCGCCGAAGTGGTGGAAGCGGATGCGGCCGCGTGCGTCGATGAAGTAGTTGGCCGGCCAGTAGCGGTTGCCGAAGGCACGCCAGAGCGCGAAGTCGCTGTCGATGGTCACCGGCCAGACCACGCCCAGCGCCTTCACCGCGTCGCGCACGTTGTCCAGCTTGCGCTCGTAGGCGAACTCCGGCGTGTGCACGCCGATCACCACCAGCCCCTGATCGCGGTACTTCGCCTCCCAGGCGCGCACGTGGGGCAGCACGTTGCGGCAGTTGACGCAGCCGAAGGTCCAGAACTCCAGCAGCACCACCTTGCCGCGCAGCGCCTCGCGCGTGAGCGGCGCGCTGTTGAGCCAGCCGTTCAGGCCTTCCAGCGGCGGCATCAGGCCTTCCACCGGCAGCGGCGCGGGCTCGCCGGCTGCCAGGGCGACGCGGCGCAGCGCCGATGGGTCCCAGCCGGCGCCTGCCAGCGGCGCGGCGCGGGCCGGCAGCTGGCCGGGCGCCAGCCGGTCCAGCAGGTGCTGCTCGATCCGCACGCCGCCGCCGCTGGTGAGCGGCGTGGCGATGCCGATGTCGAGCCCCCAGGCGACGGCGCCCACGCTGCCCAGCACCGCCACGCCCAGCGCGCGGCGCAGCCATTCGCCCACGCCCAGCGAGCGCTTCATCCAGCCGAAGACGCGGCCGCCGGCCCACAGCGCCAGCCCGAGCGAGGTGGCCGCGCCGGCGCCATAGGCCAGCAGCAGCGCCGACGTCTGCACGCTGGCGCCGCCCAGCGCGGCGGCGCTGAGCACCACGCCCAGCACCGGGCCGGCGCACGGCGTCCAGATCAGGCCCGCGGCCACGCCGAGCAGCAGCGACGGCCAGATGGGCTCGCGGGCTGCGTCGGCGGCGAAAGGCGAGGGGGCATCAACGCCCGATGCGCCAGCCGGCAGAGCCTGCCGCGCCGTGGCCACCCGGTTCAGCCGCTCGCCAAGTGCCACCAGCGGCCGGGTCCAGCGCTGCGCCAGCTCGGGCCACAGCAGGCTGAGGCCCATCAGGCCCAGCACCAGCAGGGCGAGCTGGCGCCCGCGCTCGTTGGCCTCGGCCGCCCAGTCGCCACCCACGGCGGCCAGGCTGGCCACCACGGCAAAGGTTCCCGCCATGCCGACCAGCATGGGCAGGCCGTGGCGCAGGAAGGGGCGGTCGGCCCGTGTCAGCACGAAAGGCAGCATCGGCAGCACGCAGGGCGCGGCGATGGTCAGCACGCCGGCCAGCCAGGACAGCAGCAGCAAGCTCATGGCGGTGTTCCCGGCAGGCGCTCAGCGCAGGCGCAGCAGCTGGTCGAGCGAAGCGCGGCCGGCGCCGTGGCGGATCAGGTACAGGAACACGGCTGCCCAGCTCAGGTGCGTGGGCCAGGCGTCGGGGTAGACGAAGACCTGGATCACCAGCGTCATGCCCAGCAAAGCGAGCGCGGCGAAGCGCGTGAACAGGCCCAGGAACAGCAGCAGCGGGAACAGGTGCTCGGCGTACGCGGCCATGTGGGCGGCGATGTCGGGCGGGATCAGCGGCAGGCGGAATTCGTCGCGGAACAGCTCGACCGCGCCGTCGGTCACGTGCAGCAGGCCGTCGACCTTGGTGCGGCCGGACAGCCAGAAGGTGGCGCCGATGCCGAAGCGCGCGGCCAGCGCCAGCAGGTCTTCGGGCGTCCAGCCGGCCAGGCGTTGCGAGAGGCTGTTGTAGGTGCCGCGCAGGCTGAGTTGGGTCATGGTGGGCTCCTTGGGTTTTTGTCAGGTGGTGCCGAGCAGCGCGCCGGCGGTCAGCAGGTCTTCGAGCAGCGCGCCGGCGTTGAACGGGTCGGCTTCGGCCGCGGCCGCGGCGGCGGCCAGCGCATCGGGCAGCGGTGCCTGCTCGGCGCAGGCGTCCAGGAAGGCGCAGGTGGCGCGGCCAGCCGGTGCCACCAGCACCTGGCCATGCGGGCGGGTGATGAGCACACCTTCGGCGCGCCAGTCGAGCGCCTCCAGCGCGGCCGTGCGCTGCGCCTCGTCATCGGTCTGGTGGGCGCGCCAGAGGCTGAGCGCGGGGGCTTCGTCGAACCACTGCCAGCGCGCGGCGGGGTGCGGCGCCAGCACCAGTTCGGGCAGGGTTTCGGGCGGCAGCGCCTGCAGCTCGCGGGTGCCCAGCACCGGCGCGTCGGCGGCCACATGGGCCTCGCGCCACTGGCGCTCCAGCCGGGCCACGGCGGGCAGGTACGGCAGCTCGGCGGCGCTGTCCAGGCCGGCCAGGAAGTTGCCGAAATCCTCGCCGTACATCATCAGCCGCACATCGGTGGGCGGGCATTGGTGCGCGTACTCGGCGGCGGAGGCGCGGAACCAGTCGCGGCCGACCAGCGCGGTCACCACGGGGTAGTTGGCCTCGAGCGCGTCGATGCAGCCGCCGCGCACGGTGTTGCGGTAGACGGCGAAGCCGGGATGAGTGGCCGCACCCAGGCCGTCGGCGCCGAACAGCGCCTGCACGAAATCGCGCTGGAAGGCGGCCAGCGTGTTGTCTTGCGAGGTGGCGGATGCGTTCATGCCAGCACCTCCGTTTCATGCATCGAATCGGTCTTTTGGCCATACAGGACGGCTGCAGCCAGCTCCTGTTCCTGTAGCAGTTCGGCGAACGCGGGCACATTGCCGTCGCGCTCGATCAGGGTGGGCTTCGGGCCGGTGCGGGCGATCAGCCGCTGGTACAGCGCCCAGACGGCGGGGGCCACAGCGGCGTCGTGCGAATCGATCCACAGCGCGTCGCCCAGGGCCGGGTCCTGGCTGTGGCCGGCCAGGTGCACCTCGGCCACGGCGTGGGCGGGGAAGCGGTCCAGGTAATCCTCCGGCGCGCTGCCCAGGTTGTGGGCCGACACGGCGACGTTGTTCACGTCCAGCAGCAGCTGGCAGCCGGTGCGGCGCACGAGTTCGGTGAGGAAATCCACCTCGTCCCACGTGTGCCCTTCGAGGCGCAGGTAGTGCGAGGGGTTCTCGATGGCGATGCTGCGGCCCAGCGCGTTCTGCACGATGTCGATGTTGCGCGCGATGGTGGCGAGCGCCTCGCCGGTGCGCGGAAAGGGCAGCAGATCGGGAAAGTAGGCACCCTGCCAGGTGGACCAGGCCAGGTGCTCGGAGACCAGCGCGGGCTCCACGCGCCGCGCCAGGCGGGCCAGGCTGGCGAGCCGCCCGGCGTCGGGCGGCTCGCTGCCGGCGAGCGAGAGCGAGACACTGTGCAGCGACAGCGGGTGTTCGCCGCGGATGGCTTCCAGCCACGCCAGGCGCGGCCCGCCCTCGACCATGTAGTTCTCGGGATGGACCTCGAACCACAGGCCGGGCCGGCGGCAGGCCAGAGCCTCGCCGAAGTGCTGGGGCTTGAGCCCGAGGCCGGCTGAAAGCGGTTGCGCGCGCATGACGTGCTCCTGGAGCCCGGCGATCAGGACTTCATCGGGGTCAGCGAACCCATGCCGTGGGGCGTCTTGATGCTGGTGCAGGTGCCGACGGGCACTTTCTTCCAGGCGTTGCCCTGGTAGTCCATCTTGGCGGTGCCCGCGCAGGTGGTGCCGGCGCCGGCCTTGCAGTCGTTCTCGCCGGCCTTGGCAACGCCGTAGCACTGCTCGGTCTTGGCCATCTTGTCGCCCATGGCCTTGTCCTTGCTCAGGTCGTCGGCATGGGCAAAGCCGGAAATCAGGGCGCCGAGGGCCAGGGCGGTGAAGGCTTGGGTGGTGGTACGCATAGGAGTGCTCCTTTTTTGGGACAATGAAGGGATGACCCGGCGCGTTGTCCGCGGTCATGGCCTGATACGCGGCGCCCGGCGGGCTGGTTACAGCGGCCGGCGCAAAAAAAATAAATTTCACGCTGGCTGTAACCGGCCGGCGAGCGCGTCCGAATGACCTCCGGTAGTACCGTGCGACATGCCCACGATTGACGTCGAACTGGAGTTGCGGGACCTGTTCCTGCAGGCCTTGGCCGGCGACGAAGCGGCATACCGCCTGTTTCTTCAGCGCCTGGCCGGGCATCTGCGCTCCTTCCTCGGGCGCCGGCTGTTCGGCTGGCCCGACGACGTGGAGGATCTGGTGCAGGAATGCCTGCTGGCGATTCACAACAAGCGCCACACCTACGAAGCGGCGCAGCCGCTGTCGGCCTGGGTGCACGCGATCGCGCGGCACAAGCTGATCGACCTGCTGCGCGCGCGTTCGGTGCGCGAGGCGTTGCACGATCCGCTGGACGACGTGGCCGATGACCTGTTCGCCGCCAGCGACCTGGACGCCCATGAAGCGCGGCGCGACGTGATGGGCCTGCTGGAGCAGCTGCCGGACAAGCAGCGCCTGCCGATCCTGCACGTCAAGATCGAGGGCCTGTCGGTGGCGGAAACGGCGCGGCGCACGGGTTTGTCGGAATCGGCCGTCAAGGTGGGTATCCACCGCGGCCTCAAGGCGCTGGCACGGCGCTTCGGGGCCGGCCCGCAGGAAAGCCAGGAAGGCGCGAACGCGCAAGGAGTCTGATGTGCAAACCGATCGCTGGATCGATCTGCTGGCCAGCCAGGCCGAACCGGTGGCCGCCAGGCGCATGGCGCCCCTGATGCTGCGCGCGCTGCCCTGGGGGCTGGCGGGCGCGGTGGCGATCATGCTGGCGGGCTACGGCCTGCGGCACGATTTCGCCCAGGTGGTGCACCTGCCCATGTTCTGGCTCAAGGTGGGCGTGCCGCTGGTCATCGCCCTGGCGGGGCTGCTGCTGGTGAGCCGCCTGGGGCGGCCGGGCGTGCGCGCCGGTCAGGCCTGGTGGGGCGTGGCCCTGCCGGTGCTGCTGCTGTGGGTGATGGGTGCCTGGCAATGGATGGCGGCTGACCCGGCCGATCGCCCGCCGCTGCTGTGGGGCCAGACCTGGCGCACCTGCGTGTTCAGCATCGGCCTGATCGCGCTGCCGGTGTTCGTGGCCGCGCTGGCGCTGATGCGCCAGCTGGCGCCCACCCGGCCGGCCTGGGCCGGCGCGGCCGCCGGCACCCTGGCCGGCGGCGCCGGAGCCTGCGTCTACGCCTTCCACTGCCCGGAGATGACGGCGCCCTTTCTGGCCGTCTGGTACGTGCTCGGCATGGCGTTGCCGGCCGCCGTGGGCGCTGCCATGGGCCCGCGCCTGCTGCGCTGGTAGCGCCGGGCCACCCAGGCAATGCTTCAAAAAATATAGCTGCCTGCGCCCGTCATGAAAGGGCTGAAGCCTGAAAAGGCTTCAAATTTATGGGTGTCGCAATCGTGCTGCGAGGGCGCGAAACCTGAAGGCCGCGGAGCAGGTCAAGCCGGCGATCGCCGTGGCCGGGCCTGCACCGGCCACCAGCGTCGTCCCCCTCGCCCAGCAAGAGAGGGAAGGCGCGTCAGCGCCTCAGGGGGTGCCTACCGCTTGCTCCCGAAAAGCCCCCCCAGCACGCCGCGCAGGATTTGGCGCCCGACCTGCGTGCCCATGGTGCGCACGGCGGACTTGGCCATGGTCTGCACCAGGCCGTCGTGCTGGCCGCCGCGCGGGCCGGTGCGGCCGAACAGGATTTCCTTGGCCATGTCGGCCATGCCGCCGGCATCGGCCTTCTGGGCGGCGCCGGCGCTGCCAGCGGTGGGCGCGTCGCCCTTGCCGCCTTCGGCGCGCGACTGCAGCTTCTCGAAGGCCGATTCACGGTCGACCGTCTTCTCGTACACGCCGGCCACCAGCGAATTGGCGATGGCCTGCTGGCGCTGCTCGGGCGTGATGGGGCCGATCTGGCTGCCGGGCGGGATCACGTAGACGCGCTCGGTCACGCTGGGGCGGCCCTTGGCGTCGAGGAAGCTCACCAGCGCCTCGCCCACGGCCAGCTCGGTGATGGCCTGCTCGATGTTGATGCCGGGGTTGCCGCGCATGGTCTCGGCCGTGGCCTTCACGGCCTTCTGGTCGCGCGGGGTGAAGGCGCGCAGCGCGTGCTGCACGCGGTTGCCCAATTGCGCCAGCACGCTGTCGGGCACGTCGATCGGGTTCTGGGTGACGAAGTACACGCCCACGCCCTTGGAGCGCACCAGCCGCACCACCAGCTCGATGCGCTCCAGCAAGACCTTGGGCGCGTCGTCGAACAGCAGGTGCGCCTCGTCGAAGAAGAACACCATCTTGGGCTTGTCGGGGTCGCCGATCTCGGGCAGGGTCTCGAACAGCTCCGACAGCAGCCACAACAAAAAGGTGGCGTACAGGCGCGGCGCGGTGAGCAGCTTGTCGGCCACCAGGATGTTGACCACGCCCTTGCCGCCGCTGGTCTGCATCATGTCGGCGATGTTGAGCATGGGCTCGCCGAAGAACTTGTCGGCGCCCTGGCTCTCCAGCGCCAGCAGACCGCGCTGGATGGCACCGATGCTGGCCGAGCTGACGTTGCCGTACTGCGTGGTGAACTGCTTGGCGTTGTCGCCCACGTACTGCAGCATGGCCCGCAGGTCCTTGCTATCGAGCAGCAGCAGGCCGTTGTCGTCGGCGATCTTGAACACCAGGTTGAGCACGCCGCTCTGCGTGTCGTTCAGGTCCAGCATGCGCGCCAGCAGCAGCGGGCCCATGTCGGAGATGGTGGCGCGCACGGGGTGGCCCTGCTCGCCGAACACGTCCCAAAAGGTGGCGGGGCAGGCCACCGGCTCGGGCGCGGGCAGGCCGCGCTCCTTCAGGATCTCGGCCATCTTGCCCTGGATGTTGCCGGCCTGGCTGATGCCCGAAAGATCGCCCTTGACGTCGCTCATGAACACCGGCACGCCGATGCGGCTGAACTCCTCGGCCATCTTCTGCAGGGTGACGGTCTTGCCGGTGCCGGTGGCGCCGGTCACCAGGCCGTGGCGGTTGGCCAGCCCGGGCAGCAGCACGCATTCGGTGTCGCCGTGCCGGGCGATGAGGAGCGGATCGGCCATGTCAGGGTTCCTTGGGGGGCGAAAAGTAGAATCGGGCCCTAGTTTATTCATTGCGAGAACGAGGTTTTTTCATGGCCGGTCACAGCAAATGGGCCAACATCCAGCACCGCAAGGGGCGCCAGGACGAAAAGCGCCAGCGCATCTGGACCCGGGTGGTGCGCGAAATCATGGTCGCCGCGCGCACCGGCGGGGGTGATGCCACCGCCAACCCGCGCCTGCGGCTGGCGATCGAGAAGGCCAAGGCCGCCAACATGCCGGCCGACACCATCAAGCGCAACATCGACAAGGCCACCGGCAACCTCGAGGGCGTGACCTACGAGGAAATCCGCTACGAGGGCTACGGCATCGGTGGCGCGGCCATCATCGTCGACACCATGACCGACAACCGCGTGCGCACGGTGGCCGAGGTGCGGCACGTGTTCAGCAAGTACGGCGGCAATCTGGGCACGGAGGGCTCGGTGGCGTTCCAGTTCCAGAACGTCGGCCAGCTGATCTTCGCTCCCGGCACCGACGAGGAAAAGGTCATGGAAGTGGCGCTGGAAGCCGGCGCCGACGACGTGATCACCGACGACGACGGCGCCATCGAGGTGCTCACCTCGCCCACCGGGTTCGAGGCCGTGAAGCACGCGCTGGAGGCCGCCGGTCTCGCGCCCGAGGTGGCCGAAGTCACCATGCGGGCCGAGAACACCATCGACCTGGCGGGCGAGGACGGGCAGAAGATGCAGAAACTCCTCGACATGCTGGAAGACCTGGACGACGTGCAGGAGGTCTTCCACAACGCCGTCATCGACGAGGCCTGAGGCGGGAGCCTGGCGTCGGGCGCCGCGGGGGTGCCGGCAAGTTCCCAGAGACACACACGAAAGCAGGGCGGCCCGACGAACAGTGGCGGTGCCGCAAGGAAGCAGCAGATGAAGGTTCTGGTGATCGGCGGCGGTGGCCGCGAGCATGCGCTGGCTTGGAAGCTGGCGCAATCGCCCAGGGTGCAGCAGGTGTACGTGGCGCCCGGCAACGGCGGCACGGCGCTGGCGGCCAACCTGGTGAACGTGCCGGTCACCGACCCGGTGGCGCTGCGCGAATGGGCGCAGAAGGAAAAGATCGCGCTCACCGTGGTCGGCCCCGAGCAGCCGCTGGCGGCCGGCGTGGTGGACGAGTTCCGCGCCCACGACCTGCGCATCTTCGGCCCCACCCGGGCGGCCGCGCAGCTGGAAAGCTCCAAGGCCTTCAGCAAGGACTTCATGAAGCGCCACGGCATCCCCACCGCGGCCTACGAGACCTTCACCGATCCGGTGGCTGCCCGCGCCTACGTCGAGAAGCTTGGCGCGCCCATCGTCGTCAAGGCCGACGGGCTGGCCGCCGGCAAGGGTGTGGTGGTGGCGGCCACCAAGGAAGAGGCTTTCACGGCCATCGACGACATGCTGGGCGGCAACACGCTGGGCGTGTCGCACAACGAGGGCGGCGCGCGCGTGGTGATCGAGGAATTCCTCCAGGGCGAGGAAGCCAGCTTCATCGTCATGGCGGACGGCAAGAACGTGCTGGCGCTGGCCACCAGCCAGGATCACAAGCGGCTGAAGGACGGCGACGAAGGCCCCAACACCGGCGGCATGGGTGCCTACTCGCCGGCGCCGGTGGTCACGCCCCAGGTGCATGCGCGGGCGATGCGCGAGATCATCCTGCCCACCGTGCGCGGCATGGACAAGGACGGCATCCCCTTCACCGGTTTCCTGTACGCCGGCCTGATGATCGACAGCGACGGCCACCCGAAGACGCTGGAATTCAACTGCCGCATGGGCGACCCGGAGACCCAGCCGATCATGATGCGGCTCAAATCCGACCTGGTGGAGGTGATGCTGGCCGCCGCCAGCGGCGAGCTCGACCAGGTGGAACTGCAGTGGGACCGCCGCACCGCGCTGGGCGTGGTGATGGCAGCCGCCGGCTACCCGCTGGCGCCGCGCAAGGGGGACCGCATCACCGGTTTGCCCAAACCCGCGGACGACGCCGTGGTGTTCCACGCCGGCACCGTGCTGGAGGGCGACGAGTTGCGGACTTCCGGTGGGCGCGTGCTGTGCGTCACCGCGCTGGCCGATTCCGTGAAGCAGGCGCAGGTGCGCGCCTACGACGTGGCTCGTGGCATCCACTTCGACGGCGCGCAGTACCGGCGCGACATCGGTTTCCGCGCCATCGGCGCCGGGCCCGGCGGCGCTCCCCGCTGAGTTCGGCGGGCGGCCACGGCACCGGGTTCATCGGACAACAGGTCCAGCCCATGTACACGATTGGTGTCGTGACGGTGCTGGCGGCGTTCCTGTTGCTGGGCGGCGGGCTGTTCTACCTGATGGCCAGGCGCCTCGCGTGGTCGCACGGCCTGGAGATGATCGCGCTGGGCGGCCTGTTGATGGGCGTCGGCTTCAGCCTGCAACTGGCCTTTCCGGGCCGCGCGCTGACCTTGCCGCTCCTGGTCAACCACACGGCCACCGCGACGGGGATACTGTGCTTCCTGGCGGGGAGCTGGAGCCTGGCGGGTCGGAGGCCGCTGGCTTGGCGCGGCTTTGTCGCCTGGGCGTTGGGCTACACGGCAGCCCAGTGGATCGCGGAGCAGCTGGCGGGCGCCACGGGGCGCTACCTGATGCTGGCCGGGGTGGTGGGCGCGACCTATGCGCTGATCGCCATCAGCCTGTTCCGGGGTGCCCGGCACCAGGCGCGCGAGCTGCAATTCGGCTTCATCCTGATGGCGGTGCTCGCGACGGCCATGGGCTCGCTGAACGTCATCCGAGCCTATCTGCTGTCGAGGCACGGCATGGCAGCCCTGGACATGGACTCGGGCTTTCAGCAGATCTTCTATACCCTGGTGGCGGTGGCCGCCGTGGTGATGACGCCGGTGCTGGTCTGGATGGTGTTCACGCGCCTCAGTGCCCAGCTCAAGACGCTGGCCAGCACCGACGCGCTCACCGGCGCGCTCAACCGCCACGGCCTGACCGAGGTGCTGGAACGCCACTGGCGACTCGTGCCTGGCGCGGCGGTGGTGCTGTTGATGATCGACATCGACCATTTCAAGGCCATCAACGACCAGCACGGGCACCCCGTGGGCGACGCGGTGCTCGCCATGGTCGCCCGTGTGATCAAGGCGGAACTGGGTGGCATGGGGCACGTGGCCCGGCTGGGAGGCGAGGAGTTCGCCGTCGTCTGGCTGGACGGCGACGAGCCGCGTGCCTTGCGCCTGGCCGACCGGCTGCGCCGCACCATCGCGCGCGAGTGCGTCGCGGCCGGCACGGTGCCGGGCGGGCCGCTGAGCTGCTCGGTGAGCATCGGGGTTTCACGCCCCTGCAGTGGCATGGCCGGGCTCGATCACGCCATGGCCGAGGCCGATCGGGCCATGTACCTGGGCAAGCAGGCCGGGCGCAACCAGGTGTTCGACGCGGACGGCCGGGCTGGGGTGTTCGCGGCCTCCTCGCATCCGCCGCTGGTTCCCTGAGGCGCCTGCGCCGGTTTACCATTTCGCCATGAGCCAGACGATGGCGCACGACGTGCGCGACTACCTGCAGACGCTGCAACAACGCATCACGGCGGCGATCGAATCCGCCGACGGGACGGCGCAGTTTCTCGAAGACCGCTGGCAAAAGGCGCCCGGCGAGCCGCTGCAAGGTGACGGCGTCACCCGCATCCTCGAAGGCGGCACGCTGATGGAGCGCGCCGGTTGCGGCTTCTCGCACGTGCGCGGGCCGCGCCTGCCGCCTTCGGCCACGCAGCACCGTCCCGAGCTGGCCGGCGCGCCGTTCGAGGCCATGGGCGTGTCGCTGGTGTTCCACCCCCTCAACCCCTACGTGCCCACGGTGCACATGAACGTGCGCATGATCGCCGCCGGCCAGCCCGGGCAGGCGCCGGTGTGCTGGTTCGGCGGCGGCATGGACCTGACGCCGTACTACGGCTTCGACGAAGACTGCGTGCACTTCCACCGTACCTGCCGGGCAGCTCTGGAACCCTTTGGCCACGACAAGTACCCGCGCTTCAAGCAGTGGTGCGACGAGTACTTCTTCAACAGGCACCGTGCCGAGCCGCGCGGCATCGGCGGCATCTTCTTCGACGACTTCGCCGAAGGCGGCGCCGAAACCGGTTTCGCGCTGATGCGCGGCGTGGGCGACGCCTTCCTCGATGCCTACCTGCCCATCGTGGAGCGCCGCCGCGCCATGCCCTGGGGCGAGCGCGAGCGCGAGCACCAGCTCTACCGGCGCGGCCGCTACGTCGAGTTCAACCTGGTGTGGGACCGCGGCACGCACTTCGGCCTGCAGTCGGGCGGGCGCACCGAGTCGATCCTGCTGTCCATGCCGCCACTGGTGCGCTGGGCCTACCAGCACCAGCCGGCGCCGGGCTCGCCCGAGGCCGAGCTCACCGCGCGCTTCCTGGTGCCGCGCGACTGGGCCTGAGCCTTGGCTGCACCGCATCGCCCGCGCATCGGCCTGTTCGGCGGCGCCTTCGATCCGCCGCACCTGGCCCACGTGGCGCTGGCGCGGGCGGCCATCGCACAGTTCGCTCTGGATGCGCTGCACGTGCTGCCCACGGGCGACGCCTGGCACAAGAGCCGGCCGCTCAACCCGGCGGCCGACCGGCTGGCGATGACGCGCCTGGCCTTCGAGGGCGTGCCCGGCTGCGAGCGCGTGACCGTGGACGACCGCGAGCTGCGCCGCGACGGCCCCACCTACACCATCGACACGCTGACCGGGCTGCGTGCCGAACACCCGGGCGCGGAGCTGCTGCTGCAGATCGGCGCCGACCAGGCGGCCGCGCTGCAGAGCTGGCGGCGCATCGGAGACATTCTGCAAATTGCTACTATTTCCATAGCTGTCCGCGGCGGTGAAGAAAGGGCTGGAGCCGGATTTGACCTGAAATCCGTGCAGGATCGCCTGCCCGCCGGCCGCTTCGTGCTGCTGGCGTTGCCGGCCATGCCGCACAGCTCCACCGCCATCCGCCGGCAGATCGCCGACGGCGTGCCACCGGCCGCGCTGGTGGCCGAAGGGCTGATCGCCGAGCCCGTGGCGCGCTATATTGCCGACCATCACCTCTACCGGAACGCCCCTACATGAGCGAAGCCTCTGACAAGAAGAACGTGCAAAAGCTGCAGCGCGCCATCGTCGATGGCCTGCAGGACGTCAAAGCCCAGGACATTCGCGTGTTCAACACCGAACACATGTCGCCACTGTTCGAGCGCGTGATCGTGGCCTCGGGCACGTCGAACCGGCAGACCAAGGCGCTGGCCTCCAGCGTGCGCGACAAGGTGCGCGAAAGCGGCTTCGCCAAGCCGCGCGTGGAGGGCGAGGACAACGGCGAGTGGATCATCGTCGACTGCGGCCCCGCCGTGGCGCACATCATGCAGCCGGCGATCCGCCAGTACTACAACCTCGAAGAGATCTGGGGTGACAAGCCGGTGCACCTGCGCGGGCCGGGCACCGCGCCCGCCAGAAAAGGTGCTGATTCGAAGAAAAAAGCGGCTGCAGCCGGCACGGGGCAGGCGCAGCCAGCTATCAAGAAAGTAGCGGTCAGGAAGCCCGCCACCACCGCCCAGCCTGCGGCGAAGAAGGCCGCCGCGAAGAATGCGCCCGCCCGGTCGGCGCCAGCCCGATCGGCACCGGCCAGAAAGGCTGCCGCCGGCGCGGCACCTTCAGCCAGGGCCGGCGGAGCACGTCCGGCACCGGCCCGCAAGAAGGCGCCGGGCGCGGCCAAGCCGCTGGCACAGCGTGTGGTGGGCAAGCCCAAGCCAGCCACGGCCAGACCGGCGGCGAAGAAGGCTGTCGCCAAGAAGGCCCCCGGCCGCGCACGCGGCTGAACGGGCGCCCGGCATGGCTGGCCGTGCCCGGGTTGCCGGCTGAGGGCTGACATGAAGCTGCTCATCGTCGCCGTCGGCCAGCGCGTGCCGGCCTGGGCGCAGAACGCCTGGGACGACTACGCCAAGCGCTTCCCGTCCGAACTGAAGATCGAGCTCAAGGCCATCAAGACCGAACCACGCTCCGGCGGCAAGACCACCGAGCAGCTGATGGCCGCCGAGCGCCAGCGCATCGAGGCCGCGCTGCCCCGGGGCTGCCACGTGGTGGCGCTGGACGAGCGTGGCACCGCGCTCGGCACCCAGGCGCTGGCCGCCCAGCTGCGCCAATGGCAGGCGCTGGGTACCGACGTGGCGCTGCTGATCGGCGGCCCGGACGGGCTGGACCCGGCGCTGCGCCAGGCCGCGCAGCAGCGCATCCGCCTGTCGGACCTCACCCTGCCGCACGCGATGGTGCGTGTGCTGCTGGTGGAGCAGCTCTATCGCGCCTGGTCGGTCAACGCCGGACACCCGTACCACCGGGAGTGATGGCCGACCACGCCGCCGGGACTGACGACGGGCGGTAGACTCAGGGCACCGGCGCCGGCCCAGGGCGGCTGGCGCATGACCCCCCAAGTTCTCCAACACATTCCGTCATGGCCGAAGCTCCGATTCCCCCTCTGAACGAATCCCTGGACCCAGGCAGCGTCCCCGAGCCGCAGCCGGTGGTCGAACAGCAGGGCATGGCCGCGCACTTCATCGTGCTCGGCATCGCGCCCGGGCAGGAGGCGGCGGACAAGGTGCGGGCCTTCTTCGGCAACGCCGCCGGCCTGGTGCGCAGCGTGGGCCGGCGCCAGTCGGAAGACCGGCTGAGCATGGTGGTGGGCATCGGCGCCAAGGCCTGGGACCGGCTGTTCGGCCAGCCGCGGCCCGCCGGCCTGCACCCGTTCAAGGCGTTGCGCGGCGACAAGCACCAGGCGCCTTCCACCCCCGGCGACATCCTGCTGCACATCCGTGCCATGAACGAGCGCATGTGCTTCGAACTCAACATGCAGATCATGCGCGCGCTGGAGGGAGCGGTGCAGCCGGTGGACGAGGTGCACGGCTTCCGCTACTTCGACGCCCGCGCCATGGTCGGTTTCGTCGACGGCGTGGAGAACCCCGATGGCCGCGAGGCCTGGGAAGCCACGCTCATCGGCGACGAAGACCCGGCGTTTGCCGGAGGCAGCTACGTGATCGTGCAGAAATACCTGCACGACATGACGGCCTGGAACGCCATCTCCATCGAGGAGCAGGAGCGCGTGATCGGCCGCACAAAGGTGGACAACATCGAGCTGGCCGACGACGTCAAGCCCAGCAATTCGCACGTCGCGCTGAACGTGGTGGAAGACGAGAACGGCAACGAGCTGGCCATCGTGCGCGGCAACCTGCCGTTCGCCGTGCCCTCGCGCGGCGAGTACGGCACCTACTTCATCGGCTACGCGCGCGATCCGGCGGTGACCGAGCTGATGCTCACCAACATGTTCATCGGGCGTCCGCCCGGCAACTACGACCGCCTGCTCGATTTCAGCACCGCCGTCACCGGCACGCTGTTCTTCGTGCCGCCGCAACCCATGCTCGAGGCGCTGGCCGACGGCAACCCCGCGGCGGCGGCTGCGCCGGCGGGCGAAGCCGGCCAAGCTCAGGCGCCCGCCGCGGGCGGCGCGCTCGACATCGGCTCGCTCAAGGGCCAGCCGCAGATGATCGGCGCGCAGGGCCGCGCCGACGCCGGCCACGACCCGTTGCCCTGAGCCACGCGGCCAGGACACCGACAACCACCATCCCACCCCTTTCTGCCAGGAGCACCGCATGAACAACCTGCACCGTGAACTTGCCCCCGTGTCCGACGGCGCGTGGGCGCAGATCGAAGAGGAAGTGGCGCGCACCTTCCGCCGCAACCTGGCCGGGCGCCGCGCCGTGGACGTGGAGATTGCCGAAGCGGGCAGCAAGTGCTCGGCCATCGGCACCGGCCACCTGAAGGCGCTGAAGGCGCCGCAGGACGGCGTGATCGCCCGCCAGCGCATCGTGATGCCGCTGGTGGAGCTGCGCGTGCCCTTCGAGCTCGCGCGCGAGGCCATCGACGACGTGGAGCGCGGCGCCGACGACTCCGACTGGCAGCCCGCCAAGAACGCCGCCGAACAGCTGGCCTATGCCGAAGACCGCGCCATCTTCCTGGGCTACGCGGCCGCCGGCATCGAGGGCATCCGCGAAGGCACGTCCAACCCCGTGCTGGCGCTACCGGCCAAGGCCGTCGAGTACCCGGACGTGGTGGCCGCCGCGCTCAAGCAACTCAAGCTGGCGGGCGTGGATGGCCCCTATGTGGCCGTGCTGGGCGCCGAGGCCTACACCGCGCTGCAGGAAGCCAACGACAAGGGCTACCCGGTGCTCAACCACATCCAGCGCCTGGTCGGCAGCGAGAACATCATCTGGGCACCGGCCATCGAAGGCGCCTACGTGATCTCCACGCGCGGCGGGGATTTCGAGCTGAACCTCGGGCGCGACCTGTCGATCGGCTACCTGAGCCACACCGACAGCAAGGTCAGGCTCTACCTGGAAGAGACGCTGACCTTCCGCCTGCTCACGGCCGAGGCGGCCGTGGCCATCCTGCCCAAGGCCTGACGGCGCGGCGAGCGGCGCGGCCCGCCTGCGCGTCGGGCAGCGATCCGGCAGGCGTGTCCCGGGCGGGTGCGTCTGGCGGCCGTGCCCACGCTGCAGAGACCTCGCCACCACAGACCTCTTTCAGCCATGGCCGATTTCATCTACCTTGCCTCGCAGAGCCCGCGGCGGCGCCAGCTGCTGGAGCAGATCGGCGTGCGCTACAGCCTGCTGCTGCCCGAAGCGGGCGACGATGCCGAGGCGCTCGAGGCCGTGCTGCCCGGCGAAGCGCCGGCCACCTACGTGCGCCGCGTCACGGCGCTGAAGCTCGAGGCCGCGGTGCAGCGGCTGGCCGAGCGCGGATTGCCGCCGGCGCCCGTGCTGTGCGCCGACACCACCGTGGCGCAGGGCCGCAGCATCCTCGGCAAGCCGGCGGACGATGCCGACGCCGTGCGCATGCTGTCTGCACTGGCGGGTCGCGGCCACCGCGTGCTCACCGCTCTGGCGCTGGCCGACGGCGAGCACCGCCTGCAGGCCCTGAGCGATTCGCGCGTGCGCTTTGCCGCCGCATCGGCGGCCGACATCGCCGCCTATGTGGCCAGCGGTGAAGCCGCGGGCAAGGCCGGCGCCTACGGCATCCAGGGTCGGGCGGCGGCGTTCGTCGAGCACATCAGCGGCAGCTATTCGGGCATCATGGGGCTGCCGCTGTTCGAGACGGCAGCGCTTCTGCGCCAGGCCGGCGTGACCTTCGGTTGACGGGGATCGACGTGCAACAGGACATTCTCGTCAACTGGTCACCGCAGGAAACGCGTGTCGCGGTGGTCGAAAACGGCGCGGTGCAGGAGCTGCACGTGGAGCGCACGCTGGAGCGCGGCCTGGTGGGCAACGTCTACCTGGGCAAGGTGGTGCGCGTGCTGCCGGGCATGCAGTCGGCCTTCGTCGACATCGGGCTGGAGCGCGCTGCCTTCCTGCACGTGGCCGATGTCTGGCAGCGCCCGCTGGAGGGCGAATCGTTGCCGGCCAACCGCAACGGCGCCACCGTCAAACCGATCGAGAAACAGGTGTTCGAGGGCCAGACGCTGATGGTGCAGGTCATCAAGGACCCGATCGGTACCAAGGGCGCGCGCCTGTCCACCCAGATCAGCATTGCCGGCCGGCTGCTGGTATTCCTGCCGCAGGACAGCCACATCGGCATCTCGCAGAAGATTCCGGCCAGCCTGCGCGAGCCGCTGCGCGAGCGCCTGCACGCCCTGTGCAGCGCCGGCCTGCCACCAGATGCCAAGAGCACCGGCGGCTTCATCCTGCGCACCAACGCCGAGGAATCCAGCGATGCCGAACTGGCCGATGACATCGCCTACCTCCGCAAGACCTGGGCGCGCATCCGCGAGGCCTCCGCGCGCCAGCCCACGGCCAGCCTGCTGCACGAAGACCTGAACCTGCTGCAGCGCGTGCTGCGCGACCTGGTGGGGGAGGCGACGCAGTCGATCCGCATCGACTCGCGCGAGCAGTTCCACGCGCTGATGGCCTTCGGTCGCGAGTTCATGCCGCAGGCGGCGGCGCGGCTGTCGCATTACAAGGGCGAGCGGCCCATCTTCGACCTGTACGCGGTGGACGAGGAGATTGCCCGCGCGCTCGGCCGGCGGGTGGACCTGAAGTCCGGCGGCTACCTGATCATCGACCAGACCGAGGCGCTGACCACGGTGGACGTGAACACCGGCGGCTACGTGGGCGCGCGCAACTTCGACGACACCATCTTCAAGACCAACCTGGAAGCGGCGCACGCCATCGCGCGCCAGCTGCGGCTGCGCAACCTGGGCGGCATCATCATCATCGACTTCATCGACATGACGCAGGCCGAGCACCAGCAGGCCGTGCTGGCCGAGCTGCGCAAGCAGCTGGCGCGCGACCGGGTGAAGACCATGTCCGGCGGCTTCTCGCAGCTCGGCCTGGTGGAGATGACGCGCAAGCGCACGCGCGAATCGCTGGCGCAGATGCTGTGCGAGCCCTGCGAGCAGTGCCAGGGCGCGGGCCGCGTGCGCACCGCGCGCACCGTGGCCTATGACATCCTGCGCGAGATCCTGCGCGAGGCGCGCCAGTTCAACCCCAAGGAATTCCGTGTGGTGGCCGCGCCGGGGGTGATCGAGATGCTGGTGGACGAGGAAAGCCAGCACCTGGCGGGGCTGTCGGATTTCATCGGCAAGCCGATCTCGCTGCAGGCCGAGAGTTCGGTGGGGCCGGATCAGTACGACATCGTCTTGATTTAGCCGCCGTCCTCCTGGGTCGCCTTCGGCGCCTTCCGCCAGGGAATCGCGGTCACGGCCGCTGCTTTCCCATGAAATATGGCTCCAGCCCAAGCCTGACGGGCGCAGCCAGCTATCGAAAAAAGAGTTCAGCGGCGGTCTTGAACAGAGGCCGGTGCCTTGCCGGCCCGGCGGCGGGGGCCATCCGTCAGGGGGCGGGCTTGGCCCAGGATTTCAAGCCAAATTGGCCTCCAGCCCAGACGTGGCGGCCGCAGGCAGCTATGAAATCAGGAGTCAACCAGCTTCGTCCAGCAGGGCGCCGGTGCCTTGCAGGCGGGCGTAGACGCCGCCGGCACGCAGCAGGTCGCCGTGGGTGCCTTGCTCGACGATGCGGCCGCGCTCCATGACGACGATGCGGTCGGCGTGCTCGATGGTCGAGAGCCGGTGCGCGATGACCAGGGTGGTGCGGCCTTTCATCACGCGGCCGATGGCTTGCTGCACCAGGCGCTCGCTCTCGGTGTCGAGGGCGGAGGTGGCTTCGTCCAGCAGCAGGATGGGGGCGTTCTTGTAGAGCGCGCGGGCGATCGCCAGCCGCTGGCGCTGGCCGCCGGAGAGCTGGGTGGCGTTGTGGCCGAGCAGGGTGTCGATGCCCTGCGGCAGCGTGGCCACGTGCTCGGCCAGGTTGGCGTCGGCCAGGCATTGCTCGACCCGCGCACGGTCCACCGCCGGCGCGCCCAGCGCCACGTTGGCGGCCACGCTGGCGTTGAGCATCACCACGTCCTGGCTCACCATCGCCATCTGGCGGCGCAGCGCGATGAGCGGCCAGTGGGCGGTGTCGGCGCCGTCGATGCGCACCGTGCCGCTGTCGGGCCGCACGAAGCGTGGCAGCAGGTTGACCAGCGTGGTTTTGCCGGCGCCCGAGGGGCCGACCAGCGCCACCGTCTCGCCGGCGGGAATGTCCAGCGTCACGCGGTCGAGCGCGAAAGCCGCGCCGTCGCGGTAGCGCACGCTCACGTCCTGCAGTGCGATGGCGCCTCGCACCGGCTGCGGCGCTTCGGCCAGCGGCTGGGCGGCGGGGGGCTCGGGCTGCACGTCCTTCAGCATTTCCACCCCGCGTTCCAGCGCCGCCAGGCCGCGCGTGATGGGGTTGATCACGTCGGCCAGCCGGCGGATTGGGGCGATCAGCATCAGCATGGCCCCGATGAAGGCCACGAAGCCGCCCACGGTGACGATGCGCTCGCTGCCCGACTGGCCCTGCGAGAGCGCGATGCCGATCACCACCGAGAGCGCCACCGCCGACACCAGCTGGGTGAGCGGCATGGTGGCAGCCGAGGCGCGCGTGGCCTTCAGCGCCAGCCGGCGCAGGTCGCCGGAGAGCTCGGCAAAGCGCTCGCCCTGCGCCTGCTCGGCGCCGTGCAGGCGGATCATGCGCTGGGCCAGCACGTTTTCTTCCACCACGTAGGCGAGTTCGTCGGTGGCCTGCTGGCTCTGCCGCGTGACCTTGTAGAGGCGGCGCGACATGGTCTTGAGGATGAAGGCCACCACCGGCACCAGCAGCAGCACGATCAGCGTGAGCGACCAGTTCAGATACAGCAGGTAGCCCAGCAGCGCCACCACGGTGAAGGTGTCGCGCGCGGTGTTCAGCAGCGCCTGCACCAGCTGGGTGGAGCCGGTCTGCACCTCGTAGACGATGGTGTTGGCCAGCTGGCTGGCCGACTGGCGCGAGAACAGCGCCCAGTCGGCCGTGAGCAGGCGCTCGAACAGCTCGCGCCGCAGCGTGACCATGCCGTCGTTGGCGATGCGCGAGAGCGCGTACTGGCTGGCGAAGTGCGCCAGCCCGCGGATCAGGAACAGCCCGACGATGGCCACGGGCACCGCCCAGATCGGCAGGCTGGCCTGGCTGAAGCCCTGGTCCAGCAGCGGTTTGAGCAGCGCCGGAATCGCCGGCTCACTGAGCGCACTAATGATGGTCGCGCCGATCGCCATGGCCCAGCCCGCACGGTAGCTGCCGAAGTACACCCACAGCCGCCCGATGCGCTGGCGCAGCGTGGGCTGCGGCGCGGCGGCGGGAGCGGCCTGGGCGGGCTTGGCCGGGTCGGCCGGCGGGGGCGTGTCGCTAGAGGGCATGGGGAACCAACGGATCGCGGGCGATTCTATAGAGGCGCTTGCGGCACGGGCTTCGCGGCACCGTCTGCAGCACCGGGTGCGGGCTGGCCAGCTGCAGGGCTTTGGCGCACAGTTTGTGACAGGCCGTCACCCCGGGTGTGTACCATACGCGTCTGTCCTGGTGTTCGCGCGGCCTGTCGCTGCGCAGGTGCCGGCCCGGACCAGGCCTGTCTTGAATCTTCGCGATCCGCATGAAGTCTTTTTCTGCCCTTTCGCCCATCATTTCCTCCCTCTCCCGTCGTCACCTGATCGCCGCGCTGGCGGCGTCGTCCTGCTTGCCGGCGCTGGCTCAGTTCCGGGTCGAAGTCACGGGCGTGGGCCTGCGGCAGCTGCCGATCGCCATCGCCCCGTTCCGGGGTGAAGCCGGGGCGCCCCAGAAGATCAGCGCCATCGTGCGCGCCGATCTGGAGCGCTCGGGCCAGTTCCGGCTGATCGACGCCGCCGGGCAAGGCATGGACGAAACCGTGCACCCGGACATGGCCGTCTGGCGCGGGCTTTCGGCCGATTCGCTGGCCGGCGGCAGCGTCTCCCGTCTGGGCGACGGCCGCTACGACACCCGCTTTCGCCTGTGGGACGTGGTGCGCGACCAGGACCTCGGCGGCCAGGGCTACGTGGTGCCCCAGGCCGACCTGCGGCTGGCGGCGCACAAGATTGCCGACTACATCTACGAGAAGCTGACCGGCGAAAAGGGCATCTTCTCCACCCGCCTGGCCTATGTCACCAAGGCGGGGTCCCGCTACACCCTGTGGGTGGCCGACTCGGATGGCGAGAACGCGCAGGCCGCGCTCACCAGCCCCGAGCCGATCATCTCGCCCACCTGGTCGCCCTCGGGCACGCAACTGGCCTATGTGTCGTTCGAGGCCCGCAAGCCTGTGATCTACGTGCACGACGTGTCCACCGGCCGGCGGCGCCTGCTGGCCAACTTCCGCGGCTCCAACAGCGCGCCGGCCTGGTCGCCCGACGGCCGCAGCCTGGCCGTGACGCTGTCGCGCGACGGCGGCTCGCAGCTCTACCTGATCAGCGCCGGTGGTGGCGAGCCGCGCCGGCTCACCCAGTCGCAGAGCATCGACACCGAGCCGGTGTTCTCGCCCGACGGCCGCAGCATCTACTTCGTCAGCGACCGCGGCGGCGCGCCGCAGATCTACCGCATGCCGGCCGGCGGCGGCGAACCGCAGCGCATCACCTTCAACGGTGGCTACAACGTCTCGCCCAGCATCAGCCCGGACGGCAAGTCGATGGCCTTCATCTCCCGCGTGGGCGGTGCCTACCGATTGCACGTGCAGGACCTGGCCTCGGGCCAGGTGACGGCTTTGACTGACACGTCTTCGGACGAAAATCCGAGCTTTGCGCCGAACAGCCGGCTTATCGTGTATGCCACCTCGCAGGGCGGCCGCGACGTGCTGATGACCACCACACTGGACGGCAAGATCAAGGCGCGCCTGGCCGGGCAGGGCGGAGAAATCCGCGAGCCTTCCTGGGCGCCGTTCCAGCGCTGAGTGCCGGCACTTACCGAATCGTCTTCGTACATTGACAGGAACAGGAGAGAACACATGCTCAAGAAACTGCTGATCGCCGCCGGAGTGGCGGCCTTGCTGGCCGGCTGCGGCTCGAACGTCAAGCTGGATCCGCCGATCCAGGGCGACGGCGCAGCCACGTCCACCACCGGCGCCGGGACCGGCGCCAACGCCCAGGGCGCGGGCCAGAGTTCGGTCACCCAGGTGCAGGCCGGTAGCGGCGGCCGCGACATGGCCGGCCCCGCCGGCGTGGGCAAGGTGGTGTACTTCGACTACGACAGCTTCGTGGTCAAGCCTGACTACCAGCCGGTGGTGGAAGCCCACGCCCGCTTTCTGCAGGCCGACCGCAACCGCCATGTGGTGCTGGAAGGCAACACCGACGAGCGTGGCAGCCGCGAATACAACCTGGCGCTGGGCCAGAAGCGCGCGGAGGCGGTGCGCCGCTCGCTCAGCATCCTGGGCGTGAGCGATGCGCAGGTCGAAGCCGTGAGCTTCGGTGAAGAGAAACCTGCCGTCGCCGGCAGCTCCGAAGAGGCCTACGCCAAGAACCGCCGCGTCGAGTTCAGCTACCGTTGATGATGGCCCGTTCGTTCCCGCTCCACCCGCTGCGCGTCGGCGTGCTGGCATTGGCCGCGCTGGCCAGCTTCAGCGCCCATGCGGATCTCTTCGGCGACGACGAGGCGCGGCGCGCGATCATCGAGCTGCGCCAGCGCTTCGACACCGCTGTCAGCGCGCAGAACCGTCTGGTCGAGGACAACGCGCAGCTGCGTCGCAGCGTGCTGGACCTGCAGCAGCAGATCCAGGCGCTCAAGGACGACCTGGCGCGCTCTCGCGGTCAGCAGGAGCAACTCACGCGCGACGTGGAGCAGCAGCGCGCCCAGCGCGATGCCCTGCAGGCGCTGGACGACCGCGTGAAGAAGCTCGAGACCGACGCTGCTTCCAAGGCCGCTGCGTCACCCGACGGCGGCAACGGCGGCGCGATGGGCGCGGACGGCAACGACAAGCAGGACTACGACGCCGCGCTGGCGGTGTTCCGCTCGGGCGACTTCAACGCCGCTCAGACCAGCTTCGCCAGCTTCATCAAGCGCTACCCGCGCAGCAGCTACGCCCCGTCGGCGCTGTTCTGGCTCGGCAACGCCCAGTACGCGACCCGCAATTACAAGGAAGCGATCACCAACTTCCGCTCGCTGCTGACGGCCGCGCCCAACCACGCCAAGGCACCGGAAGCACTGCTGTCGATCGCCAACTGCCAGATCGAGTTGAAGGACACGCGTGCGGCGCGCGCCACGCTGGAAACGCTGACCAAGAACTACCCGCAATCCGAGGCCGCCCAGGCCGGGCGCGAGCGCCTGGCGCGCCTGCGCTGAGTCTTGGCGGGGCTGCCGCGGCCCTGCGGCAAGCAACTGCCAGCCTGCGACGCGCTGGTGCGCCGCCCTATTTTGCGGGCGCCGGTACCCAAAACCCCCGGGAAGCCAGTTTCACCGCTATAATGCGCAGTTTCCTTGCCATACCCCGCCCGACGCCGGGGGTGGCTTTCAGGCCTGCAGGCGGGCTTTCGCCGCACGGGCCATCTCACCCACAAGGAGATTGAATGCGTCACTACGAAATCATTCTGATGATCCACCCGGATCAGAGCGAGCAGGTTCCGGCCATGCTGGAGCGCTACAAGGGCATGATCACCGCCGGCGGCGGCAAGATCCATCGCCAGGAAGACTGGGGCCGCCGTCAGCTGGCTTACCAGATCAACAAGCTGGCCAAGGCGCACTACCTGTGCCTGAACATCGAGGCCGATCAGGCCGTGATGGCCGAGCTGGAACACGCCTTCAAATTCAACGATGCCGTGCTGCGCCACCTGACGGTGCAGAAGGCCAAGGCCGATACCGGCCCGTCGTCGATGATGAAGACGGTCGAGCGCGAAGAGGCCCGCAAGGCCCAGCAGGCCGAGACGGCCAACTGAGCACGCCGCTCGAGCAGTCTGCCAACCGGCTGACGCTCACCGCCCGCATCGCCGAGCTGTCCGAACCACGACGCACCCCTGCAGGCTTGCCTGCACTGAGCCTGCAACTCGAACACGAGTCAATGCAGGAAGAGGCGGGGCAGCAGCGGACAGCCAGGGCAACGGTCAAGGCCGTGGCGCTGGGCGCGATGGCCGAGCGGTTGCAGCAGCAGGCCCTGGGCACCGCGTGGTGCTTCAACGGTTTTCTGATGAGCCCGCGAGGTGGCAGGCAGCTCGTGTTTCATATCCAGGAATTTCATCCAGTCTAGTTTTCAAGAAGGAGCCCGGACATGCCCGGACCGAAACGTTTCAACAACAAGGATCGCCGTCCCAAGCGCAACAACCAGTCGCTGCTGTTCAAGCGCAAGCGCTTCTGCCGCTTCACGGTGGCCGGTGTCGAAGAGATCGACTACAAGGACATCGACACCCTGCGCGACTTCATCGCCGAAAACGGCAAGATCGTGCCCGCGCGCCTGACCGGCACGCGCGCCATCTACCAGCGCCAGCTGAGCACCGCCATCAAGCGTGCCCGTTTCCTGGCGCTGCTGCCGTACACCGACAAGCACCGCGTCTGAGACAGGAGATCACCATGCAAGTCATTCTTCTGGACAAGATCGTCAACCTCGGCAACCTGGGCGAGATCGTCAAGGTCAAGGACGGCTACGCCCGCAACTTTCTGATCCCCAGCGGCCGTGCCCGCCGTGCGACCGAGGCCGCCAAGGCCGAGTTCGAGGCGCGCCGTGCCGAGCTGGAAAAGCAGGCCGCCGACAAGCTGGCTGCCGCCCAGGCCCAGGGCGAGAAGCTCAAGGGCAGCACCGTCAAGCTGACCCAGAAGGCCGGCGTCGACGGCCGCCTGTTCGGTTCCGTGACCAACCACGACATCGCCGACGAGCTGAAGAAGCAGGGCTACGACGTCCACAAATCGCAGGTGCGCCTGCCCAACGGTCCGATCAAGACCGTGGGCGACACCACGGTGGAAGTGGCGCTGCACACCGACGTGGTGGAAGAGATCACCGTGTCGGTCTACGGCGAAACCGCCTGAGTCCGCTGCCGGGGCGCGCTCCGGCACCCCCGAAAAAGCCGCGTGGCAACCCACGCGGCTTTTTTCTTGTGCGCCGCCTGTGCACAGCTTTGTCCCCACGGATGCACCGGCACTGCACCGGTTGTCCACAGGCTTGTCCCATGACAGGCGGTGTGCGGCGCCGTAGTATCGACCTTTCAGCGCCCGGCGGCCGCCGGCGCATTTGCACACGCTCATGTCCGCCACCTTCCCGCCCGGCTATTCCGCTTCCTACGCGGATTTCAACGACGACGCGCCGCCCGACCGGCAGGTGGCCCAGTTGCGCATTCCGCCACACTCGGTCGAGGCCGAATCCAGCGTGCTGGGAGGTCTGCTGCTGAGCAACGACGCCTGGGACCGCGTCGGCGACCTGCTGATCGACAGCGATTTCTACCGCTACGAGCACCGCCTGGTCTACGCCGCCTGCGGCAAGCTGATCAACGAATCCAAGGCCGCCGACGTGGTCACGGTGTATGAAGAGCTGCAGCGCCAGGGCAAGGGCGACGAGGTGGGCGGGCTGGCCTACCTGAACTCGCTGGCGCAGTATGTGCCCAGTGCCAGCAACATCCGCCGTTACGCCGAGATCGTGCGCGAGCGGTCGATCCTGCGCAAGCTGGTGACCGCCAGCGACGACATCGCCACCAGCGCCTTCAACCCGCAGGGCAAGGCGGTGGACAAGATCCTCGACGAGGCGGAGCAGAAGATCTTCCACATCGGCGAGGAAGGCTCGCGCATGAAGCAGGGCTTCCAGTCGATGGAATCCCTGGTGGTGGAACTGCTGGATCGCGTGCAGGAGATGGCGGACAACCCGAACGACGTGACGGGTGTGCCCACCGGCTTCTACGACCTCGACCGCATGACCGCCGGCCTGCAGAAGGGCGACCTGGTGGTGCTGGCGGCGCGCCCCTCCATGGGCAAGACGGCGTTCGCCATCAATATCGCCGAGCACGTGGCGCTGAACGCCGAGCTGCCGGTGGCCGTGTTCTCGATGGAAATGGGCGCGGCGCAGCTGGCGGTGCGTATCGTCGGCTCGATCGGGCGCATCGACCAGTCGCACCTGCGCACCGGCAGGCTCACCGACGAAGAGTGGCCGCGCCTGACGGAAGCCATCGAGCGGCTGCGCAACGTCAGCCTGCACATCGACGAGACACCGGGCCTCACGCCGTCCGAGCTGCGCGCCAACGCGCGGCGGCTGGCACGCCAGTACGGGCAACTGGGCCTGATCGTGGTCGACTACCTGCAGCTGATGAGCGGCTCCAGCTCCGGGGACGAGAACCGCGCCACCGAACTGGGCGAGATTTCACGCGGCCTGAAGGCGCTGGCCAAGGAGCTGCAGTGCCCGGTGATCGCGCTGTCGCAGCTCAACCGCAGCGTCGAGCAGCGCACCGACAAGCGCCCCATGATGAGCGACCTGCGCGAATCCGGTGCCATCGAGCAGGACGCTGACATCATCATGTTCATCTACCGCGACGACTACTACAACAAGGACTCGCGCGAACCCGGCGTGGCCGAGATCATCATCGGCAAGCAGCGCAACGGCCCCACCGGCACGGTGAAGCTGGCCTTCCTGAAGCCGCTCACACGCTTTGAAAGTCTGGCGCACGGCAGCAACGACGATTTTTGAGTCCCCCGCGCATGAGGTCGGGCGGATGGCGGCCGCACGTCTGCCGCCCTGATGGCGTTGCGACCTCTTGCGCTCATAAAGCTCCAGGGTGTGCTGCCCATTTCGACAGATACGATTGAAGCGCGGATCGCCACTCGGGATTGTTCCAGTTCCCTCTTCCCTGGTGCGTGATGGAAATGGGCCACGTTCCCGGTTGCAGGCCGCTCGACTTGGCGGTTCGGCAAAAGTCGAGGTCATAGAAATGAAACTGGAACCGCTCGTCAAAGAAGGCTTTTTTCTCGATGAGCACGTCGCGGCGCGCCGCCAGCAGCACGCCATCCAGCAGATCGCATGCCATGGGCGTCGGGCCGTAGGAATCGACCGGGCTGAAGGGAAACTGCCCGTGGGCCACACCACCTGAATGCCCCTCGAGATGCGAGGAGGGGGACGCCGGGTTCGCCACGTACCAGCTGGACTGGTTCTGGCTCCGCATCCTTCCTCCGGCCACCCCCAGAACGTCAAAGCGACTCAGCCCTTCGACGATGCGTTGGTAGATGAAAGCATCTTCTATCCAGGCATCGTCGTGAATGAAAAGCAGCAACGATCCAGCCGGTGCGGCATGAATCGCCCGGTTGTAGATGGTGGGCAGCCCCAGCCCATTGCTGAACGCAATCATGGGGTTGATGTGCGGGCTGAAGCGAAGTCGCTCCAGGGACCTTCCCAGTGCCGATTCACGCCAGAACTGCTCTGCGGAAAGACGGGTTGCGCTGACGACGAAGAGCGGGTTCATGCGCGGACTCTCAAGAACTGGGGCAATTCAGAATGAAGACTCATGGAGCCCTTCCGCCGGTAATGAAAAATGTCCGCTGTCAAGTCCCTTTTGAGTGTTGACGCCGACCGAAAACTGACCATCTGAAGGCGGGGATGCCGATCCAAAATTGACCAGGGTGTATCACGCGACTGCTGAATTTTTCGGCAGGAGCAAAAGAGGTGATCACCATGGACATGATTGGCAAGGTCAGGCGCATGAAGATGCGCGACGGGGTCTCGGTGAGCGAGATCGCGAGGAAGACGGGTTTGTCGAGGAACACCGTCAAGAAGTGGCTGAAGGCGCCGGCGGCGGTTGAGCCGCGGTATGAACGCCCAGCCAAAGAGGGCAAGCTGTCAGCGTTCGAAGCGACGCTGGTGGCGGCGCTCAAGACGGATGCGCACCGGGCGCGGGATCAGCGGCGCACGGCACGCGCGCTGTTTGTGCAGATCCAGGCCCAGGGCTACCGGGGCGGCTACAGCGCGGTGACGGACTTCATCCGGGCGTGGCGGCAGGACTCGGGCAAGGACACCACGAAGGCGTTTGTGCCATTGAGCTTCGAGTTGGGCGAGGCGTTCCAGTTTGACTGGAGCGAAGAAGGCATCGTGGTGGGCGGGGTGTACCACCAGGCGCAGGTGGCGCACCTGAAGCTGTGCGCGTCGCGCGCGTTCTGGCTGGTGGCGTACCCCAGCCAGGGGCACGAGATGCTGTTCGATGCTCACACCCGCTCGTTTGCAGCGCTGGGCGGCGTTGCCCGCCGGGGCATCTACGACAACATGAAGACGGCGGTGGACAAGGTCAAGAAGGGCAAGGGCCGGGTGGTCAATGCCCGGTTTGCTGCGATGTGCAGCCACTACCTGTTCGATGCGGACTTCTGCAACGTGGCCTCGGGCTGGGAGAAGGGCGTGGTGGAGAAGAACGTGCAGGACAGCCGGCGGCGGGTATGGCTGGAGGCGCGCGAGCGCAAGTTCACGAGCTTTGCCGAACTCAACGCGTGGCTGGCCGAGCGTTGCAAGGCGGTGTGGGCGGACACGCCCCACCCCGAACATCGGGAACTGAGCATCGCCGATGTGTTGCAAGCCGAACGCGAGCATCTCATGGGCATGCCAGCGCCGTTTGACGGCTACGTGGAGCGCCCCGCGCGGGTGAGCAGGACCTGCCTGGTGACGGTGGCGCGCAACCGCTACTCGGTGCCCTGCGAGTGGGCCGGCCACATGGTGAGCACGCGGCTGTACCCCACCCGGGTGGATGTGGTGGCCGCTGACGCACTGGTGGCCAGCCACGAGCGGGTATTGAACCGGGGGCAGACGGTGTTCGACTGGCAGCACTACATCGAGCTGGTGCAGCGCAAGCCCGGGGCGCTGAGGAACGGCGCCCCGTTTGCCGACCTGCCCCGGCCGCTGGCGCAACTGCGCCACGCCCTCATGCGTCACGAGGGCGGCGACCGGGTGCTCTCGGAGGTGCTGGCGCTGGTGCCCACGGCGGGGCTGGACGCGCTGCTGGTGGCGGTGGAACTGGTCCTTGAGCACGCCACACCCAGCGGTCACATCAGCGTGGAGCATGTGCGCAACGTGCTGGCGCGCCTGAGCGATCCACAGCGCCCGCCGCCGGCGGACACGGCCTTGGCGCTGCGCGAGGCACCTCGCGCCGACACCCACCGCTACGACCGGCTGCGTGGCGCCCAGACGCGGGAGGGCGGCTATGTCCACTGATGTGCTGCTCGAACTCAAGGGCCTGCGGCTGTACGGCATGGCCAGTGCCTGGGGTGACCTGCTGGGGCAAGGGGAGACAGCGGCGCTGCAGAGCGCGCGCTGGCTGCTGGAGCACCTGTTGCAGGCCGAGGGGGTGGACCGGGCGATGCGCTCGGTGTCGTACCAGATGAAAGCGGCGCGCTTCCCCATGCACCGGGATCTGGCCGGCTTTGACTTCGACGCCTCGGCGGTGGAGCGACCGTTGGTCAGTCAGCTGGCCAGCCTGGCGTTCACCGATGACGCCCACAACGTGGTGCTGATCGGTGGGCCCGGAACGGGCAAGACGCACCTGGCCAGCGCGCTGGGCATTGCCGCCATCACCCAGCACGGCAAGCGGGTGCGCTTCTTCTCAACGGTCGATCTGGTCAACGCGCTGGAGCAGGAGAAAGCGCAAGGGCGCGCGGGGCGTATCGCGGCCAGCCTGCTGCACGTGGACTTGCTCATCCTCGATGAGCTGGGCTATTTGCCATTCAGCCAGGCCGGTGGGGCGCTGCTGTTCCACCTGCTCAGCCGGCTGTACGAGCACACCAGCGTGATGATCACGACCAACCTGGCGTTTGCCGAGTGGTCCAGCGTGTTCGGCGACGCGAAGATGACCACCGCGCTGCTGGACCGGCTGACGCACCACTGCCACATCGTGGAGACGGGCAACGAGTCCTACCGGTTCCGCCACAGCTCCAGCCAGGTCAAGGCAAAGGGCAAGGCACGCGAGCAGGCAAAAGCCAGGGTGCAAGCAGCAGAGGCATCTGAGCCAGAGCCATTCTGAAAGCCGCCGCCGCCAGCAAGCCGCTACGGGCTACGCCCTTCACGGCTTGCTGGCGGCAATCCACGTCCGAGCGAAAAGGAGATTCAAGAAACAGCTTTGACCGTATAGTTATCCACAGCCGGGCATCAAAAACCCGGTGCAAGCCCCTGGTCAAAATTCAATCGGCACGTCTGGTCAATTTTGAATCGGCGCCAACATTATTTGACTGCTACTTGATGCCAAGAAACTCAAGCCAATCTGCGTGATGTACAGCGTATTCAATCATTGAAGTTGCGTGGATTCGAGCGTCCAATCGGTCTATCGAAATTACTCGAAGGACTGACATGGCAACGCAGAAGCAATCGCGGAACCGGCGGCTCAACATGGCCGAGCGCGCCAAGCAGCAGATGGACATCCAGTTCCCCGGCCACCCGGACGCACTGCTCTGGCATCGCAAGCTGAACGATGGCTACTCAACGATCCCCCGCACACTGCCGCTGGCGATGCAGGCCATCGACGCTCGATCCAAGGGCCAGCCTGCGGGGCACACGCTGTTGTGCCTGTGGATTCGCGCGCCTGACCACCCTTTTCTCACAATTGAGGCCCCGGCCACCTTTGCCGCGGAAACGGGCTTCGATGGTGAGCGTGCGGTCGATACCTGGCGCCGTCGTATGCGCACGCTGCGCGATCTCGGGTTCATCGAGGCGAAGAAGGGGCCTACCGGTGACTTCCACTACGTATTGCTGCTCAACCCCAACGTAGGCATCGAAAAGCTATGGCGTGCGGACAAAGTACAGACGGTTCTCTATGGACGCTTCCGGGATCGCTTGATCGACATCGGCGCGCAGAGCGACATCACAGACTATGACGACTACCTGGAGGATCGCAAGAAGGCCGAAGCGAAGGTCGCGACGAAAGCTCCGAAGGCTGCCAAGCGCCCTGCCGCTTCTGCGGACGCATCGACCAAGACGGCCAGTGCCTCCGCAACGCCCAAGCCAAAGACTCGTTCAAGGGTGAAGGAGGAACGATGATGCCCCGGATCAAAGACCCTCCAGAAGAAAACAGCCTGCTCGGCCGATGGGCTCGATGGACGGCTGCACCGTACTGCGAATTCAAGGACGACCGCGCCCGATTGCTTGCCTTGGTTGCGCGAGATGTACGCAAGGTGGCCATCGTGATCGTGCTCGCAATCACGGGCGAGGCGGTGCCGTGGCATGGATGGGCAGCCCTTTTTCTAGGATGAGTCCGACGCGTCGCCCAATGCTGCTGGCCAGTTGATCCGGCACAGCCTTGTCGGCAGTATTCAGGAGCGCCAAGCCTGCGCGGCGGGGATAGCCCGGGCTTTCCCCTGGAGGACGCGCGTGCATACTTCGGATATTCGTGAACAGGCAGTCCACTTCTACCTGACCATCTGCAAATCTGTCATGTGTAAGGGGGGGGAAGGCGTGATCCGACCGATCCGAACCGGAAACCGATCCTCCCAGCCTCTCATTTCATCGCAATCCAGAGATGGCGAATATCGATATGTGAGAGTCCCCTGGCCCTGGTGTGTTGCGAGCGATACATGGTGAGGCCGGCTTTTGCGGCAGCAGACTCATTGCGGATCAGGTCCTGCAACGACCAGCCTGCGTGCTCCGAGCCATCCAATTCAGTGATCCACGCATTCAAGCGGTCGAACCAGATCTGCGGTGTCTCAGCCTGGACGTAGGCAATGATGGCAGCACGGGAGTGCGCCGCCCCGTGATCCCCGGCCTTGAAACGCTGGATGCCACCCGTTGTCGCCTTGCGGTTTATCACGTACTCGCGCTCATCCCGATTCTTGTCCTTCGGCGTTGGCAACCGCTTGCACTCAATAGGAAGCAAGGTATCGAACTGGGTACAGCGTCGACCATCGATCCATATCGTCGGCCCGCATGGCGAAGCGATCAAATCAATCTTGCGGCCCGTCTTCTGTTCATCGGGCTCCTCAATGCGGAACTGCAGCATGTCCCAGCCAGCAGAGTGACGGGCTACCGTGTTGAGATGGCCACACAACTGGGATGTGAGCGCCGTCTCTGCCGTCTTTTCCGGTCGATCGGGATGATCCCGCCAGCACGGCAGTTCGCCGGCGATGAAATCGATCAGCTCATCCAGCGATGCCGCAGACAGATGAACATCTTTCCCGAGAGAGCCAATCTGGACGTGGCGATCTGAAGAGTCTGCGAGCATAAGCGGGCGGTTAGAACCCTTGCACCCGAAGGTCGGCCAGCATCTCGTCCGCATCCCTCAGTGCCACGGAACGCATCCAGAAGCGCAGGCGGTCAGGCTTGAGCAGGAAGACAAAGTTTCCGTCGTAGATGCGCGCTATCCGCGTGATTTGCAGCGATTGCCCTTGGCGCTCCTGCAGCAACGACGCCAACCTGTCCTTCAACGCATCCGCACCTTGCCATTCCACCTTGCCAGCACCAAAAACAAACGGCTGGCAAATAACCCCTGGCCACGTTTGCGGCGCGAGCGCCTTTATCGACTTCTTCTTGTAAATGGCGTTGATCTGGCGCACGAAGACATCGTTGAAGGCCGACATACTGGACAGACCACTGTTCTTCATCACCTCGGAGTCTTCACCCAGTCGAATGAAGTCGCGGTAGTGGTCCACGATGTCGTCCACCAGAATCGATTCGTTGGGACTCAGGTCGAGGGTGCCTTCTGCAGGATACAGGATGGAGAACACATCGTCCGCCTGCAGCGCGGTAGCCTTCTGCACAAACAAGCGCGGACTCACCAATGCAAGGTGGGCTTGCAATGCACGCCGCGATGTCGACATCCATTTGTCGAGCTTGCGCAGGGCTGCAATGTCCTTCTGCTCCGCACAGAACCCTACGATCTGCTGACCATAGGTAAGGTACGAATCCGTCCACAAGCAATGTGGGAGGTCCATCTGCTCGCGAACAAGAAGCATGGGCGGTGTGTAGCGACCACTCGTATAGGCGGTCTTGAAGAGAGTGCCTTTGGCAGTCGTAATGCGCTGGCGGTCCAACCCATCCACAGTCAAGGCGTCCGATGGAACGTATTTCTTCCCAGAAATATGCTTCGCAGGCTCACGCTTGCCACTCAGTCCTTCGATGAATCCTTCGCCGTGGTTCCAATTCTTCTTCTTCGCGTATTCGCCCAGCGTCCGATAGTTCTTCAGGCGATCGACAAAGCCCAGCGTGCGGCCGCCACCAAACAGGTCGGCTCTCCACACTGCATCGTTTTCCAGCGCGAGTTCTCTCGGCAGCCAATGCAGGTCGTAATAGTCGATGTCGAATCCCTGCTCGGCATCCGAGCGTCCGCTGCGTCGGAACGTTGCGTGCAGGATCTGCCTGTCTTCCGGCGCCGTCCTGGCTTCGGCGACGATGACAACGACCTTCGTGTCGGCCTTGCCCCTCTGGAACAGCCCACGCACTGAAATGAAGTCCAGAATCTCACGCACATCCCATTTGCCGATGAAGCTCCGACGCAGGGCAATCGACTGTTGGTTGTAGAGGAAGTTGTATTGCTGCAGCATGCTCAGCACACCGCCCTCGGCAACCATCTCCATCGCTTCGTGCAGGAACAGGTAGGCAAGCTGCTTGTCGGGGAGGGTGCCATGCGTGGCGTTGTATCGCTCGTAGCTTCGCACAGCGCCAGGCGTCGTCAGTTTCGACGCAAACGGCGGATTGCCTACAACGACCCCTATCGGTGCCGTGATGACGCCTTGTTCCTTCGCCTCGAAGAAACAAGACCAGTGCAACGTCTCACCAGCCAGTGGTGGGAACAACTTGATGGTGGCTCGGATGGTCTCCGGTTCCAGCGCATCACAAAGAGCCAGGCACAAGCTGAAGGCGGCCAGTTCGATCGCACCCTCTTCGCGATCGATTCCGTGCACGTACTGAAGCAATCCCTTGAGGACAGCGACATCAGGCTTCTGCCATTGGTTGCGGCTGCGCCAGTGAAGCACCAACCGCTTGTAGGCTTCGACCAGGAACACACCCGAACCACACGATGGGTCCAGGATGATCTCCCCGCGCTCTTGCAGCCGGTCAAGCCGCTCCCAGTTCAGCGACTCCTCCAACATCAGGCGCACCAGGAATGGTGGCGTATAGACAGAACTATCGGCATCCTTGACGAACAGCTGATAGATGTGACTGATCAGTTCAACGGGAAGGTCCTTGAACGAATAGAGCTGCCACAACGTCAACTGACCGCCAACCTCCTCGCGCCCTTCGATAAGCCGGGAAAAGCGGATCAGTTGCTGGCTGCCTCTCAAGCGCTCGCGGTCAGCGTCACTGAAGGAGAATACGTGGCCGTTGAAGCGCCTCTCCAGATCCTCAAGCAGCGCCACGAGTGCTGGACCATTGGCCAGCACCTGGAAAAACTTTTCTGCACCTGGCAGGAAGCGCGCCAGATAACCATCCTTGAAGACCTCGCGCTGCTCCAAGTATGCGATCAGCAAGGACAGGATCAGCAGCTTGCGGCGCAAATGTCTTGGCAGGATGCCTTCGGTATTTAAGTCGTCGCTGATCTCCTTGACCGCCGTGATGAGACCCTTGTGCGCGGACTTGTTGGATGACAGCAATACCTTGCAGGCCGCCGTGTCATCCCATAGCGTGCCGTTGCGCAATTGCTCCGCACTCCACCATGGGTCGCTGGCAACCGTGGACGCCAATGCCAAAGTGCGGACTGGATTGCAGACCAGCTCTCCGGATGAAGACACGAAGTCAGGGCCGTGAGCGCACCTGAAGAGTTGCAGTTGACCAGGCAGCTTTCGGTAGATCAGGGGTACGCCACCCCAACTCCAGAGCTTCTTGTGAATCTCCGCAAACTCATGATCTCGCTCAGGACCGTCTGCGACAAACACGAAGGCCTGCGGCACCGAGCGTTTGCCATTGCGGCCCGCCTCGAAGAACACCGCCTGCGCGCCGTACTCGCGCGCCTTCTCCATCAGAACAACCTCTTCCGGCGGGCGACCGTCACGCCGGTAAGTTTTGACGAAGACAAGCCCCTCCACAGCGACGCCTCGCACGGCATCGCTCAATTGGTTCCACCAAGGCTGCTGGCCGCCCGTCAACATGCGACCATCATCCATACCCTCATGACTGCTGCAGAGATCATGCGGCCACCGTGATGCCAGCGGCATGCGCACGCCGCGCCGGCCGGACAACGATCTGCACTTGCTGGTCGAGCGACACCAGTGCCTGCATCAGCCGTTCAAGCGAAATGTTTTGCAGCTTGTAGCGCCGCACCTGGGACACCTTGGGCTGCGTCATGCCGGTGATGTGCGCAACTTCGGTTTGACTGAGGCTGCGCTTGTCAATCAGCTCATTGAGCTTGACTGCCAAGACGGCCTTTGCCGACAGTTCTTCCGCGTCGTCCAAACCGAGGTCGGCCAGCACGTTGTCGGTGCCTTGAGAATGGTCTTTGCGCGTCATCACGATCTCCCGCTCGCGCCGTAACGCGCAAGCACAGCCTTCCACCGCTTCTCAATCAACTCCACGTCCGGCTGCGGTGTGGCAATGCCGGACTTGGACTTCTTCTGAAACGCATGCAGTACATGCACCGCATCGCCAATGCGAACGGTGTAGACCGCCCGAAAGGTGTCGCCACGATGGTCTTCCACCAGCTCGTAAACGCCCGAACCTAACCCCTTCCAGGGTTTGGCCGAATCAGGCGTCTGACCCAACTGCACGACGAACAGCACGACGCCCATGTCCTTCTGGACAGGAATGGGAAACTCCTTGAAATCCTTCTTCGAGGAACCTTCCCAGTACAAGAGCTTGCGTTTCTCAGTCATAGATTATATACGTTCAGATATATAGCGCAAGGATCTCTCATGTGACCGCCCCCACAACCTCTTGTGCGGCAGCGTTACAGTCCTCCGGACGCACTCGCTCCAGCATGGCAAGTGCCTCCAGCAACTGCTCCCGCGTCGGCGGCGCATAGGAAAGCGTCATTGAGTTGTTGGTCAATTCGCAGGAGACGGATTTCCCAGACACTGCCTGGGATTTGTGGCGCTCCTGGCCGGTATAGCTCATGCGGTTGACGCGGTGGCTTGTGCTAAAGCATTGCGTCGGACTCCCGTGATCGCCTGCCGCCGGTTCGCCACCAGCTCGGCCGCCTCGCGCACCGGCTTGTCCTCGGTGTGGACGTAGCGCATGAACATCGCCACGGTCTTGTGCGCCGTCAGCGCCATGCCGACCTTGACGGGGATGCCCGAGTTGGCAATGTCGGTCGCGGAGCGGTGGCGGATGCCGTGCGTGCCCACATGGGACACGTCGGCGCGCTTGAGGATGCGCGTCCAGCCGCCGTAATACTCGCCCGTGGTCATGTGCTGCCCCGGATGGTTCGGTGACGGGAACACATACGGGCATCCGTCTTGGCGGGGCGCGGTGGACAGCAGCCGATAGGCTTCCTCGCTCAATGGCTTGGACATACCGCCGGTCTTGCTGTCGGGCCAGACCACACGCCTGTTCTCCAGATCGACCCAATCCCATTGGAGCGTAACAATCTCGGAGCGGCGGCCTGCGAACTCAAATTGCAGCCGGATGGCCAGCGGCAGAACCGCATGATCCAGGCCCAGCCCATCGGTTTCCAGATAGTCGAGATACCGGAACAGCTTGCCCATTTCCTCGTCGCTAATGAGGTGGGTGGCCTTGCCGTTGGGGTACATCGGGACATGGCGGCACGGGTTGGTGCCGTCGGGCCGGTAGCCCCACACTTCGGCTAGGTTGAACATCTTGCGCATCACGCTGAACGTGCGGTTCGCATCGGCCGGCTTGTGGGCCATCTTCTTCATCATCGTCGCCACGTCCGGGCGCTTCACGTCCTGCACCTTCATGCGGCCCAGCATCGGGATGATGTTGTTGTCGATGCACTTCTGGTAGCCGACCTGCGTGCTGGGCTTGTTGCGCTGCCTGGAGTGATCCCCCATGAACTTCTTGCACAACTCCGCGACCGTAGGGGCCGATCGGGCCGCTGCCTTGTCTGCGGCCGGGTCGCCGCCCCGGCGCACCTGGGCCAGCCATTCCTGCGCCAGCGAGCGGGCCTGTTCGACGGTCAATTCCCCGTATAGGCCCAAGGCAGGCTTGCGGCGCTCCCCGGCGTTCGTCCGGTACTGGAGCATGAACACCTTGCGGCCCGCTGGTGTAATCTTGCACAAGAAGCCCGGCACCAGGGTATCCCTGAGTTCGACGGCCTGCGCCTGGGATTGCGCCGCATCAACTGCGGACTTTGTGAGCTTGATCTTTGCCATGATGACTCCTTGAAAGACCCGTTTTGCAGGGGCCACATGGGAGCCATGAGGACACAAGCCGGGTCAGGTTTCAGAAAGCACCGGCATATGATGAACGCGCCTAAGTTATTGATAAACCTGCTGTATCGGGCTTCGGCGTAGTCCAGCAAAGTTCGGTGCTGGAGTCATCCTGAAATGAAAAAACCGCGACGAGTCGCGGTTCTTCCGAGCGAGCAAGCAACATGGAGGCGCGTGCTCACACCACCTTCGCAATCGCCTGGCAGACGTAGTCCACGTTCTTGCTGTTCAGCGCCGCCACGCACATGCGGCCGGTGTCGGTGCCGTAAACGCCGAACTCGCTGCGCAGGCGCTGCATCTGCTCCTTGGAGAGGCCGGAGTAGCTGAACATGCCGATCTGGTCGGTGATGAAGCTCATGTCCTGCTTCACGCCGGCCGCCTTCAGGCCTTCGACCAACTTGCTGCGCATGGCCTTGATGCGGGTGCGCATCTCGCCCAGCTCCTTTTCCCACAGTGCGCGCAACTCGGGCGTGCCCAGTACCTGCGCCACGATGGCGGCGCCGTGGATCGGCGGGTTGGAATAGTTGGTGCGCACCATGATCTTGAGCTGGCTCAGCACCTTGGCGGCTTCTTCCTTGGTGGCGCACACCACCGACAGGGCGCCGACGCGCTCGCCGTAGAGGCTGAAGCTCTTGGAGAACGAGGTGGCCACGAACACGTCGAGCCCGGCGGCCACGAACTTGCCCACCACCGCGCCATCCTCGGCGATGCCGTGGCCGAAGCCCTGGTAGGCCATGTCCAGGAAAGGCGTCAGCTTGCCGGCTTTCACGGCCTCGATCACCTGGTCCCACTGCGCGGCGCTGATGTCGTAGCCCGTGGGGTTGTGGCAGCAGGCGTGCAGCACGACGACGGTGCCGGGTGCGGCGGCCTTCAGGTCGGCCAGCATGCCTTCGAAGTTCAGGTTGCGCGTGGCGCTGTCGTAGTAGCGGTAGGTGCCGACGTCGAAGCCAGCCTGGGTGAACAGGGCGCGGTGGTTTTCCCAGCTCGGGTCGGAGATCAGCACCTTGGCACCAGGGCTCAGCTTCTTCAGGAAGTCGGCGCCCAGCTTCAGGCCGCCGGTGCCGCCCAGGGCCTGCACCGTGGCCACGCGGCCGGCCTTGACCAGCTCGCTGCCGTCGCCGAACACCAGCGCCTTGACGGCGGCGTCGTAGGCGGCGTTGCCGTCGATCGGCAGGTAGCCGCGCGGGCTTGGGTTGGCGCCCATCGACGCTTCCGCCTGGCGCACGCAGGCCAGCAGCGGCAGCTTGCCGTTGTCGTCGAAATACACGCCCACGCCCAGGTTGACCTTCTGGGGGTTCTGATCAGCCGCGTACTGTTCGTTCAGACCCAGGATCGGGTCGCGGGGGGCCATTTCGACGGAGGAGAAGAGGGACATGGTGGTGCGCCAGCGGCGGTGGAATGGATGAAAGCCCTTAATTTTAGGGTGCGCACGGCCTGTCTTGTCGACCCGCGGGCGTTCCAGTGCCTGCGACGCGCCCGGGTGTATCGTTCATGGAACGCCCCGGCCAGCCACGCGGCGCCGCTTCGCGTGGCGCACTGGCCGGAATGCCCCGACCGGAGCACAGGCATGAAACCGCTGCCGCTTGAAAAAGCCTTCACCCTGCTGGAGCCGGGCCCGGTGGTCTGGGTCACCACGAACGACGGGCAGAAGAACTATGTCATGACCATCTCCTGGACCATGGTGATGGACTTCACGCCGATGTTCGCCATCACCACGGGGCCCTGGAACCATTCCTGGGCGGCGCTGAAGGCGACGCGGGAATGCGTCGTCGCCATCCCCACAGCGGACATGATCGACGACGTGGTGGGCGTGGGCATGTGCTCGGGCGCCGACACCGACAAGTTCGAGCGCTTCGGGCTCACGCCGATGGCTGGCGGCCAGGTGCGGGCGCCGCTCATCAAGCAGTGCATGGCCAACATCGAATGCCGGGTGACCGACATCATCGAGCCGCACGGCATCGTCGTGCTGCAGGGCGTGGCCGCCTGGGTGGCCGACCGGCGCAAGGACCGGCGCACGCTGCACGCCGTGGGTGACGGCACCTTCATCGTGGACGGCGAGCGCATCAGCCGCCGCAGCATGATGCGCGCCAAGATTCCGCCGGGTGTCTGACGGCCGGGAGTTTCCATGATCCTTTCTCAACCCAGCATGAAAGCGAGCCCGGCCATGAACGACCGCACCGTCCGCATCCACCGCGTGCTGCGCACCACGCCCGAGAAGCTGTACCGCGCCTTCACCGAGCCGGCTGCCCTGGCCAGGTGGCTGCCGCCCTACGGTTTGACCTGCGAGGTGCACCACATGGACGCCCGCGTGGGCGGCAGTTTCCGCATGTCCTTCCACAACTTCGGCAGCGGCAACGGGCATGCCTTCGGCGGCGAGTACTTAGAGCTGGTGCCACACGAGCTGATCCGCTACACCGACCGGTTCGATGATCCCAACCTGCCCGGCACACTGGAGGTCACGGTGCGCCTCACGCCCGTGCTGTGCGGCACCGAGCTGAGCGTGACGCAGGCCGGCATTCCCGAGGCGATTCCGCTGGAGATGTGCTACCTGGGCTGGCAGGAATCGCTGCTGCAGCTGGCCAACCTGGTAGAGCCGGTGATTCCCGGGTGAGCCGGCCACGGCGGAACGGCCTCACTGCGTGAAATTTCAAGCCAAAAAGGCGTTCTGACCAAGCGTGG
Organism: Burkholderiaceae bacterium; assembly: GCA_024235955.1. Lineage (GTDB taxonomy): Bacteria > Pseudomonadota > Gammaproteobacteria > Burkholderiales > Burkholderiaceae_C > Ottowia. The sequence continues at coordinate 1,017,204 of JACKLJ010000001.1, forward strand.
CGGGCGCAGGCAGCTCCTGAAAACATAGTGTTCGACGGGCTTCGCTGGCCCGCCTGCACGGGCCGGCCCGCGCGCCGCAACGGTGCCCGAGCGCTCCCCGCCGGCTTCGGGTATGGTGTTTGATTGCCTTTTGCCCGGCCGCCCGCATCTGCCAGCCATGTCGCCAACGCCTGCCAAGACCGCCCCCCGCGCCACCGCCCAGCCTCAGGCAGTGGCAGCGCCCGCGCCCGCCGAGGGCCGGTTCGTCAGCTTCCCGGATTCGCCGTTCCAGCTCTACCAGCCCTACCCGCCGGCGGGCGACCAGCCCACCGCCATCGCGCAGCTGGTCGAAGGCATCGAAGACGGCGAGGCCTTCCAGACCCTGCTGGGCGTCACCGGCTCCGGCAAGACCTTCACCATGGCCAACGTGATCGCCCGGCTCGGGCGGCCGGCCATCGTGTTCGCGCCCAACAAGACGCTGGCCGCGCAGCTGTACAGCGAGTTCCGCGAGTTCTTCCCGAAGAACGCCGTCGAGTACTTCGTCAGCTACTACGACTACTACCAGCCCGAGGCCTACGTGCCGCAGCGCGACCTGTTCATCGAGAAGGACAGCGCCATCAACGAGCACATCGAGCAGATGCGCCTATCGGCCACCAAGAGCGTGCTGGAGCGGAGCGACGTGGTGATCGTGGCCACGGTGAGCGCCATCTACGGCATCGGCGCGCCGGACGACTACCTGCAGATGCGGATGATCCTGAAGGTGGGCGGCAAGCAGGGCCAGCGCGACGCCATCGCCCAGCTGGTGCGCATGCAGTACCAGCGCAACGACACGGATTTCGCCCGTGGCAGCTTCCGCGTGCGCGGCGACACCATCGACGTGTTCCCGGCCGAACACTCCGAGCTGGCGGTGCGCTTCGAGCTGTTCGACGACGAGGTGGAGAGCATCGCGCTGTTCGACCCGCTCACCGGCCGCATCCAGCAGAAGGTGCCGCGCTTCGTCATCTACCCGAGCAGCCACTACGTCACCCCGCGCGAGAAGACGCTGGCGGCGGTGGAAACCATCAAGCAGGAGCTGGCTGACCGGCTCAAGTTCTTCGTCAACGAGGGCAAGCTGGTCGAGGCGCAGCGCATCGAGCAGCGCACGCGCTTCGACCTGGAGATGCTCAGCGAGCTGGGCCACTGCAAGGGCATCGAGAACTACACGCGCCACCTTTCGGGCGCCAAGCCCGGCGATCCACCGCCCACGCTCACCGACTACCTGCCGCGCGACGCGCTGATGTTCCTGGACGAGAGCCACCAGATGATCGGCCAGCTCAACGCCATGTACAACGGCGACAAGGCGCGCAAGACCACGCTGGTGGAATACGGCTTCCGCCTACCGAGCGCGCTGGACAACCGGCCGCTCAAGTTCGCCGAGTTCGAGCAGCGCATGCGCCAGGCCATCTTCGTCTCGGCCACGCCGGCCGACTACGAGAAGCAGCACGCCGGCAAGGTGGTGGAGCAGGTGGTGCGGCCGACCGGCCTGGTGGATCCGGAGGTCGAGGTGCGCCCGGCCACGCACCAGGTGGACGACGTGCTGCAGGAGATTCGCCTGCGGGTCGAGAAAGGCGAGCGCGTGCTCATCACCACGCTCACCAAACGCATGGCCGAGCAGCTCACCGAGTACCTGACTGACAACGGCGTGAAGGTGCGCTACCTGCACTCCGACGTCGACACCGTGGAGCGGGTGGAGATCATCCGCGACCTGCGCCTGGGGGCCTTCGACGTGCTGGTGGGCATCAACCTGCTGCGCGAAGGCCTGGACATTCCCGAGGTTTCGCTGGTGGCCATCCTGGACGCCGACAAGGAAGGCTTCCTGCGCGCCGAGCGCAGCCTGATCCAGACCATCGGCCGGGCGGCGCGCAACGTCAACGGTAAGGCCATCCTGTACGCCGACCGCATCACCGATTCCATGAAGCGCGCCATGGACGAAACCGGGCGCCGGCGCGCCAGGCAGATGGCCTACAACGCCGAGCACGGCATCACCCCGCGTGGCATCGTCAAGCAGGTGCGCGACCTGATCGACGGCGTCTACAGCGACAAGAGCGGGCGCGACGCCGGTGGCGTGGCCGCCGTGGTGCCGATCGAGGAGGCCATGACCGAGAAGGATCTGGCCAAGGAGATCCGCCGGCTCGAGAAGCTCATGCTCGAGCACGCGCGCAACCTGGAATTCGAGCAGGCCGCACGCACGCGCGACCAGCTGGCCGCGCTCAAGGAAAGGGTGCTGGGCGCCTCGGGCGAGTTGCGCGGCGCCGCCTGAGCGAGGCGGTCACCGGGCAGGGCGCCCGGCTGGCCGTTAGCTGCCCTTGACGACCAGCTTGTTGTCGACCGATTTCACGCCCTTCGCCGCCTTGGCGATGGTTTCGGCGCGGGCCTTGGCGGCCTCGTTGGGTGCCGGGCCGTTCAGTGTGACCACGCCGTTCTTGGTGTCCACGTTGATCGCCAGCGCGCTCAACTCGTTGTCCTTGGCCAGATCGGTCTTGACGGAGGCGGTGATGCCGGCATCGTCGAGCATGTCGCCCGCCTTGGCCATGGCGGCGCTGGCGTCGGCCTTGGCGTCGGCGGCCGCGGCCTTCACGTCGGCGCCGGCCTTGGCGGCGGCGTCCTTGGCGTCGGCGGTGGCGTCTTTCATCGCGTCCTTGGCGTCGGCCGCGGCATCCTTGACCGCGTCCTTGGCATCGGCGGCGGCGTTGGCCACCTTGTCGCCGGCCTGGTTGGCGGCGGCTTCGGTCTTGGCGACGGCGGTGTCGAGTTTCTGGCCGGCGGTCTGGCCGTCGTCGCTCTTGCCGCAGGCGGCGAGGCCGATGGCCAGGGCGGCCGCGGCGGCCAGGGCGCTCAGGCGCATCAAATGGGTGGTGTTGCTCATGGTGGCATCCTCCAGGTGGGTCGTGGTTGGGTGGTGGACGGGGAACGCGTCGGGCGCCCTCCGGTGGGTGGTTCGCACCTTAGGCCCCGGCTGGCGGCATGCCTGTGGGCCGGCGTTGAATCCGCTGTAGGAGAAGGCCGCGTCGTGGCCCGGCGGGGTGCCCGGGTCAGGCTGAAAGCCCCTTCATCGTGTATACTTGATAGAAATACTCGGAATTAGGTGCCGCCCAGCCGCGGCACCCCGCCTGCCGACCCGCCAGCCGCGGGGTGGCGGGCGCACAACACCCACGCAAGGAGTCTTTGCATGCGCCTGACCACCAAAGGGCGATTCGCCGTCACCGCCATGATCGACCTGGCGCTGCGCCAGCAGAGCGGCCCGGTGACGCTGGCCGCCATCAGCCAGCGGCAGCAGATTTCGCTGTCCTACCTCGAGCAGCTGTTCGGCAAGCTGCGCCGCAAGGAACTGGTGGAATCCACCCGCGGTCCGGGCGGCGGCTACACGCTGGGCCGCGAGGCCGGCGAAATCACCGTGGCCGACATCATCCTGTCGGTGGACGAGCCCATCGACGCCACCCACTGCGGCGGCAAGGAAAACTGCCATGGCGACGGCGGCCGCTGCATGACGCACGACCTCTGGACCTCGCTGAACGACCACATGGTCGCCTTCCTCGACGGCGTGACCCTGCAGAGCCTGGTGGAAGACCAGCTCGCCAAGGGCATGGAGGTGGAAGACAAGCCGGCCGCCAAGCGCGCCATTTCCAGCGCGCCGGTGGTCAAGCCGATCCGCGTGACGGCGCCCAACTCGGTCTTCGCGCTGGGTGGAATTGCTTCTAAATAAATAGCTGCCTGCGCCCGCCCTTCAAGGGCTGGTGGCCTGAAACACTAAAATTTCTGATGTGCTGATCCCATGAGCCAGACCCCGCATTTCCCCATCTACATGGACTACGGTGCCACCACGCCGGTCGATCCGCGCGTGGTGGACGCCATGATTCCGTGGCTGCGCGAGCACCACGGCAACCCGGCCAGCCGCAGCCACGCCTGGGGCTGGGAAGCCGAGCAGGCGGTGGAAAAGGCGCGCCAGCAGGTGGCCGAGCTGATCGGCGCCGACCCGCGCGAGATCGTCTGGACTTCCGGCGCCACCGAATCCGACAATCTGGCCATCAAGGGCGCGGCCCACTTCTACCAGGGCAAGGGCAAGCACCTGATCACGGTGAAAACCGAGCACAAGGCCGTGCTCGACACCATGCGCGAGCTGGAGCGCCAGGGTTTCGAGGTGACCTACCTCGACGTCCAGGAAGACGGCCTGCTGGATCTGGCGGCCTTCAAGGCCGCCATCCGCCCCGACACCATCCTGGCCAGCGTGATGCTGGTGAACAACGAGATCGGCGTGATCCAGGACGTGAACGCCATTGGCGCCATCTGCCGCGAGCATGGCGTGATCTTCCACGTGGATGCGGCGCAGGCCACCGGCAAGGTGCATATCGACGTCAGCCAGCAGCCCATCGACCTGATGAGCCTGGCCAGCCACAAGACCTACGGCCCCAAGGGCATTGGCGCGCTGTATGTGCGCCGCAAGCCGCGCATCCGCCTGGAAGCGCAGATGCACGGCGGCGGCCACGAGCGTGGCATGCGCAGCGGCACGCTGCCCACGCACCAGATCGTCGGCATGGGCGAGGCCTACCGCATCGCCCGCGAAGAGATGGACAAGGACAACGAGAAGGCCTGGGCGCTGCACCACCGCCTGATCGACGGCCTGAAGGACGTGGAGGAAGTGTTCCTCAACGGCCACCCCACGCAGCGCGTGGCGCAGAACATCAACCTGAGCTTCAACTTCGTCGAAGGCGAATCGCTCATCATGGGCATCAAGGGCCTGGCGGTGAGCAGCGGCTCGGCCTGCACCTCGGCCAGCCTGGAGCCCAGCTACGTGCTGCGCGCCCTGGGCCGCAGCGACGAGCTGGCGCACTCCAGCCTGCGCATCACCATCGGCCGCTTCACGACCGAGGAAGACATCGACTACGCCGTCAAGACCATCCGCGAGAACGTGGCCAAGCTGCGCGAGCTCTCCCCGCTGTGGGAGATGCACCAGGAGGGCATCGATCTGTCCACCATCCAGTGGGCAGCCCACTGATTTTTGAATGAAACAGGCTTGCAGCCCATGAGAGACGGGCGCAGGCAGCTATCAAACAAGGAGTAAAACCATGGCTTATTCCGAAAAGGTCATTGACCACTACGAAAACCCCCGCAACGTCGGCAGCTTCGACAAGGGCGACGAGAGCGTGGGCACCGGCATGGTGGGCGCACCGGCCTGCGGCGACGTGATGAAGCTGCAGATCAAGGTCAACCCTTCCACCGGCGTCATCGAGGACGCGCGCTTCAAGACCTACGGCTGCGGCTCGGCCATCGCCTCCAGCTCGCTCGTGACCGAATGGGTCAAGGGCAAGACGCTGGACGAAGCCTCGGCGCTCAAGAACAGCCAGATCGCCGAAGAGCTGGCGCTGCCCCCGGTGAAGATCCACTGCTCCATCCTGGCCGAAGACGCCATCAAGGCCGCGGTGGACGACTACAAGAAAAAGCACGCCAACTGAGCCGCCAGCATGGCCCTGCACCACGCCGAGCAAGGTGAAGTGATCGACGTACGCCCCTACGGCGGCGCGATCACGGGCGAGCAGTCCATCGCCCTGTTCAAGTCGGCCCAGCTGGAGGTGATGCGCCTGGTGTTCCCCGCCGGCCACCGCATGCCCAGCCACCAGGTGGCGGGCGAGATCACCATCCAGTGCCTGGAGGGCGTGGTCGAGGTGGAGGTGGCCGGCGCCGTGACCACGCTGCCGGCCGGCCACCTGCTGTTCGTCGAGGGTGGCGTGGCACATGCGCTGCGGGCCATTCAGGCCGCTTCGGTGCTCGTGACCGTCGTTCTCTGTTCTGTCTGACCGAATTCCTTTCGCTGCCCGTCATGGCCGTCACCCTTTCCGAATCCGCCGCCCGCCACGTCAGCAAGTACCTCGCCAAGCGCGGCAGGGGCGTGGGCGTGCGCCTGGGCGTCAAGACCACCGGCTGCTCGGGCCTGGCCTACAAGCTCGAATACGTGGACGAGATCGCGCCCGAGGACATCGTCTTCGAGGGCCACGGCGTCAAGGTGCTGGTCGATCCCAAGAGCATGGCCTACATCGACGGCACCGAGCTCGACTACGTGCGCGAGGGCCTGAACGAGGGCTTCAAGTTCCACAACCCCAATGAGCGCGACCGCTGCGGCTGCGGCGAGTCGTTCCGGGTCTGAGGCGCCCTTCGTCAGCGGCTGCGCATGGCACGCGCCACGGTCATCGTCACCATCGACAACGAACGCGAGGTGGTGGCCGTCAACGCCTGGTTCCAGCGCTGGGGCCCGCGCATCCGCTGCGCCGACAATCAGGGTTGCGGCTGCTGCGTGGACATCTGGGACGTGGAAGCACCCGCCGAAGCCCTGGCCCAGTTGCCGTCCGAGATGTGGTCGCCTTCCGCTGCCACCGGCGGCGAAGGTTGAGGCCCGCACACTTGGCACGCTGCTCGCTTGGGCAGACGGTGTGTCCACTTTGTCTCGAACCCTGCACATGAACCTGCAATCCACCGATTTCGAACTCTTCGGCCTGCCGCCGCGCTTTGCGCTGGACGCGGGTGCGCTCGACGTGCGCTGGAAGGAGCTGCAGCGCCAGGTGCACCCGGACAAGTTCGCCGCCCAGGGCGCGGCCGCGCAGCGCGTGGCGATGCAATGGTCGGCCCGCATCAACGAGGCCTACCGGCGCCTGAAGAGCCCGCTGCAGCGCGCCGCCTACCTGTGCGAGCTGAACGGCGCGCCCATCGATGCCGAGAACAACACCGCCATGCCGCCCGCGTTCCTGATGCAGCAGATGGAGCTGCGCGAGGCGCTGGACGATGCGGCGAGTGCCGACGACCTGGAGCAGATCGCCAGCCAGTCGGCTTCGCTCCAGCGCGACATGCTCTCTAAAATAGAGCAACAGACGGACGCCGAACAGGCCTGGCCGGCGGCGGCGCAGTCGGTGCGCGCGCTGATGTTCCTGGACCGCCTGGCTGCCGACATCGACCGTCGGCGCGACGCCCTGGACTGAACCCGAGCCGCGCGGCCCGTGCGTGCCGCGCCTCAAGAAGAAACGACTTTCTGCCCCTTTTTCCCGATGGCCCTGCTGCAAATCTCCGAACCCGGTCAGTCACCCGATCCGCACCAGCGCCGCCTGGCGGTGGGTATCGATCTGGGCACCACCCATTCACTCGTGGCCGCCGTGCGCCACGGCGTGGCCGAATGCCTGCCGGACGCCGAAGGCCGCGTGCTGTTGCCCTCGGTGGTGCGCTACCTGCCGGGCGGCGGCCGCCAGATCGGCTGGGCTGCGCTGGAGGGCGCCGCGCAGGATGCCGAGAACACCATCGCTTCCGCCAAGCGCCTGATGGGCCGCGGCCTGGCCGATGTGGCGCACGCCGGCAAGCTGCCTTACACGCTGGTCGACAAGCCCGGCATGGTGGCCGTGCGCACCGTGCAGGGCGAGAAATCGCCCGTGGAAGTGAGCGCGGAGATCCTGGCCACGCTGCGCCAGCGCGCCGAGGATTCGCTGGGCGACGACCTGTACGGCGCCGTGATCACCGTGCCTGCCTATTTCGACGACGCGCAGCGCCAGGCCACCAAGGATGCCGCGCAGCTGGCCGGCCTGAACGTGCTGCGCCTGATCAACGAGCCCACCGCGGCGGCCATTGCCTACGGGCTGGACAATGCCAGCGAAGGCATCTACGCCGTGTTCGATCTGGGCGGGGGCACCTTCGACGTGTCCATCCTGCGGCTCACGCAGGGTGTGTTCGAGGTCATTGCCACCGGCGGCGATTCGGCCCTGGGCGGCGACGATTACGACCAGGCGCTGGCCGACTGGCTGCTGCAGCGCAGCGGCCGCACGGCGGGCGCCGCCGCCGAGCGCGCGGCGCTCAAGACCGCGGCGCGGGCCATCAAGGAAGCCTTGAGCACTACTGAATCTGTAGCTGTCGGCGCCTTCTGGGAGCCGGCCGGAGCCGGATTCGATGTGCAACGATCGGATTTCGAGGCCGCCACCGCCCAGCTCACCGGCCGCTGCGTTGCCACCGTCCGCCAGGTGCTGCGCGACGCCAGGCTGCGGCCCGACGAGGTGCAGGGCGTGGTCATGGTGGGTGGCGCCACGCGCATGCCGCAGATCCGGCAGGCGGTGGCGGGGTTGTTCGGTCGCGAGCCGCTCACCAACCTGAACCCGGACGAGGTGGTGGCGCTGGGCGCGGCCATTTCCGCCAACCAGCTGGCCGGCAACGACGCCGCCGGCGACCTGCTGCTGCTGGACGTGATCCCGTTGTCGCTCGGCATCGAGACCATGGGCGGGCTGGTGGAGCGCATCGTGCCGCGCAACCAGACCATCCCCACCGCCATGGCGCAGGATTTCACCACCTACAAGGATGGCCAGACCGCGCTGGCGCTGCACGTGGTGCAGGGCGAGCGCGACCTGGTGCAGGACTGCCGCAGCCTGGCGCGCTTCGAGCTGCGCGGCATACCGCCCATGGCGGCCGGCGCCGCGCGCATCCGCGTCACCTTCACCGTTGACGCCGACGGCCTGCTGCACGTGGGCGCGCGCGAACAGATCAGCGGCGTGGAGGCGCAGATCGACGTCAAGCCCAGCTACGGTCTGGCCGACGACGACATCGCGCGCATGCTGCAGGAAAGCTTCACCACCGCCGAGGCCGACGTGGCCGCGCGCGCCCTGGTGGAGGCGCGCGTGGAGGCCGACCGCATGCTGCTGGCCACGCAGAGCGCGTTGGAAGCCGATGGCGCGCTGCTGGCGCCGCAAGAACGCGCTGACATCGATGCGCTGATGCTCTCGCTGCGCGCCATTGCCGCCAACAGCGAGGACGCCGCCGCCATCGAAGCGGCCACCAAGGCGCTGGCGCAAGGCACCGAGGCCTTTGCCGCCGCGCGCATGAACGCCAGCATCCAGAAGGCGCTGTCCGGCAAGAACGTTTCCACGCTGTAAGCTCGCAACCCGCCATGCCCGTCATCAAGATCCTGCCTCACCCGGAATATGCGCCCGAGGGCGCCGAGATCCAGGCCAACGTGGGCGATTCCATCTGCGAGGCGCTGCTCGAGCACGACATCGAGATCGAGCACGCCTGCGAGATGAGCTGCGCCTGCACCACCTGCCACGTCGTCGTGCGCAAGGGCTATGACTCGCTCAACCCGCCCGAGGAAGAGGAGGAGGACCTGCTCGACCGCGCCTGGGGCCTGGAGCCGCAGTCGCGCCTGTCCTGCCAGGCCATCGTGGCCAAGGAAGACCTGACGGTCGAGATCCCGCGCTACTCCATCAACCACGCCAAAGAGAAACACTAGGGCCGCTCGCCATGTCGCGACAAATCGTTCTGGACACCGAAACCACCGGACTGTCGGCCGAGAGCGGCGACCGCATCATCGAGATCGGCTGCGTCGAGCTGATGGCGCGCAAGCTCACCGGCAACAACCTGCACTTCTACGTCAACCCCGAGCGCGACAGCCACGAAGACGCGCTCAAGGTGCACGGCATCAGCAACGAGTTCCTGCGCGACAAGCCCAAGTTCGCCGAGGTGGCCGACGACATCCTGCGCTACCTGGAAGGCGCGGAGCTGATCATCCACAACGCCGCCTTCGACGTCGGCTTTCTCGACAAGGAACTGGAGCGACTGGGGCGGCCCCAGCTGGCCAGCTTCGTGGACAAGGTGACCGACACGCTGGCCATGGCCAAGGAGCTCTATCCCGGCAAGCGCAACAGCCTGGACGCGCTGTGCGACCGCCTGGGCGTGGACAACTCCGGCCGCACGCTGCACGGCGCGCTGCTCGACGCCGAGCTGCTGGCCGATGTCTACATCAACCTCACGCGCGGCCAGGAGGCGCTGCTGATCGACCTGGGCTCGGTCGGCGCCGAAGGCGAGGGCGCCACGCGCGCCGACCTGAGCGGCTTCGATCTGCCGGTGCTGGCCGCCAGCGAGGCCGAACTGGCCGCGCACGCCCGCGTGCTGGCCGAGATCGACAAGGCCAGCGGCGGTAAGACTGTCTGGCCGGCAGCCGATCGCCCAGCGGCCGAAGCTGTGGCATAATCACGGGCTTCGCATCGGCCACGCTGGTGCGAAACCGGGTGATTAGCTCAGCGGTAGAGCACTGCCTTCACACGGCAGGGGTCACATGTTCGATCCATGTATCACCCACCAGATCCAGACGGCCTGGCTCCCACGAGCCAGGCCGTTTTCTTTTGCCTGTGCCCCGCCCGCCGGGTGTAACCTGCGGCTTCGATCGCTCCTTCCAACATCGCCATGCTGCTTGAGGCCGACCTGTCCCGCCTGATCCTGATCGACTACCAGGCGCGCCTGATGCCTGTCGTCCACGACGGCGCCGCGGTGTTGCAGAACGCGCTGCGGCTGGCGCGCGCGGCCCGCGAACTGGGTGTGCCTGTATGGGCGACCGAGCAGAACCCGGCTGGGCTCGGAGCCACCGACGAGGCGCTGCGTGCGCTGTGCGACGAGGTGGTGCCCAAGATGGGCTTCAGCGCCGCACCGCAACTACTGCCCATGCTGGAAGCGGTGGCCGAGCCGACGCCGCGCCCGCGCGGCGGCAACGCGCGCAGCCTGCCCCGGCACCTGCGCCAGCCGCAGCCGGCGGAGCCCGAGCGCTCCACCTGGTTGCTGGCCGGCTGCGAGGCGCACGTCTGCCTGCTGCAGACCGCGCTCGGCTTGCTGGAGCAGGACGGCGACGTGTGGGTGGTGACCGATGCCTGTGGCTCGCGCACCGAACGCAACCGCGACGCCGCCTTCGACCGCCTGGCGGCCGCGGGTTGCGAACTGGTGACCACCGAGATGGTGCTGTTCGAATGGCTCGGCAGCGCGGAACACCCGAAGTTCAAGGCGGTGCAGGCCTTGATCAAGTAACGCGGCTGTCAGGAAGTTTGATGAAGATTTGGGCCGCTGGCCCAGTCATGACGGGCGCAGGCAGCTATCGAATCAGGAGCTTTTTCAGGCTCCATTGCCAGGGGAACAAGCGATGAACATGGATTGGACGCGCCATTCGGCGGATTTGCTGCGCGAATCGGCCCAGTTGAGCTGGTCGGCGCCGCAGGTGGTGGCGCACCGCGTCACGCGCATGATGCTGGCCGGCCCGCAGCCCAGCGCGCGCGACCGGCGCGAGTTTACCCTCATGGGGGCCGAGAAGCTGGCGGCTTTCCAGGAGGCCTGGGTGGCCATGGGTGCGCGCACCATGGCCCTGCAGCAGCAATGGGCGCTGGAGGCCATGCACTTCTGGTGGCAGGCGGCGCTGGGTGGTGCCTGGCTGCGCCCGCGCGCCATGCAGCGGCAGGTGGCCAACGACGTGAGCAAGGCCTGGGGCTCGGTGCTGGACGTGGCCACCCGTGGTGTGCGCCCCGTGGGCCAGCGCGCCGCAGCCAACTCGCGCCGCCTGGCCCGCACGCCGCTGACGCGCAAGAAGCGCTGAGCGGCGGGTCGGGCAGGGCCCCGTCAGTCTGTCGCAAGCGCCAACTTCATAATGGCGACTCCCGAGTAGCGAGTGCGCGGCGCGCCTGCATGTGTGCGCCTTGAGCTGAACGCGCCCGTTCGTGCCCGAGAACCAGCGGCCGAAAGTGCCGAGGAGACAAGCCCATGAGCAGCTATGCAGAGTTCTACCGCCGTTCCATCGAGGATCGCGACGGCTTCTGGCGCGAACAGGCCGCGCTGATCGACTGGCAGACGCCGCCCCAGACGATCTGCGACTACAGCAAGCCGCCGTTCGTCAAGTGGTTCGCGGGCGGCACCACCAACCTGTGCCACAACGCGGTTGACCGCCACGTCGCCACGCGCGGCGACCAGCCTGCGCTGATCGCCATCTCCACGGAAACCGACACCGAGCAGGTCTACACCTTCAGGCAACTGCAGGCCGAGGTGCAGCGCATGGCCGCTGCGCTGCTGTCGCTGGGCGTGGGCAAGGGCGATCGGGTGCTGATCTACATGCCCATGATTGCGGAAGCGGCCTTCGCCATGCTGGCCTGCGCGCGCATCGGCGCCATCCACTCGGTGGTGTTCGGCGGCTTCGCCTCGGGTTCGCTGGCCAGCCGCATCGAGGATGCCGAACCCAAGGTGATCGTCAGCGCCGACGCCGGGTCGCGCGGCGGCAAGGCGGTGGCGTACAAGCCCCTGCTCGACGAAGCCATCCGCCTGTCCAAGCACAAGCCGCCGGCCGTGCTGCTGGCGGACCGCGGCCTGGTGCCCATGGACCTGGTGGCCGGCCGCGATCACCTGTGGGCCGCGCTGCGCGAGCAGCACCTGAACGCCCAAGTACCCTGCGAGTGGGTGGACGCCACCCACACCAGCTACACGCTCTACACCAGCGGCACCACCGGCAAGCCCAAGGGCGTGCAACGCGACACCGGTGGCTACGCCGTGGCGCTGGCCGCTTCCATGAAGCACATCTTCGACGGCCGCGCCGGCGAGACCTACTTTTCCACCAGCGACATCGGCTGGGTGGTGGGCCACAGCTACATCATCTACGGCCCGCTGATCGCCGGCATGGCCACCATCATGTACGAGGGCCTGCCCACGCGGCCGGACGGCGGCATCTGGTGGCAGCTGGTCGAAAAATACAAGGTGACCGTGATGTTCAGCGCGCCCACCGCGGTGCGCGTGCTCAAGAAGCAGGATCCGGCCTTCCTGAGCAAGTACGATCTCTCCAGCCTGCGTGCGCTGTTCCTGGCCGGCGAGCCGCTCGACGAGCCCACGGCGCAGTGGATCAGCGGCTCCCTGGGCAAGCCCATCATCGACAACTACTGGCAGACCGAGACCGGCTGGCCCATCCTCACCATCTGCAACGGGGTGGAGAAGGCGCCCTCCAAGTTCGGCTCGCCCGGCAAGGCGGTCTACGGCTACAACGTCAAGCTGCTGGACGACCAGACCGGCGAGGAACTCACCAGCGCCAACCAGAAGGGCGTGCTGGCCATCGAGGGTCCGCTGCCTCCCGGCTGCCTGCAGACCGTCTGGCGCGACGACACCCGCTACGTCAACACCTACTGGTCGAGCGTGCCGAACAAGATGGTCTACAGCACCTTCGACTGGGCCATCCGCGACGAAGACGGCTACTACTTCATCCTCGGCCGCACCGACGACGTGATCAACGTGGCCGGACACCGCCTGGGCACGCGCGAGATCGAGGAAGCCATTGCCAGCCACCCCAACATCGCCGAGGTCGCGGTGGTCGGCGTGGCCGACCAGCTCAAAGGCCAGGTGGCCATGGCCTTCGCCGTGCTCAAGGACGCCAGCCCGCTGGAAGACCCGCAGGCGCTGCTCAAGCTGGAAGGCGAGGTGATGAAGATCGTCGACGGCTCGCTGGGCGCGGTGGCGCGGCCGGCGCGCGTGCGCTTCGTCTCGCTGCTGCCCAAGACCCGCTCCGGCAAGCTGCTGCGCCGCGCCGTGCAGGCGGTGTGCGAGGGGCGCGATCCGGGCGATCTGACCACCATGGAAGACCCGGCCGCGCTGCAGCAGATCCGCGATCTGGTGAAGGTGTGACGCAACACCTGTCCGGCGGACTGCGCCCCGCCGGTGCCACCCTGTCAGCTTTCGGTGGCACAATTGGAGCGCGAAGCATTAGGCCCTTCCCAGCCCGAGTCGCGTCCGCCAACCGGTTCAGCCGGGGCCGCGGAAGGTCATTTCACCAATCTCACAGCTCCCTGAAGGGGAGCGGAGGCCAGCGATCATGAGCGAAACCCGCTCCGTGTACGACACGTACAAAGGCAACACCTACCTCTTCGGCGGCAATGCGCCGTACGTGGAGGAGATGTACGAAAACTACCTCGCCAACCCTGGCAGCGTGCCCGACAGCTGGCGCAGCTATTTCGATGCGCTGCAGCACGTACCGGCCGTCGACGGCAGCGAGGCGCGCGATGTGCCGCACATGCCGGTCGTCAACGCCTTTGCCCAGCTGGCCAAGCAGGGCCCCATGCGTGCGGCCGAGCCCAGCGGTGCCGATTCCGAGGCAGGCCGCAAGCGCACGGCGGTGCAGCAGCTCATCGCCGCCTACCGCAACATCGGCGCACGCTGGGCCAACCTGGATCCGCTCAAGCGCAGCGAGCGCCCGGCGATCCCGGAACTGGAGCCTTCCTTCTACGGCTTCACCGACGCCGACATGGAGACGGTGTTCAACACCAGCAACACGTTCTTCGGCAAGGACGTGATGTCGCTGCGTGACCTGCTGAACGCCCTGCGCGAGACCTACTGCGGCACCGTCGGCGCAGAGTACATGTACATCACCGACCAGACGGAAAAGCGCTGGTGGCAGCAGAAGCTGGAGAGTGTGCGCGCCAACCCGCAGCTCACGGCCGACCAGAAGAAGCACGTGCTGGAACGCCTGACGGCCGCCGAGGGCCTGGAGCGGTTCCTGCACACCAAGTACGTGGGCCAGAAGCGCTTCTCGCTGGAAGGCGGCGAGAGCTTCATCGTCTCCATGGACGAGCTGATCAACCGCGCCGGTGAAGCCGGCGTGCAGGAAATCGTGATCGGCATGGCCCATCGCGGCCGCCTGAACGTGCTGGTCAACACGCTGGGCAAGATGCCCTCGATGCTGTTCGCCGAGTTCGACCACACCGCGCCGGAAGACCTGCCGAGTGGCGACGTGAAGTACCACCAGGGCTTCTCGAGCGACGTGTCCACGGCCGGCGGCCCGGTGCACCTGAGCCTGGCTTTCAACCCCTCGCACCTGGAGATCGTCAACCCGGTGGTCGAGGGCAGCGTGCGCGCCCGCCTGGACCGCCGCGGCGACGACGAAGGCGACTCCGTACTGCCCGTGCTGGTGCACGGCGACGCCGCCTTTGCCGGCCAGGGCGTGGTGATGGAGACGCTGGCGATGTCGGCCACGCGCGGCTACCACACCGGTGGCACGGTGCACATCGTCATCAACAACCAGATCGGCTTCACCACCAGCGATCCGCGCGACACGCGGTCCACGCTGTACTGCACCGACGTGGTCAAGATGGTGGAAGCGCCCGTGCTGCACGTGAACGGCGACGATCCCGAAGCCGTGGTGCTGTGCACGCAGCTGGCGCTGCAGTACCGCCAGGAGTTCAACAAGGATGTCGTGATCGACATCGTCTGCTTCCGCAAGCTGGGCCACAACGAGCAGGACACCCCCATGCTCACCCAGCCGCTGATGTACAAGCGCATCGGCCAGCACCCCGGCACCCGCAAGCTCTACGCTGACAAGCTGGGCGCGCAGGGCCTGGGCGAAACGCTGGGCGACGACATGGTGGCCGCCTACCGCGCCGCCATGGACGCCGGCCGCCACACGGTGGACCCGGTGCTGACCAACTTCAAGAGCAAGTATGCGGTCGACTGGTCGCCCTACCTGAACACCAAGTGGACCGATTCGGCCGAAACCGCCATCCCGCTGACCGAATGGAAGCGCCTGGCCGAGCGCATCACCACCGTGCCCGAGGGCTTCACCGTCCACGCGCTGGTCAAGAAGGTGCTGGAAGACCGCGCAGCCATGGGCCGTGGCGAGGTCAACGTCGACTGGGGCATGGGCGAGCACATGGCCTTCGCCTCGCTGGTGGCCTCCGGCTTCCCGGTGCGCCTGTCTGGAGAGGACTGCGGGCGCGGCACGTTCACACACCGCCACGCCGTGCTGCACGACCAGAAGCGCGAGAAATGGGACGAAGGCATCTTCGTGCCGCTGCAGCACGTGTCGGACAAGCAGGCACCGTTCACCGTCATCGACTCGCTGCTGTCGGAAGAAGCGGTGTTGGGCTTCGAGTACGGCTATGCCTCCAACGATCCCAACACCCTGGTGATCTGGGAGGCGCAGTTCGGTGACTTCGTCAACGGCGCGCAGGTGCTGATCGACCAGTTCATTGCCTCCGGCGAGGTCAAGTGGGGCCGCGTCAACGGCCTCACGCTGATGCTGCCGCACGGCTACGAGGGTCAGGGCCCCGAGCATTCGTCGGCGCGCCTGGAGCGCTTCATGCAGCTCTCGGCAGATCTGAACATGCAGGTGGTCCAGCCGACCACGGCCAGCCAGATCTTCCACCTGCTGCGCCGCCAGATGATCCGCCCGCTGCGCAAGCCGCTGATCATCATGACGCCCAAGAGCCTGCTGCGCAACAAGGACGCCACGTCCCCGCTCACCGATTTCACCAAGGGCAGCTTCCAGACCGTGATTGCCGACCAGGGCGATCTGAAGGGCGAGAAGGTCAAGCGCGTGATCGCCTGCTCCGGCAAGGTGTACTACGACCTGGCCAAGAAGCGCCAGGAAAAGGGCTCCGAAGACGTGGCCATCCTGCGCGTGGAACAGCTCTATCCGTTTCCGCACAAGGCCTTCGGTGCGGAACTCAAGAAGTACCCCAACGCCACCGAGATCGTGTGGTGCCAGGACGAGCCGCAGAACCAGGGCGCCTGGTTCTTCGTGCAGCACTACATCCACGAGAACATGTCCGCCGGCCAGAAGCTCGGCTACGCCGGCCGCCAGGCCGCGGCCTCGCCGGCCGTGGGCTACGCCCACCTGCACCAGGAGCAGCAGAAGGCGCTGGTCGACGCTGCCTTCTCCCGCCTGAAGGGCTTCGTGCTCCACAAGTAAACGCCGTCGCGTCCGTCCTCATCAACCCAACAAGAACTGTCAATCGAGATTCAAATGGCCATCGTCGAAGTCAAGGTGCCGCAGCTCTCTGAATCCGTGGCTGAGGCCACCTTGCTGCAATGGAAGAAAAAAGCCGGGGAGGCCGTCAAGGCCGATGAAATCCTGATCGAGATCGAAACCGACAAGGTGGTGCTCGAAGTGCCCGCGCCGGCCACCGGCGTGCTGAGCGAGATCGTCGAGGCCGACGGCGCCACCGTCGCCGCCGACCAGCTGATCGCCCGCATCGACACCGCAGCCGTGGCTGGCGCGCCGGCTGCCGCGCCCGCGGCTCCGGCGCAAGCGGCTGCCCCGGCACCGGCCGCTGCTGCCCCGGCTTCCGGTGGCAGCAAGTCGGACATCGCCATGCCCGCCGCTGCCAAGCTGATGGCCGACAACAACCTCGCCGCCGGCGCCGTGGCTGGCACCGGCAAGAACGGCCGCGTGACCAAGGGCGATGTCCTGGGTGCTATGCAATCCGGAGCTGCTTCCGCCGGCGCGCCGGCTGCAGCCCAGAAAACCGCTCAAATCCCGACCGGCGTGCCGACCACCATGCTGCCGCAGGTACAGGCGCCCGCCGCGCCCAACCTGGAGGGCCGCCCCGAGCAGCGCGTGCCCATGACACGCCTGCGCGCCCGCGTGGCCGAGCGCCTGCTGCAGTCGCAATCCACCAACGCCATCCTCACCACGTTCAACGAGGTGAACATGCAGCCGGTGATGGACATGCGCAAGCGCTTCCAGGAGAAGTTCGAGAAGGAGCACGGCGTCAAGATCGGCTTCATGAGCTTCTTTGTGAAGGCGGCGGTGCACGCGCTCAAGAAGTACCCGGTGCTCAACGCCAGCGTGGACGGCAACGACATCGTCTACCACGGCTACTTCGACATCGGCATCGCCGTGGGCAGCCCGCGCGGCCTGGTGGTGCCGATCCTGCGCAACGCCGACCAGATGAGCTTTGCCGACATCGAGAAGAAGATCGCCGAGTTCGGCGCCAAGGCGCGCGACGGCAAGCTGGGCATCGAGGACATGACCGGCGGTACCTTCTCGATCAGCAACGGCGGCGTGTTCGGCTCGATGATGTCCACCCCCATCATCAACCCGCCGCAAAGCGCCATCCTGGGCGTGCACGCCACCAAGGACCGCGCCGTGGTCGAGAACGGCCAGGTCGTGGTGCGCCCGATGAACTACCTGGCCATGAGCTACGACCACCGCATCATCGACGGCCGCGAAGCCGTGCTGGGCCTGGTGGCCATGAAGGAAGCGCTGGAAGATCCGGCGCGTCTGCTGTTCGATATCTGAGGCCTCGGAAGCCTGCTTTGGAACCCACCCTCGCGGTGGGTTTCTTCCACCATCGATTCCGGAAAGATCCATGAGCAAACAATTCGACCTCATCGTCATCGGCGCCGGCCCTGGCGGCTACATCGCCGCCATCCGCGCGGCCCAGCTGGGCATGAACGTGGCCTGCATCGACGAGTGGAGCAGCGCCGACGGCAAGCCCGCACCTGGCGGCACCTGCACCAACGTCGGCTGCATCCCGTCCAAGGCGCTGCTGCAAAGTTCAGAGCACTACGAGCATGCCGAGAAGCACTTTGCCGACCACGGCATCGGCGTGAGCGGCCTGAAGATGGACGTCGCCAAGATGGTCGCCCGCAAGGATGCGGTGGTCAAGCAGAACAACGACGGCATCCTCTACCTGTTCAAGAAGAACAAGGTCACGTTCTTCCACGGCCGCGGCGCCTTCGTGAAGAGCGTCGATGGTGTCTACGACATCGAGGTGTCTGGCGCGGCCCCGGAAACGCTGCAGGCCAAGCAGGTGATCGTGGCCACCGGCTCCCGGGCCCGTCCGCTGCCGGGCGCGGCCTTCGACGAAGAGCTGATCCTCTCCAACGATGGCGCGCTGCGCATCGGCGCCGTGCCCAAGAAGCTGGCCCTGATCGGCTCCGGCGTGATCGGCCTGGAAATGGGCAGCGTCTGGCGCCGCCTGGGCGCGGACGTGACGGTGCTCGAAGCCCTGCCCACGTTCCTGGGCGCGGTGGACGATCAGATCGCCAAGGAAGCCCGCAAGGCCTTCGACAAGCAGGGCCTGAAGATCGAACTGGGCGTGAAGGTGACCGACGTGCAGTCGGGCAAGAAGGGTGTCAGCGTGAGCTACACCGATGCCAATGGCGAAGCCCAGAAACTGGCCGTGGACAAGCTCATCGTCTCCATCGGCCGCGTGCCCAACACCGAAGGCCTGAAACCCGAGGCCGTGGGCCTGAAGCTGGACGATCGCGGCGCCATCGTCGTGGACGACGAGTGCAGGACCAACCTGCCCGGCGTGTGGGCCGTCGGCGATGTGGTGCGCGGCCCCATGCTGGCGCACAAGGCCGAGGAAGAGGGCGTGGCGGTGGCCGAGCGCCTGGCGGGCCAGCACGGGCACGTCGATTTCAACCTGATCCCGTGGGTCATCTACACCAGCCCGGAAATCGCCTGGGTCGGCAAGACCGAGCAGCAGCTCAAGGAGGCCGGCGTGAAGTACAGGGCGGGCACCTTCCCGTTCCTGGCCAACGGCCGCGCGCGGGCGCTGGGCGACACCACCGGCATGGTCAAGATCCTGGCCGACGCCGCCACCGACGAGATCCTGGGCGTGCACATCGTCGGCCCGATGGCGAGCGAGCTGATCGCCGAGGCCTGCGTGGCCATGGCGTTCCGCGCCAGCAGCGAGGACATCGCCCGCATCTGCCACGCGCACCCGTCGCTCAGCGAGTCCACCAAGGAAGCCGCGCTGGCCGTGGACAAGCGCACGCTGAACTTCTGATTTTCAAGGCTTTCAGCGCTCTGGCCCATGGGCGACGGGCGCTGGCAGCTATTGAAACAATAGCCAACTGACGTTATCGCATGGCCAGCGTCCGCGCCATCTACGAGGCCGAGCTGGTCGCGCGCGGCTACACCACCGACCCCGCGCAGCAGCGCGCCGTGGACGCGCTGGAGCGCTGCGCCACCGAGTGGTCGGCCTACAAGCACAAGCGCTCCAACCGCTTCAAGAAGCTGCTCAACCGGCCGGACATCCCGCGCGGCGTGTACATGTACGGCGGAGTGGGGCGCGGCAAGAGCTTTCTGATGGACTGCTTCATGCAGGCCGTGCCGATCCAGCGCAAGACCCGGCTGCACTTCCACGAGTTCATGCGCGAGGTGCACCGTGAACTCGCCGGTCTGCAGGGCACGCAGAACCCGCTGGACGAGCTGGGCCGCCGCATCGCCGAGCGCTTCAAGCTGATCTGCTTCGACGAGTTCCACGTGGCGGACGTGACCGACGCCATGATCCTGCACCGCCTGCTGGTGGCGCTGTTCGACAACGGCGTGGGCTTCGTCACCACCAGCAACTTCAGGCCCGACGACCTCTACCCCGACGGCCTGCACCGAGACCGCATCCTGCCGGCCATCGCCCTGCTCAACGAGCACATGGAGGTGGTCAATGTGGACAACGGCACCGATTACCGCCGGCGAGCGCTGGAGCTCATCCAGCTCTACCACTGCCCGCTCGGCCCCGAGGCCGACGCCGCCATGGAGCAGGCCTTCGGGCAGCTCGCCACCTCCGCCGACGAAGACCCGGTGCTGCGCATCGAGGCACGCGAGATCCGCGCCCGGCGCCGGGCCGACGGCGTGGTGTGGTTCGATTTCAGGACGCTGTGTGGCGGCCCGCGCTCGCAGAACGACTACCTGGAGATCGCCTCGCAGTTCCACACGGTGCTGCTGTCCGATGTGCCGCAGATGTTCGTGCGCCACGCGTCGGAGGCGCGGCGCTTCACCTGGCTGGTGGATGTGCTGTACGACCGGCGCGTCAAGCTGATCGTCTCGGCCGCCGTGCCGCCCGAGCAGCTCTACACCGAAGGCCCGCTGGCGCACGAGTTTCCGCGCACGGTCTCGCGGCTGATGGAGATGCAATCGGCCGAGTACCTTGCGCTGGGCCATCGCACCGTGGATACTCATCTGACATGAAACGCTATGCCTCGCTGGCTGCCCTGGTCTTGATGGTCGTGGCGCTTGACGCCGCCGCCGCAGCCAAGGCGGGTTCGACGGCCGAGCCCACGGCGGCCCCTGAAGCCGCCGCCGGTGCTGCTGCCGACGGCCGCCCGGAACCCTGGATGGTGGCCGAGCGCGCCCGCATCGTGCAGCAGCGCGAGGTGGCGACGGACGAATTCACCGCCGCCCAGAAGGCCTGCTGGCAGAAGTTCGCCGTCAACGACTGCCTGCGCCGTGCCCAGCTCGCCAGGCGCGAGAAGGTGGATCTGCTGCAGCGGCAGGAATGGGTGCTGAACGACCTGGAACGCCGCCTGCGCACCCAGGCGCGCCTGAAGGCGCTGCAGGACAAGCAGCAGAACTAGGGCTGGTTCGACGTGCGTCCCACGGCTGGAGGCGCCGCCACCGCAGTGTGGAGCGGTAGCCTCAGTTGCGGCGCAGCGGCATGAAGCCCGAACCCACTGGCGGCTTGTCGTCCGCCAGCTTCTCGACCTTCACGATGGCCAGCGACAGGTTGTCGCCACCACCCTGCGCGCGGGCGCGGGCCTTCTCGATCAGGAACTCGCTGGCTTCGCGCGGCGGCAGTGAAGCCAGCACGGAGGCCAGCTCCTCGGTCGTGAAGTAGTGCCAGACGCCGTCGCTGCAGGCTAGCAGGGTGTCGCCGATCTGCAGCTGCGGGATGTAGTGCACGTCCAGCTTGGGTTCTTCCTCGGTGCCCAGACAACTCACCAGCACGTTGGACTTGGGGTGGTACTCGGCCTCTTCGGGGCTCAACTCGCCCTTTTGCACCAGCGCCTGCACGTAGGACTGGTCGGTGGTGCGCCTCACCAGCGTGGTGCCGCGGAAATGGTAAATGCGTGAATCGCCGGCGTGCACCCAGTGGCATTCGCCACCGGGGTTGATCAGGAAGGCGGCGACGGTGCTGTGGGGCTCCTGCTCGGCCGCGATGGCGGTGAGCTTGATCACCAGGTGCGCCTCCTGGCCGATCTGCTGCAGCAGCACCGCGGCGTCTTCGTCTTCGGGCACGTAGCGCTCGAACAGCTGGCGCGCCGTGAGCAGCACCTGATCGGACGCCTTGCGCCCGCCGGTGCGGCCACCCATGCCGTCCGCCACCACGCCGAGCACGCAGCCCTGAACGCTGGGGTGCGCGAACAGTCCCACCTGGTCCTGCTGGTATTCGCGGTCGCCCTTGTGCAGGCCGGTGGCGCCGGAGAGTCGGTAACCCTTGTCCATGAGGCCGAAGTATGCCTTACGTCGATCCGGGGCGGAATGCCTCCCAGCCCGTATCATGCCTGCCGATGACGGGCGAGCACGGTTCGGACGAAGCGGGTGGGGTGGATCTGGCCGCGCTGGTGGCGCGCGCGCTGGCGCCGGACGGGCCGCTGGCGGGCCGCGACGCCGGCTGGCGCCCCAGGGAGGGCCAGCTGGCCATGGCCCGCGCGGTGGCCGGCCGTATCGAGCGCGGCGGCGCACTGGTGGTGGAAGCCGCCACCGGCGTGGGCAAAACCTTTGCCTACCTGGTGCCGGCGCTGCTGTCGGGCGAGCGGGTGCTGGTCTCCACCGCCACCAAGACGCTGCAGGACCAGCTGTTTGGCCGCGACCTGCCGCACCTGCGCGACGCGCTGGGCCTGCCGCTGCGGGCGGCGCTGCTCAAGGGCCGCGGCAGCTACCTGTGCCTGCACCGGCTGGAAGGCGCCCGCCACCAGCTCGGGCCGGGCGAGCGCGCGGCGCAGCAGGCGCTGGCGCGCATCGAGCGCTGGGCGCCTGCCACCCGCACCGGCGACCTGGCCGAGGTGCCGGCGCTGGACGAGCGCTCCCCGGTGATCCCGCTGGTCACCTCCACGCGCGAGAACTGCCTGGGCGGCGACTGCCCCCAGTTCCGCGCCTGCCACGTCAACCACGCCCGGCGCGAGGCCATGGCGGCCGATCTGGTGGTCATCAACCACCACCTTTTCTTTGCTGACCTGGCGCTCAAGGAAACCGGCATGGCCGAGCTGCTGCCCAGCGTGCGCGTGGCAGTGCTGGACGAGGCGCATCAGCTCAACGAGATCGGGGTGCAGTTCCTGGGCCGGCAGCTCGGCACCGGCCAGCTGTTCGACTTCGGGCGCGACCTGCTGGCCACCGGCCTGCAACTGGCGCGCGGGCTGGCCGACTGGCCGGCGCTGGCCTCGCTGCTGGAAGCGGCGGTGCGGCAGTGGCGACTGGCGGCGGCCGCACAGCGCCAGGGTGCGCGGCTGCGCTGGCCCGGTACCTGCCCCGATGGCGTGGACGCGCCGCTCTGGCAGGCCGGCGTGGCCCAGGTGAACGATGCCCTGGTCGCCTGCGCCGAGGCGCTGGACACGGTGAGCGAGCTGGCGCCGGATTTCGGCCGCCTGGCCGCGCGGGCGCTGGAACTGCAGGCCCGGCTGGCGCACTTCGCCGAGCCGGTGGCACCCGGTTCGGTGCGCTGGCTGGATGTGGGCTTCCAGCTGCGGCTGGTGGAATCGCCGCTGGACATTGCCGACGCCGTGCGCACGCGGCTGCTGGGCGACGTAGGCGAGGGCACGGAAGCAGCTGACGATGCCGAAGCACCCGCGCCGATGGAGCGTCCTCGCGCCTGGGTCTTCGTTTCCGCCACGCTGGGCGACGATGCGCGCCTGTCGTGGTTCACCGAGCCCTGCGGTCTGGCCGACGCCGAGGTGCTGCGCGTGGGCAGCCCGTTCGACTTCGCCCGGCAGGCCGCGCTGTACGTGCCGCCGGGGTTTCCCAGGCCGGCCGATCCCGGTCACAGCCCGGCGGTGGCGCGGCTGGCCGCGCAGACGGCCGAGCGGCTGGGCGGCCGCACCCTGGTGCTCACCACCACGCTGCGGGCGCTGCGGGTGATCGGCGATGCGCTGGCCGAACGGCTGGCCGGCCACGGCATCACCGTGCTGGTGCAGGGCAGTGCGCCCAAGCGCGTGCTGATCGAGCGTTTCCGCGAAGGCGCCACGGCCGGCGGGCGCGGCGCGGTGCTGGTGGCTTCCAGCTCGTTCTGGGAAGGGGTGGACGTGCCGGGCGACGCGCTGCAGGCGGTGGTGATCGACAAGCTGCCGTTCCCGCCGCCGGGCGATCCGCTGGTGGAGGCGCGCTGCCAGCGCCTCGAGGCCGAAGGCCGCAGCGGCTTCGCCGACTACTCCGTGCCCGAGGCCGCGGTGGCGCTCAAGCAGGGCGCCGGCCGGCTGATCCGCCGCGAGACCGACACCGGCCTGCTGGTGGTGTGCGACACGCGTCTCACCGGCATGTCCTATGGCCGGCGCCTGCTGGCCGCGCTGCCGCCGATGCGCCGGCTACCCGACGCGGCAGCCTTCGAAGCGGCACTGACCCGGCTGGCGGGCGACATCGCCTCGGAAACCGAGGTTTATGAATGAAATCGGGCTCTGGCCCTTTTGTGACGGGCGCAGGCAGCTACAGAAATGGTAGCTCTTGGTGGTGAGGTGACAGCGTCAGGCGCGGCTCACAGCCTCACCAGATCTGCCACCAGGGCGTGTCCTTGCGCCTGAAGCCGCGCGCCATGAACTCGGAGTTGGGGTAGTTCTGGGTCAGCACGCGCTCGGTGTCGTCGCGCAGCTCGTTCATGCCCAGCTTGTCGTAGCTCTTCATCAGGATGTAGAGCGCTTCTTCCAGGGCCGGGGCATCGCGGTAGTCGGCGATGGCCTGCTGCGCGCGGTTGACGGCGGCCACGTAGGCGCCGCGGTTGTAGTAGTAGCGCGCCACGTGCACTTCGTACTGCGCCAGGGCGTTGACCGTGTAGCGCATGCGGGCGCGGGCGTCCGGCGTGTAGCGCGAATCCGGGAAGCGGGTGACCAGTTCCTTGAAGGATTCGAACGCCTCCTTGGCGGCGCGCTGGTCGCGCTCCGACAGGTCCTGGCGCGACAGGAACGAAAACAGCCCCAGCTCGTCGTTGAAGTTGATCACGCCCTTCATGTAGAGCGCGTAATCGACCGCCGGGCTGGCCGGATGCAGGCGCAGGAAGCGGTCGAGCGTGGCGACCGCCTCGGCCTTCTGGCCATCCTTGTACTGGGAGTACGCCTTGTCGAGCTGCGCCTGCTGCGCCAGCGGCGTGCCTGCGGCGCGGCCTTCCAGC
The DNA here is from genome assembly GCA_024235955.1 of Burkholderiaceae bacterium. Taxonomy (GTDB): domain Bacteria; phylum Pseudomonadota; class Gammaproteobacteria; order Burkholderiales; family Burkholderiaceae_C; genus Ottowia. The sequence continues at coordinate 1,041,842 of JACKLJ010000001.1, forward strand.
GTTTCGAACAGGGGCACCGCCTTGTCGTAGCCGCCGGAGCCCATCTCGTCCTTGGCTTCGGCGTAGATGCGGTTGGGGCTCCAGCCCGCGGTCTTGTCCACCGGCTTGGAGGAACAGGCCGCCAGCATCATTGCCGCAGCCAGTGCCGCGCCGGCGGATGCCGATAATCGGAAGTAGGAATTCACGGCCTTGGCCTCTTGATCTGCACTTGATTCAGACCAAAAAGATTATATCGGCGCCCCCCTTGCCGCCACCCGCGGAAGCCGGCGAGGACGACGCCCCCGACACCGGCGACGAGGCCGAGCTGCGCACTTGCGCCGTGACGCCCGGGCTGCACGGCGAGCGGCTGGACCGCGCGCTGGCTGCCCTGGTGCCCGAGTTCTCGCGCAGCTACCTGCGTCAGCTGCTGGATGCAGGGCTGGTGCGGCTGGGTGGCGCCGCGGCGGGCAAGGCGGCGGCGCGCGTCAGGGCGGGCGACGCGGTGCAGGTGGAGCTGCGGCCCACGCCGCAGTCGCAGGCCTTCGTGCCCCAGCCCATGCCGCTGTCGGTGGTGCACGAGGACGAGCACCTGCTGGTGATCGACAAACCGGCCGGCCTGGTGGTGCACCCGGCGCCTGGGAACTGGAGCGGCACGCTGCTGAACGGCCTGCTGGCGCGCGACGCGCGGGCCGCGGCGCTGCCGCGTGCCGGCATCGTGCACCGGCTGGACAAGGACACCAGCGGCCTGATGCTGGTGGCGCGCAGCCGCGCGGCCATGGACGCCCTGGTGCGCCAGATCGCCGCCCGCGAGGTGCGGCGCGAATACCTGGCGTTGGCCCACGGCGCCTGGCGCGGCGCGACCCCGCGCGAGGTGGATGCACCCATCGGCCGGGACCCACGCAACCGGTTGCGCATGGCGGTGGTCGATCTGAACCAGCATGCCGGCAAGCCGGCGCAGACCTTCATCGAGCTGCTGCAAAACGCAGAGCAATTTTGCCTGGTGCGCTGCCGGCTCGGCACCGGCCGCACGCACCAGATCCGGGTGCACATGGCGCATCTGGGCCACCCGCTGGTGGGCGATGCGCTGTACGGAGGCGCTCCTGCGGCCGGCATGGCGCGGCAGGCGCTGCATGCCGAGCGGCTGGCGCTGGCGCACCCGGTCACCGGTAAGCCGCTGGCCTTCCGGGCGCCGCTGCCGGCCGATCTGGCGGCGGCGCTGGCCGCGCAGGGGCTTGGCTACAATCCACCCGAGTCACACGACGCTCCGTGAGCGCCGGATTCGCCCCCACCAGGAACGGGGCGCCCGGCCTGATCCACCCCCGCGCGGGCAGCCAATCCGGCGCCCGCGGCCGCCGCCAACCGGGCGGCCTTCCCGTTGAACCGAATGCCATGAACACCGTAGAGGCCAAGCGCATCTTGGAGACCGCGCTCATCTGCGCGCCCGAGCCCATGCCCCTGGCGGCCATGCGCACGCTGTTTGCCGACATGCTCGGCGCCGACAGTCTCAAGGCGCTGCTGGGCGAGTTGCAGGATGACTGGGCGCAACGCGGCGTCGAACTGGCCTGCGTGGCCACCGGCTGGCGCTTCCAGAGCCGGCCCGAGATGCGCGAATACCTGGACCGCCTGAACCCCGAGAAGCCGCCCAAATACAGCCGCGCCACGCTGGAGACGCTGGCCATCATCGCCTACCGACAGCCGGTGACGCGCGGCGACATGGAAGACATCCGCGGCGTCACCATCAATTCGCAGTTGCTCAAGCAGCTGGAAGACCGCGGCTGGGTGGAGGTGATCGGCCACCGCGAGGCGGTCGGCCGCCCAGCGCTGTACGCCACCACCCGCCAGTTCCTGGACGATCTGGGGCTGGCCTCGCTCGACCAGCTCCCCATGCTGGAATCGCCTTCGGAGCAGTCCGCCGGCATGTTCGAGGCGCTGGAAGCCGCAGGGTTCGCGGGCGCCGGGGCGCCAGAGGCAGGGCCGGAACCTGGCGATGCCGGCGTCGCTGAAACTGGCCCAGAAGCCGCCCCGGAGACCGCGTCCGAACCGACCGCCGGCGAAATGACCGAAGACACCGCTGTCGAGGCTGCCGCCGAACCGGCAGAGCAGGGCGCATCCGCCGAACCCGCTGCACCCGAACCCGTGGCCGCGAGCGCGGCGGATGCTTCCGTGTCAGCTGCTGAACCCGCGCCCGAAGCGCCGGCCGCCGCGCGGCCGGTGACCGAGGGGCAGGCGGCCGAACCCGGCCACACCGAACCACCTTCCGACGAACCCACCCCGCCCAGGGAGCCTCAGCCATGACCGGCAAACCCCGCGCCCGCCGCATCCCTGAGCCCGGATCCGGGCCGGCACCCGACATGCCGCCGCAGGATGGGGATTTAGAGCCAAATGAGGCTCCAGCCCTTGAGCAGCAGGCGCAGCCAGCTATCGAAAACGAAGCGATCGAGACGCCGGCTGCGGAAGCGGAAGAGGGCGTCGCCATCGACGACGTGCTCTCCGGCCGCTTCGACACCGAGGCCGAGGCCCAGCCCGACGCACCCGCCGCGCCGCCCAAGCGCGTGCTCGCCCCGCAGGCCGAGCAACCCAAGCTGCACAAGGTGCTGGCGCAGGCGGGCATGGGCTCGCGACTGGAGATGGAGCAGCTGATCCTGGAAGGGCGCATCAGCGTCAACAACCAGCCGGCGCACGTCGGCCAGCGCATCCAGTACGGCGACCAGATCAAGGTCAACGGCCGGCCGATCAAGGTGCGCATCGCGCCGCCGCCGGCGCGCGTGCTGGCCTACCACAAGCCGGTGGGCGAGGTCGTGACGCACGACGACCCGCAGAACCGCCCCACGGTGTTCCGCAAGCTGCCCCGGCTGCAGCAGGGCAAGTGGCAATCGGTCGGCCGGCTGGACCTGAACACCGAGGGCCTGCTGCTGTTCACCACCTCCGGCGAGCTGGCCAACCGCCTGATGCACCCCCGCTTTGGCCTAGAGCGCGAGTACGCCGTGCGCGTGCTGGGCGCGCTGACCGACGAGGAAAAGCAGCGTCTGCTCGACGGCGTGCCGCTGGACGACGGCATGGCGCAGTTCGGCTCGATCGCGGAAGAGGGCCAGAGCGAGGGCGCCAACCAGTGGTACCGCGTGACCATCGCCGAAGGCCGCAACCGCGAGGTGCGCCGGATGATCGAATCGGTCGGCCACGCGGTCAGCCGGCTGATCCGCATCCGCTACGGTGCCATGCTGCTGCCGCGCGGCCTGAAGCGCGGCCAGTTCATGGAGCTGGGCGAGCGCGATATCCGCGCGCTGGGCGAGGCTTCCGGCACGCCCGAGCGCGTGCTGCGCGGCGCACGCGAGCCGGGCCTGCCCCAGCAGGACAAACCCCGGCGCGGCCGGGGCGACCGTGGCCGCGCCAGCGGCCCGCGCCCGAACCGTGCGGGCGGCCCGGCGCCCGCCGAGGCACGCGGCGCGGCCCCGGGGCTTCCCCCTGGTCGCAGCGCGGCGGGCAGGGCGCCGGCGCACCGGCGCAGGACGGCCGGCGTGGCGGCCCGCGCCAGCAGGGTGGTGGTGGCCAGCCCGATCCGCTCAAGACCTCGCTCGGCTACATCGGCGGCGATGCCTTCCAGCGCCAGCGGCAGCGGCGCGCCGACGGCGCGCGCCCCGGTGGCAAGCAGGGCGGCCCGGCCGGCCGCAAGCGCGGGCGTTGAGGCGCCGGCGCCATCACCAACTGTCACGGCGCGGAGAAGCTGCGCCGGTTAAAATCAAGAGCTTTGCCCAAGCGGCACCCTCAAGGGCCGCGGCCGGGCGTTTTCCCGTTTGTTTTTCCCATCGCTGAAAGAAGAGAGCTTCATGGCTACCGAACGCACCCTGTCCATCATCAAACCCGATGCCGTCGCCAAGAACGTGATCGGCCAGATCTACGCCCGCTTCGAGGCCGCCGGCCTGAAGATCGTGGCCGCGCGCATGATGCACCTGTCGCGCCGCGAGGCCGAGCAGTTCTACGGCGTGCACAAGGAGCGCCCCTTCTTCAAGGACCTGGTGGATTTCATGATCTCCGGCCCGGTGATGGTGCAGGTGCTCGAGGGTGAAGGCGCGATCGCCAAGAACCGCGAGCTGATGGGCGCCACCGACCCCAAGAAGGCCGACAAGGGCACCATCCGCGCCGATTTCGCCGACAGCATCGACGCCAACGCCGTGCACGGCTCCGACGCCCCTGAAACCGCCGCCGTGGAAGTCGCCTTCTTCTTCCCGGGCCTGGCGATCTGCTCGCGCTGAGCTGCCGCTGAACCCCGTCCGGGGCGCTTTTCCCCCATGAGCCTCGTCAATCTGCTCGATTACGACCTTGACGGGTTGGCCGCGTATTGCGAGCAGCTCGGGGAAAAGCGTTTTCGCGCCACGCAGCTGTTCCGCTGGATTCACCAGCGTGGCGTGGCCGATTTCGGCCAGATGAGCGATCTGGCCAAGTCGCTGCGCGACAAGCTGGCAGGGCGTGCCGTGGTGGCCGGCCTGCCGGTGATCAGCCAGCACGAATCGGCGGACGGCACCATCAAGTGGCTGTTCGACGTCGGCGGCGGCAATGCCGTCGAGGCGGTGTTCATCCCGGAGGATGACCGAGGTACGCTGTGCGTGTCCTCCCAGGCCGGCTGCGCCGTGGGCTGCCGCTTCTGCTCCACCGGCCACCAGGGCTTCAGCCGCAACCTCACCACCGGCGAGATCGTGGCCCAGCTCTGGTTCGCCGAGCATTTCCTGCGCAGGCACCTGAACTCGACCGAGCGCGTCATCTCCAACGTGGTGATGATGGGCATGGGCGAGCCGTTGCAGAACTACGCCGCGCTGGTGCCGACGCTGCGCACCATGCTGAGCGACCACGGCTACGGCCTGTCGCGCCGGCGTCTGACGGTCTCCACCTCGGGCGTGGTGCCCATGATGGAGCGGCTGGCGCAGGATTGCCCGGTGGCGCTGGCCGTGTCGCTGCATGCGCCCACGGACGAACTGCGCGACGCCCTGGTGCCGCTCAACCGCAAGTACCCGCTCGACGAACTGCTGGCGGCCTGCACCGCCTACCTGGCCCATGCTCCGCGCGACTTCATCACCTTCGAGTACTGCATGCTCGACGGCGTGAACGACCAGCCCGAGCATGCCGAGGCGCTGCTGGCCCTGGTCCGGCGCCATGCGGCCCGGGGGCTGCGCTGCAAGTTCAATCTGATCCCCTTCAACCCGTTTCCGGCCTCCGGCCTGAAGCGCTCACCCGCCGCGCGGGTGATGGCCTTCGGTGCCCGGCTCAACGAGGCCGGCATCGTCACCACCATTCGCAAGACCCGTGGCGACGACATCGACGCCGCCTGCGGCCAGCTGGCCGGCGACGTGCAGGACCGCACCCGCGCCGCCGAGCGCATGGCGCGTCGTCGCGAGGAGGCCACCGTGGTGCTGCACCCGGCCCGGCCGACGGCGCCCAAGCCAGCCAGGCCACCCGCTCCCAATCCGGCGCACTGAAAGGAACCCCATGCCCATGCTCCGTCAGGTCTCGGTCGAACAGCCCATCAGGCGCTCCCTGGGCGCGCTGGCCATGTTCTGGCTGCTCGCCACCCTGGGGGTCGGCATGCTGGCGGGGCTGGGCGGCTGCGCGGGCCAGCAACCCGGCTTCTCGGAAGGGGTGCCGAGCGAGCTGCACACGCCCTACGACGACACCGACGCCCGCAAGCGTGCCCGCACGCGGCTGGCGCTGGCCACCGGCTACTTCGAGAACGGCCAGACCACCGTCGCGCTCGACGAGATGAAGAAGGCGCTGCAGATCGACCCGACCTTCGGCGATGCCTACAACCTTGGCGGGCTGATCTACACCACCATGAACGACCTGCCGCTGGCGCAGGCGCATTTCGAGAAAGCGCTTTCGCTCAACCCGCGCGACGCCAACGCCATGCACAACATGGGCTGGCTCAAGTGCCAGCAGGGCCAGTACGACGTGGCCAATACGTGGTTCCAGCGTGCCATCGCCGTGCCCACCTACACGGAAAAGGCCAAGACCTGGCTGGCGCAGGGTATCTGCGAGGCCAACAGCGGCCAGCGTGACAAGGCCCAGCAAAGCCTGATGCACTCCTACGAGCTCGATCCCGGCAACCCGGTTACCGGCTACAACCTGTCCAAGCTGCTGTACCAGAGTGGTGACATGCAGCGCGCGCAGTTCTACATCCGCCGCCTGAACAACAGCGAGCTGGCCAACGCAGAAACGCTGTGGCTGGGCATCCGGGTGGAACGGCGGCTGGGCAACAGCCAGGCCATGCAGCAGCTGGCCGCGCAACTGCGCCGACGCTTCCCGCAGTCCAAGGAACTGCTCGCCTATGAGCGGGGGGCGTTCAATGACTGATTTCGCGCCGCTGACGCCGCCGGATACCGCCGTGCCGTCCACCCAGCAGGGGCCGGACCGGGCGTCGGCGGGCATGCTGTTGCGCGAGATGCGCGAGGCGGCCGGCGTCGATGTCGGCCTGCTGGCCAGCGCGCTCAAGGTGTCGGTCCAGAAGGTGGAGGCACTGGAGGCCGACCGCCTGGACCTGCTGCCCGACGTGACCTTCGCGCGCGGGCTGGCCAGCACCGTTTGCCGCGCCTTCGGCGTCGATCCGGGGGAGGTGCTGTCGCGCATGCCGGTGTCGGCGCCGGGCCTGCGGGACAACGCCACTGCCATCAACCAGCCGTTCCGCCGCACGGGCGAAGGGCCTGCGCCCATGCTGACCAGCGGCCCGTCCCGGCCGTTGCTGATCCTCGTCGGTGTGCTGTTGCTGGCCGCGGCGCTGCTGTGGCTGTGGCCGACGCTGCCCATTCAGCTCGGTGCGCCAGAACCCGCGCCTTCGAGCGACGGCACGGTGCAGGAGAGCGTGCCACCACCGGTGCCTGCCGTCGAACCGACCGCGCCGCCCGAGCTCGGGGCGTCCGGTGCCGTGGCAGCCGCGGCACCGGTGGCCTCGGCAGCAGCGTCGGCCTCGACAGCCGCCGCGCCACGGGCTTCGCAGCCGGTGGCTGCGGCTTCGGCGCCGGCCACCAACGATCTGGTGCGCTTCGAAGCCACCGGCGAAACCTGGGTCACCGTGCGCGACGCCAAGGGCGAGTCGCTGATCAACCGCGCGCTGCAGGCTGGCGAAGCGATCGGCGTCTCCGGTCAGCCGCCGCTGGCCGTCACCGTGGGCCGCAAGAGCGCCGTGACGGTGAAGGTGCGCGGCGAGCCGTTCGACATCAACGGCATCGGCCGCTCCAGCGTGGCGCGCTTCGACGTCAAGTGATGGACACCGCCGTGCGCACCGGACCCATTGCCGTGGCCGCGCCCGCGGCGCATCGCACGCGCCAGGCGCGCGTGGTCTGGGGCGAGCGCGTGGTCACCGTGGGCGGCGACGCCCCGGTGCGCGTGCAGTCGATGACCAACACCGACACGCAGGACGCCATCGCCACCGCCATCCAGGTCAAGGAGCTGGCGCTGGCCGGCAGCGAGCTGGTGCGCATCACCGTCAACACGCCCGAGGCGGCGGCGCAGGTGCCCTACATCCGCGAGCAGCTCGACCGCATGGGCGTCGACGTGCCGCTGGTGGGTGATTTCCACTACAACGGCCATCGCCTGCTGACCGAGTTCCCGGCCTGCGCCGAGGCGCTCAGCAAGTACCGCATCAACCCCGGCAACGTGGGCAAGGGTGCCAAGCGCGACACCCAGTTCGGTCAGATGGTCGAGGCCGCGCTGCGCTGGAACAGGCCGGTGCGCATCGGCGTCAACTGGGGCAGCCTGGACCAGGAACTGCTGGCCGGCCTGATGGACGAGAACGCGGGCCGCCCCGAGCCCTGGGAGGCGCGCCAGGTGATGTACGAGGCGCTGATCCAGTCGGCCATCGGCTCGGCCGAGCGGGCGGTGGAGATCGGCATGGACCCGGCGCAGGTGATTCTGAGCTGCAAGGTCAGCGGCGTGCAGGACCTGATCGCCGTCTACCGCGAGCTGGCGCGGCGCTGCGACTACCCGCTGCACCTGGGCCTGACCGAGGCCGGCATGGGCACCAAGGGCACGGTGGCTTCCACCGCCGCCATGGCCATCCTGCTGCAGGAAGGCATCGGCGACACGATCCGCGTCAGCCTCACGCCGCAACCGGGCGAGGCGCGCACGCAGGAGGTGGTGATCGCCACCGAGATCCTGCAGGCGCTCGGCCTGCGCGTGTTCGTGCCCAGCGTCACGGCTTGTCCGGGGTGCGGTCGCACCACCAGCACGGTGTTCCAGGAACTGGCCAAGCAGATCGACGACCACCTGCGCGCGCAGATGCCGGTGTGGCGCAGCCGTTACCCGGGCGTGGAAAAGCTCAAGGTGGCGGTGATGGGCTGCATCGTCAACGGGCCGGGCGAGAGCAAGCACGCCGACATCGGCATCAGCCTGCCGGGCACCGGCGAGGCGCCGGCGGCGCCGGTGTTCATCGACGGCGAGAAGGCGATGACGCTGCGCGGCGAGCACATCGCCGCCGAGTTCCACGCCATCGTCGAGCGCTACATCCAGGAGCGCTTCGGCGCCACCAACTGAGGGGGCGGGTGCCGGCGTTGGCGGCACCTGTTTTATAAGTCAAATTGGCTTGTGGCCGGCTACTGGCGGGCGCAAACAGCTACAAAAACAATAGTATTTTTCGATGTCGAAGTCACCGCAGATCACCGCCATCAAGGGCATGAACGACATCCTGCCGCCGGTCTCGGCGCGCTGGGAGTGGCTGGAGCAGGCGGTGCGCCGCGTGATGGCTGGGTTCGCCTACCGCAACGCCCGCACGCCGATCATGGAGCACACCCAGCTGTTCACCCGCGGCCTGGGCGAGGTGACCGACATTGTCGAGAAGGAGATGTACTCCTTCCAGGACCGGCAGGACAAGCACGGCGACGCCGACCACCTGTCGCTGCGCCCCGAGGGTACGGCCGGCCTGGTGCGCGCCGTGGCCGAGCACAACCTGCTGTACGACGGCGGCAAGCGCCTGTTCTACATGGGCCCCATGTTCCGCCGCGAGCGTCCGCAGCGCGGCCGCTACCGGCAGTTCCACCAGATCGGCGCCGAGGCGCTGGGCTTTGCCGGGCCGGAGGTGGATGCCGAGCTGATCCTGCTGGCCGTGGCGCTGTGGCGCGAGCTGGGCCTGACGAACTGGCGGCTGGAGCTCAACAGCCTGGGCCAGCCGGAAGAGCGGCGCGAGCACCGTGCGGCGCTGATCGCCTACTTCGAGCAGCATGCCGACCAGCTCGACGAGGACGCACGCCGCCGCCTGCACACCAACCCGCTGCGCATCCTCGACACCAAGAACCCTGCCATGCAGGCGCTGGCCGAAGGCGCGCCCAGGCTGATCGATCATCTGGGCGAGGCGTCCCGCAAGCACTTCGACGCCGTGCGCGCCGTGCTCGACGCCAACGGCATCGCCTACACCATCAACCCGCGGCTGGTGCGCGGGCTGGATTACTACAACCTCACGGTGTTCGAGTTCGTCACCGAGGCGCTGGGCGCGCAGGGCACCATCTGCGGCGGCGGGCGCTATGACTACCTGATCGAGCAGATCGGCGGCAAGGGCGCCCCGGCCGTGGGCTGGGCGCTGGGCGTGGAGCGCGTGCTGGAACTGCTGCAGGAAGAGGGCGTGCAGGTGCCCGAGCCGGTGCCCGACGCCTACGCCGTGATCCCCGACGCCACGGCCCTGCCGGCCGTCATGCGCTGCCTGCAGGCCCTGCGCGCAGAAGGCGTGGCGGTGCAGATGCACGCCGGCGCCGGTGAGGGCATGGGCAGCATGAAGAGCCAGTTCAAGCGGGCCGACGCATCGGGCGCGCGCTTCGCGCTGATCTTCGGCGCCGACGAGCTGGCGGCGGGCGAACTCACCCTCAAGGCCCTGCGCGACGGCTCGGGCGCGCAGAGCCGCGTATCGCTGGCCGACGTGGCCGGCTGGGCGGCCCGCCTAAAATCCACCGATTGACCCGCAAGGCAGCACACGGCATGGCCATCCAAATTCAAAACCTCGACCTCGAAGAGCAGGAACAGCTCGACCAGATCAAGCACTTCTGGAACCGGTGGGGCAACCTGATCACCTGGGTGCTGATCGTGGTGCTCGGCTCCTACGCGGCCTGGAACGGCTGGCAGTACTGGCAGCGCCGGCAGGCCGCACAGGCTTCCATGCTCTACACCGAGCTGGAGCGTGCAGCCTCGGCCGGGGACGCCTCGCGCATCGAGCGCAGCCTGGCCGACATGAAAGACCGTTACGGCGGCACCTGGTACGCCGCCGAAGGCTCGCTGGTGGCCGCCAAGGCACTGGCCGACAAGGGCCAGATGGCCCCGGCCAAGGAAGCGCTGACCTGGGCGGCCGACAAGAGCAGCGACGAAGGCCTGCGCGCCATCGCCCGGCTGCGCCTGGCGTCGCTGCAGATGGGCGACAAGGCCTACGACGAAGCCGCCAAGACCTTGGCGCCGAGCTTCCCGCCCGCCTTCACCGCCCTGGCGGCCGACCGCCGCGGCGACCTGCTGATGCTGCAGGGCAAGCGCGCCGAGGCGGCCACCGAATACGGCAAGGCCTACCAGGGCCTGGGTGCCGAGGGGGGCGATTACCGCCGCCTGGTCGGCATCAAGCTGAACGCTCTGGGTATCGATCCGGATGCCGGCGCCAAGCCGGCCGGAGCCGCGTCATGACCGCGCCGCGCTGGACCGCGGCCTGCCTGGCAGCCGCCATATCCGCCGCCCTGCTGGCGGGCTGTGCCGCCGGCTCGGCCCGGCCCAAGCCGGCCGAACTGCCGCCCAACGTGGCGGTGATCGGCGTGCAGCAGGCCTGGTCGGCGCGCTACTCGGCCGTCGATTTCCCGCTGCAGGTGGCCACCGCGGGCAACCGCGTGGTGCTCGCCACCGGCAACGGCACCGTGGTCACGCTCGACGCCGCCACCGGCGGCGAAGTGGCGCGCGCCAGCCTGGGCGAGCCGCTTTCGGCCGGCGTGGGCAGCGACGGCAGACTGAGCGCCGTCGTCACGCGCGGCAACGAGGTGGTGGCACTGGACGGCGGCACCACGCTGTGGCGCTACAAGCTGAAATCGCAGAGCTACACGGCCCCGCTGGTGGCCGGTGGCCGCGTGTTCGTGCTCAACGCCGACCGCACCCTGACCGGGCTGGACGGCCGCACCGGTCGCCTGCTCTGGACCGTGCAGCGCCCGGTCGAGCCGCTGGTGCTGCGCCAGGAAGGCCTGCTGATGGCCGTGGGCAACACGCTGGTGGCGGGCCTGTCGGGCCGCATGGTCGGCGTCGACCCCGACACCGGCAACATTCGCTGGGAAGTGCCGGTGGCGTCTGCCCGCGGCACCAACGACGTTGAACGCCTGGTCGATCTGGTGGGCGGCGTGGCCCGGCAGGGCAGCGTGGTGTGCGCGCGGGCCTTCCAGACCGCCGTAGGCTGCGTGGATGCGGGCACTGGCAACCTGGGCTGGAGCAAGGCTGCTGACGGCGGCACCGGTCTGGCCGGCGATGGCGAGACGGTGTTCGGCACCGAATCCGACGGCAAGGTGATGGCCTGGCGCGCCTCTGACGGCGACCGGGTCTGGCTCAGCGAGCGCCTGCGCTGGCGCGTGCTGACCGCGCCGCTGGCGCTCGGCCGCTCGGTGATTCTGGGTGACAGCACCGGTCTGGTGCACATGCTCTCCCGCACCGACGGTGCGCCGCTGAACCGTCTGACCACCGACGGCTCCGGTGTGGCGGCCACGCCGGTGGCTGCGGCCAACACGCTGGTGGTGGTCACGCGCGCCGGTGGCGTGTTCGGGTTCCGGCCGGAATGACGCTCCCCCCCATGGCGCTGCGCGCCTTCCCCCCGGGGGGGCAACGCCAGTCGCCGGGCCAGGCCCGGCCACGGCGTTTGCTGGCCTGGCCTGCTCCGCGGCCACGCGAATTGGCGGCCGGAGTGCTGGCGTGAAACCTGTCCTGGCCCTGGTGGGGCGGCCGAACGTCGGCAAGTCCACGCTGTTCAACCGGCTGACGAAGAGCCGCGATGCGATCGTGGCCGATTTCGCCGGCCTCACGCGCGACCGGCACTATGGCCAGGGGCGGCTGGGCAACCGCGAGTACATCGTCATCGACACCGGCGGCTTCGAGCCCGAGGCCGGTGAGGGCAGCATCTTCCGCGAGATGGCCAAGCAGACCCGCCAGGCCGTGGCCGAGGCGGACGTGGTGCTGTTCGTGGTCGACGCGCGCGAGGGCCTGGCCGGCCAGGACCATGACATCGCCGAGTACCTGCGGCGCCTGGGCAAGCCCTGCCTGCTGGTGGCCAACAAGGCCGAAGGCATGCGCGAAGGCGCGCAACTGGCCGAGTTCTACGAGCTGGGCCTGGGCGAGGTGATCCCCGTCTCGGCCGCCCACGGCCAGGGCGTGCGCGGCATGCTGGACCTGGCGCTGGACGCGCTCGGCCTGCCCGAGCCCGAGGAAGAGCCGGCCCCGGAAGAGGGCGGCCCGATCAAGCTCGCCGTGGCCGGGCGGCCCAACGTGGGCAAATCCACCCTGATCAACACCTGGCTGGGCGAGGAGCGCCTGGTGGCGTTCGACCTGCCGGGCACCACGCGCGATGCCATCACCGTGCCTTTCGAGCGCGGCGGCCAGAAGTTCGAGCTGATCGACACCGCCGGTCTGCGCCGCAAGGGCAAGGTGTTCGAGGCGATCGAGAAGTTCTCGGTGGTCAAGACGCTGCAGGCCATCGAATCGGCCAACGTCGTGCTGCTGCTGCTGGACGCGACCCAGGGCGTGACCGACCAGGACGCCCACATCGCCGGCTTCATCCTGGAAGCCGGCCGCGCGGTGGTGCTGGCCGTCAACAAGTGGGACGCGATCGACGATTACCAGCGCGAGCTGGTGCGGCGCTCCATCGAAAGCCGGCTGGCGTTCCTGAAGTTTGCCGAGCTGCACTTCATCTCGGCCAAGAAGCGCCAGGGCCTTGGCCCGCTCTGGGGCTCGATCGCGCGGGCGCACAAGGCCGCCATGCGCAAGATGCCCACGCCCCAGCTGACCCGGGCGCTGCTGGAGGCGGTGCAGTTCCAGACGCCCAAGCGCAGCGGCATGTACCGGCCCAAGCTGCGCTACGCCCACCAGGGCGGCATGAACCCGCCGGTGATCGTGGTGCACGGCAACTCGCTGGAAGGCGTGACCGACACCTACAAGCGCTTCCTGGAAGGGCGCTTCCGCAAGGTGTTCGACCTCACCGGAACACCGCTGCGCATCGAGATGAAGACCTCGCGGAACCCTTACGCGGACAAAGACTCCTAAAGGGTTCGTGGAGGGATTTTTCGCCAACTGCTCTTGGTTTGGCGCAAAAAGGCCCTATCTCAGTATCAAGACCGGCGAAATACCACCTTTGTGGTATGGTGCCCCACTTCTCAACACTGTTCACTGGAACACGGAGCATATCGTGAGCAACAAAGGGCAACTCCTACAAGACCCGTTTCTGAACACCCTGCGGCGCGAGCACGTGCCGGTGTCCATTTACCTGGTCAACGGCATCAAGCTGCAAGGGCAGATCGAATCGTTCGACCAGTACGTCGTGCTGCTGCGCAACACCGTGACGCAGATGGTCTACAAGCACGCCATCTCCACCATCGTGCCCGGCCGCGCCGTCAACTTCTCGGCCGCCGAAGGCCAGGATTCTCCGGCCAAATAAGCCGTTTGCCCACGTCCGCCGGGCGCAGCCAGCTATGGTTTCAGTAGCTGAGGCCGCCGGGTGGGCCCTCTGAACGCAGCACTGCAATAGCCTCCTCCACCTCCATCGCTCCCCCGGCAGCCCCGGTCGCGCCAGCGCTGCTGGTCGGTGTGGATCTCGGGTTGCCCGATTTCGATGCCGAGCTCGCCGAACTCGGCCTGCTGGCCGAATCTGCCGGTCTGCAGCCGGTGGCCCGCCTGACCTGCAAGCGCAAGGCGCCCGACGCGGCGCTGTTCGTCGGCAGCGGCAAGGCCGAGGAAATCCGTGAACTCGCCCTGGCCCACGGCGCCACCGAGGTGCTGTTCGACCAGGCGCTCAGCCCGGTGCAGCAGCGCAACCTCGAGCGCACCATCGGTCTGCCGGTGAACGACCGCACGCTGCTCATCCTGGAAATCTTCGCCCAAAGGGCGCGCAGCCACGAAGGCAAGCTTCAGGTGGAGCTGGCGCGCCTGCAATACCTCAGCACGCGCCTGGTGCGCCGCTGGAGCCACCTGGAGCGCCAGCAGGGCGGCATCGGCACGCGCGGCGGCCCCGGCGAGACGCAGATCGAGCTCGATCGCCGCATGATCGGCGACGCCATCAAGCGCACCAAGGACCGCCTGACCAAGGTCAAGCGCCAGCGCCGCACCCAGCGGCGCCAGCGCGAGCGGCAGGGTACCTTCAACATCTCGCTGGTCGGCTACACCAACGCCGGCAAGTCCACGCTGTTCAACGCCCTGGTCAAGGCCCGCGCCTACGCGGCCGACCAGCTGTTCGCCACGCTGGATACCACCACGCGTCAGCTCTATCTGGGCGATGTGGCGGGTTCGGTGTCGCTGTCCGACACGGTGGGCTTCATCCGCGACCTGCCGCACGGCCTGATCGAGGCCTTCCAGGCCACGCTGCAGGAAGCGGCCGACGCCGATCTGCTGCTGCACGTGGTCGACGCCTCCAACCCCGGCTTTCCCGAGCAGATCGAGCAGGTGCGGCGCGTGCTGGAAGAGATCGGCGCCGCCGACGTGCCGCAGCTGCTGGTGTTCAACAAGATCGACGCGCTGCCGCCGGGCCGCCTGCCGGCCCGGATGGCCGACACCATGCAGGTCGACGGCCGCGTGCTGCCTCGCATCTTCGTGAGTGCCGCCACGGGCGAGGGCCTGGCCACGCTGCGCGAAGAGCTGGCGCGGCGCGCCCAGCGCCTGCCGGACGACGCGCCTGATCACGGCGAAGCCGGCGACGCGGTGGCGATGAACGCCGGCCACGTCGGGCAAAATGCGCAGTTGCACCTCCGAAGTACCCACCCATGACGATGTTTTCCAGCGCAGCGCGCCTTCCCGAGCGGGTGCGCGGCATGTTCAACCTCAACGACCCGCGCTGGGGCCGTGACGACACGCCCCAGGACAACGGCGGATCGCCCGAGGGCGGCGAGCCGCCCCAGCGACCGCCGCAGGACCAGCCCCCGCGCGGCCGCGGCCCCAACCAGGGCCCGCCCGATCTCGACGAGCTCTGGCGTGATTTCAACCGGCGCCTGACGGGCATGTTCGGTGGCCGCGGCGGCGGTGGCAACGGCGGCCGGCGTGGCGGCGGCGGTGACTTCCAGCCCGACATGAAGAGCGCCGGGCTGGGCATCGGCGTGGTCATCGTGGTGGCGCTGCTGATCTGGCTGGGCACCGGCTTCTTCATCGTGCAGGAAGGCCAGCAGGCCGTGGTCACGCGCTTCGGCAAGTACCAGTCCACGGTGGGCGCCGGCTTCAACTGGCGGCTGCCGTACCCGATCGAGCGGCACGAGACCGTGCGCTTCTCGCAGATCCGCTCGGTGGACGTGGGCGGCGACAACATCATCCGCAGCACCGGCCTGCGCGAATCGGCCATGCTGACGGAAGACGAGAACATCGTCGAGATCAAGTTCGCCGTGCAGTACCGCCTGAACGACGCGCGCGACTACCTGTTCAACAGCAAGAGCCCGGACGAAGCCGTGGTGCAGGCTGCCGAGAGCGCGGTGCGCGAGGTGGTGGGCAAGATGAACATGGACACCGCCATGGCGGAGGAGCGCGACCAGATCGCCCCGCGCGTGCGCGACCTGATGCAGAAGATCCTCGACCGCTACAAGGTCGGCATCGACGTGGTGGCGGTCAACATGCAGCAGGGCGGCGTGCGCCCGCCCGAGCAGGTGCAGGCCGCGTTCGACGACGTGCTCAAGGCCGGCCAGGAGCGCGAGCGCGCCAAGAACGAGGCCCAGGCCTACGCCAACGACGTGGTGCCGCGCGCGGTCGGCACGGCCTCGCGCCTGGCGCAGGAGGCCGAGGGCTACAAGGCGCGCATCGTGGCGCAGGCGCAGGGCGATTCCGAGCGCTTCTCGTCGGTGCTGACCGAGTACCAGAAGGCGCCCAAGGTCACGCGGGACCGCATGTACCTGGACACCATGCAGCAGATCTACGGCAACGTGAACAAGGTCATCGTCGACAGCAAGTCGGGCTCCAACCTGCTCTACCTGCCGCTCGACAAGGTGATGCAGTCCGCTGGCGCGCAACCGTCGGCTGCAGCCGAGCCGGCGGGCAGCAACCCGTCGCCCGCAGCCGCGGCGGCAGCTGCGGCCGCCGCGGCCAACAACAACAACGATGCGCGCGCGCGTGACAACGCGCGCAGCCGCGAGCGCGAGTCGCGCTGAGGAAGGGCCGCCATGAACAGAATCGGATTCATCGCCACCTCGCTCCTCATCCTGCTTGCGCTGCTGTCGTCCACCATGTTCGTGGTCGACCAGCGCCAGTTCGGCGTGGTGTACGCGCTCGGCCAGATCAAGAAAGTGATCACCGAGCCGGGGCTGAACTTCAAGCTGCCGCCGCCGTTCCAGAACGTCTCGTACATCGACAAGCGCCTGCTGACGCTCGACAGCCAGGACACCGAGCCCATGCTCACCGCTGAGAAGCAGCGCGTGGTGATCGACTGGTACGTGCGCTGGCGCATCACCGACCCGGGCGAGTACATCCGCAACGTCGGCCTGGACGAGAACGCCGGCGCCCTGCAGCTCAACCGCGTGGTGCGCAACGCCTTCCAGGAAGAGATCAACCGCCGCACGGTGCGCGAGCTCATCTCCACCCGCCGCGAAACCCTGATGGCCGACGTGAAACGCGAGGTGGCCGACGCCGTCAAGAGCGGCAAGCCCTGGGGTATCGAGATCGTCGACGTGCGCATCACCCGCGCCGACTACGTGGAATCGATCACCGAATCGGTCTACCGCCGCATGCAGGCCGAACGCCAGCGCGTGGCCAACGAGCTGCGCTCCACCGGCGCCGCCGAGGCCGAGCGCATCCGCGCCGAGGCCGACCGTGAGCGCGAGGTGACCGTGGCCAACGCCTACCGCGATGCCCAGAAGGTCAAGGGCCAGGGCGACGGCGAGGCCGCACGCGTCTATGCCGATGCCTTCGGCAAGGACCCGCAGTTCGCCGAGTTCTATCGCAGCCTCGACGCCTACAAGGCCAGCATGGGCAAGAAGGGCGACGTGATGGTGCTGGATCCGTCCAGCAGCGAGTTCTTCCGTGCCATGCAGAGTGCGGGCGCCCGCGCGGCCACCCCGGCGCGCTGATCTGGCGGGGCGCTGGCCATGCAGGGCGATGCCTGGCTGCTCGCGCTCGGGCTGATGCTGGTGTTCGAGGGGCTGATGCCCTTCGTCTCGCCCAAGGCCTGGCGCAACGTGGTGAGCCAGATCGCCCAGCTCAGGGACGGGCAGATCCGCTTCTTCGGCCTGCTGGGCATCCTAGCGGGGCTGGCGCTGCTCTGGCTGGTCGGCTGAAACTGCGCGCGGGCCGCCGCCCACGGCCGGGTGGGCCGGTAGAATCACGGTTTTAACAGCGCTCGATTCGACTCATGTCTGCCTGGCTGCTGCCGGACCACATCGCCGACGTCTTGCCCTCCGAGGCCAGGCACATCGAGGAACTGCGGCGCGACCTGCTCGACACCGCACGTACCTACGGCTATGAGCTGGTGATCCCCCCGCTCATCGAACACCTCGAGTCGCTGCTCACCGGCACCGGCGAGGCGCTGGGCCTGCAGACCTTCAAGCTGGTCGACCAGCTTTCCGGCCGCTCGCTCGGCCTGCGCGCCGACACCACGCCCCAGGTGGCCCGCATCGACGCCCACCTGCTGGGCCGCAAGTCCGTCACCCGCCTGGCCTACTGTGGCCCGGTGGTGCGCGCCCGGCCCGAGCGGCCGCAGGCCACACGCGAGCCGCTGCAGTTCGGCGCCGAGATCTACGGCCACGCCGGCCGCGAGGCCGATCTTGAAATCCTGCGCCTCGCGCTCGACTGCCTGCGCGTGGCCGGCGTGAAGCAGCCGCAGGTGGATCTGGGCGACGCGCGCATCGTCCGGGCCCTGCTGGCTGGCGTGCCGGTGGATCTGGAGCGGCTGCGCGCCGTACACGCCGCCCTGGCCGTCAAGGACGCCAGCGAGCTGCGCCGCCTCACCGCCGATTTCCCCGCCTCCGCGCGCGAAGGCCTGCTGGCGCTGGTCGGCCTGTATGGCGGCCCGGAGGTGCTGGACGAGGCCGAGAAACGGCTCCCGCCCATGTCCGGCCTGCGGCAGGCGCTATCGGATCTGAAGTGGCTTGGCCAGCACCTGCAGGGCGCGACCGTGAGCTGCGACCTGGCCGATTCGCGCGGCTTCGCCTACTACAGCGGCCTGCGCTTCGGCATCTACTCCGAAGGCGCTGGCGAGGCGCTGGCGCGCGGCGGCCGCTACGACGGGGTGGGCGCGGTGTTCGGCCACAAACTGGATCGCGAGCGCCCGGCCGCCGGCTTCTCGCTCGATGTCAAGGAACTGGTCCGCGTGGCCGCGCCGCGCCCGCTGCGCGCCGCCATCCGCGCCCCCTGGCCGGACGACGCCGGCCGCCCCGGCCTGCGCGAGACCGTGCAGCAACTGCGCGAGCACGGCGAAACCGTGGTCTGCGTGCTGCCCGGGCATGAGCAGGAAACCGATGAATTCCATTGCGACCGCGAACTGGTCGCCGCCGCCGGCCACTGGGTCGTGCAGGCGCTTTGAAACGCGAGCAAGCATGAAACAGACGAGTGGACGCAACGTGGTCGTCGTCGGCACCCAGTGGGGCGACGAGGGCAAGGGCAAGCTGGTGGACTGGCTGACCGAAAGCGCGCAGGGCGTGGTGCGCTTCCAGGGCGGCCACAACGCCGGCCACACCCTGGTCATCAACGGCGTCAAGACCGCGCTGCACCTGATCCCCAGCGGCATCATGCGGCCGGGCGTGGTGTGCTACATCGGCAATGGCGTGGTGCTGTCGGCGGCCAAGCTGCTGGAAGAGATCGCCGGGCTCGAGAAAGCCGGCGTGCAGGTGCGCGAGCGCCTGCGCATCAGCGAGGCCTGCCCGCTGATCCTGCCCTTCCATGCCGTGCTCGACATCGCGCGCGAGGCGCGGCGCGAGCAGGGCGGCCAGAAGATCGGCACCACCGGCCGCGGCATCGGCCCGGCCTACGAAGACAAGATCGCCCGCCGTGCCCTGCGCGTGCAGGACCTCAAGTACCCCGAGCGCTTCGCCACCAAGCTGCGCGAGCTGCTGGCCCTGCACAACCAGGTGCTGACCACGTTCCTGGGCTCCAGAGACATCGACTTCGGCGAGGCGCTGGCGCCCTACCTGAAGGACGGCGAGGTGCAATTCGACGCCGTGTACGACGAGGCCATGCGCCACGCCGAGCAGGTCCGTCCGATGATGGCCGATGTCTCGCGCGAGCTGAACGAGGCCCACCGCGACGGCGCCAACCTGCTGTTCGAGGGCGCCCAGGGCACGCTGCTGGACGTCGACCACGGCACCTACCCCTTCGTCACCTCCAGCAACTGCGTGGCCGGCAACGCGGCGGCGGGCGCGGGCGTCGGCCCCGGCCTGCTGCACTACGTGCTGGGCATCACCAAGGCCTACTGCACGCGCGTGGGCGGCGGTCCGTTCCCCACCGAGCTCGACTGGGAAACCCCCGGCACGCCCGGCTGGCACATGAGCACCGTGGGCGCTGAAAAAGGCGTGACCACCGGGCGCAGCCGCCGCTGCGGCTGGTTCGACGCCGCGCTGCTCAAGCGCAGCGCCCAGGTCAACGGCCTGTCGGGCCTGTGCATCACCAAGCTCGACGTGCTCGACGGCCTGAAGGAACTGCAGCTGTGCGTGGGCTATGAGCTGGACGGCGAGCGCATCGACATCCTGCCGCTCGGCGCCGAGGAGATCGAGCGCTGCCAGCCCATCTACGAGACGCTGGAAGGCTGGACCGAAAGCACCGTTGGCGTGACCGACCACGCCAGACTGCCGGTCAACGCACGGCTGTACCTGCAGCGCATCGAGCACGCCACCGGCGTGCCCATCCACATCATCTCCACCAGCCCGGACCGCGACCACACCATCATGATGCGGCACCCGTTCCTGGCACCATGATTGCAAGAGAAATCGGCTTCCAGCCCAATGTTGACGGGCGCAACCAGCTATCAATAGAGGAGTGATCGAGATGTTGACGGAGGACGGCAAGCATCTGTACGTGAGCTACGACGAGTACCACAACCTGGTCGAGAAACTGGCCATCAAGGTGCACCAGTCGGGCTGGAAGTTCGACACCATCCTGTGCCTGGCGCGCGGCGGCATGCGGCCCGGCGACATCCTCAGCCGCATCTTCAACGTGCCGCTGGCCATCATGTCGACCAGCAGCTACCGCGCCGAGGCCGGCACGGTGCAGGGGCACCTGGACATCGCCCACTTCATCACCACGCCGCAGGGGCAGATCGCCGGCAAGGTGCTGCTGGTGGACGACCTGGCCGACACCGGCGTGACCCTGCAGGCCGTGGTGGACCGCCTGCGCTCCAACTACGCGCCCATCACCGAGCTGCGCACCGCCGTCATCTGGACCAAGGGCTCGTCCACCTTCAACGCCGATTACACGGTGGAGCACCTGCCCACCAACCCCTGGATCCACCAGCCCTTCGAGAGCTACGACAACCTGTCGCCGGAGAAGCTGCTGGCCAAGTGGAAGATCTGAGCGGCCGGCTGGCAGCTCGTCTTTTGTAGCGTTTCTGGCCGCCAGCCCTTGCCGGGATTGCGCTGGCAGCTATTGATTCTGTAGTCTTCTACAGCTTGGCCATGGCGGGCGTGCATTCGCCCGCGTGGCGCCCGTGGACGCGCAGGGTCGCGGTGGCCCGCCCGTCGCCACGGCGCATATCCTGCACCATCTCGGTCTCCAGCGTCTCAGCGCTGGCGCGGTTGCTGATGCGCGCACGCAGGTGCGAGCCGTCCTTCAGGTCGCACACCATCACCCACGACGCGCTGTCACCCTGGCGCTGGAAGTCCGAGGTGCTGCACGTCGCGCCGCGCGCGGCGGCCTTGTCCTGGTCCACCTGCGCGTTGAGGTAGGGCTCCTGCGCCAGGCGTTCGGCCGTCATGCACATCGTCACGGTGTGGTGCCCCTGGTCGACGGGCGGGCCGTCGCCGTCGCGCACGGTGATCTGCGTGTCCATCTGCCAGGCTCCGGGCTTCATCACCGTCTGGGCCGGCGCGGCCGAGGCCGCGGCCCACAGCGCCAGCGGAAGAAGAACGGTGCGGGGGGTGCGGATGTTCATGGCGACGCCTGTGACAGCGGTCGGAAGGGGACGCGATCTTAACCGTGCCCGGCTGGGGTGCCGGCGCTTGCGCGGGCTTGCCAGGAGCGAAGCCCGCAGCCCCCTGACTCGCCTAATCAGCGCCTCGTCCTGGCACCCAGGCGCTTCAGCTTGCCAGATCCTCGGCGCCTGCCCTTGCCGGCGACGCCCCTACCGTCACCAGCCCCCCACCAGCCCGTTCACCGCCAGGCCGCCGATCACCAGCCAGGCGAACAGCAGGGCGGCCAGCAGCAGGGGGCGGGCGCCGGCGCGGCGCACGGCGGAAACGTGGGTGGTGAGGCCCAGGGCGCCCATCGCCATCGCCAGCACCAGGTTGCCTGCCTGCAGCAGCGGTGCCAGCAGCGCCTGCGGCAGCAAGTCGGCCGAGCGCACGCCCGCCATGGCCACGAAGCCCAGCGCGAACCAGGGCACGACGATCCGCCGGCGGCCCGCGCCTTCTTCACCCTCGGCCGCGCCGCGCCGCGCCAGCAGCGCCGACACGGCGATCAGGAAGGGCGCCAGCATCATCACGCGGATCATCTTGGTGATCACCGCCTGGCTGGCGGCCAGTTCGCTCACGGCGCGGCCGGCCACCACCACCTGGGCGACCTCGTGCACGGTGGAGCCCACGTAGACGCCGAAGGCCGAGTCGCTCACGCCCAGCGGCACCAGCCAGGGGTGCAGCAGCGGGTAGCAGAACATGGCCAGTGTGCCGAACACCACCACCGTGGCCACCGCCACGGCGGCCTTGTCGGCGCTGGCGCGGGCCACCGGCTCGGTCGCCAGCACGGCGGCGGCGCCGCAGATGGAGCTGCCGGCGCCGATCAGGATCACCGTCTGCTCGTCCAGTCGCAGCCAGCGGCGGCCCAGCAGCAGCGCCAGCCCGAAGGTGGAGCCGAGCATCAGCGCGTCGATCGCCACGCCCGTGAAGCCCACGCTGGCGATGTCCTGGAAGGTGATGCGCAGCCCGAACAGGATGATGCCCAGCCGCAGCAGGCGCTGCTTGACCACGTCCACGCCCGGCCCGCAGCGCCCCTGCAGCGGCGGATAGACCGTGTTGCCCAGCACCATGCCGAGCACGATGGCCAGCGTCAGCGCCGACAGGCCGAGCCGGCCGGCCCAGCCGGTCTGCGCCAGCGCCATGGCCACCAGCGCCAGCACCAAGGTCAGGGCCAGCCCCGGCGCCCAGGCCCGCAGGCGCTGGGGCAGGAGCGGGCGGGGCGCGGACAGGGAAGTCATGGCCGCCATGGTGCCGGTGGCCCATCAAGAAGAAAAGCGCGTAATATTTCTACATTTCATTAGTTTGTCTAATTAAGCCATGAGCCTGCGCTACAGCCTGCGTGAACTGGAGGTGTTCGTCGCTATCGCCCGGCAGGGCAGCGTGAGCCGCGCCGCCGAGGTGGTGGCGCTGACCCAGTCGGCCGCCAGCCAGGCGCTGGCCAAGCTGGAGCGGGCGCTGGGCCAGCCGCTGTTCGACCGCTGCGGGCGCCGGCTGGTGCTGAACGAGAACGGCCGCGTGCTGTGGCCGCGCGCGCAGGCGCTGCTCGACGCCGCTGCCCAGGTGCAGGACCTGCTGGCCGACGGCGGTCTCTCCATGCGGCTGGGCGCCAGCACCACCATCGCCAACTACCTGCTGCCGCCGCGCCTGGCCGCGTTCCGCACTGCCTACCCGGCCGCGCGCGTGCAGCTCACGGTGGGCAACACCGGCGAGGTGGTGGCCGCCGTGGCGGCGATGGAGCTGGATTTCGGCCTCATCGAAGGCGCCTGCCACCACCCCGACCTGGCGGTGAGCGACTGGCAGCAGGATGAGCTGGTGATCATCGCCCCCCCCGGCCACGCGCTCACGCGGGGCCGCGCCACCCGCGCGGCCCTGGCCGGCGCCGCCTGGCTGCTGCGCGAACCCGGCAGTGGCACGCGCGAGGAGGTGGAGCGCTGGCTGCACACCCACGTGGGTCCCGTGCGCATGGACATGGAACTGGGCAACTCCGAGGCCATCCGCCGCGCCGTGGCCGCCGGGCTGGGGGTGAGCTGCCTGTCGCGCAACGTGGTGGCCGAGGCGCTGGCCGCCGGCAGCGTGGCCGAGGTGCGCACCGGCCTGCCCAGTCTGTCGCGCCCGCTGCGCCTGGTGCGCCACCGCGAGCGTGCCCCCACGCGCGGCATGCAGGCCTTCCTGGCGCTGGCGCCCGTGGGGGAGCACGTCGCAGCCGTTTGAGGCATGTTTCAGGCCGCCAGCCCTTGCGTGGCGGGCGCAGGCAGCTCCACAAACAATAGCAACCCGCAAGCGCAGGAAGCGCCCGGCCGCTGCACTACCATTGCCGCATGAGCGAACCCATCACCTCCCTGATCCAGCATCCCTACGTGCCGCCGGCCGGCTTCGACGCCCCGCAGCCCGGCGTGTTCAAGGCGTCCACGGTGTTCTTCCCCGACGTGGCGGCCATGCGCGCGCGCGACTGGAAGCACAAGGAGGGCTACACCTACGGCCTGCACGGCACGCCCACCACCTTCACGCTGGAAGAGCGCATCGCCACGCTGGAGGGCGGCCTGCAGACGGTGCTGGTGCCCAGCGGGCTGGCGGCCATCGCCAACACGGCGCTGGCGCTGCTGAAGACCGGCGACGAGGTGCTGATTCCCGACAACGCCTACGGCCCCAACAAGGCGCTGGCCGAGGGCGAGCTGGCGCAGTACGGCATCACCCACGCCTACTACGACCCGATGGACGTGGCCGACCTGGCCGCGCGCATCTCCGACCGCACGCGCCTGGTCTGGCTGGAAGCCGCCGGCTCGGTGACCATGGAGTTCCCGGATCTGGTCGGCCAGGTGCGCCTGTGCAGGGCGCGCGGCGTGACCTGCGCGCTCGACAACACCTGGGGCGCCGGCCTGGCCTTCCACCCGTTCGACCTCGACGGCGCCGGGCTGGCGGTGGATGTGTCGGCCCACGCGCTCACCAAGTACCCCAGCGGCGGCGGTGACGTGCTGATGGGCAGCGTGACCACGCGCGACGAGGCGCTGCACATGAAGATCAAGCTGACCCACATGCGGCTCGGCCTGGGTGTGAGCGGCAACGACGCCGAGGCCGTGCTGCGCGCGCTGCCCAGCATCGGGCTGCGCTACGCCGCCGCCGACCGCACCGCGCGCACGCTGGCGCGCTGGGCCGCGCAGCAACCGGCTTTCGCCCAGGTGCTGCACCCGGCGCTGCCCGGCTCGCCCGGCCACGCGCACTGGCAGCAGCTGTGCGGCGCGGCCGACGCGGCGGGGCAGGGCGCCGCCGCCGGTCTGTTCAGCGTGGTGATCCATGAGCGATACAGCCAGGCGCAGGTGGATGCCTTCTGCAACGCGCTGCGCCTGTTCCGGCTTGGCTACAGCTGGGGCGGCCCGATCAGTTTGGTGGTGCCCTACGACCTGCGCGGCATGCGCCAGCGCTGGCCGGCGCACTTGGCGCGCGGCACGGTGGTGCGCTTTTCCACCGGACTGGAAGACGCACGCGACCTGCAGGCCGACCTGGCCCAGGCGGTGGCCGCCGCGCTGCCGGGCTGAATCGCACCGCCAGAATGCTATTGTTAAGATAGCTGTCTGCGCCCGCTGCGAAAGGGCTGGAGCCTCAAAAGGCTTCAGGAATCAACTGCCCGATTGTTCCGCCGCTGCGGCAGGTTTCAGCCGCCGTTGCTGCCGTTGGCGGGCCGCCCGTCGCCTGCAGCGCCGCTGTCCGGCGCCTGCGCGGCGTGGGCCAGTTCCGCCTCCACGCCCGGCAGCTGCAGCGTCTGCGTGGGGTAGGCGAACTGGGCGCCGTGGGCGCTCACGATGTCCAGGATCTTCAAGAGCACGTCCTGCTTGACCTTGTGGTATTCCACCCACTTGGTGGTCCTGGTGAAGCAGTAGAGCAGGAAGTCAATGCTCGACGCATTGAAGGCGTTGAAGTGGACGATCTGCGTCGTGTCCTGGTCGATGTCCGGGTGGTTCTGGATCATCGCGCGCACGGCGTCGCAGATGGCGGCCATCTGCGCGGCGTCGTCGTAGCGGATGCCCAGCGTTTCCTTGATGCGGCGGTTCTGCATGCGCGATGGGTTTTCCACCGCGATGTTGTTGAACACCGAGTTGGGCACGTACAGCGGCCGCTTGTCGAAGGTGCGGATGCGCGTGAGGCGCCAGCCGATCTCTTCCACCGTGCCCTCGATCTCCTTGTCGGGCGAGCGGATCCAGTCGCCCTCCTTGAAAGGCTTGTCCCAGTAGATCATCAGCGCGCCGAAAAAGTTGGCCAGCAGGTCCTTGGCGGCAAAGCCGATGGCGATGCCGCTCACGCCGCCGGCCGCCACCACGCCGGAGATCGAGAAGCCCAGCGTCTGCATGCCCACCAGCGTGGCGGTGATCAGCACCGCCAGCCGCAGCAGCTTGCCGATCGCCTTGGCGGTGGTCTGGTCGACCGGCCTGATGGCGCGCTCCGGGTCGACCAGGTTCTCCTCGGTGTGGCGGATCAGCCGCAGCGCGAACATGGCGACGATGCCGATGATGGCCACGCGCCGCACCTCGGGCGCGTAGTCGAACACCAGGCTCGGCTCCACCGCCTGGATCAGCCGCACCGCCGCCGACAGCCCCACCACCCAGACCAGCAGCCGCAGCGGCACGCGCGCGGCGTGGATCAGCGCGTCGTCCCAGACCGAGGCGGTGCGGTCGGTGGCGCGCTCCACGGCGTCGAGCACCCGCATCAGCACGAAGTTGACGCACACCGTGGCCAGCACGATGGCGAACAGCTGGATCAGCCAGATGCCCGGGTCGGGGGAGATGTGGAGGTACGGGCTGATCGATGCCATGGAGCTTTCGGGGGCCTTGGTGGCCCGGGTGTCGGGGTTGCCACGCCCGCAGCGCGACAAGGGGGTGGTCAGCGGGTTTCAAGGCCAAATCGGCCTGCAGCCCAATCAGGGCGGGCGCAGTCAGCTATTGAAGCAGTAGCAATCCAGGACGGGAACGCCCGGACTTGCCGTTCCGGTGCATGCACGCCGGAGCAGGGTGGCCACGCGCCTTGATTGTAAGCAAGGGCAGGCGCCGGCCTGCCGCCCGGCGAAGGCCGCTGGCGGTGGCGTGTGGGCGACACGCTCAGGGCTGGCCCCCATTGGAAGCCGCGCGTGGCGGTGCTAGTCTGGCAAGAGCTTGCCGTCTTCGACCGTGGCCGATCCCGGCGCCCAGCTTGCAGCACCCATGAACGATTCGACCGATTCCATCGCCCAGGCGCCCGCGCCCGAGGCCGCCGCCGACTACCAGCCCTACGTGCCGCCCAGGCCCACCGGCCCGCAGGCGCTGATGGTGCGGCTGGGTGTGACCGACCCGCTGCGCTGGCTGCGGCAGGGCTTTGGCGACTTCCGGGCCGCGCCCGGCATCGGCCTGTTCTACGGCTGCTGCTTCTGGGCCATGGCGGCGGTGCTGGCGCTGGTGTTCCGCAACAAGCCGGAGTACGTGATGTCCATCGCCTCGGGCTGCCTGCTGGTCGGCCCCTTCCTGGCCATGGGCCTGTACGAGGTGAGCCGCCGGCGCGAACTGGGCATCCAGCCGGAACTCGGCGCCTCCATCACCTGCTGGGACAAGCATGTTCGCAGCATGGGCATGCTGGTGATGGTGCTGATCGTGCTGGAGCTGCTGTGGGGCCGCGCCTCGCTGGTGGTGTTCGCGGTGTTCTTCAACACCGGCATGCCTTCCACCACGGGCGTGATGCGGGCGATCTTCAACCCGGAGAACATCGAGTTCGTGCTGGTCTATCTGCTGGTGGGCGGCATCTTCGCGATGCTGGTGTATTCCACCGCCGTGGTGTCGATCCCGATGATCCTCGACCGCGACACCGACGCCATCAGCGCCGCCATCACCAGCATCCGCGTGGTGTTCGCCAACCCCATCACCATGCTGTGGTGGGGCCTGCTGATCACGCTGCTGATCGCGCTGGCGCTGCTGACCTGGGGCGCGGGCTTTCTGGTGATCGGGCCGCTGCTTGGCCACGCCAGCTGGCACGCCTACCGTGGCGCCGTGCGCTGGCGAGAGGCCGAGGACGACGACGTGGAGCCGGCGGTCGCGGCTCCTGCTCAGACCACGTAGCGCACGCCGCTGAAGCGGCCGCGAAAGGCCGCCACGTCCGGCGCCACCGCGCGGGCGTCCGGCACCGTGAGCGCGCGCCGGATCAGCGCCGCCAGTTCGGGCATGTCGCCCGGCCCCATGCCGAGCCGCACGATCTCCGGCACGCCCAGGCGCAGTCCGTTGAGGTCGCCCGCCACCGGGGCGATGGGCAGGCCGATGCCGCAGGCCAGCAGGCCGGCCGGCGCCATGCGCCGCGCCGCCGCCTGGCCGCCACCCAGCGCGGCCGCTTCCAGTGCCAGCTGGTGGGATTGCGTGCCGCCCCGGTCCATGGCGTGCACCGGCAGCCCGAGCGCGTGCAGCGCCTCGGCCAGCGCCCGCGCCGTGGCCTGCATGGCTTGCGCGTAGGCGGGGCCGTGCACGCGCCAGTCGATCAGCCCGCGCGCCAGCGCCGCCACCCGGCCGGGGTCGAAGTTGGCGGTGAGGCCAGGGTAGGCGATGGCGTCGAGCTGCTCGGCCAGCGCGGCGTCGTTGGTGACGACCAGCCCGCCGGCCGGGCCGCCCAGGCTCTTGTAGGTGCTCATGGTCATCACGTGCGCGCCTTCGTCCAGCGGGTTCTTCCAGGCGCGGCCGGCGAACATGCCCGAGAGGTGCGCGGCGTCGAACATCAGCGTGGCACCCACCTCGTCGGCGATGGCGCGCAGATCGGCCACCGGGTGTTCGAACAGGTTCAGGCTGCCGCCGGCGGTGATCAGCCGTGGTTTCACGTCGTGCGCCAGCCGGCGCAGCGCATCGACGTCGATGCTGTAGCGCACGGCGTCGATCGGCGCGTTCACCGAGCGCAGGCCGAACCAGCCGGCAGCGCCGGCCTGGTGGTGCGTGACGTGGCCGCCGATGTCCGGCGGCGGCGCGATCAGGGTGTCGCCCGCCTTGCAGGTGGCCATGAACACATAGAGGTTGCTCAAGGCGCCGGAGGCCACGCGTACCTCGGCGTAGCGGGCGCCGAACACCTCGGCCGCCAGCTCGGCCGCCATGACCTCGATCTGCTCGATGGCCTCCAGGCCCACCTCGTACTTGTCGCCCGGGTAGCCGAGCGAGGCGCGCGTGCCCAGGCCGCGCGCCAGCAGCGCCTCGGCGGCCGGGTTCATCACGTTGCTGGCGGGATTGAGGTTGATGCCCTGGCGGTCGTGGATGCGCCGGTTGTCCTCCACCAGGCGATCCAGCTCCGCTATCAGATCGGGAGCTGGCTGCGCCCGCGTGGCCTGGGCCAGACGCTGGACAAGGGCTTCGGCGTGGGCGGGAACCCAGGGGCGGGCGGCGAGTTGCGGCATGGTGGTCAGGTGAACTGGGCGTGGATGCGGGCGGCGGCCTGAGCCATGGCCTTGGCGCCGCGCTCGGGCAGGGACACAGTGCGCGCGTCGTCGAACTGCTGGAAGTTGCGGCGGGTGGACCGCTCGTAGCCCGGGTCGTAGTGGCGCTCCAGCAGGTCGCGCACCACGGCCTCGGTCTGGCCGGCCTGGACCTGTTCCTTCCAGCCGTTGACCACGGCGCGGCCGCGCAGCTCGGCCAGGGTGTCCAGGCGCTGGCAGAAGAAGGCCGGGTCCTGCACGAAGAAGGGGTAGTCCTCGAGCAGCAGGGCTACGCGCTCGTCGAAGGGCAGGTCGATGCGCAGGCAGGGGCTGGCGCGCATGGCGGCGATCAGGCTTTCGGGCAGGGTGACGTTGCCGACCTTCTTGCTTTCGGCCTCGACGAACACCGGGCGGGCCGGGTCGAGCGCCTGCAGCGCCTGCCACACCAGCGTGTCGAAGCGTTTCTGCGTGGGTTGCGGCTGGCCCGGGATCAGGCCCAGTACCGAGGCGCGGTGCGAGGCCAGCGCCTCCAGATCCAGCACCTGCGCGCCGACACCGGCCAGCGCCTGCAGCAGCCGCGTCTTGCCCGAGCCGGTGGGGCCGCAGATCACCTGAAAGCGCAGCGGGGCCAGCAGCCGCGGCAGATCCGCCAGCATCTCGGCGCGGAAGGCCTTGTAGCCCCCTTCGATGATGTGCACCTGAAAGCCGATCTGCCCCAGCACCAGCGACAGCGCGCCGCTGCGCTGGCCGCCGCGCCAGCAGTAGACCAGCGGGCGCCAGCCCTTGGGCTTGTCCATCACCTCGCGCTCGATGTGGGCCGCGATGTTGCGCGCCACCAGCGCGGCGCCGAGCTTGCGCGCCTCGAACGGGCTGGTCTGCTTGTACAGGGTGCCGACGGTGACGCGCTCGGCGTCGTGCAGGCTGGGCCAGTTGACGGCGCCGGGCAGGCGGTCGAGCGCGAACTCGCCCTCGCTGCGGGCGTCGATCACGGTGTCGAAACCGGCCAGCCGGGCCAGTGCGTCGGCGGCGGTGATGCGGTGCAGGCTCACAGCAGGCCTTTCAGCACCGGCCACACGTTGGCCAGCAGTGTGGGCTGCGCGGCGGCGTTGGGGTGGATGCGGTCGGCCTGGAAGAGCTTCAGCGGGTCGGGCGCGTCGGCCACGCCCTTGAGCAGGAAGGGCACCAGCGCGGCCTTGTGCTTCTTGGCCACGTCGGCGTAGATGGAGGCAAACTGCTCGGCGTAGCGCGCGCCGTAGTTGGGCGGCATCTGCATGCCCACCAGCAGCACCCGGGCGCCAGCCTGCAAGGCGGCCTGGGTCATGGCGTCGAGGTTGGCCTCGGTCATGGTGAGCGAGAGGCCGCGCAGCGCGTCGTTGCCGCCCAGCTCCAGCACCACCAGCGTGGGCTGGTGGCGCGCCAGCAGTGCCGGCACGCGCGAGCGCCCGCCCGAGGTGGTGTCGCCCGAGATGCTGGCGTTGACCACGGTGGCGGCGATTTTCTCGGCCACCAGCTTTTTTTCCAGCAGCGCCACCCAGCCGGTGCCGCGCGCCAGACCGTATTCGGCCGACAGCGAGTCGCCGACGACCAGGATCACTGGCGGGCTGGCGTTTGCAGCGTGCGCCCCGGAAGTGGCTGCGAAAAGGGCGCCAGCGGTCAGTGCGCCGCTGCGGATAAAGTCACGTCGATCCAAAACCTGAATTCCTTCATGACAGATGCAACGTCCGGCACGCAGCCGGAAGCCCTCCGTCCTCCGATCATCGCCGTGGAGCATGTGTTCAAGTCGGTGACCGACGCCACGGGCACGCTGGATATTCTGCGCGATATCGATTTCTCGCTGGCTGGTGGCGAAACGGTGGCCATTGTGGGCGCCTCGGGCAGCGGCAAGAGCACGCTGCTGTCCATCATCGCCGGGCTCGACGTGCCCACGCGCGGCACCGTGCGGCTGGCCGGGCAGGACCTGTTCGCGCTGGACGAGGATGCGCGCGCCGCGCTGCGGGCGCGGCAGGTGGGCTTCGTGTTCCAGAGCTTCCAGCTGCTCGGTCACCTGACGGCGCTGGAGAACGTGATGCTGCCGCTGGAGATCGCCGGCCGGCGCGACGCCCGCCAGGCCGCGGCCGCCATGCTGGACCGCGTGGGCCTGGCCGAGCGGCTGGGCCACTACCCCCGCGTGCTGTCTGGCGGCGAGCAGCAGCGCGTGGCGCTGGCGCGCGCCTTCGTCGTCCATCCCGCGGTATTGCTGGCCGACGAGCCCACCGGCAGCCTCGACTTCGCCACCGGCGAGAAGGTGATGCAGCTGATGTTCGAGTTGAACCGCGAACAGGGCACGACCCTGGTGCTCGTCACCCACGACCGCGCCATCGCCGCCCAGTGCGAGCGCCGCCTGACGGTGGAAGCCGGCCGCATCGCGGCGGATGACAGGTAGGGCCAGAACGTCCTTTCAGTGCCAAATCAGCCTCCAGCCCTTTTCTGACGAGCGCAGGCAGCTATCACAAATATAGTGATGCCGCAGCTTTCGGACGATGTCGGCATAGTGGTCAGGACGAGTTTCTGGCACGCCGTCAGAGTGGAAGCTGTCCTTTGCCTCAGCCCCGAGGGGCGAAGGGCCAACCCCCGATGGCCGCGGAGCAGGCCAATCCAGCGAACGCCGTGCTCGGGCTTGCACCGAGCACTGGCGTTGTCCCCCTCCCGCAGGAGATGGGGGGAAGGCGCCGATGGCGACTCAGGGGGGTACCCCCTACAACTGAAACGCCACCGTCGCCACGATCCCCTCGGCCACGTCGCGCCACCAGCTGGGCGATTTGGCCGAGGCCGGCTGGCCGCGCTCGGCGGTGCTGGCGATCCAGCCGGCCAGCCAGTCGATCTGCTCGGTGCCGTAGAAGGCGGCGCTGGCCTCGTAGTTGATGAACAGGCTGCGGCTGTCCAGGTTGGCCGAGCCGCACAGGGCCAGTTCGTCGTCCACCACCACCGCCTTGGCGTGCATCATGGCCGGCACCAGCCGCACCTGGGCACCGGCCTCAACCAGGGTGCGCACGGCGCGGCCGCGCGCCCAGTCGGCCACCCGGTGGTTGGATTCGGCCGGCAGCACCAGCGTGATGCGCACGCCGCGGGTGGCCGCCAGGCGCAGGCCGTCGAGCAGGCCTTCGTCCGGCACGAAGTAGGGCGTGGCCAGCATCAGCCGCCACTGCGCGTGGTAGGTGGCCGAGAGCAGCAGCGCGTGCAGCGTGTCGTCGTGGAAGTCGGGGCCGCTGGGCACCCACTGGGCCAGCGTGGGCCGGGTGGGGCGGGGCTCGGCGCTGGCTGCCGATGACGATGCAGCCGGAGCGGCCGCAGCCGGCGGCGAGAGAGGGGCACTGGCCGCTTCGCTCTCCGGCGTTGGCGTCTGCAGCGCGGCGCCGCCGCTGGCGATCTGCCAGTCGCCGTCGAAGATGTGCTGGGCCTGCTCGGCCAGCGCGCCGCGCGCGGTGAAGCTGAGGTCCAGCCAGGGCATCTCGCCCACGCGGCCGATGAAGTATTCGTTGGCCAGGTTGCGGCCGCCGCTCCAGACCTGCTGCCCGTCGGCGATGGCGAACTTGCGGTGGTTGCGCAGGTTGGTGCGGCCGCGGCGCGGGTTGTGCAGCGGCGGCATGAACAGGCGCGTGCTTACGCCGGCGGGCAGCAGCACGGCGTCGTGACTGCGGGCGGATTTCAGGCTGCCGGCGGCGTCGACCAGCAGCCGCACGCGCACGCCGGCGCGGGCGCGGTCGGCCAGCTGCTGGGCGATGGCGGCACCCACCTCGTCGTCGCCCAGCACGTAGGTGCAGATGTCCAGCGTCTGCCGGGCCGTGCCGATCAGCGCCTGCAGCGCCACCAGGGCCGATTCGCCGTCGGCCTGGAAGGCCACGTCGGTGCTGGGGCGTGGGCCGTTCACGCCCAGCGCCGCCAGCAGCTGCGTGGCCCAGTGCGGCGTCAGCGCGGCCCAGGCCTCGTGCGGCGCCGCGGCGCGCGGGGTGTCGGGCCGCACGAACTTGCGCGTGCCGAACAGCAGGAAGGCCGGCACGCCCAGGTAGGGAAAGGCGATGATGGCCATCACCCAGGCCAGCGCGGCGTACGGGTGGCGCCGCTGGTGGCGCACGCGCGTGACCACCACGTAGACCAGCAGGCCGGCGGCCACGAAGCCACCGTGTTCCAGCGGGCTGAGGTGCGGCAGCGTGATCATGGCCGGCGCACGGCGCTGCCGCCGCGCCCGTGGGGCCACGGAATGCAGGATGAGGTAGCTACATTTGTCATAGCTGGTTGCGCCCAGTTTAACTGGGCTGGAAGGCGATTTCACCCGGAATCTGGCGCCAGGTGCCGGCGCGGCGCAGCCGGCCACCGATAATGCCGCGCATGACCAGCTCGCACAAAGTACTGTTCGGATTCCACGCCGTGGGCGTGCGCCTGAAGACCGCGCCCGCCTCGATCGTCGAGGTGTTCGTGGACCCTTCGCGGCGCGACGCCCGCATGAAGCAGTTCCTGGCCCGTGCCGCCGAGGCCGGCGTGCGCGTGATCGAGGCCGACGGCGCGCGTCTGGCCAAGCTGGCCGGCAGCGCCGGCCACCAGGGCGTGGCAGCGCGCGTGCAGCCGGTGGAGCAGGCGCACTCGCTCGACGACCTGCTGGACGAGCTGCAGGAGCCGCCGCTGCTGCTGGTGCTGGACGGCGTGACCGATCCGCACAACCTGGGCGCCTGCCTGCGCGTGGCCGACGGGGCCGGCGCGCACGCGGTGATCGCGCCCAAGGACCACGCGGCGGGCATCAACGCCACCGTGGCCAAGGTGGCCAGCGGCGCGGCCGAGACCGTGCCCTACTTCATGGTCACCAACCTGGCCCGCACCCTGGGCGAGCTGAAGGAGCGCAGCATCTGGATCACCGGCACCGCCGGCGAGGCCACCCAGTCGCTCTACGAGGTGGATCTGCGCGGCCCCAGCGCGCTGGTGCTGGGCGCCGAGGGGCCGGGCATGCGCCAGCTCACGCGCAAGACCTGCGACCAGCTGGTGCGCATCCCGATGATGGGCGCGGTGGAAAGCCTGAACGTCTCGGTGGCCAGCGGCGTGTGCCTGTACGAGGCGCGGCGGCAGCGCCTGGCGCCAGGCCGGGGATAGCCCGGCGGCTCCTCCCGGCCTCAGAGCCCGTGGCGCAGCGCCTTGCGCCGGTACATGTCGGCGTCGGCGTGGGCCAGCAGGTCGCCGATTTCGGTGGCGTCGGCAGGGCAGACCGCGGCGCCCATGGCCGCGCCCAGTTCGGCCAGTGCCGGGTCGAGCGGCGCCACCGATTGCAGGGGCTGGCGCAACACAGCTTCGAGGTGGTCGCGCACGGTTTCGGCGTCGTCCGGGCCACGCAGGGCGTCCAGCAACACCACGAATTCGTCGCCGGCGTAGCGCGCCACGCGGTCGCTGCCGCGCACCTGCTCCTGCAGGCGCTGGGCCACTTCCTTGAGCACCGCGTCACCCAGGGCGTGGCCCAGTGTGTCGTTGATGGCCTTGAAGCGGTTCACGTCCATGAACAGCACCGCGAAGGGCTCCGGGCGGCTGCCGTCGTTGTAGCGCTGGAAGCGGTCTCGCAATGCGCGGATGAAGGTGTCGCGGTTGGTCAGGCCAGTGAGCGCATCGGTCTGCAGCTTGATCTGCATGTCCGTGAGGCTGCGCGCCAGCACGCCCAGTTCGTCACCGCGCTGCACCGGCAGCGGCAGGGAAGCCCGGCCCTGCCCGACCAGCTGCGCCGACTGCACGAACTGGCCCAGCATGCGGGCCACCACCTGCAGCACGCCCCAACCCACGCCGGCAGCCGCCAGCGCCGCCAGCAGCGACAGCAGGGCTGATTGCAAGGCGCCGCGCTCGACGTCGCCCATGAAGTCGCTGCGCGGCACCATCACCAGCACCCACCAGTCCAGGCCCGAGTCGTCGCGCAACTGGGTGTAGCCCACGTACATGGTCTCACCGCCGCTGGCGGTGAAGGTGCCGGTGTGCGCCTCGCTGGCGTCCAGCTCGGTCATGTGCGCCTTGACGGCGTTGAAGGTGGCGGCGACGAGCGGGTTGCCGACGTCGAGCGCGCTCAGGCGCACGTACTGGCCGGCGTCGTTGCGGCCCAGCGGGCTGCCTTCGGAGATGCCGACCAGGTGGCCGTCCGGCTCGACCACCATGGCCAGCGCATGCGGGCGGATCTCCAGCTTGCCGAGGAAGTCGCTGATGCGCTGCAGGGGCAGGTCGGTGGCCACCACGCCTTCCGGGCGGCCGTCGGCGTCGGACACGCGGCGCACGAAGGTGGTCACCAGCTCGTGGGTGCGGAAATCGATGTAGATAGGCGACCAGGTGTTGTGCTCCGCTTCCAGGCCGAGCGCGAACCAGGGTCGCTGACGCGGCTCGAACACCTTGCCCTCCGGCACCGCGGGGCCGAGCGCGCCGTGGATGCCGTTGAAGGTGTACAGGCTGCGCACGCCGGTGCCGCCGCGGCGCACGCGCAGCTCGGCGCTGTCGTCGGCGTGGCGCATCAGGCCGAAGAAGCGGCCCTGGATGTCGCCGTAATAGGCGTAGTTGTGCGGGTTGCGGTGGATGCTGGTGGCAATCCAGAAGCGCTCGCGCATGGCGGCGATGTCGGCCTCATCCCAATGCTCGGGCGGCCGCACGCCCACGGGAAACGCCGCTTCGAGCACACCCTTGGCGCCGGC
Organism: Burkholderiaceae bacterium; assembly: GCA_024235955.1. GTDB lineage: Bacteria > Pseudomonadota > Gammaproteobacteria > Burkholderiales > Burkholderiaceae_C > Ottowia. The sequence goes on from JACKLJ010000001.1 coordinate 1,077,151, forward strand.
AATGTGTTCCTTGGTGGCCAGCGCGATGCGCGAGGCAGTCTCGCGCAGCAGCTGGTTGGACAGATCGTTCACCGCCCGCTGGCCCGCCACATAGGACAGGCCGCCGATCACCAGCGCCACGCCCAGCACCAGCACGACGTAGGGCAGCGTGAGCAGTTGCCGCAGCGGAAGGCGGCGCAGAAAGCTCAGCATCGATGACCGATCGCGGGGACGGTGGCGCGGCGCGAGCGGCCCGCGACCGGCACGCCGGAGCAGGGCGCAATGCCCTGGAAAGAGAGGAGCGGTGACCAGGAAGTGAACTGCACGCTTGAAGACTCCAGTGTGCGGTACACGCGACACTCTGCTGGAGACGAGCGTAACAAACTATTCCCGGCGGGCGGCGGGACAGGCGCGCAGAGCGGAATTCCGTCACATCGGTGATGCGGATGCACCAATGTTTGGTGAAAACGTCCGCAATCGCGCCGTCATGGAGGCGAGGTCAGCCCGACCAGCGCGTGGGCCGATGGGGTTGACAAAGATCAGAGCCCGGCGACCAGCGCCGCCAGCTGGTCGGTGGCGATGCCCCAGCCCTGCTCGAAGCCCATGGCCGCGTGCTGGTCGTAGTCGGCGCGGGTCCAGTGGCGGACCCGGGCCGTGTAGCGCGTGCCGCTGCCTTCCGGGTCGAAGCTGAGGATGCCCGTCATGAAAGGCCTGGACGAGGGCACCCAGGCTTCGGTGTAGGCGTCGGTGAAGACCAGCCGGCGGCCGGGCACGACCTCCAGATAGACGCCGCGGTTGGGCATCTGCTGGCCCTCGGGCCCCTGCATGACGATCAGGCTGGCGCCGCCGGGGCGCACGTCGCATTCGGCATGCACCACCTTCCACGGTGGCGGGCAGAACCACTGCTTCATCAGTTCAGGCTCGGTCCAGGCGCGGAACAGTTTTTCCGGGGCGGCGTCGATGAAGCGCGTGATGCCGAGTTCGAGGGTTTCAGGGCTGGATGGGGTGGGGGCGGTGGTCATGGATATTTCCTGGGGAGTTCCTGCCAGAAGGTCACTTGAGCGAGTGCAGACCAACCATGTTGCCTTCGGAGTCCATCACCAGGGCCGCGAAGCCGTACTGGCCGATGGAAAACTTCGGCTTGAAGATCTTGCCGCCCGCCTGCTCTGCGCGGGCCTGTTCGACGGCACAGTCGTCGCAGGCGAAATACACGAGGCATCCGCCAGGCCCGGTGGGTGCGCCTTCCATTTTGACCAGCGCGCCGCCGGCGCCCGTGGTGGTCATGTCGCCCGGAAAAGCCAGCATTTCGAAGCCGCTGGCCTGGCCTTCAGGGGACACCAGCGGCTCCAGCCGGCACTGGAACACCTGCTCATAGAAGTTGCGCGCGCGGGACAGGTCCTGCACGTAGATCTCGAACCAGACGACGGGGTTGGGTTTCATGGCGGGCTCCTTGGAACACGGGGAGGGGCTTCAGGCGGGTTCCGCGACGTTCACCATCCACGGCGTGCCGAAGCGGTCCTTGAGCATGCCGAAGCCTGGCGACCAGAACGTCTTGCCAAAGGGCATGGTGACCGTGCCGCCTTCGGCCAGCGCGTCGAAGATGCGGCGCCCTTCGGCCTCGCTCTCGACGCCGATGGACACGTTCATGCCCTGCGGACGCACGTAGCCTCCGGCGCATTCCTCGCCCGCGCCAGGCATGGCGTCCGAGCCCATCAGCTGCTGGGCGCCGATCTGCAGGTTCACGTGCATCACGGCGTTGCGCGCCGCCTCGGGCATGGGCGGGGCGTCCGGCATTTCGCCGAAGGTGCCCAGGTAAAGGATCTTGCCGTTGAACAGCTGCTGGTAGAAGGTGAACGCCTCGCGGCAGTTGCCATTGAAAGTGAGGTAGGGAACGAGTTGCATCAGGGGCTCCTTGGGGTGGGGAAATGGGGTTCAGCGGCCGTCGAAGGCGCGCTGCAGGGCGGCGATGTCGAGCTTCTTCATCTGCATCAGCGCCGCCATCGCGCGCTCCACGCCCGGCCGGTTGGCCGAAGTGGCCATGTCGAGCCAGGCCGTGGGCACGACCTGCCAGGACAGGCCGAAGCGGTCCTTCAGCCAGCCGCATTGCCGGGCCGCCGGGTCGCCGCCAGCTGACAGGAGGTTCCAGTAGCGGTCGAGCTCGGCCTGGTCCTGCACGTGCACGACCAGCGAAATCGCCTCGCTGAAGCGGAAATGCGGGCCGCCATTGAGTGCCATGAAGGGCTGGCCATCGAGTTCGAAGGTCACCACCATGGGTGAGCCCTGTGGCTTGCCGTGCTGCTCGCGCCCGGCTTCGGTGTAGCTCGCCTGTTCGAGCAGCCTGGAGTTGGGGAATACCGAGACGTAGAAGCGTGCGGCTTCTTCCGCCTGGTCGTCGAACCACAGGCAGGGCTGGATGCGGGCGTTGATGCGGGCCATCAGGGGCTCCTGTGTTGGGCAGGCCGGGGTGCCGGTTCAGGCCGTCACCAGCGGACGGAAGCCGCCGAAGATCACACGCCTGCCATCGAAAGGCATGTTGCCGGGCATGCGCGGGTCGTCCATGAAGGCCTGCATGCCGCGGTCGCGCGCCTCACGCGAGGGCCAGGCGATCCACGAGAAGACCACAGTTTCATCGTTTTTGCACTGCACCGCCATCGGCATCGAGGTGAGCTTGCCCTGGGGCACGTCGTCGCCCCAGCACTCCACCACCTGGGTGGCGCCATGCTCCTTGAGCAACTGCGCGACCGCCTTGGCATGCTGGCGATAGGCCTCCTGGTTGGCCGTGGGAACGGCCAGCAGGATGCCGTCGATGTAGGTGTTGGCTTGCAAGATGATCTCCTTTGTGGACAATGTCCACTTATCCTATGGACGAAAATGGACGGCGTCCACATAAAACCCCATGAGCGTGTCGGATACCCAGCCCAGCCCCGTTCGCAGCACCTACCGCCACGGCGACCTGCGCCGTGCGCTGGTCGACGCTGGCGTGGCCCTGGCGCGAGAGGGCGGGCCGGGCGCCGTGGTGCTGCGTGAGGTCACGCGCCGCGCCGGCGTGGTGCCCAACGCCGCCTACCGTCATTTCAGGAACCATCAGGCGCTGTTTCTGGCGGTGCAGGCGGTGGCGCTGGGCGAACTGGCCCGCGCCATGGAACGCGAATGGGCGAAGACCCTTCGCATCGACAACTCCGCGGAGCGCGCGCGGGCGCAGTTGCGCGCGGTGGGCATCGGCTACCTGGAGTTCGCACAGACCGAAACCGGGCTGTTCCGCACCGCCTTCCCGGTCAGCGGCACCGAGCCGCTGGAGCCCGACGAGGCTGCCCACAGGGGCCAGCTGGGCCTGAGCCCCTTCGGCCTGCTGGGTGCCGCGCTCGATGCCATGGTGCAGGCCGGTGTTCTGGCCGCCGCCAAGCGCCCGCAGGCCGAGTACCTGGCCTGGTCGGCCGTGCACGGCATGGCGCTGCTCAGCATCGACGGGCCGCTGCGCCATGCGCCACGCGCCGCCCGCCAGGCGCTGGGCGAGCGTGTGGTGCGGATGGTGGAAGACGGCCTTTGAGGCCGCGCAAGTACCGGCTGCAGGTGCTTGCTAAGCTGCGCGCATGAACGATGCAGCAGCGTGGTCAGGCTTGGAAGAGGCACGTCGGTGGGTGCGCGAAGCGACGCGCATCGCCGTGCTCACGGGGGCCGGCGTCAGTGCCGAATCCGGCGTGCCGACCTTCCGCGACGCGCAGACCGGCCTGTGGGCCAACTTCCGCCCGGAGGAACTGGCCACGCCCGAGGCCTTCCGCGCCCACCCGCAGCGTGTCTGGGACTGGTACGCCGAGCGCCGCGCCCGGCTGGCCGACGTGCAGCCCAACGCCGGTCACGTGGCGCTGGCCGAGTTCCAGGCGCGCCATCCCGACCGGCTGACGCTGATCACCCAGAACGTCGATGGCCTGCACCAGAAGGCCGGCAGCACCGGCGTGCTGGCACTGCACGGCAACCTGTTCGAGGACCGCTGGCTCGATCCCTGCCTGAACAGCGCACTGCACGGCGGCCGGCTGGGGTGCGACCCCACCAGCGCCGTGGCTGGCAGCCCGCCGCGTTGCGCCGATTGCGGCAACCTGCTGCGCCCCGGGGTGGTGTGGTTCGGCGAGATGCTGCCCATGGACGCACTCGACGCCGCCGAACGCGCCGCCGTGTCCTGCGAGCTGATGCTGGTGGTCGGCACCTCCGGCGCCGTCTACCCGGCCGCCGGCCTGGCCCACCGCGCCCGCCGCGCCGGCGCCCGCGTGGTCGTCCTCAACCCGGAACCGACCGAACTCGACGATGTTGCCCATCTGTGCCTGCGCGGCACCTCCGCCAGGTGGCTGCCGGCACTGTTGGGCGACTGAATCCTGACCGCGGCCGCATTTTCTTGCGGCAGCACAGCTAGTGTTGGCTCCGGGCGGGCCCACGGGGGGTGGACCGGCGCGCCACTCGACAACGGCGTCGACATCGCCCCGTCGGCGTGGGGTGCGCAAGGTGGACTCGCCAGGTGCGGCTCCGCGTCCCGGGCGCCGAGCGTGTCTCCCGAAGTCTCGATCAGCGGGGTTCTGGCAGCGCGCCGTTTGGGGGGTAGCCGCCGGTTCAGCGAAGCCGCAGGACGTCAGGAATGTGCGGGTAAACCCAGAGAGGCAGTACCTGCTCGTGCGGCGATAATTACTTGTCAGTCATCAGACGTCATACTTCATGACCCAGCCAGATGTCATTCGCCACATCCGTGTGACGCCCATTGCGTTTCGGGATCCGCCACTGCTGAACGCGGCCGGCATCCACGAGCCCTGGGCGCTGCGCTCCATCATCGAGGTGGAGACCGACTCAGGCCGCATCGGCATCAACGAGAGCTACGGCGACCAGCCGATGCTGGATGCCCTGGCCAAGGCCGCGCCGGCGCTGACCGGGCTCTCGGTCTGGGCGCTCAACGAGATGGAGCAGAGGGTGGCGGCCCTGGTGGCGCCCGCGGCGCAGTCTGGCTCGGAATTCCTGGGCCAGCAGGTGTCGCTCGCGCCCGGGACCCACGTTTCCAAGACCGTGGCCAAGGTTGTCAGCGCGTTCGAGGTGGCGATGCTCGATCTGCAGGGCCAGCTCGCCGAGGCGCCCATCGTCGATTTGCTGGGCGGCGCCGCGCGCGCCAGCGTGCCGTATTCGGCCTACCTGTTCTACAAGTACGCCGAGCATGTCGACAAGCCCTACGAGCCCGACGCCTGGGGCGAGGCACTGACGCCGCCACAGCTGGTCGCCCAGGCGCGGCGCATGATCGAGCAATACGGATTCCAGAGCATCAAGCTCAAGGCCGGCGCGCTGCCGCCGGAGCAGGAAGCGGCCGGTCTGCTGGCGTTGGCGGAGGCGTTCCCGGGCACGCCGCTGCGCATCGATCCCAATGCCAACTGGACCGTGGAGACCAGCCTGCGGATCGTGCGGCAGCTGCAGGGCGTGCTGGAGTACTACGAGGATCCGGCGCCGGGCCTGGAGGGCATGGCCGAGGTGGCCCGCGCGTGCGACGTGCCCCTGGCCACCAACATGGTGGTCACGGATTTCGCCGAGTTCCGCCGCAACGTCGAGATGGGGTGCCCGGTGAAGATCGTGCTGAGCGACCACCACTACTGGGGCGGTCTGCGTGCCACGCAGCGGCTGTCGACGCTGTGCCGCACCTTCGATCTGGGCCTTTCCATGCACAGCAACTCGCACCTGGGCATCAGCCTGGCCGCCATGACGCACCTGTGCGCCAGCGTGCCGCTGCTGACCTATGCCTGCGACACCCACTATCCCTGGCAGGACGAGGAGGTCATCGCCGGCGGGCGGCTGCGCTTCGAGCAGGGCAGCCTGCCGGTTCCTTCCGGGCCCGGCCTGGGCGTGACGCTCGACCGCGAGGCGCTGGCCCGGTTGCACGACAACTACCTGCATTGCGGCATCCGCCACCGTGACGATCTGGCGCAGATGCGCAAGTACGACCCCGCCTTCACGGGCCGGCAGCCGCGTTTCTGAGTTCCCCCATTCCCGCGTTCGTTCAAGTCATTCAAAGGAGACCAGCATGTACCGCCGCACCTTGATCCACCGCTCCCTTGTCGCCAGCGTCGCGCTCGCATGCAGCGCCTTCGCTGCGCCGCACGCCGCTGCCCAGAGCACCTGGCCCACCGGCAAGGCCATCACCTACCTGGTGCCTTTCGCTCCCGGGGGCAACACGGACACGCTGGCGCGCCTGATCGCGCAGCCGCTGGGCAAGGCCCTCGGCACGCCGATCGTGATCGACAACAAGGGCGGCGCCGGCGGCAGCGTGGGCTCGGCGATCGCGGCGCGCGCGCCCGCCGACGGCTACAACATCATGGGCGGCACCATCAGCTCGCACGCCATCAATGTGAGCCTGTACAACAAGATCGACTACGACCCCATCAAGTCCTTCGTGCCCGTGGCCATGCTGGGCTCCGGCCCGCTGGTGCTGGTGGTGCCGGCCTCCAGCCCCTATAAGACGCTGGCCGACGTGCTGGCGGCGGCCAAGGCCAAGTCCGGCTCCGGTGGCCTGTCGTCGGCGTCGCCCGGCACCGGGACGTCGCCCCACATGGCGCTGGAACTGCTGGCCTTCCAATCGGGCACGAAGCTCACGCACGTCCCCTACAAGGGCAGCGGTCCGGCGCTGCAGGACTTGCTCGGTGGCCAGGTGGACATGATGTTCGACACCGCGCTGGTGGTCGGCCCGCAAATCCAGGCCGGCAAGCTGCGCCCCATCGCCGTCACCAGTTCCAAGCGCCTGGAGTCGCTGCCGGACGTGCCCACCATCGCCGAGGCGGGCCAGAAAGGCTTCGACATGGGTTCGTGGCAGGCGGTGTTTGCGCCGGCCGGAACGCCGCAGCCGATCGTGGATCGCCTGCATGCGGAGATCATGAAAGTGGTGGCCACGCCTGAAGTGCAGGCGCGTCTCAAGGCCTTTGGCATGATCCCGTCCACCATGTCGCCGGCCGAGCTGGGGGCCTTCCAGAAGGCCGAAGTGGCCAAGTGGGCGCAGGTGATCAAGGCCGCCGGCATTCGCGCCGACTGAAGCAGCTGCCAGGCCGGCGCTGGGCGGCCGGGGCCAGTTCGGGCTAAACCCAGCCCAGTGCCCCCAGCACCGCCCCCACCGCGATCAGCCACAGCAGGTGCACGCGGGTGCGCCAGACGATCAGCGTCACCGCGGCCGTGAGCAGCCACAGCCGCCAGTCGCGCGCCGTGTCGCGGTGCGCGCTGGCCAGCAGCCAGCCGGTGGCCAGCATCAGTGCCACCACCACCGGCGCCATGCCGGCCTTGAAGGCGCGCACGCCGCGCAGCTCGCGGTTGCGGTGCGCCCAGCGCGTGGCTGTGTAGGTGACCACCGTGGAAGGCAGCAGGATGCCCACCATCGCGATGACCGCGCCCATCAGCGCCAGCGCATAGGCGTACACGCCGCCGCCCAGGCCGCCGCCCGCGTTGAGGCCGACGTTCCAGCCCATCAGGCCGACGAACAGCACGTTGGGTCCTGGCGCGGCCTGGGCGATGGCGATGGAGGAGCTGAACTGCGGGTCGGTCAGCCAGTGGCGCTGGTCGACCAGGAAGCGGTGCATGTCCGGGGCGGTGGTGATGGCACCGCCCACCGCCAGCAGCGACAGTGTCAGGAAGTGGGTGAACAGGTGCAGCCAGTCGACTGCGTCCATGGTGAGGGCCGGCGCCATGCTCAGGTCCGCGGCGTCTGGCCGGAATCGGGATCGGGCAGGGCGGGGGCCGGTGCCGTGGCAGGCGCGGCCGCTGCCACGGGGCGCCCATTGGCATACTGCGCCCCCAGGCAGCGCCAGGCCCACAGGCAGCTGAGCACGCCCAGGCCCAGCACCACCCAGACCAGCGGCACGCGCAGGAAGGCCACGGCGACGAAGGTCACGGCCACGATGGCCAGGCACAACGGCATGCCCATGATGCTGGTCTTGAGCGCGGACATCAGCTTGATGCCGGTGGCCGTCACCAGCCCGGCGGCCACCGCGCCCATGCCGCGCAGCGCGCCCTGCACGCCCTGCAGGTCGGCCACGGCGCCGAAGGCCACGGCCAGCGCCAGCACGCCCAGCGTGGGCAGCACCAGGATGCCGGCCAGCGCCGCCATCGCGCCCGGTACGCCGAACTGCCGGCCACCGAACATCAGCGACAGGTTCACCACATTGGGGCCGGGCAGGATCTGCGCCACCGCCCAGTCCTCGACGAACTGGGCGTTGGTCATCCAGCGCTTCTTTTCCACCAGCTCGCGCTGCACCACCGCCAGCACGCCGCCGAAGCCCTGCAGGGCCAGCCAGCTGAAGGACCAGAACAGATCGCCCAGCGAGCTGGGGGTGTGCAGCGAAGCCTCGTCAGGCGGGGCGATGGGGGGAGCGGGCATGCCGCATTATGGCGATGCAGGCGCTGGCACACCGACTGGGGTTACTATTGTTTGAATAGCTGCCTGCGCCCGTCACATAAGGGCTGAAGCCCGATTTGGTGCTGGAAAATCAGGTGTCGCCATAGAGCAGGAACGGCGCCCGCGCCGCACGCCAGGCGGCCTCGTCGGCGGCCGCCAGGGCCTCCAGTTCGGCCGGCGGGCGGGTCGTGTCGTCCACCCATTCGCGCAGCATCGGGCTGCCGTTGATGAGGTCGATGGCCAGGCGATCGTGCTCGTACTCGTAGGCGAAGTCGCGCCACAGCGGGTAGTCCGGCGCCTGCAGCCGCAGTGCCCGGAAGGCCAGCGCCTGCAGGCGCCAGGGCCGGAAGGCGGCGTGGTCGTAGCGGGCCGGATCCTCGGTGTGGATCTGCACGCCGGCGCACAGCTGGCCGGCGTGCTTGTGGAAGGTGGGCTCGAACCAGCATTCGCGCAGCAGGCAGCCGGCCAGCCACTCGGGTGCCAGCGCGCGCATGTCGGCCAGCAGGCGGCGGGTGTCGATGCCGGGCGCACCGAACAGCTCCAGCGGGCGCGTGGTGCCGCGCCCCTCGCTCAGCGTGGTGCCCTCCAGCATCACGGTGCCGGCGTAGGCGCGCGCCATCCACAGGTTGGCGGCGTTGGGGCTGGGGTTGACCCAGGTTCGTTCTTCTCCGGCGCGCATCGGCCAGCCGAAGCCCGGGCCGGCCCCCGGTTGCCAGCCTTCCATGGCGATCACGCGGTATTCCAGCTGCAGGCCCAGCTGGTCGATGAACCAGTGTCCCAGCTCGCCCATGGTCATGCCGTGGCGCATGGGCATGGGGCCGGCGCCGACGAAGCTTTCCCAGCCTTCGCGCAGCGTCAGCCCCTCCACCGGCCGGCCGGCTGGGTTGGGGCGGTCCAGCACCCACACCGCCTTGCCGTGCGCCGCCGCAGCCTCCAGCACGTAGCGCAGCGTGGTGATGAAGGTGTAGATGCGGCAGCCCAGGTCCTGCAGATCGACCAGCAGCACGTCCCAGGGCGCCATCATGGCGTTGGTCGGGCGGCGCACCTCGCCGTACAGGCTGAACACGGGGATGCCCAGCCGCGGGTCGGTGAAATCGGGCGATTCCACCATGTTGTCCTGCTTGTCGCCGCGCAGGCCGTGCTGCGGGCCGAAGGCGGCGGTGAGGCGCAGATCCGGCAGGGCGGCCAGCGCGTCGAGCGAATGCGTCAGATCGCGCGTGACCGAGGCCGGGTGCGCCAGCAGCGCCACGCGCCGCCCCTTCAGCGGCGCGCGCAGCGCCGGGTCTTGCAGGAAACGTTCAAGGCCGAATTTCATGGCGAGCGAGGAGGGGTCAGCGGCAAGATCCAGCCGTCTGCGTGGTGGAAGTCGGGTTTCGGCGCAGGGTGCGACAGCGCCCAGTAGCTGATCGGGCCTTCGAGCGGCTCGATGACCGCCGTCAGGCCCACGCACCAGGTGCCCACGCCCGCCGCCAGCCGGGGCAACGCGGCCAGCGGCAGCGTGGCGGCGAGCGAGAGGGTGTGGCCGTCGCGCGCGAGCAGCAACTGCGGCTGGATGGCCAGCCCCGGCTGCGCGGCGTCGCGCACCCGCGGCGCGCTGAAGCAGTACGCAGCCCACTGGCCCGATGGCGAAAAGTTGAACTCGTGGTAACTGCCGTCCCCGGCGCTGAAGAAGGCTTCCAGGCACAGGTGCTGCCACAGGTTGTCGGCCGGGCCGGGTGGCTGCGGTGCCGGGACACGCAGCGCAGCGATGCGGCCGTGAACCCGGTAGTGCAGCTCCAGCTTCGCCGTGGGACCGGTGTTGCGCCAGGCCAGGTGCGCGTCGACAGCCTGCACCGGGCCCGCCGGCGTGGCCGGGTGCGGCACCAGCGCCAGCGTGGCCGTGGCGTGCGCGGGAGCGATGGCGTGGGACGGGGCGTCGGTCACGGCTGCGGATTCTGGCAGAGGCGCTGCCTTGCCAGGCGTCAGAGCACCTCCAGCACCCGCTCCAGCGGCCGGCCCAGGCGCGCACCGCGCGGCGTGACCACGATGGGCCGGTTGATCAGCACCGGGTGGGCCAGCATGGCGTCGATCAGCTGGTCGTCGGTGAGTGCGGGGTCGTCGAGCCCGAGCTCGGTGTACTCGGCCTGCTTGGCGCGTACCAGTGCGCGCAGCGGCTCGCCGGTGGCCTTGGCGATGGCCTTGAGCTCGGCGCGGCTGGGCGGCGTCTTCAGGTATTCGATCACGCGCGGTTCGATGCCGCGCTCCTGCAGCAGCGCCAGTGCGTTGCGCGAGGTGCTGCAGCGCGGGTTGTGGTAGATCGTGACGTCAGCGCTCATGGCGGCCGGGCTCCTTGGGAATGCGGATGGCCCGAGTATGACGAGTGCCGGGGCTTCGGATCGGTTGCTATGGTGTCGATAGCTGTCTGCGACCGTTGGCAGAGGGCCAGAGGCTGATTTGTCATCAAAACTTCATGCCGTTGACACGGCTTCGACATGCCCGCTTCGCAAGATGCGTCCAACACCGGACATCGAGGAGCCACCGCATGAGAGATCTGCCCACGCCGACCTTCGCCTTCGGCCCGCAGCCCCGGACGGGGCTGAAGCCCGTCGCCCGCCTGCTGCGCCCGCGCCTGCCGGCCGAGCCGGCGATGGGGGCGCCCACCGCCCCGCAGCCCGAGCCAGCGGCCCAGCCCGGCATCGTGGTGGCCTGGGCCCGCCATCAGGACGAGGTGCGCGCCGCGCAGCGCCTGCGCTACGACGTGTTCGCCCGGGAGATGGGCGCACGCCTGGCGTCGCCGCTGGAGGGCCACGACATCGACCTGTTCGACGACTACTGCGAGCACCTGCTGGTGCGCGATGCCGCCTCGCAGGCGGTGATCGGCACCTACCGCGTGCTCACGCCGGCGCAGGCCCGCCGCGTGGGCAGCACCTACAGCGACACCGAGTTCGACCTGACCCGCCTGCGCGGCCTGCGCTCGCGCATGGTGGAGCTGGGCCGCAGCTGCGTGCATGCCGAGTACCGCAACGGCGGCGTGATCATGGCGCTGTGGGGCGCGCTGGGCGGCTTCATGGTGCGCAACCGGCTCGACGCGATGATCGGCTGCGCCAGCATCCCCATGCTGCACAACGGCGTGATCAGCGGTGACGTGGCCGCCAGCATCTGGCGCCAGGTACGCGAGCGGCACCTGGCCCCCATCGAGCACCAGGTGCGCCCGCGCCTGCCGCTGCCGCTGGAGCACCTGGACGACAGCCTGGCGGTGGAACCGCCGGCCCTGATCCGCGGTTACCTGCGCCTGGGCACCAAGGTGCTGGGGCCGCCCGCGTGGGATCCGGATTTCAACAGCGCCGACCTGCCCATGCTGATGCAGCTGGCGGAGCTGCCCGCGCGCTACCGCAAGCATTTCCTGGGGGCCTGATGGACGCGCCGGCGAGCCAGCTGAGCGCCTTCGCCGGTGAGGGCGGACGCGGCTTCCGCTCCGGGCAGGCACGCTCGGCCTTCGCCACCGCCGCGGGTGTGCGGGCGCTGGCACCAGCCGTCCTGCGCGACGGTGGCTGGCCCGGGCCGTGGGACGGTGGCGGCGGCGGGTCGGAGGGCGAAGCCGACGACATGGCGCGCGACCGGCCCCGGTTCCGCGCCATTTTCATCTCCGACCTGCACCTGGGCACACCGGGCTGCCAGGCTGGCGCGCTGCTCGACTTCCTGCGCGAGCAAGAGAGCGAGACACTGTATCTGGTGGGCGACATCGTCGACGGCTGGCAGCTGCGGCGCCGCTGGTTCTGGCCGCAGGCGCACAACGACGTGGTGCAGAAGCTGCTGCGGCGCGCGCGCAAGGGCTGCCGCGTGGTGTTCGTGCCCGGCAACCACGACGAGTTCGCGCGCCATTTCCTGGGCCACAGTTTCGGTGGCATCGAGGTGCTGGAAGACGCCCTGCATGTCACCGCCGACGGCCGGCGCCTGTGGGTCACGCACGGCGACCATTTCGACGGCGTGATCCAGTGCGCCAAGTGGCTGGCCTATGTGGGTGATCGTGCCTACGAGCTCACGCTGCGGCTGAACCGCCAGCTGAACCGGCTGCGGGGGCGGCTGGGGCTGCCGTACTGGTCGCTGTCGGCCTACCTGAAGCACAAGGTCAAGGTGGCCGTCAGCTACGTGAGCGATTTCGAGGAAGCGGTGGCTGCCGGCGCGCGCCAGCGCGGTGCCGACGGCGTGGTCTGCGGCCACATCCACCATGCCGAGATCCGCGAGATCGGCGGCGTGCTCTACTGCAACGACGGCGACTGGGTGGAAAGCTGCAGCGCGCTGGTGGAGCACCACGACGGGCGGCTGGAGCTGGTGTTCTGGCGCAGCGCACCGGCGCAGGCCGAGCAGATGCGCGCGGGCGAGGGCGCGGTGGCAGCCGCGGGCTGAGGTCATGGTGGCGCCGCCCGGGGGCCGCTTGCCGCGGCGTGCCGCGCCTGCCGGGCGCCCGGCCTCGGTACACTGGTCCGCGCCAGCCCACGCCCCCGACCCGCCGATGCCATCGTCACGCCGCCCGCGCCCCGCCACACCGCGCCATCCCCTGCGCGATCGCGACCAGAGCATCCTGGATTTCAACGCACGGGTGTTGCGCTGGGCCGAGCGCGGCGACGTGCCGTTGCTGGAGCGCCTGCGCTACCTGTGCATCGTGTCGTCCAACCTGGACGAGTTCTTCGAAGTGCGCGCCGAGCCGCACGTGACCGCCTGGCGCGCCGGCACCGACGCCGCCGGTGGCATGCAGCGCACGATGGCGGCGGCCCACGCGCTGGTGGACCGCCAGTACGGCCTCTTCAACGAAGCCCTGCTGCCCGACCTGGCGGCGCAGGGCGTGCGCATCGTCTCGCATCTGGACCGCACCGAGCCGCAGCGCAAGTGGGTGCGCGAGCACTTCCTGCGCGAGGTCAAGCCGCTGCTGGTGCCGGTGGCACTGGACCCGGCCCACCCGTTCCCGATGGTGGCCAACAAGTCGCTGAACTTCATCGTCCAGCTCAAGGGCAAGGATGCGTTCGGGCGCCAGAACCAGATCGCCATCGTCAAGGTGCCGCGCGTGCTGCCGCGCGTGCTGCGCATGCCGGAGCGCGTGTCGGGCGGCGAGAAGCTGTTCGTCATGCTCTCCAGCGTGATCCGCGCGCACCTGCCGGACCTGTTCCCGGGCCGCGAGGTGGGCGATTTCTCGCACTTCCGCGTTACCCGCCACTCCGATCTTTCGGTGGACGAGGAAGAGGTCAAGAACCTGCGCACCGCGCTGCGCCAGGGCCTCCACCAGCGCCACTACGGCGAGGCGGTGCGGGTGGAGGTGTCGTCGGCCTGCTCGGACGAGCTGGCCGGCTTTCTGCTGCGCCAGTTCAGGCTGCCGCCGGAGGCCTTGTTCAAGGTGCAGGGGCCGGTGAACCTGGTGCGGCTGCAGCAGCTCATCTCGCTGATCGACGCGCCGCAGCTGCTGTTTCCTCCCTACCAGGCCAGCTACCCGGTACAGCTCAGGCGTGGCGAATCGGTGCTGGAGCGGCTGAAGGCAGGCGACGTGCTGATCCACCTGCCGTTCGAGAGCTTCGACGGCGTGATCGACTTCCTGCGCGAGGCCGTGCACGACCCGCAGGTGCTGGCCATCAAGCAGACCATCTACCGCACCGGCAACGACAGCCGCATGATGGACCTGCTGATCGAGGCGCAGCGCCGCGGCAAGGAAGTCACCGTGGTGGTGGAGCTCAAGGCCCGCTTCGACGAAGAGGCCAACATCAACTGGGCCGAACGGCTGGAGCTGGCCGGCGCCCAGGTGGTCTACGGCGTGGTGGGGCTCAAGACCCACGCCAAGATGCTGCTGGTGACCCGGCGCGAGGGCAAGCGCCTCAAGCGCTACGGGCACCTTTCCACTGGCAACTACAACCCGCGCACCGCGGCGCTCTACACCGACCTCAGCTACCTGACCGCCGACGCGCGCCTGACGGCCGACATGGATCGCCTGTTCGTCCACCTAGCCAGCCACAGCCGGCTGCCGACCATGCAGCGCATGCTGCTGGCGCCGTTCACGCTGCACCGGCAGATGCTGGCGAAGATCGACGCCGTGGGCGCGGCGGCCCGCGCGGGCAAGAGCGCGCGCATCGTCGCCAAGATGAACGCGCTCACCGACCAGCCGCTGATCGAGGCGCTGATGAAGGCCGGCGACGCGGGTGCACGCATCGACCTGATCGTGCGCGGCGCCTGCGCGCTGCCGGCGGGGCTGACCCAACATGTGCGCGTGCGCAGCATCATCGGGCGCTTCCTGGAGCATTCGCGCGTGTTCTATTTCCGCGCCGGTGGCAAGGAGGAGCTGTGGCTGTCCAGCGCCGACTGGATGAACCGCAACATGCTGCGCCGGGTGGAGACCGCCTGGCCGGTCACCGACCCCGTGCTGCGCCAGCGGGTGATCGACGAATGCCTGCTGGCCTACCTGCACGACAGCCGCGACGCCTGGGAGCAGCAGCCCGACGGCAGCTACGTCGAGGTGCGCCGGGCCAAGGGCAAACCGGGCAAGAGCGCCCAGCAGGCCCTGATGGCGCGCTATGAAGTCGGTCCGGGGAAGGGCGCGCCGTGGACCTGATCCTCTGGCGCCACGCCGAGGCGCAGGAAGCCGCCGACAGTTCGGGCGACATGGCGCGCCCGCTCACGCGCCGCGGCGAGAAGCAGGCCGCCCGCATGGCCGACTGGCTGGACCGCCAACTGCCCGACGGCGCCCGCGTGCTCGCCAGCCCGGCGCTGCGCACCGAGCAGACCGTGCGCGCGCTGCAGCGCAAGTACCGCCTGCACGACGAGCTGCGCCCCGGCGCCAGCCCGGAGCAGCTGCTAGCGCTGGCGGGCTGGCCGCACGGCAAGGCGCCGGTGCTGATCGTCGGCCACCAGCCCACGCTGGGTGAGACCGTGGCTCGGCTGCTGGGCTTGCCGGAGCGCGAATGCGCGGTGCGCAAGGGCGCCGTGTGGTGGCTGCGCAGCCGCGAGCGCGACAGCCAACTCCAGACCGTGGTGCTGACGGTGCAGTCGCCCGATCTGCTCTGAGGCCGAACCGGCCCGAGGTGTTCCCGGTTCCGTTCAGGCTGAGCTTGTCGAAGCCATTTGACAAGCTCAGGGCGCAGGGTTCGCGCTCTCCAGTCGCGGGCTGATGGGTCAGGAATCTGCCGGCGGGGCCGCCGCGGGCCTGGCACCCATCACCAGCTGCGTCTGCGTGACCACGGCGCACAGGCGCCCGTCTTCCGCGTAGACGCTGGTCTGCCACACCTGGGTGGTGCGACCGCG
The DNA here is from genome assembly GCA_024235955.1 of Burkholderiaceae bacterium. Classification (GTDB taxonomy): domain Bacteria; phylum Pseudomonadota; class Gammaproteobacteria; order Burkholderiales; family Burkholderiaceae_C; genus Ottowia. The sequence goes on from JACKLJ010000001.1 coordinate 1,092,788, forward strand.
GTGCAGGGCCACGCAGTCGCCCCTGACCAGCGTGCCCACCTTGGCGCTGCCGATGAACTTGGTGCTCGAATCGGTGGTGGTCGTGGTCTGGCCAGGGCCCAGGTTGAGCACCGTGCCCACCGCACCCAGGGTGTCGGCGAAGGCCATGTAGGCGCCGCCATGCAGGATGCCACCGGCGGTGCACAGGTCGGGCCGCACGCGCAGCGTGGCCTGCACGCGTTCGGGCGAGGTGGCCGTCAGCTCCAGGCCCATCAGGCCGGGAAACAGGGGCGCCAGGAGTTGCTGCAAGGTGGCTGTGTCCATGGTTTCGCAGCATAGCAAGCCATACCAAGCCCGGCCAGTCGATATGAAATTGATAGCTGCCTGCGCCCACCATTCAAGGGCTGAAGGCTTATTTCTCTTCGAAAACTGGCGGTTGCGTGAAACGCGCGTCCTGCCTACAGGAGGCAGCTGGAGGCCTGCCTAAAATCGGTGGCAGGCGCCGGTATGGCGCAGGAACAGGAAGGAGTTCGACCGTGACACGTTCTGCAGCCACGCACCCAGGCCGCGTTCTGGCAGCCACGCTGTTGCTGGCCACGCTGGTGGGATGCGCATCGGTGGCTCTGCCGCCGCACTACGACCCGCCGCCCATCCTGACGCCGCAAACCGCACCCGCGCCGGTACCGCCCCCGCCCCCGGTGGCGCAATCGCAGCCCGTGTCGCCGATGCAGCCGGTGCCGCTGCCGCTGCCGCCGGTGGGCGCCACGCCCGCGCCACCGCCCATGCCGCTGCCCGCGGCGACTCCGCCACCCCCGCCGACCGAGCAGGCCGACCCGAACGCCAGCCTCGTCACCTTCAGCACCCGCATGGACGGCGACAGCGCCGTGCCGCCCACGCGCTCGGCCGGCACCGGCGAGCTCGACGCGCTGTACGACACACGCAGCCACCTGCTGCGCTGGAAGGCGAAGTGGTCGGGCCTGAGCGCGCCCATCACCGCCGTGCAGTTCCACGCACCGGGCGAGATCGGCCAGACCGCGCCGCCCACCATGGTCTGGCCCGGCCCCTTCGGCCCCACCTACGAAGGCCGCGCCACCCTCACCAACCAGCAGGCCACCGACCTGCTGAGCGGGCGCTGGTACGTCAACGTCTACACCGCCAACTACCCCGCTGGCGAGATCCGCGGGCAACTGCGCGAGGTGCGCTGAGTGGCCTTGCGGGGCGGTGACAGCCGCGGGCGGTATCCGCTTGTAAGGGGCGGGCGGCTGCGCGGTGGGCGATGGTATGTTTGTCGCCTGATGAGCCAGACTGCCGATCCAAGCTTCATGAAGTCTTTCGTTTTGCCATCCCGCGCCCTTGGTGGCGCCTTGACGATCGCCGCCGCCGTGCTGCTGGCCGCGTGCGGCAGTGCGCCCATGCGCACCGCGCCGCCAGTGATCGTCACCCCGGGCCAGCAGGCCCCGCAGCGCGAGCCCGAGCTGAGCGCCTTCAAGGCCCAGCTCAACGGCAGCCAGGTGGTGCCCGGCACCGACAGCGCCGCCACCGGCGAGATGGTGGCCGTGCTGGACCGCCGCAGCGGCCTGCTGCGCTGGCGCATCAGCTTCAGCAACCTCAGCGGTCCGGTGACGCGCGCCATGTTCCACAGCCCCGCCATGAGCGGCGAGGTCAGCCGCGCAGTCCTGCCCGTGGGCCGCAACGTGACCAGCCCGTACGAAGGTCGCGCCAACCTCACCGGATCGCAGCAGTCCAACCTGCTGACGGGCCAGTGGTACGTGGAGCTGTCCACCGCGCGCTACCCCGAAGGCGAGATCCGCGGCCAGCTGATCGAGCAGCGCTGAGCTGCCAGGGGTTACCCCTGCGCCTGCACGCAAGGCGCCGTTTGCCTAGAATCGGGGCCCATCCCCCACAGCTTTCTGGCGAGCTGCCCGGCACACGCGGCTTCGCCCCTTGGTCATGACCGCCGCGTTCACGGACGTCTCCTTCTTCCCGCGTGCCGCCAAGCCCCTGACCAGCTACAAGCCGTACTGGGCCAGGCGCTTCGGCACCGCGCCCTTCCTGCCCATGAGCCGGGCGGAGATGGACGCGCTCGGCTGGGACTGCTGCGACGTGATCCTGGTCACCGGCGACGCCTATGTGGACCACCCCAGCTTCGGCATGGCCGTGATCGGCCGCGTGCTGGAGGCGCAGGGCTTTCGCGTCGGCATCATCGCCCAGCCCGACTGGCAGAGCGCCGACGCCTTCAAGGCGCTGGGCCGGCCCAACCTGTTCTGGGGCGTGACGGCGGGGAACATGGATTCCATGATCAACCGCTACACGGCCGACCGCAAGATCCGCAGCGACGACGCCTACACCCCCGGCGACGAGGGCGGCAAGCGCCCCGACCGCGCCGCCATCGTCTACAGCCAGCGCTGCCGCGAGGCGTTCAAGGACGTGCCCATCGTGCTGGGTGGCATCGAAGGCAGCCTGCGCCGCATCGCCCATTACGACTACTGGAGCGACAAGGTGCGACGCTCCATCGTGGTGGACAGCAAGTGCGACATCCTGCTGTACGGCAACGCCGAGCGCGCGCTGGTGGAGGTGGCCCACCGGCTGGCGCGGCGCGAGCCGGTGGAGGCCATCACCGACGTGCGCGGCACGGCCTTCGTGCGCCGTGCCTCGGAACCCGGCTGGACCGAGATCGACTCCACCGAGGTCGACCAGCCCGGCCGCGTGGACGAGCACATCAACCCCTACCAGACCACCAGCGAGCAGGCGGCGGCCCAGGGCGCGCGCTGCGAGGCGGCAGAGGATGCTCCTGATGTTGTAGCTGGCGGCGCCCGTGGCAAAAGGGCTGGAGCCGGTTTTGACCATGAATCCGGCACGCAGCCCCTGCGCTTCGTGCCCAACCCGGCGCTGGCCGGCAAGGCATCGCGCCCCGCGCGCGAGCGCACCGTGATCCGCCTGCCGAGCTACGAGCAGGTGCGGCGCGACGCGGTGCTCTATGCCCACGCCAACCGCGTGCTGCACCTGGAGACCAACCCCGGCAATGCCCGCGCGCTGGTGCAGGCGCACGGCGAGGGCGCCACGGCCCGCGACGTCTGGATCAACCCGCCGCCCATCCCGCTCACCACCGCCGAGATGGACTGGGTGTTCGACCTGCCCTACGCGCGCAGCCCGCATCCGCGCTACGCCGATGCGCGCGGCCGGCACGACGGGGCCACCAAGGTCCCCGCCTGGGAGATGATCCGCTTCAGCGTGAACATCATGCGCGGGTGCTTTGGCGGCTGCACCTTCTGCAGCATCACCGAGCACGAGGGCCGCATCATCCAGAGCCGCTCCGAAGACTCCATCGTGCGCGAGGTGGAGGAAATGCGCGACAAGGTCCAGGGCTTCACCGGCGTGGTGAGCGACCTGGGCGGGCCCACGGCCAACATGTACCGGCTGGGCTGCAGGAGCCCGGAGATCGAGGCCGCCTGCCGCAAGCCCAGCTGCGTGTGGCCCGGCATCTGCCAGAACCTCACCACCGACCACGACCCGCTGATCGCCATCTACAAGCGTGTGCGCAAGCTGCCGGGCGTGAAAAAGGTGCTGATCGGCTCCGGCCTGCGCTATGACCTGGCCGTCAAGTCCCCGGCCTACGTGAAGGAGCTGGTGCAGCACCACGTCGGCGGTTACCTGAAGATCGCGCCCGAGCACACCGAGGAGGGGCCGCTCTCCAAGATGATGAAGCCCGGCATCGGCAGCTACGACCGCTTCAAGCAGCTGTTCGACAAGTTCAGCAAGGAGGCGGGCAAGGAGCAGTTCCTGATCCCGTACTTCATCGCCGCGCACCCGGGTACGACGGACGAGGACATGCTGAACCTGGCGCTGTGGCTGAAGCGGAACGGCTTCCGCGCCGACCAGGTGCAGGCCTTCTACCCCAGCCCCATGGCCACCGCCACGGCCATGTACCACACCGGCCTGAACCCGCTCAAGGGCATCCACCGCGACGAGCGCGCCGAGCCTGTGGACACGGTGAAGGGCGAGCGCCGCCGCCGTCTGCACAAGGCCTTCCTGCGCTGGCACGACCCGGCCAACTGGCCGCTGCTGCGCCAGGCCCTCAAGGACATGGGCCGCGCCGAGCTCATCGGCAACGGCAAGCAGCACCTCATCCCCACCTGGCAGCCGCTGGGCGACGGCAGCTACCAGAGCCCGCGGCGCAAGAACTCCAGCGCCGCCAGCGAGCAGCCCGCGGACCCCAGGCCGCTACCGAAAAGCAAGCGCCCTGCGCAGGCTGCGCCTGGGCGAGGGCGGGTTTTGACCCAGCACACGGGACTGCCGCCCAGGGCAGGCGGCAAGGGCCGGTCGCGCTAGCGCGAGCATCCCGTGCGCACCCCCATGACGGCGTAGGGTGCTGCGCAGGTGCCCCCGGCTTCGCGGCCGTCGTTCACATGCCGCCGGTACACTTGAATCGTCCTTGACTGCGGCACGGCATTGAACCTGCTGTCTCGCGTACCGATTCGACTGTCCGGCACGTTCCATGCACCACGCCCGATCGAGCCCTGCGCTGTGTCGTGATGAGCAGGTTGCTGCCTGGCGATGCTGGCTGCTGTTCTGCCTGCTCTACATCTACGAGCTGGCGCATTTCAACCTGACCATCGACGACGAGTTTCTCGCGCAGGCGGGCATCTGCCACTTTGCGGAGATCGGGCGCTGGGTGCACCCGCTGCTGCGCGGCACGCTGTGGCCCCAGGTGGTGGTGCCGGGCGGCCCGTTGCTGCTGTTCGGCGCGGCCCTGGCGGTGAGCTTCGTCTACATGATCCGCCTCTTCGGCGTCGCGCGCTTCACGGCGTTCCACTACCTGGCGTTCTGCGCGTTCGCGCTGTACCCGACCTGGATTGCCCAGCTGGAGTTCTCGGCTAACGTGCTGCCGGATGCCGTCGGTGTGCTCTGCGTGGCCTACGCCGCGCTGCAGAGCGTGCGCTGGCCCGACGCGCCGTGGTCGCCGGTGCGTCGGCTGCGGCAGAGCTTCGTCACGGTGCTGGCGCTGGCGGTCGCGCTGGGGGCCTACCAGAGCCTCGGGCTGATGTACCTGGCGCTGGTGATCGGCGCGGGATTCATGGCCTTCGTCGTCCTGGCGCCCGGGCAGCAACCCGCGTGGCGGGATCTGGTGCGCACGGTGGCGCGGGCGGTGCTGCTGCTGGCGCTGGGCCTGCTGGTGTCGCTGGCGATGGCCAAGCTGGTGATGCTGGCCTGCGGCGTCCAGGCGTCCGAATATGGCAGCAGCATCCTGGACGTGCACAAGGCGCTGCGCCATCCGCTGGGTGCGCTGGCACGCGCCGTGAACGACACGCGACGCCTGTTCTTCAGCTTCTGGCGCCCGTTCGACATGGCGGCGGCGGTGTTCTTCTGCACGGTGTTCCTGTGCTGCTACATGATCGTTCGCCTGACGGTGCGGGGCCAGCGGTGGAAGGTGGGCGGCGTGCTGCTGGTGCTGCTGATGACGCCGGCGGCCCTGACCCTGGTGGGTTCCACCTCCATGACGGTGCGCACCTTCTTCGCCGGCCCGGCGGTGCTGCTCGGCCTGCTGCTGATCACCCACACGCTCGGCCGTGAAGCCTCGCAGCGGCGCACGGTGCTGGTGCTGGCGGCGCTGTGTGCCGTGCAGGGGCTGTACGTGAATTCCGTGGAGCAGGCGCGCGGCTGGCTCGTGCAGCGCCACGACCAGAGCACCGCCGGCCGGATCGAGCAGGCCATCCTCCGGCTGAGGCCGCCGGGCGAGCACGGCATGGTCCAGGTGAACCTGCAAGGCGAGCTGGCCTTCGACAGCATCTACCCTGCGGTCTGGACAGGCACCACCGGCGCCTCGTTCTTCGAGTGGGACGACGGCAACCCGCACCGGATGCTCAGCTACATGAGCCTGGTGGGTGACCTGCGCTACCGCTACTTCCAGGAGCCGGCGCCCGGCGAGTTCGCGGCCGTCTACGCCCGCATGCCCGTCTGGCCTGCGGAAGGTTCGGTGCAGCGGTACAAGCAGGGCTATCTGGTGAAGCTGTCCGAGCCGGTACAGAAGCCGCTTTCCGGGCCATGAGGTGGTTTGCGGCGTAGCCTCGCGCACGTGCTGGCGCCAACACTGCCGTGCGGCACTTACCGCTGCCGACGGACGAACCGACTGGTCGCCAGCGTGGCGACGAGGTTGGGCACCACCAGGATCAGCACGGTCGACAGCGTGGCGGATTGCGGATCCGGCGGGAACAGCTTGAACAGCACCACGGCCGCAGCGGCGCTGGCGAGTGCGGCCGCGATCATGCCGCGCCCGAAGTGCGCATTGGCGTCGAACCACAGCGCGTCGTCGCTCATGGTGGCACGCGCGCGGTAGCCGTAGATGGCGTTGGGGGGCACCTTGCGCAGGGCCAGCGGGGCCGCGATGGCGGCGATCACGAGGGCGACCACCAATACGGTCACCAGGCTCTTGTCGATGGGTGTCACGTTAGTGGCGGGCCAAGCGTTGGTGGGTCAGGGCGTTGGGTCCGCACCGGCGGAAGCTGGGTGACAGGCTTCAGGCCGCATGGCGCGCCAGCTGGTGCGTCGCCCAGTAGCCCAGCGGCACCAGCCCGGCCAGCAACTGCATCGCCACGCTGAGGCGGGCGATCCGGCGCGGCCCGGACTGGGTGCGCACCAGATGGGCGGCCACCAGCCCGAACACCAGCCAGACCAGGAACAGCCCGGCCCAGCCCATCCAGACAAGGCCCACGCCCATGCAGCCGAAGCCCTCGCAACGGAGGCGCCATGCCCAGACACCCAGCACGGCGAGCGCGGCCACGCCTGCAGCGTGCAACAGCGCGAGCCAACTTGCCGGGCGCGGCTTCATGGTGCGGATGGCGGCGCGTGTTGGCGGTGCCGGCCTTCAATCCTCGTCCCGCACCTTGTAGCCGCTCATCAAATCCTGCTGTACGGTGGGCGGTACCACCTCGTAGTGCGACAGGGCGAGGGCGTAGCTGCCTTGCCCGGCCGTCATGGCGTTCAGGCGGCTCTGGTAGTCGGCCAGTTCGGCGATGGGCGCCTGACCGGAGACGGTGAGGGTGCCCAGGCTGCCGCTGTCGGTGCCGCTGACCATCCCGCGGCGTGACGACAGGTCGCCCGTGATGGCGCCCATGGCGTGCTCCGGCGCGGTGATCTGGATGCGGGCGATGGGTTCCAGCACCACCGGGCGCGCCTCGCGGATGGCGATCTGGAAGGCCTTCTTGCCGGCGGTGACGAAGGCGATCTCCTTGCTGTCCACCGCGTGGTGCTTGCCGTCGTGAACGATCACGCGCACGTCCTGCACCGGGTAGCCGGCGATCACGCCTTCGGCCAGCGCCTCGCGCACGCCTTTTTCCACCGCCGGCATGAACTGGCCGGGGATGGTGCCGCCCTTGACCTGGTCGACGAACTCGAAGCCGGTACCGCGCGGCAGCGGCTCGATGCGCAGGTGCACCTCGCCGAACTGGCCGGCGCCGCCGCTCTGCTTCTTGTGGCGGTACTGCGCCGCGGCGTTCTGGGTGATGGTCTCGCGGTAGGCGATGCGCGGCGGGTGCGTCTCCACCTCGAACTTGTAGACGTCGCGCAGGCGCTCCAGCAGGATGCGCAGGTGCAGCTCGCCCAGGCCGTAGACGATGGTCTCGTTGGTCTGCGCCACGTGCTCGAGCTTGAGGCACGGATCCTCGGCCACCAGCTTGCCGACGATCTCCCACATGCGCTGCTCGTCGCCGCGCCGCTGCGGGCTGATGGCGATGCCGTGCACCGGCTCGGGGAAGGGCAGGGGCTTGAGGTGGATATGGTCGTCTTCCGCGGCGTCGTGCAGCACGGCGTCGAAGTGCAGCTCGTCGATCTTGCCGATGGCGCACAGGTCGCCCGGCCCGGCACTGGGCACCTCCATGTGGTTCTTGCCCTGCTGGAAGTACAGGTGCCCCACCTTGAAGGGCTTGCGCCCGTCGCCCACGTACAGCTGCGTGCCGGGCGAGATGGTGCCCTGGTGCACGCGCACGTAGCCGAGCTTGCCCACGTACGGGTCGATGCTGATCTTGAACACGTGGCCGAGCACGTGCGCCGCCGGGTCCGGCGTGGCGTGCATCAGCTCGGCATCCGCGCCCTCCCCGTTCAGGAAGTCGGGCGGGTTGCCCTCGGTCGGGTTGGGCAGCAGCCGGGCGATCACGTCCAGCAGCTCGGGCACGCCGGCGCCGGTACGGGCGGAGACGAAGCACACGGGGATCAGGTGCCCCTCGCGCAGCGCCTGCTCCAGCGGGGCGTGCAGCTCGCTGGCGTCGATGTCGCCGTCGTTCAGGTAACGCTCGACGAAGTCGCCGTCCACTTCCACGACCTGCTCCACCAGCGCGCGGTGGGCGTCGGCCACGGCGCCGAAGTCGCTGTGGCCGGCCTTGTTGTAGAAGCAGTCCACCACCTGGGTGGCGCCGGCGTCCGGCAGGTTGAGCGGCAGGCATTCCTTGCCGAAGGCTTCCTGGATCTGCGCCAGCAGGCCGGGCAGGTCGGCGTCGGCGTCGATCTTGTTGACGATGACCATGCGGTCCAGCTCGCGCTCGGCGGCGTACTGCATCATGCGGCGCGCCATGGGCTCGATGCCGGCGGCGGCGCTGATCACGATGGCGGCGGTCTCCACCGCCTCCAGCGCCGGCAGGCTCTGGCCGATGAAATCCGGCGCGCCGGGCGTGTCGATGAAGTGCACGCGGCAGCCGCCATGCTCCAGGTGCATGACCGCGGATTGCAGCGAATGCCCGGTCTTCACCTCCAGCGGGTCGTGGTCGCTCACGGTGCTGCCGCGCTCCAGGCTGCCGGCCGCACCAATGGCGCCGGCTGCCTGCAGCATGGCCTCGGCCAGCAGCGTCTTGCCGGCCGCCGCCGGGCCGACGAGGGCGAGCGTGCGAAGTTGCGCGGCCGGAAAAAGGGAGGGAGAAGCAGGCATGGCGTGACTCCGATGTTGTTGTTCAGGTAACAGCTTGCAGCGTAGGCCGGCCGCGCCCGCCGTGCAAGCCCCGCGGCCGGAATGCTTGATCCGCGTCACGGGCCGGGCGGCTGGCCGATGGGCTGCACAGGCCCCAATTGCTATTGAAAACGTAGCTGTCTGCGCCCGCTGTCACTTGGCTGCAGGCCAGTTTGGCTCATAAGACCCGATGCGGTGCGTGGAAGGGCCAAGGGCCTATAGTGACCGCTTCCCACCCCCCGATGCACCCGACGCCCGCATGGACACCACCGCCCCTGACCTCGCCACGCCGCAGGAAGTGCTGAGCTTCTGGTTCGGCGCCTGCCCGCCCACCGACGCCGCCGCGCTGGCCATGCAGCGCCAGTGGTTCACCAAGTCCGACGCCTTCGACGCCAGCATCCGCCAGCGCTTCGGCCCCAGCATCGAGGCCGCGCTGGCCGGCCGGCTGGACGGCTGGGCGCAGGAGCCGCTCGGCTGGCTGGCGCTGCTGGTGCTGCTGGACCAGCTCACGCGCAACGTGTTCCGGGGCGACGCGCGCAGTTTCGCCGGCGACGCGCAGGCGCGCGAGATCGCCTGGCAGGGCCTGGCGCGTGGCTGGGAGCGCGAGCTGCCCTGGCTGGCGCGCCCCTTCGCGCTGCTGCCGCTGGAACACACCGAGGATCTGGCGGTGCAGGACGAGTCCGTGGCGCGCTTCACCGCCCTGCGCGCCGACGCCCAGGCCCAGGGCGCACCGGAAGAGGTGCTGCAGACGCTGTCCGGCAACCTCGACTACGCCGAGCGCCACCGCGACGTGATCCGCCGCTTCAGCCGCTTTCCGCACCGCAACGCCGTGCTGGGGCGAACCAGCACCGCGGCCGAGCAGCACTACCTGGCGCAGCCCGGATCGGGGTTCTGACGCGGCGCATGGGCGCGGCCACGGCTTCGAGAACCTGGCCGCTGCGCGCCTGGCACCGGAGCCGGTCTCCGCGGGGGCTGCCGGAATTGGCGACAAATCAGCAGTTGCCCCTCATCCAGCAAGCATAGGTTGCTATAAAAATGAGAATTTGGTGGTGCGCGGCACGCGTCAGCGCGCGGCTACGGGCCGATCCTGGGCCAGGGTCGGCAGCCACAGCTCCAGCGTGCCCGGGCTGCTCTTGAACTGGCTGGGCAGGCGGGCCACACGCACGCAATCGCCGGTGTTGGCGCACCACCGGTCCGCGATCGTTGGCTGCAGGGCCAGTGCGCAGGGCAGATCGCCCTTGTCGTGGGCGATCAGGGTGGGCTGCACGTAGGGCACCGGCCGGGCGCTGCCACGCAGTTGGGCGGAGCGGGTGACGTTTTCCAGCGGCGCCGCCCTCAGACCGCCGACCGTGGAGGCGTCCAGCGCCTGGCGCAGCCGCTCGGCGCTCACGCGCGCCTCGTCGTCGTAGATCTGGATGAACAGGGTGACGCCGGCACAGGTCTTGAGCGTCGCGGCGGGCGGCGACGCGGCCCCTGCCGCGGGCTGCTCCGGTGCGCTGTCTGGCGCGTGCGCTGGCGCAGCGCCTGGCCGGGCCGCGGCCACCGGCGGCGGCGCGGGCTGCAGCCGGGCAGCCTCGGGTTCCGACGGCAAGGCCGCCGTAGCCGGGGATGATGCCTGCGGTGGTGCGGCCGCCGGCGCCTCTCCAGTGGTCGCCGGCGTCGGCTGAGCTACCTCCGGCGTCGCTGCCGGCAGCGGCAGGCCGCGCAGCAGCGCCCACAGATCGCGCCAGTCGCGCACCATGGGCTGCTCCTGCAGCGGCGGGCTCCAGTAGTTCAGCGCGTCGGTGGCCCCGATGGTGTCCTGCAGTTGTGCGCACAGGTTGGCGCGCGCTGTCTCGGCATCGGCCGGGCAGGTGCCGCCGGTGCCCTCTTTCCCTTCGCACACCTGGGCCATGCGTTCCTCCACCCCGGCAAGGGTCAGGTCCGACACCGTGGTCATGGCGCGGCTGCCTTTCAGCTTGCGCAACTGTCTCAACTGCGAGATCCGCAGCGGGCTCAGGTGCGGGCAGGCGGTGTCGAGGGCGTCCACGGCCTGGGCGACCTCGGCGACCAGCTTGTCGGCCGCCTGCTGCCGCTCGGTCTGCTGGCGCGTGAACTGGTCGTTGATCTGCCACAGGCCCAGCAGCAGCGAGCCGAGCACGCCCATGCCGACGGAGGTGCCAATGACAGCGGCCTTGGTGGGGCGCCTCCAGGTCGGCGGGGCATCCGAAGGCGTGGTCACGGGCGCTTCCGGCTGGCGCAGGCGCGTGCCGACCGGCTGGGTCTGGATCAGGGGCTTGTCCCAGCCATACAGCTGGGCCAGCCAGCGATCGTAGAACGCCAGCCCGAAGTCCTGGCCCAGGCGCTGGTAGCTTTCCCACTGGGCTTCGTCGAAGAACTGGTCACCGGTGGATTCGTGCGGGAACGCGGGGCGCCGCGCCGCATAGGCCAGCAGATCCATGTCCAGCGCCGCGTGCAGGTGAGGCTTGATCACCAGCAGCGTGGCCTCGCGCTCGGCGCGCGCCGGGTCGCTGCGGCGGTAGCGCACGCGGGCCAGCAGCACGCCGCGGCATCCCACGTTGTCCGCCAGGTCCTCGGGCGAGAGCACCGCCAGGCCGGTGCCGCCCAGGCTCATCAGCTGCGCGGCGGCCTCGCGCGGGTAGAACTCGATCTCGGCGTCGAGGTCGATGCGCGCCTTGCGCACCAGGTTCTCGATGTCGGCCAGCTGGTAGCGCGGGTCGGCGCTGGCGTCGGCACAGACGATGAAGTCGCATTCGCGCTTGAGCAGGGCGTAGACGCCGGTGTTGTCGAAATGCCCGCCATCCGACAGGTACCACCAGGGCTGGGCGCGGCCGTGAAAGGTGGCACTGGCCTCGCCCCACAGCATCAGCGGCTTGGGCAGGTGGTGCCACAGCCAGTGGCTCAGGCGGCCACCGCGCGCGGGCCGGTGCAGCGGGTTGGGCATCCAGTAACCCAGGCGGATGCCCAGCAGGAACATCACCAGCGCCCAGCCGCCCGAGGTGTAGCTGCCGGCACCGGGCGCCACCGCGGCCCCCGACACGGCCACCCAGTGCCCCAGGGTGCGCGCCTGGGGCTCGTCCGGATCGGCACCGCGGCAGTCGGTCCAGGGCACCACGTCGTGGGCGCCGAGCTCCAGCGCGCGCGCAGACACCGTCAGCACGGTGCCCTTGCGGTCGGCGTTGAACAGGCCGCTGGCATCGTCGCGGGTCTGGTTGAGGCAGGTGTTGACGAGCTGGATCGGGCCGCCGCGTTGTTCGGGCCGGTGCCTGGTCAGCGGCACGTCGTCGTCGGCCAGCACGTCGGTCACGCTGGTGCCGGGCCCGACGCGGGCGGTTTCCGGTGTCGACCAGAGGCCACGCCGCGGGTTGCCCGCGCTGAGGTAGGCGCCCACCAGCCGCGCCTGGTAGAAGCTGTAGAGCGACGAGGCGTTGACCGCCTCGGCGTAGCGCGAGGTCAGGCCCCACCAGGCCGCCGCGGCCAGGGCCAGCAACAGCCAGCGCAGGCCGCTGGGCAGCGGGCGCAGCAGCTCCAGTGCCGACGGATCGAACACCCACCACTGGACCACGACCAGCCAGGCCAGCACCAGCACCACCGTGGCCAGCCGGCCGCCCACGTCCAGCAGCATCGGCCCCAGCGCACGCGACGAGTCGGCCATCGCCTTGGCGGCCAGTTGCTGCAGCGGCGCGGCCAGGGCGCGCAGCACCACCAGCGCCGCCGCACCCAGGCTCAGGCCGCCCCACAGCCAGCCGGCGCCGGGCGCCGCCTTCAGCTGGCGCAGCAAGGTCCAGCTGGCGATATCGAGCAGGCCCATGCCGCCCAGCGCCAGCGCCCCCAGCATCGCCAGCCGCAGCGCCACCGTCAGCTGCTGGCGCAGGCGTAGCACCGCCAGCGGACGGGGTTCCCGGCTGCGCGCCAGGCGCAGCATGGCCCAGCCTTGTCCCATGGCCGCGGACCAGCCCGCCAGCGCGAGCAGCGGCCAGCCCAGCTCCGCCTGGCGCAGGTGCTGACCCAGACCGCCCAGGCTGGCGGCGCGGCCGTCTGCGGAAGTGGCGGCCAGGCCGGTCACGCCGATGGCGGCCACCAGAAGCACGGTCAGCAGCAGCACGTCGCCCGCAAACCAGCGCCGCTGCATGCCGATGCCGGGTTGTGCCTCGGGCGCCCCCCAGTAGCCCATCAACAGACCGGGCACGCAGACCGCCACCGCCACCAGCGCCAGCGCCAACCAGGGCGACCACCAGTCCTGCCACGCCTGGGGATCCAGCGCCCCGGTGGCTGCCTGCAGCAGGTGAGGCAGCGTCACCAGCAGCGACAGCACCAGCAGTGCGAAGAAGGCCTCGATGTGCACCGCGGAGAACGAGCGCAGGAAGCTCACCGCCGCGATGCCGAGGTCGCGCGAGCCGGCCGGCGTCAGGTAACGGCCGTTGCGGCGCAGCCAGTCCAGCACGCCCGAATGGCCGGCACCGAGGATGCGCTGCGCCTCGTCCAGGCCGACCGCGCTGACCAGGCGCCCATACATGGCAGCGGTGAAGCCGCCGCCCGACACGCTGGACAGGTAGTCGACACGCCGCAGCAGGCCCTGGGCGGCCAGCCCGCGCAGCAGCCCCAGCGCGAAGGTGGCGCTGCGCACCCCGCCGCCCGACAGCGCCAATCCCACCAGCGGCGCCTGGCGGGCCTGGGCGTTGGTGAACCCTGCCCGGCGCCGGCGCCGCAGCAGTGCTGCGCGCTCGTCCCGCCGCAGCTGCGCGGCAGCGGTGCGTTTGGACTTGGCCGTGCCCATGGCCGCACCCTAATCAGCTTGGGCGCGCAGATCAAGCACCCGACGGTGTACGGCGGCAGGGCGCGGTTGCCTGCTGGTGCCGCACCGTCGGCGTCGAGTCTTTCAGATCAGAACAGGCCTGTATTCCGCATCGGTCAACCGTCGATCGCCATCAAAACAGATGCAGACGAGGCTGCCGTCAACCCACCTGCTCGAAGTCGATGAAGCCGCGCTCCACGTTGGTGGATTGCAGCTTGGCGCGCACGCGCTGGCCCACCTGCAGCGGCTGCAGCGGCATGAGCAGGCCTTCGGCCGGCGGCGAGAAGATGCGCACCCAGGTCTTGCCCTTGGCGACGCCGGTGACCACGCCGTCGAACACCTCGCCGATGCGGCTTTCCAGCAGCAGCGCGGCTTCCGACTTGCGCAGCCGCCGCTCGACCTTGTTGGCCGCGTCTTCCTGGCGTGTGCATTGCTCGGCCAGGTGCTGCAGTTCGGCGGTGCTGTAGGGCGCATGCTCGCCCGCCAGGGTGGCCTTGAGCAGGCGCTGGGTGATCAGGTCCGGAAAGCGGCGGTTGGGCGCGGTGGAGTGCGAATAGTCCTTCACCGCCAGGCCGAAGTGGCCGAGCTTGCTGCCGCCCGGCACTTCCACCACGTATTCGCCGCGCCCCATGAGCTTGATGATGGTGAGCGAGAGGTCGGGAAAGCGCAGCGGGTCGCGCCGGTGTTCCCTGGCCAGGAACAGCTCCAGCGCCCTGGAATCGGGTTCGGGCGGCAGGTCGCCGCCGCGGTCGGCCGCCACTTCCACGATGCGCGCCCAGCGTTCCGGCGAGCGCACCACGCGCTGCAGCGAGGCGCGCCGCTGGCTGCGCAGGTAACGCGCCGTGACGCCGTTGGCGGCCACCATGAGTTCCTCGATTAGCTGGCGCGCGCGGTTCTGCTCCTGCTGGCGGATGTCGACCACGTCCTCGCCCTCGAACACCGCGCGGGGCTGGAAGGTCTGGAACTCCAGCGCGCCCTGTTCGCGCCGGTTGGCGCGCAGCTGCTGGGCCATCGAATCCTGCGTGCGCAGCTGCTCCTCCATGCCGGGCACGGCGGCCGCGGCCTCGGGCAGCGGGCCCTGGCCGTCGATCCAGGCCGAGACGGCGTCGTAGGCGAGCTGGGCCTTGTTGTGCACCTGCGCGCGATGGATGCGCGCGTGGCGCAGGCTGCCGTCGGGCGCGAAGTCCATCTCGGTGACCACCGCCAGCCGCTCCTCGCCAGGGGTCAGCGAGGTGAGGTTGGTGGAGAGCTTCTCCGGCAGCATCGGGAAGATGCGCGCCGAGGTGTAGACCGAGGTGGTGTTGTGCTCGGCATGCCGGTCGATCGGCGTGTTCTTTTTCACCAGCGCGTCGACGTCGGCAATTGCCACCAGGAGGCGCACGCCGCCGCCGGGCAGCACCTCGCTCACGCTGAGCTGGTCGAGATCGCGCGAATCGTCGTTGTCGATCGAGCACCACAGCAGGTGGGTGAGGTCGGCGATGTCGGGGCCGGCTTCGTCGCCCGGCGCCTTGATGTCGTCCAGCTGGCGCAACGCGGAGGGCGGAAACTCCGGCTGCAGGCCGCGCTCCTGCATGGCGGCCACCGCGAGGTCGGCGAGTTCGGCTTTCTGATGCGGGTGCAGGGCTCGGTTCATGGCGGGCGCGGTTTCCTGGTGCAGGCAGACCGGCCCATCATAGCCACGCGGGTGTGCCAGCACGCCCGGGCCACGCGCCCCCGGAAACGCCAACGGCCAGCGCGATGCACTGGCCGTTGTGCAGCAGGGCGCCCGTGGGCGCCGGGCGATCAGAAGCGGTGGCGCAGGCCGACGCCGTAGCTGGTGCCGCTGTCGAAGCCGGTGATGCGGTCGAACATCACGTTGGCGTAGGCGTCGGTGCGCTTGGACAGCGTGTAGTCGTAGCCCACGGCCAGCGTCTTGCGGGTCTTGTCCAGGCCGTCGTCCTTGGTCTGGGCGTAGGACGCCATCAGCTTTCCAGGGCCGATCGGCACGGTGGCGCCTACCTGCGCGGTCTTCATCTTCACCTCGCTCACGCTGTTCTTGGCCTGGCCGTAGGTCAGGAAGAATTTGGCGAACGTGAAGTCGTAGGAGCCGCCCAGCATCCAGTCGGTGCGGGTGGAGCCGTCGGCAAAGCCGTTGGCCACCGGGTTGCCGACCTTGGCGCGCTCGTAGAAGGCGGTCAGGCCGATCGGGCCGTTGAAGTACATCAGGTTGCCGCCGACGTTGTAGCGGTTGTCGGTGGTGGCGTCGCTGCGGAACTGGTACTGCAGCGTGGCCGTCAGGCCGCCGAAGCTGGGCGTCTTATAGGCGATCTGGTTGGACCAGCCGGTGTCCGCCGGCGTGGTCTTGCCCCAGCCGGTGCCGTTGAATAGCGACACGTTGGCGTGCAGCACCAGCGGCGAGAAGGTGAACGAGTCGCCGAACGGGTTGAACAGGATGGTGGGCAGGAAGTTGGGCGCCATCCAGCGGCCGATGACGATGGTGCCGAAGTTGCCGCCGAAGGTGATGTTGGCGTCGCGCGACCAGAAGGTGTCGCCGTTGAAGCGGCCGTAGTCGCCGTTGCCCATGCGCATGAAGGAGGTGAAGTTGAAGCCCACCTTGTTGCCGCCGCCGATGTCCTCGATGCCCTTGACGCCGAACCACGAGGTGGTCATGCCGCCGCTGCCCACGGTGTTCTTGCGCGTGGCATCGCCCGCCATGCGCATGGAACCGACGTACATGTCGGCCAGTCCGGTGAGCGTGACGCTGGATTGCGCGTGCGCGGCGCCGGCGGCCAGGCAGAGCGTTGCTGCAGCCAGGGCGCAGCGGGAAGGTTTGATCAACATGGGTCCTCCGGACGGTGACATTCTTGGTGCATGAAAAGTTGTCGACGACGCAGCCATGCACTCGTGTCGTGCATGGGCATGACACGCGGGCGCGCGCTGGCGCTGTCACAAATCCTTAAAGCATGTTTGGTGCCAGCAACAACTGGGCTGGGCGCGCCGCACACCTGGCAGCGTTTTCGCCGGTTGGTGCCCGGATGGCGGGCGCAGGCAGCTATGAAGTGTGTAGCAGCCACCGCGGTGCTGCGAGGCTCATTTGAGCGTCAACAGGGGGATGTCGTGCTTTTCCGCCAGGGCATCGAGCTGGCGCCGCGTCTTGCCGGCCGCCCACGCGGCGATGGCAGCACGGGCGGAGGGCGCGAAGGGTGCGCGCGCGTCGGGCGGCGGCAGGCCGGCCACCTGGAACAGCGAGCGGGCGAAGTGCGGTTCCAGCGCAGCGAAGGCCACGCGGCCGTCCTTGCACGGGTAGACGCGGTAGCCGGCGTGCGCGCCGCCCACCGGGCCGCTGGGCAGCGTCATGCCCCAGCTGCGCGGCAGCGCCAGCCAGTGGGCGGCGCTGGCCAGCGCGACTTCGCGGTGCTGGCCCTTGCCGCTGGCGCGCGCCTGCAGCACGCAGGCCAGCGCGGCCTCGCTGGCCATCAGCGCGCCGGCCATGTCGGCCAGCAGGGTGGGGGGCAGTTCGGTGCCGGTGACCAGGCCGGCCTCGGCCAGGTAGGTGAGGTCGTGTCCCGGCTCCTCGGCGCGCTCGCTCGGCGCACCGACGACCTCGACCATCGAGAGCTGCGGGTAAGCCTTGTGCAACGTCGCCCAGGCCAGGCCCAGCTTGGCCAGCGCCGAGGGGCGGAACGAGGTCAGCAGCAGGTCGGCGCGCGCCAGCTCCTTGCCCAGCTGGGCGCGGCCGCGCTCGGTCTTCAGGTCCATCGTCACCACGCGCACACCTTCGTGCAGCGTGTTGTAGGCGCCAATGTCGTACTGGCCCATCGGGTCGCCCGAGATCGGCCGGCCGGACGGCGTGGTGCCGGGGCCGGGCGGCTCCACCTTGAGGCAGCGCGCACCCAGGGCGTGCAGGCGCATCAGCGCCGCGGGGCCGGGCAGGTTGAGCGCCAGGCTGACGATGCGCACGCCGCGCAGGGGCTGGAAGGGGCGGGGGGAAGCCATGGGTGCGTGTCTCCGGCAAAGCTGCTATTTTGATAGCTGCCGGCGCTTGCCATGAGCCGGCTGCAGGCCGAATTTACCCCAAACGGCAGGGTGCGCCGGTCACCCGTGCGTCCTGGCCTGGTTGCCGCACGGCGAATGAACGGCGCCCCGGCGCCGCTACATCCAGACCAGCTTCAGGCCCGCGTAGCCCAGCAGCCCGGCCAGCAGCGTGCGCACCAGCCGTTCAGGCGTGTGCGTCATCAGCCGGCTGCCCAGCCAGATGCCGGGCAGCGAGCCGGCCAGCAGCAGGCCGAGCAGCCGCCAGTCCACCGAGCCGATGGCGGCGTGGCCGAGGCCGGCCACCAGCGTCAGCGGCACGGCGTGGGCGATGTCGGCGCCCACGATGCGCGGCAGCGGCAGCCGCGGGTAGAGCAGCATCAGCACCACCACGCCGATGGCGCCCGCGCCTACCGAGGTCAGCGTGACCAGGCTGCCGATCACCGCGCCCAGCAGCACCGGCAGCGCCCAGTGGCGCGGGCGCGCGGCGGCTGCGCGCTCGGCGGTCGGCAGCTGGCGCGGCTGCGCCTTGCCGGCCAGTGCCTTGTAGAACGTGGCGGCGGCCGTGAGCAGCAGGGCGCCACCGAGCACGCTGGTCATCAGGTGCTGCAGCGCCGGGTCGGTGGCGCCGTGGCGGCGGATCGCCCACAGCGTGAGCAGCGCGGCCGGCACGCTGCCGGCGGCCAGAAGCCCGACCACCGGCCAGTCCACCAGCTTGCGCCGCGCCAGGCTGACCGAGCCGCCGGCCTTGGTGACGGCGGCGAACAGCAGGTCGGTGCCCACGGCCAGATAAGGCTTGACGCCGAAGAAGAAGATCAGCAGCGGCGTCATCAGCGAGCCGCCGCCCACCCCGGTCAACCCCACCACCGCGCCGACGAAGAAGCCGGCCACCACGAACGCCATCGATTCCATGGCCGCGACTGTAGGGACGCCGTGCCGAAAACGGAACGACCGATTCGTGGATTGCTTATCGGCGCTGGTTATAAGGCGCCCGGCCACGATGGCAGCCGTGGAGATCGCTATTGATCAAATAGCTGTCTGCGCCCGCCACGAAAGGGCTGGAAGCCAATTTGGCTTGTAAAAGTGCCGAGCAGGTCTTGGGCGCTCGCACGAGCCCAACCACCCCGCGGAGGCCGCGGAGCAGGCCATGCAAGCGGCCGCCGTGGCCTGGGTTTCCCCGGCCACCAGCGGCGTCTCCCCTCAGGGCCGAAGGCGCGTCAGCGCCTCAGGGGGAGCTTTTCAGCCGCCGAAGTCCAGCGGCAGCCCCACGTAGTTCTCGGCGATGGTCTTCAGGCCGGCCTCAGAGTTCATCAGGTAGTCCAGCTCGGCGCTCTGGAACTTGGCGGTGATCGGGCCGTCGTCCGGGAAGCGGTGCATGAGCTGCGTGAACCACCACGAGAAGCGCTCGGCGCGCCAGATGCGGGCCAGGCACTTGCGGGAATAGTCGTCGATGCCGGCCTCGCTCTTGTCCTTGTAGAACTCGACGATGGCGTCGAACAGGTACTTGACGTCGGTGGCGGCCAGGTTCAGGCCCTTGGCACCGGTGGGCGGCACGATGTGGCCCGCGTCGCCCGCCAGGAACATGCGGCCGAAGCGCAGCGGCTCGGTCACGAAGCTGCGCAGCGGCGCGATGCTCTTTTCCAGGCTCGGGCCGGTGACGAGCTTGGCGCGCGCCTCCTCGTCCAGGCGCAGCTTGAGTTCCTGCCAGAAGGCATCGTCCGACCAGTCTTCCACGTGGTCGGTGAGCGGCACCTGCAGGTAGTAGCGGCTGCGCGTCTTGCTGCGCTGGCTGCACAGGGCGAAGCCGCGGGGGCTGTTCACGTAGATCAGCTCGTCGTTCACGGGCGGCGTGTCCGACAGCAGGCCCAGCCAGCCAAAGGGGTAGACCTTCTCGTATTCCTTGATGGCGCTGCGCGGTGCGCTGGCGCGGCACACGCCGTGGAAGCCGTCGCAGCCGGCGATGAAATCGCAGTCGATGCGGTGCTGCTGGCCGTCCTTCTCGTAGGTGACCCAGGGCTTGGTGCTGTCGAAGTCGTGCACGGCCACGTTCTGCGCCTCGTACACGGTGGTCAGGCCGGCGGCGGCGCGGGCGTCCATCAGGTCGCGCGTGAGCTCGGTCTGGCCGTACACCATCACGTTCTTGCCGCCGGTGAGCTTGTTCATGTCGACGCGGTGGCGCTTGCCGTCGAACAGCATCTCGATGCCGCCGTGGATCAGGCCTTCCTTGTGCATGCGCGCGCCCACGCCGGCTTCGTCCATCAGGTCGATGCAGACCTGCTCCAGGATGCCGGCGCGGATGCGGCCGAGCACGTAATCGCCGGTGACGCGCTCGACGATTACGGCGTCGATGCCGGCCTTGTGAAGCAACTGGCCGAGCAGCAGGCCGGACGGGCCGGCGCCGACGATGGCAACCTGGGTACGCATGGGATGTCTCCTTGTTGGGATGGGCGGAACGTTGGCGTAGCTTACGCGTCGCCCCCCCAGGGCAGCCAGTGGGGTCGGGGCGGTTCTGCGCGATCAATGGCTGTCTTGTGCGATCATCGCGCAATCGGACCGGGCCGCCGGCCCCGTGACGGAAAGGGGACAGCCGCATGGCAGGCATCGCGCAGCAGGACTACATCGCCGGGCTGGCCAAGGGCCTGGCCGTGCTCGAGAGTTTTGATACCGAGCGCCAGCGGCTCAACGCCACGCTGGCGGCGCAGCGCGCCGGGCTCACGCGCGCGGCGGCGCGCCGGCACCTGCTCACGCTCACGCACCTGGGCTACCTGGAAACCGATGGCAGCTACTTCTGGCTGGCCGCGCGGGTGCTGCGGCTGTCGGGCGCCTACCTGGCGTCGGCGCGGCTGCCGCGCGTGGTGCAGCCCACGCTGAACCGGCTGGCGGCCGACACGCCGGACGTGTTCTCTGCCGCCGTGCTGGACGGCGACGAGGTGGTCATCATCGCCCGCGCCGGTGGCGACGCGGCCATCAACCGCCTGTTGGCCTATGGCATGCACCTGGGCGCGCGGCTGCCGGCGCACGCCACCTCCACCGGCCGGGTGCTGCTGGCGTCGCTGCCGCGCGCCGAACTGGCGGCGTGGCTCGGCCACCGCGGTGACCTGCCGCGCCTGACGCCGCGCACCACCACCGGGCAGCGCGCCTTCAAGGCCCTGCTGGCGGAGGTGGCCGCACAGGACCATTGCTTCGCCGCCGACGAGCACGAACTCGGCGTGCACGCCATGGCCGTGCCGTTGCGCAACCCCAAGGGCGCGACCGTGGCCGCGCTCAACCTGATCGCCCCCCCGGGGCGCCTGGACGACCCCCAGGCTCTCGCCAGCGCCCTGCAGCGCCTGCGCGGCGCGGCCAGCGAGCTGCGGCAGATGCTATGAAAAGGTGAGCTTCCTGCGCCCGTCGGAAAAGGGCCGGAGGCCTAAAAGGCTTGAAAAACTGAGGGGGCCAACCCCTCGGCTCAGCTTTCTGCCGGAGGGGAGAGGGCGCGAAACGAGAGGCTGCGGAGCAGGCCATGCGAGTGGCCACCGGCGTTGTCCCCCTCGCGCAGCAGGAGGGGAAAGGCGCCGAAGGCGACTCAGAGGGGTGACCCGTCAAACCCCAAGATGTTGCGTCAGCAACTCCGGCTGCGCCGTGATCTGCGCGGAGGTGCCCTCGAACACCACCTCGCCCTTGACCAGGATGACGTTGCGGTCGGTCACCTGGGTCACGTGCTTCCAGTTCTTGTCGACGATCACGCTGCTGATGCCGCTGGCGCGGATCACGTCGCAGATGCGCCAGATCTCGCGCGCGATCAGCGGCGCCAGGCCTTCGGTGGCCTCGTCGAGGATCAGCACGTCGGGGTTGGTCATCAGCGCGCGGCCGATGGTCAGCATTTGCTGCTCGCCGCCGGATAGCTGCTGGCCGCCGTGGCCCAGGCGTTCCTTCAGGCGCGGGAAGGTCTCCAGCACGCGCTCGTAGGTCCAGTCGCGCTGGCCGCGCGTGCCGGGGCGGGCGGCCATCCTGAGGTTCTCGACCACGCTCAGGTTGCCGAAGATGCCGCGCCCTTCGGGCACGTAGGCCACGCCGAGCTTGGCGATCTCATAGGGTGCGCGGCCGGTCATGGGCTTGCCCATCACCAGCACGCCGCCGGCGCGCGGCTTGACCAGCCCCATGATGGACTTCAGCAGCGTGCTCTTGCCCATGCCGTTGCGGCCCATCAGGCCGATGGTTTCGCCCCGCCGCACCTGGAAGTTCACGCCCCGCAGGATGTGGCTGGCGCCGTAGTAGGTGTGCAGGTCGATGGCGTGGATCAGCAGGTCGGCGTCCGGCCGCGGCGGCACGAACTCCGGCTGGCGGTGGCTGGCCAGCGGGTTGTTCGGGTCTTCCGGCGTGTTGGCGTTGGCGGCGGTGGCCATCAGTGGTCTTCCCCCAGATAGGCCGCCTGCACGCCGAGGTCGTTGCGGATCGCCTGCGGCTCGCCGCTGGCGATGACGGCGCCGTTGACCATCACCGTCAGGTGGTCGGCCAGCGTGAAGATGGCGTCGATGTCGTGCTCCACCAGCATCATGGCGTGCTGGGGCTTCAGGCGCAGCAGCAGCTTCACCATGCGCTCGGCCTCGGCCACGCCCATGCCGGCCAGGGGCTCGTCGAGCAGCAGCACCTGCGGGTCGGTGGCCAGCGTCATGGCGATCTCGAGCTGGCGCTGCTCGCCGTGGCTGGCGGCGCCGGCCACGGTGTCGCGCCGCTCGGTCAGGCCGGCGAGCTCCAGCGCGCGCTCGGCGCGTTCGTTCACGCTGCGCTCGGTGTCGGCCGCGCGCATCCAGCGCAGCGGGTTCCAGGGCTGCTGCGCGGCGCGCGACTGGGCCGCCAGGCGCACGTTCTCCCACACCGTGAAGGGCGGGAAGATGTTGGTCTTCTGGTAGCTGCGGCCCAGGCCCCGGCGCGAGATCTGCTCGGGCGAGGCCTTGGTGATGTCGTGCTCGCCCAGCAGGATGGCGCCGGCGGTGGGCGGCAGGTCGCCCGAGAGCAGGTTGGTCAGCGTGGACTTGCCGGCGCCGTTGGGGCCGATGACCACGTGGATGCGGTCGCGCCAGAGGTCGATGGAGACGTTGTCCACTGCCGCCAGGCCGCCGAAGCGCTTGGTCAGCCCCTTGGCCGAAAGCAGCACCTCAGCCATGGCCGGCCCCCGCCTTGTGGCGGCGCTGCAGCAGGCCCAGCAGGCCGCGCGGCGCAAAGCTCACCAGCAGCACGATGAACAGGCCCATCCAGAGCTGCCAGTGCTTGCCCAGGTTGAACTCGCCCAGGCTCGGCAGGCCCTTGAACTCGTGCAGCAGCCACTCGAAGGCGAAGGCGCCGACAATGGCGCCGGCGAAGTTGCCCATGCCGCCCAGGATCACCATCATGATGGCGTGCGCGCTCTGGTGGAAGCCCATCAGCTCCGGGTTCACGAAGCCGGTCTGCGCGGCCCACAGGTAACCCGCCAGCCCTGCCAGAGCGCCCGCCAGCGTGAAGGCGGCCAGCTTGTAGCCGAAGGTGCCGAAGCCCACCGCGCGCATGCGGTGCTCGTTCACCCGGATGCCGGCCAGCGCGCGCCCGAACGGGCTCCACAGCAGGCGCCGCAGGAAGGCGTAGGTCAGCAGCAGGCAGGCCAGGGTGAAGAAGTAGAAGACGCGGGTGTTCTCCAGGTCGAACAGGCCGGCGTCGGGCTTGAAGTACAGGTACAGCCCGTCGGAGCCGCCCAGCACCTTGTTGCCGAAGAACAGGTAATAGATCATCTGGGCGAAGGCCATCGTCACCATGATGAAGTAGATGCCCTTGGTGCGCACCACGAAGAAGCCGATCACCAGCGCCGCCGCGGCCGAGCCCAGCAGCGCCAGCGGCAGCGTCCACCACAGGCTCACCGCGCCGTCCTGCGGCGTGACGAAGGCCAGCGCGTAGCCGGCCAGCCCGAAGTAGGCCGCATGGCCCAGCGAGACCAGCCCGGTCACGCCCTGCAGCAGGTCCAGGCTCATGGCGAAGATCGCCAGGATCATCATGCGCGTGACCATCTGCGCGTAGAAGTCACTGCCCACGAAGGGGAACACCACCAGCGCCACCAGGCCCAGCGCCAGCACGATCTGCACGCTGCGCGGCAGCGCCTCGAGGTTGGCCTTGGGCGCGCTCATCGGCGGCCTCCACGGTAAATGAGGGTGGGGCGGGCGCGCTTCATTGCTTGAACAGCCCCTCGGGCTTCCACAGCAGCACCACCGCCATCAGCATGTAGACCAGCATGGCCGACACCTGCGGCAGCAGCACCTTGCCGAAGGTGTCGACAAAGCCGACCAGCAGCGCCGCGATGAGCGCGCCGCGCACCGAGCCGATGCCGCCGATCACCACCACCACGAAGCACATGATCAGCACCGGCGCGCCCATGTTCGGGTACACGCTGGAGATGGGCGCGGCGATCATGCCGGCCACCGAGGCCAGTGCCACGCCGATGGCGAACACCACCGCATGGATCAGCTTGATGTTGATGCCCAGCGATTCCGTCATGTCGCGGTTGAAGGCGCCGGCGCGGATCTTCATGCCCAGCCGCGTCTGGCTGATCAGCAGGTACAGGCCAATGGCCAGCAGCACGCACAGGCCGGCCATGAACAGGCGGTAGATGGGGTAGGACAGCGTGTCGGTCAGCGGGATCGAGCCGGTGAGCAGCGGCGGGATCGGCACGCCGTGCACGTCGTCGCCCCAGAGGATGGAGCGCAGCTCTTCGAAGATGTAGATCAGCCCGAAGGTCATCAGCACCTGGTCGAGGTGGTCGCGCTGGTAGAAGAAGCGGAACAGCACGCGCTCCAGCACCAGGCCGAACAGCACCGACAGCACCACGCCCGCCAGGATGGCGAGCGTGAAGCTGCCCAGCATGCTGGACAGCGAATACGCCAGGTAGGCGCCCAGCATATAGAAGCTGCCGTGGGCGAGGTTGACCACGCCCATGATGCCGAAGATCAGCGTCAGGCCGGCGGCCAGCATGAACAGCAGCAGGCCGTACTGCACGCTGTTCAGCGTCTGGATCAGGAAATCGGCGATGTTCACCGGGCTGGGACGTGGTTAAGGGGAAAAACGGGGTCAAAAAAACGGCGGCGCGACGCCGCCGTTTCCTGGGCTTGTGAGGCGAGGTCAGGCCATCTTGCAGCCGGCACCGGAATCGGCCAGCTGCTTGGCGGCCACGCCCAGCACCTTGTTGTCCTTGTTCTCGACCTTGCGCAGGTAGATGTCCTGGATCGGGTTGTGGGACTTGCTCATGGTCCACTTGCCGCGCGGGCTGTCGATGCTGGCCGAGCCCATGGCCTTGTACAGCGCGGCCTTGTTGGCCAGGTCGCCCTTCACGGCGTCGGCCCCCAGCAGCAGCAGCTGGCCGGCGTCGTAGCCCTGCACGGCGTACACGTCGGGCTGCATCTTGAAGTCCCTGGCGTAGGCGGTGCGGAAGGCCTTGTTGCGCGGCGTGTCCAGCGAATCGGCGTAGTGCAGGGTGCTCATCACGCCTTCGGCGGCGTCACCGGCGGCTTCCAGCGTGCCTTCGGTCAGGAAGCCGGAGCCGTACAGGGGAATCTTGTCCTTCAGGCCCGCGGCGGCGTAGTCCTTCATGAACTTGGCTGCGCCACCGCCCGCGAAGAAGCAGGCCACGGCGTCCGGCTTGAGGGACGCGATCTCGGTCAGCAGGGCCTGGAACTCCACGTTGGGGAAGGCCACGCCCAGTTCCTTGACGATGGTGCCGCCCGCCTTGGTGTAGCCTTCCTTGAAGCCCTCGAAGGCCTCGTCGCCGGCGGCGTATTTCCAGGTGATCCAGACGGCCTTCTTCAGGCCCTTGTCCATCATCGGCTTGCCCAGCGCCATGGTCGGCTGGCTGTTGGTGAAGCTGGTGCGGAACACGTTGGGCGCGCACAGCGCGCGGGTGGCGGCCAGCACGCCGGCGTTGGGGATGATGTTGAGCACACCGCTCTCGCGCGCCACCTTCTGGATACCCATCTGCACGCCCGAGTGCACGGTGCCGATCAGCACGTCCACCTTGTCGGCCTGCACCAGCTTGCTGGCGTTCTCGACCCCCTTGGCGGGGTTGGACTCGTCGTCCAGCTTGACCCATTCGATCTCGCGGCCGCCCAGCTTGCCGCCTTTTTCGGCGATGGCCATGCGCACGCCGTTCTCGATCGCCACGCCCAGCTGGGCGTAGGTGCCGGTGTAGGGCAGCATGAAGCCCACCTTCACCTTGTTGCCCTGGGCGCGCACGATTTCCGGCAGCAGCAGGCCGCTGGAAGCGGCGCCGACCAGCGCGGCACCCCGCGACAGAACCAGGCGGCGGGACAGCGGGCGGCGATCATGGATCACGGTCATGGGAAAGTCTCCAAGTGGTTGACGTTGCAGGGATTTTCAGCTGCATTCCGCCCAGGCGCCTACCTGAATAACCCTGAGCGGAGCGGGCGCGGTCACGGCCTCCGCCGCCACCAACACATGCACAATAGTGCAGATTTGATTGGGCAGTATAGTGCACGTTACCGCTCAGCCAATGGGGGTTTCCCCGGGGGTGTTTCGGGGCAAGACCCGCAGCGCCCCGCGCCACCGGGCCTATCCACCGAAGGTTTTCGCCCAAGCCCCCAAGAAATGAGACGGGCGCCCAAACCAGAGGCCGCGGAGCAGGCCATGCGCGCGGACGCCGTGGCCGGGCTTGTACCGGCCACTGGCGTCGTCCCCCTTCACGAAGTAAGAAGGGGGAAGCCGCGTCAGCGGCTCAGGGGGATGCCCTCAGATCTTGAACAGGCTGGCCAGCTGCCGGCGGTCACGCCGATCCTTCCAGTGCCAGACTTCGCGGCCTTCCAGGGTGAGGGGCCCCCAGGCGGCGGCGGCGCGGCCGGCGCCGCAACTCAGCACGCGCAGGCGCGAGGCCTGCACCGGCACTTTCTTGAAGGAGCCGCCATCGAGCGCGGTGCGCAGATTGGCTTCCAGCACCGGGCCGAGCTCCAGCGGCGCGCGCGGCGGCACGATGAAGACCTGACGATGCTCTTCAACCTGCAGCCGTTCGTTGACCAGCGGCAGACCGTCTTCGCCCAGCGGAAGGCCGGCCTGCAGCAGCCAGGCGGGCGGGCCCGGCTGCGCCGCCAGCAGCGGGGCATCGCACACCAGGCGGGCACCGCTGGCCAGTTGCAGCTCGCGGCCGTCCAGGCCGGTGCAGCGGTCCTGCAGCACGGTCACGCCGAGCTGCTTGAGCCGCGCCACCATGCGGCGCTGCAGGCCGGGCGGCTCGCTGGCCAGCAGCGGGTTCTCGTCGGACACCAGCGTCACGCGGGTGCCGTGCGGATGGGCCAGCGCGTGGGCGCAGGCCAGGGCCAGTTCCACCGCGGCCCGGCCGCCGCCGATCACCGCCACGTGCAGGGCACGCTCGGCCGCCAGCGACTGCAGCTGCGGCCACAGCTGGACGAAGCTTTCAAGCGGCCAGGTGAACAGCGCGTTGCGGCGGGCGCCGGGCATCTCGGCCTCGGTCTGGTCGCGGTCGACCACCGGTTCCACGTCGATGGAGAGCACGTCGTAGGGCATGGCGTCGCCGCTGGAGAGCTGCACGCGCCGCGCGCCGGGGTCGAGCGCGTGCACGTGCGCCGGCACGAAGCCGGCGCCGCTGGCTTCCACCAGGGCGTCGAGCGGAATGCGGATGTCCTCCAGCGCGTAGTCGCCGGCCACGTAGCCCGGCAGCATGCCGCGCTCGATGTAGTAGGGGTGCGGCGCCACCAGCGTGACGCCCAGATCGCCGCGGCCCTGGCGGGCCAGGCCGCGCAGCACTTGCAGGTTGGCGCGCCCGGCGCCCAGCAGGACCAGGTGTTTCCGAGAGGGGTTGGTCATTGCCGCAAGTGTATCGGCAGCCCCGCCGGCGGCCGGCCGCGCAGGCGTTGCAAAGCGTGACGGCGGCAGCCTGGGGGCTGGGAAGAGGCCCTAGCTGCCCAGCAGCGCCTGGGCGAACTCGCGCGCGCTGAAGGTCTGCAGGTCTTCCAGCTTCTCGCCCACGCCGATGAAGTACACCGGCACCGGCTTTTCGCGGGCGATGGCGGCCAGCACGCCGCCCTTGGCGGTGCCGTCGAGCTTGGTGACCACCAGCCCGGTGAGCTGGATCGCCTCGTCGAAGGCCTTGACCTGCGCCAGCGCGTTCTGGCCGGTGTTGCCGTCGATCACCAGCAGCACCTCGTGCGGGGCGGTGATGTCGGCCTTGGTGACCACGCGGCGGATCTTGGTCAGCTCCTCCATCAGGTGCTTCTGCGTGGGCAGGCGGCCGGCGGTGTCGACCAGCACCACGTCCATGCGGCGCGAGCGGCCGGCGGCCACGGCGTCGAAGGCCACCGCCGACGGGTCGGCCCCCTGCTGGCTGATGATCTCCACCTGGTTGCGCCCGGCCCAGACGGCCAGCTGCTCGCGCGCCGCGGCGCGGAAGGTATCGGCCGCCGCCAACAGCACGGTGGCGCCGGCGTCGGCCAGGTGGCGCGTGAGCTTGCCGATGCTGGTGGTCTTGCCGGCGCCGTTGACGCCCGCCACCATGATCACCGTCGGGTGGTATTCACCCACCACCAGCGTCTTTTCCAGCGGCTTCAGCAGATCGGTGATGGCGTCGGCCAGCAGGCCCTTGACCTGGGCCGGGTCGGTGGCACGGGCGTCCTTCACGCGGCGGCGCAGGTCGTCCAGCAGGAAGGTGGTGGCGGCCACGCCGGCGTCGGCCATCAGCAGCGCGGTTTCCAGGTCTTCGTACAGCGCTTCGTCGATCTTCGTGCCGGTGAAGACGCTGCTGATGCCGCTGCCGGTCTTCTTCAGGCCCGTGCGCAGGCGGCTCAGCCAGCCGCTGCGGGCCGGCGCGGCGGCGTCTTCCGCAGGCTCGGATTCAGAGGAAAAAGTGGCTTCGGCCCTTTCATGACGGGCGGAGGCAGCTATGGGTTCTGCAGTATTTTTGACCGGTGCCGGTGGCTCCGGAGGTTCGGCTTCGACGGATTCCTCGGGCACGGCGGCCAGCGCCTGCGCCTCCAGGTCGTCGACCGGAACTTCCGGCAGCACCTCGGGCGGGGCTTCGGCGGCCGGCGGGGGCGGCGCCACCGGGGCGGGCGCGTCGGCGACCGGCGATTCGGCCGCCGACTGCTCGATGGGTGCCGGCTCGGCGGCGGGTTTTTTCTTGCGGAAGAAGCTGAACATGGGGTGCGGGAACGTCAGCCGCCGATTCTAGGCGGCGGGCCTGGCGCTGCGACTGGTGAAGGGCCGGGCCGTCAGCCCGCCACCGCCAACGGCCGCTCCCCGCGCGGCAGCACCTGGCCGACCACGGCGGCGTCGCCAAAGCCCTGCTGGCGGAACACCGCCAGCACCTCGTCCACCGCGCCGGGGGCGCAGGCGACCAGCAGGCCGCCGCTGGTCTGCGGGTCGGTGAGCAGGGCGCGCTCGGTGTCGCCAAAGGCCGCGGGCAGGGCGACGTCGTGGCCGTAGGCAGCCCAGTTGCGGCCGCTGGCGCCGGTGACGATGCCTTGCGCGGCCAGCTCACGCACGCCGGGCAGCAGGGGCACGGCGGGCCAGTCAATGCGCACCGTGAGGCCGGCGCCGCGCGCCAGTTCCAGCGCATGGCCGGCCAGGGCGAAGCCGGTGACATCGGTCAGCGCGTGCACGCCTGGAAGCAGGGCGAGCGCCGGGCCGGGCGTGTTCAGGCGCGTGGTGCTGGCGATCATCTGCGCGTAGCCTTCGGCGCCCAGCCGGTCTTTCTTGAGCGCGGCCGAATAGATGCCCACGCCCAGCGGCTTGCCCAGCACCAGCACGTCGCCGGGCTGCGCGGCGGCGTTGCGTTTGACGCGCTGCGGGTGCACCAGGCCCAGCGCCACCAGGCCGTAGATGGGCTCCACCGAATCGATGGTGTGGCCGCCGGCGATGGGGATGCCGGCTTCGCGGCAGACGCTGGCCCCGCCGTCCAGGATCTGGCCGATGGTGGCAGTGGAGAGCACGTTGATCGGCATGCCGACGATGGCCAGCGCCAGGATCGGCCGGCCGCCCATGGCGTAGACGTCGGAGAGCGCGTTGGTGGCGGCGATGCGGCCGAAGTCGCGCGCGTCGTCGACGATGGGCATGAAGAAATCGGTGGTGGCCACCAGCGCCTGTTCGTCGTTGAGCTGGTAGACGGCGGCGTCGTCGGCGGTCTCGATGCCCACCAGCAGCTCGGGCGGCACGGGCAGCCCGCCGGTGCCGCGCAGGATGTCCGACAGCACGCCCGGCGCGATCTTGCAGCCGCAGCCGCCGCCATGGGACAGGCTGGTCAGGCGCGGCTCGGCAGCGCGGGCGGTGGGGGTGGCGGGCGGGGTGACGGTGGCGCTCATGATGCGATTGTCGCCGATCCGGATTTCAAGGAAAAAAGGCCACAAACCCCTGACTGGCGGGTGCAGGCAGCTATGAAAATAAAAGCGCCTGGCGCAGCCTGCCGGCCGGCCCGCGCCACCACTCGCGCGCGCAACTGCCGGCGCGCGCACCCTCATGCACAATGCCCGCCATGCTGATGTACCCGCAAATCGACCCGGTCGCCGTGCGGCTGGGTCCGCTGGCCGTGCACTGGTACGGCATCACCTACCTGGTGGCCTTCGGCCTGTTCTACTGGCTGGCCACGCTGCGGCTCAGGCACCAGCCCTATGCCTCCATCACCCGGCCCACGCCGTGGACGCGGCGCGACGTGGAAGACCTGCTGTTCTACGGTGTGCTGGGGGTGATCGTGGGCGGCCGGCTCGGCTACGTGCTGTTCTACAAGCCGGCGTATTACGCGACGCACCCGCTGGAGATCTTCGCCGTCTGGCAGGGCGGCATGAGCTTTCACGGCGGCATGCTGGGCGTGATCCTGGCCATGATGTGGTGGGCGCGCTCGCGCGGTCGGCCCTGGCTGCAGGTGACGGATTTCATCGCGCCCTGCGTGCCGGTGGGCCTGGCCAGCGGGCGCATCGGCAATTTCATCAACGGCGAGCTGTGGGGCCGCGTGGCCGACCCTTCGTTGCCCTGGGGCATGGTGTTCCCGGGCGCGGGGCCGCTGCCGCGCCACCCCTCGCAGATCTACCAGTTTCTGGGCGAGGGGCTGCTGCTGTTCGTGCTGCTGTGGCTGTACGCGCGCCAGCCGCGCAAGACGGGGCAGGTGAGCGGCGCCTTCCTGTTCGGCTATGGCGTGCTGCGCTTCGTGGCCGAGTACTTCCGCGAGCCGGATGCGTTTCTGGGCCTGCAGGCGCTGGGCCTGTCGCGCGGGCAGTGGCTGTGCGTACCCATGATCCTGGCCGGCGCGGCGCTGTGGGCCTGGGCCAGCCGCCGGCGCGACGCGGTGCTGGAAAAATAAGAACGATTTTGGTATCTTGCCCAGGCAGGACAGGCGCAGACAGCTATGAATGATGTAGCAAACCAGAACCCCAACCCAGCCGAAAGCCCGAGCCAGCGCACCATGCGCGAACGCCTGGGCGACATGCTGTCGCGCGTGCAGGAAGCCTGGAGCGGGCGCGAGCTGCGCCGCACGCTGGAGGAGCTGAAGGCCACCGGCGACCCGCAGGTGAGCGACGTGGAAGGCGGCCGCCGCGCCGCCCGCGTGGCCGCGTGGTACGCCGGCGCCAGCCCCGAGGCGCGGCGCCACTGCTGGCAGCTGATGAGCGAGCAGTTCGCGCCCGACGTGAGCGCGCTCGAATCGGCCCGCCAGGCCTATGAGGCCGCCATCGGCACGCCCGAGGAAGCCGGCGCCGAAGTCGCGCTGCGCCGCGCCTTCATCACCCCACGCACCCGGCTGCTGCAGCGCTTTGCGGTGTTTCCGGAAGGCATGCGCTTTCTGATCGACCTGCGCGCCGAGATCCTGCCCGAGCTCAAGCGCGACAAGCGTCTGGCCGCGCTGGATGCAGAGCTGGAGCAGCTGTTCTCCACCTGGCTGGATGTCGCCTTCCTGGACCTGCAGCGCATCAGCTGGGATTCGCCCGCCTCGCTGGTGGAAAAGCTGATCCAGTACGAGGCGGTGCACGACATCACCAGCTGGGCCGACGTGAAGAACCGGCTCGACGACGACCGCCGCTGCTACGGCTTCTTCCACCCGCGCCTGCCGGGCGAGCCGCTGATCTTCGTGGAGGTGGCGCTGCTGCGCGAGCTGGCCGGTGCCATCCCGCCGCTGCTGGACGAGCACGCCGACGCGGCCAACCTGCAGAAGGCCAACACGGCGATCTTCTATTCCATCAGCAACACGCAGACCGGGCTGAAGGGCGTGAGCTTCGGCGATTCGCTGATCAAGCGGGTGGTCGAAGAGCTGAAGCGCGAGTTCCCGCAGCTCAAGACCTTTGCCACGCTCTCGCCCATCCCGGGCTTCCGCGCCTGGGTGGGCAAGCAGGCGGGCGAGCTGGTCGATTCCATGGCCGACAAGCCGCGCCGGGCGCTGGAGCGCGAGCTGGGCGAGCCCGTGAGCGCCGAAACCGTGCTGGCGCGCCTGCAGACCGCCGAGCAGGTGCGTGCGCTGCCCGAGAAATCGGCCCTGCGGGCCTGGCTGCTGCGGGCGGGCGCGCGCTACCTGGGCCGCGCCACCACCGCAGGCGGGCGGCCGCAGGACGCGGTGGCGCGCTTCCACCTGGGCAACGGTGCGCGGGTGGAGCGGCTCAACTGGCTGGGCGACCCCTCGGCCAAGGGCATCCGCCAGTCCTACGGCCTGATGGTCAACTACCTGTACGACCTCGGCAAGCTGGACAAGCACCGCGCCCAGCTTGCCAGCGGGGAAATCCCGGTGTCCGGCGCCGTCGAGAGCCTGCAAGATTAGGGACCACGACGCGGCGAGGCGTTCGCGCGGACCGGCCAACTGGCTGGCGCCCGCCCTGCCGTTGCGTGACCGCAGCACCAGGACGACATGGCAGACACCGGACACATCCGCTACACGCTCGACGACACCCACGCCGGCGCGGTGGCGCGCGTCACCTTGGTCAACCCCGGCAAGCTGAACGTGATGACGCGCACCATGTGGCGCGAGCTGCGCAAGGTGTTCACCACGCTGGCGCGTAGCGCCGACGTGCGCTGCGTGGTGGTGGCGGGCGAGGGCGCCAGCTTCTGCGCCGGTGGCGACATCGCCGAGTACCCGGATTTCCGCTTCGAGCCCGGCAGCCTGCGCGATTTCCACGAGGAAGACGTGTGGGGCGGCCTGGCCGCCATGCTGGCCTGCGACGTGCCGATGATCGCCGCCATCGAAGGCCACTGCATGGGCGGCGGCATGGAGATCGCCAGCTGCTGCGACATCCGCGTGGCGGCCGAGCACACGCAGTTCGGCGCGCCCATCGCGCGGCTGGGCTTTCCGATGGCGCCGCGCGAGCTGCTGCTGGTGGCGCGGGCGGCGGGTGAGCTGACGGCGCGCGAGATGCTGCTGGAAGCGGCGGTGTTCGACGCCGACGAGATGAAGGCGCGGGGCTTTCTGAGCCGCGTGGTGCCGCGCACCGAGCTGCTGGCCCATGTGAGCGCGCGTGCCGATCGCATCGCCAAGCTGGCGCCGCAGGCCGCGCGCATGACCAAGCGCACCCTGCGCCAGCTGCTTGCCGATGACATGCAAAATACGGCTTCAGCCCAGGCGGGGCAGGCGCAACCAGCTATCGAAACCGTAGTGAGATCGGCCTACGACTACGCCGGTGGCGCCGAGCACCGCGAGGGCGTGCAGGCCTTCCTGGAAAAGCGCCCGCCGCGTTTCCCGCCCGCGCTCAATTGACGACAAGAGACGACAAGAAGAGAAGCCCCCGAACCATGAGCAACGACAACCTCTTCGCCGCCCTGCGCGCGGCCTTTCCCGCCGACCTGGACAGCGTGGCGGTGGAAACCGATGGCGGCCTGGCCTACAGCTGGCGCGACCTGGACCGCGCCAGTGCCATGATCGCCAACCTGCTGCAGTCGCTGGATATCCCCAGGGACCCGACTGGTGTGCCGCCGCGCGTGGCGGTGCAGGTGGAGAAATCGGTGGAGGCCGTGCTGCTCTACCTGGGCGCGCTGCGCGCGGGCTTCGTGTTCCTGCCGCTCAACACCGCCTACCAGAGCGCGGAGATCGAGTACTTCGTCGGCAACGCCAAGCCGGCGGTGGTGGTCTGCACCGGCAGGAATTTCCCGTGGGTGAGCCAGCTGGCCTTCCAGGCCGGCACGCGCCACGTGTTCACGCTGAACGACGACCGCAGCGGCAGCCTGCTGGAGCGCGCCGCGCACTGCAGCGACGTGCAGACACCCGCCCGGCGCGGCTTGGACGATCTGGCCGCCATCCTCTACACCAGCGGCACCACCGGGCGCAGCAAGGGGGCGATGCTGTCGCACGGCAACCTGCTGTCGAACGCG
This sequence comes from Burkholderiaceae bacterium, assembly GCA_024235955.1. Lineage (GTDB taxonomy): Bacteria > Pseudomonadota > Gammaproteobacteria > Burkholderiales > Burkholderiaceae_C > Ottowia. The sequence goes on from JACKLJ010000001.1 coordinate 1,126,801, forward strand.
GTGATGCTGAAGGATTACTGGGGCTGGCAGCCTGGCGATGTGCTGATCCATGCGCTGCCGATCTTCCATGTGCATGGGCTGTTCGTGGCCATCCACGGCGCGCTGCTCAACGGCAGCAGGATGCTGTGGCACGGCAAGTTCGACCCGAAGGCGGTGATCGCCGACCTGCCGCGCGCCACCGTCTTCATGGGCGTGCCCACGCTCTACGTGCGCATGCTGAACGAGCCCGCGCTCACGCAGGTGCAGGCGGCGCACATGCGCCTGTTCATCAGCGGCTCGGCGCCGCTTTTGATCGAGACTTTCAACGACTGGAAGACGCGCACCGGCCACACCATCCTGGAGCGCTACGGCATGAGCGAGACCATCATGCTCACCTCCAACCCCTACCGGCCCGACGCCCGTTACGGCGACCAGGCCGAGCGGCGCGGCGGCACCGTGGGCTTCCCGCTGCCGGGCGTGAGCCTGCGCGTGCAGGACGAGGCCGGCCAGAGCCTGCCGGCCGGCGAGATCGGCGGCATCCAGGTCAAGGGCCCGAACGTGTTCGCCGGCTACTGGCAGATGCCCGAGAAGACGGCCGAGGAGTTCACCGCCGACGGCTTTTTCAAGACCGGCGACGTGGGGCAGCAGGACGCGTGGGGCTACGTCACCATCGTCGGGCGCAGCAAGGACCTGATCATCAGCGGGGGCTACAACGTCTACCCGGCCGAGATCGAGGGCTACCTGAACGACATGCCGGGCGTGGCCGAGAGCGCCATCGTCGGCGTGCCGCACCCCGATTTCGGCGAGGTGGGCGTGGCCGTGGTGATCGCCAAACCGGGCGCCGGGCTGTCGCCCGACCAGCTGCTGGCCGACCTGAAGGCCAAGCTGGCCAACTTCAAGATTCCCAAGCGCTGCTTCATCGAGGCCGAACTGCCGCGCAACACCATGGGCAAGGTGCAGAAGAACCTGCTGCGCGACCGCTACAAGACGCTGTTCGTGCCGGGCTGAGCAGGCCGCGCAACGCGCCTTGCGTAGGCGTTTCAGTGCCACGGGGCCTTGGCTGACAAGTCCGTCCACATCCGGCGGCTAAACTGGGGTGGTCGCACGCACGCTGCGCGGGCAGCTGCGGCTACCTTGGCAAGGAGGAGTGCAACCATGTCCCTACGATCCCTGATTCTGCTCGTCGTCGGCGTGCTGATCCTGATCTTCGTCGGGGTCAACTGGACGGAGATGACCCGGCCGACCGACCTTTCGCTCATCGTCACCGACGTGCACGCGCCCCTGGGCCTGGTGCTACTGGGCATCATGGTGCTGCTGGCGGTGCTGTTCATCGGCCTGATCGCCTACACCCAGGCGGCGGTGCTGATGGAAACCCGCCGCCAGTCGAAGGAGCTTGCCGCCCAGCGCGAGCTGGCCGACAAGGCCGAGCTCTCGCGCTTCACCGAACTGCGCTCGCACCTCGATGCCGAAGTGAGCAAGCTGTCGGAATCGGTGCATCGCCAGAGCCAGGATCTGATGTCGCGGGTGGACCGCGCCGAGATGGGCCTGCGCGAGCGCCCGATCGACGAGAACATTGGCCGCCTGGTGAAGGCCGTGGACGACCAGAACCGCGAGCTGCACGCGCGGCTCGACCGGCTGGAGATGGGCCTGGGCGACCGCATGACCTACCTGGCGAACAGCACGCCCGCGCTGGTGTCGCCCAGCACGCCGCCACAGTCGCCAGCCGCGGCCCGCCCGGCGCCGCAGGCGGCACGGGACAACGTGGTGGACGCCGACTACCGCTCGCCCTCGTCGCCGCCGGTGATGCCGGACGATCCGGTGGGGACGGCGGTGCCGAGGTAGTCGGCCTTCTCTTTTCTCTTGAGTGGCCAGGCTGCGCGGCTTCCACGTGCCCAACGGCTTCGTGGTTTGAACACAAAAAAGGGCGCCAGCCGGCGCCCTGACAGCGGTGGCAGCTATCCAGTCGATAGCGACCGCGCGCTTCTTCGTGGAGGCTTGAACGGCCCGTGGCGTTGATCAGCGCAGCACCAGCACCGGGATGTGCGAGTGCGTCAGCACCTGCTGCGTCTCGCTGCCCAGCAGCATGCGCTTGATGCCCTTGCGGCCGTGCGAGGCCATCACGATCAGGTCGGCGTTGTGCTTCTTGGCGGCCGCGATGAGTGCGTCGGACACCACGTCGGCCTTGCTCAGGATGGCCTTGACCTTCACGCCTTTTTTCTCGCCCAAGGCCTTGACGCCGTCGACCACGTCGCGGGCGTCGTCGGCCCAGTGCTGCTCGACCTTGGCGACCTCGTCGGCCGACAGCGGGATCGAGCCTTCGAAATAGCTCTGCGGATAACGCGGGATCACCTTCAGCGCGATCAACTCGGCGCCGATGGAGGCCGCCAGTTCAATGGCACTGTTGACGGCCTTCTTGGACAGCGTGGAACCGTCGGTCGCGACGAGAATGCGTTGGTACATGGAGCAGCTCCTCTTGGATGGATGGAATTTCTGGCGGGCATGACCTGCGCATGTCCGTGATCCAAGCTTATACCCTCTGCAACGGCCAGTCTTGACGATAATCAAGACCGAGCGGCCACATGATCCCTACAGTTGAGCCCAGCATGGAGTCCCTGCGTTGAGCACGATCCCGGTCGGCGTCACCCATCTGTCGGAGCCGTTGCCTCGCCATGGGGTGGACGAAAGCCTGCGCCTGCTTGACGATCCCGAAGAATGGCGCGAGTTCAGCCGCCCGCTGGAAGCTGCTGCGGAGGCGGCACCGGCCTGCTGGGAATCCAGCGTGGTGTTCGAAGGCATGCATTGCGCAGCCTGCGCAGGCACCATCGAGGATGCCTTGCGCTCGGTGCCCGGCGTGCAGTCCGCCGATGTGAGCGCCGCCAGCCAGCGCGGCCGCGTGGTGTGGGACGCGGCGCTCACCCAGCCCTCGCAATGGATGGATGCCGTGCGCCGGGCCGGTTACCGGCCGTTGCCGGCGCACGACCCGCTGGCCAGCGAGCGCCGCCTGGCCGAAACCCGCAAGATGCTCTGGCGCCTGGGGGTGGCGGGCCTCTGCATGATGCAGGTGATGATGTACGCCACGCCGACGTACTTCACGCGCCCGGGCGAGATCGAGCCCAACATCATCAACCTGCTGCGCTGGGCCGCCTGGGTGTTGACGATCCCGGTGATGCTGTTTTCCTGCCAGCCGTTCTTCGCCAACGCGCTGCGCGACCTGCGGCAGCGCCGCATCAGCATGGATCTGCCGGTGGCGCTGGGCATGGGCCTCACCTTCGTGGTCAGCACGCTCGGCACCTTCGAGCCGGAGGGTCCGTTCGGGCACGAGGTCTACTTCGACTCGCTCACCATGTTCGTGTTTTTCCTGCTGGCCGGGCGCTGGCTGGAACTGCGCCTGCGCGACCGCACGGCCGGCGCGCTGGAAGCGCTGATGCACCGCCTGCCCGAGAGCGTCGAGCGCCAGCGGGCCGATGGCAGCTTCGAGCGCGTGGCGGTGCGCCGCCTGCGCGTGGGCGACGTGGTGCGCGTGCTGCCCGGCGAGGCTTTCGTGGCCGATGGCGTGGTGCTGCGCGGCACCACCACCGCCGATGAAGCCCTGCTCACCGGCGAATCGACGCCGCTGGCGCGCGGTGTTGGTGACACGGTGATCGCCGGCAGCCACAACCTGAGCGGCGTGGTCGAACAGCGCGTGGATCGCCTGGGAGAAGACACGCGCTACGCGCAGATCGTCGCCCTGATGACCGAGGCATCCACCACCAAGCCGCGTCTGGCGCGGCTCGCCGATCGCGTGGCCAAGCCGTTCCTGGCCGCCATGTTGCTGGCCTCCGGGCTGGCGGTGGCCTGGTGGTGGCCCAGCGATCCGGGTCACGCGGTGATGATCGGCGTGGCGATCCTGGTGGTCACCTGCCCGTGCGCGCTGTCGCTCGCCACCCCGGCGGCCATGCTGGCGGCCGCCGGCAGCATGGCGCGCTCCGGCGTGCTGGTGCGCCATCTGCAGGCGCTGGAAACCCTGGCCGGCGTGGACACCGTGGTGTTCGACAAGACCGGCACGCTGACCCGCGACGGCTTCGTGCTGGCCCGGATGAGCACGCGCCCCGGCGTCGCAAGGGGCCAGGCGTTGGCGCTGGCGGCGGCGCTGGCGCGCGGCAGTTTGCACCCGGTGTCGCGTGCGCTGGTGGCCGCCGCGGACGCCGAGGCGACGGTTCCCACCGCCGGCTGGCGCGTCGAGGCTGCCGAAGAAGTGGCGGGGCAGGGCGTGCGTGCCCAGGTCGAAGCGCCTGCCATCGGCGTGCACGGCGCGGTGCGCCTGGGTTCGGCCGTCCTGTGCGGGCTGGAACCAGCATCGAGCGAGGGTTTGCAGGTGCACCTGGCGGACGGCCAGGGCTGGCTGGCGAGCTTCGAACTGCGCGAAGACCTGCGCGACGACGCGAAAACCGCCGTGCAGACGCTGGCCGGGCTGGGGATCCGGGTGCGCCTGCTGTCCGGTGACTCGGCCCAAGCGGCCGAGCGGCTGGCGGGGCTGGCCGGCATCGCCGAGGCCCGCGGCGGCTGCACGCCAGCCGACAAGCTGGCCACGCTGCGTGCTTGGCAGCAGGACGGCCGCAGCGTCGCCATGGTCGGCGACGGCCTGAACGACGGGCCGGTGCTGGCTGGTGCCGACGCGTCGGTGGCCTTTGGGCGATCGGTACCGCTGGCGCGCGCGCAGTCGGACTTTGTGGTGATGGGCGACCACCTGATGCCTGTGGCCGCGCTCTTTGTAAAGGCGCGCGACACCATGAGGGTGGTGCGGCAGAATCTCGCCTGGGCGGCCGCCTACAACGCGATCGCCATACCGTTGGCCATGGCCGGATGGATGCCGGCTTGGGCTGCGGGGCTGGGCATGGCCACGAGTTCGCTCCTGGTCGTGCTCAACGCAATGCGCTTGTCGCGCCCTGCGGAATTTGCATAATTGCGCAAATGGATATCTTGTACTTGCTGATCCCGCTGTCGGTGGTGTTGGTTTTCTTCATCCTGGCGGCGCTATGGTGGGCAATCTACCGTGGCCAGTTCGACGACGTCGAGCGCGAGGGCGAGCGCATTCTCGAACACGATTGATACATATCAAGCAAGACCCTGATAGGCTAGCGGACACTACAAAAGGTTTTTTGAAGAGAGGTGGAAATGTCATTCGCCAACACCAAGGCTACGGTCTATAACGACAAGGTAGTCAGACAGTTCGCCATCATGACGGTGGTGTGGGGCGTGGTGGGCATGCTTGTGGGCGTGATCATTGCCGCGCAACTGACTTGGCCGGAACTGAACCTGGGCATTCCCTGGCTCAGCTATGGCCGATTGCGACCGCTGCACACCAACGCAGTGATTTTCGCGTTCGGTGGCTGTGGCCTGTTTGCCACGGCGTACTACGTGGTGCAGCGGACCTGCCAGGTACGGCTGTTCGGTGACGGGTTGGCGGCTTTTACCTTCTGGGGCTGGCAACTGGTGATCGTCGCGGCGGCCATCAGCCTTCCGCTCGGCTACACCCAAGGCAAGGAATATGCCGAACTGGAGTGGCCGATCGACATCCTGATTGCGCTGGTGTGGGTGGCCTTCGCGGTGGTGTTCTTCGGCACCGTCGGTACGCGCCGTGTCAAACACATATACGTGGCCAACTGGTTCTACGGCGCCTTCATCATCGCCGTGGCGCTGCTGCACATCGTCAACAGCGCGGCGCTGCCGGTGGGTGGCTTCACTTCGTACTCGGCCTACGCTGGCGTGCAGGACGCGATGGTGCAATGGTGGTACGGCCACAACGCGGTGGGCTTCTTCCTGACCGCGGGCTTCCTGGGCATGATGTACTACTTTATCCCGAAGCAGGCCGAGCGCCCGGTGTACAGCTATCGTCTGTCCATCGTTCACTTCTGGGCGCTGATCTTCACCTACATGTGGGCTGGTCCCCACCACCTGCACTACACCGCGCTGCCTGATTGGGCGCAGTCGCTGGGCATGGTGTTCTCCCTGATCCTGCTCGCGCCCAGTTGGGGCGGCATGATCAACGGCATCATGACGCTGTCGGGTGCCTGGCACAAACTGCGTGACGATCCGATCCTGCGCTTCCTGATCGTGTCGCTGTCGTTCTACGGCATGTCCACGTTCGAGGGTCCGATGATGTCCATCAAGACCGTCAACGCCCTGAGCCACTACACCGATTGGACCGTCGGCCACGTGCACTCCGGCGCCTTGGGCTGGGTGGGTCTGATCACCATGGGTTCCATGTACTACCTGATCCCGCGCCTCTTCGGGCGCAAGCAGATGTTCAGCGTGAAGGCCATCGAGATCCACTTCTGGGTGGCGACGATCGGCATCGTGCTGTACATCGCCTCGATGTGGATCGCTGGCGTGATGCAGGGGCTGATGTGGCGCGCCGTCAACCCCGACGGTACGTTGACCTATACCTTCGTGGAGTCGGTCAAGGCCACCTTCCCGTTCTACGTGCTGCGTCTGCTCGGCGGTCTGATTTACCTGACCGGCATGCTGATCATGACCTGGAACGTGTTCAAGACGGCGACGGCCGGGCGCTCGGTCCCGGTGCAGATCCCCGCGGTCGCGGCCCACGCCTGAAGGAGTTCACATCATGGCTCAAGAGCACATCAGCGGCCACGCCAAGGTCGAGACCAGCAACTTTCTGATGATCGTGCTGATCCTGATCACGGTGGCCATCGGCGGCATCGTGGAGATCGTCCCGCTGTTCTTCCAGAAATCGACCACCCAGCCGATCGAGGGCCTCAAGCCCTACACCGCGCTGCAACTGGCCGGGCGCGACATCTACCGTCGTGAGGGCTGCTACAACTGCCACTCGCAGATGGTGCGTCCGTTCCGCGCCGAGGCGCTGCGCTATGGCCCCTACTCGGTGGCCGGCGAGTTCGTGTACGACCATCCCTTCCAGTGGGGCTCCAAGCGTACCGGCCCGGACCTGGCCCGCGTGGGTGGCCGCTACAGCGACGACTGGCACCGCGTACACCTGAACAACCCGCGTGACGTGGTGCCAGAGTCCAACATGCCCGCCTATTCCTGGCTCGAGAAGACGCCGGCCGATGCGAGCACGATTCAGGCGCACATGAAGGGCATGCGCACCCTGGGCGCCCCCTACACGGACGAAGACATCGCCAAGGCGCCGGAAGAGCTCAAGGACAAGACCGAACTGGACGCCGTGATCGCGTACCTGCAGGTTCTGGGCATCCACCGCAAGTGACCTGAAAGGCCCGTGCCATGGATATCAACATGATCCGCAGCATCGTGACCGTGGTGGCGTTTGTCGTGTTCATCGGCATCGTCATCTGGGCATGGTCCAGCCGCAACCAACAACAGTTCGAAGAGGCAGCGCGGCTGCCCTTCGACCAGGACTGAGCAGGAGGCCCGGCCGAGAGGCAGGGATAGGAAGATGAGCGACTTTACAAGCGGTTTCTGGTCGGCTTTTGTGGCCGGCATCACGGCGGTGAGCATATTGGCTTGCATCCTGCTGCTGTGGATCAGCGGCAAGACCAAGGCCATTACCTCGCACGACAACACCACCGGGCACGTGTGGGACGGCGACCTGCGAGAAATGAACAACCCGCTGCCGCGCTGGTGGGTGGGCCTGTTCATCATCACGGTGCTGTTCGCCATTGCCTACCTGTTCCTCTATCCGGGCATGGGCTCCTACAAGGGTTCCCTGGGCTGGTCTGCAACGGGGCAGTTCGACAAGGAAGTGAACCAGGGTAACGAGCAGGTAGCACCGCTCTACGCCAAGTTCTCGGGCATGAGCACCGAGCAGCTGGCCAAGGATCCGGAGGCCATGGGCATCGGCGACCGCCTGTTCATGAACAACTGCTCGCAATGCCATGGTTCGGACGCGCGCGGCAGCAAGGGCTTTCCCAATCTGACCGACAACGACTGGAACTGGGGCGGTACGCCGGACAAGATCCAGGAAACCATCACCCACGGTCGCATGGGCGTCATGCCCCCGCAGGCAGCGGCCATTGGTACGCCGGACGACGTACGCAATCTGGCCAACTACGTGCTGAGCCTGTCGGGTGCACCGAACGACTCCACCCGCGCCGGTCTGGGCAAGGCCAAGTTCGTGGTGTGCTCGGCATGTCACGGTCCTGATGGCAAGGGCAACCAGGCCCTGGGTGCCCCCAACCTGACGGACAACGTATGGTTCCTTGGCCCGGGCGTCGAATCGCACGTGGTCAGCATGATCAACAACGGCCATATGGGCGTGATGCCGGCGTGGGAAAGCAAATTCACGCCCGAGCAGATCAAGGTTCTGACCGCTTATGTCTGGGGCAAGGGCGGTGGCGTCGCGGCACCTGCCGCAGCGCCTGCACCTGCAGCCGCCGCCGCTCCGGTCGCGGCCGATAGCCCCTCCGTCACCGTGGACAACGGTGTGGTGAAGTTCTTCTTCGCCACGGGCAAGGCCGATCTCGCCACCGGTGCCGACAAGGCGCTGGCTGATGTGGTGGCCGGTGTTCAGGCAGGCAAAAAAGCCATGATCAGCGGCTTCGTGGACAGCTCGGGCAACGCCGCCCAGAATGATGAGCTGGCCAAGCAGCGCGCATTCGCGGTGCGCGACCAGTTGAAGGCCTTGGGCGTGGCCGAGGACAAGATCGAGCTGAAGAAGCCCGAGAACGTCGACGCCGGTGCCGGCGCGCAGGCGCGCCGCGTGGAGGTTTCGCTGGTCTGATGTCCTGCCATCCAGGGTCGTTCGCGGCCCTGACCGGGAGTCCTGACAACGCGCTGGTGCTTGCCTTTGTGGGCGAGCCCCAGCGCGTTATTCTTGAGGCAGATCAATTATATTTGAGCGTATGCGCAAATAATCAAACTATTGGCCATCCAATGATTGGGCTGCCTCGGCATCGCGCTGCCGGCTGGCCTGACCATATGGTCGCTGTCCGAGACTGACGTGAGCACCTCAACCACTCCCACCCCCGACAAGGCCGCTGCCGCAGCGGCCGCCGCCAGCGATCCGGAAATGGTGTCGCTTTACCAGGCGCACAAGAAGATCTACCCGCGCAGCGTGACTGGGTTGTTCGCCAAGTGGCGATGGGTGCTCGTATTCCTCACGCAGATCTTCTTCTACGGGATGCCGTGGCTGCAGTGGGGCGGCCGGCAGGCCATGCTCTTCGATCTGGAAGCCCGGCGCTTCTACATCTTCGGCCTGGTGCTGTACCCACAGGATGTGATCTACCTGACGGGCATCCTGATCATTTCCGCGTTGTCGCTGTTCCTGTTCACGGCTGTGGCGGGTCGGCAATGGTGTGGCTACGCCTGCCCGCAAACCGTTTACACCGAGATCTACCTCTGGATCGAGCGCAAGATCGAGGGTGATCGAAGTGCGCGCATGCGGCTGGACGCCTCGCCCATGTCGGCGACGAAGCTGTGGCGCAAGGTGGCCAAGCAGGCGGCCTGGATCGCAGTGGGTCTGTGGACGGGTTTCACCTTCGTCGGCTACTTCGCACCCATCCGTGAACTGGGCTCGCATGTGCTGCACTGGACGCTCGGGCCCTGGGAAACCTTCTGGATCTTCTTCTACGGCTTTGCCACCTATGGCAACGCCGGCTTCATGCGCGAGCAGGTGTGCAAGTACATGTGTCCCTATGCGCGCTTCCAGAGCGCCATGTTCGACAAGGACACGCTGATCGTCAGCTACGACACCACCCGGGGCGAGCCGCGCGGCGCACGCTCCAAGAAGGCCGATCCCAAGGCACTGGGCTTGGGCGATTGCGTGGATTGCACGCTGTGCGTTCAGGTCTGCCCCACGGGCATCGACATCCGCAAGGGCCTGCAGTACGAATGCATCAGCTGCGCGGCCTGCATCGACGTTTGCGATGGTGTGATGGAGAAGGTGGGATACCCCAAGGGCCTGATCCGCTACACCACCGAGAATGGCCTGAACAACGGCTGGACGCAGCAGCAGATCTGGCGCCGCGTGTTTCGCCCGCGCGTGCTGCTCTACTGCACGGTGCTGGGCATCATCATTGCCGGATTCTTCGTCAGCCTGTTCCTGCGCACGCCCTTCAAGGTCGACATCGTGCGCGATCGTGCCACGCTGGCTCGCATCGTCGAGGGCGGCAAGATCGAGAACGTCTACCGCATCCAGATCATGAACGCGAGCGAGAAGCCGCAGACTTACAACTTGTCGGTAGACGGCTTGAGCGGTCTGGAGCTGACGTCCGAGAAGAGCGTCACCGTGGACGGCGCGCAATCGCTATGGGTGCCGGTGCAGTTGCGCGTGCCCTACGACGCCGCCGCGCCGGGGTCGCATACCATTCACTTCAAGATCGCGTCCGACGGACACGACATTTCCGAGAAATCGGTCTTCATGGTGCCAAGATGAACACAGTACAGAACACCCCCCAGCTTCCTTGGTGGAAACACGGCCACCTCTGGCTCGTGATCGGGGGGCCGGCGGTGGTGGTGGTGGCATCGTTCTTCACGCTGTTCCTGGCTATCCGCACACCCGATCCGGTCTACCAGGACGCTCCCGGCAGCCGCGCCGGTGCGCCCCCGGCAGATGAAGTAAGTAGCGCCCATGGCAGCGCCCATGCACCGGCCATGCAGGCGCGCAACCACGCAGCCACGGGTGGCGTGCCGCCAGCCGCGCAGAATCAGGTCACGAACGACCCCGCGGCAGGGCGCTGAGCGCTACCGCAAGGAGTACTGATTGTTTTGCAACCCAAGGGCCCAGAAGGAGACAGACCCATGTTGCGGGAACGACTGATGTGGATTGCCTGGCCCGCCTTTTTGATGGCGGCCGTGCTGGAGATGGCGGTATTTGCCGTGCTCGATCCGGAAACCATCGCACTGTTCGGGCAGCGGCTCGACTGGTCGCGCCCGGCGGTCTACACCGTCACCTTCTTCATCTTCTGGGGCACGATGATGGCCTCGAGCGCGCTGACCACGCTGCTGGCCATGTCGCCGTTCGAGGTCAACCGGCAAGCCGCTGAGGGCTGAGGCTTCGAAGCTTTGCGTCAGCGGTGTGCGGCCAGAGCGGGCTGCAGGTGCTGCATGACAGGGGTAGGGAGAGAAAAGGGTGACGAGCCTTGACCCCGGCACTGGCTACACAGTTAGGGCTGCTTGGTTCCCCACCTGACCCGGTTGGCCGCTTCACCATGCGGGAAGGCCCGTCATGTTCTATTGTAGTTGCAGACGCGATTCCGCTTCAGGCCGCCCGAAGCTCAGGGCGAGAAGATTCAGCACCTCGGCTCGCAAGGCCTGAAGCTCATCCGCGTCGTGACAGGTCTGCAGGCGGGCGCGCAGGCGCTCGGCTCGGGGGTGACAGCAACCCTCCAGGGCGTCCACCAGCAGGCGTGCCTGCGGGTCCTTGATGCGCCGGACATCGGCCGCATTACACGGCGGGACCGAACATTCGTACTGGAACATGGATCAATCGGTACGCTTCCGGCCGGCGCGAGACATGCCTTGGCATGCCCTGCTCCAACCGTCACGAATTGACTTTGTTGCGCTGCAGCATACCCCTTTTTGGGGACGTGTGGCTAGGGAGAACCCCTGATTCATCCGCGATCCGAGAGTTGCCTCTAATTCCGGCGAGGCTGATTGCGGCACGTAAAATCCCCGCATGTCGTATCTGGTGCTGGCCCGCAAATACCGTCCCCGCAATTTCTCGGAGATGGTGGGCCAGGAGCATGTGGTGCAGGCGCTTTCCAACGCGCTGGAACAGCAGCGGCTGCATCATGCCTACCTGTTCACCGGAACGCGCGGCGTGGGCAAGACCACGGTGTCGCGCATCCTGGCCAAGTCGCTCAACTGCGTGGGCGCTGACGGGCAGGGTGGCATCACCGCCACGCCATGCGGCGTGTGCCCGGCATGCACCGAGATCGATGCCGGCCGCTTCGTTGATTACACCGAGCTCGATGCCGCCTCCAACCGCGGCGTGGACGAGGTGCAGGGCTTGCTCGAACAGGCGGTCTACAAGCCGGTGCAGGGGCGCTTCAAGGTCTTCATGATCGACGAAGTGCACATGCTCACCAACACCGCCTTCAACGCCATGCTGAAGACGCTGGAGGAGCCGCCCGAATACCTGAAATTCGTGCTCGCCACCACCGACCCGCAGAAGGTGCCCGTCACGGTGCTGAGCCGCTGCCTGCAGTTCAACCTGCGGCCCATGGCGCCGGAGACCGTGCTGCAGCACCTGGAGCATGTGCTGGCGCAGGAAAGCGTGCCGGCCGAGCCGCAGGCGCTGCGGTTGCTGGCGCGTGCCGCGCGCGGCTCCATGCGCGACGCGCTCAGCCTGACGGACCAGGCCATCGCCTTCGGTTCCGGCAGGCTGGAAGAGGCCGCCGTGCGCCAGATGCTCGGCAGCGCCGACCGCGGCGTCGTGTTCCAGCTGATCGATGCGCTGTCGCGTGGCGACGGCAAGGCGGTGGTGGAGCTCTCCGATGCGTTGCGCGCAGCCGGGCTGAATGCCGCTTCCACCCTGGAGGACATGACCGGCGTGCTGCAGCGCATGGCCGTGCGCCAGGCCGTGCCCGACATGCCGGTGGACGAGACCGACCCGGAGGCTGCCGAAATCGCCCGCCTGGCCGCTGCCATGCCGGCCGACGAGACACAGCTGCTCTACAGCCTGTGCCTGCACGGCCGCGCCGAACTCGGCCTGGCGCCGGACGAATACGCCGGCCTCACCATGGTGCTGCTGCGCCTGCTGCCGTTCAAGGCGCCGGCGGGTGACCAGCCAGTTGAGGTAGCGGCGCAGGAAAAAAAAAGCCTGAAATCGGCTGAGGCTGCGGCACCGCAGGGCGCGCGGGCCGGGTCGCATGGCGCCGGCGCCGGCGCCGGCGCCGGCGCTGTCGCTACGCCGGCCCGGCCCGATTCAGCTGTCACGCCGCAGCCTTCCGCGCCTGCACCGGCGCCAGATCGCGTCGCGCCAGAACCCTCCAATGTCCAGGCCGCGGCCGTCCATGCCGCTGCGGCGCAGCCCGAGACGGATGACGACCTGCCTCCGCAGCCGCCCTGGGAAGACCCGGCCGATGCTGATCTGCCGCCCGTCGACTGGGACGATGCGGATCTGGCGGCGCCACCACGCGCCGTCACCACGCCGGCACATCCGTCGATCCAGCCGCTGCCGGTGCGCCGGCCAGCGTTGTCGCCAGCCCAGGATTCACAAGGAAACAGGCCTCCAGCCCAGGAAGGGCGGGCGCAGGCAGCTTCAGAAATAGTAGCATTTCAAGTGCGTGAGAGTGCCGACATGGCCGAGCGCGCGGTGCGCACCGCCGCTGCGCCGGAGCCGCCGCCAGTGCGTGCGTCGGCCGAGGGCGACTTCTGGCACGAGCTGGTGCAGGACCTGGTGGCGCGCGAGCTGGTGACGGCGCTGGTGCGTGAGCTGGCGCTGCAGGCGCAGCTGGTGGCGCGCACCGACACGCAATGGACGCTGCGTGTGGAGAACGAATCGCTGGCCCAGTCCGCCGCCGCCGAGCGCCTGCAGGAGGCGTTGCGCGGTGCCGGCCATCCGGTGCGCCTCAAGGTGGACGTGGGCCTGGTGGACGATAGCCCGTCGCGCCGCAACGCCATCGCCAACGCGCGCCGCCAGAAGGCCGCCGAGGCGCTGCTCATGGCCGATCCGTTCGTGCAGGAGATGATGCGCGACTTTGGGGCGAAAATCGTGCCTGGAAGCGTGAAGCCGTTGTAACCCCCCGTGGCGCTGCGCGCCTTCCCCCAGAGAGGACGACGCCAGTGGCAGGGCCAAGCCCGATCCACGGCCTCCGCTGGACTGGCCTGCCCCGCGGCCGGTCGATCAAGAGGTTCTCGTAGATTTTGACCAAAGGAAACCGATGTTCAACAAAGGACAACTCGCCGGCCTGATGAAGCAGGCCCAGGCCATGCAGGACAACCTCAAGAAGGCCCAGGACGAACTGGCGCTGATGGAGGTGGAAGGTGAATCCGGCGCCGGCCTGGTGAAGGTGCTGATGACCGCCAAGCACGACGTCAAGCGCGTCACCATCGACCCGAGCCTGCTCGCCGACGACAAGGACATGCTGGAAGACCTGGTGGCCGCCGCCTTCAACGCTGCCGTGCGCAAGGCCGAGGAACTGTCGGCCGAGAAGATGGGCAAGCTGATGCCGGCGGGCATGCCTGGCCTGCCGCCGGGCATGAAGTTCCCGTTTTAAGGGGGCCACCCCTCTGACTCGCTTTGCGCCTCGGTGCTCGCCGCCAGTGTCGGCGGCCCTTCGACCTGTCCAGGCCTGCGCAGGCAAGTCTGGAGCCGCGGGCCTCAGCCCCCTGTCCTGCGGAACGGGTGGGCCGCCAGAGGGCGGGGCAAGCCGCGCCTCGGCGGTCGCTGGCTTGGCCCGCTTCTCCGCCATGGCTGCACAGGTGTATCGCGCGAGAACCCAATGGTTCACTGAATGGAAAGAACTGCCCATTGAGCGATACCCACGCCCTTGACACGCTGGTGCAGTCGCTGCGGCGTCTGCCGGGGGTGGGCGTGCGCTCGGCCCAGCGCATGGCGTTTCACCTACTGCAGCACGACCGCGAGGGCGCGCAGGTGCTGGCGCGGTCGCTGCAGGAGGCGGTGGCGCAGGTGCGGCACTGCGCGCGCTGCTACACCTTCACCGAAAGCGAGATCTGCGCCACCTGCAGCGATCCGCAGCGCGACGCCAGCAAGCTCTGCGTGGTGGAAACCCCGGCCGACCAGGCCGCGCTGGAGCGCACCGGCGCGTTCAAGGGCCGCTACTTCGTGCTGATGGGCAAGCTCAGCCCGCTGGACGGCATCGGCCCGCGCGACATCGGCGTGCACAAGCTCATTGAGCGCGCCACCGATGGCCTGGTGCAGGAGGTGATCCTGGCCACCAACTTCACCGCCGAGGGCGAGGCCACGGCGCACGTGATCGCGCAGGCGCTCAAGGCGCGCGGGCTCACGGTCACGCGCCTGGCGCGCGGCGTGCCGGCAGGCAGCGAGCTGGAGTACGTCGATCTGGGCACCATCGCGCACGCGCTGGTCGACCGGCGTTGAGCGTGCACGACGGCCCGCAGTTGCTATCTTTCGAATAGCTGCCGCCACCGATGGAGCAAGGGCTGGTGGCCGGTTCGATTGGAAGGCGCGCCGATCGCGTGGCTGGCGTTGGCGTCAGGCCTCAGAACAGCGTGCACGCGCCACCTATGAACGGTGGTGCCGACGTGCGTCGGCATCACCACAGCATGCATCGTCCGGCGTAAGAGAAAACCCCATCGGGTTTGATCCGGATGGCAGCGCGTCATGGCCTCGGCTAACGTAAGACGCGTCCCCCGTTCCGGGGATTGCGCTGCTGCTGGTGGAAGTCTTGCCGAACCTGTCTCTGAACCGTCGCGCCGTGCTGGCGGCGCCCGCCCTGTTGCTGACCGGGCTTGGCGCGCGCGCGCAATCGGCGCCGGCCAGCGCCCAGCGCAGAAAAGTGGTGTTGGCCCTCGGCGGCAAGACCGCTCTCTACTACCTGCCGGTCACGCTGGCCGACCAGTTGGGCTTCTTCCGGGACGAGGGCCTGGACGTGGAGTTGCGCGACCACGCCGGCGGCAGCCTGGCCCGCCAATCCATGGTCGACGGCCAGGCCGACGTGGTCGCCGGCGCCTACGAGAACACCATCTTCCTGCGCCAGACCGGCCCCAGCGCCACCGCGTTTGTGTTCTTCAGCCGTGCGCCGCAGATGGTCTTCGGCGTGTCCAACCGCACCCTGCACGATTTCCGGTCGCCCACGCAATTGCGGGGCCGGCGTATCGGCATTACGGCGCGGGATTCGTCGAGCCACTGGTTCACCAGCCTCGTGCTGGCACGCGCACGGCTGACGAGCGCCGATGTGAACCTGGTGGGCATCGGCAACACCGTGGCTGCCGTGACGGCGTTGCGCGAAGGCCAGGTGGACGCCATCGCCAACATCGATCCGGTGATCAGCCTGCTCGAATACCGGCAGGACATCCGCGTGCTGTGGGACACCCGCTCGTTGCGTGGCACCAAGGATTTCTACGGCGGCCTGACACCGGGCGGCTGCCTCTATGCGCGGCAGGATTTCCTGCTGCGCTCGCGCGAGGTGGTACAGGGCCTGACCAACGCCATGCTGCGGGCGCTGAAGTGGCTGCAGACGGCCGGGCCGGGCGATCTGGTCAAGGCCGTACCCGAGGCCTACATGTACGGCGATCGCGCGGTCTACCTGGCTGCCTTCGACAAATCGCGCGAGGCGCTGTCACCCGACGGCATGGTGAGCGAGGAAAGCATCGCCACCGCCCACCGCGTGCTGGCCGGCCAGGAGTTCATGCGCCAGCCCGCGCGCCCGATCTCGCCGGGCGCCACCTACACCTACGACTTCGTGCGCCGGGCTCCGGCGCGCAGCTGAGCGCGGCGGGCGCGGGCTTCAGCGGCGCTTCTTGCCCTTGGCGCTGCCCTTGCCGGCGCTGGCCTTGGAGCTGCTTTTGGCGCCGCGGTTGCCGGCGGCTTTCGAGCCGCCACCTTGGCCCTTGGCGCCGCGTGCGTGGGCGTTATCACGGCGTCCGCCGTCTTCGCCTCGTGCCCGTCGGTTGGCGGCCTTGCCGTGCCGCACGCCTTCGCTCGCCGCGGCTTCGGCCGCACGCACCGGCAGGTACAGGGTCACGGCCTGGCCACGGCGCAGGGCAGCACCTGCGTGCATCTTGTTCCATCCCGCCACGGTGCTGGCAGGCAAGTCGTAACGGGCTGCCAGGCGTGCCAGGGAGTCGTTCTTGCGGGCACGCACCGTGACGCGCTTCAGGATGATTTCCGGTGTGAAGGCCAAGCTGGCGTTGTCGACCACCTGGCTGGCCACCGCCGCCGGCGCACCATCGGCGCGCGGCACCAGCAGCGTGGACCCGGCCTTGACCATCATGTTCTTCGGGATGCCGTTGACGTCGCGGAAGTCGTCGAGGTCCATGCCCACGCGCCTGGCGGCTTCGCGCGAGGGCATGGTGGAGGGCGCCACCCAGGCCGTCCACGACGCCAGCTTGGCCGGGTCGTAGGCCTTCAGGTTCTTCTGGAACAGCGCCGCGTTGTCCCAGGGCAGCAGCACCTGCGGCGTGCCGGTGGCAAAGATGACCGGCTTGCGGTGCGAGGGGTTGAGCGCCTTGAAGTCTTCCAGCCGCACCTCGGCCAGCTTGGCGGCCACGGCGACGTCGATGTCGCGCCTGATGTCCACCGTGTCGAAGTACGGGTGGTTGCCGATGTCCGGCAGCGTGGCGCCAAAGCCGCCGGGCCGCGCCACGATGTTCTTGATGGCCTGCAGCTTGGGCACGTAGTTGCGCGTTTCGGCCGGCATGTTGAGGTCGGCGTAGCCGGTGCCCAGGCCGGCCTCCTGGTTGCGCTTGATGGCGCGCGCCACGTTGCCTTCGCCCCAGTTGTACGCGGCCAGAGCCAGGTGCCAGTCGCCGAACATGCCGTGCAGCTTTTCCAGGTAGTCGAGCGCGGCGCGGGTGGAGCCGAGCACGTCGCGCCGGTCGTCGCGGAAGATGTTCTGCTTGAGATCGAAGTGGCGGCCGGTGGCGGGCATGAACTGCCACATGCCGGCGGCCTTGGCGCTCGACACCGCCTGCGGGTTGAAGGCCGATTCGACGAAAGGCAGCAGCGCCAGCTCGGTGGGCATCTGCCGCAGCTCCAGCTCCTCGACGATGTGGAACAGGTACATGCGCGAGCGCTCGGTCATGCGCTCGATGTAATCGGGCCGGGCGGCGTACCACTCTTCCTGCTTGTGCACCAGATCGTTGTCGAGATCCGGCATGGCAAAGCCGCGCCGGATGCGGTCCCACAGATCCACCGGCGTGGCCAGGTTGGCCACGCGGTCGGAATGCACCTCGGCCACGGGCACCGGCGGCATGGTGCCGGTGCGCGGGGTCGACGTGGTGGCCGGCCTGGCGGGGCCGCCTTCAGCCTGGGTGGTGGTGCCGGGGGCCGCGCAGCCGGCCAGCCATACGGTGGCGGCCAGCGCCAGCCAGGAAATCCATCTCATCGGAACTCGTTCTTCCATTGACGCAGCGCGGCGAACACCGCCACCTCGTCGGTTGCGGAGGCCGCGTGCGCGCGCACGGCTTGCGTGACGCTGGCTTCGCGGCTGCGGAGAAAGGGGTTGACGGCGCGTTCGGTGTCGATGCGCGAAGGCAGCGTGGGCCGACCTTCTTCGCGCAACCGCTCGCACTGCTGCTCGTAGGCGGCCAGCGCGTGGTTGCCGGGCTCCACCGCGCGCGCAAAGCGCAGGTTGGACAGCGTGTACTCGTGCGCGCAACACACCCGCGTGGCGCCGGGCAGGGCGGCCAGCCGGTCGAGCGAGGCCAGCATCTGCGCCGGCGTGCCCTCGAACAGGCGCCCGCAACCGCCGGAAAACAGCGTGTCGCCGCAGAACAGCAGCGGCGCGCCGTCCAGGTCCGGGCAGAAATAGGCGATGTGGCCGGCCGTGTGGCCCGGCACGTCGATCACCTCGAAGGCCAGGCCCAGCGTGCGCACCACGTCGCCACCCTTCACGCGCACCAGCGGCTCGGGCACGGCTTCCGTGGCCGGGCCGAACACCTGGGCGCCGGTGGCGGCCCGCAGTTCGGCCACGCCGCCGGTGTGATCGGCATGGTGGTGCGTGACTAGAATGCTCGCCAGCGTGAGCGATCGCTGCCGCAGCGCCTCGAGCACCGGCGCGGCGTCGCCCGGGTCCACCACCAGGGCTTGCGCGCCGTCGTGCAACAACCAGAGGTAGTTGTCGCTGAAGGCCGGCAGTGCTATCAATTCCATGACACGCGAATTCTAAATGACGCCGGTTGGGGGCCGTTGATGCAGTTTTTGATGGAAGCGCGGCCAGGCTGGCCGGCAGGCTGCGGCGGCACCCGGAGGGCGAGCCCGGCCAAGCGTCCCGGGCCGCGCGAGAACATACCACCAACCGAGCCCGCATGATCGGCCTTCACGATTGGTTTCAGACCCCGCCGGGCCAGCATGTGCTGGCCTGGGAGCGCGAGCGTTTCGACGCCGCACTGGCCGACGTGTTCGGCTACCACGCGCTGCAACTGGGCCTGGCCGACATCGACGCGCTGGCCGCCAACCGCATGCCGCACCGCTGGCTGGCCATGGGGGCGCCCACGGTTTCCGCGGTCACGCCTGAACCTGCGGCCGAGCACACGCCCGGCGCCGCGCCGGCGGCCGAACCCGGAGCGGCCCGGCCGCCCGTCCCGCCGCAGGCCCCGGCGGCGCCCCGCCTGGCGCTGGTCGCCGATCCCACGGCGCTGCCGTTCGCCGAGGCCAGCCTGGACCTGGTGGTGCTGCCGCACACCCTGGAGCTGAGCCACGATCCGCACGCTGCGCTGCGCGAGGTGCAGCGCGTGCTGGTGCACGAGGGCAGGGTGGCGATCGCCGGATTCAACCCGCTCAGCCTGTGGGGCTTCAAGCAGATGCGCGTGCATCTGTTGCGCCATCTGGGCGGGCGTGGCCGGCTGTTCCTGCCCGAGGCGGGCGAGTTCCTCGGCCACCGGCGCCTGCGTGACTGGCTGCGACTGCTGGAGTTCGAGGTCGAGGCCGTGCACTTCGGCTGCTGGTCGCCCGCCGTGCGCTCGGCCAGCGCGCTGGCGCGCTTCGCCTGGATGGACCGGCTCGGCGAGCGCTGGTGGCCGGTGTTCGGCGCCACCTACCTCGTCGTGGCGGTCAAGCGCACGCAGGGTGCCAAGCTGGTGGGCCAGACCTGGAAGACCGCGCCGGCCGTTGCGGGTGCTCCTGTATCCATAGCTGGCCGCGCCGGCCACACAAGGTCTGGGGCCCAAAAAATCACTGAAGAATGAACCACATCGAGATCTACACCGACGGTGCCTGCAAGGGCAACCCCGGCCCCGGCGGCTGGGGCGTGCTGCTGCGCAGCGCGGGTCATGAAAAAGAGCTGTTCGGCGGCGAGCCGCTGACCACCAACAACCGCATGGAGCTCACGGCGGTGATCGAGGCGCTGTCGGCCCTCAAGCGGCCGTGCGAGGTGGATCTCTACCTCGACAGCCAGTACGTGCGCCAGGGCATCACCGAATGGATCGCCGGCTGGAAGGCGCGCGGCTGGCGCACCAGCACCAAGCAGCCGGTGAAGAACGTGGACCTGTGGCAGAAGCTGGACGCGCTGGTCAGCGGCGGCGGGCACCGCATCCACTGGCACTGGGTGCGCGGCCACGCCGGCCACCCGGAGAACGAGCGGGCGGATGCTCTGGCGAACAAAGGAGTGCCTCCGGGAAAAGGGGCACCCCCCTGAGTCGCCTTCGGCGCCTCGGTGCTCGCCGCCAGAGGCGTCGGCCCTTCGGCCTGCCCAGACCTGCGCAGGCAGGTCTGGAGCCGCGGGCCTCAGCCCCCTCTTGCTTTGTGAGGGGCACCGCCACCGGCCGGTACAAGCCCGGCCACGGCGGTCGCTGGCTTGGCCTGCTCCGCGGCCTTCTGACTTGCTCCCTCTACCGCGGAGAGAGCGGCCGAGTGAGGGGCGTCTGCCTCCGGATTTTTAAGCCTTTTGGGCCTCTGGTCCTTGCCTGGCGGGCGCAGGCAGCTCTTTTTTCGATAGCGGTTACAGGGCGTCTACTCGGCGTAGCGCTTCATCACGTAGGTGCCGGGGGCGTCGCAGAGCGCGCTGCGGGGCGGGATGGGCTTGGCCTTGACGGGGGCTGATGAGTGGGCGGCCAGCCAGGCTTGCCAGGCGGGCCACCAGGAGCCTTCGTGCTGCTCGGCGCCGGCGAACCAGGCGTCGGCGTCCTGCCAGGGGCCGTCGGCGGGGCGGGTGGCCTGCCGGTAGCGGCGGTTGCGGTGGCCGGGCTCCGACAGGATGCCGGCGTTGTGGCCGCCGTTGGTCAGCGCGAAGCTGATCTCGGCGTGGCAGAGCAGGTGCAGCTTGTAGACCGATTTCCACGGCGAGACGTGGTCGCGCTCGGTGCCCACCATGAACACCGGCACCTCCAGGTCGGCCAGCGAGATGGGCCGGCCGTCCACCAGGTAGCGGCCGCTGGCGAAGGCGTTCTTCAGGTACAGCGCCACCAGGTATTCATGGTGCATGCGGGCCGGCAGGCGGGTGGTGTCGGCGTTCCAGGCCATCAGGTCGTTCGGCTGTTCGCGCTCGCCCATCAGGTACTCGCGCATCTGGCGCGTCCACACCAGGTCGCGCGAATGCAGGAACTGGAACGAGCCCGCCATCTGCTTGCCGGTGAGAAAGCCCTGGCCCTGCGTCAGGTGGTCGAGCAGGCTGACCTGGCTCTCGTCGATGAACAGGCCCAGCTCGCCGGGCTCGGAAAAATCGGTCTGGGCGGCCAGCAGGCTCAGGGTCTGCAGCGCAGGCAGGTGCTCGTAGCCCGCCACGCCGGCCGGGCGCGCCAGCGCGGCGGCGGCCATGGCCAGCAGCGTGCCGCCCAGGCAGTAGCCCATGGCGTGCAGTACCTTCGAGCCGCTGTTCTCGCCCACGGCGGCCATGGCGTCGAGCACGCCGTGCTTGAGGTAGTCGTCCATGGTGAGGTCGCGGTCGGCCTCGTCGGGGTTGCGCCACGACACCATGTAGACCGTGTGCCCCTGCTCCACCAGATAGCGCGCCATCGAGTTGTGCGGCGACAGGTCGAGGATGTAGTACTTCATGATCCACGACGGCAGGATGAGCAGCGGCTCCGGGTGCACCTGGTCGGTCTGCGGCGCGTAGCGGATCAGCTCGATCAGCTGGTTGCGGTAGACCACCTTGCCGGGCGTCACGGCCACGTTCACGCCCACCTGGAAGCGCTCGGCGTTGGCCACGTCGTCCGGCGTGGGCACGTGGGTGGCGTCGGCCAGCCAGTTGAGCGCGCCCTGGGCCAGGTGCTGGCCGCGCGAGGCGCTGATGTCCTGCTGCACCACCGGGTTGGTGGCCGGCCAGTTGGCCGGCGTCAGCATGCCCAGCCACTGGCGGGCGAAGAAATCCACCAGCTGCGTGTGGTGCGCGCTCACGCCGCGCACGCACGAGGCCGTGCGCCAGAACGCCTCGGCATTGCGAAAGCCCGCGCGCCACAGCGAGTACGGCCACTGGGCCCAGGCCTCGTCGCGGAAGCGCGGGTCGTCGTCGTGCACGCCGATGCCTTCAGACTCGCTGCCGTCCTGCTGGCGCCAGGTGTCCTGCGCCAGCCGCGCGGCCAGCGCCGCCAGCTCCATCTGCCGGCCGGGCGAGGCGCCCAGATGCCAGGCCCAGTCGACGAAGGCCAAGCTGAGCGCGATGGGCGACAGGTTGCCCGCCGCCGGCGCCGCGGCGGTCTGCACCAGGCGGTCGAGCCGCTCGGTCGGCGTTTCGGTGGCCGGCGCCTTGGGGCCCGGCACGTGGCCGTTGGCCATCACCGGCGCGGCGGGTGCTGCGGCGGCCCTGGGCGCGGCAACGGGCTGGCGGCGCCGGCGGGCGGCGGTGGGGCGGGCGGAAGGCTTGCTGGATGCCATGAGCGTGCGGACGAACCTCAAAAAAACAATTATGGTCAGCCACAAGTCTGACATCCGTGTGGCACGGCAGCTATATTGATGCCGGTCAAGGGCGCTGGCCACGCCGCGCGCCAAGATCGATAAATTATCGGCAACTCGCCGCGCACCAGGGATCTGCGTTCATGGTGCCAGAAATCAAAAAGGAGACGGCTTTTGCAGGACAAGCGCGCCATGCCCCACACGGCAGCCAGGGGCACCACACCGGGGCCTCTCGCTTGAGCGCGCCCGTCTTCGACGCGCTGCGCTTCCAGGCGGCCTCGTTCGACGTCATCGCCGCCAGCCACGCGCCGCCCAGCCTGCTGGCGCAGCGGCAGACCAGCCGGCTGGAGCGCCTGCTGCAGGCCGCGCAGCAGGGCTCGGCGTTCTACCGCGAACGCCTGCCGGCCACGCCGGTGGCGGCCGACTTCGCCCGCGTGCAGCCGGTCATGCGCGACGAGCTGATGCAGCGCTTCGCCGACTGGGTGACCGACCCGGCGCTCCAGCTGGACGAGCTGCGCGGCTTCACCGCCGGGCTGGCGCGCGTGGGCGAGGGCTTCAAGGGCTACATGGCCTGGGAAAGCTCTGGCACCAGCGGGCGGCCGGGCGTGTTCGTGCAGGACGCGGCCACGCTGGCCGTGTACGACGCGCTGGAGGCCGTGCGCCACCGCGTGCGCGCGCCGCACGGCCTGTTCAACCCCTACACCGCCGCCGGCCTGGGCGAGCGCACCGCGCTGGTCACGGCCACGCAGGGGCACTTCGCCAGCATCGTCAGCTTCGAGCGGCTGCGCCGCATCAACCGCTGGTTTGGCCAGACCTCGGCCAGCTTCGACATCCAGCAGCCGCTGGGCGATCTGTGCCGCCAGCTGCAGGCCTTCGGGCCGACCATCGTCGCCACCTACCCCACGGCGGCCACGCTGCTGGCCGAGCGGCAGCAGGCCGGCGCGCTGGCCATCCACCCGCACCACGTGGTCACGGGCGGTGAATCGCTGGGCGGCGGCGCGCGGGCGCTGATCGGCAGCGCGCTGGGTACCACCGTGCGCGCCAGCTACGGCGCCTCGGAGTTCCTGCCCATCGCCTGGGAATGCGGCCACGGCCAGCTGCACGTGAACAGCGACTGGGTGATCCTGGAGCCGGTGGACGAGAAGCTGCGCCCGGTGCCGCCGGGCGAGCTGTCGCACAGCGTGCTGCTCACCAACCTGGCCAACCTGGTGCAGCCGGTGATCCGCTACGACCTGGGCGACCAGGTCACGCTGCAGCCGGGCCGCTGCGCCTGTGGCTCCGCGCTGCCGGTGATCGAGGTGCTGGGCCGGCGCGACGACATCCTGCGCGTGCCCGCCGCCGGCGGCAGGGGCGGCGACGTGGCGCTGCTGCCGCTGGCGCTCAGCACCGTGATCGAGGAGCAGGGTGGCGTGTTCGACTTCCAGCTCCAGCAGCGCGGCCCGCGCTCGCTGGTGCTGCGCATCGCCAACGCCGGCGTCGAAGGCCATGCCGCCATGGCGCGTTGCAAGCAGGCCTTGGCCGCCTACCTCGAAGCCCAGGGCGCCGCGCCGGTGCGCGTGCACGGCGAGATCGGCTGCCATCTGCCCCGCGGCCGCAGCGGCAAGGCCTGCCGCATGATGTTCGGATGAGCCGCCATAAGCTACGTTTTGTGTAGCTGCCTGCGCCCGTCACGAAAGGGCTGGAGGCCGAAATGGCTTAAAAAAAGGGTTGCCTGCCTTTTACCGCACCGTGTTCCGGTGTGGGAAGGCGTTCAAAAAAAGCAGGGGGCCGCGGAGCAGGCCAGCCCAGCGAACGCCGTGTCCGGGCTTGCACCGGGCCGCGTGAGCGGCTCAGGGGGGAGTCACGCAACCTGCGCCGCAGGCTGCATCCTCGCCTCACGGATCGGCAGGTTCAGCAGCGCGGCCACCGAGGCCAGTGCGATGTCGGCCCACCACATCCACGTGTAGTTGCCGAAGCGCGTGATCGCCAGGCCGCCCAGCCAGGCGCCCAGGAAGCCGCCGATCTGGTGCGACAGCAGCGTCATGCCGAACAGCGTGCCCAGGTAGCGCACCCCGAACAGCTTGCCCACCAGCCCCGCCGTCGGCGGCACCGTGGCCAGCCAGGTGAAGCCCAGGCCGACGGCGAACACGTAGAACACCCACGGGTCGCGCGGCATCGCCAGGTACCACAGCATCAGCACCGCGCGGCTGCCGTACATGATGGCCAGGATCATCTTGCTGCGGTACTGGCCCACCAGGTGGCCGACCACCAGGCTGCCGGCGATGTTGGCCAGCCCGATCAGCGCCAGCGACCAGCTCGCCACCGAAGGCGGCAGCCCGCACAGGTTGACCTCGGTCGGCAGGTGCGTGACCAGGAAGGCGATGTGGAAGCCGCAGGTGAAGAAGCTGGCATGCAGCAGCAGGTAGTTGCGGTCGGCAAAGGCGTCGCGCAGGGCGCGGCGCAGGCCGCCGTCGGCCGGCGCATCCGCCAGGTGCGCGGCGTGCGTGCCTTTGGCCACGCGGCCGATCAGCGGCAGTGCCGCCAGCGTCATCAGCGCCATCGACCACATGGCGCCCATCCAGCCCAGCGTCTGGATCAGCTTCTGCAGGATCGGCGCGAACAGGAACTGGCCGAACGAGCCGCCGGCGTTGATCACGCCCGAGGCGCTGCCGCGCGCCGCCGCCGGCAGCCGCTGCGCCGCCGCGCCGATCAGCACTGAAAAGCTGCCCGCGCCCGCGCCCACGGCCGACAGCAGCCCGAGCGTGAACACCAGCCCCGGCCCCGTGGGCATGAACGGCGTCAGCGCGCTGCCCAGCGCCAGCAGCAGGGTGCCGCCCACCAGCACCGGGCCGGGGCCCCAGCGGTCGGCCACGGCGCCGGCCAGCGGCTGCGTGGCGCCCCAGACGAACTGCGCCACCGCCAGCGCGAAGCTGATGGTGGCGATGCCCAGGCCCGAACTGGTGTTGATGGGGCTGACGAACAGCCCCATCGACTGTCGCGCCCCCATGGTCACCATCAGGATGCCGGCCGCCGCCAGCGTGATGGCCATGGCACCGGGGGATTTCAGCGACTTGAACATGGGGTGGTACTGCTTGAGGAAAGGGCGAAAAGGCGCGAATGTGGCGCGATGATAGTGCAGCGTTTCGGCACCAAAAAGCCCATAATCCGCTGCACACTGTCAATGAAAGGTTGACAATGGCGAACGCCTTGTCCATCCCCGGCGGCGGCCACAAGGCCGCGGCCACGCCCCTCCAGCCGGCCTGGCTGCCCGCCTGGCAGGCCTTCGCCAAGGTGGTGGAAGCCGGCAGCATGGCCGCCGCCGCCCGCGCGCTGGGCTGCACCCGCGCCCAGGTGAGCAAGCAGCTGAGCGGGCTGGAGACGGCGCTGGGCGCGCGCCTGCTGGAGCGCAGCACGCGCCGGCTGGCGCTCACCCCGGCAGGGCAGGTGTTCCACCAGCACGCGCTCACCGCGCTGGAAAGCGTGGCCGCCGCGCAGCTGGCCGTGCGCAACCTGGGCGACGAGGCGCACGGCGTGCTGCGCGTGAGCGCCGCCATCACCTTCGGGCGCCTGCACGTGGCGCCGCTGCTGCCGCGGCTGACGCAGCAGCACCCGGGCCTCGTCTGCGAGCTGATCCTGACCGACCAGCTGGTGGACCTGGCGGACGACCAGATCGACCTGGCCCTGCGCCTGACCCGCACCCCGCCGCAAGACGCCGTGGTGCGCCGCCTGGCCACGCTGGACCGCGTGATCTGCGCAGCGCCCGCCTATCTGGACGCGCACGGCACGCCGCAGGGCGCCGCCGACCTGCCGGCCCACCAGACGCTCAGCTTCCTGCTCACCGACGACAACCACTGGCACCTCACCGGCCCCGACGGGCAGGACCACGTGATCCCCGTCACCAGCCGGGTGCGCACCAACAGCACCGACTGCCTGCTCGACATCACCCTGGCCGGGCAGGGCATCGCCATCCTGCCGCTGTACCTGGCCGCGCCGCTGATCGCCGCCGGCCAGCTGCGCGCCGTGCTGCCCGGCTACGACGTGCACACGCGCTTCGGCCGCCAGCTCTACGCCTGCTACACCCCCAGCCGCGTGCGCGTGCCCAAGGTGCGCGTGCTGCTGGACGCGCTCATCGAGCGCTTCGAGCCGGTACCGCCCTGGGCCAGGTGACAGCGACTTTCGGCAGCTGTTTCAGTGCCAAATCGGCCTGAAGCCCATTTGTGGCGGGCGCAGGCAGCTATCGAATCAGGAGTTGGCCAGCGGTTGTTGACGCGCCGGCGGGCGGCTGGCGGTGGCAAGCAACGCCCCAGCGGACAGGCAGCTGCGACGCTGGCGCCGCTCCCGCTGGGCGGACGGTGGCTAACATGGGCACATCACCGCGGCTTGCTCCGCCGCGCTTTCCGGAAGGTTGGTCCCATGCTCTACCACGCGCTTCTCTTGTTGCACCTGCTCGCCGTCGTGGCCTGGGTGGGCGGCATGTTCTTCGCCCATTTCTGCCTGCGCCCGGCGGCGGTGGAGGTGCTGGAGCCACCGGCTCGCCTGCCGCTGATGCTGGCCGCCCTGCGGCGCTTTCTTGGCGCCATGAGCGTCGCGGTGCCGCTGGTGGTGCTTACGGGCCTGGCGCTGTTCATGCCGGTCGGCTTCGGCAACGCGCCGGTGGGCTGGCACGTGATGCTGACCCTGGGCCTGGTCATGGCGGGGGTGTATGCCTTCATCCACCTGGTGCTGCTGCCCAGGTTGCGCACGTACTGCGCGGCGTCGGCCTGGCCGCTGGCGGCGCAGGCGCTGAACGCCATCCGGCGGCTGGTGGCGCTCAACCTGGCGCTCGGCGTACTGGCCATCGCGGCCGTGGTGTGGATGCGGTAGGGCGCGCTGTCGCCGTAGGCGCCAGCGGATCGGACGGACTTCGCTGATCGTCATCGTCGGGCCCGGCACACGCATGGTTCAATGCCAGATGGCTCGCGCCGGGCGTGTTCGCCCGGCCGCTGAACCCATGGAGACGCAGATGGACATTCAGGATTTCATGCAAGGCTACAAGACCGCCTGGGAGGCGCGCGACCCGGCCCTGTTCGCCGCGCTGTTCCGGGACGACGGCTCGTACCACAACACGCCTTTCCAGGTCCAGACGGGCCACGCAGAGCTGGCGGCCTACTGGAAGAGGGTGCAGCTGCAGGAGGATGTGAAGCTCAGCTTCGAGATCCTGGCCAACGAGGGCAGCACGGGCATCGCCCACTGGCACGTCACCTACCAGGTGGCGTCCGAGGAGCTGTTCCGGATCTGGGCGAGTTCCACCGGCACCAGCCTGCCATCCAGGCAGCCGGGCGACGCGCTGCCGCGCATGGTGCTCGACGGCGTGCTGCAGGCGCGGTTTGCCGACGGCCTGTGCGCCGAGGCGCGCATCTGGTGGCACAGCATGCCCGAGGCCCGCTGAGGGCCGTCAGGACGGCCGGCCGGGCACCGACGCGGCGGCCTCACGCATCGCTGATCCGCCCCAGCGCCTGCGCAATCTCCGCCGCCCCCTGCGGGCGCACCAGCCGATCGACTTCCGCGCCATCCCTCAGGAACACCAGCGTCGGCCAGAGCCTGACGCCGTAGCTGCGGCCCAGGCGCCGGCCGGGGCCGTCTTCGACCTTCACGTGCGGCACGTCGGTGCCGGCCTGCGCGAAGGCGGCCTGCACGTGCGGCTGCGCGCCGCGGCACCAGCCGCACCAGTTGGTGCCGAACTCCAGCACCATCGGGCCGCGCTTGGCGTCGACCTCGGCGCGGGTCAGGGCTTCGGGCGTGAAGGTGGCGGCGTAGGGCATGGCGGGAGCTTACGCGAGGACGCGGTTCCGTACCTTGAACAAGGTAGGCCGATGCCGGCTGTGGACGTTGTCCGACACCGTTGCCCGCATCTGTGGCAGAGACTGGTCTTGTCAATCTGGAGGAACGCCCATGACCACACGGCCCGACGTTCCCCGGTTTCAGCCGACGGAGCGCGACGATTCGCCGCGCGAAACCGGGGGCGCCACCTACGAAGACACCAATCCCTGGTCAGATACCTTGCCGCCCAGGGAGTGGGCCTCTCTGCCCGACCCTGCTGGCTCCGGCCAGCCACCGCATCGCAAGCACCATGCGCCGGCGCAGTCCGTGGCCGGCCCGCAAAGGGGCGCGCGGCGCAAATGGGTGGTCGACGTGCCCTTCGATCCCGACAAGTCATAGGCCCGCGCTTCACTGCTTTGTCACAGGCATGAGAGCGAGACGAGGCATTGGCGTGATCGGTGTGCTCGCAGGGTTGCGGCTGAACCGTATCCCGCGGAAGAAGCAGAGCGGATTGAACGGCCAAGGATTGGCTATGGCCCTGCCTGCCAGCGGCTCGTTAATCCCTTTGCCAACGTCTGCCGCACATTCACGAGGACGCTTTAACCCCGGATCCGATGGAATCTAGACAAAACAAAGAAAAATCGGTATCCAGTTCAGTTGCTTGGCATTTGAGGACGAGCCAGGCGAACGGTCCAATGTCCGCCGATCTCCTGTTGCGTCTCTAGGAGGTCATAGGTCTGGATCATGGCCAGGAGGCCAGAGTGCCCATAGGTTTTTGGAGAGAAGTCTGGGTTGGTACGTTTGAGGTAAGAGCCAAGTGCACCAACAGAAATCTTTCCCTCCGCAGTGTCTGCCGTCAAGAGACCGACGGCTTCCACTACAAAACGCGGTCGCAACTTTGGAGTCGGCTTAGCTGTGCCACTCACGGCGTTGAACACGGTCGTCCCAGTCGAGGTAGACGGCATATCGGCTGTGGGAGCCGATTCCCCGTACTCAAAGAATTGATCACAGGCGTTTCGTAGGGCGTCGGGTGCCTTAGGCTCACCAACGACAAAGACAGTGGCTCCTCGTTCGCGAAGCTTGCGGCACAAATGAGCGAAATCAGAGTCGCTGGTGACTAAGCAAAAGGTATCCGACCGCCCATCGAACAAAGCCTCAAGCGCGTCTAGGGCAAGTGCAATGTCCGCGGTGTTCTTGCCGCTGACATATTGGTATTGAAGGCACGGTGTGAAGGCGAAGCGAACCAGTGATTCTTGCCATCGGTTGCCCAGTGCGTGCTGGTTTCCGTAGCCGCGGCGCATGACGACACGGCCAAACTGAGCGACCACGCGTAACGAATATTCCAAAGCATCTATTGGTGCGTTGTCGCAATCGACCAGCACCGCTACCAACGCGTCGCTGCGAGACTCCGTCGAGTTCATAGCGCTCCCTTGAACATGAGGACTCCAACTTCGTCACCCACGGCCACGTTGCCCTGGTCGTGTGCCAGCACGATCAGCCCGTTGCCCTGCACCATGGACGACAGCACGCCCGAGCCCTGGTTGCCGGTGGTGCGCACCGTGAGGCGCCCGTCGGCTTGGCGGGTGACGATGCCGCGCTGGTACTCGGTGCGGCCGGGCTTCTTGCGCACGGCTTCCTCGCTGGCGGCGCGCAGCAGCACCGGCGGCTCATCGCGCGCGCCCATCATGCGCAGCAGGGCGGGGCGCACGAAGGCGATGAAGGTGACCATCACCGCCACCGGGTTGCCGGGCAGGCCGAACAGGATCGCGCCACCTTCCCGGTTGCTATCGTTCAGGGAGCTGGATGCGCCCGCCAGATCTGGGCTGGAGCCACTTTTTGCTTGAGAATCTGCAACTGCGCCGCCGGCGATGCGGCCCACCGCCATCGGCCGGCCGGGGCGCATGGCGATGCGCCAGAAGGCCACGTCGCCGAGCTTCTTCATCATCGCCTTGGTGTGGTCGGCCTCGCCCACGCTGACGCCGCCACTGGTGATGATGGCGTCGGCGCAGGCGGCGGCGTGGCGGAACGCGGCTTCCAGCAGCGCGGGCTGGTCCTTCACCACACCCAGGTCGATCACCTCGCAACCCAGCTGCGTGAGCATGCCGAACACGGTGTAGCGGTTGCTGTCGTACACGGCGCCTTCGCGCGGCGGCTCGCCCACGCTCAGGATCTCGTCGCCGGTGGAGAAGTAGGCCACCCTCAGGCGCCGCAGCACCGGCACCTCGCCCATGCCAAGACTGGCCACCAGCCCAAGCGCGGCGGGTGCAAGCCGCTCACCTTTCAGGAGCGCCGGCTGGCCGGCCATGAGGTCTTCGCCGAGCTTGCGGCGGTTGTCGCCGGCGCGCACCACGCCGGCCGGCACGGTGATGTGGTCGCCCTCCACGCGGGCGAATTCCTGTGGCACCACGGTGTCCAGCCCGGCGGGCATGACGGCGCCGGTCATGATCTTCACGCATTCGCCCGCCGCCACCGTGCCCTGCCAGGCCGCGCCGGCCAAGGCGGTGCCCACGCTGCGCAGCACGAGCGGCTGGCCGGCCACCAGCTCGGTGCCGCGGAAGGCGAAGCCGTCCATGGCGGAGTTGTCGTGCGCCGGCACACTGAGGGTCGAGACCACGTCTTCCGCCAGCACGCGGCCCAGCGCCTGCATCACCGGCACGCGCTCCACGTCGGCCACGGGCACCACCAGCCGCGCCAGGAACGCGTTCACGGCGTCGGCGGGCAGGGCCTGCGGGTCGTAGCCCTGCAGTTCGGCGGCGATCTGGGCGATGCTCTTCATGGTTCGGTTTTCAACGGAAAATCAGGCGCTGGCCCTTTCACGGCGGTCGCAGGCAGCTATGGTTACAGGAGCAAATGAAATGGCCTTGGCGGCTGGCATGGAGGCGGTGTGTGGACGCTGGTTCTGTTCACCCTGAGCTTGTCGGAGGGCTTCGACAAGCCCAGCCTGAACGGGAGCAGGGCATGCACGGCGCCCGAGCCATGGGACGACGCGGCAGAGCGCCGCCGCATGGCGGCCGGCCGCGGGCAGGCCGGGCACGTCAGCGGCCCTCCAGCGCCTTCAGCTCCGCCAGCGTGTTGGCATTGGCGAAGGCGTGCGGCGCATCGTCGGGCCCGTCGAAGGGCACGATGACCTGGCGGTGCTGCGCCGTCCAGGCGTCGATCTTGCGGCCGCCACCGTGGGTGAAGCGCACCAGGCTTTCCAGCAGCTCGGCGCGCAGCAGGCAGAACACCGGCTGGGGGCGCACGCGGGTGGTGCCGTCCGCCCCGGCCTCGGGTGCGGCGGCCATGGCGATTTCGGCGTCCTGCCCAAGCAGGGCCTGCGCAAGGCGCTCACAAAGCGATAGCGGGAAGTACGGCACGTCGCACGGCACCGTGAGCAGCAGCGGAGTCTCGCAGCGCTCCAGCCCGGTCAGGAAACCGGCCAGCGGGCCCGCGTAATCGGCCAGCGCGTCGGGCCACACCGGCACGCCGAAGGCCTCATAAGCGCCCAGGTTGCGGTTGGCGTTGATCATCACGTCGGCCGGCAGCAACGTCTGCTGCTGCAGCCGCATCAGCGCGTGCAGCGCCAGCGGCGTGCCCTGGAAGTTCTGCAGGCCCTTGTCCACCCCGCCCATGCGGCTGCCGCGGCCGCCGGCGAGGATGAGGGCGGTGATGTCGGCACTGGCTGTCGGATGGGTCATGCACCGAGTATGCGCGATGCGGCGTTTGCTCGGTTTACCCGCCGATGTAGCTCATCTCCACCCGCCGCATGCCCTGGGCCGCGTCCGCAGGCAGGCTGGCGCGCAGTTCGCTGTAATGGTCGGTGCGGCCCTGCCAGATGGCGGCGATGGCGGCTTCGATGTCGGCGTCCGGCACGCCACCACGGCCGTCGCCGCGCATCAGGGCGCGCAGGTCGTAGCCCTGGCCGGCGAAGAGGCACAGGAACAGCTTGCCATCCATGGACAGGCGGGCGCGGTTGCAGTCGCCGCAGAAGGCCTGGGTGACGCTGCTGATCACGCCCACCTCGCCCAGCGTGGGGTCGTGGCGGCCGTCCGGGCCGGCGTAGCCCCAGCGCTCGGCGGTTTCGCCCTCGGCGGTGGCGCCCAGCGGTACCAGGGGGAATTCGGTCTGCAGCAGACGGATCACGTCGGCGCTGGGCAGCACCTCGTCCATGCGCCAGCCGTTGGTGGCGCCCACGTCCATGTACTCGATGAAGCGCAGCACCACGCCGGTGCCGCGAAAGTGCCGCGCCATGGGCAGGATCTGGCTGTCGTTGGTGCCGCGCTTGACCACCATGTTGACCTTGACGGGCGACAGGCCGGCGTGCTGCGCGGCCTCGATGCCGGCCAGCACGTCGGCCACCGGGAAATCGACGTCGTTCATGCGACGGAACACGGCGTCGTCCAGGCCGTCCAGGCTGACGGTCACGCGGTCCAGCCCGGCTTCGCGCAGCGAGCGCGCCTTGCGCGCCAGCAGCGAGGCGTTGGTGGTGAGCGTGATGTCCGGCTTGTCACCGGCCGGCGTGCGCAGCGCCGCCAGTTGCCCGATCAGCGTCTCGATGC
The DNA here is from genome assembly GCA_024235955.1 of Burkholderiaceae bacterium. Lineage (GTDB taxonomy): Bacteria > Pseudomonadota > Gammaproteobacteria > Burkholderiales > Burkholderiaceae_C > Ottowia. Next base: position 1,159,486 of record JACKLJ010000001.1, read on the forward strand.
CCTTGCGCAGCAGCGGCTCGCCGCCCGTGAGGCGCAGCTTGTGCACGCCGTGGGCGACGAACAGCCGCGCCAGCCGGGTGATCTCCTCGAAGCTCAGCAGGGCGCTGTGCGGCAGGTACTCGTAGGCGTTGTCGAAGATCTCCTTCGGCATGCAGTAGCTGCAGCGGAAGTTGCAGCGATCCGTCACGCTGATGCGCAGATCGCGCAGCGGCCGGCCGCGCGCATCCAGCAGCGTGCCGGCCGGCGCGGGCGAGCTGGTGCGCGGGGTGGGCAGGGGCGCCGTGCGGTGGTCGACAAGGGGGATGACGCGTTCGGCCATAAGCGGCCGATTATCAAGGAGCCGGGAAGCCGGCAGCGCTGGCGCGGGTTTGCAGGCGCGGGTTGCGCCGCCAGGCAGCCCTGCCCTTGCGCGGATGGGCATGCCGCTGCGCGTTGGCCGCTTGCATGACACGGAGTGTTCAAACATACTACCCGGTATCTTTTTGCCGGAGACAGCCATGCCGAACCAGGAAACCAGGCGCTGGGTGCAGCGACCACCCGGCTCCACGTGGGGCGATTTCGGGCCCGACGACCAGCTTGGCCGTCTCAACCTGCTGACGCCCGAGAAGGTGCGCCAGGGCGTGGCCGAGGTGCGCGACGGCCGCTCGTTCTGCCTCAGCCTGCCGCTCGACTAGCCGGGCGGCAACGTGCTCAACCCCAACCGCCACCCGCCGGTGCTGCGGCCCACGTTGCGGCAGGGGCGCGTCAACTTCAACTTCCGCCTGGCCGACCTGGTCGAGGGCCGCACCGACGTCATCAGCGACGACCTGGCTATCCTCTACCTGCAGTACTCCACGCAGTGGGACGGCCTGGCCCACGTAGGCTCGTACTTCGACGCCGATGGCGACGGCCTGCCCGAGCCGGTCTACTACAACGGCTTTCGTGCCGGGCGCGAGGTGCAGGGGCCGGCCGAGCCGGCCGACGCGGGGCCGGCCGGTGCCGGCGCGCCCAGCACCTCGGCCGCGCACGCGCTGGGCATCCAGGCCATGGCCGAGAAGGTCGTGCAGGGCCGCGCGGTGCTGGTCGATCTGCACGCGCACTTCGGCGACGGCCGCACGGTGGTCGGCTACGAGCAGCTGGCCCGCGTGCTGGAGGCCGACCGGGTGGTGGTCGAGCCGGGTGACATCGTGTGCTTCCATACCGGCTTCGCCAGGCTGGTGTTGGGCATGGACCGGCAGCCCACGCACGAGGGCGTGGAGCAGGCCGCCAGCGTGCTCGACGGCGCCGACGAGCAGCTGCTGCGCTGGATCACCGACAGCGGGGTGGCCGCCATCGCCGCCGACAACTACGCCGTCGAGGCCTACCCGGCGCGGCACCGCGACGGCTGCTGCGCGGCGCTGCCACTGCACGAGCACTGCCTGTTCAAGCTGGGCGTGCATCTGGGCGAGCTCTGGTGGCTCACGCCACTGGCCGAGCATCTGCGCGCGGCCGGCCGCAACCGCTTTCTGCTGACGGCGCCGCCGCTGCGTCTGCCGGGCGCGGTGGCCTCGCCCGTGACCCCCGTGGCGACGACCTGAGATGCGCGTCCTTGTTTTAGGAGCCGGCGGCTTCATCGGTTCGCGGCTGGTGGCGCGCCTGCTGCGCGAGGGCCGCGTGGGCGACCGCCCGATCAGCGAGCTGTGCCTGTTCGACCTGTGCGCGCTGCCGGCGGTGGCCGGCGCGCCGTTTCCCGTGGCCAGCGTGCATGGCGACCTGCGCGATCGGCACGTGCTCGACCAGCTGTTCGAGCGCCCGGCCGACGTGGTGTTCCACCTGGCCGCCACGCTGACGCTGGAGGCCGAGACCGATTTCCGGCGCGGCATCGAGACCAACGTGCTGGCGTTCATCGAGCTGCTGGAGCGCTGCCGGCTGCAGGCGTCGGTGCAGAGGTTGGCGCCGATGCTGCTGTTCGCCAGCTCCATCTCCACCTTCGGCGGCGAGCTGCCGGAGGTGGTGGGCGACGACACTTTCCAGGCCCCGGCCACGTCGTACGGCACGCACAAGGCCATCGCCGAGCGGCTGCTGGCCGACTACAGCCGCAACGGCTTTGTCGACGGCCGCGCGCTGCGCCTGCCCATCGTGGTCACGCATCCGGGGCCGGCCAGCGGGAGCATCTCGGACCAGGTCGCGTCGCTGTTGCGCGAGCCGCTGCGCGGCCAGCGGGCGGTCTGCCGCATGGCGCCGGACAGCCGCATGGCCCTGGCCTCGGTGGACAACGTGATCGGCGCTTTCCTGCGGCTGGCCGCGCTGCCGGCCGATGCCCTGCCGGCGGTGCGCACCATGAACCTGCCCGGGCTCACCGTCACGCCGGCCCAGCTGGAGCAGGCGGTGCGCCGCCGGCTTGGTGCCAATGCCGGCGCCTTCATCGAATGGCGCCCCGACGCCCAGGTCCAGCGCATCATCGATGGCTGGCCGCGGGTCTTCACTTCCGAACGTGCGCTGGCACTCGGCATCCGCCCCGACGCGGATGCCGATGCGCTGGTCGACGCCTTCCTGTCCAGCGAGTCCACCAGGCCATGAGCGATCTGCAGCAGCTTCCCGTGTGCATCATCGGCGCCGGCTCGTCCGGCGTGGCCGCCGCCAAGGCGCTGCACGCGCGGGGCGTGGCCGTCGAGGGCTTCGAGATCGGCTCCGACATCGGCGGCATGTGGCGCTACCAGAACGACAACGGCCTCTCATCCGCCTACCGCAGCCTGCATATCGACACCAGCGGCGGCAACCTCGGCTACCCCGACCACCCGATCCCGGACAAGTACCCCGATTTCCTCTCCCACGCCGAGGTGCTGGAGTGGCTGGAAAGCTATGCCGAGCGCTTCGACGTCAGGCGCCACTTCCGCTTCAACTGCAAGGTGGAGCGCGTCGAGCCGGAAGAGGGCGGTGCCTGGCGGGTGACGCTGGCGGGCGGCGAGGTGCGCCGCTGCCGGGCGGTGATCGTGGCCAACGGCCATCTGTGGGATCCGCGCACGGCCAGCTTCCCCGGCAGCTTCGAGGGCGAGCAGATCCACGCCCACCACTACCGCACGGCCGAGCCCTTCAGCGGCAAGCGCGTGCTGGTCATCGGCATCGGCAACTCGGCGGTGGACATCGCGGTCGACGTGTGCAAGAGCGCCAGCCGCACCTTCGTGTCCACCCGCCGCAGCGCCTGGGTGATGCCCAAGTACATCATGGGCATTCCGGTGGACCGCTGGGGCGCGTTCTTCGGCCGCAGGCTGCGCCTGCCCACGCCGGTGAGCCGTACCCTGGTGCGCTGGCTGGCCTACCTGGTGGTGGGCGACCAGACGCGCTTCGGCGTGCCCCGGCCCAGCCACGCTATCTGGCGCGAGCACGCCACGCTGAGCCAGGAGCTGCTGCCCTACTGCGGCCACGGCTGGATCCGCATGAAGCCGAACGTGCGCGAGCTGCAGGGCCGGCAGGCGGTGTTCGAGGACGGTAGCGTGGAGCAGGTGGACGCCATCATCCAGGCCACGGGCTACAAGACCAGCTTCCCGTTCCTGGACCCGGCGCTGTTCCAGGTGAACGAGGAAGTGCCCGCGTTGTACCGCCGCATGGCGCCGCCCGGCCTGCCGGGGCTGTTCTTCCTGGGGCTGCTGCAGCCGGTGGGGCCGACGATTCCGCTGGTGGAGGTGCAGGCCCGCTGGGTGGCAGCGCTGCTCGGCGGCGCCATGCGCGCGCCCGACGCCACCACCATGCAGCGCGAGATCGACGCGCACGTGCAGGCCGTGCGGCGGCGCTACGTGGGCTCGGCGCGCTACGCGCTGGAGGTCGACGCCGGCACCTACACCAGGCAGCTCAGGCGCGACATGGCCAGCGCGCAGGCGGGGTGCTGATGGAGTTGACCCAGGCGCGCCGCGAAATCCTGGAGGCCGCTGCCGCCTGCTTCATGGAGCAGGGCTTCCACGCCACCAGCATCGACGTGGTGGCCCGCCGCATGGGCGCGACCAAGGGCCGCGTCTACCACCACTACCAGTCGAAGGTGGATCTCTTCTTCGACGTGCACCGGCTCGGCATGGCGCTGCTGTTCGACGCCGTGGAGCCTGCGCGCCAGGCCCCGGGCGATGCGCTGCAGGTGCTGGCCGCGATGATGCGCGCCCACGCGCTGGCCATGTTCCGGCACCACGCGTTCGAGAGCGTGGTGGTGCAGGGCGTGCAGCTGCACCGCTTCGGCGCGCTGACGCCGCGCCAGCGCCAGGAGCTGGATGAGCTGATCGCCAGCCGCGACCGCTTCGAGCAGCTCTTCAAGCAACAGGCCGCCGCCGCGCGCGACGCCGGCCTGCTGCAGGCGCCCGATCTGTCGGTGGCCGTCAAGACGCTGCTGGGCGGCCTGCAATGGTCGCTGATCTGGTACCGCCCGGAAATCGACGACAGCCAGGCCACCCAGGAACGTCTGGCCGACGCCATGGTGAACCTGCTGGTGCAGGGGCTGGCCACGCGCCGCCAAGGCTCGGCGGCGGGCGGCCAGGGCGCGTGAATCCGGGCGGGGCGCAGCCGCACCCAACGCGCAGCGTCCGCGGCAGCGCCGCGCTACCATCGCGCCACGTTCTTCCCCTCGCGGAGCTTGCGATGACCCCCGTTCCCCGCCGTCTCTGGCTCACCTCCGCCGCGCTGGCCGCGCTGGCGCCGGCGCGCCTGCTGGCGCAGAAGAAATCCGAGCTTCCGCTGCCGGCGCTGGGCAGCGCCGTGCCGCTGGCGCCGGCGCCGCTACTGCTGGGCGGTGAGTTCCAGCCGGCGCAGGCCGAAGGCAAGGCGCTGGTGCTCTACTGGTGGGCCAGCTGGTGTCCGTTCTGCGCCCAGCAGAGCCCGGAGATGCAGAAGCTCTGGGAATCGCAGCAGGGCAAGGGCCTGCAGATGCTGGCGCTTTCCATCGACAAGACGCCCGAGCCCGCCGTGGCCTACCTCAGGAAGAAGGGCTACACCTTCCCGGCCGCCTGGCTCAGCCCTGAGCTTGCCAAGGTCTACCCCAAGCCCGAGGGCCTGCCCGTGACCGTGGTGCGCGGCAAGGACGGTCGCGTGGCGCAGGCGGAGAAAGGCCAGCTGTTTCCGGAGGACGTGGCGCAGCTGGCCAAGTGGATTTGACGCCCCGAGCGGCCAGCGACCTGCCGGCCGCTTTATTTTTGATAGCTGCCTGCGGCCGTTGCTGAAGGGCTGCAGGCCTGTTTGGCTTGAAAATCAGACGCAGCGCGCGCCATCCACCTCGATGTTGACGCCGCTGATGAAGGCGGCCTCGTCGCTGGCCAGGTAGAGCGCGGCGTTGGCCACGTCGAGCGCGGTGGAGAAGCGCCCGAGCGGGATGGTGGCCAGGAACTTGGCGCGGCGCGCCTCGTCCACCGGGCCGCCGGCGAACTCGGCCGACAGGCCGGTGTCCGGGTTGAACACCGGGTTGATGCAGTTCACGCGGATGTTGTCGGGGCCCAGCTCGGCCGCCATCGACTTGCTGGTGACGATCACCGCCGCCTTGCTGCCGTTGTACCAGGTGAGGCCCGGGCGCGGGCGCACGCCGGCGGTGGAGGCGATGTTGATGAAGCTGCCACCGCCGCCGGCGCGCATGGCCGGAACGGCGTGCAGGGCCGACAGGTAGATGCTCTTCATGTTGACGGCGTAGACCTTGTCGAACTCGGCCTCGCTCACCTCGAGCATGGGGCGGTTGCGGTGCGTCCAGCCGGCGTTGTTGACCACCACGTCGAGCCGGCCGCCGAAGTCCTGCGCGGCTTTCACCAGCTTTGCCCAGTCGTCGCCCCTGGTCACATCACCGGCCACGAAGCGGGCCTTGCCGCCGGCCGCGTTGATGGCGGCGGTGACCTTCTCGCCCAGCTCGGCGTTGATGTCATTCACGATCACCGCCGCGCCTTCAGCCGCCAGCCGCCTGGCGATGCCTTCGCCGATGCCGCCGCCGGCGCCGGTGACGATGATGGATTTGCCTTGCACGCGCATGTCTGCTCCTCTTGTGGGTTGTTCCGTGGTTCGCAGTGAGGCCGCAGTTTAGTGCGACCCCGCCGGGCGACGTGTCGCGGCCGGCGCTACCATGCCGGCCACCGGCTGCCACCCAACCCGCCTCGCGCCATGCCCGAAACCACCATCCCGCCCGCCCACCAGCTCACCATGACGGTGCTGATGACGCCCGACATGGCCAACTTCTCCGGCAATGTGCACGGCGGCTCCATCCTCAAGCTGCTGGACCAGGTGGCCTACGCCTGCGCCAGTCGTTAGGGCCTGCTCACGTTATTTTGGGCGATGCGTTGCGATCCGAAAGGGCCAGCGCCAAGGCGCCAGCCGCAGGCAAGGTAGGTACCTTGCCAAGGATGGCAACGCCGGCGATGGCCCTTTCGGGTCGCAATCCGGAGGGAACAGGCTTGAAACGGCGCCACTCGTCGTTGCGCTCCTGGTGCAGACACCCCGTCTGCACGGCGTCGCGCGCCTCGATTGGCACCGTTTCAAGCCTGTTCGCACGCCCAAAATAACGTGAACAGGCCCTACGCCGGGCGCTACGTGGTCACGCTGTCGGTGGACCAGGTGACCTTCCTGCAGCCCATCCATGTGGGCGAGTTGGTCACTTTCCTGGCCAGCGTGAACTACACCGGCCGCACCTCGATGGAGGTGGGCATCAAGGTGGTCACCGAAAACATCCGCGAGCAGGTGGTGCGCCACGCCAACAGCTGCTTCTTCACCATGGTGGCGGTGGACGAAAGCGGCCGCCCCGACGGCGTGCCGCCGCTGCAGCTCCAAACCCAGGTGCAGAAGCGCCGCCAGCACGCGGCCCAGCTGCGGCGCGATCTGCGCAAGGAACTGGGCGAGAGGTTCGAACAGGCGCGTGTCGCGTTTCCGGACGGCGATTGAGCATCCCTGGCGACGACGAACCGCCGCCCGTCCGGGGGCACCGTTCGGGCGGCGCATCGGCAGGCTCGGCTTGAACGGTGTGACCTTCCTGGGAGCGAGCAGCCAAGGCGCGCTTTCGACGGCTTCCTTGGCTGTGCCCCCAACGGGGTCGGGCGTGCCGACCGCGCCGAGGCCTGTGACCCAATTGGCCTCCAGACCTTGTCTGACAGGCGTAAACAGCTATCGATCAGATAGCGATGCGGGCGACGACCGCCCGGCCGCGCTCAACCGTGCCGGACCGCCACGGTTTTCAGCACGGTGAAGCCGTACAGCGCCTCGAAGCCTTTTTCGCGCCCGTAGCCGCTGGACTTGTAGCCGCCGAAGGGCAGTTCCACGCCGCCGCCGGCGCCGTAGTTGTTGATGAAGACCTGGCCGCTCTTCACGCGCCGCGCCATGCGGAACTGGCGCGCGCCGTTCTCCGTCCAGACGCCGGCCACCAGGCCGAAGTGGGTGGCGTTGGCCAGCTCCACCGCGTGGTCCTCGTCGCGGAACGCCATGGCGGACAGCACCGGGCCGAACACCTCTTCCTGCGCCAGCCGGTGCGTCACCGGCACGTCGCGCAGCAGCACCGGGGCCTGGAAGAAGCCGTCGGCCGGCGCCTCGGCCACCACCTGGCCCTGGGCGACCACCGGGATGCCGGCCGCCTGCGCCTCGGCCAGGAAGCCGTGCACGCGCTCGAGCTGTGTCTTGCGGATCAGCGGGCCCACGTCGAGGTCCATGGCCGCGGGGCCGACGCGCAGCGCGGCAAAGGCCTGGCCCAGTCGCCCGAGCACCTGGTCGTACACGCTCTGCTCGATCAGCACGCGCGAGCCGGCCGAGCAGGTCTGGCCGGCGTTCTGCACGATGGCGTTGATCACCACCGGCAGCGCGGCGTCGATGTCGGCGTCGGCGAAGATGATCTGCGGGCTCTTGCCGCCCAGCTCCAGCGTGATGGGGCAGTGCCGCTCGGCCGCCACCTGCTGGATCAGCGTGCCCACCTTGGGGCTGCCGGTGAAGCTGATGTGGTCGATGCCCGGGTGGCGCGCCAGCGCGTCGCCCACCTCGTGGCCGTAGCCCGTGACCATGTTGATGGCACCGGGCGGGAAGCCCACCTCGGCCGCCAGCTGCGCCACGCGGATCAGGCTCAGGCAGGCGTCCTCGGCCGGCTTGACCACGCTCACGTTGCCGGCCGCCAGCGCGCCGCCCACGCTGCGGCCGAAGATCTGCATCGGGTAGTTCCAGGGGATCACGTGGCCGGTCACGCCGTGCGGCTCGCGCCAGGTGAACACGCTGTAGCCGCTCTGGTAGGGGATGGTCTCACCGTGCAGCTTGTCGCAGGCACCGGCGTAGAACTCGAAGTAGCGCGCCAGCGCGGCGGCGTCGGCTTTGGCCTGCTTGGTGGGCTTGCCGCAGTCGCGCTGCTCCAGCAGGGCCAGCTCGTCGGCGTGCTCGGCCACCTTGCGCGACAGCGCCATCAGCAGGCGCCCGCGTTCGGCGGCGGAGAGCTGGCTCCAGGGCCCGTCGAAGCACGCGCGCGCCGCGCGCACGGCGGCGTCGATGTCGGCGGCGTCGCTGCGCTGGATCTCGTCGAAGGGCTGGCCGTCGGACGGGTCGATCACCGGCAGGGTGCGGCCGCTGGCCGAGGGAACGGATTGGTTGGCGATGAAGTTGAGCTGCATGGCCGGATTGTGGAGCAGGCTGCCGGCGGAGCCAGTCGCCTGCGCGGCGCCCGGAGCGAGGTTCAGGCGCCGCCCGGCGGCCGAGTGCGCCGGCGTGGCGCCTTGGGCGCGGGAGCGGGCGGCGGCGGCGCCGTGCCCAGCGCACCGAACTGCTGCGCCAGAAACGCCTCGCCCTGCTCGAGCACGAAGTAGCGGAAGGCCTCGGCCGCGGGTGAGAGGTACTTGGCCTGGGTGTGCACGCAGTTCCACGAGCGCACCACCGGGCTGCCCTGCACCGGCAGCAGCGCGATCAGCCCGTGGCGCAGCTCCAGCCCGATTGTGTGCAGCGACAGGAACGACACCCCCAGACCGGCCATCACGGCCTGCTTGATGGTCTCGTTGCTGGCCATTTCCATCACCACGTTCAGGTTGGCCGCCTCGCCACCCAAAAAGCGCTCCAGCGCGGCGCGCGTGCCGGAGCCGCTCTCGCGCATGATGAAGGGCACGCCGCGCAGCTGCTTCACGGCCAGCTCGCCGGCGCGCACCAGCGGGTGATCGGGTGCGGCCACGAACACGTGCGGGTGCGCGGCGAAGGGCTCGGCCCGCGTGGCCAGCTCCTTGGGCGGGCGGCCCATGATGGCCAGGTCCACCTCGCCGGCCTCCAGCATTTGCACCAGCTGTTCGCGGTTGCCCACGGCCAGGCGGATCTCGACCGCGGGGTGCTCCTGATGGAAGGCCGCCAGCAGCGGCGGCAGCATGTACTTGGCGGTGCTGACCATGCCGATCACCAGCTGGCCCACCTCCAGCTTGCGCAGGCGTGCCACGGCGTCCTCGGCGTCCTTCAGGCCGGCCAGGATGCGGCGCGCATAGAGCAGCACGTATTCGCCGGCGGTGGTCAGCGCCACCTGGCGCCCGCTGCGCTCGAACAGCGGCAGGCCGACCTGCGCCTCCAGCTCCTTGATCTGCATCGACACCGCCGGCGGCGTCAGGTGCAGCGCGCGCGCCGCCTGCGCAAAGCTGAGGTGGCGCGCCGCCTCGCTGAACACGCGGAGCTGGCGGAAGGTGGCGTTCTTCATTCAGAAAATCTGAACATCAAATGAATTTATTCTGACTTTACCTTAATTAAGCTGGTTCTTATAGTGGACTTCACATCGACGGAGACAGCCATGAACGCCACCACGAAGCAGGAAACCGCCCAGATCACCGACGCCAAGAAGCGCTACAGCGCCGGGGTGCTGAAGTACAAGCAGATGGGCTACTGGATGCCCGACTACCAGCCCAAGGAGACCGACACCATCTGCCTGTTCCGCATCACCCCGCAGGACGGCGTGGACCCGGAAGAGGCCGCCGCCGCCGTGGCGGGTGAAAGTTCCACCGCCACCTGGACCGTGGTCTGGACCGACCGCCTCACGGCCTGCGACAGCTACCGCGCCAAGGCCTACAAGGTGGAGCCGGTGCCCAACAACCCCGGCCAGTACTTCGCCTGGGTGGCCTACGACCTGATCCTGTTCGAGGAAGGCTCGATCGCCAACATGACGGCCAGCCTGATCGGCAACGTGTTCAGCTTCAAGCCGCTCAAGGCCTGCCGGCTGGAGGACATCCGCATCCCGGTGGCCTACGTCAAGACCTTCAAGGGCCCGCCCACCGGCCTGGTGGTGGAGCGCGAGCGGCTGGACAAGTTCGGCCGCCCGCTGCTGGGTGCCACCACCAAGCCCAAGCTGGGCCTGTCGGGCCGCAACTACGGCCGCGTGATCTACGAAGGCCTGAAGGGCGGGCTGGATTTCATGAAGGACGACGAGAACATCAACTCGCAGCCCTTCATGCACTGGCGCGACCGCTTCCTCTACGTGATGGACGGCGTCAGCAAGGCGGCAGCCGCCACCGGCGAGGTCAAGGGCAGCTACCTGAACATCACCGCTGCCACCATGGAAGACATGTACGAGCGCGCCGAGTTCGCCAAGGAGCTGGGCAGCGTGGTGGTGATGGTCGACCTGGTGATCGGCTGGACTGCCATCCAGAGCATGGCCAACTGGTGCCGCAGGAACGACATGGTGATGCACATGCACCGCGCCGGCCACGGCACCTACACGCGCCAGAAGTCGCACGGCGTGAGCTTCCGTGTCATGGCCAAGTGGCTGCGCCTGGCCGGCTGCGACCACCTGCACACCGGCACCGCCGTCGGCAAGCTGGAAGGCGACCCGATGACCGTGCAGGGCTACTACAACGTCTGCCGCGACAGCTACACCCGCCAGGATTTGCCGCGCGGCCTGTTCTTCGACATGGACTGGGCCGACACCAAGAAGGTCATGCCGGTGGCCTCGGGCGGCATCCACGCCGGCCAGATGCACCAGCTGCTGGGCCTGTTCGGCGACGACGTGATCCTGCAGTTCGGCGGCGGCACCATCGGCCATCCGCAGGGCATCCAGGCCGGCGCCGTGGCCAACCGGGTGGCGCTGGAGGCGATGGTCAAGGCCCGCAACGAGGGCAAGGACATCGCCGCCGAAGGGCCGGAGATCCTGCGCGCCGCGGCCAGGACCTGCGGGCCGCTGAAGGCCGCGCTCGACACCTGGGGCGACATCAGCTTCAACTACGCCTCCACCGACACCAGCGACTACGCCGTCACCCCGGCCATGAGCTGATTCGCCACCCGGCCCTTGCATGGCAAGCGCCGGCAGCTATCGAACCCAGAGCAATCCAAGGAGACGCCGCCATGATGACCAACCCCACCGGACGCCTGACGCAAGGCCAGTTCAGCTTCCTGCCCGACCTGACGGACGCCGAGATCACGGCCCAGATCGAGTACGGCCTGGGCAAGGGCTACGCCTGGAGCGTGGAATACACCGACGACCCGCACCCGCGCAACACCTACTGGGAGATGTACGGCATGCCGATGTTCGACCTGAAGGACGCCGCCGGCGTGCTGGCCGAGCTGAACGACTGCCGCAAGGCTTTCCCCGACCACTACATCCGCCTGATGGCTTTCGATTCGACCCGCGGGGTGGAGAGCATCGCCATGAGCTTCATCGTCAACCGTCCGGCCACCGAGCCCGGCTTCGGCCTGGTGCGGCAGGAGGTGCAGGGCCGCAGCATGCGCTACACCGTGCACAGCTACGCCGCCAACCGGCCGGAAGGCGAGCGCTACTGAGTTGCTCATCTTTCAATAGCTGCCTGCGCCCGCCATTGGCCGACCAACGACCGATTCGACCATGAACGCCCCGCTGTACCGCATCCCCGGCACACCGGCCGCCAGCGCGCCGGCCGAGGCACCTGCCACCACCCCGGCAGCGCCCGCCGTGGCCGCCGCGGCGCGCAGTGTGGCCGAGGTGCTGGCCGAATCGCAGGTGGAGCAGGTGCTGGCCGAGCTGGACCGCGACCTGATCGGCCTGGCGCCGGTCAAGGCGCGCATCCGCGACATTGCCGCGCTGCTGGTGATCGACAAGCTGCGCGCCAACCTGGGGCTGGTGTCGCAGGCGCCACCGCTGCACATGAGCTTCACCGGCAACCCCGGCACCGGCAAGACCACGGTGGCCATGCGCATGGCCGAGATCCTGCACCGCCTGGGCTACGTGCGCAAAGGCCACCTGGTGGCGGTGACGCGCGACGACCTGGTGGGCCAGTACATCGGCCACACGGCGCCCAAGACCAAGGAAGTGCTGAAAAAGGCCATGGGCGGTGTGCTGTTCATCGACGAGGCCTACTACCTCTACCGCCCCGAGAACGAGCGCGACTACGGGCAGGAGGCGATCGAGATTCTGCTGCAGGTGATGGAGAACCAGCGCGATGACCTGGTGGTGATCCTGGCCGGCTACAAGGACCGCATGGACACCTTCTTCCAGTCCAACCCGGGCCTGAGCAGCCGCATCGCGCACCATCTGGATTTCCCCGACTACGGCGCCGGCGAGCTGATGCAGATTGGCCGGCAGATGCTGGCGCAGCAGGCCTACCGCTTCGGCGAAGGGGCCGAAGACGCCTTCGCCCGCTACCTGGAGCGCCGCATCGCCCAGCCGCACTTCGCCAACGCGCGCAGCGTGCGCAACGCGCTGGACCGCGCGCGCCTGCGCCAGGCCAGCCGCCTGTTCGCCGACCGCGCGCGCCAGCTCACGGCCGACGACCTCAGCACCATAGCCGCCGCCGACATCCTGGCCAGCCGGGTGTTCGGCGGGGAGGGCGCCCTCGCATGAGCACGAGCCTGCAAGCCCTGATCTTCGACGTCGACGGCACCCTGGCCGACACCGAGGCCGCGCACCTGGCCGCCTTCAACGAGGCCTTCGCGCTGGAGGGCCTGGGCTGGCACTGGGACCTGCCGCTCTACACCCGGCTGCTGGAGGTGTCCGGCGGCAAGGAGCGCATCCTGCATTACTGGCGCCAGGTGCAACCGGAGCTCACCGACATCGGCCACGGCGTGCGCGACACCGTGGCGCGCCTGCACGAGCTGAAGACCGCCGCCTACGAGCGCGCCGTGCGCCAGGGCGCGGTGCAGCTGCGCCCCGGCGTGCTGAAGCTGATCGAGACCGCGCACGACGCCGGCCTGCGCCTGGCGATTGCCACCACCACCTCGCCGGTCAACATTGCCGCGCTGCTGCGCCAGGCCATCGGCCCGGACTGGTCGTACCGCTTCGCCGTGGTCGAAGACGCTTCCACCGCCCCGCGCAAGAAGCCCGACCCGATGGTCTACCGGCAGACGCTGGCGCGCCTGAGCTTGCCGGCCGCGGCCTGCCTGGCGTTCGAGGATTCGGCCAACGGCCTGGCGGCGGCGCGCGCCGCGGGCCTGGCCACGGTGGTCACGCCCAACGGCTTCACCGCCCACCACGATTTCCGCGGCGCGCTGCGCGTGCTGCCAGACCTGTCGGGCGTGACGCTGGCCGCGCTGCGCGCCTGGCACGCCGAAGCCGTTCATCGAGACACAGAACCCGGGATCACGTCATGACCTTGCAGCGCCGTTACACCCTCACGCAATACCTGATCGAACAGCGCCGCCGTTTCCCCAACGCCAGCGGCGATTTCAACGCGCTGCTGCTCGACGTGGCGCTGGCCTGCAAGGCGATCGCGCGCTCGGTCGCCTTCGGCGCGCTGGAAGGCGGGCCGGGCGGCGTGGCCGCCAGCGCGCCCACGCAGGTCAACGTGCAGGGCGAGCAGCAGAAGCCGCTGGACGTGATCAGCAACGACTACTTCACCCAGATGACCGAATGGGGCGGCCACCTGGCCGGCATGGCTTCGGAAGAGATGGAGCAGCCCTACCAGATCCCGCCGCCGCACCAGCGTGGCAAGTACTTGCTGGTGTTCGACCCGCTGGACGGTTCCAGCAACATCGACGTCAACGTCACCGTGGGCAGCATCTTCAGCATCCTGCGCGCGCCGCAGGCGGTGATCGACAGCGGCCGCGACGTCACCGAGGCCGATTTCCTGCAGCCCGGCTGCCAGCAGCTGGCGGCCGGCTACGCGCTCTACGGGCCCACCACCATGCTGATCCTGAGCGTGGGCAACGGCGTGGCCGGCTTCACGCTGGACCCGAACCTGGGCCAGTTCATGCTCACCCACCCCGCCATCCGCGTGCCCGAGGACACGCAGGAATTCGCCATCAACGCCTCCAACGCCCGCTTCTGGGAGCCACCTGTGAAGCGCTACGTGGACGAATGCCTGGCCGGCCGCACCGGCGCGCGCGGCAAGGATTTCAACATGCGCTGGATCGCCAGCATGGTGGCCGAGGCGCACCGCATCCTGATGCGCGGCGGCGTGTTCCTGTACCCGCGCGACACCAAGGACATCGCGATGCCCGGCCGCCTGCGCCTGCTGTACGAGGCCAACCCGATCGGCTTCCTGATGGAGCAGGCCGGCGCGCGCGTCTCCACCGGGCGCGAGCCGCTGCTGCAGGTGCAGCCCGAGGCGCTGCACCAGCGCATCGGCCTGATCTTCGGCTCGAAGCACGAGGTCGAGCGCATCGAGCGCTACCACGCCGAGCCGCCCGAGCACCTGGACCTGGCGCACCCGCTATTCGGCGAGCGCAGCCTGTTCCGCGAGGAAATGGCCTTGTGATGCTCATCATTCGATAGCTGCCTGCGCCCGCTGTGAGCGGGCTGCAGCCCTAAAACACTTAAAGAAGTCAGTCTGCCCGCCATGTCCGAACGCCACCCCATCATCGCCATCACCGGGTCTTCCGGCGCCGGCACCTCCACGGTGACGCGCACCTTCCAGAACATCTTCCGCCGCGAAGGCGTGACGGCCGCCATCATCGAAGGCGACAGCCTGCACCGCTACGACCGCCAGGAGATGAAGCGGCGCCAGGCCGAGGCCGAGCAGCAGGGCAACAAGCACTTCAGCCACTTCGGCGCCGACAACAACCTGTTCGGCGAACTGGAAGCGCTGTTCAAGGGCTACGGCGAGACCGGCCAGGGCCGCGCGCGCAAGTACCTGCACAACGCCGAGGAAGCCGCGCCCTACGGCCAGCAGCCCGGCACCTTCACGCCCTGGGAGCCGCTGCCCGAAGGCACCGACATGCTGTTCTACGAGGGCCTGCACGGCGCCGTGGTCACGCCCGAGCACAACATCGCCCAGTGGGCCGACCTGCGCATCGGCGTGGTGCCGGTGGTCAACCTGGAGTGGATCCAGAAGCTGTGGCGCGACAAGCACCAGCGCGGCTACAGCACCGAGGCGGTCACCGACACCATCCTGCGCCGCATGCCGGACTACGTGAACTACATCGTGCCGCAGTTCGCGCACACGCACGTCAACTTCCAGCGCGTGCCGGTGGTGGACACCAGCAACCCCTTCATCGCCCGCGACATCCCCAGCGCCGACGAGAGCATGGTGGTGATCCGCTTCGCCAACCCCAAGGGCATCGACTTCCAGTACCTGCTGAACATGGTGCACGACTCGTGGATGAGCCGCGCCAACACCATCGTGGTGCCGGGCGGCAAGATGGAACTGGCCATGCAGCTGATCTTCACGCCGTTCGTGTGGCGGATGATGGAAAGGAAAAAAAGATCTCCCCCCTGAGGCGCTGGCGCGCCTTCCCCCCTCTCTCTTCGGGAGGGGGGACGACGCCAGTGGCCGGTACAAGCCCGGCCACGGCGTCCACCCGCATGGCCTGCTTCGCGGCCGTCTGATTTTGAAATACGCGCCTCGCGGTGCGCTGGAGTTTTTTGAGATGAACGCCCCTTTGCCTTCGTTGGAGATCCCTGATGCCGCCACGGCCCGGCGCATGGCGAATGCGATCCGCATGCTGGCGGTGGATGCGGTGGAGCAGGCGCAGAGCGGGCACCCGGGCGCGCCGATGGGCATGGCCGACATCGCCGAGGTGCTGTGGCACCGGAACCTGAAGCACAACCCGGCCAACCCGCAGTGGGCCGACCGCGACCGCTTCGTGCTCTCCAACGGCCACGGTTCCATGCTGCTGTACGCGCTGCTGCACCTGACCGGCTACGACCTGCCGATGAGCGAGCTGCGGCGCTTCCGCCAGCTGCACAGCCGCACGCCCGGGCATCCGGAGGTGGGCGTGACGCCCGGCGTGGAAACCACCACCGGGCCGCTGGGGCAGGGCATCGCCAACGCCGTGGGCATGGCGCTGGCCGAGAAGCTGCTGGCGGCCGAGTTCAACCGTGAAGGCCACGTGGTGGTGGACCACTTCACCTACGCGTTCCTGGGCGACGGCTGCCTGATGGAGGGCCTCAGCCACGAGGCCAGCTCGCTGGCCGGCACGCTGCGTCTGTCGAAGCTGGTTGCGATCTACGACGACAACGGCATCAGCATCGACGGCCATGTCGAAGGCTGGTTCACCGACGACACGCCGGCGCGCTTCGCCGCCTACGGCTGGCACGTGATCCCCCGGGTGGACGGGCACGACCCGGCGGCGGTGGACGCCGCGCTGCGCGCCGCCCGCGAGCAGGCGCAGCGGCCCGACGGCCGCCCCACGCTGATCTGCTGCCAGACCGTGATCGGCCAGGGCGCGCCGGGCAAGGCCGGCACGCACGACGTGCACGGCGCCGCGCTCGGCGCCGCCGAAGTGGCGGCCACCCGCGAGGCGCTGGCCTGGCCGCACGCGCCGTTCGAACTGCCGGCCGACGTGGCCGCGGCGTGGGACGCCCGCGCGCGCGGGCGCGCCGCCGAGCACGTCTGGCGCGAACGCTTCGAGGCCTACCGCACGGCACATCCCGAACTGGCCGCCGAGTTCGAGCGCCGCACCAGCGGCGCGCTGCCGGCCGGCTACGCTGCGCGCCTGCCGGGGCTGCTGGCCGCCATCGCCGCGCGGCCCGAGGCCATCGCCACCCGCAAGGCCAGCCAGAACGCGCTGGATGCGCTGGCGCCGCTGCTGCCGGAACTGTTCGGCGGCTCGGCCGACCTCACGGGCTCCAACCTGACCAACTTCAAGGGCAGCACCGTGGCCGGGCGCGACCGGCCGGGCAACCACCTGAGCTGGGGCGTGCGCGAGTTCGGCATGGCGGCCGCCCTGAACGGCATGGCGCTGCACGGCGGCTACATCCCCTACGGCGGCACCTTCCTGACCTTCAGCGACTACAGCCGCAACGCCATCCGCATGGCGGCGCTGATGAGGCTGCGCGTGATCCACGTCTTCACGCACGATTCCATCGGCCTGGGCGAGGACGGCCCCACGCACCAGAGCGTGGAACACGTGCCGAGCCTGCGGCTGATCCCGGGCCTGGATGTCTGGCGCCCGGCCGACGGGCTGGAAACCGCCGTGGCCTGGGCCTGTGCCATCGAGCGCGCCGATGGCCCCACGGCGCTGGCCCTGTCGCGCCAGGCGCTGCCCAACCTCACGGGCGAGAAGGTTTCGGCCGGCACCATCCGGCGCGGCGGCTACGTGCTGTCGGACATGGAAGGCGCGCAGGCGGTGCTGATCGGCACCGGCTCGGAACTGGCGCTGGCGTTGCAGGCCCAGGCACGGCTGGCGGGCGAGGGCATCGCCACGCGCGTGGTCTCGATGCCCTCGACCAGCGTGTTCGACCGCCAGGACACGGCCTGGCAGGACGCCGTGCTGCCGCCCGCCCTGCCGGCGGTGGCGGTCGAGGCCGCGCACCCAGACTTCTGGCGCAAGTACGTGGGGCGCGGCGGCGCGGTGGTGGGCATCGCCAGCTTCGGCGAATCGGCACCGGCCAGGGCGCTGTACGAGCACTTCGGCATCACCGCCGAGCGCGTGGCCGCGGCGGTGCGCGGCCTGGTGCAACGCCAGCCCGCCGCGCCGGCCCGCCGCGCCGCGGCCACGGTGTGAGGCAGGCCGCCATGGAACCGGCCTGGGGGCTGATCGGCTTCGATCTCGACGGCACGCTGGTCGACACCGCGCCGGAGATCGGCGACGCCGTGAACGACACGCTGCGCCGGCTGGGGCTGCCGGCGGTGCCCGCCGGGCGCGTGATCGGCTGGATCGGCCACGGCACGCGCGAGCTGCTGCTGCAGGCGCTGGCCCACGCCGGCGGCGAGCCACCCGAGGCGCTGCGCGGTTCGGAAGCCTTCACGCGCGCCACCTTGCAGTTCGACCGCGACTACCTGGCGCGCTGCGGCACGCGCAGCCAGCCCTACGCCGGCGCGCGCGAGCTGCTGGCCGCGCTGCGCGCACAGGGCGTGCGCACCTGCGTGGTCACCAACAAGGAAACCCGCTTCACCGCCCGCGTGCTGGCCGCGCACGGGCTCGACGCGCTGCTCGACCGCGTGGTCTGCGGCGACACGCTGCCGGTGAAGAAGCCCGACCCGGCCGGCCTGCAGTCCTGCCTGCAGGCTTTCGCCACGCCGCCGGAGCGCGCGATGTTCGTGGGCGATTCCAGCATCGACGCCGCCACTGCCCGCGCCGCCAACCTGCCGGTGTGGCTGCTCAGCCATGGCTACAACATGGGCCAGCCCGTGGCCGCCTGCCGGCCCGACCGCGTGTTCGACGATTTCGCCAGCCTGCGCGCCGCCCTGGGGCTGGCGCCGGTGCCCGTGGCCTGACGCCGGATGCTCATGAAGTGATAGCTGCCTGCGCCCGCCACCAAGGGGCTGGAGGCCGATTCTGTTCAAAAATTCTAAGGAGATGAGATGCCCCTGGTTTCCCTGCGCACCGTGCTCGACCACGCCGCCGAACACGGCTACGGCGTGCCCGCCTTCAACGTCAACAACCTGGAGCAGATCCACGCCATCATGCAGGCGGCCGAGACCACCGACAGCCCGGTGATCCTGCAGGCCTCGGCCGGCGCGCGCAAGTACGCGGGCGAGCCCTACCTGCGCCACATGGTGCTGGCCGCGGCCGAGGCGCACCCGCGCCTGCCCATCGTGCTGCACCAGGACCACGGCGCCAGCCCGGCGGTCTGCCTGCAGGCCATCCGCTCCGGCTTCACCAGCGTGATGATGGACGGCTCGCTGATGGAAGACGCCAAAACGCCCGCCAGCTACGACTACAACGTCGACGTGACGCGCCGCGTGGTCGACATGGCGCACGCCGTGGGCGTGTCGGTGGAGGGCGAGCTGGGGTGCCTGGGCAGCCTGGAAACCGGCGAGGCCGGCGAGGAAGACGGCGTGGGCGCGGCCGGCCAGCTGAGCCGCGACATGCTGCTTACCGACCCGGACCAGGCCCGCGACTTCGTGGCCCGCACTGGCGTCGACGCGCTGGCCATCGCCATCGGCACCAGCCACGGCGCCTACAAGTTCAGCCGCCAGCCCACCGGCGACATCCTGGCCATCGACCGCATCGCCGCCATCCACGCGCGCATTCCGGGCACGCACCTGGTGATGCACGGCTCGTCCAGCGTGCCGCAGGAATGGCTGGCCATCATCCGCCAGTACGGCGGCGACATGAAGGAAACCTACGGTGTGCCGGTGGAGGAGATCGTGCGCGGCATCAAGCACGGCGTGCGCAAGATCAACATCGACACCGACATCCGCCTGGCCATGACCGGCGCCATGCGCGAGACCTTCGCGCGCCAGCCGGCCGAGTTCGATCCGCGCAAGGCGCTGGCGGCCGCCACCAGGGCGGCGGCCGGCATCTGCAAGGCGCGCTTCGAAGCCTTCGGCTGCGCCGGCCAGGGCAGCCGCGTGCCGCACGTGGGGCTGGAGGCGATGGCGACGCGCTACGCCGCCAAGGCCGGCTGAGCGGCCGGGAGGCGCTGGCTCAGGCCGCCTGCCGGCGTGCCGGCGGCTGCGCTGCCGCACGCTGCGCCACCGCCTGCTTGAGCGCCGGGAACAGGCCCAGCGCGAACAGCACCTCGGCCACGATGAACAGCGGCCCGATCAGCAGGCTCACCAGCTCGTCGAAGAAGGCCGGCTTGCGGCCTTCGAACCAGTGGCCGATGAACTGCAGCACCCAGCCGACCACGAACACGCCCACCGCCAGCACGGTGCGCGAGGCCGGAAAGGCGGCGGCCACGGCCTCGGTCAGCACCACGCCCAGGCTCAGCAGCACGGCCATCACCAGGCCCAGGCGCAGGTCCAGCCACAGGTAGTACCAGACCGCCATGGCGCTGACGGCCAGCGCGGGCGTCACCGGCGCCGGGTCGTCCAGGAGCACCGGGCGCGCCAGCAGCAGCTGGATCGCCAGCACGATCAGCGGAATGCCCAGCATGTGCGTGGCGACGTTGCGGCCGTCGCGGTGGTAGGCGGCGTAGTTGGCGAGGTGGTCGGCGATCCGGCTCATGGTGGGGGCTTGGTGGGCGCCTGCGGCGCGTTCCGGTGCAGGGTAGCGGCGCGCCGGCCGCAGATCAACCGTGACTACCCTGCCACGGTCGCTGGTCCAGGTAAGCCGCCCAAAGGCGCTGCCAGGCCGGCCAGTCGTGCCCGCCGCCGGTGGTGAACACGCGGCCCGGCGGCAGCGTGGCGCCGACCAGCCGGTTGCTCATCACGAAGCGGTCGTCCTCGCCCCAGCCCATCAGCAGCGGCGGGCGCTGGCGCGCCACGGCGCGGTCGGCGTAGCCGCGCAGCCAGCGCCAGAGCGCGAGGTCGTGAACGTCGGCACCGGGCAGTTCGCCATCCCACGCAGCCAGACCGCCGGCCTGGGCGATGTGCGCGGGCAGGTCGCGCCGGCCCAGGAAGGCGGCCATCACGAACAGCCCGTCGATGCTGGCGCTGTGCTGCGCCGCGTACAGCAGCGAGCCGTAGCCGCCCAGCGAGATGCCGCACAGCCAGATGCGGGCGTAGCCGCGCGCACGCGCCGGCTGCACGATGTCGTCGTGCACGCGCTGCACGATCTGCTGGCTGGTGTAGTAGCCGGCGTGGGCGTCGGCCAGCTGCACATCCACTGGCAGGCCGCGCGCGCGCACTGCCTGTACGAAGCCTTCGCGCAGGAAATCGCCCGGCCCGTCGTAGGCGCCGGGCAGCAGCACCAGCAGCGTGGCTGCCCGCGCCGGCGGCGCGGCGAGGTCGAGCACGCTGTCCATCGGTACCTTGGCGGGTGGCGTGATCAAGGGCAGCCCCGTGCAGGCCGAGAGCAGGGCACCGCCCAGGCCGGCCAGCGCGGCGCGGCGGGGCAGGTGGCGGGTGGTGCGGTCGGACATGGGTTCATCGGACCTTTCGTGCGGCGCATTGCGGGAGCGAGCGTCCTCGGGGTGGCCGGGCGGCGTTCATGGGAGCCTCCGTGCTGCGCACTGCGGGGGCGAGCGCCTTCGGAGCGGCCGTGCGGCGCTCATGCCGGCCGCTGCGCCTGGTATTCGGAGAACACGCCCAGCTCGACGTGCCGGCGCACGCCGGCCAGGCCGGCGGCGCGCAGCGTGTCCAGGATGCGCTCGGGCGGCGCGCAGGCCTCGATGCTGTCCCAGTAGTAGCGCCAGATGCGCGGCGTGTGCGCCTGGCTACCCGACAGGCGCGCCACCAGCGGCACCCAGCCGCGCATGTAGGCCTTGAGCAGCGCGGTGCCGACGGGGCCGCGCGGCTTGGTGATCTCCAGCAGGCACAGGCGCCCGCCGGGCCGCAGCACGCGCCGGAACTCGGCGCAGGCGGCGGCCAGGTCGCCGATGTGGCGCAGCGCGTAGCCCATGCTGATGAAGTCGGCGCTGGCGTCGGGCAGCGGGATCGCCTCGGCCCTGCCTTCCACCAGCTTCACCCGGGCGGCCAGCGGGCTGGCGCCCATCATCGACGGGCTCGGGTCCACGCCGGTGAGCAGCGCCGCGTCGCCGACGATGCGGATCGCCTGCTGCGCCACCAGCCCGGTGCCGAAACCCACGTCCACCACGCGCATGCCGCGCGCCAGCCCGGCGCGCAGCAGCGCCTGCCGGCGGTACCAGGGGCCACTGCCCAGGGCGAGGTAGCGCTCCACGCGGTCGTAGTCGGCGGCGGTGCCGTCGAAGATCTCGCGCAGGAAACCGGCGCGTTCGGCCTCGGTGCGGTAGTACGCGGCCAGCGGTTCGTGCGGGGCGTGGACGATGGTCGGCTCGGGCTCGGAAGGAGAGGTCATTCGGGCCGCGCGGCGCCGGGCGGCGGCTGCATGCCCAAGGGGCCGCGCTGTCGTTCGGATGCGGACCATTGTGCCGCACCCGCCGCGGCGGGCGGGTCGGGCGTAGAGTCGCGCCTTTTGGGGCGCATTCGAGGCCACGTCATGAACGATCCGAAACCACCTTCGCCGACCCGCCTGCCTGCGGGCATCTGGGCGCTGGGCGTGGTGAGCCTGCTGATGGATGTCTCGTCCGAGATGATCCATGCGCTGCTGCCGCTGTTCATGGTCGGCACGCTGGGCATGGGCGTGGCCGAGGTCGGCCTGCTGGAGGGGCTGGCCGAGGCGACGGCGCTGGTGGTCAAGGTGTTCTCCGGCGCGATCAGCGACTGGGTGGGGCGCCGCAAGCCGCTGGCCGTGCTGGGCTACGGGCTGGCCGCCGTCACCAAGCCGCTGTTCGCGCTGGCCACCGGGCCGGGCCTGGTGGTGGCGGCGCGCCTGCTGGACCGCGTGGGCAAGGGCATCCGTGGCGCGCCGCGCGACGCGCTGGTGGCCGATCTGGCGCCAGCCGACCGGCACGGCGCCGCCTTCGGCCTGCGCCAGGCGCTGGACACGGTGGGCGCCTTCGCCGGCCCGCTGCTCGCGGTGGGGCTGATGCTGCTGTGGGCGGGCAACATCCGCGCCGTGTTCGCGGTGGCGGTGCTGCCGGCCATCGCCTGCATGGCGGTGCTGGTGCTGGGCGTGCGCGAGCCGGCGCGCACGACGGCGGAGGCGCCGCGCCGCAACCCGCTGGCGCGCGCCAGCCTTCAGCGCCTGCCGGGCGCCTTCTGGCGCGTGGTGGCGGTGGGCGCGGTGTTCACGCTGGCGCGCTTTTCCGAGGCCTTTCTGGTGCTGCGCGCGGCCGATCTGGGCGTGGCCGCCACCTGGGTGCCGCTGGTGATGGTGGCCATGAACGCCGTCTACGCGCTGGGCGCCTACCCGGCCGGCAAGCTGGCCGACCGCGTGCCGCACCGGCTGCTGCTGACCTGGGGCCTGGTGGTGCTGGTGGTGGCCGACGTGGTGCTGGCCGCCAGCGCGCACTGGCAGGGCCTGCTGGCCGGCGTGGCGCTGTGGGGCGTGCACATGGCGCTGACGCAGGGGCTGCTGTCGGCCATGGTGGCGGGCGCCGCGCCGGCGGATCTGCGCGGCACGGCCTTCGGCGTGTTCAACCTGGTGAGCGGCGTCGCCATGCTGATCGCCAGCGGCGTGGCCGGCCTGCTGTGGCAGGCGCTCGGCCCGGGCTGGACCTTCGGCGCCGGCGCGGCCTTCAGCGTGCTGGCGATGGCGGCGCTGGCCTGGGGCACCGGTGGCGCGTCGCGCGCCGGTTGAGGCGGCTGGCGTACACCGGGTTCCGCAGGCTGGACGGGTGAAATTTAAGCGCCCAATCGGCCTCCAGCCCTTTGGTGGCGGGCGCAGGCAGCTATCAACGTAATAGTACTTTGCAGGATGTTCGGCGGCGTTGCGGGTGCCTTTTCATCCGGCACGGTCAGCGGCTGGATTTCATGCATCAAATTGGCATCCAGCCCAATCATGGCGGGCGCAGGCAGCTATCGATAGGATAGTATACCGAGGCTGTTCGTGGCGTGGCGTGGTGTGGGGCAGGGGGTCGGCTGCCCAGGGCGCTCACGGCCGCTTTTCAGCGTGCCGCCACGCCAAAGCCGCCCGCCAGCGCCTCGCGCAGGTGTTCGACGAAGCATTGCACGGCCCGCGGCACGCGAGGCGCCCAGGGGCGGATGGCGAAGATGCGCTCGCCGAAGTAGCCGTGCGGCCGCCAGCCGGGCAGCAGCGGCACCAGCGCGCCGCGCGCCAGGTGGGCGCCGACGCTGAAGTCCGGCAGCAGGCCGATGCCCAGCCCGTCCAGCGCGGCCTCGCGCAGCACCTCGCTGTTGTTGGCGCGCAGCGGGCCGCGCACCGGCACCACCACCGGGCCGTCGACGGCGGTGGCTTCCGGCGTGCGGCCGTTGGCCTGGCGCCTGGCCCTCGACAAAGCGGCTCGGGCGCGCGTGGCGGCAGGCACGGCCACTGCCGGCTCGAAGGCCCAGCTCTCGCTGCCGCCGGGGCGCAGGTAGAGCAGGCAGTCGTGCCCGGCCAGCTCGCGCGGATGGCGCGGCAGGCCGCGCCGCTGCAGATAGGCCGGGCTGGCCACCAGCAGCGAGCGGGTGTCGCACAGCGTCCAGGCGACGTGGGTGTCGGGCGGCGCCTCGGCGTGGCGGATGGCCAGGTCGAACCCCTCTTGCGCCAGATTCACCAGCCGGTCCGAAAGATCCAGGTCGATGCGGATTTCCGGAAAGCGCGCCACGAAGGCGGCCAGCGTGGGCGCGATGTGCTGGCGCCCCAGCGCCACCGGCGCCGTCACGCGCACCAGGCCGCGCGGGTGGTCGGCCTGGTCGCGCACGCGGCCGAAGCCGTGCTCGATCTGCGCGAACGCGGCCTGCACGTCGTCCACCAGCTGCGAGCCGGCTTCCGTCAGGCCGACCGAGCGCGTGGTGCGGCGCACCAGCGGCACGCCGGCGGCGCGCTCCAGCTCGGCGATGCGCATACTGACCGAGGCCTTGGAGATGCCGAGCCGCCGTGCCGCGGCGGTGTAGCTGCGCGTCTGCGCCAGCACGGTGAGCAGGTGCAGGTCGGCGAACTGGGGCAGGGCATCGGCGGTGCTCATGGCGCTGGCGGGTTTCAATTGTTCAGAGAATTGAACAATGTAGTCAAAAACCGGCGTGCCGCCAAGCGCGCCACGGCCTAGACTGCGGGCATCGGTTCCACCGAACCCCACATCCACCAAGGAGACAGCGCCATGAACTCGACCACCCCGGCCCGCCTGAAGGCTTCCATCCCCCACTGGATCGGCGGGCGCGCCGCCGACGGCGAGTCCGGCCGCGTGCAGGATGTGACCAACCCGGCCTCCGGCGCCGTGACCGGCCAGGTCGCGCTGGGCAGCGCGGAAGACGTGGCCGCCGCCGTGGCCGCCGCGCAGGCCGCGTTCCCGGCCTGGGCCGACACGCCGCCGATCCGTCGCGCCCGCGTGATGTTCAAGTTCCTGGAGCTGCTCAACCAGCAGAAGGACGCGCTGGCCCACGCCATCACCGCCGAGCACGGCAAGGTGTTCACCGACGCCCAGGGCGAGGTGGCGCGCGGCATCGACATCGTGGAGTTCGCCTGCGGCATCCCGCAGCTGCTCAAAGGCGACTACACCGACCAGGTCTCCACCGGCATGGACAACTGGACGCTGCGCCAGCCGCTGGGCGTGGTGGCCGGCATCACGCCGTTCAACTTCCCCTGCATGGTGCCGATGTGGATGTTCCCGGTGGCCATCGCCGCAGGCAACACCTTCGTGCTCAAGCCCAGCCCGCTGGACCCGTCGCCCTCGCTGCTGATCGCCGAGCTGCTCAAGCAGGCCGGTCTGCCGGACGGCGTGTTCAACGTGGTGCAGGGCGACAAGGTGGCGGTGGACGCGCTGCTGGAGCACCCGGACGTGAAGGCCGTCAGCTTTGTCGGCTCCACGCCCATCGCCAACCACATCTACGAAACCGGCGCGCGCCACGGCAAGCGCGTGCAGGCCCTGGGCGGTGCCAAGAACCACATGGTGGTGATGCCCGACGCCGACATCGACCAGGCGGTGGACGCGCTGATCGGCTCCGCCTACGGCTCGGCCGGCGAGCGCTGCATGGCCATCAGCGTGGCGGTGCTGGTGGGCGACGTGGCCGACAGGATCGTGCCCAAGCTGGCCGAGCGCGCCAGGGCGCTCAAGGTGCTGGACGGCGAGAACCTGGATGCCGAGATGGGCCCCATCGTCACCCGCGCCGCGCTGGAGCGCATCACCGGCTACATCGCCCAGGGCGAGCAAGAGGGCGCCCAACTGGTGGTGGACGGCCGCGGCTTCGACGGCAAGACCGCCGGCGCCGGCTGCGCGGATGGTTTCTGGCTGGGTGGCACGCTGTTCGACCACGTGACGCCCGAAATGCGCATCTACAAGGAAGAGATTTTCGGCCCGGTGCTGGCCTGCGTGCGCGCCAAGGACTTCGGCGAGGCGCTGCAACTGATCAACGACCACGAGTTCGGCAACGGCGTGTCCTGCTTCACGCGCGACGGCAACGTGGCGCGCGAGTTCGGCCGCCGCGTGCAGGTGGGGATGGTCGGCATCAACGTGCCGATTCCGGTGCCGATGGCCTGGCACGGCTTCGGCGGCTGGAAGAAGAGCCTGTTCGGCGACATGCACGCCTACGGCGAGGAGGGCGTGCGCTTCTACACCAAGCAGAAGAGCATCATGCAGCGCTGGCCCGAAAGCATCGGCAAGGGCGCCGAGTTCGTGATGCCGACGGCCAAATAACACGGCCCGGGTTGCGCGGACTTCGCTCCGTGCAGCCATTCCCAAGAAAGGGGCCGCCACGGCGCCCCGAACTTCGGCCGCCAGCGTTGCGGCCGGGGTTGAACCGCAGAGCAGGAGACAGGCAGTGAGCGACACCAGCTTCGACTACATCGTCATCGGCGCGGGCACGGCGGGGGCGCTGATGGCCAACCGGCTGTCGGCCGACGCCGGCAAGCGCGTGCTGCTGCTCGAGGCCGGGCCGCCCGACAACTACCACTGGATCCACATCCCGGTGGGCTACCTCTACTGCATCGGCAACCCGCGCACCGACTGGCTCTACCAGACCGAGCCCGACAAGGGCCTGAACGGCCGCACGCTGCGCTACCCGCGCGGCCGCACGCTGGGCGGCTGCTCCAGCATCAACGGCATGATCTACATGCGCGGCCAGTCGCGCGACTACGACGCCTGGGCCGAAGCCACCGGCGACGACACCTGGCGCTGGGACAGCGTGCTGCCGGCCTTTAGGCAGCACGAAAACCACTTTCTGGGCGACGCCGCCGAGGCTGCCCGGCGCGACGCCGATTTCGGCAAGTTTCACGGCCACGGCGGCGAATGGCGCGTGGAGCGCCAGCGCCTGCGCTGGGACATCCTGGACGCCTTCGCCGAAGCGGCGGTGCAGGCCGGCATTCCGCACACGGCCGACTTCAACCGCGGCACCAACGAGGGCGTGGGCTACTTCCAGGTCAACCAGAAGTCCGGCTGGCGCTGGAACACGGCCAAGGCCTTCCTGCGCCCGGCCTGCACCGGGCGGCCCAACTTCACGCTGTGGACGGGCGCCCAGGTGGCGCGCCTGCAGATCGGGCGGCAGCCGGACGGCAGCCTGCGCTGCACCGGCGCCGTGGTGGTGAAGGACGGGCAGCAGCTGCAGGTGCAGGCGGCGCGCGAGGTGCTGCTGTGCGCCGGCAGCATCGGCTCGCCGCAGCTCCTGCAGCTCTCGGGCCTCGGCCCCGAGGCGCTGCTGCGCCAGCACGGCATCGAGGTGCTGGCCGACTTGCCCGGCGTGGGCGGGAACCTGCAGGACCACCTGCAGATCCGCGCCGTCTACAAGATCCAGGGCGCGCCCACGCTCAACGTGATGGCCAACTCGCTGCTGGGCAAGGCGCGCATCGGGCTCGAGTACCTGCTGAACCGCAGCGGGCCGATGAGCATGGCGCCCTCGCAGCTCGGCGCCTTCACGCGCAGCGCGCCGGAGTACGCCTGGCCCAACATCGAGTACCACGTGCAGCCGCTCAGCCTGGACGCGTTCGGCGACCCGCTGCACAGCTTCCCGGCCTTCACGGCCAGCGTGTGCAACCTCAACCCGTCCAGCCGCGGCTCGGTGCGCATCAGGAGCAGCCGCTTCGAGGACGCGCCGGCCATCGCGCCCAACTACCTCTCCACCGACGAAGACCGCAAGGTGGCCGCCGACTCGCTGCGTGTGACACGGCGCATCGCCGCCCAGCCGGCGCTGGCGAAATACCAGCCGCAGGAATGGAAGCCCGGCCCGCAGTACGAGAGCGACGACGACCTGGCGCGCCTGGCCGGCGACATCGCCACCACCATCTTCCACCCGGTGGGCACCGCGAAGATGGGCCGCGCCGACGACCCGCTGGCGGTGCTCGACGCCCGCCTGCGCGTGCGCGGGGTGGACGGCCTGCGCGTGGTCGACGCCAGCGCCATGCCCACCATCACCAGCGGCAACACCAACAGCCCGACGCTGATGATGGCCGAAAAGGCCGCCGCCTGGGTGCTGGCAGACGCCGCGCGCTGACCGGCGTGGTGGTGTTGTCACCGCCAGGTCGCTTCTTTTTCGATAGCGGCCTGCGCCCGTCACACAAGGGCTGGAGCCTGATTTTTCTTGAAATTCCTGTGCCCCCGTGGTCGCCGGCACGGATGCGCGCCCAGGCCGCAACGTGCTCGTGCCAGGCGCAAAAAAAGCCCGCACGGTGGCGGGCTTCGGAGGGGCATGTGACGCTTATTGCAGCGTCACCTCCACGCGGCGTGCCTGGGCGCCGGCGCCGGCCTGGATGTCGGCGGGTTTCTGCAGCTCGATGCGGTCTTCGGCCACGCCCAGCGCCTTCAGCTTGTCGCGCACGGCGAAGGCGCGCTGCTTGGCCAGCTCGGCGTTCTGGGCGGCGTTGCCGGTGGTGTCGACGTAGCCGCTGACGACGGCCTTCTTGCCGGCCTTGACGCCGTCGACCACCGAAGCCAGCTTGGCGTCGGCGTCCGCGGCGACGTCGGTCTTGCCGGTGGCGAAGTAGAACACCACCTTGTCGCCCTCGACGGCCACCGCGGCTGCATCCGCCGCGGCCTGCGCTGCTGCGAGCTGGGCGTTGTCGGAGCGTCCGGCCGTGGCGCCGGCTGCCGCCGCGGCGGCGGCGCCGGCGGTGTCGCCACCGGCTGCGGGCGCGGTGCCGGGCGCGGCGGCGGCGGGGGCAGGTGCAGCGCTTTCGGCGGGCGCGGTGGTCGTCGCCACCTGCGCGGCCGGCTCATGCGCCGGCGCCGTGGCCGTGGCCTTGCCGCCGTGGAAGCCCACCACCAGCGGCACGATCAGCAGCGCCACGATGTTGATGATCTTGATCAGCGGGTTGACGGCGGGGCCGGCGGTGTCCTTGTACGGGTCGCCCACGGTGTCGCCGGTGACGGCGGCCTTGTGCGCATCGGAACCCTTGCCGCCATGGTGGCCGTCCTCGATGTACTTCTTGGCGTTGTCCCAGGCGCCGCCGCCGGTGCACATGGAGATGGCGACGAACAGGCCGGTGACGATGGTGCCCATCAGCAGGCCGCCCAGCGCCTTGGGCCCGAGCAGCAGGCCGACCAGGATCGGCACCGCCACCGGCAGCAGGCTGGGGATCATCATTTCCTTGATGGCGGCGCCCGTGAGCATGTCCACCGCGCGGCCGTACTCGGGCTTGGCCGTGCCTTCCATGATGCCCTTGATCTCGCGGAACTGGCGGCGCACTTCTTCCACCACCGCGCCGGCGGCGCGGCCCACGGCTTCCATGGCCATGGCGCCGAACAGGTAGGGGATCAGGCCGCCGATGAACAGACCGACGATCACCATCGGGTCCGACAGGTCGAAGCTGACCGCCGAGCCGAAGGAATCGAGCTTGTGCGTGTAGTCGGCGAACAGCACCAGCGCGGCCAGGCCGGCCGAACCGATGGCGTAGCCCTTGGTCACCGCCTTGGTGGTGTTGCCCACGGCGTCCAGCGGATCGGTGATGTCGCGCACGCTGCTGGGCAGCTCGGCCATCTCGGCAATGCCGCCGGCGTTGTCGGTGATGGGGCCGTAGGCGTCGAGCGCGACGACGATGCCGGCCATCGACAGCATCGACATGGCGGCCACCGCCACGCCGTACAGGCCGGCCAGCGTGTAGGCCACGACGATGGCGATGCAGACGAACAGCACCGGCCAGGCGGTGGATTTCATGCTCACGCCGATGCCGGCAATGATGTTGGTGGCGTGGCCGGTGGTGCTGGCCTGCGCCACGTGCTGCACCGGCTTGTACTGCGTGCCGGTGTAGTACTCGGTGATCCACACCAGCGCGGCGGTCAGCAGCAGGCCCACCACGCAGGCGCCGAACAGCCGCATCACGCTGCCGCTGGCGGTGATGGCGTTGTCGGGGATGATCCAGGCCGTCACCGCGTAGAACAGCGCCAGCGAGATGATGCCGGCGATGGCCAGGCCCTTGTAGAGCGCCGGCATCACGTTCTTCATGCCGGGGCTGGCCTTGACGAAGAAGGTGCCGACGATGGAGGCGATAATCGACACCGCGCCCAGCGCCAGCGGGTACAGCGCCGCCTGCAACTGGCCGGCGTGCACCATCAGCGCGCCCAGCACCATGGTGGCGATCAGCGTGACGGCGTAGGTCTCGAACAGGTCGGCCGCCATGCCGGCGCAGTCGCCCACGTTGTCGCCCACGTTGTCGGCGATCACGGCGGGGTTGCGCGGGTCGTCCTCGGGGATGCCGGCTTCCACCTTGCCCACCAGGTCGGCACCCACGTCGGCGCCCTTGGTGAAGATGCCGCCGCCCAGACGCGCGAAGATGGAGATCAGCGACGAGCCGAAGGCCAGGCCGATCAGCGGGTTCAGCAGCGTGGCCAGGGGCTTGGCGGTGTCGGCGTTGTTGGCCAGCAGGAACCAGGTGAAGCCCGTCACGCCCAGCAGGCCGAGGCCCACCACCAGCATGCCGGTGATGGCGCCGCCGCGGAAGGCCACGTCCAGCGCCGGGCCAATGCCGCGGGTGGCCGCCTGCGCGGTGCGCACGTTGGCGCGCACCGACACGTTCATGCCGATGAAGCCGCAGGCGCCCGAGAGCACGGCGCCGATGACGAAGCCCACCGCCGTGGTCATGTCCAGGAACGCGCCGATCAGGATGGCCAGCACGACGCCGACGATGGCGATGGTGCGGTACTGGCGGGAGAGGTAGGCCGCGGCGCCGGTCTGGATGGCGGCGGCGATTTCCTGCATGCGGGCGTTGCCCGCGTCCTGCGACAAGATCCAGCCGCGGGCCCAGAACCCGTAGCCCACGGCCACCAGGCCGCACACAAGCGCCAGAATCAGCGCTGAACTGCCAGTCATGCTATCTCCTTCCTCTTTTGAACAAGGTTCGCTTGGGAGGAGCCGCTGGCTGCCCGGGGGAGACAACGCAGCGACTCGACCCTCTGCGTTGCTTCCTCGCGCCGGCTTGTGGCCGCCGGTCGTGATTGGCCAACCCGCGCAATGTAACCCCAAAACGTGACGGATTTCCTGTCAGCAAGGCGGGCGCAAGTAAAATCAGGCCCAATCCGGAGGAGCGAAAGCTCCTTTTTTTGATCCTCAGCAACTGGAAAGAAGCCCCGATGTCCCTGGACCACGTGAGCCCCGGCCCCAAGGCCCCCGAAGAGTTCAACGTCATCATCGAGATCCCCATGAACTCGGATCCGGTGAAGTACGAGGTCGACAAGGCCACCTCCGCCATCTTCGTCGACCGCTTCATGAGCACCTCGATGAACTACCCCACCAACTACGGCTACGTGCCCAAGACGCTGTCGGGCGACGGCGACCCGGTGGACGTGCTGGTGGTCACGCCGGTGCCGCTGATTCCCGGCGTGGTGGTCACCTGCCGCCCGATCGGCATCCTGAAGATGCAGGACGAGGCCGGTGACGACGCCAAGGTGCTGGCCGTGCCCATCCCCAAGGTGCTGCCGCACTACGCCCGCTGGCAGAAGCCCGAAGACCTGAGCCCGGCGCGCC
Source organism: Burkholderiaceae bacterium (assembly GCA_024235955.1). Taxonomy (GTDB): domain Bacteria; phylum Pseudomonadota; class Gammaproteobacteria; order Burkholderiales; family Burkholderiaceae_C; genus Ottowia. The sequence goes on from JACKLJ010000001.1 coordinate 1,190,970, forward strand.
TGAACGCCATCGCCCACTTCTTCGAGCACTACAAGGACCTGGAGCCGAACAAGTGGGTCAAGATCCTGGGCTGGGAAGGCCCGGACGCCGCGCGCAAGGAAATCACCGACGGCATGGCTTCCTACGAGAAAAGCCTGAAGGCCTGACAGCCGGTGGGGCCGCTCCGGTTTCAAGCCTTTTGAGCCTCCAGCCGTTGCGCAGTGGGTGCAGGCAGCTATGAAAAATATAGTTATCAACGCTGCGTGAGTGATCCGCCCCTCCCACCAAAAGCCCCGCCTTGGCGGGGCTTTTTGCTGCTACCGGCGCTCGATCGGCGCAGGCGGCCGCGCCGCTGATGGGCTCACGCCCCGGCGCGCCGCGCGCCCAGCCGCTCCGCCACCCAGATGCCGCCCAGCACCATCGCCAGCGCCATCACGTGGTAGAGGTGCAGCGGCTCGTGCAGCAGCAGCACCGCCAGCGCGGGGCCGAACACCGGGTTGAGGTTGATGAACACGCTGGCGCGCGCCGGGCCGATCAGCTCCACGCCGCGCATGAACGTCAGCTGCGACACGAACGAGGGCATCAGCCCCACATACACCAGGATCAGCCAGCCCACCGGCGTGGGCCAGAAGAACTGCCCGGCCAGCACCTCGGCTGCCAGCAGCGGCAGCGACACCAGCGCCGCCACGCCGGCGATGGCGGCGAAGAACACCAGCGGCGGCACGGCCGGCCGGCTGCGCAGCCCCAGCGTGTAGCCGGCGTAGAGCAGCGAGGCCAGCACCATCGCCAGATCGCCGCGGTTGAAGTCCAGCGCCGCCAGCACCGCCCACTGGCCTCGTGAGGCCACGGTGGCCACCCCGGCCAGCGTGATGGCCACGCCCACCATCTGCAGCGGCGTCGCCGGCAGGCGCAGGAACAGCGCGCCGCCCAGCAGCACCAGCACCGGAATCACGCCCTGGATCAGCGCCAGGTTCACTGCCGAGGTGACATGCGCGGCGGCGTAGAACAGCGCGTTGAAGAGCGTGAAGCCGCAGGTGCCCATCAGCAGCAGGTAGCGCCAGCGCGGGCGCAGCGCCGGCCACCAGGCACCGAACTGCCCGCGCGCCACGGCCCACAGCGCCAGGCAGGCGATGCTCCAGCGCGCCGTGGTCAGCATCATGGGCGACACCTGCCCCACCGCCAGCCGCGCGGCCACGGCGTTGCTGCCCCAGATCAGCGTGGTCAGCACCAGCAGCAGGGCCGGTCGCTGGCCCAGCCGCGACCACAGGCTGCCTGAAACAGCAGGAGGGTCGGCGGCGTTGGCGGAAGAGGGCGGCATCGGCCGAGCGTAGCAGCGCCGCGCGGCCCGTGCGCCGCGGGTCGGCAGGGATAATGCCGCCAGCCATGATTGACCGCGTCTCCACCGTCCCCGAGCTCGGTGCCAGCCCGCTGGCCCTTGCGGTGGTGGCCGACGCCGTGCAGCGCGTCGAAGCCGACGGTCCGCTGGACGACGCGGCCGCGCTGCGCCAGGCCTTCGCTGCCCAGTCCACCCGCGCCGGCCAGGTGCAGCAACGCGCCTGGCTGCTGGGCGAGCGCCTGGGCCTGCCGGCCGAGCTGGCGCGCTGGCGCCACCTGGGCTGGGGTGTGGTGCTGGCGCTGGCGCTGCTGATGGCCTTCACCGGCCTGGGGCTCGCGCGCGCCGTGCTGGGCGAAGGCCGCAGCATCAACGCCGTGGCGGCTTTCGTCAGCCTGCTCGGCCTGCACCTGGTGATGCTGCTGGTCTGGCTGGGCGGCATCCTGCTGGCCGGCCGGCGCTGGGCCGGGCCGCTGCTGGGCCGCGCGGCGCTGGCGCTGACGGCCCGCCTGCCGCTGGAGCGCGGGCCGCACGCGCTCACGCTGTTGCAGTCGTTCACCGCCGTGCTGCGGCGCCAGGGCCTGCTGGGCTGGCTGACCGGCGCGGTGAGCCACGGCATCTGGACGCTGGCCTTCGTCATCACGCTGGCGGTGCTGGCCTTCGGCTTCGCCTTCCATGCCTACACGCTGACCTGGGAGACCACCATCCTCAGCGCAGGCTTCTTCCAGCGCTTCGTGCAGTTCACCGGCGCGCTGCCGGCGCTGCTTGGCTTTGCCGTGCCCGACGCCGCGGCGGTGCAGGGCGTGGGCAACGCGGCGGCCGGCGCGGCTCAGCCGCTGGCCAGCCAGCGCGAATGGGCCTGGTGGCTGATGGGCTGCGTGCTGGCCTACGGCCTGCTGCCGCGGGCGCTGTTGCTGTTGCTGAGCCTGTGGCGCTGGCACGGCGGCAGGCGCCGGCTGGCGGGCCAGGTGGACATGGCCGACCCGTACGTGCGCCGCATCGTGGCGCGGCTGGACGCCCTGGAGCCGCCGCCGCAGGTGATCGACCCCGAGCGCCGGCCCGCCGTCGCGCCGGCGGTGCCGCGCCGGGCCTCGCAGGCCGCGCCCGGTGCGCCGGGCTCGCTGGCCGTCGTCGGCTTCGAGCTGCCGCCCGAGCAGCCCTGGCCCGTACCCGGCCTGCCGCCGGGCGACGAGGCGCCCGAGCGCATCGCCGGCAGCGCGCGCGAGCGCGAGGCCGTGCTGGCCCGGCTGGCGCAGACGCGCCCCGAATCGCTGCTGCTGGTCGTCAGCGCGCCCGCCAGCCCCGACCGCGGCACCGCCCGCTTCCTGCGCGAGGCGGCGCCGCTGGCGGCGCGCTGCGCGCTGCTCCTGCTCGGCGCCGACGACGCAGCGGCCGCCGCGCCCGGCGCCGCCGTGGCGCGCTGGCGCCAGTGGCTGGATTCCGAGGGTTTTGAGGCTGTAGCCGGCTTGCAGACGGCGCAGGAAGCTATGAACTGGATAGCAAACCAGACGCCCGCCGAAGCGGAGCAGGGCACCACATGAGCGCGCCGGGCCGCTCCCAAGCGCGAATCCCGGAGCGCGCAGCGCGGAGGGGGAATCCGTTGCGCGCGCCGGGCCGTTCCCAAGCGCACATCCCCGCAGCGCGCGGCGCGCAGGGCCGTGACATGCGCGCGCCGGGCCGTTCCCAAGCGCGCATCCCACAGTGCATGGCGCGGAGGGCCGTCCAGTGACCGCGCCTGATCATCCAGTGACCGAGCCGCTGCGCATCGCCGTCGTCGGTCACACCAACGCCGGCAAGACCTCGCTGCTGCGCACGCTCACGCGCAACGTGGATTTCGGCGAGGTGTCGGATCGCCCCGGCACCACGCGCCACGCCGAGGCCATCGACCTGCGCCTGGCCGGCGCCACCGCCGTGCGCTTCATCGACACGCCGGGCCTGGAAGACTCGGTGGCGCTGCTCGAATACCTGAACACGCTGCAGGCCGACACCCGCCCGGCCCGCGTGCGCGCCTTCCTGCAGGGCCCCGAGGCGCGCGAAGTCTTCGAGCAGGAGGCCAAGGTGCTGCGCGCGTTGCTGGAGCAGGCGGACGCCGCCATGTACGTGGTCGACACGCGCGAACCCGTGCTGCCCAAGCACCGCGCCGAGCTGGAGATCCTCACCTGGTGCGCGCGGCCGGTGATGCCGGTGCTGAACTTCGTGCGCGCGCCCGGCAGCCGGCACGCCGAATGGCAGCGCGCGCTGCTGGAAGCCAACCTGCACGCGCAGGTGCAGTTCGACGCCGTGGCGCCCTTTGTCGGCGCCGAGCGCACGCTGTACGGCGACCTGGCCACGCTGCTGCCTGCCCGGCGCGCGCAACTGGGCGAGATCGTCGATGCGCTGGCGCTGGAGGCGGCCGACCGCCAGCAGGCCGCTGCCCGCGTGGTGGCCGAGGCGCTGGTGGACGTGGCCGCCATGCGGCGCAGCATCGACGCCGACGAATTCGCCGATCCGCTGCGGCAGAAAGCTTTCGTGCGCGCCTTCCAGGACGACGTGCGTCGCCACGCCCGCCGCGCGGTCGATGACTTGCTGGCCGTCTACGCCTTCCGCCCCGGCGACGCCGAGCTGGAAACCATCCCCGAACTCGCCGGCCGCTGGGAGGACGACCTGTTCAACCCCGAGGCGCTGGTGGAGGCCGGCAAGAAGCTCGGCCTGGGCGCGGTGATCGGCGCCGGCCTGGGCGCCGTGGCCGACGTGGCGCTGGCCGGCCTGTCGCTGGGCGCGGCCACCACGCTCGGCGCCACCCTGGGCGGCGCCATCAGCGGCGGCTGGCGGCCGCTGTGGCGCAAGCTGGAAAACCGCCTGAACGGCGTGCAGGAGCTAACCGCCGAAGACGCCGTGCTGGCCCTGCTGGCCGAGCACCTGGCCGGCCTGGCGCGCGCGCTGGAGCAGCGCGGCCACGCCGCCATGGGCCGACTGCGCTACACGGGCGAAGGGCAGGGCGTGGAGGGCGATGTGCGGCTGGAAGACGTGATCGGCGCCCTGGCCCCCGCGCGCGGCCACCCCGACTGGGAGCGCGGCGAGCCGGGCCTGGGCGCCAAATGGCTGGGCCGCGAAGCCGGTGGCGAAGACCGCCGCGAGCTGGTCCAGGCGCTGGCGCGGCAGCTGCGGCCCCTGCTCACCATCGAAACCTCTCCCGAATGAGGGGTGCCCCCGGGCGTCGGCTGTGCGCCACAATCTGCCCAGCAATCCGCATGCGGGCGGAGCCAGGCGCCGGGAAGCGGCCTGCGCCGCTTGACAAGCCCGGCCTGGCGTGCAGACTGCCACTTGAAACCAACCGTTGAAGCCCTGAGCACCATGAAGAAGACCCTGATCCTGCTGGCCGGCTGCGCTTTCGGCGCCAGTGCCTTCGCCTCCTGCTACACCGTCATGGACGCCAAGGGCAAGATCCTGTCCGAGTCGCCCAACCCGCCGGTGGACATGGCCTACCAGCTGCACCAGACCGTGCCCTACCGCTACGGGCCGGGCGCGAGCATGACCTTCGGCATCGCCGACGGTAACTGCGGCTCCCAGGTCGACCAGTGGTACGACGGCGCGCCCAAGAACGTGGCCTGGCAGGCCGATGGCAAGAGCCGCCGCGCCATCCGCCGTGGCCGTCGCCAGGACCGCGAATAAGCCGCCGCGCGCAGCGCGTTTTTCATAGCTTTTCTGGCACCCAGCCCTTGCGTGGCGGGCGCAGAAAGCTATAAGTGAGATAGCAAAAAAGGCACCCTCGGGTGCCTTTTTTCATGATGGCCAAGGGGCGCTGCCCCCACCTCACCGCTTACTGCAGCGGCACGGCACCGGCCAGCGGGCGCTTCTCCAGCGTCCACTCGTGCATGGAGCCGTCGTACAGCCTGGCGTTGGGGTTCTTCAGCACTTCCGACAGCACGAACCACGGCCCGGCGGCCAGGTGGCCGCTGTTGCAGTAGGTGATGGCGGGCGCGGACGGGTCGATGCCCTGGGCCGTCATTAGCGCGCGGTAGGTGGCGGGGCTGAGCAGCTTGACGGCGCCGCCCTCGGTTTTGGTCATCAGGTCGGGCGCGTACTGCTTCGCGCCTTCGATGTGGCCGTAGCCGAACACGTAGTCGCGCTTGCTGAGGCCGTGGTACTGCTGGCTGTCGCGCGCGTCCACCAGGGTGGCGCTGTGCGCGGCCGCGGCCTTGGCGACGTCGTCGGATGAGGCGAAGTAGCGCGCGCTGTGGTCGGCCGTGGCCACCCAGGTGCCGGTACGGCTGGCGCCGGCCTCGGTGGTGACGGGGCGGCCGGCCACCAGCCAGTCGGCCATGCCGCCGTTGAGCACCGCCACCTGGTCGTCGCCGAACACCTTGAACTGCCAGTAGGCGCGCAGGGCCTCGTCCATCGTCTCGGCGCTGGTGCCGGTGGAGACCAGCACGATCGGCTTGCCGGCGTCGATGCCGGCCGCCTGCACGGTTTTCTCGAACACGGCCTGCTCGGGGATCATGTACTTCACTGTCTGCCCGGCGATCTGTCGCTCGCCGCGCAGCTTGCCCATCTCGAGCAGGCGGGCGCCGGCAATGTGGCCGCCCACCTCGACCAGCTTGCGCTTGCCGGTCTTGGCGTCGGTCTCGACCTCGGGCGCGGCGGTCCAGGACTTGGCGCTGCCGCGCACGTCGACCACCTGCACGTCGGCCAGGTGGTCGGCCAGCCACTGGCTGTCCACCAGCGGGCCGGGCAGGGCGGCGGCGTGTGCTGTCAGGGCTTGCAGCGTGAAGGCGGCGATGGCCGCGCCGCGGGCCAGAAAGCGTTTCATGGGGAGTCTCCTCGTTGAAGTAGGTGGTGGATCGGGTTCGGATAATCGGTTCAGGCCTGGCTGGCTGCCAGCTCGGCCAGCCGCGGCGCCAGGGCGGCCGGGCATTCGGTGACGACGTCGAGCGTGCGGTCTTCGAACGCCGCCTCGCGGTCGCCGCGGTGCCGTCGGGCCACGTGCGCGGCCAGCGCGGTATCACGTGCGGCGACCAGCTCGGCCAACTGGGGCGCGAACAGGCGCACCATGCCGCTCAGCCACTCGGCCATCGGTGCCAGGCGCCCGCGGGTGTGCACCTGGAAGTGCGGCAGCGCGGCCAGCACCTCGCCGGCCGGGCGCCAGCTTTCGCCGGTGACCCAGCGGTTGGTGGTGAACCAGCGCAGCGGCTCGCCGCGCGCGTCGAGCGAGAGGCCGGCCAGGTGGAAGAAGGCCGGCTTGCCGGCGGCCACCGGCGCGCGGTCGTGCACGAACAGGTGGAAGTGGCCGTGCTCCTGCTCCGGCCGGCGGCGCGACAGGTGCGCGTGGTAGTAGAAGCTGGTGCCGGCAACGGCGTCACGCACGTCGCGCGCCGGGTAGTGGCGCATCGGCGTGAACTGGCGCGTGCCGGCCAGGGCCGCCGCGGCCAGGCCGACGCCGGCCTGTGCATAGCGCAACTGCACCTCGGCCACGCGCTGCGCGGCGGCCAGCATCTCGTCCTGGCCCGGCAGCGGCGCGGCCGCTGGGTTGCGTGTTACTTGGGCGCGCACGGGTTGGCGGGCCCGCAGGGGTTGTCGGAGCCCGCCTTCTTTTTCTTCTTCTTGCCCGAAGGCGCGCAGGGGTTGGAGGGGCCGCAGGGGTTCTCGGCCGAGGCGCTGGGGGCCTGGTTGCCGCTCACGGCGGCCAGCACGGCGGGGGCCGGCGCGACCAGGGCGCTGGCCACCACCAGGGCGGACAGGGTGTCACCGAGCTTGGTGCGCTTGCGGGCTTGCTTCATGGGAAGGCTCCTTGGGGTGGTGGTGGAAATCAGGATTCGCTGCCGGCGCCGGCCACGGCCTGCGCGGCGGTCACGGGGCCGCGGGCGCGCCGCTCCATGCGGCCGCCGACGATGAACACGGCGATCAGGGCCACCAGCAGGATCAGCAGCACGGCGATCTGCGGGATGCCCCAGGCGTCGGTGAAGGTGTCGCCGGTCTGCACCTCGCCGGCGGCCATCAGGGCCTGGATGGTGGGGCCGTACAGGCCGGCGAACACGAAGGTGCCCAGCAGCAGGCCTACGATGAACAGCAGCGCGTCCAGCCGGCCCGAGAAGAAGCCCACCACCGAGGTGCCGGGGCAGTAGCCGCCGGTGGCGAAGCCCGCGCCCACCAGCGCGCCGCCGATGGCCGAGGCCACCACCAGCGAGGTCGGCACGTACAGCGCGTCGGCCGGGATCAGCCCCGCGGCGCGCAGGCCCCACAGGCCGAAGGCGGCCACCACGATGGCGGTGAACATGACCTTGAAGACTGACCAGTCGGTCAGGCTGAACTGGGCGGTGAGCTTACGAGGGCTGCCGAAGCCGGCGTTCTCCAGCACGAAGCCGAACAGCGCGCCGCAGATCAGGCCCGACACCATGCCGGAATCGTTCAACGGAAACATCTCAGACCCCCCGGAAGACGCGGTAGCTGATCAGCCCCACGGCGAAGAACGCGCCGAGGAACACGAAGGCGGCGATGCCCAGCACCGCCGCGCCCGACAGGCCCAGCCCGCTGGTGCAGCCGGCCGCCACGCGGGCACCGAAGCCGGCCAGCAGGCCGCCCAGCAGTGCTGCGAAGGCGCGGCGCGGCGTGCCCACGCTGTGCGAGCCGTCGAACTGGATGCGGAAGCGCCCGCCCAGCAGGGCCGCCACGAAGGCGCCGATGGCCACGCCCACCACCTGCCAGCTGATCCAGGAGGCCATCACGGAGCGGGCCCCGCCCTCGACCATGGGGCCCAGGTAGGCGTTGGATTCGGTGGCGGCGGGGGCGACCTCCAGGCCCAGCCAGGCGGCCAGCCGCGTGGACGCGCCGGTGGCCCCCAGGCCGTGGCCGGTGAGCACGAAGGTGAGCAGCAGCACCAGGCCAAGCGCGATGCCGGCCGCCAGCGGCGGCCAGAACGGTTTGGCGTGGGTCTCCTGGAAAGCGGGGCTGGCGGACATGGCGCGGCCTTTCTCTTGGGGATTGTCAGATCAAGTATATGCGCAAATACGGAAATGTGAAGTGGCTTGAGATGGGGCGAGCGGAACGGTGCAGCGGGTGTGGCCACGGCCCGAAATTCAGAGTGAAATTGGCTTGCAGCCCTTTTGCGACGGGCGCAGGCAGCTATGAAAAAGTTAGCTATTGAACAGCTGCGGCTGCACGGCAGAAGCCGGACCGGCGGCGCTGGCTAGCCCTGGCGGAAGGGCGAGCGTTCGGCCAGGTGCTCCAGGTAGCCTTCCACGCCTTCGCCTTCAGCCGCCAGAAAACGCTCCACGGCATCGGCGAAGGCCGGGTGCGCGAGCCAGTGGGCGCTTTCGGTCTTCACCGGCATCAGGGCGCGCGCCATCTTGTGCTCGCCCTGCGCGCCGCCCTCGAAGCGCGCCACGCCGTGGCGGATGCACCAGTCGATCGGCTGGTAGTAGCAGGCCTCGAAATGCAGCCGGTCGACCCGCGCCAGCGCGCCCCAGTAGCGGCCGTAGGCGACCAGGGGTTCAGAGTGTTTCGGGCCTGCAGCCCTTGCCGGATCGCCGGAGACAGCTATCAAACTGGCAGCAATCGGCGTGCCTTCATGCTCGGCGATGAACATCACCCAGTGCTCCGGCATGGCGCGCGCCATGGCGGCGAAGAAGGCCGGCTTCAGGTACGGCGGGTTGCCGTGCTCGAGGTAGGTGCGCTCGTAGCAGCGGTAGAAGAAGGCCCAGTCCTCGGCCGAGATGTCCGCACCCTGCGCCACGCGGAAGCGCACCCCGGCCTCGGCCACGCGGCGGCGTTCCTGGCGGATCTTCTTGCGCTTGTCCTGGCTGAGCGAGGCGAGGAAGTCGTCGAAGCTGGCAAAGCGTCGCGAACCGTCAGGTTCATGGCCGGCAAGATCGCCAGCCGCGGGGCCGCCCCAAGGCGGGCGGGCCCCCGACCCCGGCATGTCCGGGGGCCCTTCCCCGGTTCGGGGCAGCGCAGCAGGCGAAGCCGCGGAGCGTGGGGGGACAAGATCGCCCGCCGCCGGGCCGTCCCAAGGCGGGCGGGCCCCCTCGGGGGGCAGCGCAGCAGGCGAAGCCGCGGAGCGTGGGGGGGCAAGATTTTTCCAGTGGAATTGCACCTGACCCCGGCGCATCAGGCCGGCGGCGTCGCAGGCGGCCAGGTCGGCCGCGTCGCCGAACAGCAGGTGCAGCGACGAGAGCTGGTGCTCGCGGCACCAGCCCAGCACCGCCTGCAGCAGCGCCGTGCGCGCCGCTGCATCGCGCGCCAGCAGGCGCGAACCGGGCACGGGCGTGAAGGGCACGGCGATCAGCGCCTTGGGGTAGTAGGCCAGGCCATGCTCCTGATAGGCGCGCGCCCAGGCCCAGTCGAACACGTACTCGCCGTAGGAATGGCTCTTGACGTACAGCGGGCAGGCGGCGGCCAGCTCGTCGCCGTCCCACAGGCACGCGAAGCGCGGCGCCCAGCCCGTCTTGGCCACGGCGCTGCCGCTGGCGTGCAGTGCGGCCAGGTAGGCGTGGCGCATGAAAGGCGTGGGCTCGGCCTGTTGCGCCAGCAGGGCGTCCCAGGTGGCGGCGGGCACGTCGGCGGGCTGGGCGTCGGTCTGCACGCGCCAGCGGCCTGCGCCGGGCCGCGGGGCGCGGGTAACATGCTCGTCCGGATGTTGTTGGGGCACGGTGAAGTGTGATGGACCTGAAGATTTGCGTGGCGCAGCTCAACCTGGTGGTGGGCGACGTGACGGGCAACGCCCGCCGCATCATCGACGCGGCGCACGAGGCCTACGCACAGGGCGCGCGCCTGCTGCTGACGCCCGAGCTGTCGATCTGTGCCTACATCGCCGAAGACCTGTTTCTGCGCCCCTCGTTCATCGCCGCCTGCGATGATGCCGTGAAAACAGTGGCCCGCGAGACCGCGGGGTTGCAGGGCATGGCCATCGTGGTCGGCCACCCGGTGGGGCGCGACCGGCGCAGCAAGAGCCTGACCATCGCGCAGCGCACCAATGCTGCCAGCGTCATCCGCGACGGCCGCGTGATCGAAACCTACGCCAAGCGCCTTTTGCCCAACTACCAGGTGTTCGACGAGCGGCGCTACTTCGTGCCCGGCCAGGGCACCTGCGTGTTCCAGGTGGAAGGCGTGAGCGTGGGCCTGCTGATCTGCGAGGACGCCTGGTTCGAGGAGCCCGCGCAGCTGGCCCGGGAGGCCGGCGCGCAGATGCTGGCGGTGATCAACGCCTCGCCTTTCCACGGCGGCAAGGGCTATGAGCGCGAGGCCATGATGATCGAGCGCGTCAAGGCCTGCGGGCTGCCGCTGGTTTACGCGCACATGGTGGGCGGGCAGGACGAGGTGGTGTTCGAAGGCCATTCCTTCGCCGTCAATGCCGACGGCCAGCTGGCCGGCCGCGCCCCGAGTTTCGAGGAGAGCATGTATTACGTCGGCGTCCGGCAGGCGCAGGATGCCATCGAACTGGAAGCAAAGACCTGGCCGGCGCGCGAGCTGGACGCCGACCTGTGGGACGCGCTGGTACTCGGCCTGCGCGACTACGTGCACAAGAACGGCTTCCGGGACGTGATCCTGGGGCTGTCGGGCGGCATCGATTCGGCGCTGGTGCTGGCGATCGCGGTGGACGCGCTCGGCAAGGACCGGGTGCGCGCGCTGATGATGCCCAGCCCCTACACCGCCGGCATCAGCCTGGAGGACGCGCGCGAGATGGCGCGGCGCCTGGGCGTGCGCTACGACGAGCTGTCCATCGTGCCGGAGTTCGAGAGCTTCAAGGCATCGCTGGCGCCGCTGTTCGAGGGCCGGGCGGAAGACACCACCGAAGAGAACATCCAGGCGCGCATCCGCGGCGTGATGCTGATGGCCATGTCCAACAAGTTCGGCTCGCTGGTGCTCACCACCGGCAACAAGAGCGAGTACGCCACCGGCTACTGCACGCTGTACGGCGACATGTGCGGCGGCTTCGCGCCGATCAAGGACGTGGTGAAGACGGCGGTGTTCCGGCTGGCGCGCTGGCGCAATGCCAACGATCCGTTCAAAACCGGCTCCGACCCGATCCCCGACCGCATCATCACCCGCCCGCCCAGCGCCGAGCTGCGCGCCGACCAGACCGACCAGGACAGCCTGCCGCCCTACGAGGTGCTGGACGCCATCATCGCCCGCTACATGGAAAACGACATGGGCATCGCCGAGCTGGTGGCCGAGGGATTCAACCACGACGACGTGGAGAAGGTCACGCGCCTGATCAAGATCAACGAGTACAAGCGCCGCCAGGCGGCGGTGGGCACCCGCATCACGCACCGCAGCTTCGGCAAGGACTGGCGCTACCCGATCACCAACAGGTTCCGGGCCTGACCGGGCTTCCGGCATCGATCCGGTATGCTAGGGGTCAGACGAATCGACCAGGAGCGAGCGCCATGAAACAGATCACCGCCGTCATCAAGCCCTTCAAGCTGGAAGAGGTGCGCGAGGCGCTGGCCGAACAGGGCGTCACCGGGCTCACGGTGGTCGAGGTCAAGGGCTTCGGGCGCCAGAAGGGCCACACCGAGCTCTACCGCGGCGCCGAGTACGTGGTCGACTTCCTGCCCAAGGTGAAGATCGAGGTGGTGGTGGCCGACGGCGACGTGGAGCGCTGCGTGGAAGCCATCGTCAAGGCCGCGCGTACCGGCAAGATCGGTGACGGCAAGATCTTCGTCACCGCCGTCGAGCGCGTGGTGCGCATCCGCACGGGCGAAGAGGGCGACTCTGCGGTTTAAGGGGGCCCACCCCCTGAGGCGCTGACGCGCCTTCACCCCCCTCTTGCTGCGCGAGGGGGACGAGGGCAGAGGCCGGTGCAAGGCCGGCTTTGGCGTCTGCCCGCCTGGCCTGCTCCGCGGCCGTCGGAATTGAGGATCGACTGTCGAACCTGGCGCTGGCTGAAAATCCGTTGCCGCCCTGCGTCTCGGATCAGGCCCAGCGGCGCGTGTGGGGATGCTATTCATCAAATAGCTGCCTGCGGCCGTCTGGTAAGGGCTGAAGCCATTTTTCATGTTGTAGAGAGCGATGAGGCGATGAGGATGCTCCGCCGCCTCGTCGCGCGGGTGACATGCATGGCAAGGGGCAAGTGAGCGCATGCGCCGGCGTCGCGCTAGCATCTGCGCAAAACCCCCAGCGGTGCCCAGACGCCGCCCGACAAGGAGACAAGACCGTGCGCCCCCACCACGCCTTCTGGCCCAAGCGCCTGCCCTATGCCATCACGCCGCCGGCCACGTCGCTGGCGCTGAACCTCGAGGTCAGCGCGCAGCGCTACCCGGACAAGCCGGCCATCGTCTATTTTGGCCGCGTGCTCAGCTACGCGCAGCTGCGCCAGCAGGTTGACCGGCTGGCGAGTTTTTTGCAGTCGCTCGGCGTGGGCCAGGGCGACCGCGTGTTGCTGGACATGCAGAACACGCCGCAGCTGGTGGTGGCGCACTTCGCCATCCTGCGCGCCAACGCGGTGGTGGTGCCGGTGAATCCCATGAACCGGGCCGAGGAGCTGAAGCACTACATCACCGACCCCGACGCCAGGGTCGCCATCACCACCGCCGACCTGGCCGGCGAACTGGCCGCCGCCAGCGACGCGCTGCCGGAAGGGCAACGGCTGGCGCACCTGATCGTGACCCAGTTCACCGACGCCTTCGACGGCAACGTGGAGGGCGACGACGCCCCACCCGAGCACTGGCGCGACTGGCTGCTCACCCACCACGCGCTGCCGGCGCTGGCCGGTGGTCAGGTGCATGCCTGGCACGACGCGTTGGGTTTCGACGGCCCGCTCGGCCCCATCACCGTCGGGCCGGAGGACCTGAGCGTGCTGCCCTACACCAGCGGCACCACCGGCCTGCCCAAGGGCTGCATGCACACGCACGCCTCGATCATGCACAACGCCGTGGGTTCGGCCCTATGGGGCAACGGCACCAGCGAGACCATCGGCCTGTGCGTGGTACCGATGTTCCACATCACCGGCATGGTGGGCGTGATGCATTCGGCCATCTACCTGGGTGCCACGCTGGTGCTCATGCCGCGCTGGGACCGCGAACTGGCCGGCCGCCTGATCTCGCGCTGGCAGGTCACCAACTGGACCAACATCCCCACCATGATCATCGACCTGCTGGCCAGCCCCAACTTCGCCAGCTTCGATCTCACCAGCCTGCGCGTGATCGGCGGCGGCGGCGCGGCCATGCCGGCCGCCGTGGCCGAGCGGCTGGAGCAGCAATACGGGCTGAAGTACGCCGAGGGCTACGGGCTCACCGAAACCGCGGCGCCTTCGCACCACAACCCGCTCGACCGGCCCAAGCGGCAATGCCTGGGCATGCCCTTCATCAGCACCGACGCGCGCGTGGTCGACCCCGAAACGCTGCAGGAAGTGCCCCAGGGCGAGCAGGGCGAGATCGTGATTCACGGGCCGGAGGTGTTCCAGGGCTACTGGAAACGCCCCGAGGCCACGGCCGCGGCCTTCTTCGAGCTGGAAGGCAAGCGGTTCTTCCGCACCGGCGACCTGGGCCGCATGGACGAGGAGGGCTACTTCTTCATCACCGACCGGCTCAAGCGCATGATCAACGCCTCGGGCTTCAAGGTCTGGCCGGCCGAGGTGGAGGCCCTGATGTTCAAGCACCCGGCGATCCAGGAGGCCTGCGTGATCTCCACCGCCGATGCCTACCGCGGCGAATCGGTGAAGGCGGTGGTGGTGCTCAAGCCCGCCGAGCGCGGCCACGTGAGCGAGCAGGACATCATCGCCTGGTGCCGCGACCACATGGCGGTCTACAAGGTGCCGCGCCAGATCGAGTTTGCCGAAGCCCTGCCCAAGAGCGGCAGCGGCAAGGTGATGTGGCGCATGCTGCAGGAAAAAGAGCGCGCCCCGCAGGTCTGACGCGGGGCCAGGCGCGCCTGACAGACATCAGGCGCTACCGCAGTGCCCTCGGAGGGCGCTGCGACCTGATTGCCGGCGCTGGCTGTCTTATTCGCTGCCGGGCTTCTGATCCATCTTGCGCAGGAAGAAGCGCAGGTACCACCAAGCCATGCCCAGCATGAAGACGATCACGGCCAAGCTGAGCGCGCCGTAGTCGGTGAAGAACAGATCCTTGAAGAGTTTCATGATGGATTCCTTGCTCCCGTGCGAGGTCATGGATCGCTGTTGCCATGATGCGCTGACGGCCTGGAGACAGCTTGATCCAGCGCAAAGGGAGGGCTGACCAGATGCTATTTGCGCAATAACGCAACAATGAGCGGCAGGCTGCCCGTGCTCATTGCAAGCCAAACCACCTTCCAGGCCTTTCGTGGCGGGCGCAGGCAGCTATCGAAAAGTCAGTTGACCGGCTTGCGGTGCGCGACGTGCGGAGCGCCTCAGCCGCTCTTGCGCAGGTACAGCCGGTCGGACCAGGTGGCCAGCCAGTGCGGCTTGAAGGCCACGGCGATGGCGGCCATCATGCCGGTCATGAAGCCGTCGCCCCAGGCCATCAGCCAGCGGCCGACCAGCGCCAGGCCCGGGTCGATGGCGGCCAGCAGCTGATGCCCCGACCACTGCGCCAACAGCCCGGCGGCGAACATGCTGGCCACCGTGCCCAGGAAGGCGCGGCCCAGGATGTAGACGAACATGTTGGGGCCGATCCAGCGCCGCAGCGCCGCGCCGATCAGGGTGGCAAAGCTGGCGGGCAGCACGCCCATCCAGAACGCCAGGTCGACCTGCGCCGACCACGGCAGCGAGGCCAGCCATCCGGCCGCCAACGCCACCAGGCACAGCACCGGCACCGCCAGCGGCCAGCCCAGCACCAGCGTGATCAGGCAGGCACCGGAGAGCTGCAGCTGCAGCGGCATGTGGTGCAGCCAGGGCATCGCCCACAGCCACGGCGTGATCACCAGCGCGGCCAGCAGGGGCGAGACCAGGCCGGTCTGCTGCAGCAGGCGCCAGGGCTGCATGGCCAGCGCCGCCAGCAAGGCCAGCGCCAGCAGCAGCAGGGTGGCTGATTCGTCCATCAGACCGATTGCATCACAGCGGCGGCAAGTCTGCCGCGGGGGTCAGGCAGCCTGCGTTTCGGTAGCCGTCTCGGCCGGGCTGCATTCGGAGCCGCCGCAGCCGTGGATGGGCTCGGCCGGCAGCAGCTCAGGCCGGGCGATGGTGCCGGTGGCCGGGTCGTAGCCGACCCTGCTCAGGTGGGTGGCCAGGGCGGTGTCCATGGTTTCGGCGTGCTGCGCGAACCAGGTGGCGAGCTCGCGCGTCATCTGGCGGATGGGCGCCAGTTCGCCGCGCTCGCCCATCGCCAGGCCTTCGCGCAGCACTTCCAGCACCATGTGGTGGTGGGTGGTGTGGCAGTTGCTGGCAAAGAAGCGCGTCTCGCGCATGTAACGGTCTTCGGCGCCGAAGTGCGCTGCCGTGTGATCCACCAGCCGGCGCCACAGCGGTAGCACCTGCGCGTCGGATGCCGCCTCCACCTCGGCCAGCAGCGCCACGAATTCCTGATGCACCGCGTCCATTGCGGCGACACCCAGTTCAAGCTCTTCGGACCAATTCAGCGTGGCCATGCTCATTCCTTCCCGCTCGGGTACCAATCTGGGCGAGGGTAGGGTGCGCGGGCCGCTGCCGCCTTGACGCAGGTCAGGGTTGGCGCACGAGGCCGAGGCCTGCGCCATTCCCTTGCGGGCGCCCAGGGGGCACAATGAAGACAAATACTTTCGTAGTCCGCTGAAAGGAGATGCACGCGATGTTCCAGAAGATTCTCGTCCCCATCGACGGCTCGCCCACCGCCTTGCTGGCCATCGACCGGGCCATCGCCATTGCCAAGGCGTTCGGCAGCAGCGTGACGGCGGTTTACGTGATCGATCCGTATCCCTTCACCGGCGTGGGCGCCGACTTTGCCTACGGCCAGGACCAGTACCTGAGTGCCGCCACGGCCGAGGCCAACACCGCCATGGACGCCGCCAGGCAGCGCTTCGCCGCCGCTGGCGTGACGGCCGACACCCGCGTGGTGGAGTCGCACGCCATCTGGCGCGGCGTGATGGAAGCCGCCGAGAACGTGGGGGCCGATCTGATCGTGATGGGCTCCCATGGCCGCCGCGGGCTGGAAAAGCTGGTGCTGGGCAGCGTGACGCAGACCGTGCTGGCGCACAGCAGGATCAGTACCCTGGTGGTGCGCTCCAGCGACGAGCCGGCGGCCGCTTCCTGAATGATTTTCGGCTCCGGCCTTTATCTGGCGGGCGCAGGTAGCTCTCGAAATGAGAGCGTCTCAGGGGTGGGTGCAAGCTTTCAGCGGCTACCGGCCTTCCCGCTGCGGGGCTCGACGAAGGCGGCGCGCTCGGTCAGCGCCTGGTCGTAGCGGCGGGCGATGCTGCCGCACACCAGTTCGCACAGGGCGTGGACGGTGGGGTCGGCGATGCGGTAGTAGACGCTGTTGCCCCGGCTTTCGCGGGTGATGAGACCGTGCTGCGCCATCTGGGCCAGGTGCCGCGAGACGTTGGCGACGCTGGATTCGACTTCCTGGGCGATCTCGCCCACACTGAGTTCGCCCGTGCCGAGCACGTTCAGGATGCGCAGGCGGGTAGGTTCCGACAGCGTACGGAAATAGGTGGCCACGTGCTCCAGCGCAGCGGGCGGTAGTTGGTCCAGCGCGATCACGGTCAGGCACTCCGGCAGGGGTGGACAAGCGTTGAGTCTATCTTGCTTGCCGCCAGCGGTTGCGTTGACCCTATTGCATATTTGCATGATTACGCAAATAATATACTCATGAAACAGAAAAGCAAGCCCTTTTCCGCGAAGAGGCCCCATGGGGCAGCCGTGGCACGCCCGGCCCTAGTGCTGGCTGCATGCGCCCTGCTGGCTGGCCTGCCGGTGGCCGCCGGCGCGGCAGAACTGGCTTCGGTGACGGTCCAGCCGTCGTCCGTGGCCGTTCAGGCCAGCTACGACGGCAGGGTGGAAGCGGTGCGCCAGGCCCAGATCGCGGCCCAGGTGCCGGGTTCGGTGACGGAACTGAACATCAAGGCCGGCGACCGCGTGCGCGCGGGCCAGGTGCTACTGCGCATCGACGCCCGCGCGGCCGAGCAGGGCGCGGCCGCCAGCGGCGCCCAGGTGGCGGCGGCACGCGCGCAGCTCGACGTGGCGGGCAAGGAGCTGGCCCGCAAGCGCCAGCTGTTCGACAAGCATTACATCAGCCAGGCCGCGCTCGACCAGGTGGAAGCCGGCTACCGCGCCGCGCAGGCGCAGGTGAACGCGCTGGCCGCCCAGGCCGGCGCCGCGCAGACGCAGTCGGGCTTTTACGTGGTCAAGGCGCCGTTCGACGGCGTGGTGTCCCAGCTCACGGTGGAGCGTGGCGACATGGCCATGCCCGGCCGCCCGCTGCTTGTCGTGTACGACCCGGCGCAGTTGCGCGTGAGCGCTGCCGTACCGGTCACCGCACTCACGGGCGGGGTCGAGGGTGCGCGGGTGGCGCTGGCCACGCAGGCGCAGCCCGTCACGCCCGCGCGCGTGCAGGTGCTGCCCACGGTGGATGCGGCGTCGCTCACGCAGGAGGTGCGTGCCGAACTGCCACAGGGCACCAGCGCTGCGCCCGGCCTGTTTGCCCGCCTGTTGCTGCCGGGTGCGCCGGTGGCTGCCGCGGCCGACGGCGCCAAACGCCTGTTCGTGCCAGGCACGGCCGTGGTGCGCCGCGCCGAGATGACCGGCCTGTACGTGCTCGATAAGGCAGGCGCCCCGCAACTGCGCCAGGTGCGCCTGGGCCCGGTGGCCGGCGATCAGGTGGAGATCCTGAGCGGGCTCGATGCCGGCGACCGCGTGGCGACCGATCCGCAGGCGGCCACGCGCGTGGTCACCCAGCCCGCGGCGGCAGCCAAGTAAGAGGCGAGCCGGCATGAGTCATCACGCATCGCAGCAGGAACCGGCACAGGCCGGCGCCACGCCGCGCCTCGGCGTTTCCGGCCGCATCGCGGCGTATTTCCAGACCGCCCAGATCACGCCGCTGCTGGCGCTGGTGGCCTTCCTGCTCGGCCTGTTCGCCGTGATGGTGACGCCGCGCGAGGAGGAGCCGCAGATCGACGTCACCATGGCCAACGTGATCGTGCCGTTCCCCGGTGCGAGCGCCAGGGACGTGGAAGCCATGGTGGCCACGCCGGGCGAGCAGGTGCTGTCGCAGATGACCGGCGTGGAACACGTGATGAGCGTCTCGCGCCCCGGCGTGGCGGTGCTCACGGTGCAGTTCAAGGTGGGCGTGCCGCGCCAGACGGCGGTGGTGCGCCTGTACGACGCGGTGGGCGCCAACGCCGACTGGCTGCCGCCCGGCCTGGGTGTGCTGCAGCCCATCATCAAGCCCAAGGGCGTGGACGACGTGCCCATCGTCGCCGTCACGCTGCACACCACGCGCGCCGATGCCGGCGCCTGGGATCTGGAGCGCGTGGCGCACAGCGTGGAGGCCGAGCTCAAGCGCGTGCCGGGCACGCGCGAGGTCACCACCATCGGCGGCCCGGGCCGCGCGGTGATGGTGGAAGTCGATCCCGTGAAGCTGGCCGCTGCCGGCCTCACGCTGCACGAGGTGCGTGGCGCCCTGCAGTCGGCCAACATGGGCCTGCCGCTGGGCGACGTGCTGGAAGGCAACCGGGCCATCGCGCTGGAAACCGGCCCCTTCCTGCACAGCGCACAAGATGTGGCCGACCTGGTGCTGGCCAGCCGCGGCGGCAAGCCGGTGTACCTGCGCGAAGTGGCTGCAGTGCGCGACGGCGCGCCGCCGCCTTCGCGCTACGTCTGGTACGGCGCGGTCGATCATGCGGACGGCAAGAGCACGCTGTCGGAACAGCCAGCCGTGACCATCGCCGTCACCAAGAAGCCGGGCGAAAACGCCATCGACGTCGCCAACGCGGTGGTGCAGCGCGTTCAGGAACTGCACAACACCGTGATTCCGGCCGATGTGCAGGTGACCGAGACGCGCAACTACGGTGCCACAGCCAACGACAAGGCGATGACGCTGATCAAGAAGCTGCTGTTCGCCACCCTGTCGGTGGTGGCGCTGGTGTTCTTCGCCCTTGGCCGGCGCGAGGCGGCCATCGTCGGCGTGGCGGTGATCCTCACGCTCACGGTGACGCTGTTCGCGTCCTGGGCCTGGGGCTTCACGCTCAACCGGGTGTCGCTGTTCGCGCTGATCTTCTCGATCGGCATCCTGGTGGACGACGCCATCGTGGTGGTGGAGAACATCCACCGGCATCAGGCGCTGGAGCCGGGCAAGTCGTTGCGCGAGATCATTCCCGGCGCGGTGGACGAGGTCGGCGGCCCCACCATCCTGGCCACGCTCACGGTGATCGCCGCGCTGTTGCCCATGGCCTTCGTCAGCGGGCTGATGGGGCCGTACATGAGCCCGATCCCCATCAACGCCAGCATGGGCATGGTGCTGTCGCTGGCGATTGCCTTCATGGTCACGCCCTGGCTGGCGCGCCTGTGGATGAAGGCCACGCACGCGGGCGATGACGGCACGGTGGCCGGGCACGGGCTGGCACGCCGGATGGCGCCGCTGTTCCACCGCATCTTCCGCCCGCTGCTGGACGAGCGTTCCGGCCGGCGCAACCGCTCGCTGCTGGGCCTGGCGGTGGCGGGGCTGATCGCGCTGTCGGTGCTGCTGCCGGTGTTCGGCCTGGTGGTGCTGAAGATGCTGCCGTTCGACAACAAGAGCGAGTTCCAGGTGGTGGTCGACATGCCCGCCGGCACGCCGGTGGAAAAGACCGCCGCCGTGCTGCACGCGCTGGGCGCGCACCTGGCCACGGTGCCGGAGGTGACCAACTACCAGGCCTACGCCGGCACTGCCTCGCCGATCAACTTCAACGGCCTGGTGCGGCAGTACTACCTGCGCGCCGGCGGCGAGGTGGGCGACATCCAGGTCAACCTGGTGGACAAGTCCCACCGGCACGAGAAGAGCCACGCCATCGCCATGCGCGAGCGCCCGGCGCTGCGCGCCATCGGCGAACGCTTTGGCGCCAACGTGAAGGTGGTGGAAGTACCGCCGGGCCCGCCGGTGATGGCGCCCATCGTGGCCGAGGTCTACGGGCCCGACGCCGAGGGCCGGCGCGCCGTGGCCAGGCAGGTGCGCGGCGTGTTCGAAGCCACGCCCGGCGTGGTGGACGTGGACGACAGCACCATCGCCAGCGCACCCAAGAGCGTGCTGGTGGTGGACCGCACCAAGGCCGCCCAGCTGGGCGTGACCCAGCAGGCCATCGCCAGCACGCTGCGCATGGGCCTGGCGGGTGATGCCGCCACCTACCTGCACGACGCCAGCCGCTACGCCGTGCCCGCGACCATCCAGCTGCCGCCGCAGATGCAGGGCAGCCTGGATGCCTTGCTTCAGCTGACCGTGCGCTCGCAGGCCGGCACGCTGGTGCCGATCCGCGAACTGGTGCGCGTGAGCGACACGGTGCGCGAGCAGCCGGTCTACCACAAGGACCTGCTGCCGGTGGTGTTCGTGGTGGGCGACATGGCCGGCACCAAGGTGGGCGATCTGGACAGCCCGCTGTACGGCATGTTCCAGATGCGCAGCAAGCTGGCCGACCTGAAGATGCCCGACGGTGGCCAGCTCACCGAGTACTTCATCCGCCAGCCTGCCAACCCCTACGCCGGCTACGCCCTCAAGTGGGATGGCGAGTGGCAGATCACCTACGAGACCTTCCGCGACATGGGCGCGGCCTACGCCGTGGGCCTGATCCTGATCTACCTGCTGGTGGTGGCGCAGTTCGGCTCGTACCTGACGCCGCTGATCATCATGGCGCCGATTCCGCTCACCGTGATCGGCGTGATGCCGGGCCATGCGCTGCTGGGTGCGCAGTTCACGGCCACCAGCATGATCGGCATGATCGCGCTGGCCGGCATCATCGTGCGCAACTCGATCCTGCTGGTGGACTTCATCAACCTGCAGGTGGCGGAAGGCGTGCCGTTCAGGCGCGCCATCGTGGCCAGCGCCATCACGCGGGCCCAGCCGATCCTGCTCACGGGCCTAGCCGCCATGATCGGCGCGCTGTTCATCCTCGGCGACCCGATCTTCAACGGCCTGGCGATCTCGCTCATCTTCGGCATCATGGTGTCGACGGTGCTGACGCTGGTCGTGATCCCGATCCTCTATTACATGGCGTACCGCAAGCGTTACGGCGACCACGAACCGGCAGAGACCGGCGCCGCCGCGGGAGCGCCCCCACAGGTTGACACAACCCACCCCTGAAGGAGACAAACCATGGCACACATCGTCATTCTGGGCGCCGGCCTCGGCGGCATGCCCGCCGCGTACGAGATCCGCGCGATGCTCGGATCGGAGCACAAGGTCACGGTGGTCAACGCCGTCGACTACTTCCAGTTCGTGCCGTCCAACCCATGGGTGGCGGTGGGCTGGCGCAAGCGCGAGGAAGTGGTGATGGGCATCGAGGAGCCGCTGCGCAGGAAGGGCATCGACTTCATCGGCAAGCGCGTCACCGCCATCGACGCCGAAGGCAGCAAGCTCTCGCTCGACGGTGGCGACGAGCTGGCCTACGACTACCTGGTGATCACCACCGGGCCCAAGCTGGCCTTCGACGAAGTGCCAGGAGCCGGGCCGCTGGGCGGTCACACCCATTCCATCTGCACCGTCGACCATGCCGAGAAGTGGTGGGCCGAATACCAGGAGTTCCTGAAGGATCCCGGCCCGATCATCGTGGGTGCCATGCCGGGCGCGAGCTGCTTCGGCCCGGCCTACGAGTTCACCTTCATCGTCGCGGCCGACCTGCGCAAGCGCAAGCTGCGCAACAAGGTGCCGATCACCTTCGTTTCCAGCGAGCCGTACGTGGGCCACATGGGCCTGGGCGGCGTGGGCGACAGCAAGGGCATGCTGGAAAGCGACCTGCGCAACCAGGACGTCAAGTGGATCACCAACGCCAAGACCACGCGGGTGGAGGCGGGCAAGATGTTCGTCACCGAGGTCAACGACAAGGGTGAGCCGCACAAGGAGCACGAGCTGCCTTTCAAGATGGCCATGATGCTGCCGGCCTTCAAGGGTGTGGACGCCGTTGCCGGCGTGCCCGAACTGTGCAACCCGCGCGGCTTCGTCATCGTCGACGAGTTCCAGCGCAGCAAGAAGTACCGCAACATCTTCTCGGCCGGTGTGTGCGTGGCCATCCCGCCGGTGGAGGTGACGCCGGTGCCCACGGGCGCGCCCAAGACCGGCTACATGATCGAGACCATGGTGAGCGCCATCGCCCACAACATCGCCGACGAGCTGGCCGGCAAGCCGCTGACCACCAGGGGCACCTGGAACGCCATCTGCCTGGCCGACATGGGCGACACCGGCGCCGCCTTCGTGGCGCTGCCGCAGATTCCGCCCCGCAACGTCAACTGGTTCAAGAAGGGCAAGTGGGTGCACCTGGCCAAGGTGGCGTTCGAGAAGTACTTCATCCGCAAGATGAAG
Organism: Burkholderiaceae bacterium; assembly: GCA_024235955.1. GTDB lineage: Bacteria > Pseudomonadota > Gammaproteobacteria > Burkholderiales > Burkholderiaceae_C > Ottowia. The sequence continues at coordinate 1,213,632 of JACKLJ010000001.1, forward strand.
ACCGGCAATTCCGAGCCGGTGTACGAGAAATACGTGCTCAAGGCGCTGGGCATCATGCGCCTGGAGAAATAGATTGCTATGCAATCAGTAGCTGTCTGCGCCTGCTGTATATGGGCTGACAGCCAATTTGTTTCGTGAAAAGGAGTTTGACATGACATCCTGGCAACTGGTCCGCGTGATCGCCGGTACCTTCATCCTGCTGTCGCTGGCGCTGGGCGTGCCCGGCAGCCCGATCTTTCATTCGACCAACTGGCTGTGGTTCACGGCCTTCGTCGGGGCCAACCTGCTGCAGAGCGGCTTGACCAGGTGGTGCCTGATGGAGTCGATCCTGCGCAAGCTCGGCCTGCGCGCTGGTACCTGACCCACGGAGCGAGCAGATGAGCAAGAGCTACAAGGACATCATCGCCGACACGTCCTCCAACATCGCCAAGATGCGCAAGGACATCCCGGAGGTGCTGCAGGGCTTCAATGCCATGGCGCATTCCGCCGGCAAGGGCGGCGCGCTGGACGAGAAGACCAAGGAGCTGATCGCCATGGCGCTGTCGGTGGCGGCGCGCTGCGATCCCTGCCTGGGCTACCACGCCAAGGCCCTGGTCAAGCATGGCGCCACCCGCGCCGAGGTCGAGGAAATGCTGGGCATGTGCGTGTACATGGGCGGCGGCCCCGCGCTGATGTACGCCGCGGCGGCGCTGGCCGCGTACGAGGAATTCGGCGGCGAGAAGGCGCAGGCATGACCGCACCGCGCACGTTGCTGGGCTGGGGGCTCGTCGCGCTGCTGGCGGCACCGGCTGCCGCGCCGGCGCAGGACCTGCTCACGGTCTGGCGTGCCGCGCAGGAGCGCGACCGCACGCTCGCCGTGGCGCGCGCCGAGCACGCGGCCAGCCAGGCCAAGCGCGAGCAGGCGGCTGCGCTGTGGCGCCCGAACGTGATGCTGGGCCTGGGTGCCGGCGTGGGCACCAGCGAATCGCACATGAACGGCGCCCAGTTCTCGGCGCCGGGGATGGGCACGTCCAGCGGCGTGAACTTCGCCACCTCGGTCGACGCCGGTCTGGCCACTCGGGCGTCGGTCACGGCGCAGCAACCGCTCTACAACCGTGGCCGTGACGCCAGCCGCGCGCAACTGGAGCTGGGTGCCGACATGGGCGACACCGCCTGGCGCGCCGCGCAAGCCGAACTGGCGCTGCGCACCGCCCAGCGCTATTTCGCGCTCGCCGTGGCACAGGAGCAGTTGCACGTCGCCGAACGCCAGATGGCGGCCGTGAAGCGCTCGACCACCGAGGCGCACGACCGCTTCGAGCTCGGCGAATCGCCAGTGACCGACACCCACGAGGCCGACGCCGCGCTGGCTGGCGTGCGCGCGCAGGTGGAAGCCGCGCGCCTGCAGGTGGAGCTCAAGCGCCAGCAACTCACCGACAGCACCGGGTTGCCGGCGCTGACCGCGCGTCTGCCGGTCAGCAGCGCCGCGCCGGGCGAGACCCTGCAGGGATGGCTCGATGCCGCCCAGGCCGGGAACCCGCAGGTGCGCCTGGCGGCGCAGGCGGTGACCATGGCCGAGCAGGATCTGCGCAAGCGCCGCGCGGCCAACGGCACCACCGTGGATCTGGTGGCCCAGGCCTCGTTCGACCGCATCGACGGTCACGGCGATTTCGGCTCTGCCAACAACCGCAGCCGCAACGGCATGATCGGCGTGCAGGTCACCATTCCGCTGTACGACGGCGGCATGTCCAGCGCCCAGGCCAGCGAAGGCGCTCGCCTGCTCGACAAGGCGCAGGCCCAGCTCGACCAGGCGCGCGAACAGGTGGGCGAACAGGTACGCGCAGCCTGGCTCGGCTGGCAGGCTGGGCAAGCGCGCATCGCGGCGCTCGAAGACGGCCTCAAGGCCAGCGCCGCCCGGCTGGATGCCACGCGCCTCGGCCGCGAGGTGGGCGATCGCACCCTGCTGGACGTGCTGAACGCCGAAAATGACCATGCCCGCGCCACCTTGGCCTTGGCCGAGGCGCGGGCCGAGCAGGTGCAGAACCGTCTGCGCCTGGCGGCGCTGGCCGACCGGCTCGATGAGGTGGTGCTGGCCGAGGTCAACGCCAGCCTGCAGCCGGAGCAGGCTGCAGCGCCCGCCGCGCCCGCCGCGCCGGCCACAGTCTCCGCGCAGCAGTCGCAAGCTGCTCCGGCGCAAGCGCAGCGCCGCCGGCCCGGCAAGCAGGACCGTCGATGAGCGGCACCAACCCCGCTGGCGGCATCGTCGTGCTTGGCGCCGGTTTCGGCGCGCTGTCCACGGTGCGCATGCTGCGCAAGCAGGGTTGCACGGCGCCGGTCACCGTCGTCGCGCCGCGCGCCGAACTGCATTACCTCCCGGGCACGATCTGGATTCCCGGCGGCCTGCGCACGCGCGAGGACCTGGTGGTGCCGCTGGGCAAGTTCTTCCAGCGCATGAATGTGCGCCATGTGGCCGCCAGCGTCACGGGCCTGTCGGACGACGGCCGCGTGGTTCACACCACGGCGGGTGACGTGCCCAACGACGCGCTGGTGATCGCCAGCGGCGGGCGCTTCATCAAGAAGCTGCCAGGCATCGAGCACGCGATCACCCCTTGCGAGGGCATCGACGCGGCCGAGCGTATCCGTGACCGGCTTCGCACCATGGAGAGCGGCACCATCGCCGTGGGGTTTGGGGCCAACCCCAGGGAGCCGAGCGCGGTGCGCGGCGGGCCGATGTTCGAGTTCCTGTTCGGCATCGACGAACAGCTCAGGCGCGAAGGCCGGCGCGAGCGTTTCAAGCTGGTGTTCTTCAACCCGTCCGAGCAGCCGGGTGCCCGGCTCGGGCCCAAGGCCGTGGCACACCTGCTGGCCACCATGCGCCGGCGCAATATCGAGACGCGGCTGGGTCACAAGATGGTCCGCTTCGATGCCGACCAGGTGGTGACGGAGGGCGGTGCCTTCCCGGCCGACCTGATCCTCTTCATGCCAGGGCTCACGGGCCCCGCGTGGCTCGACCAGAGCACGCTGCCGCGTTCACCCGGCGGCCTGATCGCCGCCGACGCGCATTGCCACGTGGCCGGCCTGGAGCGCGTCTACGTGGTGGGCGACAGCGGCAGTTTCCCCGGCCCCGACTGGATGCCCAAGCAGGCACACATGGCCGACCTGCAGGCCGAGGCGGCCGCCGCCAACCTGATTGCCGACCTGGCCGGCCGCCAGGGCACGCAGGGCTTCAAGGTCGAACTGGTGTGCATCATCGATGCCATCGACCACGGCACGCTGGTGTTCCGCAACGAGCGCCGCCAGCTCGTGCTGCCGCCGACCCGCATGATGCACTGGGCCAAGCGCGCCTTCGAGCGTCGTTATCTGGCCATGTACCGCTGAGGGGGTGCTGGCTCGATCTCAGGCTCAGTCCGGACGGCCGAGGTGCCGCAGCTTGCGGTAGAGCGTCCGTTCGCTCATGCCCAGTTGTTGGGCCAGTTCGGCACGGCTGCCTTGATGGCTTGCGGCGATGGCTTGAAGAGCTGCGTCGGTGATGGCTTGCAGCGTGGTGGACGCCGGGGCTTGCACACCGGCTCCCGCAGCTGAGGGTGGCCCGGCAGTTGGCAGCGGGGTGTCGAAAGCCAGTGCTTGCCGAACTTCTGCCACACCCACCGTGCCGGCATCGGCGAGGAGGCCTGCGCGCTCCAGCACATTGCGCAACTGGCGCACGTTGCCAGGCAATGGATGCGCCTGCAACAGGGCCATTGCGTCGGCGGTGATCTGCAGGGGCTTGCCTGAACCTGTGCGCTGCAGCAGGGAAGGGGCAATCAACGCGATGTCGCTGGAACGCTCCCGCAAGGGTGGGACCTGGATGGGAAAGGCGCTCAGGCGGAAGTAGAGGTCTTCGCGGAACGTGCCTTCGGCGATCATGGCCCGAAGATCGCGGTGCGTGGCGGCGATCACGCGCACATCGGCCCGACGCACGTCCGTGCTGCCGACGCGCCGGTAGGTGCCCGATTCCAGCAGGCGCAGCAGCTTCACCTGCATGGGCAGCGGAATGTCGCCCACCTCGTCGAGAAAGAGTGTGCCGCCGCTGGCACTTTCGACGAGCCCGATCCGGCTTTGCAGGGCGCCCGTGAAGGCGCCGCGCTCGTGGCCGAAGAGTTCACTCTCGAAGAGCGATTCCGTCAGGCTGGCGCAATCCACGGCCACGATCGGCTGCTCGGCGCGCTTGCTGGCTTCGTGGATGGCGTGGGCCACCAGTTCCTTGCCGGTGCCCGACTCTCCAAGCAGAAGGACGCTTGCACTCGATGGCGCCACCCGTGCGACCATCTCCAGCATCCTGACGAAACTGGGCGCGCGCCCGATCAGCCCCTGCCGAGCCGGCCTGCCGAGGGCGATGCGCAACGGCGCCATTTTTTCGACATACCAGGTCGCTCCGCCAGAAGCGTGCTGCAAGGGGACGATTTCGATATCAACGTAGGACTCACCTTGGGCGGTGTGATGCAGGTGCAGGACGCGCTCACGCTGGCCGGACTCGCGTGCCTTGGCCATCGGGCAGCTTTCACCCGCCATATCGCACGGTACCGTGGTGTGATGCGACACCTCGTAGCACGTATGGCCGACCACCGAGCCGTCGCTCGCGAAGGCCCTTCGGTAGGCGCGGTTGGCCGCCAGGATGCGGTACTGGCTGTCGAACACGATGTGCGGTTCAGGCAAGGCCTCCAAGTAGGCCACCAACCGATCCCATTCCTTGACGCTCTGTTTCATAAGACAAATTTGGCAGTCTAATGACAATAATGTCAATGGCTGACATGAATGACAAACGGCCTCAAGGCTTAACTTATTGATTGTTTTGGACTTTCTTCTATTTTTGGACTTGGCACGGGATTTGAATTATTTGAAACATGTCGATGTTTCGCATGCCCTTGGTTCGCCATCTCGGCATTGTTGTGGCGTTCAAGCTGCTCATCCTGGCTGGGTTGTGGTGGGGGTTCGTGCGCGACGATCGGATGGCTGTCACGCCTGAGCAGGCTGCCAGGCACCTCCAGCTGGAGGCATCGAAACCCCAGCAAGAACCCACGCAACAAGAAAGGCATCGGTGATGTCCGAGCAACTGGTGGATCTGTCGCGGCTGCAATTCGCCGCGACCGCCCTGTACCACTTCCTCTTCGTACCCTTGACACTCGGCATGGTGTGGCTGCTGGTGATCATGGAAAGCGTCTATGTCATGACCGGCAAGGTGGTCTGGAAGGACATGACGCGCTTCTGGGGCAAGCTGTTCGGCATCAACTTTGCCTTGGGAGTGACGACGGGCATCACCCTCGAGTTCCAGTTTGGCACCAACTGGGCCTACTACTCGCATTACGTCGGTGACATCTTCGGGGCTCCATTGGCCATCGAAGGTTTGATGGCGTTCTTCCTGGAGTCCACGTTCATCGGCCTGTTCTTCTTCGGCTGGGATCGCCTGTCGCGGCAGCGGCATCTCATGGTCACGGTATTGATGGCGATTGGCACCAACCTGAGCGCGCTCTGGATCCTGATCGCCAATGGCTGGATGCAAAATCCGCTGGGCGCAGAGTTCAGCTATGAAACCATGCGCATGGAGATGACGGATTTCTGGGCCGTGGTCTTCAACCCGGATGCGCAGGCCAAGTTTGTTCACACTGTGTCGGCGGGATACGTGACCGGTGCGATGTTCGTGCTATCCATATCGGCCTTCTATCTGCTGCGCGGCCGCAACACCGAGTTCGCCAAGCGCAGCTTCCGCGTGGCCTCGGCGTTTGGACTGGCGTCTGCGCTGTCGGTGATCGTGCTAGGTGATGAGTCAGGTTACATGGTTGGGGCAGCGCAGCAGACCAAGATGGCCGCGCTCGAAGCCATGTGGGAGACCGAGCCTGCGCCCGCCGGATTGAAGCTGATCGCCGGGATCGACGAGAAAGCGCAGAAGAACACCTGGGCAGTCGAGGTGCCGTGGGTCATGGGCCTTATCGGGACGCGGTCCGTGAGTCAGACCATTCCCGGCATCCTGGAGATCAAGGAGAAGAACCGCGAGCGCATCCTGAACGGCATTCCGGCCGTGACCGCGCTTGAAAGGTTGCGCAAGGATCGGCACGATGCCCAAGCGCTTGCGGTCTTCGAACGCCACAAGGCCGATCTGGGATTCGGGTTGCTGCTCAAGACCTACACGCAGGACGTGTCGGCTGCGACCCCCGAGATGATTCAGAAAGCCGTGGACAGCACGGTGCCGCGCGTGCTGCCCATGTTCTGGGGGTTCCGGGTCATGGTGGGCTTGGGCTTCCTGATGCTGTTGCTGTTTGCCCTGACGACCTGGGCCACATTGAAAGGTGACTGCATGCACAGACGCTGGCTGCTCAAGTGGGCCATGTGGATGTTGCCGGCGCCCTGGATCGCGGCGGAGCTGGGATGGTTCGTGGCCGAGTACGGCCGGCAGCCCTGGACCATTTATGGCGTATTGCCCACGCACCTGTCGGTGTCGGCGCTCAGTGTCCAAAGCCTCTATGGCTCGCTGGCAGGCTTCGTGGGTTTCTACACGCTGCTGCTGGTGGTCGAGGTTTATCTGATGGTGAAGTTCGCGCGCCAGGGGCCTGGCAGCCTTGGGACCGGTCGCTACGACCTGGAGGTCGGCCATGGCCCGGCCGCGCACGCCTGAAGCAGCAACGTACGGAGAAAAGTCATGCTGGACTACCCAACCCTGAAGATCCTGTGGTGGCTGCTGGTGGGTGTGCTGCTGGTGGGTTTCGCCATCATGGATGGTCACGACATGGGCGTGGGCACCTTGCTGCCTTTCGTGGGCAAGACCGACGACGAGCGGCGCGTGGCCATCAACACCGTGGGGCCCCACTGGGATGGCAATCAGGTCTGGTTCATCACCGGCGGTGGCGCCATCTTTGCCGCGTGGCCCCTGGTGTACGCCACGGCATTCAGCGGTTTCTATTGGGCCATGCTGGCGGTGTTGTGGGCGCTGTTCTTCCGCCCTGTGGGCTTCGACTACCGCAGCAAGATCCAGAGCCCTGCCTGGCGCAGGACCTGGGACTGGGGCCTGTTCATCGGCGGCTTCGTCCCCCCGGTGATTTTCGGTGTGGCGTTCGGCAACCTGCTGCAAGGCGTCCCCTTCCATTTCACGGACATGCTGATGCCGGTCTACACCGGCAGTTTCTGGGGTCTGCTCAACCCGTTCGCCCTGCTGGTGGGGGTGGTGTCGAGCGCGATGATCACCATGCACGGCGGCGTCTATCTGGCGCACCGCACCGAGGGGGCGATCCAGCAGCGCGCGATTCGAGGCGCGGTCGGGGCGGCCTTGGTGCTGGTGCTGGGCTTTGTGGCCGCCGGACTTTGGCTGCGCTGGGGCGGCATTGAGGGGTATGTGATCTCTCCTGCTTCGACCTTCGATCCGGCCGGACTCCCCGATCCATTGGCCAAGGCAGTGACGCGCAGTGCCGACGCCTGGTGGGCCAATTACGGCAGGCAGCCCATGATCTGGCTGCTTCCAGCGCTGGGCGTGGGTGGGGCGCTCCTGGCGGCGCTGTTGGTACGTGGAGGTCGGACGCTGGCGGCATTCGTGGCTTCGTCCTTGGCCATCGTCGGTGTGATCGGCACCGCGGGAGCAGCCATGTTCCCTTTCGTGATGCCTTCCTCCACGATGCCGAATGCCAGCCTCACGATCTGGGACAGCGTGTCCAGCCATCTCACGCTGGGGGTCATGTTCTGGGCCACCGCGATCTTCATGCCGCTGATCATCTTCTACACCGGCTGGGCCTACCGGGTCATGCGGGGCAAGGTGACGGTGGAGCACATCCGCGCCAATGACCACGCGGCCTATTGACGGAAGGGAAGAAGCTTGACACGCGTTGCCTTGACCATGCAGAACCGTCGCAGCATCAGTCCGCATGCGGGGCGTTGCCGCAATTTCACGCTGACCACTGTCGTGCATGGGCGTGAGGTGGGTGAACGCACCCAAGTGTCGATCGAAAAGGAACGGACGCTCCACAGCACGACGTCAGAGGGCTTGCCGAGCATGCTGGAAGGCGTCGAACTCCTGATCACGGGGGGCGTCGGGCCCGGTCTGGTGCAACGGTTGGCGCGCCACGGCGTGCAGGTGGCTGTCACCGACGAAGCCGATCCGGACCGCGCGCTGCAGGCGTGGCTGGTGGGAGACCTGCATCCCGAGGCCCCCGGTGCCGAAAGCGATGGCGGCCGCGGCAACTGCTTCTGAAAAACAAGGAGTCGAACACCATGTGGTATTTCACCTGGATTCTGGGCGTGGGGCTGGCCGTGTTGCTGGCGATCCTGAACGCCATGTGGGGCGAGAATGAACAATCGCGCCTGGATTCGGCCGATGAGGACCATGGCTGAGTCCGCCGCCATGCAGTCTCGTACCGGGCAAGCCAGGATGCACTGGCCTTGCCTGCTGATGGCGCTGGCCATCATGCTGATCGGGTCGTTCTATCCGCCCTTTCTGGTCGGCGCCGAGGGCAGGTCCGATCATCTGGCGGCGATGCTGCTGTTCTGGGCCATGGCCGCGGGGTTTGTGCGCGGTGTGGGGTTCGTCCCCAGGGGACGCATCTGGCGCGCTGCCTTCTCGGGAACGGCGTGCGCGGTGGCAGTGACTTTGGCAGCCTGGGTCCGATGGGGCAGCTAGCATGACGCAGACTCCAGGCGATCACCTGTGCTTTCACATGCTGCATGACCAGGAGCAGCACCGCGTCACCTACCTGCTGGCCGATCTGCAGGCTCGCGAGGCGGTGCTGGTCGATCCGCATGCCTCGGATCTGCCGGTGCTTCGTGCGATGCTCGACGAGCACCGTGTCGGTCTGCGCTGGTTGCTGCGCACGCACGAGCACGACGATGTCATGCCCGGCGAGCACAAGGCACTGGCCCGGATGGACGTGCCGATCGTTCAGCATAGGGTACCGGCGCCGGCTTCGAGGCTGGATTTTGGCCGCGAAGCCATCCAGGTCATGGCGACGCCTGGCCATACGGACCACTGTCTGAGCTTCCTGTGGCGCGACCGTTTGTTCTGCGGCGACCTGCTCAGCCTGCAGGGGTGCGGTTGGCGGACCGATCCTCAATGCCCCGAAGCGATGTGGAACAGCGTGGTGAACAAGGTGTTCAGGCTGCCCTCCGAAACGCTGCTGTTCGCCAGCCATGGCGAACCCGGCCGTATCGTCAGCAGCGTGTACGAGCAGCGGCGCAACCACCCGTGGTTCGCCAGCGCTAGCCGAGATCAGTTTCTGGCAGCGGTGCCTTGGGCGGCGTTGCCATCCTTTGCCTGAATTTCATGGAGACGCGGATGAAGACGAGCTATTGCCTGACCGTCGAACTGACCCAGCCCTTCAACCAGGCGTTGCAGACCTTGCGCGACACCCTCATGGCCGAAGGGCTGGGCGTGGTCAGCGAGGTGGATGTGCAAGCCACGCTGAAAGCCAAGCTCGGCATCGACGGGCCGGCGCAGAAGATGCTTGGCATCTGCAGCCCGCGGCTGGCGCATGCCATGCTCGAAGCCGAGCCCGATATCGGCGCCATGTTGCCCTGCGGCGGCTTCGCGCGGGAGATCGAGGGCGGCCGGACCCGCGTGGCGCTGCAGGATCCGATGGTGGTGGCCCAACAGACAGGCAGCAGGGTCGTACGTGCAGCCTGTGAGGAGGCATACCTTTCGCTCAGGCGGGTGGTCGACCGGCTGATTCTGCTTGCCGACTGAGGCCGATCAAAGCACCTGTGGAAACCGACTGGGTTCTGGCGGCCGGAGTGCTTGGCGTGCCAGAATCAAACACCATGAAACACGAGGTCAACCTGGCTGAATCCGCGACGACGCCCCGGGTGCGCATCGAGCGCGACGAGCTCGTCATCCTGAACGAACTCGTGCCGCTCGAGGCACAGAACGTCATCGAACTGGGCTGCGGCAACGCGCGTCTGGCACGTCAGCTGCTGGAACGCTTTCCGCGCTGCCGGGTCACCGGCCTGGAGGTCGATGCCGTGCAGCACGCCAAAAACCTGGCGGAGCCTGCGGAGCGTCTCACGTTCGTGGCGGCAGGCGCGCAGGCCATTCCGCTGCCGGATGCGCAGTTCGACCTGGCGCTGATGCTCAAGTCGCTGCACCACGTGCCTCTGGAGGCCATGGACACCGCCTTCGCCGAAGTGCACCGCGTGCTGCGCCCGGGCGGCTGGCTGTACGTGTCCGAGCCGGTCTACGCCGGCGCGCTGAACGAGGTGACCCGCCTGTTCAACGACGAAGGCCCCGTCCGGGCGGCGGCGCAGGCCGCGGTGAATCGCGCGGTGGCGAGCGGCCGCTGGCGGCGCGAGGCCGACGTGCATTTCGACGTGCCGGTGGCGTACACTGATTTCGCCGACTTCGCGCAGCGCATGTTCACCGTGACCTACGCCGACCGCCAGGTCGGCGGGGCGCTGCGGGAGCAGGTGCGCGAAGCCTTCGAGCGCCATGCCACGCCGCAGGGGGCGCGTTTCACGCGGCCCATGCACGTCACCTTGCTGCGTTCGGCCTGAAAGATTGCAACGGTTCCAACCTGGAAGAGAAAGGAAGCATCATGAAAGTCAACGTCGGCGGCCTGGACCGCATCCTCCGCATCGTGGTCGGCCTTGTGCTGATCGTGCTGGCGGCCATGGGCAACATCGGCTGGTGGGGCTACATCGGCATCGTGCCGCTGGTCACCGGGCTGTTCCGCATGTGCCCGCTCTACAGCCTGATCGGGGTGAACACCTGCCCCATGAACGCGCCCAAGTCCTGATTCAGCATCTTGGCCCAGCAAAAAGGGAGCCCGCGGGCTCCCTTTTTGCTGGCTTGCGCGCCGGCTTCACATGCGCTCGAAGACCGCCGCGATGCCCTGGCCGCCGCCGATGCACATGGTGACCAGCGCGTACTTGCCCTGGACGCGCTGCAGCTCGTAGAGCGCCTTCACCGTGATCAGCGCGCCGGTGGCCCCGATGGGGTGGCCCAGCGAGATGCCCGAGCCGTTGGGGTTGACCTTGGCCGGGTCGGCTCCCAGACCCTTGGTCACGGCACAGGCCTGGGCGGCGAAGGCCTCGTTGGCCTCGATCACGTCCATCTGGTCGATCTTCATGCCCAGCTTCTTGAGCAGCGTCTGCGTGGCCGGCACCGGGCCAATGCCCATGGTCTTGGGCTCCACGCCCGCGTGCGCGTAACCCACCAGGCGGGCCAGCGGCCTGGCGCCGCGTGCCTTGGCGGCACCGGCTTCCATCAGCACCACGGCGGCGGCGGCGTCGTTGATGCCGCTGGCGTTGGCGGCGGTGACGGTGCCGTTCTCCTTCAGGAACACCGGCTTCATCTTCTGGAAGTCCTCCAGCGTCGCGCCGGTGCGGAAATGCTCATCCTTCTCGAAGGCGACCTCGCCCTTGCGGCTTTTGAGCATCACCGGCACGATCTGGTCCTTGAAGCGCCCCTCGGCCCAGGCCTTCTCGGCGCGCTGGTGGCTTTCCAGCGCCAGCGCGTCCTGCGCCTCGCGGCTGATGCCGTGCTCGGCGGCCACGTTCTCGGCCGTCACGCCCATGTGGATGGTGTGGAAGGGGTCGTGCAGGGCGCCGACCATCATGTCCACCATCTTGGTGTCGCCCATGCGCGCGCCCCAGCGCGTGGCCAGGCTGGCGTAGGGGGCGCGGCTCATGTTCTCGCAGCCGCCGCCGATGGCGACGTCGTAGTCGCCCAGCAGGATGCCCTGGCTGGCCGAGACGATGGCCTGCAGGCCCGAGCCGCACAGGCGGTTCACGTTCATGGCCGGCGTTTCCTTGGGGCAGCCGCCGTTCAGGGCCGCCACGCGCGACAGGTACATGTCGCGCGGCTCGGTGTTCACCACGTGGCCGAACACCACGTGGCCGACGTCCTTGCCCTCCACGCCGGCGCGCGACAGCGCCTCCTTGACCACCAGCGCGCCCAGGTCGACCGGGGGAATGTCCTTCAGGCTGCCGCCAAAGGTACCGATGGCGGTGCGCACACCGCTGCAAACCACGACTTCACGACTCATGAGGTGTCTCCTTGAGGATGGGGGTGAAACAGGCGGGGAATCCCGGACAGCCTCACAGTATGCCCCTGCCAGCCTGACGGCGGCTGACGGCGGGCTGTTGCCGGCGCACCGTGGCGTCATGCGATGGTCACGAAAGCGTCACGAAACCGGGCTAAGTTATCCGATTGCCCAGCCAACCATTCTGCGAGCCCAGCCCGTGAGCGAAGACGAAATCAAGCGCCGCCTGCACAGCGACCTGCTGGACGGCTACGACGAAGAGCTCGAGATGGAGCTGGAAGACCGCAACATCGACCAGCTGGCCGGCCTGCCGACCGATGGCGACGTCTACCGCCAGGCGCGCCAGCGCTACTTCCGCGAGCTGTTCCGGCTGCAGGGCGAGCTGGTCAAGCTGCAGGACTGGGTGGCCACCACCCGGCGCAAGGTGGTGATCGTTTTCGAGGGGCGCGACGCCGCCGGCAAGGGCGGCGTCATCAAGCGCATCACCCAGCGCCTGAACCCGCGCGTGTGCCGCGTGGTGGCGCTGCCGGCGCCCAACGACCGCGAGAAGACCCAGTGGTACTTCCAGCGCTACGTGCCGCACCTGCCGGCCGGCGGCGAGATCGTGCTGTTCGACCGCAGCTGGTACAACCGCGCCGGCGTGGAGCGCGTGATGGGTTTCTGCAGCGACGGCGAACTGGAGGAGTTCTTCCGCACCGTGCCCGAGTTCGAGAAGATGCTGGTGCGCTCCGGCATCCAGCTCATCAAGTACTGGTTCTCGATCTCCGACGAGGAGCAGGAGATCCGCTTCCTGGGCCGCATCCACGACCCGCTCAAGCAGTGGAAGCTCAGTCCCATGGACCTGGAAAGCCGCCGCCGCTGGGAAGACTACACGCGCGCCAAGGAAGACATGCTGGAGCGCACCCACATCCGCGAGGCGCCCTGGTGGGTGGTGCCGGCCGACGACAAGAAGACCGCGCGCCTGAACTGCATCTCGCACCTGCTGGCGCAGATTCCGTACAACGAGACCGAGCGGCCCGACGTGGTGCTGCCCCCGCGCGAGCGGCACGAGGACTACGAGCGCCATCCCGTGCCCGCCAGCATGATCGTGCCGCAGGTGTTCTAGCGCGCGGCGGCGCGGGCCATTTTTTGAGCCAAATCGGTCTGTAGACCTTGCGTGGCAGGCGCAGGCAGCTCTTCAAACCATAGCAAAAAGTTGCCGGCCTGACGGATTGGTGCGCCCGCATCAAGCCCGAGTCGGGCAGGGCCGGCCGAGGGTTTTGCCAACCGCCCGGCCGAATCCGGCAAGCTTGCCTCAGGCGTCCCGCACATCCGCCACCGGCTCGGCGCCGAAGTCCGGGCGCGCCAGCCAGGCCAGCACGCGCTGCGCCGCTCCGGCCGGCGAGCTGAGCTGGCCGCCACTTTTCAGCCGCTCGAAGTTGCCGCGGTCCGGGAAGGCGGCCGCGTCGGCGCCGCGCAGTTGCACCTGCATGTCGGTGTCGATCACGCCCGGCGCCAGCGAGCACACCCTGGCGCCGCCCGGCTGGCCGGCCTCGTCCAGCGCCACGCAGCGGGTGAAGTGGTCCATGCCCGCCTTGGCGGCGCAGTAGCCGGCCTGCGAGGCCATGGCGCGCCGGCCCAGGCCGGACGAAATGTTGAGCACCTTGCGCGGGCCGGTCCAGCCGCGCGTGGCGCCCAGGAAGGCGGCGGTGAGCTGCATCGGCGCTTCCAGGCCCACGCGCAGCGCGTTGGCCAGGTCGGCCGCGTCGGCGTCGCGCAGCGGGCCGATGGCGGCGATCACGCCGGCGTTGTTGATCAGCGTGGCGCTGGCGAAGGCGTCCGGCGCGTGCAGGCGCAGCCAGGCCGCCAGGCGCGCGGCGGCCGCGGCGCCGTCGGCCAGATCCATGGGCCATTGGGTCAGCACGCAGCCGGCCACGTGGGCCCCGGCCTGCAGCGCGTCGCTGGTGCGGCGCGAGATCGTGATCAGGGTGTGGCCGGCGTCCACCAATTGCTCGGCCATGGCCAGGCCCATGCCGCGCGAGGAGCCGGTGAGGATGAAGAGGTGCTGGGGATTGTTCATGGGCCACATGGTAGGCGAGTGCGCCCAGGGCCGCGGGAGCTGATGGGCGCGGTCGTTCCAGCGGCACCTGCCGGCGTCAGATCGCTATCGATGAAATAGCTGCCTGCGCCTGCCTGTCAAGGGCTGGAGGTCGAAATGGCCTGAAACCTGGGGGTTGGACGAGACGGCTGAATGCACCGGCTCAGGCCTGCACCACCAGCGCGTAGTGCGCGCGCAGGCCGTCGGCGGACGGCCGCCAGGGCTGGGTGAGGGCGGCGCGGCCTGCGTCGTCGAGCCCGCGCCAGAGAAAGTCGCGCGCGTTGCCCGGATCGCCCGCCACGTAGAGCTGGGTGGTGAGCAGCTCGTGCCGGCCGAGCCGGACCTTCACGTGGACGTGCGGCGTGCGGCCGCTGTAGGGCGCAGGGCGGATGGTGCGGAAGGCCCAGCGCCCGTCGGCGCCCACGCTGACGCGGCCGAAGCCCTGGAAGGCCGGGTCGGCCCGCCCGCCGTCGCCCGGGTGGTGGTAGTGGCCCTGCTGGTCGCATTGCCAGATCTCGACCTGCGCTCCGGCCACCGGGCGGTCTTCGGGATCCGTCAGCTGGCCGGATACCCAGGCCGGCGTGCCTTGCGCGTAGCTGAGCGGGCCGTTGTGCAGCAGGTCGTGGTCGCGGTCGGTGGGCAGGGCGACGGGGTAGAACGGGCCTTCGGTCTGCGCCGGGGTGAGGCGCCGCGCGGGTGTCGGCTGGGCCCGCGCGCTGCGCCAGACCCAGGGCGCGGCCACCAGCGCGGCGGCGATCTGGCGGCGGCTTGGCCCGCGGCTCGGGTGCGGTCGGGTTGGGGCAGGTAGGCGCATGGCGGCTCCCGGGTGGTGACGGTGCCTGGTGGGACGCCCGGCGCGCCGGGCAAGTTCCCGCCGTCCGGGCCGGAGGTCCAGAATGCTATCGAGGCGATAGCTGTCTGCGCCCGCTGTGAAAGGGCTGGAAGCCCAAAAGGCTCAGAATTCCGGGGCGCGGACGAAATGCAGCGCTTGCCCGGTGGCAGGGTGTTCCAGCCGCAGCTCGCACGCGTGCAGCATCAGCCGCGCAGCGGGCGGGCCGCCGTAGAGCGCGTCGCCGACGATGGGATGGCCGAGGGCCAGCAGGTGCACGCGCAGCTGGTGCGAGCGGCCGGTGAGCGGCTCCAGCGCCAGCCGGGTGGTGCCCGGCGCCGCGCCCGGCCCCAGGACGCGCCAGCGGGTGCGGCTGGGCTTGCCGACGGCGAGGTCCACCTTGCTGCGCGGGCGGTTGGGCCAGTCGACGATCAGGGGCAGGTCGATCTCGCCCCAGCCGTCGTCGCTGGCGAGCGCATCTGGCGTGCCGGCCACCAGCGCCTCGTAGCGCTTGGCCACGCGCCGGTTGGCGAAGGCGTCGCCCAGCGCGCGCTGCATGGCCGGGCTGCGTGCCATCAGCAGCAGGCCGCTGGTGGCCTGGTCGAGCCGGTGCACCACCAGCGCGTCGGGCCAGCGGCTGCGTGCGCGGGCGGCCAGGCAGTCGGCCTTGTCGGCGCCGCGCCCGGGCACCGACAGCAGGCCGGCCGGCTTGTCCAGCACCAGCAGGTGGGTGTCTTCGTGCACCAGCCATGCATCATCAAAAATGCCTGCGGCCGGCCACTGGCGGGCGCAGGCAGCTATGGAATCAGAAGCGACGGTGGCGCCGGCCGCGCCGGGCCTGCTCACGCCGCCGGGCGCGCCAGCACGCGCGCGAGCTCGTCGGCCGAGACCGAGCGCGCGGCGCCGAAGCCCGCCACCTGGCGCGCGCCGGTGAGGGCGATGGTGACGAAGCGGAAATCCGGCAGCTCGGTCATCGGTTCGACATCGGGGAAGCGCGCCAGGTAGGCCGCGCGGGCGCTGCGCCAGGCGTCGGAGCCGGGCTCGGGCGTGCCGGCCGTGCCTTCCAGCGTGACGCGCGCCAGGTCGTGCACCGGCGCACCGGGCTCCTGGGGCGCCGTGACCAGCAGCGACACCGCCGGCTGCGCCGCCATGTTGCCGGTGTGCGCGGCCAGGCCGCTCACGTGCAGCACCAGGCAGCCGCCCGCGGCATCCACCGCGAACGGCACCATCGAGACGAAGGGCGTGCCCGCCTGCGCGTCCAGCGTGCCGAGCGCGGCGGCGCGTTGCCCGGCCAGCAGGGCGGCGAGCGCTTGTTCGAGGCGGGGGACGTGCATGGCAGGCAACCGAGCTGGCAGCACGACGAGTGCCGCGCATATCCCGAATTCTAAGCCTTTTGGGTCTGCAGCCCTTGCGTGGCGGGCGGCACCAGCTACCGAAAACGGAGCGTCACATGACCTTGCAGAGCTCGAACACCAGGGCCGGGCCGAGCGACTGGGCGATGGCCGCCTCCGCCACGTGGCCGGTGGACAGCGTGCCCACGGTGGAGACCAGGAAGTCGGTCGGCTGCGCGCCGCGCCGGATCTCGATGAACGCTGCCGAGGCGCCGCCTTGCTCCAGCATCGCTTCGCGCAGCTGGTGGATCTCGCCGCGCGAGAGCGAGTCGTCGAACACCACGGCATCGGTCGGCTGGGTGCTGACGGCGTCGTAGGCGTCGTCCAGCGTGTTGGCGGTTTCCAGCACCAGGCCGTAGCCGGCCAGCGCCTGCATGCACCGGGCGCGCAGGCCCGGTTCCTCGGAGACGATCAGCACGCGGCAGCCCTGGATGATGGCCGACACGCTGGACGGGCCGTCGCGCGAGTCCATCGCGGTGGCGAGCTGCTCGTCGGTCACCGGCGGCAGGGTGATGGTGATGCGCACCCGGTTGTCCAGCATGTCGAGCTTGGAGACCACGCCCAGCGAGCGCGCCAGCTGGTGCAACAGGTGCCAGCGGGTGCAGTGCCAGGTGGATTCCGGCACCTCGGCCGGCTTGCACCAGGCGGTCATGCGCAGGCGCGGGCGGTCCAGGCTCTGGGACGTGTCCACGGTGAGGCTGAGGTTGCGGCTGATGCCGCCGGCCCATTGCAGCAGCTCGTCGATCAGCGAGTAGAGCAGGGTGGCGTCGGTGTGGACCTGGGTCTGCTGCAGCGCGTCGCGCACGGCGATGCCGTGGCGCGTCAGCCAGTCGCTGCGCGCGGTGAGCGCGGCACGGGCCACGTCGGCCAGGTTGAGCACCGTGGCGTCGAGCACGGGCGGGTCTTCGTGCAGGCGCAGCAGGCGCTGCGTGGCCATGCCGGCTTCACGTGCCCGCTCGACCGATTCCAGCACCGGGCGCAGGCCGCGCACCAGACTGGGCTCCAGCCGGTTGAGCTTGTCGAGCTCGCGCGTGGCGGTGTCGAGCGCGCTGGCCACTTCGGTGCCCAGGTGGCGCGCCAGCTCCTGCCAGGAAAGGGTGGTGGCGCCGTCGATCTGCGTGCGCGGCTGCTGCACGGCGGGCGCCGGCTGGCTGGGCCTGCTGGCCGGCATGCCGCCGCCCCGCGCGGCGCTCTTGGATGAGAACCAGTTGAAAACCATGGCGACTGCTCCCTGAGGCAGGCACCCGATCGCGCGGCGCTCCCTGACCCTTCAGCACGCGGCGCCGCACGCTTCGGCCGCTGCCCTTTACTTGTTTCGAATTGCAAGTATAGGCCGGTACAGGTTGCAGCGCATGCCCTATTGTGTGTAATCCATCCGGATTTGCTGGCGCGCGCTGTGCACCTGAAGCAGCGACGCTTCCGGCGCCCGGTTGCCCCAGGCGCCACGGATGTAGCTCAGCACCGCGGCGATTTCGGCGTTGCTGAGGGTCATGACGAAGGGCGGCATGCCGAAGGGGCGCGGGTTGCCCGCAGTGGCCGGGGCGAAGCCGCCGTAGAGCACGGCCTGCATCAGGTTCTCCAGCCGCGGCAGCGTGACGGCGCGGTTGCCGGCCAGCGCCGGGTAGGCGCTGGGCACGCCCCGGCCGTCGGCGCCGTGGCAGTCGGCGCAGTGCTGCTCGTACAGCTTGGCGCCCTGGCGCGACAGGCTGCCGATCTGCTCCAGCGCTGGCTGGGGCGGCCCGGCGGCGCGCTCGGCCGCCTGGGCGCCGCCCCGGGCCGTTGCGGTGGCCGGCAGCGTGGCCAGGTAGTCGCTCATCGCCTTCAGGTCGGCCGCCTTGAGATGCTGGGCGCTGGTGAACACCACCTCGGCCATCGGGCCGGTGACCACGGCGTTGTCGGTCAGGCCGGTGGCCAGCAGGCGCGCGGTGGCGGCGCGGGTGTCGGCGGTGGTGGCGGCCTCGCGCGGGTCGATGAGCGAAGGCGCGTACCAGCCCTGGGCGGGGATCATGCCGCCGGAAAAATCCATCCAGTCGGCGCCGCCCAGGCTGTCGCGCGGGGCATGGCAGGCGCTGCAGTGGCCCGGACCCTGCACCAGGTAGGCGCCGCGGTTCCAGTCGGCGCTCTGGCGCGGATCAGGAGCGAAGCTGCCGGGGCGGAAGTAGAGCGCGCGCCACACGGCCAGCGCCCCTTGCGTGCTGTAGGGCCAGCGCAGCTCGTGCGGGGGCGAATCGGCGTGCACCGCGGGCAGGCCGCGCAGGTAGGCGTAGAGCGCGTCCGAGTCGTCGCGCGTGATGCGGGTGAAGTGGGTGTAGGGAAAGGCGGGGTAGAGCAGGTGGCCGTCGAGCGAGCGCCCGAAATGCAGCGCGCGCCAGAACGCGGCGGCACTCCAGCGGCCGAGGCCGGTGTCCGGGTCGGGCGTGATGTTGCCCGAGTAGATGGTGCCGAACGGCGTGTTGAACGGCCGCCCGCCGGTCCAGGCCTTGCCGCCCTGAGCCGTGTGGCAGGCCATGCAGTTGCCGGCCTGCGCCAGGTAGGCGCCGCGCTCGCGCAGTGCCGCGGTGTCGTGGGCGCCGGGTTCGGGCCGCGGCTCGTCGATGGCCACGCCGTCCAGGTAGTTGAGCTGCCAGGCCCAGGCGGCCGCCAGCACCATCAGCGCGGCCAGCGGCATCAGCACCGCGCGCAGCAGCCACTTCATGGCGTGGCTCC
Organism: Burkholderiaceae bacterium; assembly: GCA_024235955.1. Lineage (GTDB taxonomy): Bacteria > Pseudomonadota > Gammaproteobacteria > Burkholderiales > Burkholderiaceae_C > Ottowia. The sequence continues at coordinate 1,232,601 of JACKLJ010000001.1, forward strand.
GGGCAGCGGGGCGCTGCCGCAGCGCAGTTCCGGCGGTGGCGGGGCCGAGGCCGGCGGCACGGCAGCCGGCGCGGTGTCGACCGGCACCGGCTGGGCTGCCAGCCAGGTGACGACCGCGAGCGCGTCGGCGTCCGACAGGCGCCGCACGACGCTGGTCATGCAGTCGGGCGTGAGCGCCTTGCGCTGGCCGGTCTTCCAGCCGCCCAGCTGGGCCATCAGGTAATCGGCCGGCAGGCCCAGCAGCGCCGGCACGTTGGGCTGGGTACCCATCAGGCGATCGCCGTGGCACTGGATGCAGGCCGGCAGCTTGACTACCTCGTCACCCTGGCGGGCCAGCTTCTCGCCGCGCAGCAGCGCCTCCGGCGCCGGTGCCACGGGCGCGACGGCCGGCGGCGGGTAGGGCACCTGCATGGCGGCGAAATAGCGGGCCAGCTCGGCCAGGTAGGCGTCGGACATGAGCGAGACCATGTGGGTCATCAGCCCGTAGTGGCGCCGGCCGTCGCGGAAGTTGAGCAGCTGGTTGTAGAGGTAGCCGGCGGGCTTGCCGGCCAGTCGCGGGTAGTAGCCGTCGGGGCCGGCGCGGCCCTGCTCGCCGTGGCAGGCGGTGCAGGCCAGTGTGCGCTGGGCCATGTCGTCGCGGAACGGCGGCGCCGCCTGGGCCAGGGCGGCCGCGCCCAGCAGCGCGCCAATGGCGATCAGGCGCCGCAGGGACAGACGCCCGGGCAAGCGGCGGAGCGGGTGGCCTGGCATGGCGGGCGGCGCGGACGGGCTGCTGCGCTCAGCGCACCTCGATCTCGACGCGGCGGTTCTTGGGCTCGTCCACCTCGTCGGCCGTGGGCACCACCGGCTCACGCTCGCCGCGGCCGGCGGCGACCACGCGGTCGGCGTCGAAGCCGCGGTCGATCACCAGTTGCCGCACGGCCTGTGCGCGCTTGAGCGACAGGGCGTCGTTGGCCGGGCCGGCGCCCATGGTGTCGGTGTGGCCGGTGACGAAGATCTCACCGCCCGGCCGGGCCGTGGCCTGCGTCAGGATGCCCTGCAGCTCGGCGCTCGACTCGGGCGTGAGCTCCGAGGTGCCGGTGGTGAAGTACAGCGTGAAGTGCAGCGCTGCCGCCGGCGTGGCCTTGAGCACGTTGCCGTAGCGCTTCTCCACGTTCTGGGCGTCGGTGGTGTCGGTGGCGACCTGGCCGCGCTGACTCACTTCGGCCTGTGCGTAGGGGCTGGCGAGCACTGTCTTGCCTTCCTGGGCGCTGACTTCCACGGCCGTCGACCGACCCGGCTGGGGCAGCAGCACCACGCGGGTCGCGGGGGCGCAGCCGGCCAGCAGCGCGGCGGCGAGGGCGATGGCGATGGCGAGACGCAGCTTCACGGGCGACCTCATGGCGTTTCGACAATGAAATCCGTGCCCCGCACGCCGATCACGGCGGTGGGGGTGGACACCTTGACCTGTTCGGGCTGGGTCCTGGCGACCAGCCCGGTGATCATGCGCAGCGTGCCGCGCGCCAGCCGCACCAGCACGTTGCCCTGCTCGGTGGTGGAGTCGAACTGGAACTGCGCCAGGTCGACCACGCTGTCGGCGCCGATGGCGAGCACGGTGCCGTCGCGCAGGCCGATGGCGGCGGCGCTGGCCGGGCCGGTGACGATGCGGTCGCTGGCGTGCACCGGGCCGCCCAGGATGGCGGCGCTGCGCACGTCGCCGCGCACCACGGTGACTTCGCCCTGCACCGTCTTGAAGGTGCCCTGGCGGTTGTCGCCGGGGGGGCTGGCCTCTGGCGCGGCGGCGGGCGCCGCCGAGGCGGGGGCTGCCGGTGCCGTGGCCTGGGCATGCGCCGTCAGCGCGGCGGCCAGCATCAGCAGGCCCAGGGCGGCACGCAGGCCAGATCGGTAGGGTGGATGGAACATCCCGGTTTTCTCCTGCCGCAAAGCGGTGCCTGGCGGCGTGCGGATCACTTCAAAATTGCGAGCGTAACCACTTGATGGTAACGCAGTTACCCTTCGTCGGACATGCTTTGTTACCAGTGGGCGGCGACAATCGCACACCGTGGCGCATCGGCCGGATGCCGGGCGCGCACGACCCGTCCTCAAGCTGTCATGACCCTGATCCTTGCCCCGATGGAGGGCCTGCTCGACCACACCCTGCGCGACGTGCTCACCCGCGTCGGCGGGGTGGACCGCTGCGTGTCGGAGTTCATCCGCGTGACCGACCAGCTGCTGCCCGCGCGCAGCTTCACCCGCGTGGTGCCGGAGCTGCTGAACGGCAGCCGCACGCCGGCCGGGGTGCCGGTGCGGCCGCAGCTGCTGGGCTCGGACCCGAGTTGCGTGGCCGAGAACGCCGCCCGGCTGGCCGAGCTGCGGCCGGCTGGCATCGACCTCAACTTCGGCTGCCCGGCCAAGACCGTGAACCGGCACCGCGGCGGCGCCGTGCTGCTGGACGAGCCGGAGCTGGTGGGCCGCATCGTGGCGTCGGTGCGGCGCGCCGTGCCGGCGGACATCCCGGTGTCGGCCAAGATGCGGCTGGGCGTGGCCGACATGGCACCCATGCGCGATTGCGCCCTGGCCATCGAGGCGGCCGGCGCCAGCGAGCTGGCGGTGCACGCCCGCACCAAGGCGCAGGGTTACCGGCCGCCGGCGCACTGGGAGCGCATCGCCGAGTTGCGCGAGCTGGTGCGCCTGCCGCTGGTGGCCAACGGCGAGATCTGGAGCGTGCAGGACGCGCTGCGCTGCCGCGCCGTCACCGGCTGCACCAGTCTGATGGTCGGCCGCGGCATGGTGCGCCGCCCGGGGCTGGCGCTGGCGCTGCGTGCCTTCGATGCCGGGTTGGACGCGGGATTCAGTGCCCAATCGGCCTCCAGCCCATATACAGCGGGTGCAGGCAGCTATCAAAACAATATTGATCTGGCTTGGGAACAGTTGCTGCCGCTGATCGGCGAGTTCTGGCGCCAGGTGAGCGCGCGGGTGGAGCGCCGGCACCGCGCCGGGCGGCTCAAGCAGTGGCTCACCTACCTGCGCGGCCACTATCCGCAGGCGCAGCAGGCCTTCGACGAGTTGCGCACCGTGAACGACAGCGCCCGCATCGACGTCTGGATGGATGCGACACTGCGGGCTGCCGCAGCGCGTGTCACACCCGCCACGCTTGCCGCGCCGACGACGGCCGCCGCATCGGCCGCGCCGGCCTGACGCCGCGCCTGTTCCAACCTTCCCGGAAGCACCTGCCCATGGCCTCCAGCCTGCTCGCCCTGCTCGACGACATCGCCACCGTGCTCGACGACGTGGCCCTGATGACCAAGGTGGCGGCCCGCAAGAGCGCCGCCATGGCTGACGACGTGGGGGTGCTGGCCAAGGTGTCGGCGCAGAAGACGGCCGGCGTGCTGGGCGACGACCTGGCGCTGAACGCCCAGCAGGTCACTGGCGTGGCCGCCAACCGCGAGATTCCGGTGGTGTGGGCGGTGGCCAAGGGCTCGCTGGTGAACAAGGCCATCCTGGTGCCGGCGGCACTGGCCATCAGCGCGTTTGTGCCCTGGCTGATCACGCCGCTGCTGATGCTGGGCGGCGCCTTCCTGTGCTTCGAGGGCGCCGAGAAGCTGGCGCACCGGCTGCTGCACAGCGCGGAAGAAGACCAGGCCCACCGCGACGAGCTGCAGCAGGCCCTGGCCGACCCCAACGTGGATCTGGCCGCGCTGGAAAAGGACAAGGTCAAGGGCGCGGTGCGCACCGATTTCATCCTCTCGGCCGAGATCATCGCCATCACCCTGGGCACGGTGGCCGGGCAGCCGTTCTGGACCCAGCTCATCGTGCTGGCCGGCATCGCCGTGGTCATGACGATCGGCGTCTACGGCCTGGTGGGCGGCATCGTCAAGCTCGACGACCTGGGCCTGTGGCTCAGTCGGCGCGCCAGCGGCGCCGCGCAGGCCCTGGGGCGCGGCATTTTGTGGCTGGCGCCGTGGCTGATGAAGTTCCTGTCGGTGGCCGGCACCGCCGCCATGTTCCTGGTGGGCGGCGGCATCATCGCCCACGGCCTGCCCTGGCTGCACCATCTGCTGGAAGGCTGGACCCACGGTATGGCCGGCTGGGGTGCCACGCTGGCCGGCATGGCCTTCAACGCCGGGGTGGGCCTGGTGGCCGGCGCCGCGCTGGTGGCGGTGTTCAGCCTGGTCCAGCGGCTGCGGGGTGGCAAGGGGCATTGAGGGCTGGCCGCGGGCCGACCCTCTTTCAAGAGTTTCAAGGCTTTTGGGCCTGCAGACCACTGGTGGCGGGTGCAGGCAGCTATGGATTCAAGAGCGTTTGAGGTTCTCTTCCATGAGCCGGCCGGACTATGCAGGTCGTTCCGGTGCAGTGCGGCGGCACAAGCACAATGCGAGGTTCCGAAGGAGGGGGACGCACATGGAATCCGGCTTGAGAGCGCTGCTCTACGTGAGCCAGCTGGCCGAAGGCCTTGATGCGCGGGCCGTGGCCCAGGTGCTGGCCGTGGCGCGCCTCAACAACGCCGTGCACCGCGAAACGGGCGTGCTGGTGTTCGACGGCGAGCAGTTCTGCCAGTACGTCGAGGGTGAAACGCCGCGCATCCGCGCGCTGCTGCGCAACCTGCTGGCCGACCCAAGGCACGAGAACATGCGCATCCTGGCCGATCTGCCGATTGGCGCGCGCCACTTCCAGTCCTTCAGGATGGGCTACGTGACGGTGGACGACGTGGACGTGCTCCACGGCCTGGCCAACGCCCAGGCGGGCGAGGCGGTGGCGCGCTTCCAGCAGCTGGTGGCGTCGTTCGACGTGGAAGAGTGAGGCGGGCACCGCCTGGCCGGCACGCTCGGAACGGCCTCTCAGGGCTTGAGCTTCTCCAGGCCCGCCAGATCCACGTGCCCCATGGCTTCCACGCACTGGGCTTCGGTGGCTTCGATGCAGCTCAGGTTGACCATCCAGCGGTCGCCCACCAGGGTCTCCAGCCCCAGGCTGGTCGGCGTGCTGCGGGTCAGCAGGAAACGGCGGCCGCCCAGCACCAGGCTCTTCTGGTTGTCTTCCCTGACGTCGCGCTTCAGGTAGTCGGCGCCGTAGTCGCGTTACATGCGCGCGGCGTTGGCGCCCTCGTCGCGCACGTGCAGCACCAGCTCCAGCCTGCCGGGGCCGTTCAGCGCGGCCTTGTAGTGCGCCTTGGCCTCGCTGGCCTTGCCCGCGAGGCCGGCCGGGCCGGCGTCGGCCGATAGCCGCTCCATGCCTTTCCAGGCCGGCGGCAGAAAGGGCTTGAGCCGCGCCGGATCGACCGGTTGCGCGGGGTTGGCCCAGGCGGGCACGGCGCAGAGAAGGGAGCACAGCGCGAATGCGAGCGCGCAGGTCCGGACGGGCGACAGCATGCGGAACTCCTGGGGGTCGGGTTGAAACCGCTCGCGCGATGCTAGACAGCCACCGCGCGGGGTGCATCCGTCACCTGAAGGATGCCGTGCCCGCTGCCGCCCCCTAGCATCCAGGCGGTCTTCGCCACAGGAACCCAGGATGCGCCCCCCGACCGCCATGCTCGCCTTCGTACTGTTCGTGGCGGGCCCGGCCCTCGCCGACACGACCGTGCCCACGCAGGATCTCAAGGGCCTGGGCGACCCGCCGGGGCTTTCGCGCTACACGGGTTCGGTACTGCTCTATCGCAACGACGCGGATTACGACGAGCTGCGCCTTCCCGTCTCCCGCCCGGTGGACAAGGGCGGCGAGCCTGTGGCACCCAAGGTGCTGGAAGCCAGGGGCCAGCGCAGCTCGCTGCAATACCTGGTGCCGCCCGGCCGTTCGCCGCTGGAGGTGCTGCGCAACTACCAGCAGGCCTATAAGGCGCAGGGCTTCGAGACGGTCTACGAATGCGCCGGGCCCGCCTGCGGTGCGTCCGAGGTCAGCCTGCACGGCTTCGACCTCGGTCGCCTGCTGGTGCCCGCCAACTACGCCAGCGCCATCGGCGACAACAGCCCGGCGGCCTGTGCCGGCGGCGCCTTCGTCGGCGACCTGCGTTACGCCGTGCTGCAGAACAAGGCCAGTGGCGCTGCCATGGCGCTGATGAGCTGGAAGCCGGGCAACGTCTCGGCCTACTGTGACGAAGCGGCCTTCAAGAAGCACGCCAGCGTGTTCCTGGTGCGCGTGCAGCCGCAGGCGCGCGCGCAGACCATGGAAACCCTCTCGGCCAGCGAACTCGGCCAGTCGCTCACGGCCACCGGCAAGGTGGCCGTCTACGGCATCCTGTTCGACACCAACAAGAGCGACATCAAGCCCGAAAGCCGTCCCTCGCTGGAGCAGATCGGCGCGCTGATGAAGCAGAACCCCGGCATCCGGCTGCACGTGGTCGGCCACACCGACAACGTCGGCGGTTTCGATGCCAACCTGGGCCTGAGCAAGCGCCGGGCCGAAGCCGTGGCGGCCGCGCTGACCAAGGATTTTGGCGTGGCGCGCGAGCGCCTGACCGCCAACGGCGTGGCCAGTCTGGCGCCGGTGCAGAGCAACGCCGACGAAGCCGGTCGCGCCAGGAACCGGCGCGTGGAACTGGTGCTGCAGTAGGGCTTGCGCCGGCTCCGTGAACCGTGGGCCTGCCGGCGCCCCGAAGTGCCGGCAGCGTCAAATCCTTCCTGACGGTGGCGCTGCGTGAAATTCGCCGTCCATTTCAGGAGCAGCTGTGCATGACGGCTCGCCGGAAGCAGCATCTGGCTGCGCGCCTGACGGACCGCGGCCACGGGCCTCCGGTCCAACCGCAGGTCAGCGTCGGCGGAAGCCGATTTTCCTTCGCTGCAGCGCGAAGCCCATCATCAGCAGGCTGAGCGCGGCCAGCGCCCACTGACCGAGCGTCGGGACCGGCGCCGCGGAAACGCCGGCGAAATAGATCCTCACGTAACCCGGGGAGCCGGAGCCAGCGGTGACTCCGGTGCCGCCCACGTTGATGGCACCCGCACCGCCGCCACCGCCGCCACCTTGCGCTGCACTGGCGCCGGCAATGGTGTTGGCGCCCACGGCCCAGGTGCACGAACCGCCAGCGCCGCCGCCTGCCGCGGCGGTGTTGTTGTCCAGACCCGACGTGCCGGCCGAGCCTACGGCGCCCGTGTAGCCACCGCCGCCGCCGCCGCCATCTCCGGCGGCATCGGCGCCGACCACGCCAGCAGCGCCGGTGGCGCAGTTTGCGGTGGAGGCCAGAGCACTGCCTGCCGCCGTACCAGCCGTCGCCGCACGCGCGCCGGAACCTCCGCCGCCGCAGCCACCGCCACCGGCGCGCATATAGGAGCTGCCTGCTTGAAGCACCGTGGCACCGCCACCGCCGCCGCCGCCGCCGCTCCAGTTGCCACCGGGAGCCACCGGTGTTGCCACCGCGATTGCCTGCGCCATCCCCTGCGCCGCCAGCACCGCCTCCGGCACCGGGGCCGGCGGACACGCCGCCGGTTCCGGGTGCCCCGACCACACCGGTAATGGTCTGACCGCCCGTTACCGCGATGGTGGCCACGACGCCCGCGCCCGCACCCCCGTTGCCGCCATTACCACCGTTGAAATCGCCGCTGCCGCCGCCGGCGCCCGCACCGCCAATGGCCACCTGAACGCTGGTGACGCCCGCCGGCACCGTGTAGCTGTAGGCACAGGCCGTCGTTTGCTGGAACGCCACCGTCTGCGCCATGGTGCCCTGCGAGCAAGCCGCGAGCGCCAGCGACGTCAGCAGCAGCCGGGGCCACCCTTGGCGCGCGACGCCGCTCAGTGAGGCAGACCAGCGGCCCTTGCCAAAGGTGTGTTGTTCGAACCTGTCGACATTCATTGCTCCCCAAAAAATAGCGACCACGCAAAGGCCGTACGCGCGTGCAACCACGCAGTAGCGAATTGTTACTTTCTTTAATGTGGCAGGGCAGGCCACGTTGCTGGCGGCCGCTGTGCCATCCATGCAACGTCTGCGTGGTGCAGGATTGCGCATTCCTCGAGCCGATGAAAGATCTGCCAGGGTTACCGGTTGCGAAGTTCGGTCGACAGACACCGTTCTTCAAGCAGATGGCATCGATGGCCCGGCTCTGACAACCGCAGCCAGCTCCTCAAACCATAGCGGTCGTCAATCCACGTAGGCCTTGCGCAGCTCGCGCTTGAGCAGCTTCCCGCTGGGGTTCTTCGGCAGCGCGTCGGTGAAGACCACGCGCTTGGGGGCCTTGAAGTGCGCCATGTGGGTGGTGCAGTGGTCGATGAGCTGCTGTTCGGTCAGTTCCTGGCCGGCCTTGAGCACGACGACGGCGGTCACGGCTTCCACCCACTTGGGGTCGGGCAGGCCGATCACGGCGACCTCGCTGACCTGGGGCAGGCGGTAGATCATTTCCTCGACCTCGCGGCTGGCGACGTTTTCGCCGCCGGACTTGATCATGTCCTTCTTGCGGTCGACCACGCTGATGTAGCCCTCGTCGTCGATGGTGCCCAGGTCGCCCGAGTGGAACCAGCCGCCCTCGAAGGCGGCGCGCGTGCGCTCGTCGTCGTGGAAGTAGCCCTGCATCAGGTGCGGCGAGCGGTGCACGATCTCGCCGACCTCGCCCACGGCCACGTCGCGCATCTGGTCGTCGACCACGCGGGTCTCCACGTTCAGCACGGCGCGGCCGGCGGAGCCGGGCTTGCGCAGTTGGTCGTCGGGGCCGAGCATGGTCGCCAGCGGGGCGATCTCGGTCTGGCCGTACAGGTTCCACAGGCGCACCCTGGGCAGGCGGCGGGCGATCTCCTTCATCACCTCCACCGGCATGATGGAGGCGCCGTAGTAGCCCTTGGCCAGCCTGGAAAGATCGGTCTGGTCGAACAGCGGCGAGCGCAGCAGCGCGATCCACACCGTGGGCGGCGCGAAGAAGCTGGTGATGCCGTGCGCCGCCATCATGGGCAGCAGGTTGTCGGGCGTGGGCTTGGCGGTGATGTGGTTGGTGGAGCCGATATAGATGGCCGGGCCGAAGAACACGTCGAGCTGCGCGCAGTGGTAGAGCGGCAGGGCGTGCAGGGCGACGTCGTGCTCGGCGATCTCGGCGTTGATGCAGCAACTCACGTACTGCCATAGCACGGCGTCGTGCGTCAGCATGGCGCCCTTGGGGCTGGACTCGGTGCCGCTGGTGTAGACGATCTGCGCCAGGTCGGTGCTTTGCAGCGGCGTTTCCGGCAGGGCGGCGGTGCAGGCGGCCAGCTCGTGGAAGCTGGCCATGCCGGCCACTGGCTCGCTCGGGTCTTCCGACGGCAGCCAGACGAAGTCCTGCACCTGCGTGTCCAGCGCGGCGGCGGCGCGGGCCAGATCGGCCAGACCGGTATCGGTGGCCAGGGTCCTGGCACCGGCGTGGCGCAGGATGTAGGCCACTTCGTCGGCCTTGAGCATGAAGTTGATCGGCACCAGCACCGCGCCCAGCCGTGCCAGCGCGAAGCGCAGGGCCGCGAAGCCGTGCGAGTTGCGCGCCAGCACGGCCACCTTGTCGCCGCAGGCGATGCCGTGCTGCGCCAGCCCGGCCGCCAGGCGGCTCACCAGGGCGTCGAACTCGGCATAGGTCCAGCGCGTGTCGCCGCAGGCAATGGCCAGCTTGGCGGGCAGGCGCTGGGCGGTGCGGCGCAGCAGATCGCCGATGGTCTGGCGGCGGATGGCGGGTGGCAGGGTGCTCATGACTTGTCTCCGGTTGCTCTTTTATTGATAGCTGTCTGCGCCCGCTGCGCCTGGGCTAGAAGGCAAAAAAGGCCTCGAACCCCTGTTCGGGCAGGAAGCGCTTGTCGTGGTAGCGCAGGCGCGTGGGGCAGGGCAGGGCGCGCTCGGGCACGCTGTGGCGCGGATCGCCCGGGTAGGTGAGCACGCGCGTGCCGTTCTCGTCGTAGGGCTCGGGCTGGATCAGCGGCGGCCGGCGGCCGCGTGCGTCGGCCAGGGCGGCTTCGGCGCTGGCAAAGCGCGCCAGGTGCGCCAGGCTGATGATCTGCGGCGGCGCCAGGTCGATCACGTGGTCGCGGTACTGCTCCAGCGCGGCGCGCGGCGTGCGCCAGAGCAGCTCGGTCACCTCATGGTCGTCGTGCGTGGCCACCTGCTCGGGCGGCGCGGCGGCCAGGAAGAAACGGGTGTCGAAGCGCTTGTTCATCACCGAAGGCTGGCGCGGCGTGATCCAGCGCGACCAGGGCACCAGCGCATCGGTGTCGAGCGTGAGGTTGAGGCGCGCCAGCAGCGCGCCGAAGGGCTCGCCAGCGCGCAGGCTGGCACAGGCGTCGGCGTCGACCGTGGCCACCTCCTGGCCGCCCACCTGCATGTAGAGCACGCCGGCTTCCTCGAAGGCCTCGCGCGCGGCGGCGGCGAAGCAGGCGGCCGCCTGGCCGGGCGACAGGTCAGGCTCGGCCAGGCGGGTGTGCAGCTCGGCTGGCGTGCGGTCCAGTCGCGCCTGCACGGCAGGGCTGCTGTCGTCGGCGTCGACTTTGCCACCCGGGAACACGCAGGCACCGCCCAGCACGGCGGTCTGCACGTGGCGGCGCACCAGCAGCACCTCCAGGCCGGCGGCGCCGTCGCGGATCATGACGATGCTGGCGGCGTCGCGCGGCGGGGTGTCGATGGTGGCTTGGTTCAGTTCCATGCGGGGATTGTGGCAAAGCGGCGCTGTCGGCTTGGGTACACGCGCGACAGCGGCCGTGTTTTACAGTCAGGCGTTTTTTTGGCTTCAGCATTGGAGAGCAGAGCATGAGCACCATCGACTTTTCCGGCCGCGTGGCCATCGTCACCGGCGCTGGCGGCGGCCTGGGCCGGCTGCACGCGCTGGCCCTGGCGGCGCGCGGCGCCAAGGTGGTGGTGAACGACCTGGGCGGCGCGGTGGACGGCAGTGGCGGTTCCGCCACCGCGGCGCAGAAGGTGGTCGACGAGATCCGCGCCGCCGGCGGCGAGGCCGTCGCCAACGGCGCCTCGGTGACGGATTTCGACGCCGTGCAGGCGATGGTGCAGCAGGCCATCGACCAGTGGGGCCGGGTCGACGTGCTGGTCAACAACGCCGGCATCCTGCGCGACAAGAGCTTCTCCAAGATGGAGCTGGCCGATTTCCGCCTGGTGGTGGACGTGCACCTGATGGGCGCGGTGCACTGCACCAAGGCCGTATGGCCGCACATGGTGGCGCAGAAGTACGGCCGCATCGTGATGACCACGTCTTCCAGTGGCCTGTACGGCAACTTCGGCCAGGCCAACTACGGCGCCGCCAAGCTGGCGCTGGTGGGCCTGATGCAGACGCTCAGCATCGAAGGCGCCAAGCACGACATCCGCGTCAACGCGCTGGCGCCCACCGCCGCCACGCGTATGACCGAAGGGCTGATGCCGGCCGAGGTGCTGGAGGCGCTCAAGCCCGAGGCCGTGGTGCCGGCCATGCTGGTGATGGCCAGCGAGCAGGCGCCCAACCGCACCATCCTGTGCGCCGGCGCCGGCACTTACGAGGCCGCGCACATCACCCTGACCCAGGGCGTGCACCTGGGCCTGACGCCCGACACGCCCGAGCGCCTGCTGGCCGCGCTGAACGAGGTCACCGATTCAGCCGGCGAAACCGTGCCCATGAGCGGCTCGGAGCAGGGGACGAACGAGATCAAGCAGGCGCTGGCCGCCCGCGCCCACGCCTGATGGCCTGAAACGGGCGCGGGAAGCAGCCGCTAGCGGCCGCCAGCGCGCGACTCGGGTTCGAGCTCGATCAGCCAGTCGGGCTCGCCGATGTCGGCGCCGGCATGGTAGTGACGCGACACCACGCGGTACACCCGGTTGCGGTGGTTGGGAAAGCTCACCGTGTCGCCCACGCTGAGGGCGCAGCCGCGCACGCTGGCTTCCTGCGGCAGGTGGGTGGTGCCGGTCACGCGGAACCCCTGCGTGTCGTTGCTCATATAGAAAGAGACAATGCTTTCCATGGGCGCTCCGTGGAGGGTGTGGGGCGGCCAAGCCCTTTGGCGTGGCGGCCGGCGCCAACCGCCGGCCTGTGATACCTTCGCGCCCTGCATTCTGTGCCCCGCGCCACCCGGCTTGCAAGCCCCGCCCGTGCTGCCCTGCGGCAGCCCCAGGGCGGGCGACCGGCGCGGGACATTCGAGAGGACCACACATGAACACGCTGAGGGACCGGTTGGCGGCGCTCACGCCGGAGCGTCTCCAGGGCATGCGCCGGGGGATCGAGAAGGAAAGCCTGCGCGCGCGCGCTGACGGCAAGCTCGCGCTCACCCCGCACCCGGCCGCCCTGGGCGCGCCGCTGACGCATCCGCACATCACCACCGACTTCAGCGAGTCGCAACTGGAGCTGGTGACGGGCGCGCATACCCGTGCCGAAGCCGCCATCGCCGAGCTGACCGGCATCCACCAGGTGGTCTACCACGAACTGGCGGCGCTGGGCCAGGAGATGCTGTGGGTCTCGTCCATGCCCTGCGGGCTGCCGACCGACGAGACCATTCCCATCGGCGTGTACGGCTCGTCCAACCGCGGCCGTGCCAAGAGCGTGTACCGCATGGGCCTGGGTCACCGCTACGGGCGGCGCATGCAGACCATTTCCGGCATCCACTACAACTGGTCGCTGCCCGGGCTGTCCAACGCCGAGTACTTCGGCCTGATCCGCAACTTCCGCCGCCGCTCGTTCGTGCTGCTGTACCTGTTCGGGGCCTCGCCGGCGCTGTGCCGCACCTTCGTCGCCGGGCGCGACCACGCGCTGGAGCCGCTGGGCGAGCGCGGCACCATGTACCTGCCCTGGGCCACCTCGCTGCGCATGGGGCGGCTCGGCTACCAGAGCGAGGCGCAGGCCTCGCTGGCGGTGAGCTACAACGGGCTGGAGAGCTACGCGGCCTCGCTGGACGACGCGCTCACGCGGCCCTACCCGCCTTATGAGGCCATCGGCATCCGCAACCTGGGCGGCGACTACAACCAGCTCTCCACCACGCTGCTGCAGATCGAGAACGAGTTCTACGGCACCATCCGCCCCAAGCGCGTGATCTATCCCGGCGAGCGCCCGCTGCATGCGCTGCGCGAGCGCGGCGTCGAGTATGTGGAGGTGCGGCTGATGGACCTGGATCCATTCGAGCCGGTCGGCATCGGCGTCGACACCGCGCGCGTGCTGGACCTGTTCCTGCTGCACTGTCTGCTCACCGACAGCCCCGACGACACGCCCGACGAGATCGCCGCCATGGCGGCCAACCAGCAGGCCACGGCGGCGCGCGGGCGCGAACCGGGCCTGAAGGTGCAACTGCTGGGCCGTGACCAGGTGCTGGCCGAGGCGGTGGGGCAGGTGCTGGACGAACTGCAGCCGCTGGCCCAGGCCATGGATGCCGCGCTGGGCGGCACGGCCTACGCCCAGGCGCTGGCCTTTGCCCGCGGCCGCCACGCGGCGCCCGACACGCTGCCTTCCGCGCGGGTGCTGCGGGCGATCCGCGAGGAGCATGCGGACTACTTCGTCGGTTTCGTGCTGGCGCAGTCGCTGCGCGCGCGCGAGAACCTGCTGGCGCGGCCCTATCCGGATGCGTTGAAGGCGGAGTACGCTGCGCTGGCGGCGGCTTCGGTGCAGCAGCAGTCGGAGATCGAGGCCGCCGACACGCTGCCGTTCGAGATCTACCGCCAGGAATACGTCTCGCCCGAGCGCCTGCGCCCGCGCGTGCGCGGCATGCCGGCCCAGGTGCCGGGCCTGGTCTGAGCAAGGCGGCGTCCAGCGCCATGCCGAGCCGGCGGCACTGCCTGCAGGCTCTGGGCGCGGCCGGTGCGCTGGGGCTGGCGCTCGCGCTGCCCGGCTGCGGGCGCGAGCGGCCCCGCTCCCGCCCGGTGCCGGCCGGCGCGGTGGTGCTGGCGCTGGGTGATTCGCTCACCTGGGGCACCGGCGCGCCGCCTGACGCGAGCTACCCGGCGGTGCTGGCGCGGCTCACGGGCTGGCAGGTGGTCAACGCCGGAGTGCCCGGCGACACTTCGGCCCAGGGGCTGGCGCGGCTGCCCGCGCTCCTGGCCGAGCACCGGCCGGCGCTGGTGATCGTGAGCATCGGCGGCAACGACTTCCTGCGCCGCCTGCCCGATACCGAGACCCGCACCAACGTGCGCGCCATCTGCGAGCAGGCCTTGAAGAGCGGCGCCCAGGTGCTGCTGGCGGCGGTGCCGCGCGCCACCGTGGCGGCCGCGATGGGCCAGATGACCGACCACACCCTGTACGCCGAGATCGCCGACCAGCTGCACATCCCGCTGCAGCGCGAAGGCTGGGGCGAGGTGCTGGCCGATGCCGACCTGCGCTCCGACGCCGTGCACGCCAACGCGCGCGGCTACGAGGAATTCGCGCGCAGCCTCATGGGCACGGCGGTGGCGGTGGGGCTGCTGGCGCGCTGAGCCGGACGGGCGGGGCGTCCCGGCGCCAGATTTTCAAGAAAAATATGGCTCCAGCCCTTACGTGACGGGCGCAGGAAGCTATCAAAAAGAAAGCGATCCGGAGGGCGCCGGGCGCTATTCGATGTTCTGCACCTGCTCGCGCAGTTGCTCGATCAGCACCTTCATGTCCACGGCGATGCGGCTCATTTCCAGCACGGCGGACTTGGAACCGAGCGTGTTGGCTTCGCGGTGCAGCTCCTGGATCAGGAAATCCAGCCGCTTGCCGACTTCGCCGCCACGCTTCAGCACGCGCTCGATCTCGTCCAGGTGCGCGGCCAGGCGCCCCAGCTCTTCCGCCACGTCGATGCGGATGGCGAAGGCCGTGGCCTCGGCCAGGGCACGCTCCTGGGCGGCCTGGCCGCTGGCCTGAGCGTCGGTGCTCCCCAGGGCTTCCGCCCAGCGCTCGAGAAAGCGCTGCTTTTGCGCCCCCACCAGTTTCGGCACCAGCGGCTCGGCCTGCGCCGCCAGCGCGCGCAGCTGCGTCACGCGCTCGCGCATCAGCAGCACTAGGCGTGCGCCCTCGCGCTCGCGCGCGGCGATGAAGTCGTCCAGCACCTGGCCGGTGAGCTGCAGCACGGCTTCGCCCAGGCCGGCTTCGGCGGCAGGGCCCTGGCCGCCGGCCAGGCGCAGCACGTCGGCCACGCCCAGCGGGCTGGCTTCGGGCAGCCAGCTGCGCACCTGGTCCTGCAGCACGGCCAGGCGCTGCAGGGTGGGGGCGGGTACTTCGCGCAGCTCTTGCGGCTGGGTGGCCTGCACGGTGGCGCGCAGTTCCACCTTGCCGCGTGCCAGGCGCTCGGTGAGCAACTGGCGCAGGGCGGGTTCGTGCGCGCGCAGTTCGTCGGGCAGGCGGAAAGCGAGGTCCAGGAAGCGGCTGTTGACGCTGCGCAACTCCACGCCCAGGGCCAGGTGAGGATTGCTCCACGCCGCGGCGTCCCCGGTGGCGCTGGCGGCAGGCAATTGGCCGCTTGCGTAGCCGGTCATACTGTAAACTGACATTCGATCGATCCCGGTGCGGAAAGGACGTGCGGGCGCCTCGTGCGCGGCGTGCTTGGGCCCTGGGCGCGTGCACCCGACCGATTATGTCAAAGCAAAAGCCCGCATCCCTCCCGCCAGACACCGTGATCGGCGGTTACCGAGTGGTGCGCAAGCTGTCGTCCGGCGGTTTCGGCGTGGTCTACCTGGCGGTGGACAACGACGGCCAGCAGGTCGCCATCAAGGAGTACCTCCCGTCGGCGCTCACTTCCCGCGCGCCGGGCGAGCTGGTGCCGCAGATCGCGCCCGAGAAGCTCTCGCTGTACCGCCTGGGACTGAAGAGCTTCTTCGAGGAAGGGCGCTCGCTGGCGCAGATCTCGCACGCCTCGGTGGTGAGCGTACTCAACTTCTTCCGCCAGAACGAAACCGTCTACATGGTGATGAACTATCTGGAAGGCGCCAGCCTGCAGGATTTCATCGTCACCGCGCGCGACCTGAAGAAGCAGAAGGTGTTCCGCGAGTCCACCATCCGCTCCCTGTTCGACGAGATCCTGCGCGGCCTGCGCATCGTGCACCAGCACAAGATGCTGCACCTGGACCTGAAGCCCGCCAACATCTTCATCACCGACGACAACCGTGCCGTGATGCTCGATTTCGGCGCCGCGCGCGAGGTGCTCAACAAAGAGGGCAACTTCACCCGCCCCATGTACACGCCGGGCTTCGCCGCTCCGGAGATGTACCGGCGCGACTCCACCATGGGTCCGTGGACCGATATCTATGCCATCGGCGCCTGCATCTATTCGTGCATGCAGGGCTACCCGCCCAACGATGCGCCGCAGCGCCTGGAAAAAGACCGCCTCTCGCTGTCGCTCACGCGCATGCGCGGGGTCTACTCCGACAACCTGATCGAGGTGGTGGAGTGGTGCATGTCGCTCGATCCGCTGTCGCGCCCGCAATCGGTGTTCGCGCTGCAAAAGGAGCTGAGCCGCGAGGGTGAGCGCCAGTACACCAAGCTCAGCGTGGGCGAGAAAGTGCGCCTGCAGTTCGACAACATGCTGAGCGACACCAAGAAGAACATCCAGCGAGCCACGCGCTTCGGAATGCGCAACAAATGAAGTTTTCGGTATTCCAGCTGAGCCGCCGCGGTGGGCGTGAAAAGAACGAAGACCGCATGGGTTACAGCTACACCCGTGATGCGGGCGTGTTCGTTCTGGCCGACGGCATGGGGGGCCATCCCGAGGGCGAGGTGGCCGCGCAGATCGCGCTGCAGACGCTCTCCGCCCTGTTCCAGCGCGATGCCCGGCCCAGGGTGCCGGTGCCGGCGGCCTTTCTCGCCAGCGGCGTGATGGCGGCGCACCACCAGATCATCCGCTACGCCAGCAACAAGGCCATGCTCGACACCCCGCGCACCACGCTGGTGGCGGCGCTGGTGCAGGAGGGCGAGCTGCACTGGGTGCACTGCGGCGATTCGCGCCTGTACGTGGTGCGCGACGGCGCGTTGCTGGCCCGCACCCAGGACCACTCGTACCTCGAGGCGCAGGCCAAGTCCGGCATGGCGATCGAGGGCATCAACCGCAACGTGTTGTTCACCTGCCTGGGTTCCACCGTGCGGCCCATGTTCGACGTGGCGGGCCCGGTGCGCCTGCGCGAGGGCGACAAGGTGCTGCTCTGCTCCGACGGCCTGTGGGGCAGCATGGGCGACGACGACATCGTCGCCACGCTGGCCGCCCTGCCGGTGGCCGAAGCCGTGCCCACGCTGGTGGAGGAAGCCCTGTTCACCGCCGGTGACAGCTCCGACAACGTCACCGTGCTGGCGCTGGAATGGGAAACGCCGGCCCACGACGACTTCACCACCAGCGGCTTCACCGAAACCGAGCAGATGGGCGAGGGCGAGTTCGCCTCCACCATCCAGACCGGCGAGGACAGCCTGATCGACGAGATGGACGAAGACGCCATCGAGCGCTCCATCGCCGAGATCAACGCCGCCATCCAGCGCACCGCCGTGCGGCGGCGCTGACCGTTTCCACGCTGACTGCCCGCGCGGCGGCTCTCGATGCCGCCCGGCGCCATCGACCCCGACCCATGACCACTGCATACATCGCCTCCCCCGCCCGCCAGGGCCGCGCCGCCAACGCCCTGCGCCCGGTGCGCATCACCCGCCGCTACACCATGCATGCCGAAGGCTCGGTGCTGATCGAGGTCGGCAACACGCATGTGCTGTGCAACGCCTCGGTCGAAGAGCGGGTGCCGCCGCACAAGCGCGGCTCCGGCGAGGGCTGGGTGACGGCCGAGTACGGCATGCTGCCGCGCGCCACCCACACGCGCGGCGACCGCGAGGCCGCGCGCGGCAAGCAAAGCGGCCGTACGCAGGAGATCCAGCGCCTGATCGGCCGCAGCCTGCGCGCCGTGTTCGACCTCAAGCTGCTGGGCGAGCGCACCATCCACCTCGATTGCGATGTGATCCAGGCCGACGGCGGCACGCGCTGCGCCAGCATCACCGGCGCCTGGGTGGCGGCGGCCGACGCGGTGCAGTGGCTGCTGGCCCAGCAGCGCATCGAGGCCTCGCCCATCCGCGCCGCGGTGGCGGCGGTGTCGGTCGGCATCGTCCAGGGCGAGCCGCGGCTGGACCTGGATTACAGCGAGGATTCGGCCTGCGACACCGACATGAACGTGGTGATGACCAGCGAGGGCCACTTCGTCGAGGTGCAGGGCACGGCCGAAGGCGTGGCCTTCACCCGCGCCGAGATGGACAAGCTGCTCGGGCTGGCCGACCACGGCATCGGCGAGCTGATCGCGCTGCAGCGCCAGTCACTATCGAAATAAGAGCTGCCTGCGCCGGTCACAAAAGGGCCAGAGGCTGATTTTGTTATGAAAATGGTGCTCGCTTCCAACAACGCCGGCAAGCTGGCCGAGCTGCAGGCCATGCTGGCGCCGCTGGGTTTCGAGCTGGTGCGCCAGGCCGAGCTGGGCATAGGCGAGGCCGATGAGCCGTTCCACACCTTCGTCGAGAACGCGCTGGCCAAGGCCCGCCACGCGGCGCGCGAAAGCGGCCTGCCGGCGCTGGCCGACGACGCCGGCCTGTGCGTCGACGCCTTTGGCGGCCAGCCCGGCGTGGACACGGCCTACTACGCCACCCGCTTCGGCTATCCCAAGGGCGATGCCCACAACGTGCGCGCCCTGCTGGAGCAGATGGCCGACATCGACCAGCGCCGCGCCGCCCTGGTCAGCACCCTGGTGGCCCTGCGCAGCGCCGACGACCCGGAGCCGCTGGTCGCCGTCGGCCGCGTGGTGGGCGAGATCGCGCGCGCGCCGCGCGGCAGCGGCGGCTTTGGCTTCGACCCGGTGATGTTCATCCCCGAGTTCGGCAAGACCTTCGCCGAGCTGCCGCCCGAGGTGAAGAACGCGCACAGCCACCGCGGCCGCGCCGCCGCGCAGATGGTCGAACTGATGCGCCAGCGCTGGCTGTGAACGACATCGCGCACTACATGCGCCCCGGCACGCTGCAGCTGGCGGCGCTGCCCCCGCTGTCGCTCTATGTGCACCTGCCGTGGTGCCTGAAGAAGTGCCCGTACTGCGATTTCAACTCGCACGAGCGCCGCGCCGGCACCGACGCCACCGCGCAGCAGGCGCGCTACGTCGATGCGCTGCTGGCTGACCTGGAAGCCAGCCTGCCGCTGGTCTGGGGCCGGCAGGTGGTCAGCGTGTTCATGGGCGGCGGCACGCCCAGCCTGTTCGAGCCGGAGCAGATCGACCGGCTGATCGCCGGCGTGCGGGCGCGCCTGCCGCTGGCGCCGGCCTGCGAGATCACGCTGGAGGCCAACCCCGGCACCTTCGAGCGCGAGCGCTTCGCCGCCTTCCGCGCCGCCGGCGTGACGCGGCTGTCGATCGGCGTGCAGAGCTTCGACGACGCGCTGCTGCACGCCGTAGGCCGCGTGCACGATGGCGCCCAGGCGCGCGCGGCGGTGGAGGAGGCCGCACGCAGCTTCGACACCTTCAACCTCGACCTGATGTACGCGCTGCCCGGCCAGACGCTGGCGCAATTGGAGCAGGACGTGCGCACCGCGCTGGCGTTCCAGCCGCCGCACCTGTCGGTCTATCACCTCACGGTGGAGCCGAACACGGTGTTCGCAAAGTTCCCGCCGCGCCTGCCCGACGAGGACACCGCCTGGGACATGCTGGACCGCATCACCGCCATGACGGCCGAAGCCGGGCTGCAGCGCTACGAAGTGTCGGCCTACGCGCGGGCCGGTCACCGCTGCCAGCACAACCTGAACTACTGGCAGTTTGGCGACTACCTGGGCATCGGCGCCGGCGCTCACGGCAAGCTGAGCTTCGCGCACCGCATCGTGCGTCAGCAGCGGCACCGCCAGCCGGAGCTGTACATGGACAAGGCGCTGGCCGGCGCTGCCGTGGCCCAGGAGCATGAGGTGTCGCGGCGCGAGCTGCCGTTCGAGTACATGCTGAACGCGCTGCGCCTGAAGGACGGCTTCACGCTGCAGGATTTCATCGAAAAGACCGGTTTGCCCCCCAACAGCGTGCGAGGGCAGCTGCAAAAGGCAGAGCAATCCGGCTGGCTCGAAGCCGACGGAGCCTGGCTGCGGCCGACGGCGCGCGGCTTCGATTTCCTGAGCGATCTGCAGTCGTTGTTCCTGCCCGACGCGTGAGCCAGGCGCCCGGCATCTGCCGTGCCGGGTTGTGTCTTTTCAGGTAGTCCTGGGCCGACGGCCTTTGCCCATCAACACCTACCGCGCGAGCGCTGCGGCGTGCCTACGATGCCTCCATCGCCATGCGTTCATGGCCTCGCGATCCCCGCGTGGCGCGCATGCGAACACCGTCTCAGGAGCACACATGAACGAAGACACCATCAGCGGCAACTGGAAGCAGTTCAAGGGCAAGGTCAAGGAGGCCTGGGGCAAGTTGACCGACGACGACCTGGACGTGATCGCCGGCAAGCGCGATCAGATGATCGGCAAGATGCAGGAGCGCTACGGCGTGGCCCGCGACGTGGCCGAGAAGCAGGTCAAGGACTGGGAGGCCAGCAACAACTACCGCTGGTAAGCCTGCTGCCGATCAGGGCTTGAACCGGGGGCCGCGCGGCACAGGCTGCGCGGCCTTTGCTTTTTGCGCGCTTCAGATGGCGTGCAGGCGGTCCGGTTGGGCCAGGCCGGCGGCGGATACCAGGTGCTGTAGCAGCGGCTCCCAGGCCGTGCCCACTTCGATCAGCCGCATCTGGCTGCCGTCCATGAACCCGCCGGCCATGCTGCCTTCGACGAAGCGGAGCAGCGCGTCGTAGTAGCCGTTCTGGTTCAGCAGGCCGATGGGCTTGTCGTGGTAGCCGAGCTGGCGCCAGGTCCAGGCTTCGAAGAATTCCTCGAAGGTGCCGATGCCCCCGGGCAGCGCCAGGAAGGCGTCGGCCCGTTCGGCCATCAGGCGCTTGCGCTCGTGCATGGTGTCGACGATCAGCAGTTCCGTGCAGCCGCGGTGCGCGTGCTCGCGTTCCACCAGCGCGCGCGGGATCACGCCCACCACCCGGCCGCCGGTGGCCAGCGTGGCGTCGGCCACCACGCCCATCAGGCCGCTGCGACCACCGCCGTAGACCAGCTGGCCGCCGTGCGCGCCGATCCATCGGCCGACCTGATCCGCCACTTCGGCGAAGGCGGGGTCTGCGCCGGGCCGTGAGCCGCAATAGACGCAGACGGAAAACGCCGGGGTCGGCATCTCGGAAACTTGGGTCACGTGAAGAACCTCGTGTACAGCGCGGCCAGCCAGACGCTGCCTGCCAGCAACAGGGACAGCAGCACCGCGGCCGAGCCCATGTCCTTGGCGCGCTTGGAAAGATCGTGCCATTCGGGCCCGATGCGGTCGATGGCGGTTTCGATGCCGGTGTTGAGCAGTTCCACGATCATCACCAGCAGCACCACGCCGGCCAGCAACGCTGTTTCGACCCAGTTGCGGCCGACCCAGAACGCCGCCGGGATCAGCACCACGGCGGCGATGGCTTCCTGCCGGAACGCTGTTTCATGCCAGCCGGCGCGCAGGCCGGCCATCGAATAGCCGGTAGCATGCCAGACGCGCGACAGGCCCCGTCGCGCCTTCTGCGGGTTGACTTCGGGGTCCGGCATGGCGGTCGGGCTGACGGGTTGCGGCGGCATTGGTGGATTGTCGTTCACGTGCGTGCAGGGAACGGCTGCGGGCTCGCGCGGGCGGTCAGGCCGCCGTGGCTGGCGCGGGCCGGACGTCGATGAGCCGCGTGCCAGCCCAGGCGTCGTGCCAGAACTGGCCCTGGGGATGGAAGCGGCTTAGCAGGGCCCAGATCCAGACCCAGCCAAAGGCCAGCACCGCCACTTCCCCGGCGGAAAGGTGGAGCGGAGCGATCAGTACCAGCGGCGGCAGGAACCACAGCCAGCTCAGCAGGTAGCGCAGCAGCGCGCGTGCCTGGCTCGGCGGCTGGCCGCGCAGGTCCACGATGCGGATGTGCCAGGTCTTCATGGCCAGCGTGTGGCCGCGCGACCAGAACCAGATGAAATAGATGCCGAAGATCACGAACAGGAAGCCCTGCAGCGCGTGCCGGTGGTCCAGTGCGTTGCGCATCTGCGTGAGGGCCGAGAACAGGTAGCCGGCGACGAACACCACGCCAAACATGAGGATGCCTTCGTACAGCCAGCAGGCCATGCGCCGGCGTAGCGGCGGGGCCGTCATGGTGGTTGGGGCGGGGGTGGAATCGGTCATTGGCTGGCGGGACGGGCGGCCACAGGCTGCGCCGTTCACGGGTTTGCCGCCGGCGCGGGGCACCGGGCGGGTTCAAGGACTGAGGGGTTGTTGCTGGGCCTGCCGCAGTGCGACGGGCACCGCGCACTAGCGCGGCAGCAGCGTATTGTCGTAGATCGGCAGCTTGCGGTCTTCGCCCTGGCGCGGGCGCAGCAGCTTGTCTTGCGGCGTGGGACGCAGGGCCGGGGCTGTGCCCGGGGGCGGCTTGGCGTGGTCCGCCGCGAGGCGCTGGCGCTCTTCGGGCGTGAGCGACTGGTATTCCTCCCAGCGCGCCTTGCGCTCGTCGACCGGCAGGCGGCGCGCCTCGCCGAAGTTCAGGCGGGCCTGGGTGCGTTGGGCGGGCGTGAGCGTGGCCCATTCGGTCATGCGGCTCTGCAGCGTGGCCTGCTCGCCGGCGGACAGGCGGCCGTAGTTGCGGGTCAGCGCCACCCATTTGCGCTGCTGGTCGCCGGTGAGCGTGGGCCAGAGGGCGGCCAGCGGGCGCAGGGCGTTCTTCTGCTCGCCGTTGAGCGTCTGCCAGTTGACGCCGCCTGCCACCGGCGGCACGGGCTGGCTGACGCCTGGCGCGCCGCGCGGCGATGCCTGCTGCGCCCAGGCCGACGCCGCGCTGACGCCCAGCGCGGTGGCGGCGATCAGCAGGGGCAACGCGCGCGGATGGCGGGCCATGGCATGAAACAGGCGGTCAGTGCGCCTGCGCGGCGTGGTCGCCGTCGGTGGACTTGAGGAACTGCAGGAAACCCGGGTCGGCGTAGGCCTGCGGCGGGAGTTCGTCGGTCAGCAGCGCGGCGTCGACGTCGGCTACCTCGGTAGCGCGGTCGTCGTCCTGCACCACATTCACGGCCACCAGGGCGACCGCCAGGGCCACCACGGTGGCAAGGGAGGTCAGGCGGCCCCAGAAGCCCAGGGCGTCGTCGCCGAAGCCCAGGATCGCGGTGTGGCCGTTGCCCAGCACGGCCGGGGCGGCCTGGACCTGGGTGGCGCTGACCGGCCTCTTGCGGCGGGCGATGGCCTGGACGCGGGCGGCGCGCAGGCGTTCGGTGACGTCGTGCGGCAGATCCTGGGCGCCGGCCGACAGGCGGGCAGCCACCAGCAGGCCGAACCGGTTTTCCAGGGCGGCGGGGTGCACCAAAAGCGGGTTGTTGGGGCTCGGGTTCATGGCATCCATCCTTTGGACCTGAGTGCCTTGGCCAGCGCCTGGACCGCGCGCGAGCAGTGCGTCTTGACACTGCCTTCCGAACAACCCATGGCTGCCGCCGTCTCGGCAACGTCCATTTCCTCCCAGTAACGCATCAGAAACGCCTCGCGTTGACGGTTGGGCAGCAGCATGACCTGTCCTTCGATCTCTCGGAGGATTTCCGCCCGCCGGGTAACGTCCTCGGCGCTTTCTGTCTGCATGCTGTCGTTGCCGGCAAAGGCTTCCAGCAGGTCGAACTCGCCGTCGGCGTCGGCCGGCTCGAATTCGCTCATGTTGGAAAACACGGCGTTGCGGGTCTTCTGGCGGCGAAACCAGTCCAGCGTCGTATTCGAAAGTATTCGCTGGAACAGCAGCGGCAACTCGGCGGCAGGCTTGTCACCGTAGTGCTCGGCCAGCTTCATCATGCTGTCCTGCACGATGTCCAGCGCGGCATCGTCGTCCCGCACGTGGTAGACGGTGCGCTTGAAAGAGCGCTTTTCCACGCTCTTGAGGAAGTCGGACAGTTCCTGTTCGGTGGCCACGGCGGCGGCTTGGCGATGGGCGGAGGTTCTCGGGGGAGGCGGGCAGCCAGGCGCCGGCGCGGCCGATTATGGCACCCGGCGGCGCAAAAAAGCCGCGGGATGCGCCCGCAAGGCTTGCTGCGGTGCGATAATGCTCCGTTGCAGTCACCATCGCAAACGGATTGCAGTCCGGCGGGGGAGCTTTCCCGTCCATGGCTGGCAGTCTCAAGTCCTGAAGCGGCTTCACAAGAGCTGGCAAGGGGCACCCAAGGTTTTTCGTCAGAGAAATTCTCGAAAGGTTCATCTGGACATGGAAATCTCCAAAGCTGAAATCAAGTCCGCCGCCCAGGCGTCCGAGCGCGCTGCGCCGGGCCATCCCGAAGAGCTGCGCGGCGCTGAAATTCTCGTCAAGGCCCTGCAGGCCGAAGGTGTGAAGTACGTCTGGGGCTACCCAGGCGGCGCTGTGTTGCACATCTACGACGCCTTCTACAAGCAGGACACCATCCAGCATGTGCTGGTGCGCCACGAGCAGGCTGCCGTGCATGCGGCCGACGGCTACGCCCGCGCCACCGGCGACGTCGGCGTGGCCCTGGTCACCTCCGGCCCCGGCGTGACCAACGCGGTAACCGGCATCGCCACCGCCTACATGGATTCGATCCCGATGGTGATCGTCACCGGCCAGGTGCCCACGGCCGCCATCGGCCTGGACGCCTTCCAGGAGTGCGACACCGTCGGCATCACCCGCCCCATCGTCAAGCACAACTTCCTGGTCAAGGACGTGCGCCAGATGGCCGAGGTGATGAAGAAGGCCTTCCACATCGCCCGCTCGGGCCGCCCCGGCCCGGTGGTGGTGGACATCCCCAAGGACGTGTCCTTCAACAAGACCGCCTACACCGGCTACCCCGAGACGCTCAGCATGCGCTCGTACAACCCGGTGAAGAAGGGCCACAGCGGGCAGATCCGCAAGGCGCTGCAGCTGCTGCTGACGGCCAAGCGGCCCTACATCTACACCGGTGGCGGCGTGCTGCTGGGCAACGCCACCGGCGAGCTGCGCGAGCTGGTCGACCTGCTGAACTACCCGGTCACCAACACGCTGATGGGCCTGGGTGCCTTCCCGGCCACCGACCGGCGTTTCCTGGGCATGCTGGGCATGCACGGCACGCTGGAGGCCAACAACGCCATGCAGAACTGCGACGTGCTGCTGGCGGTGGGCGCGCGCTTCGACGACCGCGTGATCGGCAACCCCAGGCACTTTGCCTCGGTCGAACGCAAGATCATCCACGTCGACATCGATCCGTCGAGCATCTCCAAGCGCGTGAAAGTCGACATCCCGATCGTCGGCGACGTCAAGGACGTGCTGACCGAGCTGATCGCGATGGTCAAGGAATCCACCACCCGCGCCGACGAGAAGGCCCTGGCCGACTGGTGGAAGAGCATCGAAGGCTGGCGCTCGCGCGACTGCCTCAAGTACGACCGCGCCAACCAGGACGTGATCAAGCCCCAGATGGTCATCGAGACCCTCTGGAACATGACGCGCGATGCGGACGCCTACGTCACCTCCGACGTCGGCCAGCACCAGATGTGGGCCGCGCAGTACTACAAGTTCAACGAGCCGCGCCGCTGGATCAACTCCGGCGGCCTGGGCACCATGGGCGTGGGCATCCCCTACGCCATGGGCATCAAGCTGGCCAGGCCCGAGAGCGAGGTCTATTGCGTGACGGGCGAGGGCTCGGTGCAGATGTGCATCCAGGAACTCTCCACCTGCCTGCAGTACAACACGCCGATTACGGTGCTGGCGCTGAACAACCGCTACCTGGGCATGGTGCGCCAGTGGCAGGAGATCGAATACTCCGGCCGCTACAGCCACAGCTACATGGACGCGCTGCCCAACTTCGTGAAGCTGGCCGAGGCCTATGGCCACGTCGGCATGCTGATCGAGCGGCCGCAGGACGTGGAGCCGGCGCTGCGCGAGGCGCGCAAGCTCAAGGACCGCACCGTGTTCATGGATTTCCGCACCGACCCGACGGAAAACGTGTTCCCCATGGTGCAGGCCGGCAAGGGCATCACCGAAATGCTGCTGGGTGCCGAGGATCTTTAGGGAAAATCAGGCTCCAGCCCGCATGTAGCGGGCGCAAGCAGCTACATAATTGATAGTTGGACGAATCTATTGACCGCCAAGCCCGCCGCTTACCGGCCGCGGGGGAGGGCGGCGAAAAGAGGGCTTCAGGAAAATGAAACACATCATCGCCGTACTGATTGAAAACGAAGCGGGCGCGCTGTCCCGCGTGGTGGCCCTGTTCTCGGCCCGTGGCTACAACATCGAGTCGCTGATCGTCGCGCCGACCGAGGACGAAAGCCTCTCGCGCATGACCATTCAGACGCGCGGCTCGGACGAGGTGATCGAGCAGATCACGAAGCACCTGAACCGCCTGATCGAGGTGGTCAAGGTGGTCGACCTGACGGAGGGCAGCTACATCGAGCGCGAGCACATGATGGTCAAGGTGCGCGCCGTCGGCAAGGAGCGCGAGGAGATCAAGCGCACCACCGACATCTTCCGCGGCCACATCATCGACGTGACCGACAAGAGCTACACCATCGAGCTCACCGGTGACCAGGCCAAGCACGACGCCTTTCTCGGCGCCATCGACAAGTCCGCCATCCTGGAAACCGTGCGCACCGGCGCCAGCGGCATCGGCCGCGGTGAGCGCCTGCTGCGGGTTTGAGGCATCAAAAGGGCTTCCAGCCTTTGCACAGCGGTCGCAGGCAGCTCTTCAATTCATAGCATCCAGATCTTCCCAAGGAGAAAACCAGTGAAAGTGTTCTACGACAAAGACTGCGACCTGTCCCTCATCAAAGGCAAGACGGTTGCCATCATCGGCTACGGTTCGCAGGGCCACGCGCACGCGCAGAACCTGAACGACAGCGGCGTGAAGGTGGTGGTCGGCCTGCGCAAGGGTGGCGCCTCCTGGCCCAAGGTCGAGAAGGCCGGCCTGAAGGTGGCCGAGGTGGCGGATGCGGTCAAGCAGGCCGACGTGGTGATGATCCTGCTGCCCGACGAGCAGATCGCCAAGGTCTACCGCGACGACGTGGAACCGAACATCAAGAAGGGGGCCTCGCTGGCCTTCGCGCACGGCTTCAACGTGCACTACGGCCAGGTCGTGCCGCGCGCCGACCTCGACGTGTGGATGGTCGCCCCCAAGGCCCCCGGCCACACCGTGCGCAACACCTACACCCAGGGCGGCGGCGTGCCCCACCTGGTGGCGGTGCATCAGGACCAGAGCGGCAAGGCGCGTGACCTGGCGCTCTCCTACGCCATGGCCAACGGTGGCGGCAAGGCCGGCATCATCGAGACCAACTTCCGCGAAGAGACCGAGACCGACCTGTTTGGCGAGCAGGCCGTGCTGTGCGGCGGCACCGTCGAGCTGATCAAGGCCGGCTTCGAGACGCTGGTGGAAGCCGGCTACGCGCCCGAGATGGCCTACTTCGAGTGCCTGCACGAGCTGAAGCTGATCGTGGACCTGATCTACGAAGGCGGCATCGCCAACATGAACTACTCGATCTCCAACAACGCCGAGTACGGCGAGTACGTCACCGGCCCGAAGATCGTGACCGAGGCCACCAAGAACGCCATGCGCCAGGCGCTGCGCGACATCCAGACCGGCGAGTACGCCAAGAGCTTCATCGTGGAGAACGTGGCCGGCGCGCCCACGCTGCAAAGCCGCCGCCGCCTGAACGCCGAGCACCAGATCGAGGTGGTGGGCGAGAAGCTGCGCGCCATGATGCCCTGGATCAAGGCCAACAAGCTGGTCGACAAGTCGAAGAACTGATCGCCGCTGCGGCGACCGCCAAAAAGGCCACGCGCGCGTGGCCTTTTTTCTTGCTTCAGGCCGTTAAACTGTGCGCTGCCAGGGTTGCGGCGGTGCTTGGGTACGCTATGCAGACCATAGCTGCCTGCGCAAGCCACATGCCGGCAAGACACCGATTCGATGACCAAACCTGATTTCGAGCCCCATCCGGCTGGTGATGCCAGCGGCCCGCGCCCGCGGCGGCCGCGCAAGGGCATCTACGTGCTGCCCAACCTGTTCACGCTGGCGGCGCTGTTTGGCGGCTTCTATGCGGTGGTCATGGCCATCAATGGCCGCTTTGCCGAATCCACCATCGGTATCTTTGCCGCCATGGTGCTGGACAGCCTGGACGGCCGCGTGGCCCGCATGACCGGCACGCAAAGCGCGTTCGGCG
This sequence comes from Burkholderiaceae bacterium, assembly GCA_024235955.1. Classification (GTDB taxonomy): domain Bacteria; phylum Pseudomonadota; class Gammaproteobacteria; order Burkholderiales; family Burkholderiaceae_C; genus Ottowia. Next base: position 1,260,589 of record JACKLJ010000001.1, read on the forward strand.
AGCAGATGGATTCGCTGGCGGACATGGTCAGCTTCGGTGCCGCGCCGGCGCTGATCGCCTACCAGTGGGCGCTGCAGCCGCTGGGCAAGGCCGGCTGGTTCGCGGCGTTCGTCTACTGCGCCTGTGCGGCGCTGCGGCTGGCGCGCTTCAACGTCAACACCGGGGTGGTAGACAAGCGCTATTTCCAGGGCCTGCCCTCGCCGGCGGCGGCGGCGCTGGTGGCGGGTTTCATCTGGCTGTCGGCGGCGGTGGTGGACGTTCATCGCGACGTGCCGCTGTTCCGCCAGCTCGTCAACGCCCTGGGCGGCGCGCGCGTGGCGCGCGGCGACTTCTCCTGGATGATGTTCGGCGTGACCCTGTTCGCCGGCCTCACCATGGTCACCAACATCCCCTACTACAGCTTCAAGGATTTCGGCGGCCGCCGCAGCGTGCCGTTCGCGGTGCTGGTGGCGGCAGCGCTGGTGCTGGCCATCGTCAGCATCGAGCCCGCGACGCTGCTGTTCCTGATCTTCGTGGGCTACGCGCTCTCCGGTTACGTCATCTATGGCGTCCGCAAGGCACGCGGCCAGCATGCCAGCATCGTCAGCACCTCCACCGATGAGCCCGACGAGCGGGGATTGCACGACTGATTGCGTGGTTTCCGCGAACTGTGCTAAATTGCGCTTCATGCAAAAGCTGTCGCTAGCTCTACTACTAGTGTCCCACGGGCAGGCAGAGTAGCGCGCGTCAGTTTCATCTACCAGATCGGCCCGTATGCACCAGCAACGGGCCTTTTCTTTTGCATGCAGGTTGCTGGTCGCTCTCCCAACCACCCCTTTGGAAGACCCGCAACCATGTTGAAGAACCCCGCCACCAAGTACCGCGCCTTCGCACCCGTCGGCCTCAAGGACCGCACCTGGCCCGACGCCGTCATCACCCGCGCCCCCGTCTGGCTGTCGACCGACTTGCGCGACGGCAATCAGGCGCTGGTGGAGCCCATGGACGTGGCACGCAAGATGCGCATGTTCGAGACCCTGGTGGCCATCGGCTTCAAGGAGATCGAGGTTGGGTTCCCCTCGGCCTCGCAGGTCGAGTTCGATTTCGTGCGCAGGCTCATCGAGGAAGACCGCATTCCCGATGACGTGACCATCCAGGTGCTGACCCAGGCACGCGACCACCTGATCGAGCGCACCTTCGAAGCACTGCAGGGGGCGCCGCGCGCCATCGTGCACCTGTACAACGCGGTCGCGCCGGTGATGCGCAAGGTCGTACTGGGCCTGGACGAGGACGGCATCGTGGAACTGGCGACCAGCCAGGCGCGCAGGTTCAAGCAACTGGCCGCGCACTACCCCGGCACGGCCTGGACCTTCCAGTACTCGCCCGAGATGTTCTCGGGCACGGAACTGGCCTTCTCCAGGCGCGTGGTGGACGCCGTGACCGACGTCTGGCAGCCCACGCCCGAGCGCAAGTGCATCATCAACCTGCCGTCCACGGTGGAGCACTCCACGCCCAACATCTTCGCCGACATGATCGAGTGGATGCACCGCCATCTGGCGCGGCGCGATGCCATCGTGCTCTCCGTGCATCCGCACAACGACCGCGGCACGGGTACCGCTGCGGCCGAGCTGGCGCTGATGGCGGGCGCCGATCGCATCGAGGGCTGCCTGTTCGGCAACGGTGAGCGGACCGGCAACCTCGACCTGGTCAACGTGGCGCTCAACCTGTACACGCAGGGCGTTTCACCGGAACTGGATTTCTCCAACATCGACGAGATCCGCGCCACCGTCGAGCATTGCAACCAGATCCCGGTGCACCCGCGCCACCCTTACGTGGGCGATCTGGTTTACACGTCCTTTTCGGGCTCCCACCAGGACGCCATCAAGAAGGCCCTTGCTGCACGCAGGGAAGGTGATCATTGGGACATGCCATACCTGCCCATCGATCCCAAGGACGTGGGCCGCAGCTACGAGGCGGTGATCCGCGTCAACAGCCAGTCGGGCAAGGGCGGCATCGCCTACCTGCTCGAAAGCGAATACGGTCTGGAAATGCCGCGCCGCCTGCAGATCGAGTTCAGCCAGGTGGTGCAGGGTGTGATGGATGTGGAGGGCAAGGAGCTCGCCGCCGCGGACCTTTGGGCCATCTTCCAGCGCGAATACGGGCTGGACAGCACCCCGGCGCTGGCGCATCGCGTGCTGCGGGAAGAGGGCGAAGGTGATGCCGCAACCGTGGTGCTGCGCGGCGACCTGGACTGGGACGGCGAGGTCCGCGCCATCGAGGGCCGTGGCAACGGGCCCGTCGATGCGTTCATCCAGGCGCTGTCATCGGCCACCGGGCACGACATCCGCGTGGTGGACTACCACCAGCACGCCATCGGCACGGGCGCGGATGCGAGCGCCGTGGCCTACATGGAACTGCGAGTGGACGGTACCCGCACCCTCTTCGGCGTAGGGGCCGATGCCGACATCATCGCGGCTTCGTTCAAGGCCATCGTTTCCGGGGTACGGCGCGGCAGGCCTGCCATGGCCGACCGGGCACAATCGGTGTTGGAAGCTGCCTGAAGCGCGGCGGCAGCACATTCAAGATCAAGGAGCACGACAAGATGACCGACAAGCTCATCATTTTTGACACCACCTTGCGCGACGGCGAGCAGTCGCCTGGCGCCAGCATGACGCGCGACGAGAAGCTGCGCATCGCACGGCAACTCGAGCGGCTGCGGGTGGACGTGATCGAGGCAGGTTTTGCCGCCAGCTCCAACGGTGACTTCGAGTGCGTGCAATCCATCGCCCAGGCGATCAAGGACTCGACGGTGTGCTCGCTCTCGCGCGCCAACGACCGCGACATCGCCCGCGCGGCCGAGGCGCTGAAGGGCGCCGCGAGTGGCCGCATCCACACCTTCATCGCCACCAGCCCGCTGCACATGGAAAAGAAGCTGCGCATGACGCCCGACGAGGTATTCGAGCAGGCCAAACTGGCGGTGCGCTTCGCGCGCAACCTGATGGGCGACATCGAGTTCAGTGCCGAGGACGGCTACCGCAGCGACATCGACTTCCTGGCGCGCGTGTGCGAGGCGGTGATCAAGGAGGGCGCGACCACCATCAACATTCCGGACACGGTGGGCTATGCCATTCCCGATCTGTACGGTCACTTCCTCAAGACGCTGCGCGAGAAGGTGCCCAACAGCGACAAGGCCATCTGGTCCGTGCATTGCCACAACGATCTGGGCATGGCGGTGGCCAACAGCCTGGCAGGCGTCAAGGTCGGTGGTGCGCGCCAGGTCGAGTGCACCATCAATGGCCTGGGCGAGCGTGCGGGCAACTGCTCGCTCGAAGAGATCGTGATGGCGGTCAAGACGCGCAAGGACTACTTCGGGCTCGAGGTCGGTATCGACACCTCGCAGATCGTGCCGGCCAGCAAGATGGTCAGCCACACCACTGGATTCGTGGTACAGCCGAACAAGGCCGTGGTGGGCGCCAACGCCTTTGCGCACGCCAGCGGCATCCACCAGGACGGCGTGCTCAAGGCGCGCGACACGTACGAGATCATGCGCGCCGAAGATGTGGGCTGGAGCGCCAACAAGATCGTGCTCGGCAAGCTTTCCGGCCGCAACGCCTTCAAGCAGCGCCTGCAGGAGTTGGGCGTGGTGCTCGAATCCGAGAGCGAGATCATGGCCGCGTTCGCGAAATTCAAGGAACTGGCTGACCGCAAGAGCGAGATCTTCGACGAGGACATCCTGGCCCTGGTGGGCGACGAGAGCCTCACGCAGGAGAAGGACCAGTACAACTTCATCAGCCTGTCGCAGCACAGCGAAACGGGCGAAATGCCCCACGCTCGCATCGTTTTCACGGTCGACGGCAAGGAAGTGCATGGTGAATCCGATGGCAACGGGCCGGTGGATGCGTCGCTCAAGGCCATCGAGGCGCACGTGCACAGCGGCGCGGAAATGGTGCTTTATTCGGTGAACGCCATCAGCGGTTCCACCGAAAGCCAGGGGGAGGTCACCGTCCGGTTACAAAACAGCGGTCGGGTGGTGAACGGTGTGGGTGCGGATCCGGATATCGTTGTGGCATCTGCCAAAGCTTATCTGAGCGCACTCAACAAGTTACAAAGCAAAGCTGAGCGCGTGGCAGCACAAGGCTAATTGATCGTCATTTGTGTCTGAGAACTTGAGAAAGTAAATTCAAGTCATTGATATTGCGTTGAAAATCCCCTTCCGCTACACTTTTTGTCAAGTTGTGACAATGTGGCGGAGCGGGCAATGCAAATCTGTAGTCTGAAGTTCTATAAATCCCTGAACTTGGGGCGCGGTCTGCTGCCGTTGGTAGCCGCTCTTCTGGTGATTGCGCCGGCAGGTCATGCGCTGGCTGCCGGCAAGAAGCCCGCTGCCAAACACGCCACGGTGGCGGCCAAGTCCGGCTCAGCCAGGGCGGCCGGGAAACCCGCGCTGGCCAAGTCAACGGCCTCCAGGCATTCGTCCGTTGCCTCGGCGCGCGGCAAAGGTGCGGCCAGGCTCGCGGCCGCAGCCAAAGGGCGCGGTGCCGTGCATCTGGCGACCCGACAAAAGCACGAGCGCCAGCGCACGGTGCTTGCAGGCAAGGGCGCGGCGCACGCCAGCAGCAAGCTTGAGCGCTCCCGCGCCGAGCGGCCGGCGGCGGTGGCTGCCACCATGCCCGGCCTGCGCATACACTCGGTCCGCTTCGAGGACGCGGGCGGCACACGCCTTTCGGTCGGCCGCGAGAGCGGGGTTGGTGAGTTCAGCAGCCGCGCATCCAGCGATCCGCTCGACCTGAAGTCCAGCGTGGCGCTGGTGATCGACCAGGACACCAAGGAAGTGTTGCTGGCCAAGAACGACCACGCTGTCCAGCCGATAGCGTCGCTCACCAAGCTGATGACCGGGCTGATCATGTCCGAGGCGCACCTGCCGCTGGACGAGATGATCACCATCAGCGAGGAGGACATCGACACCGAGAAGAACAGCCGCTCGCGGCTGAGCGTGGGCACGACGCTGTCGCGCGGCGAACTGCTGCACCTGGCCCTGATGTCGAGCGAAAACCGCGCCGCCCACGCGTTGGGGCGCACCTACCCCGGCGGCCTGCGCCGCTTCGTGGCGCTGATGAACGCGCGCGCCATCATGCTGGGCATGAAAGACACGCACTACGTCGAGCCCACCGGGCTGTCGAGCAGCAACCGTTCCAGCGCCACCGACCTCGCCATTCTGGTGGCCGCCGCGCACCAGGATCCGCTGCTGCGCCAGCTGACCACCTCGCCGAGCTACGAGGTGGCGGTGGGTGATCGTCTGCTGCAGTACAACAACACCAACCGGCTGGTGCGCAGCCCGGAGTGGGACATTGGCCTGCAAAAGACCGGTTTCATCAACGAAGCCGGCCAATGCCTGGTGATGCAGGCGCGCATCGCGGGCCGCAAGCTGATCATGGTGTTTCTCGATTCGACCGGCAAGCTGAGCCGCATCGCCGATGCCGAGCGCGTGCGTCACTGGGTCGAGACCCTGCGCACCACAGGATCTGCGGCCGCTGCAGGGGCGATCTCGCTGGCCAACGCCAGCTGAGGACGCAGCGGGCCGGCAGACCCGGGGTCAGGCGCCCTGGGGCGCCGTGTGGTGGTTGCCCAGCGAGGTGGAAATCTGCTGCGCAGTGGCCTGCAGCTTGGCCACCCAGCCTTCGTCCAGCCGGTCGGCCGGGGCAGAAATGGAAAGACCCGCGATCAGCTTGCCCTGGTCGTCATAGATGCCGGCGGCCACGCAGCGCACCCCGAGCTCCAGTTCCTCGTTGTCGCGCGCCAGGCCTGTCTGCCTTGCGGCAAGCAGTTCGCGCTCGAGCTGCGGCAGCTGCGTGAGGCTGTTTCGAGTATGCCCGGGCAGGCCCGTGCGCGTGGCGTATGAGCGCACGCGGGGCAGGTCGTCGGCGGCCAGGAACAGTTTGCCGACCGAGGTGAGGTGCAGTGGCGCTCGGCCGCCGATGGCCCGCACCACCTGCATGCCGGAACGCTCGCTGAAGGCGCGCTCGATGTAGACGATTTCGTCGCCCTGGCGCACGCTCAGGTTCACCGGTTGCTGGATCAGGCGGTGCAGTTCGCGCATCGGCTCCATGGCCGCGTCGCGCACGCTGAGCCGCGCCTTGACGAGGTTGCCCAGCTCCAGCAGGCGCAGACCCAGCCGGTAGCTGCCGGCTTCCGGCCGATCGACGAAGCGGCCGGCGGCCAGGTCGTTCAGGATGCGATGGGCGGTCGAGGGGTGCAGGCCGGACACCTCGCTCAGTTCCTTGAGCGACATGGCTTCCTCGCGCGAGGCCAGTGCGTCGATCAGCGTGAACATGCGCTCCAGCACCTGGATGGTGGGCGTGGTGCGGGGCTCGTGGCTGCTTTTGCGCATGGTCGGCGGCGGGGTGATCCGGGCTTCGGGGTCAGGCGGCTGCGGGTGGCGCCAGATCCGCTTCCGGCGCGCGCCAGCCTTGCTGGCCGAGCAGCTCGTAAGGACGGAAGCGCGCCTTGTAGGCCATCTTGGGGCTGCCGGCGATCCAGTACCCCAGGTAGACGTAGGGCAGGCCCAGCGCCGCCGCCTGCTGGATCTGCCAGCAGATGGCGTAGGTGCCGTAGCTGGCGCCCGGATCCGGATCGTAGAAGGTGTAGACGGCGGAGATACCGTCGCCCAGCACGTCGATGATGGCGACGATCCGCAGTGCGCCGCGGCGGCCGTCGGCGGTCGGTTCGCGGAACTCCACCAGGCGCGAATTCACGTGGCTCTGCAGCAGGAACTGCGCGTACTGGTCGACGCTGTCCTGGTCCATTCCCCCGCCGGTGTGCCGGCCGGTCTGGTAGCGCAGATAGAGCTGGTAGTGCTCGGGTACGAAGCCCAGCTTGAGCACCCGCGCCTGCAGGCCGGCATGGCGGCGCATGGCGCGGCGCTGGCTGCGGTCGGGCTGAAACTCCGCGGTGCGGATGCGCACCGGCACGCAGGCCTGGCAGCCATCGCAGTAGGGGCGGTAGGTGAACAGGCCACTGCGCCGGAAGCCGCTTTGCACCAGGCCGGTGTAGACGTCGTTGTTGATCAGGTGGCTGGGGGTGGCGACCTGGGAGCGCGCCTGACGCCCCGGCAGATAGCTGCAGGCGTACGGCGCCGTGGCATAGAACTGCAAGGCCTGCAGCGGGAGTTCCGTGAGGTGCGTCACCGATGTTCAGCAGCTGAGGACAACAACGCATCCCAGTATACGGGCTCGAAGCGCCAGGCCGGGGCGGGCTCCAGCGCCAGGGCCTGCACGGCGCGGGCGAAGTCGGCGCGGGGGATTTCGGTCGCGCCCAGCGAGGCCAGATGCGCCGTGTTCTGCTGGCAGTCGATCAGCGGCAGGCCGCGTACCCGGCAGAACGCCACCAGGCCCGCCAGCGCTATCTTGGAGCCGTCCGTGACCAGCGTGAACATGGATTCGCCGAACACGGCGCGGCCCACCGTCACGCAGTACAGGCCGGCCACCAGACGCCCGTCGATCCAGGTTTCCACGCTGTGGGCGTGGCCGGCCTCGTGCAGCCGCACGTAGGCCTCCAACATGCGCTGCCCGATCCAGGTGCCGCGCTGGCCGGGCCGCGGCACGCGCGCGCAGCCCAGCATGACCTGCTCGAAGGCCGTGTCCACGCGCAGCTCGCAGCGCGGGTCGGCACGGAAGCGGGCCAGCGTCCTGCGCAGTGAGCGGTGCAGCCGGAAGCGGTCGGTATGCAGCACCATCCGCGGGTTGGGGCTCCACCACAGGGTGGGCTCACCCTCGTTGAACCAGGGGAACACCGCGTGCTCGTAGGCATTGACCAGCGTGGGCACATCCAGCATTCCACCCACGGCCAGCAGCCCCGCCGCCGGTGAATTGGCGGGCCACGCCTGGTCGATGGGAGGGAAGGGCTGGCCGGGCGCCAGCTCGGCCAGCGGCGGCAGGTCGCTCACTTGGGCGGCAGGACGATGTCGACGTCGTGCATGGCGAAACTGCCCTTGCGGCGGTCGGCAAAGAAGCGGTGCAGCGTCTCGGAGACGGTGGCGAAGGCCAGCTCCTCCCACGGCACCTCGTCTTCCATGAACAGGCGGGCTTCCAGCGTTTCCGGGCCGGGGTCGAGCGTGTCGTCGAGCATTTCCGCCAGGTAGAAGAAGTGGACCTGGCCCACGCGCGGCAGGCTCATGCAACTGAACAGCTCGCCCATGCGGATATTGGCCCCGGCTTCCTCGGCGGTCTCGCGCGCCGCGCCCTCGGCCATGGATTCGCCCAGCTCCATGAAGCCGGCGGGCAGGGTCCACTTGCCGAAGCGCGGCTCGATGGCACGCTTGCACAGCAGCACGCGCTCGGCCAGGTAGGGCACCGTGCCGAGCACGATCAGCGGGTTCTCGTAGTGCACGGTGCCGCAGGCGGGGCAGACGGCCCGTTCGCGCGTGTCGCCATCGTCGGGCAGGCGGTAGGTGACGAGCGCCCCGCAAAGGCGGCAATGGCGGATGGAACGGCCCTTCATGGAGGCGCAGTGTAGGTCAAGCCCCGGAGCGGTCCGGTGCGCATAGACTTCGCCCATGACGACCGACGTGTTCCAGTTCGAGCGGGCGGCGGGCCACCTGATCCGCCGGGCCCACCAGATTTCCGTGGCCGCGTTCATGGACGAGGCCTCGAATTTCGGCACGACCCCGGTGCAGTTCGCCATCCTGACGCGGCTGCTGAAGGCGCCGGGGACCGACCAGATCTCGCTGGCCTCGTCGGTGGCGCACGATGCGGCCACCATCGGCTCGGTCATCGCGCGGCTGGAGCGCCGCGGCTGGCTGCGGCGCGAGTCCGACGCGGCGGACCGGCGGCGCAAGCTGCTCTGGCTGACGCCGGAGGGCGAGACCGTGGCCAATGCCATGGTCCCCTGCGTGAATCGCGTGCAGGAGCGCATCCTGGCGCCGCTGGACGCGGACGAGCGCCGCCAACTGCTGCAGTTGCTGGCCAAGTTGACCGACACCTGAAACCTGCCTTTGCAAACCTGACGCTCAGGCGTGGCCGTGTCCTACAGCCATTCGGCGGCGGGGTGGGGTGCAATGAGTGGTGAACGCGGGGCCAGCGCCCAGCGCGGAAGAACACCGATGAACCTCAGGAGAAGTCCATGAAACCCAACCTTCATGCCCGCCAGGGCCTTCTGGCCAGTGCCACGGCCGCCGCCGTGCTCATGAGCGGCTGCGCCAACATGACGGAAACCCAGCGCAACCTGGCCATCGGCGCCGGTGTGGGGGCGGTGGCCGGCGGCCTGGTCGGCGATGGCAAGGGCGCAGCCATCGGCGCGGCCGTGGGCGCGGCCGGCGGCTACGCCTGGTCGAGGTACATGGAGAACAAGAAGGCGCAGATGCAGCAGGCCACGGCCGGCACCGGCGTGCAGGTCACGCAGACGGCCGACAATCGGCTCAAGCTCAACGTGCCCAGCGATATCTCCTTCGCCACCGGCCGGGCCGACATCAACCCCAGCCTGCGCCCCATCCTGGACCAGTTTGCCTCCGGGCTGAGCCAGCAGCCGGGCACCGAGGTCATGATCGTCGGCCACACCGATTCCACCGGCAGCGACGCCATCAACGATCCGCTCTCGGTGGCACGCGCCAACAGCGTGCGCGACTACCTGGCCTCGCGTGGCGTGGATTCGCGCCGCATCGGCACCGAAGGCCGCGGCTCGCACGAGCCCATTGCCAGCAACGCCACCGAAGCCGGCCGGGCCGAGAACCGCCGGGTGGAGATTTTCCTGGCCGAGCGCGCCGACGTGGCCCAGCGCTGACCTAGGCTCGCCATTCAAGAAAAAGGGCCGTATGGCCCTTTTTTCTGGCTCAGATCAGCGACTCGAAGTGCTCCACCTGCGGCGGCGCCGCGAAGAACGGTCCGATCAGCCCGCGCCACTCGGCGAACAGGGGCGATTCACGAAAACCCTTGGTGTGGTCTTCCAGCGTCTGCCAGCGCACCTGCAGCACATAGCGCTCGGGTGATTCGATGCCCTGGTGCAGCGTTGCGCCCACGAAACCCTGGGCGCGCGGGATCACGGTGGCCATGGCCTGCCGGATGGCGGCCTCGAAGGCGGCCTGCTGGCCGGGCTGGATGCGGATGTCGGCGATTTCGAGAACCATGGGCGTGCTTTCTGGCCGCTGGGGCCGTTGTATTCTGTAGGGCATGAAACTCTACAACTACTTCCGCTCGTCGGCTTCGTTCCGCGTGCGCATCGCGCTCAAGCTCAAGGGCCTGGCCTATGAGTACGTGCCGGTGCACCTGGCCAAGGGCGAACACCGCCAGCCCGCCTTCGCCGACGTGTCGGTGGAAAAGCTGGTGCCGGTGCTCGAGCTGGACGACGGCACGCGCCTCACGCAGTCCATGGCCACCATCGAGTTTCTGGACGAGCAATACCCCGAGCCGCCGCTGCTGCCGGCCGACGCGCTCGGCCGCGCGCGGGTGCGGGCGCTGGCGCAGATCGTGGGCTGCGAGATTCATCCGCTGAACAACCTGCGCGTGCTCAAGTATCTGGTGCACGACCTCAAGGTCAGCGACGACGCCAAGAACACCTGGTACCGCCACTGGGTGCGGCTGGGCCTGGAAACCTTCGAGGCGCAACTGGCCGCGGGCCCCGCGGGCCGGTTCTGCCATGGCGATGCCCCCACGCTGGCCGACTGCTGCCTGGTGCCGCAGATCTTCAACGCCCAGCGCTTCGACTGCGACCTGGGTGGCCTGCCGCGCACCATGGCCGCGTTCGAGGCCTGCATGGCCTTGCCCGCCTTCCAGCAGGCCCAGCCTTCCGCGTGCCCGGACCACGAGGCTTGAGCCAGGCGCCCGCCGACTGGCTGCGGCCCGCGTGGCCGGCGCCGCCGCACGTCGGGGCGCTGTTCACCACCCGCGCGGGCGGCGTGTCGCAGCCGCCGTGGGGTAGCCTCAACCTCGGCGACCACGTGCGTGACGCGCCTGAGCACGTGCAGGCCAACCGCGCGCGGCTGGCTGCCGTGCTGGGTGCACGGCCGGTCTTTCTGCAGCAGGTGCATGGCACCCAGGTGGTTGAACTGAACGCGGACAGCGCCGATGGCACGCAGGCCGACGGCGCTGTCACCGCCGAGCCCGGCGTGGCCTGCACCATGATGGTGGCCGACTGCCTGCCGGTGCTGTTCGCCCATCCGGGTGCGCGCGTGGTCGCGGCCGCGCACGCGGGCTGGCGTGGTCTGGCGGCCGGCGTGCTGGAGCGGACTTTGGAACGTTTTGAGGCTCTGGCCCAGCAGCAGCGGGCGCAGGCAGCTACAAAATTTGAAGTGAGCGACACGCTGGCGTGGCTGGGCCCGGCCATTGGGCCGCGCCAGTTCGAGGTGGGGCCGGAGGTGCGCGAGGCCTTCATGCACGCCGATGCGGGTGCCCAGGCCTGCTTCCTGCCACAACCGGGCGGCAAGTTCCTGGCCGACCTGCCGGCGCTGGCGCGCCGCCGCCTGGCCGCCGCGGGTGTGACCCGCGTGTACGGCAACGACGGCAGCGATGCCTGGTGCACCGTGGGCGACGCCGCGCGCTTCCACTCGCACCGGCGCGACCAGGCGCATCTGGGCGGCGCCGGACGCATGGCCGCTTGCATCTGGTTGCACGATTGAGGCCCTCGCCGACGCCGGGCCACTCCCGCGTGCGGCCCACTGCAGGGCCTTGCTGCAAGCCGTCGCAGATCAATTTTTATCGCCCGCGTCAGCCGCGCGTTACCAGCCGGCGTGATACTCTTGTTCAGGCCTTGCAGCGCCGGCCTCGCACGACCAACAGGAGACAAGCATGAACCAGACAGGGTTCCCGTTCAACGTTCCCGGCATGCCTGCATGGGGCGACATGGCCACGCAGGCGTTCAACAACCCTGCGCTGGAACAGGGCTTCACCGAAACCTGGCTGAAAGCCTTCCAGGCCTTCCAGAACCTCGATCTCGGCGGCATGGCGCCGCCCACCGGCACGGCCGATGCAACGCCGCTGCGCTTCGCCAACGAGAAGCTGATGAAGATCCAGCAGGACTACGTGCGCGAGGCCTCCGAGCTCTGGAACCAGACCCTGCAGGACAACCCGCAACTGGCCGACCGCCGCTTCAAGGGCGACGCCTGGGGCAAGAACCCCATGGCCGCCTTCACCGCCGCGGTGTACCTGCTGAACGCCCGCACCATGATGTCCATGGCCGAAGCCGCCGAGGGCGACGCCAAGACCCGCAACCGCGTGCGCTTTGCCGTCGAGCAATGGCTGGCCGCCTCGGCGCCCAGCAACTTCCTGGCCTTCAACGCCGAGGCGCAGCAGAAGGCCATCGCCACGCAGGGTGAAAGCCTGGCCAAGGGCGTGAAGAACATGCTGCAGGACATGCGGCAGGGCCACGTGTCGATGACCGACGAAAGCCTGTTCGAGGTCGGCCGCAACGTGGCCACCACCGAGGGCGCCGTGGTGTTCGAGAACGAGCTGTTCCAGCTGATCGAGTACAAGCCGCTCACCGCCAAGGTGCACGAGCGACCGTTCCTGCTGGTGCCGCCCTGCATCAACAAGTTCTACATCCTCGATCTGCAGCCCGAAAACTCCCTGATCCGCTACGCGGTCAGCCAGGGCATGCGCACCTTCGTGGTGAGCTGGCGCAACCCCGACCAGACCCTGGCGCAGAAGACCTGGGACGACTACATCGAGGACGCCGCCATCCAGGCCATCCACACGGTGCAGGACATCACCGGCGCCAAGCAGATCAACGCGCTCGGCTTCTGCGTGGGCGGCACCATCCTCACCACAGCGCTGGCCGTGCTGGCGGCGCGGGGCGAGAAGCCGGTGTCGGCCGTCACGCTGCTGACCACGCTGGTGGACTTCACCGACACCGGCATCCTCGACGTGTTCATCGACGAGGCCATGGTCAAGTTCCGCGAGATGCAGATGGGCAAGGGCGGGATGCTGAAAGGGCAGGATCTGGCCACCACCTTCAGCTTCCTGCGCCCCAACGACCTGGTCTGGAACTACGTGGTGGGCAACTACCTCAAGGGCGAAACGCCGCCGCCGTTCGACCTGCTGTACTGGAACAGCGACTCCACCAACCTGCCCGGGCCGTTCTATGCCTGGTACCTGCGCAACACCTACCTCGAGAACAACCTCGTCAAGCCCGGCAAGGCCAAGGTCTGCGGCCAGAAGGTCGATCTGGGCAAGCTCGACATGCCGTTCTACATCTACGGCTCGCGCGAAGACCACATCGTGCCGATCGGCGGCGCCTACGCCTCCACCCAGACCATTCCGGGCAAGAAGCGCTTCATGATGGGCGCCTCGGGCCATATCGCCGGCGTCATCAACCCGCCGGCCGCCAAGAAGCGCAGCCACTGGGTGCGCAACGACGGCAAGTTCCCGGCCAGCGTGGACGAATGGATCGCCGGCGCCCAGGAAACCCCGGGCAGCTGGTGGGACGACTGGGCCGCCTGGCTGAAGAGCCACGCCGGCAAGCAGATCGCCGCACCCAAGGACTACGGCAAGCCGCGCAGCAAGTACAAGGCCAGCGAGCCGGCGCCGGGGAGCTATGTCAAAGCGAAGGCGTGACACCCCGTGAATGGGAACACCCCCCTGAGTCGCCTGCGGCGCCTTCCCCCTCTTGCTTCGCGAGGGCGACAACGCCGGTGCAGGCCCGGCCACGGCGTTTGCCCGCATGGCCGGTTCCGCGGCCACCAGATCACAGTTCAAGGCGAGCGTCCCGGCCTCGCGCCAATATTGAATGAAATAACCGTTTAGCCCTTGCGGGGCAAGTGCAACCAGCTGCAAAAAGGAGAGCAATTCATGGAAGACATCGTCATCGTTTCCGCCGCCCGCACGGCCGTGGGCAAGTTCGGGGGCTCGCTGGCCAAGGTGCCGGCCACCGAGCTGGGCAGCATCGCCATCAAGGCTGCGCTGGAGCGCGCCAAGGTCAGCGGCGACCAGGTGGGTGAAGTGATCATGGGTCAGGTGCTGGCGGCCGGTGCCGGCCAGAACCCGGCGCGCCAGGCGCTGCTCAAGGCCGGCCTGCCCAAGGCCGTGCCGGGCCTGACCATCAACGCCGTCTGCGGTTCGGGCCTGAAGTCCGTGATGCTGGCGCACCAGGCGGTGGTCACCGGCGACAGCGAGATCGTGGTGGCCGGCGGCCAGGAGAACATGAGCGCCAGCCCGCACGTGCTGCTGGGCAGCCGCGACGGCCAGCGCATGGGCGACTGGAAGATGATCGATTCCATGATCGTCGACGGCCTGTGGGACGTCTACAACCAGTACCACATGGGCATCACGGCCGAGAACGTGGCCAAGCAGGAAGGCATCACCCGCGAGATGCAGGACGAGCTGGCCCTCGGCAGCCAGAAGAAGGCCACCGCCGCCCAGGAAGCAGGCAAGTTCAAGGAAGAAATCACCGCCGTCACCATCCCGCAGCGCAAGGGCGACCCGCTGGTGTTCGACACCGACGAGTTCATCAACAAGAAGACCAATGCCGAAGCGCTGGCCGGCCTGCGCCCGGCCTTCGACAAGGCGGGCACGGTGACGGCCGGCAACGCCTCCGGCATCAACGACGGGGGGGCTGCCGTGGTGGTGATGACCGCCAAGAAGGCCGCCGCGCTGGGCCTCACGCCGCTGGCGCGCATCGCCAGCTACGCCACCGTCGGGCTCGACCCGGCCACCATGGGCCTGGGCCCGGTCGGCGCCACCCAGAAAGCGCTGCAACGTGCCGGCTGGAAGGCCGGTGATGTCGACCTGTACGAACTGAACGAGGCGTTCGCGGCGCAGGCTTGTGCCGTGAACAAGCTGCTGGGCATCGACCCTGCCAAGGTCAACGTCAACGGCGGCGCCATCGCCATTGGCCATCCCATCGGCGCCTCCGGCTGCCGCATTCTGGTGACGCTGCTGCACGAGATGAAGCGCAGCGGCGCCAAGAAGGGGCTGGCCGGCCTGTGCATCGGCGGCGGCATGGGGGTTGCCCTAGCCGTCGAGCGCTGAAATCTGGGTTAAAACCGGCGTCTGCGGCCATCCAGCAAGCGCAGGCAGCTATTAGTTTCATAGTATTACAACCAGGAGCAACGCATCATGAGTCAAAGAATCGCGTACGTCACCGGCGGCATGGGCGGCATCGGAACCGCCATCTGCCATCGCCTGCACAAGGAAGGCTTCAAGGTCATCGCCGGCTGCGGCCCGACGCGCGACTTCCAGAAGTGGCTGGACGAGCAGAAGGCGCTTGGCTTCACGTTCTACGCCAGCGTGGGCAATGTGGCCGACTGGCAGTCCACCGTCGATGCCTTCGCCAAGGCCAAGGCCGAGCACGGCCCGATCGACGTGCTGGTCAACAACGCCGGCATCACGCGCGACCGCATGTTCCTCAAGATGACCCGCGAGGACTGGGACGCCGTGATCGACACCAACCTCACCTCCATGTTCAACGTGACCAAGCAGGTCATCCCGGACATGGTGGAGCGGGGCTGGGGCCGCGTGGTCCAGATCAGCTCGGTCAACGGCGAGAAAGGCCAGGCCGGCCAGACCAACTACTCCGCCGCCAAGGCCGGCATGCACGGCTTCACCATGGCGCTGGCGCAGGAAGTGGCGGGCAAGGGCGTGACGGTGAACACCGTGAGCCCCGGCTACATCGGCACCGACATGGTCAAGGCCATCCGCCCCGACGTGCTGGAAAAGATCGTGGCCACCATCCCGGTCAAGCGCCTGGGCACACCGGAAGAAATCGGCTCCATCGTCGCCTGGCTGTCCGGCGACGATTCCGGCTTCACCACCGGCGCAGACTTTTCCTGCAACGGCGGTCTGCACATGGGCTGAGCTCCACGCTTGCGCGCAAGGCCCCGCTCCGGCGGGGCTTTTTTCTTGGTGCCGGCGCCGGCGCGGCGGCCGGCAATGTCCCGCGGCGGCGAGCCACAGCGCCGGCCGGGATAATCGCGCCATGCCTGAAACCCTTCGCGCCGAGTCCGCGATCAGCCCCTGGCGCCTGTCCGTCGCGCCGATGATCGACTGGACCGACAAGCACTGCCGCTACCTGCACCGGCTACTGACCAAAAAGACGCGCCTGTACACCGAGATGGTCACCACCGGCGGCCTGCTACACGGCGGTGAGCGCCGCCACCTGCGCATGGACGCCTGCGAGCACCCGGTGGCGCTGCAGCTGGGCGGCAGCGAGCCGGCCGATCTGGCGCGCTGCGCCGCCATCGGCCAGCGCTGGGGCTACGACGAGATCAACCTCAACTGCGGCTGCCCCAGCGAGCGCGTGCAGCGCGGCGCCTTCGGGGCCTGCCTGATGGCCGAGCCGCGCCTGGTGGCCGACTGCGTGAAGGCCATGGCGGACGCCGTGGACCTGCCGGTGACGGTGAAGCACCGCATCGGCATCGACCGCGAAGAGAGCTACGCCTTCGTGCGCGACTTCGTCGGCACCGTGGCCGAGGCCGGCTGCGGCGTGTTCATCGTGCACGCGCGCAACGCCTGGCTCAAGGGCCTGAGCCCGAAGGAGAACCGCGAGATCCCGCCGCTGCGCTACGAGATGGTTTACCGCCTCAAGCAGGAGTTTCCGCAGCTGACCATCGTGCTCAATGGCGGCGTGACCAGCGACGAGCAGATCGCCGCGCACCTGCAGCAGGTGGATGGCGTGATGCTCGGCCGCGAGGCCTACCACCACCCCTGGATCATGACCGCGTGGGACCAGCGCTTTCTGGGCGGCGGGCCGTGCCCGCTCAGCCAGGACGAGGTCGAAGCCGCCATGGTGGCCTACATGCAGCGCGAGCTGGCCGAGGACGGCACGCCCTGGTCGGCCATCGCGCGCCACATGCTGGGCCTGCACCACGGCCGCCGCGGCGCGCGCCTGTGGCGCCAGGTCTGGAGCGACCACAAGCTGAAAGCCCGTCCCGCCGAAGAAGTGTGGGCGCTGGCCAGGGCGCAGTTGGCGCTGGAGCCCGCCACCGCCTGAGGGTGGGGCCATGTCGCATGTCCGCTGCGCCATAGAAGCGCTTGGGTTTTTACAAGCAAAAAGGCCTCCAGCCCTTCTGTGACGGGCGCAGGAAGCTATCATTTTGGAAGCTTTTCACCGATCCCTGGGCCGTTCGCCCTGAGCTTGTCGAAGGGCTCGGGCAAGCCAGTCCTCCTAGAGCCCGCACGCCGGCTGTTGAACGAAGGCAACTCGCGCGCCGGTCAGCCTGAGCGCGCGCGCCCGCCGCGCGTGGCCAGCCACAGCCCGGCGGCGATGCACACCATGGCGCCCAGCACCCAGCCGTCGAGGTGCTCGCCCAGCAGCCACCAGCCCAGCAGCGCCGCCGTCACCGGATTCAGTGCCAGGAACACCGTCACCCGCGTCGGGCTTTCGTGCTTCAGCGCGTACAGCCAGGCCAGGTAGCCCACGCCGCTGGAGGCGCCGATGAAGGCCACCACCGCCCAGGTGCGGCCCGGCAACTGCAGCACGCGGTGCGGCCAGTCTTCGCCCAGCGCCAGCACGGCGAGGAACAGCACCGACGCGCCCATGGCCAGCACCGATACCGGCAGTGTGGGGTAGCGCTGCAGGTAAGGGCGGTAGGCCACGCTGCACACGGCGCCCGTCAGCGCGCTGCCCAGCACCGCCAGCGCGCCCGGCCAGGCCATCGGCGCTTCCCCGCCCGCGGCCAGTCGCGGCACCACGTCCAGCATCACCCCGGCCACCGACAGCGCCACGCCGGCCGCCAGCGCGGTGTTCCAGCGCTCGCGGCCAGCCGCGGTGGCCAGCAGCAGCGTCAGCACCGGGAACAGGCTGAAGATCAGCGCCCCGCGCGCCGCACCCACCGTCTGCAGGCCGAAGTTGAGCAGCGCGATCAGCACCGCGAACTGGCCGATGCCCAGCGCCGCCATGGCCGCCAGGTCGCGCCGCGGGTGGGTCGCCTGCGGCCAGCGCCTGCCGTTGCGCAGCGCGTGCCAGGCAAAGGGCAGCAGCGTGGCCACGCCGATGGCGTAGCGCAGCAGCGCCAGCGTGAGCGGCGGCACCTCGGCCACCACGTAGCGCGTGGCGACGATGGCCGCGCCCACCTGCACGCCGGTGGCCGCCGCGGCCAGCAGCGCCAGGTTCAAAGATCCAGCTCCCAGTTCTCGCTCACCAGCGGCTGGCCGAAAGCCTCGTACTCCTCGCTATTGGCCAGGCGGAAGCCGCGCTGCGCATAGATGCGGCGCGCCGCCACCAGGTTGGCGTGCGTCCACAGCACCAGCTGGCCGTAGCCCTTGGCGCGCGCGAAGGCAATGCATTCGTCCGTCAGCCGCCCGCCCAGGCCCAGGCCGCGCGCGGCGGGCGTGAGCAGCAGCAGGCGCAACTGCGCGGTCTCGGCGTTCTTGCGCACCACGAACACCGAGCCCACGCGCTCGCCGTCGATCTCGGCGATCCAGCCGCGTTCCCACGCCGGATCGTGCGCCCGCATCATCCCGGCCACGATTTCGGCCACCAGCGCCTCAAAGGCGTCGCTCCAGCCGAACTCCTGCGCGTACAGCGCGCCGTGCTGCTGGATCACCCAGCCCATGTCGCCGGGGCGCGGATCGCGCAGCACGATGGTGCGCTGCGGCGCCGGAGCGCCGGCCTGGCTTGGGTCGAGCAGCGCCTGCGCATGCTGCAGCGCCTCGATCAGCTCCCTGCGCGCCTTGGCGGTCAGCGGTGCCAGCAGCGCCGCCACCTCCCGGCGCGAGCGTTCCTGCAGCGGCTCGAAAGCGGCGTGCCCGGCCGGGCTGAGCGACAGCTCGCGGGCCCGGCCATCGCTGCGGGCGTGGCGGCGCTCCAGCCAGCCCTTGGCGCTGAAACGGCGCAGCACCCGGCTCAGGTAACCCGGGTCCAGCGCCAGGCTGCGCGCCAGCTCGGCGGCCGTGCAGCCGTCGCGGTGCGCCAGGTCGTGCAGCAGCCGCACCTCGGTCAGCGACAGATCGCTGCCCAGGTAGGGCCTCAGCACCCCGATGCGCTGGGTGAAGAAGCGGTTGAAGGCGCGGAAGGCGCGGATGTCGTCGGGATCGACGTCGGAAGGGGCAGCGGCATTCATGCCGCCATCGTAACTATTTGATTGCCAAAAGCAAATAGTTAGTGGCCTAAGGCAATTAAATGGGGTCTGCTGCGATGCGTTTCAGGGCGTTCACGCCGACTGCCTGGGCGATCCGGATTCGTTTGCCGGGGTCAGCCTACTAGTCCGGCCGGTCGGATGGTGGACGCCATCGTGGCTCGCCATAGCGGGAGTTTCGCATCGATGGGCGAATTCGCCGGGTGCTTCAGCGTCGCCGTTCCTGCGACTGCCTCGGGGCAGGGCGCATCGGTTTCGGTGACGCCCGCTGGTCCGCCGAGCCGCCCTGCAGCGCAGACTTCTTGCCGCGCACACCGCCCCCGTGGGCGGGTGGTTGCCCCTGGGCACCCGATTCCAGCCAGGCAATCTTCTGATCCAGAAATGCCAGCATCGTTCGCAGTTCCCTGGCTCTGTCGCGCAACTTGTCGCGCTGCAGGATCATCGACTCGAGCATTCTGGCGCGGCCGTTTCCAGAGCGCTGTTCCGCGATCAGCAGCTTGATCTCATCCAGCGACATGCCGAGCGCCTGACCTGCCTGGATGGCGGACAGCAGGCGAACGTCGGCGTCGGTGAACTCCAGATACGGGCGGGAGCCCCCGTGCAACCCCACCCGTCGCGGCAGCAGACCTTCACGCAGGTAGTGGCGCACGGTCGTCTGCTTGACCCCCGCCTCTCGGGCGAACTCGGCGATCCACATGAGCACCTTTCCAGCGCTTGACTATGCACTCGACTGCATAGTTATAACGGATCCGCCATGAACCAACTCACTCCACTGCTTCTCCTGCCCGGTCTCATGAACGATGCGCGGGTCTGGGATCCGGTCACGGCCGCGCTGGCCGGCGGGCGGACCTGCATCGTCGCACCGACGCACCTGCACGACAGCATCGCCGCCAGCGCGCGGGCTGCCATCGCCTCCATGCCGCCAGGCAGGTTCGCGGTCGCCGGGTTTTCGCTTGGTGGGTACGTGGCTCAGGAGGTGTGCCGCCAGGCCTCTGATCGCATCGCGGGCCTGGGGCTGGTCGGCAGCGGTGCGCGTGCCGACAGCGAAGAGGCCAGGCAGGTGCGCAGGCGCATGATCCAGGCCGTGTGCGGCGGCTCTGGGGCGTTCGGGCAAGTGGCCCAGGGCTTCGCCGAACGCATCGTGCATCCGTCCCGGCTGCAGGATCGCGAGCTTCTCAGACTGCTGGCCGATATGGCGTCCTGCGTGGGCGGCGAGGGCTTCGTGCGGCAACAGGAAGCCGCGATGGGCCGCGCCGACACCCGGGATTGGCTGCCCGGGCTTCATGCGCCCGCGCTGGTGGTGTGCGGGCGCGAGGATCAGGTCACACCTTTGACCCTGAGCCAGGAGATGGCGTCGCTGCTGCCGGACGCAGAGCTGGTGGTGGTGGACGAGGCCGGCCACATGTCGATCCTGGAGCAGCCCGACACCGTGGTTGCTGCGGTTCTGCGCTGGCTGGAACGTGTCGATGCGGTGCGGCTATGACGCGCGGCCTGCATCTGGCGAATGACTGTGGAAATTGTGATCTGACCCCGAGAGTCCGAGGGCCTCACGCATACATGCGCAACAGATTCCATGCGCCCAGCCCGATCATCGCAACAGAAGCTGCAAGGCCCAACGGAAGAAAGTACTTTTGAGCCAACTGCGTCGCCCCGTCAAGCCCGTATTTCTTGATCCAGAGCTTTCCCGCGGGATGACTCTGCATGAACTTGCGGAGAGCATCCGGATTGCGTTGCAGGCGAAAATTGCGGATTAGAAAATAAATTCCGCCTGCCAGCAGGATCAGTGAAAATATTGATGGTTCCATGATGGATTATTTCCACGGCACTTGGCGTTGAAGATGCCCAAGTTCAGTGTTGCATATTCATCGGTTGACTGGAAACGCTAGCAGTCAGGCAGTGGTTTCGTTTCAAAGTGCTCTTCAACAATGCTGTACTGTCCATTGGGCTGCATCTCGATGACTAGGTAGTAGGCCGGGTCCGTGTAGCACTTTCGGACGGCGTAGCGGTCCGCGTTGATTTTGACTTTGGTTGCGGTGAGCGCGGAATATCTGACCTTGGTGAAGGTGCTCTTGTCATTTTTCGCACTTGCCGCCGGCATCACCTTGCGAACCAGCGCCTTCCACTCTGTTCCTGCCATTTCCATGGACCGCTCCAAGCCGGTTGGGTAACGCCGGTAAATTTTAATGGACGCGCCATCGGAATACAGATCCGCTACTGAAGGATCGAAGCGTTGCCCCAGCTGATCAAACCGCTGAAAAAAATCCTGTGGAGACTCGGCTGCTACGGACACTTGCGCTGAAAACAGCAACAAGGTGATCAGGGTAATGATCTTGCGCATGGGGCTCACCATGAGAAGGGGCTGATTTCTTTCAAAGTTGTCCGCAGGCAGGGGCGCCGCGCTGAGTTGGGCCCAGCGCAGCAATCCTCACCCAAAATGGCAGATGTAGTGGTACGCCTCGCGCACCCGGATGTTGAAGGATGAGTTGGCGGGGATCGAGAAGCGCTCGCCGGGGCCGGATTGCTTCCATTCGTTGCTGCCGGCCAGCCGGTACTCGCAGCCGCCGGCCACGCATTCCATGATTTCGGCGGCGCCGGTGTTGAAGGTGAGTTCGGCCGGCAGCACGACGCCCACGCTCTTTTTGGTGCCATCGGGCAGGGCGAAGCCGTGCGAGACGCACTTGCCTTCAAAGTAGACGTTGGCCTTGGTGGTGAGGGTGACGTTGGCGATGGTGTCGGTGGTCATGCTGGTCGAGCGTTGAAAAAAGAAAGCATGGTAGCGGCCCGGCGACAATGCGGGCCATGCCTGCCGCGCCGCTGCCCGCCACCCGTTTCGTCCTGATCGAACCCAGCCACGCCGGCAATGTGGGCGCCACGGCGCGGGCGATGAAGGTGATGGGTTTCAACGACCTGGTGCTGGTGGCGCCGCGCTGGCCCGACGTGCTGGCGCGGCCCGAGGCCATCGAGCGCGCCAGCGGCGCCGACGACGTGCTGGCCCGCGCCCGCATCGTGCCCACGCTGGATGAGGCCCTCGCCGGCGTGACGCACCTGTGCGCCACGGTGATGACGCCGCGCGACTTCGGCCCGCCCACGCGCAGCCCGCGCGAGCATTTTGAGATGCTCCTGAAACAGGAGCTGCCTGCGCCCGCCACGCAAGGGCTGGAGGCCGAAAATGCTTCAAATTCTGGCGCTGCTGAGGCAGGGCAGGGCGTGGCCTTCCTGTTCGGCTGCGAGCGTTTCGGCATGGCCAACGACGACGTGTACCGTTGCCACGTGGCGCTGTCGATCCCCACCGCGCCGGACTACGGCTCGCTCAATCTGGCGGCGGCGGTGCAGCTCATCGCCTACGAATGGCGGCTGGCGCTGGGCGGGTTCCAGGTGGGTTCCGCCGGTCCGGTTCCGGCGCCGGGCATCGAACCGCTGGCCGACGCCGCCCAGGTGGCCGCCATGCTGGCGCACTGGCAGCAGGCGCTGGTGGCCGTGGGTTTCCTGGATCCGGCCGCGCCGAAGAAGCTGATGCCGCGGCTGGCCCAGCTGTTCAACCGCGCGCGGCTGCGGCCGGAAGAGATCCACATCCTGCGCGGCGTGGCCAAGGCCATGCTGGAAGCGGGTGAACGGGTGAAACGCTAGACTCTGCCGCCATGTGGCAACGCATTCAGTCCTACAGTCAGGCCATTCTGGAGCGTGATCCGGCGGCGCGCAGCCGCTGGGACGTGGTGTTTTCCTACCCGGGCTTCCACGCTCTGGTGCTGCACCGCATCGCCCATCCGCTGTGGCGCGCCGGCTGGTTCTGGCTGGCGCGCTGGATCTCGCACTGGGGGCGTTTCCTGACCGGCATCGAGATCCACCCCGGCGCCACCATTGGCGAGCGCGTGTTCATTGACCACGGCATGGGCGTGGTGATCGGCGAGACGGCCGAGATCGGCGACGACTGCACCATCTACCAGGGCGTCACGCTGGGCGGTACCTCGCTCGTCAAGGGCAGCAAGCGCCACCCGACGCTGGGCCGGGGCGTGATCGTGGGCGCCAATTCGCAGGTGCTGGGCGGCTTCACGGTGGGCGACGGCGCCAAGATCGGCTCCGGCGCGGTGGTCACCAAGCCGGTGCCGGCGGGCGCCACGGCGGTGGGCAACCCGGCCCGCATCATCCACGCCGAAACCGACGCGCGGCGCGAGGAGGCGGCGGCCAAGATGGGCTTTTCGGCCTACGGCGTCACGCAGAGCGACGACCCGGTGTCGGTGGCGCTGCGCGGCCTGATCGACAACGCCGCCGGCCACGAGCACCAGGTGGCCCTGCTGTGGCAGGCGGTCGAGAAGCTCTCCTGCCAGATCGACCCGAACTGCGTGCCGCCCGAGGCCGCGCGCGAAGAAACCTTCGAAGCCGAGAAGCTCAACGAGCTGGTGGGCAAGTAGCGGGCGGCGGTGGTCGCGCCGGAGCGCAGGCGCAGGCGCCGAGCGGCGGGAGCTGCTGAACCAGGCGGCTGCAGGTACGTCGCTTACAGCTTGCACGCTGGGGTGATTGCCTACAGACGCAATGCGGCAAGTGGTCGATAGTAGGGCCCCGGACCGCGCCGCTTTCTGCCTGGATATGACAGGTGATCCGCTCCTCGTTCGATAGCTGGTTGCGCCCGTCACACAAGGGCTGGAGCCACAAATGACCTTGAACTTCCCACGATTTCGCGGCGCTTACCGGCGCCGGCACGTGCTGGCGGCCTGCGCGCTGGCCCTGGCCGCCGCCGGCGCTGCCGCGCAACCGGCCGCTTCACCCGCTGCACCCGCTGCACCTGCCAGTGCCGCCTTCAGCCCCGCCTCCGGCCCCGGCCTGCAGGCCGCCGACGCCAAGCTGGGCGAGCAGCTCGCCAAGGCTGGCAAGCCGCCGCAGGTGCCGGCCTGCGTGGGCTGCCACGGCGCCGACGGCATGGGTGTGGCCACCTTCCCGCGGCTCGCGGGCACGGGTGTGCACTACCTGTCGGAGCAGTTGCAGGCGCTGGCCGACGGCCGCCGCAACAACGCCACCATGTCGCCCATCGCCAAGGCGATGACGGATGCCGAACGCGCCGGCGCCGCGCTGTACTTCAGCCGCCTCCCCGCCAGGCCGTGGTACGCGCCAGCGGTGGCCGCCGACGACCCCGGCGCCTGGCTGGCCACGCGTGGCCGCTGGGCCGACGGCATCCCCGCCTGCGCGTCCTGCCACGGCCCGGCCGGGCAGGGCGTGGGCGACAGCTTTCCGCCGCTGGCCGGCCTGCCGCAGGCCTACATCGAGGAGCAACTCGCCGCCTGGCAGAACGCCGGCCGCCCCGAAGGCCCGATGGACCTGATGCGCGGCGTGGCCGCCAGGTTGAAGCCCGCCGACGTGAAGGCCGTGGCCGCATACTACAGCGGCTTCTCCGCCACGCCAGCCGCCGCGGCAGCGACAGCGGCAGCGTCTGCGCCCGCTACCGCCGCATCGGGAGCCAAGCCATGAACACACCTCAAGACGACCCCCGCGCCGGCAGCCGCCAGCCGGTGCTCTGGTTCGCCGGCGGCGCGGCCGTGCTGCTGATCGTCATCGCCCTGGTGGCGGTGCTGATGTTCTCCAGCGAATTCGGCCGCAAGCCGGATCGCCCGCCGCTGCTGCCCAGCACCACCCTGCACGAGACACCCACGCCCACCGTGGCCCGCACGCCGCCGCCCGACAACGCGCCGCCGTCGCCGGTGGCCGCGGCCGCCAGCGCCCCGGCCTCCGCGGCCAGTGCCGCCAGTGCGTCGGCCGGCGCCCAGAACGGCGCGGCAGCCGTGGCGCAGGGCGCGGCCGAGCCGGCGGCGCACAAGGCCGGCTTCACGCCGCCGGCCGAGCGCGAGATACCCGCCGGCCCGATGGGCGACGTGATCCGCCAGGGCGAGCAGATCTTCCTGCACACGGCGGCCAACGCGAAAGGCTTTGTCGGCAACAGCCTGAACTGCGTCAACTGCCACCTGGATGCTGGCCGCCGGCCCGATTCGGCGCCACTGTGGGGCGCCTACGTGAGCTACCCGGCCTACCGCTCCAAGACCAAGGAGGTGGACACCTTTGCCAGCCGCCTGCGCGGCTGCTTCATGTACAGCATGAACGGCAAGGCGCCCCCGGAAGGCGGCCCGGTGCTGGTGGCGCTGGAAAGCTACGCCTACTGGCTGGCCAAGGGCGCGCCCACCGGCGAGAAGCTGCCGGGCGCCGGCTACCCCAAGGTGCCCAAGCCGCCGCAGGCGCCCGACATCGAGCGCGGCCGCGCCGTGTTCGCCGCCCAATGCGCGCTCTGCCATGGCGCGGACGGGCAGGGCCAGCGCGCCGGCGACACGCAGGTGTACCCGCCGTTGTGGGGCGCGCGTTCCTTCAACTGGGGCGCGGGCATGGCGGGCGTGGACAAGGCGGCCGGCTTCATCAAGGCCAACATGCCGTTCTCCAAAGCCAACACGCTGACCGACCAGGAAGCGTGGGACGTGGCCCAGTTCATGGACGCCCAGGAGCGCCCGCAGGACCCGCGCTTCGACGGCAACATCGCCAGCACGCGCAAAAAGTTCCACGATTCCGAGTACTCGCTCTACGGCCAGACCGTGAACGGCAAGCTGCTCGGTCAGGGCACGCCAGCGGCCAGGCGCTGAGGGGCGCGATGCCGGCGCCCGGTTGGGTCGCAGGCACGTCACAGGTGCGCATGCGGGTGCATGCGAGCCTGGGCGCGCGCATGGCATGTGCTTGCAGCGCGCATCTTTATGCTACTTAATTTGTAGCTGCCTGCGCCTGCTGCACAAGGGCCGCGGGCTGATCTGGCATTGAATCCGGAGCCTTGTGCGCTCACCTGGCGGGCCTGCGTTCGGCCGGCCGGCAGCGATGCGCGGGCACCCGCCGGCGCCTGTCGCCGCGGCGACGCAGCGCGGGTGCGGGCCGGCGCGCCTCATGGATTCCCTGTATACAACCGCTGCCTCATACGCACTAGAGTGTCGTCTCGCTCCGGCGCGGGCGGAGGCGGGCACGACCCTGCCGCCCGGACACCCGCCGCAGTGCCTCCAACACCCACAAGCTAGGAGACTTCCCATGCAACAGCAATCCCCCTGGGCGCGCCGCCTGCGCGGCGCCATCGTCCTGCTGGCCGGCGCCGCCTGCCTGCCCGCCATGGCCGACATGACGCTCAAGGCCTCGCACCAGTTCCCCGGCGGCAAGGGCGACGTGCGCGACGAGATGGTGCAGATCATCGCCCGCGAGGTCAACGCGGCCAAGGTCGGCCTGGAGATCAAGGTCTACCCCGGCGCCAGCCTGGTCAAGGCCAACGAGCAGTGGAAGGCCATGCAGACCGGCCAGATCGACATGACCTCGTTCCCGCTCGACTACGCCTCGGGCTTCCACCCGCAGTTCGGCGCCACGCTGATGCCGGGCCTGGTCAAGAGCCACGAGCATGCCCTGCGGCTGAACAAGTCGCCCTTCATGGACGAAATCCGCAAGGTGGTCGAGCAGGGCGGCGCCCACGTGCTGGCCGACGCCTGGCTGGCCGGCGCCTTTGGCGGCAAGGAAAAATGCATCCGCAAGCCCGACGACGTGCAGGGCATGAAGATCCGCTCGGCCGGCGCCACCTTCGCGCGCATGTGGGCGGGGGCGGGTGCCTCCATCGTCTCGATTTCCTCCAACGAGGTCTACAACGCGCTGCAGCAGGGCGTGGCCACCGGCACCGACACCTCCACCGGCTCGATGGTCTCGTTCCGGCTGTACGAGCAGCTCAAGTGCGTGACCGCCCCCGGCGACAACGCGCTGTGGTTCATGTATGAGCCGGTGCTGATCTCCAAGCGCACCTGGGACAAGCTGGACGACAAGCAGAAGGCCGTGCTCAAGGCCGCCTCCGCCAAGGCCGAGGCCTACTTTGCCGCCGAGTCGAAGAAGCTGGACGACAAGATGGTCGAAGCCTTCAAGAAGGCCGGCGACGAGGTTGTCACGCTGACCGACGCCGAGTTCGACGCCTGGCGCGCCGTGGCGCAGAAGACCTCCTACAAGGAGTTTGGCGAGAAGGTGCCCGGCGGCAAGGAGCTGATCGAGAAGGCACTGAGTGTCAAGTAACGCCGAGCCCGGCATCGAGGTGCTGGCCGGCGCGCGCCTGCCAGCCTGGGCGGCGGCGGTGAACGCGCTGTCGCGCGTGTTCGGCGTGCTGGCGGCCGGGCTGATCGTGCTGTCGATCGGCGTGGTCTGCCAGATGGTGTTCGTGCGCGCCGCGCTTGGGCAATCGGCCATCTGGCAGACCGAGTTCGTCACCTTCGCCATCGTGGCCGCCACCTTTCTGGGTGCGCCCTACATCCTGCTCACGCGCGGTCACGTGGCGGTGGACGTGCTGCCGCTGATGCTGGGCCACGGCGCGCGGCGCTGGCTGTTCCTGGGTGGCTACCTGGTGGCGCTGGCGTTCTGCGCGCTGTTCTTCTGGGCTTCCGTGCCTTGGTGGTACGACGCCTTCGCCACCGGCCAGACCACCTCGTCGATCTGGCGCGCGCGGGTGTGGATTCCCTACCTCTCGGTGCCGGTGGGCCTGGGCCTGCTGTGCCTGCAGATGCTCACCCAGATCCTGCTGGTGCTCACGCACCGTACGCTGCCGTTCAATCTGCGGCCGGAAGAAAGCCTTTAGGAATTCACCCATGAGCCCGTTGATGATCGGCCTCCTGATCTTCGCCGTGACCACGCTGGTGCTGGCCACGGGCCTTCCCATCGCCTTCGGCCTCGGCGCCGTGGCGCTGGGCTTCATGCTGATCTTCGACGGCTGGAGCAGCGTGCACTTCATCCCGGAGACCATCTTCTCCGGCCTCAACGATTTCACCCTGGTCTCGCTGCCCATGTTCGTGATCATGGGTGCGGCGGTGGCCTGTTCGCGCGCCGGCAGCGACCTGTACGAGGCACTGGCGCGCTGGCTTTACCGCGTGCCGGGCTCGCTGGTGGTGTCCAACATCGGCGCCTGCGCGCTGTTCTCGGCGCTCACGGGCTCGTCGCCCGCCACCTGCGCGGCCATCGGCAAGATGGGCATCCCCGAGATGCGCAAGCGCGGCTACGACGCCGACCTAGCCACCGGCGCCATCGCCGCCGGCGGCACGCTGGGCATCCTGATTCCGCCCTCGGTCACCATGATCCTGTACGGCATCGCATCGGAGACCTCGATCGGCCGCCTTTTCATCGCCGGCATCCTGCCGGGGCTGCTGCTGGTCGGGCTGTTCATGGCCTGGTCCATCTTCCTGAGCTGGAAGCGCGGCACCCGGCTGGTGGATCAGGACCGCGTCTACTCGCTGCGCGAGAAGCTGGAGCTAATGCCGCGCCTGCTGCCCTTCATCCTGGTCATCATCGGCGTGGTGTATGCGCTCTATGGCGGGGTCGCCACGCCGTCGGAGGCGGCGGGCGTGGGCGCCATGCTGTGCCTGCTGATGGTGGTGGTGATCTACCGCATGTGGCGCCCGGCCGACTTGTGGGCCATCCTGCGCGACGGGCTGCGTGAATCCGGCATGCTGCTGATGATCATCGGTACCTCCATCCTGTTCGGCTACATGATGAGTTCGCTGCAGGTCACGCAGGCGGTGGCGCAGACCATCGCCGACATGCAGGTGAACCGCTGGGTGGTGCTGGCTGCCATCAACCTGCTGCTGCTGGTAGCCGGGTGCTTCCTGCCGCCGGCGGCCATCATCCTGATGACCACCCCGATCCTGATGCCGGTGATCACCGCCGCCGGCTTCGACCCGATCTGGTTCGGCGTCATCCTCACCATCAACATGGAACTGGGCCTGATCACCCCGCCCGTGGGCCTGAACCTGTTCGTCATCAACGGCATCACGCCCGACGTCAGCCTGCCCACCATCCTGCGCGGCGCCTTCCCCTTCATGCTGTGCATGGTCATCGCCATCGTCATCCTGTGCGTGTTTCCGGAAATCGCTACCTGGCTGCCGGCGAAGGTGATGGGGTAAGGCGCTTTGCGCGGTCGGCTTTGACTCGACAGAGCGTCGGGCGCGCGCTCCGGCCTCGTGCGACACTGCGCGCCAGCCCGCGTTTCCCGCGACAGGAGCAGAGCGCCGATGAACGATTCAACCCGCCCGGTGGCCGTCGTGGCCCTCGAGGTGCCTCCGCGCACCAGGCCCACCAATTACCCGGAACCGTTTGCGTCACGCATGAAAGGGCGGGAAAAGCGCCAGCTCGGCGATGTCTTCGGCCTGGCCAACTTCGGCGTCAACCTGACCAGGCTGGCGTCGGGCGCCGTCTCGGCGCTGCGGCACGCGCATTCGAAGCAGGACGAGTTCATCTACATCCTGAAGGGCTCGCCCGTCCTGCACACCGATGAAGGCCGCACCCTGCTGGCGCCGGGCATGTGCGCGGGCTTCCGTGCCGGCACGGGCAATGCCCACCACCTGATCAACGAGTCCGCGGAAGAGGTGCTGTACCTGGAAGTCGGCGACCGCTCGCCCGGCGACGAAGGCAGCTACCCCGACGACGACCTCCAGGCCGAGCTGGTGCAAGGCGCCTGGCGCTTCACACACAAGGACGGGACGCCTTATTGAAGCCGCCAGACCGCGGCATCACCGTGGATGGGCAACCGCGCTTGCCGACGAGGTTGCCGGGACTTGCCGAAGCTTCGGCAAGTCGGTGGGGCCCCTCTGACTGGCGCTTAGTCGCGGAAGACGAAGCGCTTGTCCAGCCGGTACTTGGCCAGATAGCCGATGGCCAGGCCGATCACGCCGCCGAGGTAGCGCATCTCCCGCGTACCGAACATGGCCTGGAAGCCGAACTCCACGCCCCAGAAGATGACGGTGGTCACCACGCCCATCAGGGTGTAGAGCAGAAACGTGCGGCCGTCGTGGCCGGTACTGCGGGTCTGGTAGCGGAAGATGTAGCGCTTGTCGAGCACGTACTTGATAACCAGGCCCACCCCGGTGCCCACCAGCACCGACAGCGCGATGGCGTGGTCGAAGTGCACGGCGCGCACCACCAGATCCTGCGCGCCGATGTTGGCCACTGTGGAGATGGCGGCGAACAGCGTGTAGAGCGCGGCGATATGGGCCGCGTGTCGTTGGCGGGGCGGATTCATTTCCTGGTCCAGACGGCGGCGAAGGCCTTGTGGCGAAGGTAGAAGTCGATGGTGTAGCGGTCGCCGCAGGCCTTTTTCATGGCGACCGCGGCCTGGAAACCGGCAAGATGGCCCAGAAAGCCGATGCGTTCATGGTTCGACAGCTCGGTGCACAGCTGGGCGCCCTGCTCTGGCACCGAGAGCATCTTTCGATCGAACCGTTTGGTGGTGCGGTGCAGGTAGTAGTTGTAGGCCGAAGGGTTGAGCAGCGGTGTGGTGATCAGCGCGTCGCCGTCCTGCAGGCGCTCCACCACGAAGGCCGTCGCGCCGCGGTAGTCGGATTTCGGGTCGGCCAGCGTGGCCTGAACCAGCGGGATCTGCGTGGCCGCGGCTGTCACCAGGAACAGCCAGAAGGCAGCCGGCCAGCGCAAGGCCAGCAAGGCCGCACAGGAGCCGGCCAGGAGGAACAGCACCGGCATGGCAAAGATCAGGTGTCGGGCGTTGAGAATATGGGCCTTGTGCGCGACCAGCACGGCCAGGCCGAAGGCCGCCAGGCTCAATGCACCGGCGGCCGTGGCACCGCGCACCAGCTGCTTTCCATCGGCGGATGTGGTCGGCTTGCCAAGCGAAGCCAGCACGGTTGCCGTGAGCAGCAGCACCAGCAGGCCGGCCAGCCAGGGGCCGGTTCCCTCACGCATGAAGTACGCGGCAAGAACCTCGGCGGTTTTCCGCGTCGACATTTTTGGCATCCAACCCAGGTCGCCTTGCGCCGCCATGGTGAAGCTGTCGTAACTCATGAACAGCCAGCCGCCAACGAACGCGGCCACCACCGCCATGCGGGCCAGCGCCGCGATGTCCTTGCGGCGCAAGCCCTCCCAGGCGCAGGGCAGCAGCATCAGCCCCACCAGCGCGAGCGCGTTGTAGTGCGTCATGCAGGCCGCCACGCACAGCGCGATCTCACCCCATCCGGGCAACGGCGCCTGGCGCCAGCCGGTCACGCTGCGCTCCCAGAAACGTGTGGCCAGCACCAGGGTCAGCGCGGCGCCCAGGGCGTAGGCGCGCGCCTCGCGGGCGTAGAAGACCATGAAGCCGTTGAAGGCCACGAGCACCAGGACCGCGAGGTAGACCGGCATGAGCGGCCCGGCCCGGGCGCGCCAGGCGCGAGCTGCCAGCCAGGCGAGTGCGGCCAGCGATGCCAGGGCGCTGGTCAGGCGCAGGCTGGCTTCACCGGAACCAAACAGGCTGGTGACAGCCTTGGCGGCCAGCTCGAACATGGGCGGCGACTGGTCGGCCGCCTTGACGGTCCAGAAACTCTCGGTGCCGCCGTCCTGCAGGGCGGGCAGGGGCTTGCTTTCCAGCCAGGGCGTGCCGGGCTGTGGCACCAGGGGCCGCTGCAGCACGATGTCGGCGGAGAACAGCTCGTCTTCCCACAGGCTGGTGGTGCCCAGGTTCTCAAGGCGCAATGCAGTTGCCGCCAGCAAAATCGCCAGCAGCAGGCCCAGAAGAAGAGAGTAGCGGGAGGGGGAACCCAGGCTCATGCGGTCTTGCGCACCGCGTTCTTCGGCCGGAACGCCTTGCACACCGCGTCATGGGTCTCCAGGTACGGCCCGCCGATGAGGTCAATGCAGTAGGGCACGGCGGCGAAGATGCCGGCGACTTTGGAGCTGCCGTCGACGTCCCGCAGGCCCTCAAGTGTTTCAGCGATGGATTTGGGCTGGCCGGGCAGGTTGATGATCAGACTCTGCTTGCGGATCACCGCCACCTGGCGGCTCAGGATGGCGGTGGGCACGAAGTTCAGGCTGATCTGGCGCATCTGCTCGCCGAAGCCCGGCATTTCCTTGTCGGCCACGGCCAGTGTGGCTTCGGGCGTCACGTCGCGTGCCGCCGGGCCGGTGCCGCCGGTGGTGAGCACCAGGCAGCAGCCGGCCTGGTCCACCAGCTCGGTCAGGGTCTGGCTGATGGTGGCCTGCTCGTCCGGGATGAGCCGCGCCTCATAAGTCACCGGGTTCTTCAGCGCCTTGCCCAGCCATTCCTTCAGGGCCGGCAGGCCCTTGTCTTCGTAACCGCCGCTGGAGGCGCGGTCGCTGATGGAGACGATGCCGATGGTGACGGGGTCGAAGGCGGGTGCGGTCATGGTGTTTGCTTCCAAAAAAAGAGCTGCCTGCGGCTGCTGCGCATGGGCTGGAGGCCTAAAAGGCTCTAAAAATCTTCGCCCGGCGAAGGCGCTTGCGGCGCTGCCGCTGCGGCGTCTTCGGCCGTTTCCTGCGCACGCGCGAGTTCGGCGCGCAGCCACTGGAACAGTTCGCGGTAGGCGCGCCCCTTGCGGGGTGCCTCGCCGCGGGACTCGGCCGCGGCGCCGGGTGCTGGCGTGTCCTTGCGCGCCTGCCGCACCAGGGCGCGGAAGGGCTGCGGCTCGGTGCCCGGGAACTCGGCCATCCAGGCGGTGACGGCGTCGTCGCCAGCGAGCAGGCGGTCGCGCCACTGCTCGGCGGTGTGCAGCAGCAGCGTGTCGGCGGCCGAGCCGCGGTGCTGCTCGTCCAGCGCGGCACGGATGGCGGCGATGTCGTCCTCGCCCAGCAGCCGCATCAGCTTGCCGACGAACTGGCTCTGCCGGCGCCGGCCCTCGAAATCCTTGATGCGCGCCAGCTCCTGCAGCGCGTCGATCAGCCGCGTGGGTAGCCCCAGCGGCTCCAGCAGGCCGGCGCGCAGCGTCAGGATCTGCTCGCCAAGCGCCTGCAGCTCGGCGCTCTGGGCTTTCAGCGCGGTCTTGCTGGGGCCTTCGCCGTCGCGTTCGCGCCTGAGTTCTTCGTCGAGCTCGCTGCCTTCGGCGACGAAGTGGCCGCGCACGAAATAGCCTTTTTTGGGTTTGCGGGACATGGGTGTGAAGACGTGGGCGCCGGTGGCGCCAGAGGGGCAACAAGTATGATAGCCCGCACCATGAACCACCCCGATTCGCGCGCCGCGGCCAGCGGCTTCAGCTATTCCCGCGTCTTCTTCGAGGAGCTGGTCGACGCGGCCATCGCCCATGCCCGCAAGCTGGGCGCCACCGATGCCGGCGCCGAGGCGTCGGAGGGCGCCGGCCTGTCGGTGAGCGTGCGCAAGGGCGCGCTGGAGACGGTGGAGCGCAACCGCGACAAGTCGCTCGGCGTGACGGTCTACGTGGGCCAGCGGCGCGGCAACGCCAGCACCTCGGATTTCTCGCGCGCCTCGCTCGAGCAGACCGTGCAGGCCGCCTACGACATCGCCCGCTTCACCGCCGAAGACCCGGCCGCAGGCCTGCCGGACGAGGCCGACGTGGTGCGCGACTACCCCGATCTGGACCTGTTCCACCCCTGGGCCATCAGCGCCGAGCGCGCGGCCGAGCTGGCCCTGCAGTGCGAGGCCGCGGCCTTCGCCGTCGACAAGCGCATCGCCAACAGCGAGGGCGCGGGCGTGTCGGCCCAGCAAAGCCATTTCTTCGCCGCGCACACGCACGGTTTTCGCGGCGGCTATGCCAGTTCGCGCCACAGCATCTCGGTGGCGCCGATCGCGCAGCAGCTTGGCAGGGGCGGCGCCATGGAGCGCGACGCCTGGTACAGCTCGCAGCGCAACGCCGACGACCTGGCCAGCCCCGAAGCCGTGGGCCGTTACGCCGCCGAACGCGCGCTGAGCCGCCTGGGCGCGCGCAAGATCAGCACGCGCGAATGCCCGGTGCTGTTCGAATCGACCCTGGCCGCTGGCCTGCTGGGCAGCTTCGTGCAGGCGGTGAGCGGCGGCGCGCTGTACCGCAAGAGCAGCTTCCTGCTGGACGCCATGGGCCAGCAGGTGTTCGCACCGCACCTCTCGGTGGTGGAAGAGCCCTTCATCGTCGGCGGCAAGGGCAGCGTGCCTTTCGATGACGAGGGCGTTAAGCCGCAAGCGCGCCGCGTGGTGGATAAGGGCCGCGTGCGCGGCTACTTCCTCAGCACCTATTCGGCGCGCAAGCTCGGCCTCAAGACCACCGGCAACGCCGGCGGCTCGCACAACCTGACCCTGTCGTCCAGTCTCACCCGGCCGGCCGACGACCTGGACGCCATGCTGCGCAAGCTGGGCACCGGCCTGTTCGTGACCGAGCTGATGGGCCAGGGCGTGAACCCCGTGACGGGCGACTACTCGCGCGGCGCCACCGGCTTCTGGGTGGAGGGCGGCAAGATCGCCTACCCGGTGCACGAGATCACCGTCGCCGGCAACCTGAAGCAGATGTACGCCGGCATCGTGGCCGTGGGCGCCGACGCCTACACCTACGGCAGCAAGACCAGCGGCTCGGTGCTGGTCGAGCGGATGAAGATCGCGGGAAGCTAGGCCGCCTCCGGGAAGGGACCCACCCCCAGGCTCCACTCGCTTCGCGATGTTTCGCCACCCCCCTCAAGGGGGCACCGCCAGTGGCCGGGGGGACCCCGGCCACGGCGGTCACGCGCATGGCCTGCTCCGCGGCCTTCTGGGGGTGCCAGTTTTGGAACTCGCGGCCTATGGTTGTTCTGGGGCCGAGCGAAGCGATGGCCCGTGTTCCCCAATCCCCTCTGGCCGTGCCGAGAAGCGCAGGGCGTGGGGCGGGCATGGCTGCGCAGCAAGACCATGCTTCGTGATCTGACTCGCTGCGGCTGTTTGAGCGGAGCGCTGCAAGCGCGCAGCGAGTTCCGCAGCGCCGCCCCATGCCCGAGCATCGCAGGCTGCCCGCAGTGAAGCGAAGGGACACGGCAAGTGGGGTCGCCTTTTCTTTGCCTACTTTCTTTTGGCGAAGCAAAAGAAAGTAGGTGCGCCGCCGGGCGCACATTCCGGCCTGCGACGCCTCCAAAGCAACTACATTTTCAATAGCTCCCTGCGCCCGCCACACCTGGGAAAAACGCCAATTCCATTCAAAAAACTCAAGATCAAATCCTGGTTGCTGCCGAGCGCGCAGTGCAGGGATTCAGACAACCCATCTTTCGCCAACCCAAGAGAGCGGCCCATCAGCGTGCACTGCTGAGGCACTGCACAAAACATGAGCCAAATCGGCTGCCAGACCTTGACTGGCGGGCGCAGACAGCTCCCGATTCGATAGCTTCCGGAACCCGTCTCAGTTGAAGCCCTCGTTGCGCAGGCGAGGCTGCTGCTGTCGCTCCTCGCGTTCATCGCGGCGGCGTTCGCGCTGCACCTGCTGCGGCTGGGCTTCGCGCACCGCGGGGCGTTCCTGGCGCATCTCATGTTGCATTTGCGGCTGCATCTGGGGTTGCTGCTGCGGCGCACCGATCTGGAAGCGCTGCTCCTGCCGTGGCTCCTGACGCTGCATCTGCGGCTGTACCTGCGGTTGCATCTGCGGCGGCGTGCGCTGCAGCTGCTCGAAGCGGCGTTCCTGATCGCGCTGCAGTTCCTGCTGGCGTTGCTGCGCCGCGCGCTGCTGCTGCATCTGCTGCTCCTGGCGCTGCTGCAAGGCGTCGATGGCCTGCTGGCGGTTGCGTTCGGCGTCGCGCTCGCGCACGTCGCGGATCAGGCGCTCGCGTTCGGCGGGTGCGGGGGTGCCGGGGCCCGGGCCGACGGCGGCCCGGCCGTCGGGCAGCGTCTGGGCCGGCGCGGCCGCCGGCGCAGCGGGGCGGCGCTGCTCATAGCGGCTGGCGCCGCTGTCCGGGTTGCCGCCTGGGAAGGCGCCGACCGCCGGTGCCGGTTGGCGGTCGGCGCCGGTGCGGGTGTTGCGCGGGTCGGTCATGCCGTGGGCGTCGGGGCGCGGCATCAGCACGGTGGCGGGCGGGCGGCCGGACGGGCCGGTGGCCTGCGCCGGGGCGCCGGGCACGGCGCTGCGGGGCGGCGGTGCGATCACGCGGGTGTCGGCCAGCTGGCCGGCCGGCAGGCGGCTGCCGTCGGTGAAGCGCGGTCGGCGGCCGTCACCCACGGCAAACTGGTCACGGGGCGCCACCGTCACGGCGCCGGGGCGGCGCTGGAACACGTAGCTGCCGGGCGGCGGAGGCGGCGGGCGGTTGCCTTCCGGGCCGCCGGGGCGCGGCGGCGGGAAACCGTCGTTGATGCGGCTGCGGTAGCGCGAGCTGGCGTTGTAGAAGGGCGTCCAGTGCTCACCGGGCGCCAGCGGGAACCAGGCGGCGCCCGGGCCGCTGTTGCCGACGGAGACGCCCCAGCTGGCGCCCGCCGCGCTGCCGCCGATGAAGGCCACCAGCGCCGGCGCGTACACCGGGCGCTGGTGCGCTGGTCCGGGCACCCAGGCCCAGCGCGGGCCGATCTGCGTCCAGCGGCCGTAGTGGAACGGGGCGAAGCCCCAGGGCGCGTCGTCCACCCAGGTCCAGCCCCAGGGCTCGACCCAGGACCAGCGGCCGTAGCGGTAGGGCGCCCAGTCGGCCACGGTGACGCTGGGCAGCCAGACGGCGCCGTAGGTCGGGTCCTGCTGCCACTCGCCGTACGCGTCGAGTTGCGCGTAGCCCGGCATCTCGCGCGAGACGTAACGGGCCGAGCGGGACTGGTCGAGCAGACTGTCGCGCGAGGCCACCCAGCGGTCGAAGCCGTCGCGCACCGGCGCGGCACCCTGCGACACCACGCCGAGCGAGCGGCCGTCGAACACCCACTGCTGGGGCGAGGCCAGGCGGCGGCTCTGGCCGCCGTCGCCCCACACGTCGGCCAGCCCCTGGCGCACGGTCACGCGCGTGCTGCCGGTGCGGGGATCGACGTCCACGCGGTACTCGCCGGAGGTGGTGGCCACCAGCGCCAGGTTGGGCGTGTCGATCTCGAAGCGCTCGCCGGCGGCCAGGCTGCGCACGCTGGCCGAGAGCGTGCCTTCGGTCAGCGCCAGCTGGGTGGTCTGGTTGTCGAGCAGGGTCAGGGTGGCGTCGGAGCGGCCGTCCAGCCGCAGCGCGGCGCTGCCGGTCTGCAGCTCGGTGCGCGAACCAGGGTCGGTGGACAGGCGCGCACCGCTGGTGAGCGGCATGTTGACGTCGGCCGGCGTCCAGGAGCCGCGGCCGTCCAGCGCCAGCACGGCCGAGCCTTCCTGCAGGCTGATGTAGGCCACGCGGTCGGGCGGATCGGCCTGGGCCCAGGCGAGGCCGGCGGCACCCGCCAGACAGGCGGCACCCAGCCAGCGAAGGGCACGGGACGAAATGGCGATCAATCGGGCAAGCGGCATGGCGTCTTTCTGCGGCGCGGGACAAGAAGTCGGGCACTGGATGCGCCCATTCCGTAACCTGTAACGCGCGAACGGGCCCGGCGGTTTGCACGCCAGGTGTCGCTTGGGCAAATCCGCGCGCCAATTGGCAACAGAAGGTGACCGAAGCAGGGGCTTGCGGTCACGGCGGGCGCCGGGTACGTTCTTCAGGGGCAGCGTGATCGCGGCAGCCCGACCCGCGGGGCTACCAGCTGCGCGCCAGGGCCTGCGCGGCCTGCTGCAGGCGCGGCAGCTTTTCGAGCGCCTGCGCCAGCGACATGCGGGCCACCGGGGCCTGCAGGGCCACGGAACTGCGCGGCTGGCCATCCACCCCGGGGACCGGCACGGCCACGCAGACCAGACCTTCGACGAATTCCTCGGCGTCCACGGCGTAGCCTTCGCGGCGGATGCGCCGCAGCTCCGCCTCCACCGCTTCCCGCGTGCACAGCGTGGTGGCGGTGTGCCGGCTCAGGGCGAGCCCGTCGAGCAGGGCATTGCGCCGTGCGGCCGGCAGGTGCGCCATCAGCAGCTTGCCACTGGCCGAGCAATGCACCGGCACCCGTGTGCCGGGGCGCAGGTTGAACTGCAGCGGAAAGGCCGATTCGATGCGGTCCAGGTACAGCACCTGACCGCCCGAAAGCATGGTGTAGTTGCAGCTTTCGCCCACGTCGGCCACCAGCTGGCGCAGCACCGCGTGGCGCACGCCGTGCTGGCTGCTGCTGGCCAGCGCTTCTTCGCTCATGCGCAGCAGGCGCGGCGCCAGCGTGTAGCGGCGACCGTCGGGCTCGCGCATCAGCAGTCCGCCGGCTTCCAGCTGTGAGAGCAGGCGGTGCACGGTGGGCTTGGGCCAGCCGCTGGCCGTCACGGCTTCGGCCAGGCTGAGCGGGCGGCCTTCACGCAGCAGCACGTCGATCAGGTCGAACAACCGCAGGCCGGGGGAGGAGTTCGGGTTTTCCTGCATATGTCTCGAAATTCGAGACGAATCAATAAATAAATTCGGGACATTTTTGCACCGGTCTACATTTCAGTCCAGCCCTTTTCTTTTCAGCCTGCTTCTCCGGTGACCATGTCTTCGCTGCCGTTTCGCAATGCCGTGCTCACCGGGGCCTGTGGTGGCCTGGGGCAGGCGCTGGCGCGCGAGCTGTTCGCCGCCGGCGCATCGGTCGCGCTGGTCGGCCTGAACCGCGAGGTGCTGGACGCCCTGGCCGCCACTGCGCCGCAGCGCTGCGCCGTCTACACCCCCGACGTGGCCGACAGCGCGGCGATGCAGGCGCTGGCGGCCGACTGGATCGCGCGCTTCGGGCCGCCAGACCTGGTGATCGCCAACGCGGGCGTGGCCGGCGGCTTCGAGACCGCCGAGGCGGGCGACCTGGCCGTGATGCAGCGCATGCTGGAGATCAACCTGCTCGGCCCGGCGACTACCTTTCAACCGTTTCTGCGCGCCTGGCGCGAAGGTGAGGCGGGCGCGGTCCAGGCGACAAGGCGCGCACTGGTCGGCGTGGCCAGCATCGCGGGCTGGCGCGGCATGCCGGGCAACGGCGCCTACTGCGCCAGCAAGGGCGGCCTGATTCGCTACCTGGAGAGCCTGCGGGCCGAGTGCCGCGGCAGTGCGGTCACGGTGCATACCGTCAGCCCCGGCTACCTGCGCACCGCGCTCACCGCCGGCAACCGCTTTGCCATGCCCGGCCTGTTGGAGCCCGATGGCGCAGCGCGTGCTCTGCTGGCCGGGGTGGCGGCCGGGCGCGAACACATCGTGCTGCCACGGCGCATCGGATGGCTGTCGGCGGCGCTGGGCCTGTTGCCGGCGCGATGGCACGACGCCCTGCTGCGCGGCCAGCCGCGCAAGCCGCGCGCTGGCGAAGAGGGCGCCACCGCCATTCCCGGACTCACGCCACCCCCGCGCTGACATTCACGCATGCGCGCCGGACACACCAAGACAAGCCTACGAGGAGACATCCGTTCATGACCCCCGAGACCGCCGTATCGACGCGGGACAAGATCGCCCTGATCGGCGCCGGCCCTTCGGGCCTGGCGGGCGCGCGCAACCTGCAGAAGGCGGGTGTGCCCTTCCAGGGCTTCGAGGCCTACACCGATGTCGGTGGTCTGTGGAACATCGCCAACCCGCGATCAACGGTGTACGAATCGGCGCACCTGATTTCGAGCAAGACGACCACCGAGTTCAGCGAATTCCCGATGCCGCCGCAGACGGCGGACTATCCCGGCCACGCGGAGCTGCTCGACTACTTCAAGGCCTTTGCCGATCACTTCGATCTCAAGCGTCACTACCGTTTCGGGGTACGCATCGTGAAGGTCGAGCCCGTCGATGCCGACGATCCCGACACGCTCTGGCGTGTGAGCTGGCGGCCGACCGAGGCTGGCGACGGCGCGCCGCTGGAAAGCGCCGACTTCAAGGGCGTGATCATCGCCAACGGCACGCTGTCCGAGCCCAACCGGCCGCACTTCGAAGGGCATTTCGACGGCGAGCTGCTGCACACCGCCGACTACAAGAGCGCCGACCAGCTGCGCGGCAAGCGGGTGCTCATCGTGGGTGCCGGCAATTCGGGCTGCGACATCGCGGTGGATGCGGTGCACGCGGCGCATAGCGTCGACATCTCGGTGCGCCGGGGCTACTACTTCGTGCCCAAGTACGTGTTCGGCAAGCCGGCCGACACGCTGGGCGGCAAGAAACCGCTGCCGCCCTGGCTCAAGCAGCGCGTCGACCGCATCGTGCTCAAGTGGTTCACCGGCGACCCGGTGCGCTTCGGTTTTCCCAAGCCCGAGTACAAGATGTACGAGTCGCACCCGGTGGTCAACTCGCTGATCCTGTACCACCTGGGGCATGGCGACATTCATGTGCGGCCCGACATCGAACGCCTGGACGGTCGCACGGTCCACTACAGGGACGGCTCGCAGCGCGACTACGACCTCATCCTGGCGGCCACCGGCTACACGCTGCACTATCCCTTCATCGAGCACGAGCACCTGAACTGGCAGGGCATGGCGCCGCAGCTGTACCTCAACATCTTCTCACCACGTTACCGCCGGCTGGCGGTGCTGGGCATGATCGAGGCCAGCGGCATCGGCTGGCAGGGGCGCTACGAACAGGCCGAGCTGGTCGCGCGCTACTTCAGGGGCCTGGAGACGCAGCGGCCGCAGGCGCTGGCGCTGCAGAAGGCGATCGCCGGCCCGATGCCCGATCTGTCGGGCGGCTACCACTACCTCAAGCTCGCGCGCATGGCCTATTACGTCCACAAGGACACCTATCGCAACGCGGTGCGCCAGGCGTCGGCCACGCTGGCCTGAGCCGGCAGGACACAGGAGAGTCCATCATGCTGCCGGTCGACGAGATACGCCTGAACTTCAACCCGGCCTCGCTGCTGGCGCTCAATGCCGTGCTGGGCTTCCTGATGTTCGGCATCGCGCTGGACACGCGGATCGGCGACTTCCGCCGCGTCGCGCGCATGCCCTGGGCCATGTCGGTTGGCGTGGCGGCGCAGTTCATCGTGCTGCCCGCCGTGACCTTCGTGCTCACGCTGCTGCTGAACGTGGGGCCGAGCATCGCGCTGGGCATGATCCTGGTGGCCTGCTGCCCGCCGGGCAACGTGTCCAACATCCTGACGCACCGCGCCAAGGGCAACGTGGCACTGTCGGTCTCGATGACGGCGATTTCCAACGCGCTGTCCATCGTGATCATGCCGCTGAATTTCGCCTTCTGGGGCAGCCTGCAGCCCAAGGCCGCGCCGCTGCTGCGCACCATTGCGCTGGACCCGCTAGAGATGGTGGGCCATATCGTGGTCATCATCGGCATCCCATTTGTGCTCGGCATGCTGGTCAACCACCTGTTCCCCACGTTCACGCAGCGGGTGAAGAAGCCGGTGGGCGCGCTCAGCTTCCTGGCGCTGATCGGCTTCATCGTCGGCGCCGTCGCGGGCAACTGGCGCTACTTCCTCGACTACGTCGGCCTGGTGCTGCTGGCGGTGGCGCTGCACGACGCGCTGGCCTTCGGCACCGGCTACCTCTGCGCGCGGCTCACGGGTCTGCAGGATTACGACCGCCGCGCCGTCAGCATAGAGGTCGGTATCCGCAACGCCGGCCTGGGCCTGGTGCTGATCTTCAGCTTTTTCGGTGGCCTCGGCGGCATGGCCGTCGTCGCTGGCGTCTGGGGCTTCTGGGACATCATCGCGGGGCTGACGCTGGCGAGCTGGTGGGGACGGCGACCGGCGCAGCGCGCGGAGCAGGCGCGGGGGACCTGGGCATGAACCAGAACACGACAGTCGGGCAGGGCACGGTGCGCGCGCGGCGCATCCTGGTGACCGGCGCCGACGGCTTTCTCGGGCGCGGTGTGGTCGCTGCGCTGGCGCGTCGCGAAGGCACCGAGGCGGTGCTGGCGCTGGATGTGCGCGAGGTGCCGGCCGAGCGCCGGCTGAACAGTGTGATGTACCGCATGCAGGACGTGCGCGACGCTGCGCTGGTCGAGACGCTGCGCGAACACGCCATCGACACCGTGGTGCACCTGGCCTCCATCGTGACGCCCGGCCGCGGTTCCAGCCGCGCATTCGAGTACGACGTGGATGTGAACGGCACGCGCAACGTGCTGCAGGCCTGTGTCGCGGCGGGCGTGCAGCACATCGTCGTCTCGTCCAGTGGTGCCGCCTACGGCTACTGGGCCGACAACCCGGACTGGATCGTCGAGACCGACGCGCTGCGTGGCAACGAGGTCTTTGCCTATTCGCACCACAAGCGCCTGGTCGAGGTGATGCTGGCCGAGTACCGGCAGGCCCACCCGGAGCTGGCGCAAACGGTGCTGCGCATCGGCACCATCCTGGGCGAGCGGGTGGACAACCAGATCACCGCGCTGTTCGAGAAGCCGCGCCTGCTGGCCATCCAGGGCAGCGATAGCCCCTTCGTCTTCATCTGGGACGAGGACGTCACCGGCGCCATCCTGCGCGCGCTCGATGGTGTGGCGCCGGGTTGCTACAACCTCGCGGGCGACGGCGCGCTGAGCATCCACGAGATCGCGCGCCGTCTGGGCAAGCGCACCCGCGTGCTGCCAGCCGGGTTGCTGCGCACGGCACTGGCCGTGGGCTCGAAGCTGGGCCTGACGCGCTATGGCCCCGAGCAGCTGGACTTCCTGCGCTACCGCCCGGTGCTGCTGAACAAGGCCCTGAAGGAAAAACTGGGCTATGTGCCAGCCAAGACCAGCGCGCAGGCACTGGATGCCCTGATCGCGGCGCGTGCGCGGCAGGGCCGGCCGCTGGCCGTGAGCGACGTGGGCACGGGCCGATGAATCCCGCGCCGCTGTCGACGGGCGACCTGCTGCGCGCCCTGGGCGTGATCGTCATCTGGGGGCTGAACTTCGTGGTCATGAAGGTCGGCCTGCAGTCGCTCAGCCCGATGCTGCTGGGCGCGCTGCGCTTCGTGGTCGCCTCGCTGCCTTTTCTGCTGTTCGTGCCGCGCCCCGCGCTGCCCTGGCGCTACCTGGTCGCTTACGGGCTGGCGCAGGGCGTGGGTCAGTTCGGCCTGCTGTTCCTGGGGCTGCGCTGGGGCATGACCGCGGGCATGGCCTCGGTGGTGATGCAGACGCAGGCCTTCTTCACGCTGCTCATGGCGGCCACGCTGCTGGGTGAACATGCCCGGCGCTCGCAGTGGCTCGGCCTGGGCATTGCCTTCGGCGGGTTGCTGCTGATAGCGGGGGCGCACGGAGAGGGCTCGCAGCAGATGAGCCTGATCGGCTTCGTGCTCACGCTGGGCGCGGCCTTCATGTGGTCGGTCTCCAACCTGGTGGTGCGCCAGGCCGCCAAGGTGGGTGCCTACGACCCGCTGGGCTTCATCGTCTGGAGCAGCCTGGTGCCCATCGTGCCTTTTTTCGGCCTCTCGGCCTGGCTGGACGGCCCGCAGCAGATGGCGGCGCAGCTGGCCGGTTTCGACG
Source organism: Burkholderiaceae bacterium (assembly GCA_024235955.1). Taxonomy (GTDB): domain Bacteria; phylum Pseudomonadota; class Gammaproteobacteria; order Burkholderiales; family Burkholderiaceae_C; genus Ottowia. Next base: position 1,303,652 of record JACKLJ010000001.1, read on the forward strand.
GCAAGGCGCTGTTCGCGGTGCTCTACCTGGCGCTGGTGGCCACGCTGCTGGCGTACAGCCTGTGGACGCGCTTGCTGCAGCGTCACCCGGCCGGGCGCGTGACGCCGTTCTCGCTGCTGGTGCCGGTGGTGGGGTTGCTGGCCGCGATGACGCTGCTGGGGGAGCAGCCGGCCTTCTGGCAGTGGGTGGGCACCGCCGCGGTGCTGCTGGGGATGCTGGTCAACCAGTTCGGTGGCCAGTTGGGGCTGCGCCGGGCAGCGGCGGTTCGTTGATTGGCCCGCTGCCGCTGCCCGAAAGGACGGTTCAGCCGGCCAGAGCCGCCTTGACCGCGGCCGAGACCTGGCCCATGTCGGCCTTGCCGGCCAGCCTGGCCTTGACCGCGCCCATGACCTTGCCCATGTCGCCCGGGCCCTTGGCACCGAGCTCGGCGACGATGGCCTTCACCTCGGCGGCGATCTCGTCGGCCGACAGGCGTTGCGGCAGGTAGGCCTGCAGCACTGTCAGCTCCGCCGCTTCCTTGGCCGCCAGGTCGGCACGACCGCCCTGCTCGAACGCGGCGATGGAGTCCTTGCGCTGCTTGACCATCTTGTCGATGACGCCGATCACCGCTGCGTCGTCCAGCGTGATGCGCTCGTCCACCTCTTTCTGCTTGATGGCCGCCTGCAGCAGGCGGATGGTGCCCAGCCGCTCGCTGTCCTTGGCGCGCATGGCGGTTTTCATGTCGTCGGTGATGCGGTCTTTCAGGCTCATGGTGGCTCCTTCAGAAACGGACAAGGCTCGCTGAGCGTCCCCGGCGAGCCTTGTGGGTGGAAGACGAAACTGGCGTTTCAGTACATCTTCTTGGGCAGCTGCTGGCTGCGCACGCGCTTCATGTGGCGCTTGACGGCCGCGGCCTTCTTGCGCTTGCGCTCGGCGGTGGGCTTCTCGTAGAACTCGCGGGCACGCAGCTCGGTGAGCAGGCCCAGCTTTTCGATGGTGCGCTTGAAGCGGCGCAGAGCCACGTCGAACGGCTCGTTTTCCTTAACGCGGATGGTGGTCATTCAGTCTGATTTTCCAAATGCGCGGCCAGCGGGTGCCTGCCTGGTGTGCCGGGTAGATCAGGCCCGGGCCAGATGCTTGGCGCCATGCGCCGCAAGTCTTGCCCCGCCTGTTGAACTAGTATGGCCGGCAGGGCTCTTGCCAGCAAAGCCCATCATTATAGAGCTTTGGTGGCCGTTTGGCGAGTCCTTGGGGGCCGCCGCAAGGTACGTGGCGATGCGACCCGGCTTTCTGGGTAGGGGGAGGGCCGCGGGCGTGGCCGCAGCGCCACGCAGGCCTGCAGGGCCCCGATAAGATCGGCCGCAGGATATCCGGAGGAGAAGTTTCATGAAAGCTGGCAGTGCCCGAACTGGTTTCGCGCAGGCTAGGGCGGTCATGGCCGCCGTGGCCACAGCCTGCGGCTTGCTGGCAGGCGCCTCGGCGTGGGCAGCGCACCCGCTGATCACCGACGACACCGGCACCCAGGGCACCGGCCACTGGCAGCTCGAGATCAACACCGACCAGACCCGCAGCCGCGCCGACGGCGCCACCAGCCGCGCCGGGCAGCTCAACACCACCCTCACGCACGGGTTGACCGACGATCTGGATGTGGCGCTGACCCTGCCGTTGCTGCGCCTGCGCCCGGCCGGCGGCCCAAACGCCAGCGGCGTGGGCGATGCGGCCGTGCAGGCCAAATGGCGCCTGCTGGGGCCGGAAGGCGGCGAGGACGGCGGCTCGCTCGCCCTCAAGCCGATGCTGCTGCTGCCCACGGGCGACGATGGGCGCGGCCTAGGTGTGAAGCGTCAAGAGGTTGTTTCTTGACGAGCTGAGTCTGGAGATGGGTGGCATGCCGCCGATGGCGCTGTGGGGCCGATGGCAGTTGTAGTGATGTTGCCAGTGAGCCAAGGCTGCGGTGCGCTCGGCGCAGTTCTGGTACGTCCAGCCGTAAGCCCACTCGCGCAAGGCCGACTGGATGAACCGCTCGGCCTTGCCGTTGGTCTGAGGGCGGTAGGCCCGCGTGAAGCTGTGGCGGATGCCCAGGTCGATGCAGGCCTGACGGAAGTCGCGTGAGCGGAATGCGGCGCCGTTGTCCGTGAGCAGGCGTTTGATGCTCACGCCCAGCCGCCCGTAGTAGGTCACGGCGTTGTGCAGAAAGCGCACGGCCTGCTCCTTCTTCTCGTCGGGGTGCATCGCGGTGAATGCCAGCCTGGCGTGGTCATCGATGGCCACGAACAAGGTCTCCCAACCTGCCCCATCCACCGAATCGCGCCGGTTGCCCGTCACCCGGTGGCTGGGTCTGACGATGCGTCCGAGCTTCTTGGTGTCGATGTGCAACAGCTCGCCGGGCGCCTCATGCTCGTAGCGCACCACCGGTTCGACAGGATCGAGGTCGCTGAGCCTGGACAGGCCTGCTCGGGCCAGCACCCGGCTGACGGTGGACTCGCTCACGCCAACGCTGCGGGCAATAGGCGATTGCAGCATGCGACGACGGCGTAGTTCAACGATCAGCAGAGCCTTGGCCGGATCGATGGATCGGGGTGAGCGCACGGGTCGTGAGGACGCATCGGCCAAGGCAGGTGGGCCGCCAGCCAGATAGCGCCCCAGCCACTTCCTGGCCGTTGGCGGTGTCACGCCATGTTCGACTGCGGCTTGACCGGCAGAGAGGCCGCCTTCTGTCATCTCTCGAACCATCTGCAGGCGGCGGGCGAAGGTAAGTCGGGCATGCTTATGGGTGTTCATCCGGTTGGCTTTCTTGAGGATTGGGTGTTTGGCGACTTCCAGTCTCTCAAACCCAATCCGGATGAACACCGGATACAACCTATTGAAGCTTCACACCTAGGCACTGGGCGCGCCGGCGCCTCGCTCAACCTGCTGGCGGCCTGGCAGGCGGGCAAGGTGACGGCGCTGGGCAACCTGGGCGCCAGCTACAACGGCAACCGGGCAGGCGATCGCACCGCGCTGTGGAACGCCTCGGCGGCTGTGCTGGTCACGCCGCTGCCAGCGCTCACCCTGGCGCTGGACGTGGGCGCCAGCCGCAACCCCCAGCACGGCACCGGCGCCACGTTGCGCTACGGCCTGCTGGGCGCCATCTGGCACGTGGACGACAAGACCGACCTCGACCTGGGCTGGCGCCGCAACCTGGGCGGCGGCCAGACCGCCAGCACCTGGGGCGTGGGGCTGACACTGCGCTGGTAGCCGCCAGGCTGCACCGGCGCTGGTGGTTGCTATCGCCACGATAGCTGGCTGCGCCCGCTGCGTATGGGCGTGGGGCCGAAATGACCATGAATTTCCGTGCCGCCGGACCTTGGCGCTGAACGCCGCTTCCCTGAGGTCAGGGTCGCTGTTGTTTGAATAGCTGCCTGCGCCCGCCATGAAAGGGCTGGAGCCTGAAAACGCTCCGAAATTTCAGCCGGAGAGGCCACCGGCGCGCCGCGCCTCAGCCGCCTGCCCCAGCGCCTCGGCGCAGGCATGGGCGCTGGCCCAGGCCCACTGGAAGTTGTAGCCGCCCAGCCAGCCGGTGACGTCCACCACTTCGCCGATGAAATACAGGCCGGGCTGCTGGCGCGCCTCCAGCGTCTGCGACGAGAGGTCGCGCGTGTCCACGCCGCCCACGGTGACCTCGGCCTTGGCATAGCCCTCGGTGCCGGAGGGCGTGAGCTGCCAGCGCTGCAGGCGCTCGGCCAGCCGCGCCAGCGCCTTGTCGGGCGCCTCGGCCAGCGGGCGCTGCAGGGCCGGGTCGTCGGCGCAGAAGGCTTCGGCCAGGCGCGCCGGCAGCCATTGCGCCAGTTCCCTGGCCACCAGCCGGCGCGCGCCGGCCGCCTTGGCCTCGCGCAGCGCGGCCGCCAGGTCGATGCCGGGCGCCAGGTCGATGGTGAGCGGCGCGCCCGGCTGCCAGTAGCTGGAGATCTGCAGCACCGCCGGGCCGGACAGGCCGCGGTGGGTGAACAGCAGGTCTTCGTGGAACTGCGTGCGCTGTTTTTTTTCCCCGGTGGCGATCAGCACCGGCAGCGCCAGCCCGGCCAGCCCGGCGTAGGGTGCCCAGGCCTCGCCGCCGAAAGTGAGCGGCACCAGCCCCGGCCGCGTGGGCACCAGCCGCAGGCCGAACTGGCGCGCCAGCTCGAAACCCAGGCCGCTGGCGCCGATCTTGGGGATCGACAGCCCGCCCGTGGCCACCACCAGCGCCGGCGCCGACACCACGCCGCGATCGCTATGAACGTGATAGCTGGCTGCGCCCGCCATGTCTGGGCTGGAAGCCGATCTGGCTTGAAATTCCACATGCTGCACAGCGCAGGGCTGCCAGCGCTCCACCAGGCCGCCTTGAGCGCTGGCGGCGTCGCATTCGGCCAGCAGGGCGTCGATCAGGTCGCGCGCCGAGCGGTCGCAGAACAGCTGGCCCTTGTGCTTTTCATGCCAGGGCACGCCGTGGCGGTCGAGCAGGGCGATGATGTCCTGCGGCGTGAAGCGCGCCAGCGCCGAGCGGCAGAAGTGCGGGTTGGCGCCCAGGAAGTGCTTGTGCGGCGCGGCAGGGTCGAGATCGCGGTTGGTGAAGTTGGCGCGCCCGCCGCCCGAGATGCGCACCTTCTCGGCCACCCGCTCCGTGTGGTCGATCAGCAGCACCCGCAGGCCGCGCTGCCCGGCCTGCGCGGCGCAGAACAGGCCGGCGGCGCCAGCGCCTATGACGATGGCGTCGAAAGTCTGCATGGCGGGAGCTTACACGGCACCGGCCGGGCCCAACTCTGCCTACCGGCTGGTGACATCATTTAATTGCTCAATAACGCAAACAAGCAAATTCAATTGGATCAAATGAATCCATAGAAATACTATTTTTATGTCTCCACGACGCAACCCAACTTGAAAGGAATCCGACATGACCGAACCCGTCAGCAGCTTTCTCCACCTCAACGAGCCGGCGCCGGCTTTTCAGGCCAAGACCACGCATGGTGACCGCAGCCTGGCCGACTACAAGGGCAAATGGCTGATCCTGTTCTCGCATCCGGCCGATTTCACCCCGGTGTGCACCACCGAGTTCATCGGCTTCGCCAAGGCGGCCGACAAGTTCAAGTCGATGAACTGCGAACTGCTGGGCCTGTCGATCGACAGTCTGTTCTCCCACCTGGCCTGGACCCGCAACATCCAGGAAAAGTTCGGTGTGAGCATCCCGTTCCCGATCATCGAGGACATCAAGATGGAAGTGGCGAGTGCCTACGGCATGGTGCATCCGGGCGCGGCCGATACGCAGGCCGTGCGCGCCACGTTCTTCATCGACCCGCAAGGCGTGCTGCGCGCCATGGTGTACTACCCGATGAGCAACGGCCGCTCCATCGACGAGTTCGTGCGCCTGCTGGAGGCCATGCAGACCTCCGATCAGCACAAGGTGGCCACCCCCGAAGGCTGGCAGCCCGGCTGCGACGTGATCGTGCCGCCGCCCAAGACCGCCGCCGATGCCGACAAGCGCGGTGGCGAGGGCTACAAGACCACCGACTGGTACTACTCCACCAGGTCGCTGTGACGCCTTACTGAGGCCGCGGGCAGGGCCCAGCCCGCGCCTGCGTCAGGCGAGGACTTCGTGTGCCGCCGCGCCTGCTTCTTGCAGCGCGGCGCGCACACCCTTCACCACGTCGCCGACCACCATGATGGCGGGGCTGCCGAGACCGGAGGTTTTCAGGTCGTCCAGCAGCGCGCCCAGGCTGGTGAGGCACTGGCGCTGTTCGGGGCAGGTGGCGCGCTCGATCACGGCCACCGGGGTTTCGGGTGGCAGCGCGGCCAGCAGGCCGGCCTGGATGCGCGTGGCGCTGCTGATGCCCATGTAGATCACCAGCGTGAGGCGCAGATCCTGCACGGCCTGGCCCAGCCGCGCCCAGTCGACGCCGGGGCCGTCTTTCTGCGGGTGGCCGGTGACGAAGACCACGCCCTGCGCGCGCTCGCGGTGGGTGAGCGGGGCGCCCAGCGTGGTGATGCCGGCCAGCCCGGCGGTGACGCCGTTGACGACCTCGGGCTCGATGCCGGCGCGGCGCAGGCTTTCGACCTCTTCGCCGCCGCGGCCGAAGATGAACGGATCGCCGCCCTTCAGGCGCACCACGTTCTCGCCGGCGCGCACGGCTTCCAGCATGAGCTGCTCGATGGTGGCCTGCGGCGTGCTCTTGCAGCCGCCGCGCTTGCCGACGTAGGTGACGCGGGCTTCCGGCCGCGCGTGGGCCATCACGCCTTCGCCCACCAGGTCGTCCACCAGGATCACGCTGGCCGCCCGGATGGCCTTGACGGCCTTGAGCGTGAGCAGGTCCGGATCGCCCGGGCCGGCGCCGACCAGCGTGATGCGGCCCGGCGCCGGTGTGCCGGCGGGGAGTTCGTTCAGGCGGTTCATGCGGCCAGTTCCCCCAGCGCGGACGTATCGCCGGCCGACTGCAGCTGCTTGCAGGCGCGCGAGATGCGCTCCACCTGCAGCCAGATCGGCTCCGGCACCGGCACCTGGCCCATCAACACGGCCAGCGTGTAGCTGGCGGTGCTGTCGGCGTCGATGCCATCGGGCAGCACGGGCAGGTCGGTCAGCGTGCCTGGCTGGGCCGGCTGCACCACTTCGGCCTCGCCGTTCATCACCAGCTCCATGGCCGGCGTGCGGCGCGCGTCGGCCACCGGCTCGCCTTCGGTGCCGCGCAGCAGCATGGCGGGCTGACCGGTGAGCAGGAAGGTGTCGCGCATGGAGGTGGCGTATTCGGGGTGCGTGTAGCTGCCGACCACCAGCGCCAGGCCGGCCACCGGGTTCATCAGCTTGACCAAGCTGTGTGCCGGGTTGCGCAGGCCGATGGCGCGGCGCGCGTCCAGCAGGCGCGCCAGGCCCGGGTGCAGCGCGGCGGTGGGCACGTAGTGCACCTGGCCGGGTGCTATCGGTTCCGTAGCTGCCTGCGCCCGCTGGCCAAGGGCCTGGAACACATTTTCCGTGGAAACGCGGCGGCTTTCGGTGGCCATGCCATGTACCAGCACCGGCCAGCCCTTGCGCGCCAGCAGCAGCGCCAGCAGGGGCGTGAGCACCGGCTGCTTGCGCGCGCCGTTGTAGCTGGGCAGCACCACCACCGGCAGCGGAGCGGCGGCCGCGGGGCGGGTCATGCGCTCGTGCACGGCGTCCAGAAACCCCGCCATCTCGGCCGGCGTCTCGCCCTTGACGCGCATGCCGATGCAGAAGGCACCCACCTCCAGATCGGTGCACTGGCCGTCGAGCACCTGGCCCATCAGGTCGCGCGCCTGCTCGCGCGAGAGGGCGCGGGCACCTTCGCGGCCGCGGCCAATTTCCTTCAGATACTGACTGATACCCATGAATTCATTGTGCGTCAGGCACACCCCGCGTGCACTTGACCCCTGTCAAGATTACCCCGGCCGGCGGGTGGCCGCAAACGCCAGGGCTCTGCCGGGCGGTGTTCAGTCCAGCCCGAAACTGCGCAGCAGCGTGGTGAGGTGCCCCGCCTGCGGCAGCACCGGCCCTGCGAACTGCACGCCACCGGCGGCACTGCCGATCACCAGCGTGGGAAAGGTCTCGACGTCGATGTCGCCCAGCGCATCGGCTTCGTCCTCGATGTCCAGCCAGCGGAACACCAGGCCGGTCTGGCGTGCTGCCTCGGCGTCGAAGGTCAGGCGGTAGTCGTCGCAGGTGCGGCACCAGGCGGCGCACAGGCAGATCACCGCGCCGCGCGTGCCCGTGGCGGCACCGGCCAGCGTGGCGGCCAGCAGCGGTTCGTGGAGGCTGATGTCGGACTCGGGCGGTGACATGCCGCCCATTGTGGCCGAGCGCGGCATCCTCGTCCGCGCGGCGGCCGGCCCGGGCCGGACATGCGGAGGGCTTTCGCCTCATGGTGGTCTCAGGCCGGCACGCCGCTCGGCTGGCCGGCGCGCACCAGCCGCCGCAGCTCGGGGATGCAGGAACCGCAGTTGGTGCCGCATTGCAGACGGGCCTGCAACTGGCTCAGGCGTGCGGTTTCGTCGCCCTCGCACTGCGCCAGGCAGCTGCCGATGGCCGCTTCGCTGACGTTGAAGCAGGTGCAGACCTGGGGCGAGCGTGCGGCCACGGCGATCGGGGCCTTGGCGCCGGGCGCCAGCAGCAGGCGGCCGTAGCCTTCGGCCGGCAGCTGGTCTTCCAGCACGGTGCGGATCCAGGCCTCGGCCTGGGTGTCGCCGGCCAGCAGGAAGGCCTGCAGGCTGACCTGGCCGTCGGCGCCGCGCGCCAGCCGCGCGGCGCGGCGCTGGCCGCGGTGGCGGTCGGTGAGGTGCAGGGTGTCGGGCGTGTCCAGGCCGAGCAGGGTTTCGATCTCGGCCAGCAGCGCGCCGTCCACCGGCGCGGCGGCTGCGGCGCGCAGCAGCACGCCCTGGCGCTCGCGCCCGAAGGGCACGCAGGCCGCGAAGCCGAAGCGCGGCAGCAGTTCGGCCAGCCGCTGCCGCGCCGCCGCGGCGCCCGCTGGCGGCAGCCAGGCCATGGCCAGCAGCGTCCAGGGCAGGGCGGCGGGCTCCACGCGCACGGCCGCGTGCTTGAGCTCCGGCTGCTTGGAGCTGGGGCAGAACGCCGGCGTGGTGAGGGCGTTGACGCCGGCCAGCGGCGTGCCGTCGGCCGCCTGCCCGCTGACGAAGGCGCTGCCCCAGTGCATGGGCACATCGAGCTGGCCCATGCCGAGCCGGTCGCTGGCGGCCAGGGGCAGCACCAGCTCCCCCTGCGCGCTGGCGATGCGCACCAGCTGGCCTTCGGTGAAGCCGCGCCGGGCCATGTCCTGCGGGTGCATCCAGGCCACCGGCTCGGGCACGTGACCGAACAGGCGCGCCAGCGCGCCGGTGCGGGTCATGCCGTGCCACTGGTCGCGCAGCCGGCCGGTGAGCAGGCTGAAAGGCCGGCGCGCATTGCGCGGCTCAGCCACGGGGCGGAAGGCGTCGGCCACGAAGCGTGCCTTGCCGTCGGGCGTGGGGAAGCGGCCGTCCGCATACAGCCGTGCCTTGCCAAGCTGGCGCTTGGGGGCCGGCAGCGTGGCGACGTCTTCGTCGCTGGTGTTGCCACCGGACGGGTCAGCGGGGCATGGCCACTGCTGCGGGCCGGCTTCGTCGAGCAGCGCGTAGCTGAGGCCGGTGATGTCGAGGTCGCGCCCGCGCGTGCTGGCGCGGTGCTCGTTCCAGATCTGCTCGGCGGTTTCGTACGGGAACAGCGTGGGGCGGCCGCCGGCGCGCAGCGCCTCGATGCGCCGGGCCACGTCGCGCACGATGCGCCAGTCGGCGCGGGCCTCGCCCGGCGCGGGGACGGCGGCGTGCACGCGGGTGATGCGGCGCTCGCTGTTGGTCACGGTGCCTTCTTTCTCACCCCAGGCGGCGGCGGGCAGCAGCCAGTCGGCGAAGGCGGCGGTCTCGCTGGTGGCGAAGGCTTCCTGCACCACCACCAGCTCCGCGCGTTCGAGCGCGCGGCGCACGGTGCGCTGGTCGGGCAGGCTCTGCGCCGGGTTGGTGCAGACGATCCACAGGGCCTTGACGGCGCCGTCGGCGGCCGCCTGGAACATCTCCACCGCTGTCTTGCCGGGTTGATCGGGCACGCTGTCCAGGCCCCACAGCGCGGCCACTTCGGCACGGTGCACGGGGTTGGCCAGGTCGCGATGGGCCGACAGCAGGTTGGCCATGCCGCCCACCTCGCGCCCGCCCATGGCGTTGGGCTGGCCGGTGAGCGACAGCGGCCCGGCCCCCGGCTTGCCGATCTGGCCCGTGGCCAGGTGCAGGTTGACCAGCGCGGCGTTCTTGGCGGTACCGCTGGTCGACTGGTTCAGGCCCTGGCAGTACAGGCTCAGCGTCGGCTGGCGCGGGCCGCCGCCTTCAGGCACGCCGGCGAACCAGCGCGCGGCGGTGAACAGCGCTTCGCGCGGCACGCCGCAGGTGCGCGCCACGTGTTCGGGCGTGGCCTCGCGTGCCAGCGCCTTGAGGGCGTCGAAGCCGGTGGTGTGGGCGGCGACGTAGGCCTCGTCCACCCAGCCTTCCCACAGCATGATGTGCAGCAGACCGTGGAACAGCAGCACGTCGGTGCCGGGCGCCAGCTGCAGGTGCAGGTCGGCGATCTCGCAGGTGTCGGTGCGGCGCGGGTCGATGACGATGATCTTCAGCTGTGGGTTGGCGCGCCGGGCGTCCTCGATGCGGCGGAACAGGATCGGGTGTGCCCAGGCGGTGTTGCTGCCGGCGATGAACAGGCAGGCGGCGCGGTCGATGTCGTCATAGCAGGCCGGTGGTGCGTCGGCGCCCAGGGTCTGCTTGTAGCCGGCCACGGCGCTGCTCATGCACAGGCGCGAGTTGGTGTCGAGGTTGTTGGTGCCCAGCAGTCCTTTGACGAACTTGTTGAGCACGTAATAGTCCTCGGTCATCAGCTGGCCGCTGCCGTAGACGCCGATGGCCTGAGGCCCATGCTCCGCCGCGATGCGCTGCAGGCCGGTGGCGATGGCCTCCGTGGCCTGTTCCCAGCTGGCGCGCTGCGGTGCCGCGCCGCGCAGCGGCCGGTGCATGGGGTGGAGCAGCCGGCTGTGCAGGGTGAGGGAAGCTTCCGCCGTCAGGTGCAGCGTGCCGCCCTTGGTGCACAGGCGCCCGAAGTTGGCCGGATGGTCCGGATCGCCCCGCACGCCGGTGATGCGCCCGCCATCGCTCTCGATGACCACGCCGCAGCCGACGCCGCAATAGGGGCAGGTGGATTTGGTTTCAGCCATGGTGTGCGGGGGGCCGGCTGCGGCGTTCACATGCACCGCGCCGCGGGCCGCCGTAGGCGAGCCCGCAGCCGACGCCGCAACAGGGGCAGGTGGATTTGGTTTCCTTCATGGGGCAGGCCTGGCGTGCACCGTTGCGGGGATTGTTCAGGCGGTGCCTGCGCAACCGGAACCTGCCGCATCCGCCGCCAGGCGCGTGCAGGGCCCCGCGGTCGGGCGTGTGAACTCGGTCGCATGGCTGGCCAGTTGCGCCGCGTCCAGGTACACCACGCCCTGCTCCACCTTGACGTCGAAGCGCGGCGTGCAGCCGTCGTCGGGCTCGCGCGCGCGACCGTCGGCCAGGCCGATGGCCCAGTTGTGCAGCGGGCAGGCCACGTGCCGCCCGAAGACGATGCCCTGGCTCAGCACGCCGCCGCGGTGCGGGCAACGGTCGAGCAGGGCGAAGACCTCGTCCTGGCTGGTGCGGAACAGCGCCACATCCAGACCCTGCTCGCGCGCGACGCGGCGCGAACCCAGTTGGGGGATCTCATCCACCCTGCAAACCGCCATCCAATCCTGCATTTTGCTATTCCTTTGAGAGCTGCCTGCGCCCGCCATATCTGGGCAGGAGGCACAAAACATTCAAAAAATCACTTGCCGGTCACCAGCACCCCGGCCTGCGCTGCCTGCGCCGTGGCCACGGGCTGGAACTGCCGCACGTCCACTCGCGCCTGCTCGAACTGGAACCAGGGGTCGGGCTCGCCGTCGAGCGCGAACTGCAGGCGCTCCCACAGCGCGCGGCGGCCTTCGGCGTCGTCGAGGATGCGTTTCTTGACGTAGTCCAGCCCCACGCGGCCGATGTAGTGCACGGTGCGCTCGAGGTACCAGCCTTCCTCGCGGTAGAGCTGCAGGAAGGCACCGGAGTATTCGAGCACCTCGGCCGCCGTCTTGAGCTTGACCAGGAAGTGCGCCACCTCGGTCTTGATGCCGCCATTACCGCCGACGTAGATCTCCCACCCGGAATCGACGCCGATCACCCCCACGTCCTTGATGCCGCTTTCGGCGCAGTTGCGCGGGCAGCCGCTGACGGCGAGCTTGACCTTGTGCGGTGCGTACATGCGCCACAGCGCGCGCTCCAGATCCTTGCCCATCTGGGTGGAATCCTGCGTGCCCATGCGGCACCACTCGCTGCCCACGCAGGTCTTCACGGTGCGCAGCGCCTTGGCGTAGGCGTGGCCACTGGGCATGCCCAGGTCCTGCCACACGCCCACCAGGTCTTCCTTCTTCACACCCAGCAGGTCGATGCGCTGGCCGCCGGTGACCTTGACGGTGGGGATGGCGTACTTGTCCACCACGTCGGCGATGCGGCGCAACTCCGAGGCGTTGGTCTCGCCACCCCACATGCGCGGCACCACGCTGTAGGTGCCGTCCTTTTGGATGTTGGCGTGGCTGCGCTCGTTGATGAAGCGGCTCTGCGGGTCGTCCTGCGCCTCCTTGGGCCAGGTGGAGATCAGGTAGTAGTTGAGGGCCGGTCGGCAGCTCGGGCAGCCGTCGGGCGTCTGCCAGTTCAGCGAGCGCATGACGTCCTGCACCGTGAGCAGATGGTTGTCGCGGATGGCGTCGCGCACCGCCTGGTGGCCGTGCTCCGTGCAGCCGCACATGGCCTTGGTCCTGGGGCTGGCCGAATAGTCGCCGCCGGCGGTGAACATCAGCAGCTGTTCCACCAGGCCGGTGCAGGAACCGCAGGAGGCGCTGGCCTTGGTGTGCTTGCGCACCTCTTCCAGCGTGAACAGGCCCTTGTCCTTGATGGCCTTGCAGATGGTGCCCTTGGTGACGCCGTTGCAGCCGCAGACCTCGTCGCTGTCGGCCATGGCGGCGGCCTTGTTGTGGCCCTCGTGGCCGGTGTCGCCGATGTTGGATTCGCCGAACATCAGGCGCTCGCGGATGTCGGCCACGCTGCGGCCTTCGCGCAGCAGCTTGAAGTACCACGAGCCGTCGACCGTGTCGCCGTACAGGCACGCGCCCACCAGCTTGTCGCCCTTGATGACCAGCTTCTTGTAGACGCCGCCGAACGGGTCGGACAGCACGATCTCCTCGGTGTCCTCGCCGCCCTGGAAGTCGCCGGCGGAGAACAGGTCGATGCCGGTGACCTTCAGCTTGGTGGAGGTGAGCGAGCCCTGGTAGCGCCCGATGCCGAATTCCGCCAGATGGTTGGCCACCACCTTGCCCTGCTCGAACAGTGGTGCCACCAGGCCGTAGGCGATGCCGCGATGCGCAGCGCATTCGCCCACGGCATAGATGCGGCCGTCGGTGACGGTCTGCATGGTGTCGCTCACCACGATGCCGCGGTTGACATGCAGGCGCATCTTTTCGGCCAGGGCGGTATTGGGGCGGATGCCCACGGCCATCACCACCAGTTCGGCCGGTGCCTCGCTGCCGTCCTTGAACTTCACGGCGGTCACGCGGCCGTCCGGGCCGGCCACCAGTTCCTGCGTCTGCGCACCGATCAAAAAGCGCATGCCGCGCTCTTCCAGCGATTGCTGCAGCATGTGGCCGGCGGTGTTGTCGAGCTGCCGCTCCATCAGCGTGGGCGCCACGTGCACCACGGTCACATTCATGCCGCGCTTCATCAGGCCGTTGGCGGCCTCCAGGCCCAGCAGGCCGCCGCCGATGACCACGGCGTTGCGGTACTTGCCGGCGGCGTCGATCATCGCCTGGGTGTCGGCGATGTCGCGGTAGGCCAGCACGCCCGGCAGGTCGTGGCCCGGCACCGGCAGGATGAAGGGGTTGGAGCCGGTGGCCATCAGCAGCCGGTCGTACGGGGCGCTGATCTTTTCGCCGGCAGCGTTCACGGCGTGCACCGTGCGGCCGGCGCGGTTGACGTCGGTCACCGTGTAACCGGCATGCAGCGTGATGCCGTGCTCGGTGTACCAGCTCCAGTCGTTGAGGACGATCTCGTCCAGCGTCTGCTCGCCCGCCAGCACGGGCGAGAGCAGGATGCGGTTGTAGTTGGGGTGCGGCTCGGCACCGAAGACGGTGATGTCGTACAGGTCGGGCGCGAGTTTGATCAGTTCTTCGAGCGTGCGCACGCCGGCCATGCCGTTGCCGATCATCACGAGGTGCTGTTTCTTCATCATGGGGCTTTCTCCATCGCGGAGGGTTTCACGGGATTCGGTGAGGTGGGGCGCTGGTGGAGGCTCACCAGTACGGCGGCCTGCGCCAGCGCCACCAGGGCCAGCGCCGCGCTGAGGGCGCGCCAGAAGCGCAGCGGGTGCCGCTCGATCAACGGCACGCGCTCGCGGCCGAGCGCTGCGGCGCCGGGCTCGCGCAGCTCCTGCACCAGGGCCGACAGCGCCTCATGGCGCTTGCGCGGCTCCGGGTGCACGGCGCGCGCGAGCACGGCGTCGACCCAGGCGGGCACGGCGCGGCGGTCGTCGATCACGCTCTCGTAGGTCAGGCGCTGGGCGTCGGCGCGCGTGCGCACCGCGCTGGCGTGGATGCCGTAAGGCAGCCGGCCGCTCAGCATCTGGTAGGCGATCACGCCGAGGGAAAATAGGTCGGAGCGCTCGCTGGCCGGCTCGCCCAGGAAGCACTCGGGCGCTGTGTACTGCACCATGCCGAGCACAGGCTCGCCGGTACCAGGCATCGCACGGTCGGCCAGGCCGGCCACGCGCACGCTGCCGAAGTCGATGATCTTCACGGTGCCGGCGCGGTCGATCATGATGTTCTCGGGCCGCAGGTCGCGGTGCACCATCTCCAGGCGGTGAAAGGCCTGCAGGCCGCGCGCTGTCTGCTCGACGATGCCGCGCACGGTGGGCAGGTCGGGCGCGGGATGGTCGCGCATCCATTGGGCCAGCGTGATGCCCTCCACGTACTCCATGGCCACGTACAGGTAGCTCGGCGTACGGCTGCGGCCGCGAGGTTGCAGCGCGTGGGCACTGCGCACGCGGCGTGCGATCCACTCCTCCATCATGAAGCGGTCGAGCGCCGTTTCATCCTGGGCCAGGTCGACGCTGGGTGTCTTCAGGACCACCCGCTCGCCGTTGTCGAGGTCGGTGGCCAGGTAGACGTGGCTGCGGTGGCTGGCGTGCAGTTCGCGCTCGATGCGGTAGCCGTCGAACACGGTCCGCGGCGCGAGCACCGGGGGCAACGGCAGCGCGGCCCGGCGCTGCTGGGCTTCAGACAGCTCGGCCTCGGGCAGCGCCTGAACCTGCAGCACCTGGGCAGTGAGGTTGTCGTCGCTGCCGTTGGCGAAGGCCGCGCTCACCAGGGCGCGGGCAGCGGCTTGCGGGTCGTCCGCGTGCTGGCGGACGAGGGACTGCATCGCATCGGCCGACAGGTGTTCGTGCACGCCGTCGCAGGCCAACACGAAGCAGTCGCCGCGCTCCAGTGGCAGGTTGCGGTAATCCAGTTCCAGATGCGGCTGGAAGCCCAGCGCGCGGCTCAGGTAGTGCTGGCCACCTCCGACCCACACCCTGTGGTCTTCGGTGAGCGGCTCCACGGTGTCGCCGCGCAGCCGCAGGATGCGCACGTCACCGGCGTGGAAGAGATGGGCGGTGCGGCCCTTGAGCACCAGAACGGCCACGGCGCAGACGTGGCCGCGCTCGGCATCGTGCCTGTGCACGCCCCGCTGGGTCTGGGCATGCAGCCAGGAGTTGGTGGCCGTCAGCACACGCTGCATGGCGCGCTTGACGCTCCAGGCGTCCGGGGTGGCGTAGTAGTCCTCCAGCACGGCGCGCACGGCCGCCTGGCTGGCTTCGTGGCTGACCTGGCTGCTGCCGATGCCGTCGGCCAGGGCCAGCACGATGCCCTTGCTTTCCAGCGTGGGTGAGGTCGGGACGCAGACGCCGTGGAAGTCCTGGTTCAACGCCTTGCGACCGGCTTCCGAATGCTGGCCGATCGCCACTGCCAGCACCGGGCGCGCGTCCGCGCCTTGGCGCCGCCGGTGCTCACTTGCCTCAGGCCCGGCATGCACGGCCGCGACGGCGGCCAAGGCCGGGGTGCGCAGGACGGCGACTTGGGACACGGTTTGCAGCTCCAGGGCGTCAGGCCGGGATCAGAGGCGGGTCAGACCGGCGCGCGCTTGGGGGCGGTGCGCACGTGGGTCGAGTACAGCGTCAGGCCGACGAAGGTGAGGCCGCCGACCAGGTTGCCGACCACCGTGGGGATCTCGTTCCACAGCAGGTAGTCCATCAGCGTGAAGTTGCCGCCCAGCATCAGGCCCGACGGGAACAGGAACATGTTCACCACCGAGTGCTCGAAACCCATGTAGAAGAACACCAGGATCGGCATCCACATGCCGATCACCTTGCCGGAGACGGAGGTGGACATCATGGCCGCCACCACGCCGGTGGACACCATCCAGTTGCACATCACGCCGCGGATGAACAGGGTCAGCATGCCGGCCGCGCCGTGGGCCGCGTAGCCCACCGTACGCCCCTCGCCGATGTGGCCGATCTTCTGGCCCACGGCGTTGGGTGCCTCGCTGAAGCCGTAGGTGAAGATGATGGCCATGAACAGGGCCACCGTCAGCGCGCCAGCGAAGTTGCCCACAAACACCAGGCCCCAGTTGCGCAGCACGCCGCCCCAGGTGCAACCGGGCCGCTTGTCGAGCACGGCCAGCGGAGCCAGCGTGAAAACGCCGGTGAGCAGGTCGAAGCCCATCAGGTAAAGCATGCAGAAGCCCACCGGGAACAGGATGGCGCCGATCAGCGGGTTGCCGGTCTGTACGGTGACGGTGACAGCGAAGGCAGCCGCCAGCGCCAGAATGGCGCCGGCCATGTAGGCGCGGATCACGGTGTCGCGCGTGGACATGAAGATCTTCGACTCGCCGGCATCGATCATCTTCGTGACGAACTCGGTGGGAACGAGGTAGGACATGGTGGGCTCCTGGTGGTGAGGATGAGGGAATGGGGTCAGCGCTGATGGCCGCAGTCTTCGAGGAAGCCGATCAGTTCCTCGCGCAGCTCGTAATAGCGCGGGTGCTGCAGCAGGGCTTCGCGGCTGCGGGGGCGGGGAAGGGGCACGTCCATGAGCTTGCCGATCTTGGCGCGGGGGCCGTTGGTCATCATGACCACACGGTCGGCCAGCAGGATGGCCTCGTCCACGTCGTGCGTGACCATCATGGCGGTGACCTGGCTGCGTGCCCACACTTCCATCAGCACTTCCTGCAGGTCCCAGCGGGTCAATGAATCCAGCATGCCGAAGGGCTCGTCGAGCAGCAGCATCTTGGGCTGCAGCGCGAACGCGCGCGCGATGCCCACGCGTTGCTTCATCCCGTTGGACAGTTCGGCCGCTTTCTTGTGCATGGCACCACCCAGGCCCACGCGGTTGAGGTAGTACTCGACCGTGTCGCGGCGCTCGGCCTCGCTGGCGTGCGGGAACACGCGGGCCACGCCCAGCATCACGTTCTCGTGCGCAGTCAGCCAGGGCACCAGGCTGGGAGCCTGGAACACCAGGCCGCGGTCCGGGCCGGCATCGCGCACCTCGCGGCCGTCCAGCACGATGACGCCGTCGGTCACGTCGGTCAGGCCGGCCATCATCGACAGCACGGTGGATTTGCCGCAGCCCGAATGGCCGATGACCGAAATGAACTCGCCCTTGCGGATCTTCATGTCGAAGCCGTCGACCACGGTCTGCGGGCCTTTCGGCGTCGGGTAGACCTTGACCAGCTGAGAGAACTCGACGAAGCGCTCGTCGCCGGGCTTGGAGGCGTCGGCCCCATCGGCCAGGGCGGCGTCGGGTTGGGCCAGCTCGGCTTCGATGCGCTCGGCCAGCGCTGCGTGGCGCATGCCCATCCGGCTGGCGAGCGTGCGGGACGGGCCCGCGGATTCGGTGGAACGGGGCGACAGCGAGGGCAACTGGATCACGTTGCTGCCCTGCTGCGCGGCGTTGCGGTGCGACAGCGCGATCAGGTGCTGGGTGATCTGGCCACGCAGGGCCTGGAAGCTCGCGTCGTGGTTCATCGCGCGGCGGTCGCGTGGACGCGGGATGTCGACGGTGAACGAGGGGCCGAGCGCTGCGCCGGGCCCGATGTCCAGCGGGATGATGCGGTCGGCCACCATCAGCGCCTCGTCCACGTCGTTGGTGATCAGCACGACGGTCTTGCGGTCTTCGCTCCAGATGCGGACGATTTCGTCCTGCAGGTTGGCGCGGGTCAGCGCGTCCAGCGCCGACAGCGGTTCGTCCAGCAGCAGCACGTCCGGATCGGTGGCCAGGGCGCGCGCCACCGAAACGCGCTGGCGCATGCCACCCGACAGCTGTGCGGGGCGCTTGTCGATGGCCGGGGTCAGGCCCACCATCGAGACGTAGTGCCTGACCTTTTCCGCGCGCTCGGAGGTCTTGAGATTGCCGCACACCCGGTCCACGGCCAGTGCCACGTTCTCGCGCACCGACAGCCAGGGCATGAGCGAGTAGCTCTGGAAGACGACGCCGCGATCCGGCCCGGGGCCGATGATCGGCGCACCGTTCTTGAGCACTTCCCCCGTGTCGGCATGGGCCAGACCGGCCAGCAGGTTGATCAGCGTGGTCTTGCCGGTACCCGAGAAGCCGACGATGGCGACGAACTCGCCCGGCTCGACGCGCAGGTTCAGGTTTTTCAGCACCTCGGTGCGCGCGGCACCGCTGCCGTAGCCCTTGCACACGTCGCGCAATTCGAGCGCGGCGGTGGCGGGTACGGCGGACAGGTGGGGGCCTTCACGGCGGGGGGCGGTTTCGAGGATGGCTTTGGGCATGATGGCGGCGTTCATGTCGGCTCCAGACGCGAAGCGCGGTTCAGCGGCGGGTGATCAGGTTCTGCAGCACCAGCATCAGCCGGTCCAGGGCGAAGCCGATGGCGCCGATGGTGAACACGGCGACCATGATCCGGCTGAGCGAATCGGAGCTGCCGTTCTGGAACTCGTCCCAGACGAACTTGCCCAGACCCGGGTTCTGCGCCAGCATTTCGGCGGCGATCAGCACCATCCAGCCCACGCCCAGCGACAGGCGCATGCCGGTGAAGATGTAGGGCAGCGAGGACGGCAGGATGATCTTGCGGATGCGGGTGCCCAAGGGCAGCTGCAGCACCTTGCCGACATTGACCAGATCCTTGTCCACCGACGAGACGCCGATGGCGGTGTTGATCAAGGTGGTCCACAGCGAGCACAGCGTGACGGTGATGGCCGAGATCAGGAAGGACTTCTGGAACATCGGATCGCCCGCGGTCACGTACACCGCGCTGACGATCAGCGTGACGATGGGCAGCCACGCCAGAGGCGACACCGGGCGGAACAGCTGCACCATCGGGTTGATGGCCGCCTGCACCACCTTGGATGTGCCCGCCAGGATGCCCAGGGGCACCGCCACCAGCGTGGCGAGCAGGAAGCCCACGAACACGGTCTTCAGGCTGGTGAAGATCTGGTCGATGTAGGTGGCCTTGCCGGTCCAGGGGTGGATGCGGGGCTGGTAGCCGGGGTCTTCCTTCACGCGTTCGGCGTTGCGCTGCTCCTGCCGGGCGTAGAAAGCGTCGCGGCGCTCGCGCTCCGCAAAATGCTCATGCACCAGGTTGACGGCCTGCTGCGCCACCTGGGTGGGGCCGGGCACCGCGCCCAGGCTGGTCTGGATGCGCGAGGCCGCAAAGGACCACAGCGCCAGAAAAATCGCGAAGGCCGCCAGCGGCACGCCCACGGTCATGACGAGCGCGCGGCCGATGTCTTTCGGGTTGCGCAGGGCGGCGGTGCCGCCGAAGAGCTTGGCTGCGAGTTCCATGATGGTCAGACCTTGTCGGCGGCCTTGAGGCCGATCTTGAATTTGGCGAGATAGTCGTTGGGCTTGCGGCCGTCGTAGGTGACGCCGTCAATGAAGCCGCTTTGCACGCCCTTGAAGCCGTCGGTCTTGGGCACGTCGGTGGCCTTGATCTTTCCCTCGGCGATCAGCGCGTTGGCGGCCTGCAGGTAGATGTCGGGGCGGTACACCTTCCTGGCCGTGTCCAGGTACCAGCTGTCAGGCTTGGACTCGGTGATCTGGCCCCAGCGACGCATCTGCGTGAGGTACCAGATGGCGTCGCTGTAATACGGATAGGTCGCGTAGTTGCGGAAGAAGATGTTGAAGTCCGGTGCCGGGCGCTTGTCGCCCTTCTCGTACTCGAAGGTGCCGGTCATGCTGTTGCCGATGACGGTGGCATCGGCGCCCACGTACTGCGACTTCGACAGGATCTTCACGGCTTCCGCGCGGTTGGCCATCGAGGCATCGAGCCACTGGCCCGCGCGGATCAGTGCCTTGACCACGGCGATGTGCGTGTTGGGGTTGGCCTTGGCCCAGGCCTCGGTCACGCCGAACACTTTCTCGGGGTTGTTCTTCCAGATCTCGTCGTCGGTGATGACCGGCACGCCGATGCCCTTGGTCACGGCCTGCTGGTTCCACGGCTCGCCCACGCAGTAACCATTGATGGTGCCGGCCTCCATGGTGGCCGGCATCTGGGGTGGTGGCGTGACCGACAGCAGCACGTCGGCCTTGGTGGTGCCGGTGGTGTCGCTGCTGGTGTAGTAGCCGGGGTTCAAGCCGCCGGCGGCCAGCCAGTAGCGCAGCTCGTAGTTGTGGGTGGAAACCGGGAAGACCATGCCCATCTTGAAAGGCTTGCCCTCCTTCTTCCAGGCATCGACCACCTTCTTGAGGGCGTCGGCCTTGATCGGATGCTCGACCTTGCCGTCCTTCATCGGCAGGTACTTCTTCATCTCGGCCCACACGGCGTTGGAAACCGTGACGCCGTTGCCGTTGAGGTCCATGCTGAAGGCGGTGACGATGTCCGCCTTGGTGCCGATGCCGATGGTGGCGCCAAGCGGCTGGCCCGCCAGCATGTGCGCGCCGTCGAGCTGGCCGTCGATCACGCGGTCGAGCAGCACCTTCCAGTTGGCCTGGGCCTCGAGCGTGACGAACAGGCCCTCGTCCTCGAAGAAGTGCTTCTCGTAGGCGATCACCAGGGGAGCGCAATCGGTCAGCTTGATGAAGCCGAACTTCAGGGCCTGCTTTTCCGGCCGACCGGCCTTTTGGGCCAGTGCGGGCAAGCCAGCGCCCGAGACTCCCGCCAGGGCCAGAGCCTGCAGGGTGAACTGCCGTCGATTGAAGGAACGCGAAGAACCGCTCATGAAGCACTCCTTGAACAGGAAAGAAAAATGCAGGCGAAAAAAAACGGCGCCCATTTCCTGACCCGCGAAAAGCGGGAGGGAAATGGACGCCGTTGTCCGTGTCTGGGTAGACGCCGGGATCAGACCGCCGTTGGCCCGTCCTGGATGGCAAACCTTATGCACGCGCCGTGCCAGGTCATCGTCTTGGCCGCCAGTGCTTCTTCAACTCATTGATATAAAAGCGAAATTCCAAGTTCCAGCACTATGCGCGATGGAAGGCACAGCTCATTCTGGATGCGCCAGAGCGGTGCAACGGAACCATGCCGGTTCAGTCAGGCACGCAGTTTGTGCGCTGCAACATGCCAGGAAACGTGCGCGCACGTCAGCGCGGCGAAGGGTTGGGCAGGACCTCGGCCATCGCCAGCACCGCGTCGGCCACCTCGATCAGGCGGCGGTTCTGGTTCATGGCCATCTGCCGCAGGGCCTTGTGGGCTTCGTCCTCGCTGAGTTGGCGATGCGCCATCAGCAGGCCCTTGGCACGCTCGACCAGCTTGCGCTCGTTGAGGCTGGAGCGCACGGTGTCCAGTTCGTCGCCCATGGCCTGCAACCGCAGCGCCTGATCGCGCACGATCTCCAGGATCGAGCGGTCCATCTGGGCACCGAAGGAGGCCGCCTGGTGGGGCAGGTCCATGAGTGGCAACCCCGGGCTCGCGGGCGCATCGTCGAAGAATGCGGTGTCGGCAACCAGCGCGCCCGCCTCGGGCACCCGTGTCTGAAGATCTTCCAGCGCGCGCAGGTCTTCCTCCGCGGTCTGCCGCCGGCGCTTGCACAGGGAAAGCAGCTCGGCCGCCATGGCGTCTTCCACGGACTTCATGGCGTCCATGTGGGCTGTACAGACGTCGAACCATGCCTGGCTCAGGTGGCTTTCCAGTGCGCCTCCCGGCGTGGTCGTGCAAAGCACACGGCGCAGCCGTTCCAGGGTGGCCAGCGTGTCGGGCTTCTGCGCCTGTTGCCAGGCGAGCTGCAACGGCCGGCTGGCGAAGTCGGCAAACACCTGCAGGCACTGTTCCTGCGATTCGATCAGGCGCAGCAGGCGCTGCTGGCCATCGGCGTCGGCACAGCCGGTCGCGAACAGTGCTGCACCGGTGGCGCGTTCCTGGCCAGCGAATTCCTTGCCCTGCATGAAGTTGAACAGGGCCACCAGGTGGCGTGAGATGTCCGGATCCCAGGCGCTGTCCGCGGCTTCGAACACCACCGACAGCAGGGCATGGATCAGCCGGGCATAGGCGGCCGTGGCGCGCGCGGCGCTCCATGCCTGCGTCTGCACCCGCTCACGCAGCAGCGGCAGGGCGGCGAGCCCCTGCAAGGCATAGGCGATGCGGCCGAACAGGCGTGTGCGGTAGCCGCTCTGCTCGGCTTCGGTATCCAGCGGCTCGAAGCGGGCCAGCACCTCGACCTGGAGCGCTTCACTGGCTGCCACCTGGGCCAGCCGTTCGGCACCGCCGCGCTCGCCGCGCGAGGCCAGGTACAGGTTGGTCAGCCCGCGTTCGCGCTGCAGCGCATGCACCAGGCGCCCGGTGGCATTGACCAGTTCGCTCGTCAGGGCCAACTGGTGCAGCCCTGCGATCTCGCAGCGCTTGGAGGCCATCAGGAAGTTCAGGGCAGATTTCATGCGGTGGCGGTGTTCCGCATGGGTACAGCAACATCCGTGCCGCCAGCGGGGCGCCGGCTGGCCGGTTGACGGTTCTCAGGCGGGTTCCATGCCGTGCTGGCGCTTGGTGGCGGCCGTTGCCGCGCTGGCCAGGAAGTCGAGATAGCTGCGCGTCGCAGCGGTTTGCGTGCTGGGCACCGTCTGCGCAGCGGAGAAAGTGGTGACGATCTGCACCGCCTCCGGCAGGCCGCCCAGGAGGGTGATGCCGGGCAGGTTCATCAGTTCGCTCAATTGCTGGAAGCCCAGCGCCACCTCGCCCTTGGCGACCAGCGAACCCACCGGCACCCCCGGCGGCGGGGTGACAATGCGCGGCGCGATTTCTGCGGCGATGCCCCAGTGCTCGAACAGCCGCGCCAGCTGCACGCCGCTGGGGCCGGTGGAATAGCCGAGCGTGGGCGCGGCCAGCACCGCGGCCTTGAGGGCAGCTTCAGTCGAGATGTCGGGCCGCGGGGTGCCGGCGGGCACGGCCACGGCCACGGCCGAGCGCACGATGTCCACGCGGGTTTCGGCCAGCAGATGGCCTGCGGCAACCAGCTTCTCGATGGCGTCGGACGCGAGGGCCACCACGTCAAAGGCCTCGCCGGCCTGCACACGCTTGGCGGCGTCGACCCCGCCGACCGATTCGACCTGTACCTCGATCTCCGGGTGGGCTTGCTGGAATTGGTGAGTCAGGTCGGCCAGCAAGGCCTTGGTGGCCATGGAAGAGATGACGGCGATGCGGATGCTCATGGGCTGTTGGTTGCGTTGGGTCGTTGCGGCCCGGCGGGCCTGCCGGCCGGGAAGACGCATTATGAGGATGGGCACCGTGACGGCGGCAGGTCTGCTCTACACCTGCAGCGCTTCGACCTGGGCCGGAAGTCAGACAACTCGGCTCATAATGGATGTCATGTCAGAAGTCCACGCTCCCGTTGTTCGCCGCCCGCGTTCCCTGACCGCGGACCTCGTGCGCATTCTGGGGGACCAGATCCGGGACGGCACGCTCCCAAACGGCGCCAAGCTGCCGCGCGAGACCGATCTGGTGGCCGAGCACGGGGTCAGCCGCACCGTGGTGCGCGAGGCCATCTCACGGTTGCAGGCAGCCGGCATGGTGGAAACCCGGCACGGCATCGGCACCTTCGTGATCGGATTGGGCGACGCGAGCACGTTCCGGATCGCGCCGGACCAGCTCGGCACCTTGCAGGACGTGATCGCGGTGCTGGAGTTGCGCATCGCGGTCGAAACCGAGAGCGCGGCGCTGGCGGCACAACGGCGCACCTCCGAGAACCTGGACGCGCTGCGCCAGGTGCTCCAGGCCTTCGCCAGCGCGGTGGAGGAGGGGCGGGACGCGGTGGGGCCGGATTTCCAGTTTCACCTGGAAATTGCCCGGTCGACACAGAACCCGCACTTCGAGGAACTGATGAACACCCTCGGCGGCATGATGATTCCGCGCGCCCGCCTTGGGGCAACGTCGACCCCGACGCCCGCGCAGCAGGTCTACCTGCGCGGTGTGCACGCGGAGCATCTGGCCATATGCGAGGCCATAGAGCGGCAGGACGCCGAGGCAGCGCGCGCCGCCATGCGGACCCACCTGAGCAACAGCCGCGAACGGCGCCGGCGGCTGCTCCAATCCGGCGCCTGACACACGGATGCGCATTTAGGGGATAACCCTGATCTGTTGCGATCGTTCTTAGAGGTATGATGTCATATCTCATACGGCAAGGGGCCATCGTGACGCCACAAGAACTCAAGACAGCGCTTTCCACGGGTTTGCTGTCATTTCCACTGACCGATTTCGACAGCGAACTCAATTTCGCGCCCAAGCCATACGCCGCGCGTCTCGAATGGCTGAAGCCCTATGGCGCCACCGTGCTGTTTGCTGCCGGCGGTACGGGTGAGTTCTTTTCCATCGAGCCGGGGGAATACGCCCAGATCGTCAAGGTGGCCTGCGACGTCTGCAAGAACGACATCCCGATCGTGGGCGGGGCGGGAGGGGGCACACGGCTGGCCATTCAGTACGCCCAGGCTGCGGAAAAGGCGGGCGCCGCCGGCATCCTGCTGCTGCCCCACTACCTGACCGAAGCGACCCAGGAAGGCCTGATCGCCCACATCGAGGCGGTGTGCAGGAGCGTGCGGATCGGTGTCATCGTCTACAACCGCGCCGCCACGCGGCTGACGGCGGCGTCGGTGACGCATCTCGCGGATCGCTGCCCGAACCTGATCGGCTTCAAGGACGGGCTGGGCGATGTCGAGCGCATCGTGCAGATCCGCCACCGCGTGGGCGACCGGCTGGTGTACATCGGCGGCATGCCCACGCACGAGGTCTATGCCAACGCCTACAAGGCGCTGGGTGTACCGACGTATTCGTCGGCGGTGTTCAACTTCATTCCCAGAACCGCCATCGAGTTCTACAACGCCTACGCCAGGGGCGACCAGGCCACGGTGGGCCGACTGATCAACGAATTCTTCTTGCCGTACCTGGACATCCGCAACAGGGGTGAAGGCTATGCAGTCAGCATCGTCAAGGCAGGCGCGACCATCGTGGGTCGTGGGGCCGGTCCGGTGCGGCCACCGCTGACCGACCTCAAGCCCGAGGAAGTCGAGCAGTTGCGCGCCCTGATCCAGAGGCTGGGCCCGCAGTGAGACCCGATCCACAACCAGACTTCAGATCTACAAGGAGACCTCCATGCTGAAGAAAGCCTTCTGCGCCGCAGCCCTGGGGCTTGCCGCCTCCGCTGCGTTGGCGTGGCCAGACCGAACAGTCACGCTGGTGGTGCCGTTTCCTCCGGGTGGCTCGACGGACCTGATCGCGCGCACCATTTCGGCCAAGCTGGGCGAGAAGATCGGCGGCACGGTCGTGGTCGACAACAAGGCCGGCGCGACCGGCACCATCGGGGCCGCCGCCGTTGCCCGCAGTCCGGCCGACGGCTACACCCTGCTGGTGGCATCGCTGGGCCCGTATGTCATCGCGCCGCACCTGATGAAGGTGCAGTACGACGCGCTGAAGGATCTCGACCCGATCACGGTGGTGGTGCAGGCGCCCAATGTGCTGGTGGTGCCGGCGGCGTCACCCCTGAAGAGCCTCTCAGACGTGCTGGCTTACCTGAAGGCCAATCCGGGCAAGATGAGCTTCGCCACCTCCGGCGCCGGTTCCAGCGATCACCTGACGGCTGAACTGTTCTGGCAGCAGACCGGCACCAGCGGCCTGCACGTGCCCTACAAAGGTGGCGGCCCTGTGATGACCGACCTGCTGGGCAACCAGGTGATGTCGTCGTTCATGAACATCAACACCGCCATGCCGATGCTCAAGTCCGGCAAGCTGCGTCCCCTGGTCATCACCAGCGCCAAGCGTTCGCCGCTGCTGCCGGACGTTCCCACGCTGGAGGAAAGCGGCATCAAGGGTGCCAACATCTATTCCTGGCAGGCCGTGGCGGGCCCGCACGGCCTGTCGACCGAGCTGAAGACCAAGCTGCGCAACGCCATCGCCGAGATCATGAACGACCCCGTCACCAAGGCCAAGATGCAGGACCTGGGCTTTGAGCTGGTGCTCGACACTCCGGCGGATTTCGCCAGGTTCCAGGCCGCCGAATACGCGCGCTGGGGCAAACTGATCGCCGACCGGAAGATCACGGCCAACTAGGACTGGGCTGGCGACCCGCGCCGGGCACGCCGGCCGTCGCATGCGGGCGTGGCCGCGTGAAGCCCTGCGCCGTGATGCCCCGGGCAGGACTTCCATCACTGGATTTGCAATGAACACCCCTGTCGTAACGTCGATGCGCGTGATCCCGGTGGCCGGGCGCGATGGCATGTTGCTCAACCTCTCGGGCGCGCACGCGCCGTTCTTCACCCGCAACATCGTCGTCGTGACCGACAGCGCCGGCCACACCGGTCTGGGTGAGGTGCCGGGCGGCGAGAAGATTCGCCAGACGCTGGAAGAAGCCCGCGCGCTGGTGGAAGGGCAGGGCATCGGTCATCTCCAGGCCATCCTCAGCGCCATGCGCACCCGCTTCGCAGACCGCGACGCTGGCGGTCGCGGGCTGCAGACCTTCGATTTGCGCACCACCATCCACGCCGTGGCGGCGGTCGAATCTGCGTTGCTCGATCTGCAGGGCCAGCATCTCGGCGTGCCGGTGGCGGCGCTGCTCGGCGAGGGCCAGCAGCGCGACGCGGTGCAGATGCTGGGCTACCTGTTCTTCGTCGGCGACCGCACGAAGACCGACCTGCCTTACGCCAGCGAGCCCGATGCGCAGGACGACTGGCTGCGCCTGCGCCACGAGGCCGCCATGACGCCCGAGGCTGTGGTGCGGCTGGCCGAGGCGGCGCAGCAGCGCTACGGCTTCCAGGACTTCAAGCTCAAGGGCGGCGTGCTGCGCGGTGACGAGGAGGTCGAGGCGGTGGCCGCGCTGCACGAGCGCATTCCTGAGGCGCGCGTCACGCTCGATCCCAACGGCGGCTGGCTGCTGAAGGACGCTGTCCGTCTGGGCCAGAAGATGCGCGGCATGGTCGCCTACGCGGAGGATCCCTGCGGGGCCGAGGACGGCTTCAGCGGCCGCGAGGTGATGGCCGAGTTCCGCCGCGCCACCGGCCTGCCCACGGCCACCAACATGGTGGCCACCGACTGGCGGCAACTGGTGCACGCGCTCAGCCTGCAAAGCGTCGATATTCCGCTGGCCGACCCGCACTTCTGGACCCTGTCCGGCAGCGTGCGCGTGGCGCAGACCTGCCGCGACTGGGGGCTGACCTGGGGCAGCCACTCCAACAACCACTTCGACATCTCGCTGGCCATGTTCACCCACGTCGGTGCCGCGGCGCCCGGCAAGGTGACGGCCATCGACACCCACTGGATCTGGCAGGACGGCCAGCGCCTGACCCGAGATCCGCTGCGCATCGAGGGCGGCTACGTGCAGGTGCCCAAGCGGCCCGGCCTGGGCATCGAGATCGACATGGCCGAAGTGGAGAAGGCCCATCAGCTTTACCTGCAGCACGGCCTGGGCGCGCGCGACGACGCCATGGCCATGCAGTACCTGGTGCCGGGCTGGAGCTTCGATCCCAAGCGTCCCTGCCTGGTCCGCTAGCTCCCTGATTTCAAGCCATTTGACCCGCAAGCCCTCGTCCAGCAACCGCAACCAGCTATCAAATTCGATATGACCACGCTCCACGAAAGCACGCCCGAACAGATCGACGCCGCCGCGCGCCACGCCGCCGACGCCACCCCGGCCTGGGCCACGAGCAGCGGCGCAACCCGCGCCCGGCTGCTGCGCGGCCTGGCCGACGCCATCGAAGGCGCGCGCGAGAAGCTCGTACCGCTGGCCGACGGCGAAACCGGGCTTGGCCCGGGCCGTCTGAACGGCGAGCTCGACCGCACCGCGTTCCAGCTGCGCGGCTTTGCCGACAAGGCCGAGCAGGGCGACGCCTTTGCCTTCACCGAGGACGAGGCCGTGGCCGGCGCACCGCCGGCGGGCCGCCCGCGCCTGGCGCGCGTGCGCGTGCCGCTGGGGCCGGTGGCGATGTTCAGCGCCAGCAACTTTCCGTTCGCGTTCTCGGTGCTGGGCGGCGACACGGCGGCCGCGCTGGCCGCCGGCTGCACGGTGGTGGTCAAGGCGCATCCTGGCCATCCCGGGCTTTCGCGTGAGGTCATGAAGCTGGCGCAGGGCGTGGTGAAGCTGCAGGGCCTGCCTGCAGGCGTCCTCGGCATGGTCGAAGGCGCGGGCATTGAGGTGGGTGTGCGGCTGGTCCAGGCGCCGCAGATCGCGGCGGTCGCCTTCACCGGCTCCTTTCGCGGTGGCCGTGCGCTGGAAAAGGTGGCGCAGGAGCGACCGCGGCCGATCCCGTTCTTTGGTGAGCTGGGCTCGGTCAACCCCATCGTGCCGACGCCCGCGGTGCTGGGGGCGCAAGGGCCGCAGCTGGCGCAGACGCTGGCGGCTTCCATTGCTCTTGGGGCTGGTCAGTTCTGCACCAGCCCGGGCGTGATCGTCGTGCCGCGGGATGCGGCTTCGCAGGCGTTTGTGGACGAATTGGTCAAGGCGCTGGCCACCCAGCAGCCGCACGGCATGCTGACACCCCTGATCCGCACCGGCTTCGACCGGGGTGTGCAGGGCTGGGGCAGGCATGCCGGGTTGCGGCCCCTGCTGTCCGAGCGCGCTGCCGACGGCGCGGCGCCACGCCCCTTTTTGGCCGAAGTCGATGCGCCGGACTTCATCGCCGACGCCAGCCTGCACGACGAAGTGTTTGGCCCCGCCGCGCTGGTGGTGCGTGTGGACGACGCCGACCAGGCGCGCCAGGTGCTCGAAGCCATTGGCGGCTCGCTCACGGTGACCCTGTGGGGTTTCGACGGTGACGAGCCACCCGCGGCGCCCGAACTCGCGCTGGTGCGCGCGGCTTCCCAGGTGGCGGGCCGCGTGCTGTTCGCGGGCGTACCCACCGGCGTGGCGGTGGCGGGGTCGCAGCAGCACGGCGGACCGTTTCCCTCGTCCACCCAGCCGTCCAGCACATCGGTGGGCTACGCCGCGCTGGACCGCTTTCTCCGTCCCGTGGCGCTGCAGGACGCGCCTGCGTGGCTGACCCGGCGTGCGGGCGTTCCCGTCTGAAGTCGCCGCCAGGCGTTCCACGCAGGCCCGCAGGAGTTTCGATGAAGCACGTTCTGATCGCGGCCAGTCTGTTGCTGGCCGCCCCGTGGGCTGCCGCGCAAGCTGCCTGGCCTGCCCGGCCGGCCGACTGGACAGCTCCGCTTCCTCCAGCCCGGAGCCCGGTCAAGCGGCACCTGATCGACGCCGACACGCGCGGGCTTGGAGGATTCCTCGTCCATGTGGCCTGTGGCAGTGAGGTGGACGAAGCTGCGCTGATGGCGTTACTTGAGAGTGGCGGCGTCGGTGCCTCCGGACTCGACCTGGTCAGGCCCGAGCTTCAGGTGCTCGAGGCCTTGCGCGCGTCAAACGACGTGGTGCTGGCGCCGCACGTGGCCAGCGCCACGGTGCAGACCCGGCAGGCCATGGCCCAGCGCGTACTGGACAATCTGGGTGCCTTCTTTGCCGGCCCGCCGCTGCCCAGCCAGGCGGAAGCCTGAGGAGCCTCGCCATGACCGATGCGGCGCTAAAGCCCGTCACCATCCGCATGCATCCGGACGACAACGTCGCCATCGTCGCCAACGACGGCGGCCTGCCGGCCGGTACGGTGCTGCCCGACGGCCTGGTGCTGCGCGAGAAGGTGCCGCAGGGCCACAAGCTGGCCCTGGTCGACATCGAGACGGGCGGTACGGTGCGCCGCTACAACGTGCCGGTGGGCTACGCCAGGCAGCCCATCGCTGCCGGCAGCTGGGTGTACGAGCGGTTGATCGACATGCCTTCGGCGCGCGCACTGGAAGGCCTGCCCATGGCCACCGTGCCGGCGCCGGCCAGTGCGCCGCTCACCGGCTACAGCTTCGAGGGCTACCTGAACGCCGACGGCTCGGTCGGCACCCGCAACCTGCTGGCCATCACCACCACGGTGCAGTGCGTGGCCGGCGTTGTGGGCGTGGCGGCCGAGCGCATCCGGGCGGAACTGCTGCCGCACTATCCGCACGTCGACGGGGTGGTGGCGCTGGAGCACAGCTATGGCTGCGGCGTGGCGATCGATGCGCCGGGCGCCGAGATCCCCATCCGCACGCTGCGCCACATCAGCCTCAACCCCAACTTCGGCGGGGAGGTGCTGGTGGTCAGCCTCGGCTGCGAGAAGCTGCAGCCCGATCGCCTGCTGCCGCCCGGAACGATCCCGCTGCTGGGCGGGCGCGACGCAGGTGCCGGCCCCGAAACGGTGTGCCTGCAGCACGACGAACACGTCGGCTTCATGTCCATGGTCGACGACATCGTGACGCGCGCCCGCCCGCACCTGGAGCGCCTGAACGCGCGCCGACGCCAGACCGTGCCCGCCAGCGCGCTGGTGGTGGGGGTGCAGTGCGGCGGCAGCGATGCGTTTTCCGGCGTCACGGCCAACCCCACGGTAGGCTTCATGGCCGATCTCGTCGTGCGCGCCGGCGGTACGGTGATGTTCAGCGAGAACACCGAGGTGCGCGACGCGGTGGAACAGCTCACGTCCCGCGCTGCCACGCCGCAGGTGGCCGAGGACGTGGTGCGGGAGCTGGGCTGGTACGACCGCTACCTGGAACGCGGCCGCGTCGACCGTGCGGCCAACACCACGCCGGGCAACAAGGCCGGCGGGCTGTCGAACATCGCGGAAAAGGCCATGGGCAGCATCATCAAGAGCGGCTCGGCGGCCATCGGCAGCGTGCTGCCCCCAGGCGAGAAGCTGAGGCCTGACCAGAAAGGCCTGGTGTTCGCCGCCACGCCGGCCAGCGACTTCATCTGCGGCACGCTGCAGCTGGCGGCCGGCATGAACCTGCACGTGTTCACCACCGGCCGGGGTACGCCTTACGGTCTGGCCGCCTGCCCGGTGGTGAAGGTGGCCACGCGCAGCGACCTGGCGCGCCGCTGGCACGACCTGATGGATCTGAACGCCGGCCGCATCGCCGACGGCGAGATCAGCATCGAGCAGGCGGGCTGGGAGCTGTTCCACCTGTTGCTCGATGTGGCCAGCGGCCGCCCGACCTGGGCCGAGCGGTGGAAGCTGCACAACGCCCTGGTGCTGTTCAACCCCGCTCCGGTGACTTGAGCCGCGGGGTCGTTGCGCGCTCGCGGGCTGCGGCTCAGATCGCCACCAGCTTGCGGATGCCCTTGGCCGCCATCTCGCTGCCGGGGCCGCGGGCGATGACCTCGCCGCGCTCCATCACCAGGTACTCGTCGGCCAGCTCCTCGGCGAAGTCGTAGTACTGCTCGCACAGCAGGATGGCCATGTCGCCGCGGTCGGCCAGCATGCGGATCACGCGGCCGATGTCCTTGATGATGGAGGGCTGGATGCCCTCAGTCGGCTCGTCCAGGATCAGCAGTTTGGGCCCCGGCGCCAGCGCGCGGGCGATGGCCAGCTGCTGCTGCTGGCCGCCGGAAAGATCGCCGCCGCGCCGCTGCAGCATCTGCTTGAGCACGGGGAACAGCTCGTACAGGTGCGCCGGGATGGGCGTGCCGGCCTTGCAGTAGGCCAGGCCCATGCGCAGGTTGTCTTCCACCGTCAGGCGGCCGAAGATCTCGCGCCCCTGCGGCACGTAGCCGATGCCGGCGCGCGCGCGGGCGTAGGGGGTCCGGTTCTGGATCGGCTCGCCGTTGAAGTCGATGGTGCCGCTCTTGATGGGCACCAGCCCCATCAGGCTCTTGAGCAGCGTGGTCTTGCCCACGCCGTTGCGGCCGAGCAGCACGGTGACCTTGCCGAGTTCGGCCCGCAGGCTCACGCCGCGCAGGATGTGCGAGCCGCCGTAGTACTGGTCGATGTTGCGGACGTCAAGCATGGCAGTTTATGAACAAAAAGTGGCTTTGACCCTTGAGTGGCGGGCGCAGGCAGCTATGAAAAACATAGTATTTCAGCGCCCCAGATAGACCTCGATGACGCGTTCGTCGGCCTGCACCTGGTCGATGGTGCCTTCGGCCAGCACGCTGCCGTCGGCCAGCACGGTCACCGTGCCTTGCTCGCCGGCGATGGCGCGGATGAAGTGCATGTCGTGCTCGACCACCATCAGGCTGTGCTGGCCCTTGAGGCTCAGGAATAGCTCGGCGGTGCGCGCGGTTTCCTCGTCGGTCATGCCGGCCACGGGCTCGTCCAGCAGCAGCAGCTTGGGGTCCTGCATGAGCAGCATGCCGATTTCCAGCCACTGTTTCTGGCCGTGGCTGAGCAGGCCGGCCAGGCGGTTCACGTGATCGGCCAGGTGGATGGTGCGCAGCACCTGCGCCAGCCGGTCCTTCTGCGCCGAATCGAGCGTGAAGAACATCGAGGGCTTGACGCGCTTGTCGGTCTTCAGTGCCAGTTCCAGGTTCTCGAACACCGTCAGCTGCTCGAACACCGTGGGCTTCTGGAACTTGCGGCCGATGCCCAGCTGCGCGATCTGCGGTTCGTTGTGGCGCAGCAGGTCGATGGTGGAGCCGAAGTACACGGTGCCGCTGTCGGGCCGCGTCTTGCCGGTGATGATGTCCATCATCGTGGTCTTGCCGGCACCATTGGGGCCGATGATGCAGCGCAGCTCACCCGGCGCGATGTCCAGGTTCAGCCCGTTGATGGCCTTGAAACCGTCGAAGCTGACGTTCACGTCTTCCAGGTACAGGATGCGGCCGTGCGTCAGGTCGACGCCCGCTTCGGCCACGCGCCCGTAGCTGGCGGCGCGTCCGCCGGATTCGGTCTTGCCGCGCGCGGCGCGGGCGCTGTGTTCCGAGAGGCGCTGCGCGCCTTGCTCCATCAGATCGGGCGTCATGCGCGGGCTCCTTGGCCGGGCAGGGTGGTGGCCTGGGCGCCTACCGAAGGCGGCACGTCCTCGCCGGCTTCGCTTTCCAGCGATCGCTCGGCGGCCGCTGCTGCGGGGGCGGTCACGGGCTTGCCGCGGCGCAGCTGGCGCACCAGGCCGACCACGCCGTTGGGCAGGAACAGCGTCACCACGATGAACAGCCCGCCGAGGAAGAACAGCCAGTATTCGGGCGCCGCCACGGTGAGCCAGCTCTTGGCGCCGTTGACCAGGAAGGCGCCGATGATGGGGCCGACCAGCGTGGCGCGGCCGCCCACGGCTGCCCAGATGGCAATCTCGATCGAGTTGGCCGGGCTCATCTCGCCCGGGTTGATGATGCCGACCTGCGGCACGTACAGAGCGCCGGCCACGCCGCACATGACGGCGCTGATGATCCAGATGCTGAGCTTGTAGGGCAGCGGGTTGTAGCCGGAGAACATGACGCGGCTCTCGGCGTCGCGGATGGCCTGCAGCACGCGGCCGTACTTGCTGCCCACCAGCCAGCGCGCCAGCAGGAAGAAGCCCAGCAGCGTGGCGCCGGTCAGCACGAACAGGGTCATGCGCATCTCCTGCGTGGCGATGGGGATGCCCAGGATGCGCTTGAAGTCGGTGAAGCCGTTGTTGCCGCCGAAGCCCGTCTCGTTGCGGAAGAACAGCAGCATGGCCGCCACCGTGAGCGCCTGCGTGATGATGGAGAAATACACGCCCTTGATGCGCGAGCGGAAGGCGAACCAGCCGAACACGAAGGCCAGCAGGGCCGGCACGGCGACGATCAGCACCAGCGTGGCGACGAAGCTGCCCGAAAGCGCCCAGTGCCAGGGCAGCTCCTTCCAGTCGAGGAACACCATGAAATCGGGCAGGTCGCTCTTGTAGCTGCCGTCGCGGCCGATCTGGCGCATCAGGTACATGCCCATCATGTAGCCGCCGAGCGCGAAGAACAGGCCGTGGCCCAGGCTCAGGATGCCGGTGTAGCCCCAGATCAGGTCCATCGCCAGCGCGCAGATGGCGTAGCACATGATCTTGCCGATCAGGCCGACCATGTAATCCGAAAGATGGAAGGCGCTGCCCTCGGGCACCGCCATGTTGAGCACCGGCGCCACGGCGCAGACGAGGATCAGGGCGACCAGGAAGGCGGCCCAGCCGCCGCGCGAGAGCAGCGGCGCGCGGGCGGGCAGGGTGAGGGGCGATGGGGTGTTGGGGGTCATGACCGGGAATCAGGCGCGGTTCTGGGCAGGGGCGGGTACGGCGTAAGGCGGTTGCGCGCTCATGCCTCGCGCCCCTTCAGGGCGAAGATGCCTTGCGGCCGCTTCTGGATGAAGACGATGATGAACACCAGCACGGCGATCTTGGCCAGCACGGCGCCGGTCCAGCCTTCCAGCAGCTTGTTGGCCAGGCCCAGGCCCAGCGCGGCGTACACGGTGCCGGCCAGCTGCCCCACGCCGCCCAGCACCACCACCATGAAGGAGTCGACGATGTAGCTCTGCCCCAGGTCCGGCCCCACGTTGCCCACCTGGCTGAGCGCGCAGCCGGCCAGCCCGGCGATGCCGGAGCCGAGCGCGAAGGCGTAGGTGTCGATGCGCGCTGTGTTCACGCCCATGCACGAGGCGATCGGCCGGTTCTGTGTGACGCCGCGCACGAACAGCCCGAGCCGTGTGCGGCTGATCAGGAAGGCCACGCCGGCCAGTACCACGGCCGCGAAGCCGATGATGACCAGGCGGTTGTAGGGCAGCATCAGGTTGGGCAGCACCTGCCAGCCACCGCTCATCCAGCTCGGGTTCTCCACGCCGACGTTCTGCGCGCCGAACAGCGAGCGCACCGTCTGGATCAGCACCAGGCTGATGCCCCAGGTGGCCAGCAGCGTTTCCAGCGGTCGGCCGTAGAGGAAGCGGATCACGCCGCGCTCCAGCACCGCGCCGACCAGCGCCGACGCCAGGAAGGAGACCGGCACCGCCGCCACCAGGTACCAGCCGAAGGCGCTATCCGGCAGATAGCGCTGGAACAGCACCTGCATCACGTAGGTGGCGTAGGCGCCGATCATGATCAGCTCGCCGTGCGCCATGTTGATCACGCCCATCAGGCCGTAGGTGATGGCCAGGCCCAGCGCGGCCAGCAGCAGGATGGAGCCCAGGCTGGCGCCGGTGAACAGCACGCCCAGCCGGTCGCCCCAGGCCAGGCCTTCGTTGATCTTGGCGATGGCGGCCTGGATGGCGGCCTTGACCTTGGGGTCGTCCTCGTGGCTGAGCTGCTCGTTCAGCAGCAGCTTGATGTCGGGGCTGCGCGCCTGCTGCAGCGCCTCGGCGGCCTGCAGGCGCTTGGCGGCGTCGTGGCTGGCCAGCAGGGTGGTGGCGCGCGCCAGTTCCAGGCGGTCGCGCACGGCGGGGCTTTTCTCTGCGGCCAGGGCGCGGTCGATCAGCGGCAGGCGCGATTCGTCCGGGTCTTTCATCAGCGCGGCGGCGGCGGCGGCGCGGGTGGCTTCGTCCTCGCTGTGCAGCTGCAGCGCGGCCTTGGCGGCGTCGAGGGCGGAGCGCAGGAAGTTGTTGTTGATGACGTCCTCGGCGTCATCCGGCAGCTTGACCTTGGCGCCGGTGACCGGGTCGGTGGCCTGATCACCGTCCATCACGAAGGCGGCCTTGTCGCTGGCCTTGACGGCGTCGTTGGAAAGCGCGTCGATGAAGGCGCGGGTGCGGTCATCGGCGTCCAGCACGGCCTCGTTGATGGCCTGCACGCGGTCTTCGCCGTCGCCGGTGGCCATCTTCAGGGCCTGCTCGGCGGTGACGGCCCAGGCGCCGGGCGCCAGCAACAGGGCCAGCAGCATCAGCGCGCAACCGCGCCAGGCGGCGCGCAGGGGGCGCCAGCGGGGGGCGGCTCGGAACGGGCGGGTCATGGGACGTTTCAAGGTCAAATCGGCTCGCAGTCGGCTTCCGACGTGCGGCGCAAGCTATGGATTCGATATCAGCGGGATCTGGCGACCGATGCGGCAGCCAGACCCGCTGTCCGGGGTGGGGCGCGCCAGGCACCCCACCGCGCGTACCGGCCTGTCAGTCGATCTTGGTCTTGCCGTCCGGCTCGTCCTTCTTCTTGTCGTTGCCGGTGATGAACGGGCTCCAGGGCTGTGCCTTGATCGGGCCCTTGGTCTTCCACACCACGTTGAACTGGCCGTCGGCGCGGATCTCGCCCACGAACACCGGCTTGTGCAGGTGGTGGTTCTTGGCGTCCATCTCCACGGTGAAGCCATCCGGCGCGGCGAACTTCTGGCCGGCCATGGCGGCGATCACCTTGTCGGTGTCGGTGCTCTTGGCCTTCTCCACCGCCTGTTTCCACATGTGGATGCCGATGTAGGTGGCTTCCATCGGGTCGTTGGTGAGCGGCTTGGTGGACTGGCCCGGCAGGTTCTTGGCCTTGGCGTAGTCGCTCCACTCCTTGATCCAGGCGCTGTTGGCCGGGTTCTTGATCGACATGAAGTAGTTCCAGGCCGCCAGGTGGCCGACCAGCGGCTTGGTGTCGACGCCGCGCAGTTCTTCCTCGCCCACCGAGAAGGCGACCACCGGCACGTCCTTGGCCTTCAGGCCGGCGTTGCCCAGCTCCTTGTAGAAGGGTACGTTGGAGTCGCCGTTGATGGTGGAGATCACCGCCGTCTTGCCGCCCTGGCTGAACTTCTTGATGTCGGCCACGATGGTCTGGTAGTCGCTGTGGCCGAAGGGGGTGTATTTCTCGTCGATGTCGGAATCCTTCACGCCCTTGCTGTGCAGGAAGGCGCGCAGGATCTTGTTGGTGGTGCGCGGGTACACGTAGTCGGTGCCCAGCAGCACGAAGCGCTTGGCACCGCCGCCTTCCTTGCTCATCAGGTACTCGACGGCCGGAATGGCCTGCTGGTTGGGCGCGGCGCCGGTGTAGAACACGTTCTTGGACAGCTCCTCACCCTCGTACTGCACCGGGTAGAACAGCAGGCTGTTGAGTTCTTCGAACACCGGCAGCACCGACTTGCGGCTCACCGAGGTCCAGCAGCCGAACACCACGGCGACCTTGTCCTGGGTGATCAGCTGCTTGGCCTTCTCGGCGAACAGCGGCCAGTTGGAGGCCGGGTCCACCACCACGGGCTCGAGCTTCTTGCCCATGACGCCACCCTTGGCGTTGATCTCGTCGATGGTCATCAGCGCCATGTCCTTGAGCGCCGTCTCGGAAATCGCCATGGTGCCGGAGAGCGAATGCAGGATGCCGACCTTGATGGTGTCGGCGGCGTGCGCGGGCAGGGCGGTGAGGCCCGACAGGACGGCCGCCGCGGCCAGTGCCTTGAGGGTGTAGCGACGTTGCATGCGAAATACTCCAGAAGTTGAGTGGATGAACCAGGTTGCTGGCCGCTCGCCGGGCCGTCGGGAAGGCCAACATGCAGCGGACAAGGGTCATGCTACGGAGCCACCCGCCCGCCAGAAATACGCCGCATGGCGTACATGGGTGGCGCTTTCCAGGCGTAGCCGGGCGGGCCGGATCAGGTCATCCGGGTTTCATGCCAAATCGGCCTTCTGCCCTTTCGTGGCGGGCGCAGGCAGCTATGAAATTTGCATTGAAAGGCAAGGGTGACGGGCCGGGTTCCGGAACCCTTCGGGTGCAACGAGGCGTACGTCTTGGCGTACTTTCCGAATAGGCATGGATAGCGCCACCACGCAACGTCTTCCAGCCTTTCCGGGGGCGGGAAGAATCGGTCGCCTCCTGCGATGGCCCGCCGATGAACCGCGCCGAGTGGTCAAGTCCAGTGGCCGCGGGGCAGGCCATGCCAGCGACCGCCGTGGCCGGGCTTGTACCGGCCAGTGGCGGTGTCTCCCTCTCACGCAGCAAGAGGGGCTAATACCGACTTGCCTTCAAAAATACCAAACCGTTCACGCTGAGCCTGCCTGCGCGCCGCGTGAGGCTTCGACAAGCTCAGCCCGAACGGTTCTTGCAGAGTGAACGCGATTCGGTATGAGGCCTGCGGCTCCAGGTTTGCCCGCGCAGACCTGGACAGGCCGAAGAGCCGCCGCCTACGGCGGCGAGCACGTGGCGCGTCAGCGCCTCAGGGGGTCAGCCTTCAAACTGCGGATGCAGCTGCCGTATCCGCCCCAGCGCCATACCGGCGGCGGCGGTGCGCGTTTCCACGCCCAGCTTGGCGAAGATGCGCTCCAGGTGCTTCTTCACCGTGGCCGGGCTGGCGCCCAGGATGTCGCCGATGTCGCGGTTGATCTTGCCCTTGACCACCCAGTAGAGCACCTCGGCCTCGCGTGCGGTCAGGCGGAAGGCCTGGGCCAGCGATTCGATCACCGCGGCGTCGGACACCTCGCGCATCACCAGCAGCCAGTCGCCGCCGCCTTCGCTGTCGCCGACCTGCTGATGCAGGGTGAAGCTGAGGCGCCGCGCGCCCTGGTCGGCGGCGTAGCGCGGCGGGTCGGCCGGCAGCGGCGCGCCGGCCTCGGGCAGGCTGCGGCGCAGCCACTGGGCCACCGGCTCGGGCAGGGTGGGTGCCAGCGCGTCGGCCGCGGCATCGGCGCCGAAGTAGCGCTGCAGCAGATCACGCGCCAGCGGTGTGGTCCAGAGCAGGCGGCCGTCGTTGGCGCGCGCGGTGACGCTGGCGTAGCCGAAGGCATCCAGCGCATTGCGGGCCTGGCGCGACTGGCTGGCCTGGTGGCGGGCACGCCGCGCGCCGCCCAGGTGCACGCCGATGCGCGCGATCAGCTCGCGCGCCTTGACCGGCTTGGTCACGTAGTCCACGCCGCCGGCTTCCAGGCCGGCCACCAGGTGCTCGGTCTCGGTGAGCCCGGTCATGAAGATGATGGGGATGGTGGTGGTGGCCGGGTCCGCCTTCAGGCGCCGCGCCACCTCGAAGCCGTCCATGCCCGGCATCATGGCGTCCAGCAGCACGATGTCGGGCCTGGCCTGCCCGGCACGCTGCAGCGCCTGGTCGCCGCTGGTGGCCACCAGCACGGTGTAGCCGGATTCGTCCAGCGCGTCGTGCAGCACGGCCAGGTTGTCGGGCATGTCGTCGACGATCAGCAACACGTCGTTGTCGGCGCGGCCGAGCAGTTCGTCGTCCGGGTGTGGCGTGGCGGAGGCGGTGGCGGGGTGGTTCATGGCGCAGGGTTCGGGCCGGCCGGCGCGGCAGCGTCGGCCGCGGCGGCGTCGGCCGGTTGCAGCATCGCGGCGATGGCGTCGAAGCGGAATTGTCCCGCCAGTTCGCGCACCCGGGCCGCGAAGGCGGCGCAACCCGGGTCGGCCTGCTCCAGCGCGTCCGCGGCCTTGAGCACGCCGCGGTAGTAGCCCAGCGCCACGGCGCGCTCCAGCGGCCGCAGGGCCTCGGCGCCCGGGGTCGGGCAGGGGGTGACGGCAGCGCTGGCCTGGTGCCTGTTCGCTCTTGAAAGAATAGCTGCCTGCGCCTGCTGCGTATGGGCTGGAGACCGATTTGGC
The DNA here is from genome assembly GCA_024235955.1 of Burkholderiaceae bacterium. Taxonomy (GTDB): domain Bacteria; phylum Pseudomonadota; class Gammaproteobacteria; order Burkholderiales; family Burkholderiaceae_C; genus Ottowia. The sequence goes on from JACKLJ010000001.1 coordinate 1,342,916, forward strand.
TCTGAATCCTTGCTGTCCGCAGGCGTCAACCAGATGAGCTGCAGCCGCTCCTCCAGCCAGGCCAGCAGATCGGCACGGCGCACCGGCTTGATGAAGTAGTCGCGCTCGCCGATGCCGACGTCGTTGCGCAGCCCGCGATCGAACGCGTTGGACGACACCACGGCGCAGTGCAGCTGCGGCAGGTCCAGCGCACGGACGCGGCGCAGCGTTTCCCAGCCGTCGATGCCGGGCATGGCCAGGTCCATCAGCACGGCGTCGGGGCGGTAGCCGGCTTCCAGCAGGGCCAGCGCCTCATGGCCGGACGCGGCCTCGCGCACTTCGAAGCCGAGCGGCTCCAGCCACTGCGCGACCAGGTGGCGGTCGGCCTCCTCGTTGTCCACCGTCAGCACGCGGCGTCGCGGGCCGTCGTAGCGGGCGCCGTGCGACCAGGCGTCGTCCGGCGCGGCCGGCGGCAGGGCGTCGTCCGGCAGGCGCGGCAGGAACAGGCGCAGCCGGAACACCGAGCCGCGGCCGGGTTGGCTTTCGGCGGTGAGTTCGCCCCCCATCAGCGAGGCCAGCATGCCGGCGATGGTCAGCCCGAGGCCAGCGCCCGGCCCGGCTTCCGAGGCGCTGCGCGCGCGCGCGAAGGGCTCGAACACGCGATCCAGCTCCTCGGCCGTCATGCCCGGGCCGGTGTCGGTGACCTCGAAGACGGCGATCTCGCGCTGGTAATGCACGCGCAGGCCCACCGCACCGCTGCTGGTGAACTTGATGGCGTTGCCCAGCAGGTTGATCAGGATCTGGCGCAGGCGCTGCTCGTCGCCGCGCACCACGGGCGGCAGGCCTTCGCCGGTGTCGAGCCGGAAGCCCAGGCCCTTTTCGGACGCCTGCAGCTCGAACAGGTGTGCCACCGCGCCCACGGTGTCGGCAAAACGCATGGGCCGCTTGTCCAGCGTGAGCTTGCCGGATTCGATGCGCGCGATGTCCAGCGTGCCTTCGATCAGCGACATCAGGTGCTCGCCGCCGCGCTGGATCACGCGCACCGCCTGACGCCGGTGCGGCGGCACGCTGGCGTCGTCCGACAGCAGCTGCGCGTAGCCCAGGATGGAGTTGAGCGGCGTGCGCAGCTCGTGGCTGATGGCGCTGATGTAACGCGTCTTGGCCTGGTTGGCCTGCTCGGCCTGCTCGCGTGCCTTCTGCAACGCGGCGTCGGTCTTGCGGTGCTGGTCGATCTCGTGCACCAGCAGGCGGGTCTGGCGGATGGATTCCTCCTGCGCCACCTTGCGGCTGGTGTGGGCCAGCACCATCCACCACACCACGATGCCGCCGATCAGCAGCAGCACCAGGTAGGCGTTGACGAAGCCGCCGCGCAGGGCGTCGGCCGCTTCCGGCGGCGCGGTGGGCCCAAGCGCCGCCAGCTCCTGCCGGTAGATCAGCGCCAGCACCGAGGCCAGCAGTGGCGCCACCAGCAGCATCAGCAGCAGGAAGTGGCTCAGGCCGGAGTCCACTGCCGGCCACCAGCGGCGCGGCACCAGGCGGCGCAGCAGCGCCGGCCACTGCGCAGCCAGGCTGGCCTGGGGCTTGCACAGGTCGTCGCAGCGGGCGTCCAGCGTGCAGCAAAGCGAGCAGATGGCGCCGCCGTAGGCCGGGCAGAAGGCCATGTCGGGCGCTTCGTATTCGCGCTCGCAGATCACGCAGCGGTGCACGTCAGGCAGGGTGCCGGGCGCGCGCGGCAGCGCCTGCGGCTCGACCATGCTGCGCCGGGCCACGTAGTAGCGCCCGCCCGTGGCCCAGGCGATCAGCGGGGCGCTGACCAGCGCCACCACCATCGCCACCACCGCCGAGAAGGCCTGCGCCAGCGGCCCGAAGGCACCGAAGTACGCCGCCACCGACAGCAGCGAGGCCAGCCCCATGGCGCCCACGCCCACCGGGTTGATGTCGTACAGGTGGGCGCGCTTGAACTCGATGCCCGGCGGCGACAGGCCCAGCGGCTTGCTGATCACCAGGTCGGCCACTACCGCCATGATCCAGGCGATGGCCACGTTGGAGTACAGGCCCAGCACTTCGCCCAGGGCCTGGAACACGTCCATCTCCATGAGCATGAAGGCGATCAGCGTGTTGAACACCACCCAGACGGCGCGGCCTGGATGGCTGTGCGCCAGCCGCGAGAAGAAGTTGGACCAGGCGAGCGAGCCCGCGTAGGCGTTGGTGACGTTGATCTTGAGCTGGGAGATCACCACGAACAGCGCCGTGGCCGCCACCGCCCAGCCGTAGTTGGGAAACACGTACTCGTAGGCCGCCAGGTACATCTGGTTGGGATCCACCGCGCGCGCCGGCGGCACCATGTGGCTGATCACCAGCCAGGCCAGCAGCGCGCCGCCCAGCATCTTGGCCACGCCCAGCAGCACCCAGCCCGGCCCGCCCAGCAACACCGCCGCCCACCAGGTGCGGCGGTTGCGTTCGTTGCGCTCCGGCATGAAACGCAGGTAGTCGGCCTGCTCGCCCATCTGCGTGATGAGGGCAATGCCCACCGTCAGCGCGGCGCCAAAGAGCGGCCAGCTGAAGGCCGCGCCGCGGCCATTGGCACCGCCGTAGTGCGCGATGCCGGCGAAGGCGTGCGGATCGGCGATCAGCACCGCCGCGTAGGGCAGCACCAGCATGGCCAGCCAGAGCGGCTGCGTCCAGGCCTGCAGGCGGTTGATGGACGAGACGCCGTGCGTGACCAGCGGTACCACCACCAGCGCGCAGATCAGATAGCCCCAGCGCGGCGGTATGTCCAGCGCCAGCTCCAGCGCGTAGGCCATCACCGCCGCTTCCAGCGCGAAGAAGATGAAGGTGAAGGTGGCGTAGATCAGCGAGGTGATGGTGGAGCCGATGTAGCCGAAGCCGGCGCCGCGCGTGAGCAGGTCCATGTCCACGCCGAAGCGCGCCGCATACACGCTGATAGGCAGCCCGGCCAGGAAGATGATCAGCCCGGTGGCCAGGATGGCCCAAAAGGCGTTGGCGAAGCCGTAGCGGACCAGCAGCGTGGCGCCCACCGCCTCCAGGATCAGGAACGAGGCGGCGCCGAAGGCGGTGTTGGCCACCCGCATGGCCGACCAGCGGCGAAAGCGCACCGGCGTGTAGCGCAGCGCGTAATCCTCGATCGTCTCCCGTGCGACCCAGCTGTTGTAGTCGCGCCGGATCTTGACGATGCGCAGGGGCGCATCCGGCTCGGCTTCGGCTCGGGTGGGCGGGGCGGCGGACATGCGGCGGAGCATAGCCTCGAATGGCGGGCAGGGCGCGGCAGGCGCCGGGGCAGTCAGGCGTGGGGCGGCGTGGGCGGCAGCGAGCTGCTGACGATGGCCGCCGCCGCCGCGCGGGTTTCCACGCCCAGCTTCTCGAAGATATGTTCCAGGTGCTTGTTGACGGTGCGCGGGCTCATGCCCAGGATGTCGGCGATGTCGCGGTTGGTCTTGCCCTTGGCCAGCCAGGCCAGCACCTCGGTCTCGCGCGGCGTCAGCGCCGCGTCGCGCAGGCGCTGCTGGGTGGAGGTTTCGGCCACGGTGCGCAGCGCCAGCATGGCCTCGCCCAGGCCGGCGCGCCCCAGGTACTGGGCCTGCAGCTCGCCGCCGCCGGGCATCGGCCGGGCCGAGCTGCCTTGCGCCACGGCCTCGCTCAGCCAGTCGCGCCAGACGGCGTCGGCGCTACCGGCGGGGCCGAGCGCCTCGGCCAGCCAGCGGGCGGCCTGCGGGGAGCGCCAGGCCACGCGGCCCTGGCGGTCGACCAGCACGATGCCCATGCCCACCACATCCACGGCCTCGCGCGCCAGCCGGCCCACCTGGGCGTTGTGCACGTGCGTGGCCAGGCGGGCCAGCACCTCGGGCACTTTGAGCGGCTTGACCACGTAGTCCACCCCGCCGCTGGCGAAGCCCTGGACGATCTGCTCGGTCTCGGACAGGCCGGTCATGAAGATCACCGGCACGTGGGCCCACGAGGGTTCCGCCTTGATGCGCCGGCACAGCGCGAAGCCGTCTTCGCCGGGCATCACGCAGTCCAGCAGCACGGCGTCGGGCACGGCCATCTCGAAGCGCTGCCAGGCTTCGGCGGCGCTGCGCGCCACCAGCACGGTGTAGCCTTCCTGGCTCAGGGCGTCGCACAACAGGCCGAGGGTTTCGGGGGCGTCGTCGACCACGAGGACGACGCCGGGCAGGGCGGAGGGGGTCTCAGGGTTCATCGCTAGCAGGCTCCTCCGCTGCGCCCACGGTCCGCAGGGCTTCGAGGAAGGCGTTGAAATCGTAACGTTCGGCATGCCGGGCCAGGGCCTTCAGCGTGGTCTGCAACTGCGGCTGGGTCAGCATGGCGGCCTCGATCAGCTGGCGCACGCCGCTGGCGTTGCCCAGCCGGGCGAGCTGTGACAGGTCCTGGTACAGCTCCGGCGGTAGCGGCGAGGCGTCGGCCAGGGTGGGCGCCGGCGCGGCGATCACGGGCATGCGATATTCGTGCTCGGTCCATTCGAGCGACAGCACATGCGCCAGGGCGTCGAGCAGCTCGGAGTCGAGCACCGGCTTGCCCACGAAAGCCTGGCAGGCGGCTTCGTCCAGGTGTTCCTGCTGGTTCTCGAACAGGTCGGCCGAGACGATGACGATGGGCAGCTCCTGGGGCGTGTGGCGCTGCCGCAGCAGGCGCGCGGTTTCCCAGCCGGTGAGGTCGTCCATGCTGAGGTCCAGCAGCACCGCGTCGGGGCGCTGCTCGGCCACCACTTCCAGGCATTCGCGCCCGCTGGCGGCCTCGCGCACGGTGAAGCCCAGGGGGATCAGCCGCCCGGCCAGCAGCTGCCGGTGCACCGGCTGGTCGTCCACCACCAGCAGCGTGAGGCGCGGCCCGAGGTAGCCGCTGATGGTGCGCTCCGGCTGCGTGTGGCGGCTGGCCTGTTCGGCAGGCAAGGCGATCTCGCGCAGGTACAGGCGGGCCGAGAAGGTGCTGCCCTGGCCGGGTGCGCTGCGCAAGGTCAGCTCGCCCCCCATCAGCACCGTCAGCATCTGGGTGATGGCCAGGCCCAGGCCGGTGCCGGTGGTGGTGGCGCGGCGCCCGGCGCTGCCGCGCTCGAACGGCATGAAGATGCGCTCCTGGTCCTGCGGCGCGATGCCGATGCCGGTGTCCTCGACGTCGAAGCGCACCACGTCGCTCTGGCAATCCACGCGCAGCGTGATGCCGCCCTGGTCGGTGAAGCGGATCGCGTTGCCCAGCAGGTTGATGAGGATCTGGCGCAGGCGCTTGGCGTCCGCGCGGACCCACGTGGGCACGCGCCCGCGCGTTTCCGTGCGGAACCACAGGCCCTTGGCTTCGGCCTGCGGGCGCACCATGCGCACGAGGGCGTCGATGAAACCGGGGAAGTGCAGCGGCACCTGCTCCAGCCGCAGGCGGCCGGCTTCGATGCGGGCCAGATCCAGCAGGCCGTCGATCAGCGCATGCATGTGCTGGCCGCTCTGCTGCATGGTGGCCACGCCTTCTCGGGCTCTGGGCGGCAACTGCTCGCTGCGCAGCAGCAACTGCGCATAGCCCAGGATGCTGGTGAGCGGGGTGCGCAGCTCATGCGCCATGCCGGCCACGTAGCGCGTCTTGGCCTGGTTGGCGTTCTCGGCGCGCTCCTTGGCGGCCTGCAGCGCGCGGTCGGTGCGCTGGTGCGCGTCGACCTCCTGCTGCAGCAGCTGGGTCTGGCGCTCTGATTCCTCGCGCGCCATGCGCCGGCTGTCGTTGGCCAGCACCACCCACCAAGCGTAGACGGCGCTCAGCATCGCCAGCAGGGAGAAGGCCTTGATGAAGGCCCACTTGAGGGAGCCGGTGCCAGCCTGCAGGCTCTCCTGCGCATACACCATGACCAGCGCAAAGGCCATCGATCCCGCCAGCAGCAGGAACATGCCCAGGTACTCGACCACGCGGAAGTTGACGCCGTGGCCCAGACGGCCGGGCAGCAGGGCTTCGACGGCCCGGCGCATCTGCACGCCGGCCCGGGCGTCGGCCGGCTTGCAGCGGTCGTGGCAGCGCGAGTCGAGCGAGCAGCACAGCGAGCAGATGGCCGCGCCGTAGGCGGGGCAGGAAGCCATGTCAGCCCGCTCGAAGCGGTTCTCGCACACCACGCATGTGAGCACGGCCTGCGGCTGGTCTTCGCGCGGGCGGGCCAGGTACCAGCGGCCGCGCGTGGCCCAGGCCAGCAGCGGCGATGCCACCATGGCCAGCAGCAGCGCGATGGCCGGGGCAAAGGCCGCGGCCCAGCGCCCCATGAAGCCCGCGTAGGCCAGACTGGCCACCAGCGCGGCCAGCCCCATGGCGCCCAAACCGACGGGGTTGAGGTCGTACAGGTAGGCGCGGCGGAACTCCACGCCGCGCGGGCTGAGGCCGAGCGGCTTGTTGATCGCCAGGTCGGCCACCAGCGCGCCCACCCAGGCCACGGCCACGTTGCTGTAGATGCCCAGCACCTGTTCCAGCGCGCCCAGCACCCCCAGCGTCATGAGCAGGGTGGAAATCGCCACGTTGAACACCAGCCAGACCACCCGGCCCGGGTGGCTGCGCGTGAGGCGGGCGAACACGTTGGACCAGGCCAGCGAGCCGGCGTAGGCGTTGGTGACGTTGATCTTGACCTGCGCCAGCACCACGAACAGCACCGTGACCCACAGGGCGGCGCCGTAGTCGCCCAGCACGCGGGTGTAGGCCGACAGGTACATGTGCGTCGGGTCGGTGGCCTGGGCCGCGGTGGCGCCGAACTGCAGCGCGACGTAGGCCAGGAAGGCCCCGCCCAGCATGCGCAGCATGCCCATCACGATCCAGCCCGGCCCACCCATCAGCACGCAGAACCACCAGCGCCAGCGGTTGGCGGGCGTGCACTGGGGCATGAAGCGCAGGTAATCGACCTGCTCGCCCACCTGGACGACCAGGGCGAAGATCACGGTGGAGGCCGCCCCGAAGGAGAGCAGGTCGAAGTCGGCGCTGCCGGAGCTGAGACCGGACAGGCCGGTCAACCCGTCCAGCATCTGCGGCTGCACCAGCGCGAACCACAGGAAAGGCAGCAGCAGCATCAGCGCCCAGACCGGCTGGGTCCAGGCCTGCAGGCGGGAGATGAAGGTGATGCCATACAGCACCATCGGGATGATCACCAGCGCCGACAGCAGGTAGCAGGCGATCAGCGGCCAGTCGAACGCCATCTGCAGCGCCAGCGCCATGATCGCCGCCTCCACCGCGAAGAAGATGAAGGTGAAGGTGGCGTAGATCAACGAGGTGATGGTCGAGCCCAGGTAGCCGAAGCCGGCGCCGCGCGTGAGCAGGTCCATGTCCAGGCCGTAGCGGGCGGCGTAGACGGAGATCGGCAGGGCCGTCAGGAAAATCACCACGCCCATCGCCAGGATGGCCCAGGCGGCGTTGGTGAAGCCGTAGTTCAGCGCGATGGCCGCGCCGATGGCTTCCAGCGCCAGAAAGGACAGGCCGCCGAACGCGGTGTTGGCCACCTGCCATTCGGTCCAGCGCCGCGCGGTGCGCGGGGTGTAACGCAGCGCGTAGTCCTCCAGGGTCTCGTCAGCGACCCAGGTGTTGTATTCGCGGCGGATGCGGAAGATCTTCTGTGGAGCGCTGACCATGGCAGGCACCCCGCGCGTGCGGATGAATTGCGGACAGGTTGTAACGCAACATGCGTGCCACCGGGGGCTGCGTGGCGCCAAAGCGCTATTTTAAAAATAGCTGCCTGCGCCCGCCATTCCTGGGCTGCAGGCTGATTTTTCTTTGAGTCCTGGAGTGGTGCGGTACGGCTACGTTAAATGACGTATGGGGCGGAATCAGGAACAACCCTAACCTTCTTTCACAGCGGTCGACCCCGCTTAGCCCTCGGTTGAACGAGGCGATTCGTCCACCTTTCAGGAGTACTGCATGAGCCACAAATCCTCACCCTCCGCCCCGCTTTCCTCCCTGCAGCGCCGCCGCCTGCTCCAGAGCCTTGGCGCCCTGGGCATGGCCGGCCTGCCGGGTCTGGCGGCCGCGCAGACCCCGCCGACCGCCAAGGTCAACACCACCAAGCTGGCGATCACCGACACCGAGGTCACCGTCGGCCAGCTGCACTCGGCCACCGGCACGATGGCCATCTCCGAGACCGGCTCCATCCAGGCGGAGCAGCTCGCCATCGACCAGATCAACGCGATGGGCGGCATCCTCGGCCGCAAGATCAAGGTGATCAAGGAAGACGGCGCCTCCGACTGGCCGACCTTCGCGGAGAAGTCCAAGAAGCTGCTGGTCAACGACCACGTGGCCTGCGTCTTCGGCTGCTGGACCAGCGCCTCGCGCAAGGCGGTGCTGCCGATCTTCGAGAAAGAGAACGGCCTGCTGTACTACCCCACCTTCTACGAAGGCCTGGAGCAGAGCAAGAACGTGATCTACACCGGCCAGGAAGCCACCCAGCAGATCCTCTGGGGCCTGGACTGGGCCAAGAAGGAAAAGAACGTCGGCAAGATCTTCCTGGTGGGTTCGGACTACATCTGGCCCCGCACCTCGATGAAGATCGCGCGCAAGCACATCGAGAACTTCCAGAAGGGCAAGGTGGTCGGCGAAGAGTACTACCCGCTGGGCAACACCAACTTCAACTCGCTCATCAACAAGATCAAGGTTGCCAAGCCGGACCTGATCTTCGCCGCGGTGGTGGGTGGCTCCAACGTGGCCTTCTACAAGCAGCTCAAGGCCGCCGGCATCACGGGCGACAAGCAGTTCCTGCTGACCCTGTCGGTGACCGAGGACGAGATGCTGGGAATCGGCGGCGAAAACTTCGCCGGCTTCTACTCCAGCATGAAGTACTTCCAGTCGCTGGACAACGCGAACAACAAGAAGTTCGTGGAAGCCTTCAAGGCCAAGTACGGGCCCAAGTCGGTGATCGGCGACGTGACGCAGGCGGCCTACCTCGGCCCCTGGCTGTGGAAGGCGGCTGTGGAGAAGGCCGGCAGCTTCGACGTCGACAAGGTCGTGGCCGCCTCTCCCGGCATCGAACTGAAGACCGCGCCGGAAGGCTACGTGAAGGTCGACGCCAACCACCACCTGTGGAGCAAGACCCGCATCGGCCAGGGCCAGGCCGACGGCACCTTCAAGGTGGTGGCCGAGTCGCCCGAGCTGATCAAGCCGGATCCGTTCCCCAAGGGCTACCAATAACAAGAAGCGAGTGGATTGTCGGGTTGGGGCGTCCGCCACGGCGGCGGACGCCCGCTTTTGGACCCTGCTTCACGGGATTCTTCCCACCAACGCGAGAGCTCCGTCATGACCTTCTCCGATATGCTCAACATCACCCTGATGCAGGGTTTCGCCGGGCTCAGCCTGTTCGCGGTGCTGCTGCTCATGGGGCTCGGGCTGGCCATCATCTTCGGCCAGATGGGCGTCATCAACATGGCGCACGGCGAGTTCATGACCATCGGCGCCTACACGGTGTTCATGTTCTCCACGCTGGTGGAGTCGAAGTTCCCTGACCTGATGCCGTACTACTTCCCGGTGTCGATCGTCGCGGCGTTCATCTTCGCGTTCATCCTGGGCTGGATCGTCGAGTGGGGCCTGATCCGGCATCTCTACAAGCGCCCGCTCGATACGCTGCTGGCCACCTGGGGCGTGAGCCTGGGCCTGCAGCAGGTGTTCCGCACCGCCATCGGCCCCAAGGAGGTCAGCCCCACGCTGCCCGAGTGGCTGATGGGCTCATGGTCGCCGCATGAGGGCCTGGACATTCCGATCAACGGCCTGTTCGTGCTGGCGCTGGCCACGGTCGTCACGGGCGGCGTGCTGATCGCGCTCTACCGCAGCCGCTGGGGCCTGAGGGTGCGCGCCACGGTGAGCAACCGCATCATGGCCAACGCCACCGGCATCAACACCAAGAAGACCGACCGCGTGACCTTTGCCATCGGCTGCGGCGTGGCGGGCATCGCCGGTGCCGCGTTCACCACCATCGGCTCCACCGGGCCGACCTCGGGCTCGCTCTACATCGTGGATTCGTTCCTGGTCGTCACCTTCGGCGGCGCGGCCAGCCTGCTGGGTACCGTGGCCTCGGCCTTCGGCATCGCGCAGACGCAGTCGATCTCCGAGTTCTTCATGACCGGCTCGATGGCCAAGGTGCTCACCCTTTCGCTCATCGTCGTGATCCTGATGATCAGGCCGCAGGGTCTGTTCGCCAGCAAGGTCCGCCGCTGAGGCCGGCACCCCACCAAACCACACAACCGAGGACCAAGACATGAACAACCTGCGTCAATGGTTCAGCAAGAGTGGCCTGGGCAGCGTGGTGCTGCTGGCGATCCTGCTGGTCGCGGTGTTCCCGCTCACGCTGGACATATTTCGCCTGAACCTGATTGGCAAATACCTCTGCTATGCCTTCGTGGCCGTCGGGCTGGTGATGCTGTGGGGCTGGGGCGGCGTGCTCAGCCTGGGGCAGGGCGTGTTCTTCGGGCTGGGCGGCTACGCCATGGCCATGTTCCTCAAGCTCGAGGCCTCCGACCCGGAGAGCACCAAGATCCAGACCACGCCCGGTATCCCCGACTTCATGGACTGGAACCAGATCACGGCGCTGCCGACGTGGTGGGAGCCCTTCAAGCATCTGCCGTTCTCGCTGATTGCGGTGCTGGCGGTTCCGGCCGTGCTGGCCTTCATCGTCGGCTTCGCGATGTTCAAGCGCCGGGTGGGCGGGGTGTACTTCGCCATCATCACCCAGGCCGTGGCGCTGATCCTCACGGTGCTGATCATCGGCCAGCAGGGCTACACCGGCGGCGTCAACGGCATGACCGACCTGAAGACCATGCTGGGCTGGGACATCCGCACCGACAGTGCCAAGTACATCCTGTACTTCGTCTGCGTCGGCCTGCTGCTGGCCTCCGTGCTGCTGTGTCTGTGGATCCAGAAGAGCAAGGTGGGCACGCTGCTGCTGGCCATGCGCGACAAGGAAGACCGCGTGCGCTTTTCCGGCTACGACGTCTCCATGTTCAAGGTGTTCGTGTTCTGCCTGGCAGCGGCCATCTCGGGCATCGGTGGCGCCATGTTCGCGCTGCAGGTGGGCTTCATGTCGCCTTCGTTCGTGGGCATCGTGCCGTCGATCGAGATGGTGATCTTCGCAGCGGTCGGCGGCCGCATGAGTCTGGTCGGTGCCGTGTACGGCGCGCTGCTGGTGAACTTCGGCAAGACCTACTTTTCCGAAACCTTTCCGGACCTCTGGATGTTCTGCATGGCGGCGCTGTTCATCGGTGTGACCATGTTCTTCCCGGACGGGCTGGCCGGCCTCTACCAGTCGAAGCTGAAGCCGTGGCTGACCCGCAGCCGCTCGGCACCCAAGGCGCAGCCGCCCGCCGCACCTCCGGCACGCCCGGCGGAGAGCCCGCGGATGGCTGACTCGGCCCCGCCCACCGCCAAGCCGGCCCAGGCCTGAACCGGAGGACCACATCCATGAGCAACACCGACTTCGCCCTGGCCGTGGAAGACCTCTCGGTCTCCTTCGACGGCTTCAAGGCCATCGACGACCTCACGCTCTATGTCGACAAGGACGAACTGCGCGTGATCATCGGCCCCAACGGTGCCGGCAAGACCACGCTGCTGGACCTGATCTGCGGCAAGACCAAGGCCACCAGCGGCAGCATCAAGTTCAAGAACGAGGAGCTGACGGGGGTCGAGGAGTACCTGCGCGTGCGCAAGGGCATTGGCCGCAAGTTCCAGACGCCCTCCATCTACGAAAACCTCTCGGTGTTCAAGAACCTGGAGGTGTCCTACCCGGAAGGCCGCTCGGTGCTCGGCGCCTTGCGCTTCAAGTGCACCACGGCCGTGAAGGAGCGCGTGCAGGCCGTGGCGCAGGAAATCGGCCTGGGCGACGTGCTGGAGATGGAAGCCGGCCTGCTGTCCCACGGCCAGAAGCAGTGGCTGGAGATCGGCATGTTGCTGATGCAGGACCCGGAGCTGCTGATGCTCGACGAACCGATCGCCGGCATGAGCGCGCGCGAGCGCGAACTGACGGCCGAACTGCTCAAGCGCATCTGCGTCGGCCGCTCGGTGATCGTGATCGAGCACGACATGGATTTCGTCGCCCAGATCGCCCACAAGGTGACCGTGATGCACCAGGGAAAGATCCTGGCGGAGGGCTCCATGGAGGCCGTGCAGAGCAACCCGAAAGTGATCGACGTCTACCTGGGCCACTGAGAGGAACCGTCATGCTGAAAGTCGAGAACATCCACGTGGCCTACGGACAGAGCGAGGCGCTGCACGGCATCTCCTTCCACGGCAACCGCAACGAGACCGTGGCCATCATGGGCCGCAACGGCATGGGCAAGACCACCTTGTTCAAGGCGCTGATGGGCATCCTGCCGCTCAAGAGCGGCACGGTCGAGGTGGCCGAGAAGGACGTCTCGCGCGACGAGAGCTTCCAGCGCGTGGCCAAGGGCATTGCCTACGTGCCACAGGGCCGCATGATCTTCCCCACGCTCACCGTCGAGGAAAACATCCAGACCGGCCTGGAGAACGCCAAGGTCCAGAAGATCCCGGACGAGATCTACGCGCTTTTCCCCGTGCTGTGGGACATGCGGCGCCGCAAGGGCGGCAACCTTTCGGGCGGTCAGCAACAGCAGCTGGCCATCGCCCGCGCCCTGGTCACCGATCCCAAGGTCCTGCTGCTGGACGAGCCGACCGAAGGCATCCAGCCTTCCATCATCAAGGACATCGCCAAGGCGCTGAACGAGATCCGCAAGATGCGCCAACTCACCATCGTCGTGTCCGAGCAGGTGCTGCACTTCGCCATGGAAGTGGCCGACCGCCTGTTCGTGATCGAGGGCGGCCGCTTCGTGCACGAGACCGACCGCGAGAACACCGACGAGGCCCACATAAAGTCCTACCTCGCTGTCTGAATTTCCACCACCACCTCAATAGGAGCCCACCATGCCTGAAACCCTGATCAAGGTCGATCTGACGAAGCCCGCACCCTCCAACGAGATGGTGCACAACCGCTGGCACCCGGAGGTGCCGATGGCCTGCTGGGTCAACCCGGGCGACGATTTCGTGCTCGAGACGTACGACTGGACCGGCGGCTTCATCAAGAACAACGACAGCGCCGACGACGTGCGCGACATCGACCTGACCACGGTGCATTACCTGTCCGGCCCTGTCGGTGTCAAGGGCGCAGAGCCCGGCGACCTGCTGGTCGTGGATCTGCTGGACATCGGCGCCAAGGACGACAGCCTGTGGGGCTTCAACGGCTTCTTCAGCAAGACCAATGGCGGCGGTTTCCTGACTGACCACTTTCCGGCCGCGCAGAAGTCGATCTGGGACTTCCATGGCATGTTCACCAGCTCGCGCCACGTGCCGGGCGTGAAGTACGCAGGCCTTATCCACCCGGGCCTGATCGGGACGCTGCCCGACCCGAAGATGCTGGCCGACTGGAACGCCCGTGAGCAGGCACTGATCGACACCAACCCCACCGGCAACCTAGCCAACCCGCCCTGGGCCGCCACCGCCCACGCGGGCAAGGCCACCGGTGCAGTCAAGGACAAGATCGGCGCCGAAGGCGCGCGCACCGTGCCCCCGCGCGAGCACGGCGGCAACTGCGACATCAAGGATCTGTCGCGCGGCTCCAAGATCTTCTTCCCGGTCTATGTGGATGGCGCCGGTCTTAGCGTGGGCGACCTCCACTTCAGCCAGGGTGACGGCGAGATCACCTTCTGCGGCGCCATCGAAATGGCCGGCTGGGTGCACATGAAGGTGCAGATCATCAAGGGCGGCATGGCCAAGTACGGCATCAAGAACCCGATCTTCAAGCCCAGCCCGATCACCCCGACCTACAACGACTACGTGATCTTCGAAGGCATCAGCGTCGACGAGAGCGGCAAGCAGTACTACCTCGACGTGAACGTGGCCTACAAGCAGGCCTGCCTGAACGCCATCGAGTACCTGAAGAAGTTCGGCTACTCGGGCGCCCAGGCCTACTCGATCCTCGGCACGGCGCCGGTGCAGGGCCACATCAGCGGCGTGGTCGACGTGCCCAACGCCTGCGCCACGCTGTGGCTGCCCACGCAGATCTTCGACTTCGACATCAACCCGAGCGCGGCCGGCCCGATCAAGCATCTGGACGGCAGCATCGACATGCCGATCTCCTACGACCTGAAGTAAGCCGCGCCCACGCGCAGGAGCCGCCCATGCCCACCTACGACTACGCCTGCCCGAGCTGCGGCGGCTTCGACGCCTTCCGCAGCCTGGCCCAGCGCAACGAGCCGGCGGCGTGCCCGGACTGCGGCTCGGCATCGCCCCGGGTGTTCGCCACGGCGCCGCGGCTGGCGCTCATGGACGGCGCCACGCGCACCGCCATGGGCGTCAACGAACGCGCCCGGCACGAGCCCAAGAGCTCGCGCGACTACCAGCGGCTGCGCCACCCGGCCGGCTGCGGCTGCTGCAGCCCTGGCCGCAGCAAGGCCACGGTCACGGCCCCCAACGGGGCGAAAGCCTTTCCGTCCAAGCGTCCCTGGATGATCAGTCATTGAACGAGGTAAGCAACCATGATGCATGGTGACATTTCGAGCAGCGCCGACACCGTCGGCGTGGCGGTCGTCAACTACAAGATGCCGCGCCTGCACACCAAGGCCGAGGTGCTGGACAACGCACGCAAGATCGCCGACATGATCGTCGGCATGAAGACCGGCCTGCCGGGCATGGACCTGGTGATCTTCCCCGAGTACAGCACCCACGGCATCATGTACGACGCCAAGGAGATGTACGACACCGCCAGCACCGTGCCCGGCGACGAGACGGAGATCTTCGCCGCCGCCTGCAGGAAGGCCAAGGTGTGGGGCGTGTTCTCGCTCACCGGTGAGCGCCACGAGGAGCACCCGAACAAGGCGCCGTACAACACGCTCATCCTGATGAACGACCAGGGCGAGATCGTGCAGAAGTACCGCAAGATCATGCCCTGGGTGCCGATCGAGGGCTGGTACCCCGGCAACTGCACCTACGTCAGCGACGGGCCCAAGGGCCTGAAGGTCAGCCTGATCATCTGCGACGACGGCAACTACCCCGAGATTTGGCGCGACTGCGCGATGAAGGGCGCCGAACTCATCGTGCGCTGCCAGGGTTACATGTACCCGGCCAAGGACCAGCAGGTGCTGATGGCCAAGGCGATGGCCTGGGCCAACAACAGCTACGTGGCGGTGGCCAACGCCTCGGGCTTCGACGGCGTCTACAGCTACTTCGGCCACAGCGCCATCATCGGCTTCGACGGCCGCACGCTGGGCGAATGCGGCGAGGAAGACTACGGCGTGCAGTACGCAGCCCTGTCCAAGAGCCTGATCCGCGATTTCCGCAAGAACGGCCAGAGCGAGAACCACCTGTTCAAGCTGCTGCACCGCGGCTACACCGGTGTGATCAACTCGGGCGACGGCGACCAGGGCGTGGCTGCCTGCCCCTACGAGTTCTACGGCAAGTGGATCAGCGACCCCGAGGGCACCCGCAAGGCGGTGGAAGCCATCACGCGCAGCACCATCGGCACGCCGGAATGCCCGATCGAGGGTATTCCCAACCAGGAACCGGTGCACCGGTGACCGCAGACGCGGTGGCCGACCCGCTGGCGGCCTACCGGCTCGGGACGCAGCCGTACTACGCCCCCACGGGCAACGAGGTGGCCTTGTTCGAGCACGCCTGGCGGCACCGGCTGCCGCTGCTGCTCAAGGGCCCCACGGGTTGCGGCAAGACGCGCTTCATCGAGCACATGGCCTGGCGGCTCGGGCAGCCGCTGGTCACCGTGGCTTGCAACGAAGACCTGACGGCTGCCGACCTGGTGGGCCGCTATCTGCTCGATGCGCAGGGCACCGTCTGGCAGGACGGGCCGCTGACCCAGGTGGTGCGCCACGGCGGCATCTGCTACCTGGACGAAGTGGTCGAGGCGCACCCGGACACCACGGTGGTGATCCACCCGCTGGCCGACGCGCGCCGTGTGTTGCCGCTGGACCGCAAGGGCGAACTGGTGCACGCGCACCCGGATTTCCAACTGGTGGTCTCGTACAACCCCGGTCATCAGGGGCGCGGCAAGGAGCTCAAGCCTTCGACCCGTCAGCGCTTCGTCGCTTTCGGCTTCGGATACCCGGCGCCGGAAACCGAGGCCGCCATCGTGGCCCACGAGAGCGGTGTCGATCTATCAGTGGCCCGGCAGCTGGTGGCGCTGGCCGCGCGCACCCGAACGTTGCAGGCGCAGGGGCTGGAAGAGGGCGCTTCGACCCGCTCGCTGGTCCACGCGGGCCTGCTGGTGGCCGGCGGTGCGGATCTGCGCGACGCGGTCGGCATGGCGGTGGTGTCGGCGCTGAGCGACGACCTGGAGATCGAGCAGGCCCTGCACGCGCTGGCCGAGGCCTGTCTTGGCTGAGGCCCGCGGCGCGGCCGGGCTGGCGCTGCTGCTGCGGGCGCTGTCCGGCGGGGACGGGCAGGTGCAGTGGATGGACGAGGCACCTGCCGCGCCTGAGCTGCGGCCGGTGCTCACCGACACGCATCTGCTGTTGCCCGAAACGCTACACGCCAACGACCGCCTCGCCGCCGTGGCCCATGCCGCGGCGCACCGCATGTTCTCCACGCCGCACCAGCCTGCGGCAGGGCTCAGGCCCATCAGCCAGATCGTCATCGGCAGCCTGGAGGATGCGCGCGTGGAGCACCTGCTGGCCGAGCGCCTGCCTGGCGTGAGACGCTGGTTCCTGCGCGGCATTCAGCAGCACCGCGCCGAAGGCCTGGGCTTTGCCGACCTGCTGGCCCGCATGAGCCGCGCGCTGTGGGACGAAGGCTGGGTGGACCCGAACCCGTGGGTGCACAAGGCGCGCGACAGCGTGCGCCAGGTGGTGGCCACGCAGGGCTGGACCAACGCCGCCGCACTGCGTCGCGTGGGCGCCGTGCTGGCCAACGACCTTGGCCAGATGCGGGTGCGCCTGGATCTGGCGACCTACGCCGAACCCACGGCCTACCGCGACGACAACAGCTGGCTGTGGCAGCACGAGGCGACCAGCACCGATGCGCAGGCGCTGGAAGCCGGCCCCGCCAACCCCAGGCCGGACAGCGGCCAGGATGCGCCAGCCGCTCCGCAATCGCCTCGCATCTGGACCTACCCTGAATGGGATCACCGAATGCACCATTTGCGTGCCAATTGGTGCACTGTGTTGGAGCATGGCGTGGGTGTCGCGGCATGCCTACCCTTGCAGCACCGGGAAGGTGCCGCGCAGCTCCTGCACCTTCCCTGGGCGCGCCGCCAGCGGCAACGTGTGCGACGCCAGTTGCATGGCGACGCGCTGGATCTGGAGGCCTGCGTGCGCTTCGCCGCCGACCGCCGGCAGGGCAGTGTGGACGAGCCGCGCCTGTTTCAGCGCCAGGTGCGACGGCGTGCGTCGGCCGCGGTGCTGGTGCTGCTGGATCTGTCGGCCTCTACTGGCGACGCGCTGCCAGGCGGTTCCAGCATGCTGTCGCTCGAAAAGCAGGCCGCACGCCTGCTGGCGCACGCCGCCACGGTACAAGGCCGGCGCGTGGCGGTGCACGGCTTTTCTTCCGACACGCGGCATGCCGTGGCCTACCAGCATCTACTGGATTTCGGCGAGCCTCTGGCCGAGGCTGAAGCCCGGCTGCAGGCCGCGGTGCCCCGGCACTCCACGCGCCTGGGCGCCGCGCTGCGTCACGCCGCCGCGCTGCTCGCCGTGCAGCCGGCCGAGCAGCACCTGCTGTTGATGCTGACCGACGGCGCGCCTTCCGACATCGACGTGGCCGATCCGCGCTACCTGGTCGAAGATGCCCGCCACGCCGTGCGCGAGGCGCGCCGCCGCGGCGTTGAGCTGGCCTGCCTGGCCACCGACCCGCAGGCGGAGGCCGCGCTCGGCCGCATGTTCGGCAGGCGCTACATTCGCATCGTCCAGACGCCAGAGCGCCTGCCGGCACAATTGGTGGCGCTGCATGAGCGCCTGGCGCGCTGAGCCGTTGACCCTCACCCCAGAGGCACGACACTTGCTTTGATCTTCTGCATACCGGATAGTGCAAGCCCATGGAACTCACGCCCCGAGAGAAAGACAAGCTGCTGATCTTCACCGCCGCGCTGCTGGCCGAACGGCGCAAGGCGCGCGGGCTCAAGCTCAACTACCCGGAGGCGGTGGCGCTGATCAGCGCTGCGGTGATGGAAGGCGCGCGCGACGGCAAGACCGTGGCTGAGCTGATGGCCGACGGCCGCGCCGTGCTGACCCGCGCCGACGTGATGGATGGCGTGGCCGAGATGATCCCGGACATCCAGGTCGAAGCCACCTTCCCCGATGGCACCAAGCTCGTCACCGTGCACCAGCCCATCCTCTGAATTTCAAAGCCTTTTGGCCATCCAGCCCTTGACTGACAAGCGCAACCAGCTATGAAAAAAAGAGTAACCCCACTTCTTGCCATCCTCGCACTGCTGGCGCCCGCGCTGGCGTTCGCCCACCCCGGTGCGCTGGCCGATCACGCGCACACGAGCTTCATGGCAGGCCTGCTGCACCCGCTGACCGGCGCCGACCACCTGGCTGCCATGCTGGCCGTGGGGGTCTGGAGCGCGCTCGCGATCCGGCCGGTGTGGCTGGCGCCGCTGGCCTTCGTCGCCATGCTGCTGGCCGGCGCGCTGGCGGCGCAGGCCGGCGTGGTGCCGCCTGGCGTGGAGCCGATGATCGCCACGTCACTGCTGGTACTGGGCCTGCTGGTGGCCAGCCGCGCGCAACTGCCGCGGGCGGCGGCGGTGGCCCTGTGCGGCGCCTTCGCGTTCTTCCACGGTGCCGCGCACGGCGCCGAACTGGGTGGCGGCTCGGCCGCCTGGGCGGCGCTGGCTGGCATGGTGTTGACCACTGCCGCGCTGCACGCGACCGGCATCGGCCTGGGTGAATGGGTGCTGGCGCGCCGGCAACTGCTCACCCGCCTCAGTGGCGCCGCCGTGGCGCTGCTGGGCGCGGCCCTGCTGGCGGGTGTCGCCTGAGAGATGCCCGCCATGAACCCAGGGGAACTGTTCGTCGACGAGGGCCAGCACCCGCTCAACCCGGGCCGCCGCACCGTCACGCTGGTGGTCAGCAACACCGCCGACCGGCCGATCCAGGTCGGCTCGCACTACCACTTCGCCGAAACCAATGGCGCGCTCAGCTTCGACCGCGAGGCCGCACGCGGCATGCGGCTGAACATCGGCTCCGGCCTGGCGGTGCGCTTCGAGCCCGGCCAGCAACGCACCGTGGAACTGGTCGATTACGCGGGCGACCGCGTGGTCCACGGCTTCCGCGGCCTGATTCAAGGAAAGCTCTGATGGCCGGCATCGACAGGCGCGCCTACGCTGAAATCTACGGCCCCACGGTGGGCGACCGCGTGCGGCTGGCCGACACCGAACTGGTGATCGAGGTCGAACAGGACCACACGCTGGCCGCCGGCGGCTACGGCGAAGAGGTGAAGTTCGGCGGCGGCAAGACCATCCGCGACGGCATGGCGCAGAGCCAGCGCACCCGGGCCGAGGGTGCGGTGGACACGGTGCTGACCAACGCGCTGATCCTCGACCACTGGGGTATCGTGAAGGCCGACATCGGGCTGAAGGACGGCCGCATCGCCGCCATCGGCAAGGCCGGCAACCCCGACACGCAGCCGGGCGTGGGCATCGTCATCGGCCCCGGCACCGAGATCATCAGCTGCGAAGGCATGATCGTCACCGCCGGCGGCATCGACAGCCACATCCACTTCATCTGCCCGCAGCAGATCGAGGAAGCGCTGGCCAGCGGCATCACCACCATGCTGGGCGGCGGCACCGGGCCGGCCACCGGCACTTTCGCCACCACCTGCACGCCCGGGCCCTGGCACATCGAGCGCATGCTGCAGGCGGCCGACGCCTTCCCGATGAACCTGGGCTTCCTGGGCAAGGGCAACGCCAGCCTGCCGGCGGCGCTGCACGAGCAGGTGCAGGCCGGCGTGATCGGCCTGAAGCTGCACGAAGACTGGGGCACCACGCCCAGTGCCATCAGCAACTGCCTCGACGTGGCCGAGGCCACCGACGTGCAGGTGGCCATCCACTCCGACACGTTGAACGAATCCGGTTTCGTCGAGAACACCATCGCCGCCACCAAGGGCCGCACCCTCTGTGCCTTCCACACCGAGGGCGCGGGCGGCGGCCACGCGCCGGACATCCTCAAGGTGGTGGGCGAGGCCAACTTCCTGCCCAGCTCCACCAACCCCACCATGCCGTACACGCAGAACACGCTGGACGAGCACGTGGACATGCTGATGGTGTGCCACCATCTGGACGCCTCCATCGCCGAAGACCTGGCCTTCGCCGAAAGCCGCATCCGCAAGGAAACCATCGCCGCCGAGGACATCCTGCACGACCTAGGCGCCATCAGCATGATGAGCAGCGACAGCCAGGCCATGGGCCGGGTCGGCGAGGTCATCCTGCGCACCTGGCAGACCGCGCACAAGATGAAGGTCCAGCGCGGCGCGCTGCCGGAAGACAGCGCCCGCAACGACAACCTGCGCGCCAAACGCTACGTGGCCAAGTACACCATCAACCCGGCCATTGCCCACGGCATCAGTCACGAGGTCGGCAGCATCGAGCCCGGCAAGTGGGCCGACATCGTGATCTGGAAGCCAGCCTTCTTCGGCGTCAAGCCCTTCTGCATCCTCAAGGGCGGCAGCATCGCCCTGGCCGCCATGGGCGACCCGAACGCCAGCATCCCCACGCCGCAGCCGGTGCACTACCGGCCCATGTTCGGCGCCTTCGGCGGCAGCAACGCGAAGAGCAGTCTGACCTTCGTGTCGCAGGCGGCGTATGACGCCGGCATGCCGCAGCGCTACGGCATGGCCAAGACGGTGGGCGTGGCCAGGAACATCCGTGGCGTGCGCAAGAAGGACATGGTGCACAACGGCCTGACGCCGAAGATGGAAATCGACCATCAGACCTACGCCGTACGCGCCGACGGCGTGCTGCTGACCTGCGAGCCCGCCAAGGTGCTGCCGATGGCGCAGCGCTACTTCCTGTTCTGATGCTCACCGTCAACAAACTCATGCCGCAGGGCCGCGGCCTGGCGGCTGTGCTGCTCAGGCGCGCCGCTACGGTGGAGCTCGACTGGGACGTGCGCCAGAAAAGCCGCTTCGCGGCCAACGACTCGGCGGGTCGCGAGCTGGCGGTGTTCCTGCCGCGCGGCACCGCGGTGCGCGGTGGCGACGTGCTGGTGGCCGAGGACGGCTCGCTGGTGCGGGTGCTGGCCGCGCCGCAGGCGGTGCTGCGCATCACCCACTGCACCGAGCACGGCACGCCGTTCGACCTGACGCGCGCCGCCTACCACCTGGGCAACCGCCACGTGCCGATCGAGCTCAAGCCCGACCATCTGAAGATCGAGCCCGACCACGTGCTGGCCGAGATGCTGCGCGCCATGCACCTGATCGTGCATGAGGCGCAGGAGCCCTTCGAGCCCGAGGGCGGCGCCTACGGCGGTCATGGCGCGCACGGCCACCACCATGGGCATGACGCGCATGAGGGGCATGGTCACGATCATGACCACAGCCACGCGCACGATCACGGCCATGACCATGGTCACGAGCATCACGGTCACGGCCACCACGGCCACGGCCACCACGGCCACGAACCGCACGGTCATTCACACGGATGAACTTGCCGCCGCCGACCGCCGGCCTGCCCGCCGCCAGCCTGCTGCGCCTGATCTGGCTAGCCTCGCCGGCGCTGCCGGTGGGCGGCTTTTCCTACTCCGAAGGGCTGGAGGCAGCCATCGACGCCGGGCTGGTCAAGGCCGAGCGCGAGGTGGCCGACTGGCTGGTGGAGCAGCTGCACCTGTCACAGGCGCGTGCCGACCTGCCGGCACTGGCACAGGCCCTGGAAGCCTGGCGCGACGGCCGGCCGGATCGAGCCGAGGCACTCAACGCCTGGGTGCTGCACACGCGCGAGAGCAGCGAGCTGCGCCTGCAGACCGAGCAGATGGGCCGCTCGCTCACCGAATGGCTGCGCAACCAGTACGCCGACGCGCCCGATGCGCTGGCGCAGATCGAGGCGCTGGCCGCCATGGGCCCGGGCTACCCGGTGGCCTTCGCGCTGGCCTGCGTGCTGGCCGGGGCGCCGGCGCTCGAGGCGCTGATGGCCTACGCCTTCGGCTGGTCCGAGAACATGGTCCAGGCGGCCATCAAGGCCGTGCCGCTGGGCCAGAGCGCCGGCCAGCGCATCCTGGCGCGGCTGGCCGGGGAGATACCCGCCGCGGTCGCGCATGCGCTGGCGGTGGACGATGATGGGCGCCAGTCCTTCTCGCCCATGCTGGCCATTCTTTCCGCCCGGCACGAGGTCCAGTACTCGCGCCTGTTCCGTTCGTGAACGCACCGGTTTTCATAGCTGCCTGCGCCCGCCACACAAGGGCTGCAGCCATTTTTAGCTTGTAATTCGGCTCCACCATGACCGCCTTGCACCACATTCCCAACCGCACCAAGAAACTGCCACCGCTGCGCGTGGGCATCGGCGGGCCTGTCGGCTCCGGCAAGACCACGCTGCTGGAAATGCTGTGCAAGGCGATGCGCGAGAAGTACGACCTGATCGCCATCACCAACGACATCTACACCAAGGAAGACCAGCGCCTGCTCACCGTCAGCGGCGCGCTGCCGGCCGAGCGCATCATGGGCGTGGAAACCGGCGGTTGCCCGCACACCGCGATCCGGGAAGATGCGTCCATCAACCTTGAGGCCATCGACCGCATGCTGGCGCAGTTCCCGGATGCCGACGTGGTGTTCGTCGAAAGCGGCGGCGACAACCTGGCCGCCACCTTCAGCCCGGAACTGAGCGACCTCACCATCTACGTGATCGATGTCGCCGCCGGCGAGAAGATCCCGCGCAAGGGCGGCCCCGGCATCACCAAGAGCGATCTGTTCGTCATCAACAAGACCGACCTCGCGCCCTATGTGGGCGCCAACCTCGACGTGATGAAGAGCGACACCGAGCGCATGCGCGCCGGCCCGCAGGGCGTCAAGCCCTTCGTCATGACCAACCTCAAGACCCGGCAGGGCCTGGACGAGGTGGTGCGCCACATCGAGCGCGCGGGGCTGCTGACGGCGGCCTGAGCGGCGCGCACCGGCCCGCGGCTCGCACGTGCGGCGGGTTTCAAGATCAAATCGGGCTCCGGCCCTTTTGTGGCGGGCGCAGACAGCTATCAGATCGATAGCTCTTGCCGCCTGCGGCAGCGCTGTTCCTGTTGCGTCTTGTTGCCTGCACCCCCGCGGCGCACGGCCGCCACGCCGTACGCCGCGCCACCGCGTGACAAACCGCGCGGGCGCTGGCACCATGTAATGCCGAAAGCGCCATTTCCATCGCGGACAGGAGGATCGTCACCATGAACACCGTTGCCGACATTCTTGCTGCCAGGCCGGCGAAGATCGAATCGCTGCCGCCCACTGCCACGGTGCGCGAAGCCCTGCAGCGCATGGCCGAGCGCGAGATCGGCTCCGTGCTCATCATGCAGGGCGACGCGCTGCTGGGCATCTTCACCGAGCGCGACTACGCGCGCAAGATCGCCCTCAAGGGCCTGTCTTCCACCGACGCGCTGCTGGCCGACGTGATGACCGCGCGGCTCTACGTGGTCGGCCCCAGGCAGACCGTGCAGGAGTGCCTGGGCATCATGACCCAGGGCAAGCTGCGCCACCTGCCGGTGGTGGAGGGCGGCCAGGTGGTCGGGCTGATCTCCATCGGCGATCTGGTGAACGCGCAGCTGGCGCAGCAGCGCTTCCTGATCGAGCAGATGGAGAGCTACATCCGCGGATAACAGGTCCACCCCCAGGCTCCACAACCTTCGGCTTGTGGCCCCACGCGCACTCCGCCGGAGGCGGCGGCCGTTCGGCTCGTCCGGGTCTGCGCAGGCAGACCTGGAGCCGCGGGCCTCATCCCCTCAAGGGCGCACCGCTGGTGGTCGGGCGACCCCGGCCACGGCGGTCGCTGGCTTGGCCTGCTCCGCGGCCTTCCCGGTGTGCCATCGCGCAGGTGCGCTATCGGGCTGGGGCGTCGGCGCTTGAACGATGCGTGCCGGTCTTGCATGATCGGCGTCGTGGCGTATTGGGAGCGCGGGGCGGGAGGCGCTTGCGGCCGATGGATGCGCTGGCGCCAGCCCTGACCTGGTCACCGGCAAAAGACAGGGGTTTGCGGCACGGCTGTAGGGCGGATCGAGCCCCGCGCGGATAATTCCGGCATGTCTACCCTGGTGCTTGGCATCGAATCCTCCTGCGACGAGACCGGCGTGGCGCTGGTGCGCACGCGTGAAGGCGGCGTGCCGGAGCTGCTGGCCCACGCGCTGCACACGCAGGTGGCCATGCACGCCGCCTACGGCGGCGTGGTGCCGGAGCTGGCCAGCCGCGACCATATCCGCCGCGTGATTCCATTGGCCGAACAGGTGCTGGCCGAGGCTGGACAGGCGCTGCCAGCTATCGATCTGGTAGCGTACACGCGCGGTCCCGGCCTGGCGGGGGCGCTGCTGGTGGGCGCCGGCCTGGCCTGCGCCCTGGGTGCGGCGCTGGAGAAGCCGGTGCTGGGCGTGCATCACCTGGAAGGCCACCTGCTGTCGCCCTTCCTGAGCGCCGATCCGCCCGAGTTTCCGTTTGTGGCGCTGCTGGTGAGCGGCGGCCACACGCAGCTCATGCGGGTGGACGGCGTGGGGCGCTACACGCTGCTGGGCGAAACCATCGACGACGCCGCGGGCGAGGCCTTCGACAAATCCGCCAAGCTGCTCGGCCTGGGCTACCCCGGCGGGCCGGCGCTGGCGCGGCTGGCGGAGTTCGGCGACGCCACGGCCTACAAGCTGCCGCGGCCGCTGCTGCACAGCGGCGACCTGGATTTTTCCTTCGCCGGCCTGAAGACCGCGGTGCTGACCCAGGCGCGCAGGTTCGAGGGCGCGCCCTGCGACCAGCAGCGCGCCGACCTGGCCGCCAGCACGCAGGCCGCCATCGTCGAGGTGCTGGTGAAGAAGTCGCTCAAGGCGTTGGAGGCCACCGGCCTCAAGCGCCTGGTGGTAGCCGGCGGCGTGGGCGCCAACCGCCTGCTGCGCGAACAGCTGGACGCCGCCTGTGCCCGGCGCGGGGTACGTGTGCACTACCCGGAGCTGCACCTGTGCACCGACAACGGCGCCATGATCGCCCTGGCCGCCGCGATGCGCCTGCAGGCCGGTGCGGCCGAGCCCTCCGAGGCCTACGCCTTCGACGTCAAGCCGCGCTGGCCGCTGGACGAACTGGCCACGGCCTGAGGGCCGCAGCGATAGCTGCAAAAGAGGGACGGCGAACCGTCCCTCTTTTGTGTCCCGCAGCGTGGCGACGGTTCAGCAGTGCCGGTCTACCTGGCCGCGCTCTGCTGGTGGCCGCCGCGGCCGTCCGCTCCGAAGCGGCCGGCTCGCCCCCAGTGGGTCTGCGGCCCGCGGGTGCCGCAGGCGCTCCGGGGGGCGTCCTGTCAGGCGATCGCCAGCGTCGCCGCCTTGCTTTCCGGCACCAGCTTGGCCAGGCGCAGGGTCAGCACGCCGTTTTCCAGCTTGGCGCTGGAGGCGGCGGTGTCCACGTCCTGGGCGAACTCGTAGGCTTTCCTGTAGCTGCGCGGCGCGCCTTCCACGGTCTGCACCTTCACGGTCGCGCCCTCGATGGCGATGGCCAGCTGCTCGCGGGTGACGCCGGGCACGTCGATGCTCAGCTCCCAATGGCCGTCCTCGTCCCTGAACTGGGTGCCGGCGCTGCGCGCGGCGCTGACGGCGTCGTCCAGGAAGCGGTCCAGCGAACGCAGGGCCGGGCCGTAGACTGAGCGGCGCACGGCGGGGGTGGTGGTGGCAAAGAACATGGTGGTTTCCTTTCGGTGGTGGGTGGCGCGGCCGGCGGGCAGAGCCGCACTGGCCGCTTGTGGGCTCAGTTGTGTCGTTCCGGGCGCATTTCAAGCGCCGGGTCGAGCAAAAAAATGATGGCGACCGGCCCTTGAAATTGCGGAACGATGTCCCCAGAAGCGGCTCCCATGCAGGGGACCCGCTGTCACAGGTTCGAGCCTGCAGCGCGGTACCATCACGCCTTTCTGGCGCACGGCCCCGATCGGGCGGTGCGCCGCGAAGCTGGTCCCACCGGGCCGCTGCCACGAAACATTGTCCGGATGAGCTTTCCCGTATCGCCGCGCCGCGTCTCGCTGGCGCTTGCCACCCTGGCGCTCGGCGCCTGCACCAGCCTCAAGCCCGTGCCGGCGCCGCTGGTCAATTACCAGCCCGAGGCCTTCGACGCCAGTTCCTTCGCGCGCCACTTCGGCGCCGCGCCGGCCCGCACCTGCGAGGCGGCCCGGCGCGCCCTGCTGAGCCAGGGCTACCTGGTCACCAGCAACGCGGCCGAGCAGGTCACCGCGCGCAAGTATTTCCAGCCCGATGCCGAGCACCATGTGCAGCTCGAGTTCCGCGTCGTCTGCACGCCCGAGAGCCTGGGGCCCGACACCAGCACCGCCTTCGTCAGCGGGCTGAAGGACCAGTACCTGGTGCGCAAGGTCAAGGAATCGGCCTCGCTGGGCGTGGGCGGCCTCGGCTCGCTGTCGCTGCCGATCGAGGGCGCGCTGGATTCCATGGTCAAGGTCTCCAGCGAGACCGTGGCCGACGCCGACCTGTACGAGCGCTTCTTCGACCTGATCGGCGAATACCTCGACAAGGCCGTGGTGCCGACCGCGGCCGCCACCGCCGCCGAACCGACGGCCACGGCCAAGCCGGCCGCAACGGCTGTCGCTCCGGCTCGCGCCGCTGCGGTACCGGTCGCGCCGGCCGCCGCCGCATCGGCTCCGGCCGAAGTCGCGCCGCCGCCTGCCACCGCGGCGTCCACCGCACCGGCAGCGCCCGCCGCTCCGGCCAGCGGCGCCCAGCCGGCCGCCAGTTCCTGAACGCGGTTCAAGCCTTCCAGAGGCCGCCAGCCGGCTCCTGACGGGCGCAGACAGCTATTGTTTTTGAAGTACCTGCCCATGCCGTCTTCCACCCGCCGCGCGTTGCTGCGCGCCCCCCTGGCGCTGTTGGGCGCCACGCCCTGGCTGGCCCGCGCGGGCGAGGCCGAGCCGATCCAGCTGGCGCTGGTCGAATCGCTCAGCGGCCCGTTCGCCAATACCGGCGAGGCCGTGTTCCGCAACCTGGTCTGGGCCACCGAGCGCGTCAATGCGCGCGGCGGCGTGCCGCTGCCCGGCGGGGCGCGTCCGCTGGCCGTGCGCCGCTTCGACAGCAAGGGCCAGGTGGAGGAATCGCTGGCCTCGCTGCGCGCCGCCATCGACGCCGGCGCGCGCGTGGTGCTGCAGGGCAATTCATCGGCCGTGGCCGCGGCGCTGGTCGATGCCGTCAACAAGCACAACGAGCGCGATCCGGCGCGGCGCGTGCTGTACCTGAACTACTCCGCCGTCGATCCGGCGCTGACCAACCAGCTGTGCAGCTTCTGGCACTTCCGCTTCGATGCCCATGCCGACATGCGCATGGCCGCGCTGATGCAGGTGCTCAAGGGCGACGCCGAGCTGCAGCGCATCTACCTGATCGGGCAGGACTACAGCTTCGGCCAGGCGGTGCTGCGCGAGGCCCGGCGCCAGCTCGGCGCGCAGCGGCCGGATGTGCGCATCGTGGGCGAGGAGCTGCACCCGGTGGGGCGCGTAAAAGACTTCCTGCCCTATGTGGCCAAGATCAAGGCCAGCGGCGCGCAGGCGGTGCTCACCGGTAACTGGGGCAACGACCTGACGCTGCTGGTCAAGGCGGCGCGCGATGGCGGCTTCGACGGCAGCTTCTACACCTTCTACGGCAATGCGCTGGGCGCGCCGGCCGCCATCGGCGAAGCCGGCGTGGGCAAGGTGCTGGCCGTGGCCGACTGGCTACCCAACGTGCCCACGCCCGAGAGCGCGGCCTTCTACCAGGCCTTCCGCCAGCGCTTTCCCAAGCCGGCCGACGACTACGTGCACCTGCGCATGCAGCTGATGATCGAGGCGCTGGCCCAGGCCATGCAGCGCGCCGCCAGCACCGAGGCGCTGCCGGTGGCGCGCGCGCTGGAGCAGGCCCGCGTCACCCTGGCCGGACGCACCGGCCACATGCGTGCCGAGGACCATCAGTTCCAGCAGCCGCTGGTGGTGGGTGTGATGGAGCGTCAGGGCGCGCCGGGCGTGCCGTTCGACGTCGAGGGCTCGGGCTACGGCTTCCGCGTGGTGCGCGAGATCAGCGCGGCCCAGGCCGAGCTGCCCGCTGCCTGCGCGATGGTGCGGCCTGGCAAGGCCTGACTGCAAAATCAGAGTCAAACAGGCCGCAGGCCCTTGTCTGGCAGGCGCAGACAGCTACCATAACGATAGCTTTTGGCGGGCGGATGAGGCTCAGTCCTGGTCCCGCTCGAGCGCGGGCCGCAGGCGGATGGGCGGCGGCACCGTCGGGTCACCCCGCTGCCGCATGCGGAACAGCGCGGCACGCGCCAGCAGCACGGTGGTGACCGGCACGGTGATCGACATCAGGATGGCGATCAGCCACACGTCCAGCGCCAGTGTGCCGGTGAGGGCGGTGAAGTAGAACACCGAGGCGATGGTGACGCACCACACGCCCAGGGTTGCGGTGAGCGCCGGCACGTGCATGCGGCGGAAAAAGTCACCCAGCCGCACCAGACCGACGGCCGACGCAACGGCCATGACCGCGCTCAGCAGCAGCAGCACGGCAACGACGATTTCGATCCACAGGGGCATGTCAGGGCTCCACGAAATGGTCGATCCGCCGTGGCGCGAGGAGGCGGGTGGCGGTGCTGACCTGTGGCTGCGCAGATTGATTCACTTCTGATTTGATAGCTGTCTGCGCCTGCTGCGAAAGGGCTGGAGGCTGATTTTGTCCAGAATCGCATCTTCTGCCGGGATGACACCGGCCGTTCGGGCTGAGCTTGTCGAAGCCCTGTTCGACGCTTGTTTGATTTCCAGCCCTTGCGTCTTTCGGGATCGTTGCAGGCCGGGATGTGCGCCCGGCGGCGCACCTACTTTCTTTTGCTTCGCCAAAAGAAAGTAGGCAAAGAAAAGGCGACCCCACTTGCCGTGTCCCTTCGCTTCGCTGCGGGCAACCTGGGATGCTCGGGCATGGGACGGCGCTGCGGAACTCGCTGTGCGCCCCAAAGGGCGCTCCGCTCGAACAACCGCAGCGAGTCAGAGCACGAAGCGCGGCCATCCTTCGGTGTCCGCGCCCGCCCCACGCCCTGCGCTTCTCGGCACGGCCAGAGGGGACAAAGGGAAGAACAGGGGCCATCGCTCCGCTTGGCCCCGAAGCGAACGACCAAGTGCGCGACCAGCTTTTGCACCCCCACAAGGCCGCGGAGCCGGCCATGCGAGCGACCGCCGTGGCCGGGGTCCCCCCGGCCACCAGCGGTGCCCCCTTGAGGGGGGTGGCGAAACATCGCGAAGCGAGTGGAGCCTGGGGGTGGGCCGTTTCAGGGGTGTCACTCAATTATTTCCCCCCTCAGCAGGTACTTGGCAAACGCCGCCGAGCTGACGAAGCCGAACAGGGCCAGCAGCAGCGCGGCTTCGAGGTACATGCTGCTGGCGTAGCGGATGCCGACCACCAGCATCAGCAGCATGGCGACGATGGTGATGAAGTCCACCGCCAGCACGCGGTCTTGCGCCGTCGGGCCGCGCAAGGCTCGCCACAGGGCCAGCAGCATGGCCACGCCATAGCCGAGCATGGTGATGCGGATCACCACTTCCAGGAAAGGGCTCATTCGAAGATCTCCTTCAGCGGGCGCTCGTAGCGTGTCTTGAAATCGGCAATGAATTCCTGTTCGTCGCGCATGTCCCACACGTGCAGCAGCAACTGGCTGCCGTCCGGTGCGGTTTCGCACCACACGGTGCCGGGCACGGCGGTGGCGATCACGCACAGGCAGGCCAGCGCCGTCTGGTCGCGCAGCTCCAGCGGGACGTGCACGAAGCGGCTTTCCAGCGGGTCGCGCCGGCTGCGCAGCAGGCCGATGAAGACCACCCAGTTGGAATGCAGCCCATCGCGCACCACCGTGCCGATCAGCCGCAGCAGCACCAGCGGCTTGCGCATGCGCGGGCGCTCCGGCCGCAGCGAGGCGAACAGCGCCGGCGCCAGCAGGCCCAGCAACAGCGCCAGCAGGATCTGCCCCGGTGCCACCGAGCGCACCAGCGCCAGCCAGCCGGCGGCCAGCGCGGCCGACAGCAGCGGGGCCGGGAGCCAGCGCCGCCTCATCGCCGCAGCCCCCCTTTGCCCGTGGCCACGGGCGATGGCACGGGTTGCGCCGCCACCACGCTGCCGATGTAGCCGCCGGGTTCGTGCAGCGCGCGGGCGGCCGCGGTGGTGAAGCGCAGCACGGCGTCGGCCTGCCAGGCCAGCACGCCGACCAGCAGCAACAGCAGGGCGATGGGGGCCGTTTCCGCCACCCGCAGCCGCGGCACTGGCCGCCCCTGCGGCGCCCAGAAGTACCGCACACCGGCGCGCGACATGGCGATGGTGGTGAGCAGGCCGCCGCCGATCAGCAGCCCCATCAGCGTCCAGATCGGGGTGGCCACCTGCACCGCGTGGCCGTCCACCTCGGCCGCACCCAGCAGGCCGGAGAGCATGACCACCTTGCCGACGAAGCCCGACAGCGGCGGCAGCCCTGACAGCGTGAGCGCGCAGGCCACGAAGGCCAGGCCCAGGAAGGCCATGGCCGCCGGGATCGCCTGGCCGATCAGCGGGCGCTCGTCCTCGTCCAGGTTGACGCCGGGGGGCGGCATCAGGTCCACCGGGTAGGCGAAGGCTTCCTCGGGCTCGACCTCGCTGACGTAAAGCGGGGTTTCGTCGGACGCGCGCGAGCGCTCGATCATCTCGATGATCAGGAAGAACGCGCTCACCGCCAGCGTGGAGCCGAGCGCGTAGTACAGCGCCCCGGCCGTGATGGCCGGGCGCCCGAAGCCGATGGCCGCCAGCACCGTGCCGGAGGACACGATCACGCAGGCCGCCGCCATGCGGCCCAGGTGGCGCGTGGCGATGACGCCGATGGCGCCGAAGGCCAGCGTCGCCAGGCCGATCCACACCAGCGCCGCGCTGCCGAACTGCGCGGACACGCCCGCGTCGGGCGCGAACAGCAGCGTCCACACCCGCAGCACGGCGTACACGCCCAGCTTGGTCATGATGGCGAACAGCGCGGCCACCGGGGCCGCCGCCGCGCTGTAGGCCGGTGCCAGCCAGAAGTTGAGCGGCCAGGCGCCGGCCTTGACCAGGAAGGCGATCGCCAGGATGGCCGCGCCGGCGTGCAGCAGACCGCGGTCGGCCTCGGGGATGGCGGGCACCATGATCGCCATGTCGGCCAGGTTGAGCGTGCCGGTCACGCCGTAGAGGATGGCCACGCCGATCAGGAACAGCGTGGAGGCCAGCAGGTTGACCGCCACGTAGTGCAGCCCGGCGCGCACCCGCGGCCAGCCGCTGCCGTGCAGCAGCAGCCCGTAGGAGGCCGTGAGCATGATCTCGAAGAACACGAACAGGTTGAACAGGTCGGCCGTCAGGAAGGCGCCGTTCAGCCCCAGCAGCTGCATCTGGAACAGCGGGTGGAAGTGCACGCCCGCGCGGTCCCAGCGCCCGCTGGCGTAGGCCATGCTGGCCACGCCCAGCACCGCGGTCAGCAGCAGCATCATGGCCGACAGGCGGTCGGCCACCAGTACGATGCCGTAGGGCACCGGCCAGTTGCCCGGCAGGTACACGCCCACCGCCTGCTGGCCGGCGTGGCGCACCCACAGCAGAAGGGCGACGGCCAGCGCCAGGTTGAGCAGGCAGGCCAGCGCGTTCAGCACCTGCTTGGCCGGGCGCCGCCGGTCGCCCAGCAGCAGCATCACCGCGGCTGTGACCATGGGCAGCAGGATGGGCGCCACCAGCAGGTGGGGCATCAGGTGCTCGATCGCGTCCGTCATGTCAGAGACTCGCGCAGCGGGTGGAGCAACGGTGCCGGCATCATTCGCGCTCCTCGCCATCCACGTGATCGGTGCCGGAGAGCCCGCGCGAGGCCAGCAGCAGCACCAGGAACAGCGCCGTGGTGGCAAAGCCGATCACGATGGCGGTGAGCACCAGCGCCTGCGGCAGCGGGTCGGTGTAGTTCTCGAGCGTGGGCGCCAGCCCGGGCGTGACGATGGGCTCCTTGTCGAGCAGCAGGCTGCCCATGGCGAAGATGAACAGGTTGACCGCGTACGACAGCAGCGACAGCCCCATGATCACCTGGAAGGTGCGCGGCCTCAGGATCAGCCAGACGCCGCTGCCGCCCAGCACGCCGATGGCGATGGCCAGGATCACTTCCATGCGTCGCCCTCCTGCTGCGCCGCGTCGGGCGCGGGGCCGTGGCCGCGGATCGACTGGTGCGCCAGCGCGGTGAGGATCAGCAGTGTGGAGCCCACCACCACGCAGAACACGCCCAGGTCGAAGGCCATCGCGCTGGCGATGTGCAGCTCGCCCAGCACCGGCAGCGTGAGGTGCGCGGTGTGGGTGGTCATGAAGGGGTAGCCCAGCAGCATGGAGCCCGTGCCGGTGGCCACGGCGATCAGCAGGCCCACGCCGATCCAGCGTACCACCCGCAACCGCAGATGCGCCTCCACCCAGCGCGTGCCCGCCACGACGTACTGCAGCACGAAGGCGATCGCCACCACCAGCCCGGCCGCGAAGCCGCCGCCTGGCTCGTTGTGGCCGCGCAGGAAGAAGTAGACCGCGATCACCGCGCTCACCGGCAGCAGCAGGCGCACCAGCACCGCCGGCACCTGCATGTAGCCGGGGGCGGAATCGGCTGCGGTGCGCGGATTGTCCAGGTCGGTCACCAGGTCGGCCGGCACCAGGCGCTGCTGGGGCGGCAGCTGGTCGACCTCGCGCGGCGGGCGGAAGCGCCGCAGCAGCCCGTAGACCGTGAGGCCGACGATGGCCAGCACGCAGATCTCGCCCAGCGTGTCGAACCCGCGGAAGTCCACCAGCATCACGTTGACCACGTTGGTGCCGCCGCCCTCGGGCAGCGCGCGGTCGATGAAGAAGGGCGAGATGCTCTGCGGCGCCGGGCGGGTCATCATGGCGTAGGCCAGCGCCGCCATGCCGGTGCCGGCGGCCACGGCGATCACCAGGTCGCGCCCGCGCCGCAGCTTCACGCGCAGGCTGAAAGGCGGCTCATCCCCGCGCTTGCGGCGTGGCAGCCAGCGCAGGCCGAGCAGCAGCAGGATGGTGGTCACCACCTCCACGGTGAGCTGTGTCAGCGCCAGATCCGGGGCGGAGAACCACAGGAAGGTGAGGCTCACGATCAGCCCCACGCCGCCCAGCATGATCATGGCCGCCAGCCGCTGAAACTTGGCCATCACGGCGGCGGCCACGGCCAGCACCACGCCGGCCACCCAGGGCAGGGCGAAGGCCACGCTGGCCGGCACGCGCTCGCGGTGGCCCCAGG
Source organism: Burkholderiaceae bacterium (assembly GCA_024235955.1). Taxonomy (GTDB): domain Bacteria; phylum Pseudomonadota; class Gammaproteobacteria; order Burkholderiales; family Burkholderiaceae_C; genus Ottowia. The sequence continues at coordinate 1,376,270 of JACKLJ010000001.1, forward strand.
TGATGCCGCCCTGCCACATCGAGGCGGTGGCCACCGCCATGGCGGCCAGCACCATCAGCAGCATCTGCGGCTGCAGGCGGCTGCTGGAGAGCCAGCGGGTGAGCTGCCGGGCCAGCGCGTCCAGCCCCAGCATCACGGCGTGGAACACGCGCTGGCCGTCGATGCGGCCCAGCAGCGGCACGCCGCGCAGCCGGCGCGATTCGAGCCGCGGCGACAGCCACGCGAACAGCAGCACGCCGCCGGCCAGCGCCACCAGGCTCATCACCAGCGGCTTGTTGATGCCGTGCCAGAGCGCCAGGCTGTAGACCGGCAGCGGCCCGCCCACCACCGGCTGCGCGGCCAGCGCCAGCGCCGGGCCTATGGACCACTGCGGCACGATGCCCACCACCAGGCACAGCACCACCAGCACCTCGATCGGCACGCGCATCCAGCGCACCGGCTCGTGCGGCGCGCGCGGCAGGTCGGTGGCCGGCGGGCCCATGAACACGTTCCATGAGAAGCGCAGCGAATACACCACGCCAAAGATGCCCGCCACCGTGGCGGCCACGGGCAGGCCCCAGTCGAGCCACGGCCGCGCGGCCAGGTCCACCGTCTCGGCGAAGAACATCTCCTTGGAGAGGAAGCCGTTGGCCAGCGGCACGCCGGCCATGGCCGCACTGGCCACGAAAGCCAGCGTGCCGGTGTAGGGCATGGCCTTGAACAGGCCCGACAGCCGGCGGATGTCGCGCGTGCCGGTTTCGTGGTCGATGATGCCGGCGGCCATGAACAGCGAGGCCTTGAAGGTCGCGTGGTTCATGATGTGGAACACCGCCGCCACCGCTGCCAGCTCGCGGTTCAGGCCCAGCAGCAGCGTGATCAGCCCCAGGTGGCTGATGGTGGAATAGGCCAGCAGCCCCTTGAGGTCGTTCTGGAACATCGCCAGGTAGGCGCCCAGCACCAGGGTGATGACGCCGGCGCCGCCCACCAGCCAGAACCAGACGTCGGTGCCCGAGAGCACCGGCCACAGCCGCGCCAGCAGGAACACCCCCGCCTTGACCATGGTGGCCGAGTGCAGGTAGGCCGATACCGGGGTCGGCGCCGCCATGGCGCGCGGCAGCCAGACCTGGAAGGGGAACTGCGCGCTCTTGGTCAGCGCCCCCAGCAGGATCAGCACCAGCATGGTGGTGTACAGCGGGTGGGCGCGGATGCGGTCGCCCGCGGCCAGCACGGCGTCGAGCTCGTAGCTGCCGACGATGTGGCCCAGGATCAGCACCCCGCCCAGCATCGCCAGACCGCCGGCGCCGGTGATGGTGAGGGCCATGCGCGCGCCGCGCCGGGCGTCCTTGCGGTGGTGCCAGTAGCCGATCAGCAGGAACGAAAACAGGCTGGTCAGCTCCCAGAAGAACACCAGCTGGATCAGGTTGCCCGCCAGCACCACGCCCAGCATGGCGCCCATGAAGGCCAGGAAGAACGAGAAGAAGCGCGGTACCGGGTCTTCCTTGGCCATGTAGTAGCGTGCGTACAACGCCACCAGAAATCCGATGCCCATCACCAGCAGCGCGAACATCCAGGCCAGCCCGTCCACCCGCAGCACGAAGTTGACGCCGGCCGACGGGATCCACGGCAACTCCTGGCGGATCACCTCGCCCCCCTGCAGCGCGGGGTACAGCAGCGCCACCTTCACCGCCCCCGCCAGCGCGACCAGCGCCGACAGGCTGGCCGCCGTGTTGCGCGCATGGGTCGGCAACAGGGCAGCCACCAGGCTGCCGGCGAAGGGCAGCAGGAGCAGCATCAGCAGGGTCATTGGGGTAGTCTATCGGACACTCGCGGCCGCCCGAACGTTCCTGGGGCACCAAAATCAGGCGTTCATTGGGCCGCTGGCCGGCAACCAGCTTGCGCAGGCAGCTATGAAATTTGAACTGACCGGACGATGAGAATCCTGCTGGCCGAAGACGACACCATGATCGGCGAGGTGGTGCTCGACGCCCTGCGCGCCGAGGACTGGGCGGTCGACTGGGTGAAGGACGGCGCCATGGCCGACACCGCCCTGGCCACGGCCGCCTACGACCTGGTGCTGCTCGACCTCGGCCTGCCGCGCAAGGACGGCCTGGCCGTGCTGCGCGGGCTGCGCGCCAGCGCGGGCGGCGCCAACCGCCGCACGCCGGTGCTGGTGGCCACCGCGCGCGACGCCGTGGCCGAGCGCGTGGCCGGGCTGGACGCCGGCGCCGACGACTACATCGTCAAGCCCTACGACCTCGACGAGCTGCTGGCGCGCATCCGCGCCCTGGTGCGCCGCGCCGCCGGCCGCGCCGAGCCGGAGTACGTGTGGGGCGAGGTGCGCGTCAGGCCCCTCACGCGCGAAGTCAGCGTGGCCGGCCAGCCGGTGCAGCTGTCGGCGCGCGAATGGGCGGTGCTGGAGCCGCTGATCGCCCGGCCCGGGCGCGTGCTGTCGCGCCAGCAGCTGGAGGAAAAGCTGTTCTCCTGGCGCGACGACATCAGCAGCAACGCGGTGGAGGTCTACATCCACGGCGTGCGCAAGAAGCTCGGTGCCGGCCTCATCGAAAACCAACGCGGCCTGGGCTATCGCGTGCCGCCGCAGACCGAACCCGGTGCCTGAGCGGCTGGACCGATCATGCCGGACACTCCTGATTCGATAGCTGCCTGCGCCCGCCACGAGCCGGCTGCAGCCCCAAAACACCATGAAAAGCGCCCCTCGTCGCTGCGCGGCCGCCTGACGCGCGCGCTGCTGGTGGCGGTGCTGCTGATCGCCTGCGCGCAGGCCTTGGTCACCTACCGCACCGCGCGCCAGGACACCGAGGCGCTGTTCGACGCGCAGATGCAGCGCATCGCCATCTCGCTCACCGGCAGCCTGGCCGCCGGCGACCAGGCCGGCGGGCTGGCCAGCGTGCCCGCCTCCGCGCAGGACATGATCATCCAGATCTGGCGCGCCGACGGCCTGATGCTCTACCGCAGCCCCACCAGCCGCCTGCTGCCACCGCAGGCGGTGATCGGCTTTTCCGACCTGCGGGTGGACGGCGACGCCTACCGCGTCTACGCATTGCAGACCTCCACGCAGATCGTGCAGGTGGCGCAGCAGACCGAGGCACGGCGCGAGATGGCCGGCCAGTTGGCCCTGCGCGCGGTGCTGCCGGTGGCGCTGCTGGCGCCGCTGCTGATGCTGGTGGTCTGGTGGGTGGTCGGCCGCGCGCTGGCGCCGGTGGAGCGCGTGCGCCGCCAGGTGGCCGCGCGCCGCGCCGACGACCTGGCGCCCCTGCCCACCGCCGGCCTGCCGGCCGAACTGCGCCCGCTGGTGGACGAGATGAACGGCCTGCTGGGCCGCCTGGCCGCCGCCTGGGCGGCCCTCACGCACTTCACCGCCGATGCCGCGCACGAACTGCGCTCGCCCCTGGCCGCCCTGCGCCTGCAGGTGCAGAGCGTGCAGCGCGCGCCGGACGAAGCCGCGCGCCAGCTGGCCGGTGAGCGCCTGCTGGGCGGCATCGACCGCGCCACCCGCCTGGTGGAGCAGCTGCTGGCCCTGGCCCGGCAGGAAGGCGCCGAGCGCGCAGCGCCCCCGGTGCCGGTGGATCTGGCCGCGCTGGCCCGCAGCGCCGTGGCCGACGCCGCCGGCGAGGCCGCGCGCCGCGGCATCGCGCTCGCGCTCGACGCGCCGGACGAGGCCACCGCCCAGGGCCAGCCGGACGCCCTGGCCGTGCTGCTGCGCAACCTGGTCGACAACGCGCTGCGCTACACGCCCGAGGGCGGGCAGGTGCGGGTGCGCGTGCAATCGGCTGGCGCTGGCACAGGCGCCGCGCTGCTGGTCGAGGACTCGGGCCCCGGCATCGCGCCCGAAGACCGCCAGCGTGTGCTCGACCGCTTCTACCGCGCGCCCGGCGCGGCCGGTCACGGCAGCGGGCTGGGCCTGGCCATCGTGAGCGCGATTGCCCGGCAGCACGAGGCCGCGCTGCAGCTGGACGCGTCGCCCGTGCTTGGCGGGTTGCGGGTGGCGCTGCGCTGGCCCGGTTGAACCGGCCCCGGCAGCGCCGGCCGCCCACGCGGCGACGGCCTGCTGTCCGACACGCCGGGCCGCGCAACTGGCGGAGCATTCGGGCTGGCCGGTGCAGATGCCGCCGGCCGGTGCCCCGGCCCGTTGGCCGGGGCTGCTTTGCAACCCAAGGAGATCTCCCCATGATGAAGAAGTCCCTCGTCCTGCTGGCTGCGCTGACCGCTTTTGGCGCGGCGCAGGCCCAGGTCGGCACCGCGGCCAAGGAAGCCGGCGCGGCGGCCGTGGAAAAGACCGAGCAGGCGGGCCAGAGCGTGGCCGGCGCCGTGACCACGGGCCCGACCAGTGCGGTGCACAAGGCCAAGGCCAAGATGCACAAGGTCAAGGCCAAGCAGCACACCAAGAAGGCCAAGGCCGCCATGGACCAGGCCAACAAGAACGCACCGCCGCCGCCCGCCGTGGGCGAGAAGGCCAACTGAGCGCACCCTCACGGTCGCGCCGCGGGGACCGGGCAAGACCAGGAACCCGCCAAAAGGCCACCAAAGCCGCCGGCACGCCGGCGGCTTTTCTTTTTTTGGCGCCCGGCCGGCGAAGAAAGCGGCCGTCCTAAGCGTCGTCTAACTCAGCGGACCGACATTCGATCCCATGCCGCCCATGTCGAGGCGGAATCGACTGGAAAGGACGACAGACATGAACAGCACTTTGCAATGGACGCCCAGGAAGCTGGTGGCGGCCCTGATCGCAGCCGGCATGATCGGTGGCGCGGGCGTGGTGGCGCTGGAACACGCGCACACGCCGGTGCACGCGCAAGGCGTGGCGGTGGCGCAGGTGGCGCAGGCCGCCCCCGCGGCGCCCGCGGCCATGGTGGCCATGCCCAACTTCAGCGCCATCACGGCCAAGTACGGCCCGGCGGTGGTGAACATCAGCGTCAGCGGCACGCGCAAGGTGTCGATGAACGGCAGCGACGACGAAGGCGGCGCTGCGGTGCAGCGCAACCTGCCCCCCGGCATGCAGGAGTTCTTCAAGCAGTTCGGCCTGCCGCCGGGCGCGTTCGGCTTCGGGCCGGGGCAGGGGCAGGGCGGCGGTGCGCAGGAAGCGCCCATGCGTGGTGAGGGCTCGGGCTTCATCGTCTCGCCGGACGGCCTGATCCTGACCAACGCCCACGTGGTGCGCGGCGCCGACGAGGTGACCGTTAAGCTCACCGACCGGCGCGAGTTCAAGGCCAAGGTGCTGGGCCAGGACGACAAGACCGACGTGGCCGTGATCAAGATCGACGCGCACAACCTGCCCGTCATGCCGCTGGGCAGCTCCAAGGCGCTCAGCACCGGTGAATGGGTGCTGGCCATCGGCTCGCCCTTCGGCTTCGAGAACAGCGTGACCGCCGGCGTGGTGAGCGCCAAGGGCCGCTCGCTGCCCGACGAGGGCATGGTGCCCTTCATCCAGACCGACGTGGCGGTGAACCCCGGCAACTCCGGCGGCCCGCTGATCAACACCAGCGGTCAGGTGGTGGGCATCAACTCGCAGATCTACAGCCGCTCGGGCGGTTACCAGGGTGTGTCCTTCGCCATCCCGATCGAGGTGGCGCTGCACGTCAAGGACGAGATCGTCGCCCACGGCAAGGTCGATCACGCCAAGCTCGGCGTGGCGGTGCAGGAGGTGAACCAGTCGTTCGCCGACTCGTTCAAGCTGCCCAAGCCGGAAGGCGCGCTGGTTTCCACCGTCGAGAAGAACGGCCCGGCCGACAAGGCCGGCCTCAAGCCTGGCGACGTGATCACGCAGGTCAACGGCCAGCCCATCGTGGCCTCGGGCGACCTGCCGGCGCTGATCGGCATGGCCAAGCCGGGCGAGCGCGTCACCATCGACATCTGGCGCCAGGGCAAGCCCGACCAGCTCACCGCCAGGCTCGGCAGCCTGAGCGAGAAGGGCACCCAGGTGGCCGACGCCGCCGGCCCGCACAAGGGCAAGCTCGGCCTGGCGCTGCGCCCGCTGCAGCCTGACGAGAAGAGCGAAGCCAAGGTCGACGGCGGCCTGCTGGTCGAACAGGCCAGCGGCGCGGCCGCCCGCGCCGGCGTGCAGCAGGGCGACGTCATCGTCTCCGTCAACGGCCAGCCCGTGAAGGACATCGCCCAGGTCCGCAGCATCGTCGCCAAGGCCGACAAATCCGTGGCGCTGCTGATCCAGCGCGACGGCGAGCGGATCTTTGTGCCGGTGAATGTGGGGTAGGGAACACCCCCCTGAGTCGCTGACGCGCCTTCCCCCCTCTCTCTTCGGGAGGGGGGACACCGCCAGTGGCCGGTACAAGCCCGGCCACGGCGGTTGCTGGCATGGCCTGCTCCGCGGCCTTCGGGGGGTGCCAGTTGTTTGCCGTGCGGCCTGTGGTTGCTTCGGGCCGAGCGAAGCGATGGCCTGTGTTCCCCAATCCCCTCTGGCCGTGCCGAGAAGCGCAGGGCGTGGGGCGGGCATGGGCTGCGCAGCAAGACCATGCTTCGTGCTCTGACTCGCTGCGGCTGTTTGAGCGGAGCGCTGCAAGCGCGCAGCGAGTTCCGCAGCGCCGCCCCATGCCCGAGCATCGCAGGCTGCCCGCAGCGAAGCGAAGGGACACGGCAAGTGGGGTCGCCTTTTCTTTGCCTACTTTCTTTTGGCGAAGCAAAAGAAAGTAGGTGCGCCGCCGGGCGCACCTCCCGGCCTCCAGCGCCACCAGAGACACTACGCTTTCAATAGCTGCCTGCGCCCGCCAAGCCTGGTCAAAACGCCGATTTCACTCAAGAAATCAGGGGGCGACCGCAAGTGCGGTCAAGCGCGCATCCAAGCCCCTGGCGCTTCCCCTGGATACGGCGGTGGGATGCTCGAGGAACCCGTTGCGCCGCGCTTCGACAAGCCCGCCTTGAACTTGCAGAGGAAGCCGCAGCCCGACCGGCAGGTGCTGTCCGTGCAGGCGAGAAATTTCTGAACCAAATCAGCTCTCAGCCCTTTGGCGGCGGCCGCAGGCAGCTATGAAAAGATGAGTATCCGGCAGGTCAGCGCGCGTAGCCCAGGCAGGCGCCGGCGTTCGGCCGCCCCCGGCACTCGCGCGTCAGGCGGGCGTCCTCGAGCTTCTGGCGCTCGATGTCCGGGTTGCTCTTTTCCTTGCGGGCGCGCCGCTTGCCCTTGGCCTGCGCCACGGCCGGCACGGCCAGGCCGGTGAGCAGCAGGGCGCCGAAGGCGGCTGCGGTGAGGCGGGAGCGGTCGACGGTGGTCATGCAAGTCCTTGCCGGCGCGGGTTGCGCCGAGTCCGCTACGATGCCCGATCCCGCACCGACCGACAAGCGAAAAATTCCCGCCATCATGCGCCAAGCCGTTCTGAACCTCGAAGCCTCCAGGATCCGCGAGGTGGCCAACGCCGGCATCGGCCGCGACGACGTGCTGCCGTTCTGGTTCGGCGAGAGCGACGAGGTCACGCCCGAGGCCATCCGCGCCGCCGGCATCGCCTCGCTGCAGGCGGGCGAGACCTTCTACTCCCACAATCTCGGCCTGCCCGAGCTGCGCGAGGCCGTGGCCGCCTACACCACGCGCCTGCACGGCCCGCTGGGGGTGGACCGCATCGGCATCACCTCGGGCGGCGTGAACGCGCTGATCGTGGCGATGCAGGCGATCATCGACGCCGGCGACCGCGTGGTGGCCGTCACCCCGGTGTGGCCCAACCTCACGGCGCAGCCGCGCATCCTGGGGGCCGACCTGCATTGCGTGCCGCTGGTGCCTGGCGACGACGGCGCCTGGCGGCTCGACCTGCCGGCGCTGCTGGCCGCCATCACCCCCGGCACGCGGATGCTGGTGGTCAACTCGCCCAACAACCCCACGGGCTGGACGCTATCGAAAGACGAGCAGGCGGCGATCCTGGCGCACTGCCGGCGCACCGGCACCTGGGTGCTGTCCGACGAGGTGTACGAACGCCTGTACTACCGTGGCGATACCCCCAGCGGCGCCGCGCCGAGCTTTCTCGACGTGGCCGAGCCCGGCGACCGGCTGGTGGTGGTGCAGAGCTTTTCCAAGGCCTTTCTGATGACCGGCTGGCGCCTCGGCTACCTGATCATGCCGCCCGACATGACGCCGCAGGTGGGCAAGCTGCTGGAGTTCAACACCTCCTGCGCGCCGGTGTTCGTGCAGCGCGCGGCGCTGGCGGCCATGGCGCAGACGGAAAGCATCACCCCGCGCATCGTCGCCCACCTGAAGGCGGGGCGCGATGCCCTGGTGCCGCAGTTGCAGCAAGTGCCCGGCGTGCGCACCAGCGCCGCGCCCGGCGGCATGTACGCCTTCCTGCGCATCGAGGGTTTCGACGATTCGCTGGACCTGGCCAAGCGCCTGGTGGCCGAGGCTGGCATCGGCCTGGCGCCCGGCAGCGCCTTCGCGCCCGAGGCCGAAGGCTGGCTGCGCTGGTGCTTCGCCTCGGCCGATCTGGCACGGCTGGGCCGCGGCGTGGAGCGGTTGCGCGCCTGGCTGGCGGCGCGGGGCCGCGGGTAGGCGGCTGTGGCGAGGCCAGCGCGATCGGAAGCACCGGAATTCGTGGTCCGGCCGGCCGCGCTGGCCGGCATGACGCTGGTGGCCGCCCACACCCGGCGCAGCTTTGCCCGCCATACCCACGCCGTGCACGGCATCGGCGTGATCGACGCCGGCGGCCAGACTTCGGCCAGCGGCCGCGGGCCGGTACAGGCCGTGCGCGGCGAGGTCATCACCGTGAACCCTGGCGAGGTGCACGACGGCATCCCCATGCAGGGTGAAAAGCGCCGCTGGCGCATGGTGTACCTGGATGCATCGCTATGGGATCAGGAGTATTCGGTGCCTGCTTCGATGCCCGAATGGGTGCGACCGGTGCTTCAGGACGCATGGGTGGTGCGCTGCTTTGACGCGCTGTTCGCCAGCGCCCTGGGCGGCGCGGACGCGCTGGCGCTCGAAGAACGCCTGGCCGTGCTGCTACGGCATGCGCCGACCAACGTTGAGCCGCCACTGTCCGCCCCGGCGACCACAGGCCCGCTGGCCCGGGCCCGCCAGCGCCTGGCGGACGAAGAAACGCCGCCGCCCAGCCTGGCCGAGCTGGCCCGCGAGGCCGGCCTGAGCCGCTACCAGTTCCTGCGCGCCTTTACCGCCGCCTTCGGCCTGCCGCCCCATGCCTGGGCCCAGCAGCAGCGCCTGGCACGTGCCGAGCACCGGCTGGCACGTGGCGAGGCCCTGGCGGAAGCTGCCACGGGCAGTGGCTTTGCCGACCAGAGCCACATGACGCGGGCGTTCAGGCGCTTCCGGGGTTACACGCCGGGGCAGTACGCGGCTGGCCGTTGTTGAGTCCGAGGGGCGTCAGCGCCAGCTGTTCATCCAGACCCAGTGGGTCCAGGTGTCGTCGGTGGGCAGCGGGTACGCCGAAATGATCGGGTAGAAGTAAACGAACATCGCCGCCGCCAGCGCGGTGATCCAGCCCAGCACACGCTCGCCGCGTGGCCCCAGGCCCTGGAAGAACGCCGGTATCACCAGGCACAGCGCGATGGCGGAGAGGTTGTAGTAGTAGAAGAAGCCGATCTGCTTGGGGATCACGATCCAGATCCCGAGCGAGAACAGGTAGAGCGCCACGGTGGCCATCAGCGCCGCCGAGCGCTGCCGGATCCAGCCGCTGAGGGCCAGCAGCACGACCAGCAGGCCGCCCCAGTAGACGACGGGGTTGCCGATCAGCAGCACCGTCTCGTAACTGGCGCCGGTTTTCTCGAACAGGTACCAGATGGGCCGCGCCATCACCGGCCACGTCCACCACGCGCTCTGGTAGGGGTGAGGCGCCAGGTGGCTGCTCTGGCTGCGCAGCATTTCCCACTGAAAGCCGAGCAGATGGCCCAGGGTCATCGGGTTCCTGGCGTAGAGGAAAGCGGGCCAGAAGGTGAGCAGGTAGACCGCGCCGGTGACGACGCCGAGCGCGAGCAGCTCGGGGAGCGCCGCACGCAACCTCGCTGTGCTGCCGCCGCCCGCATCACGCCAGCGCCACCAGAAGGCCAGCCCCAGGAACAGCGCGGCGTAGGGAACCGCCAGCCACTTGGCGCCGATCGCCAGGCCCAGCGCCACTGCGCCCGCAAAGTTCCAGCGAGAGCGATGCTGGTCCGAGCGGCGCGCCTGCAACAGGCAGCCCGCGGCCACCAGCAGCATGGCGGTCATCGGCATTTCCAGCATGGCGATGCGCGCCTGGACGAACAGCGTCTGGTTGAAGATCAGGAGCAGGGTCGAAAGCGTGGCCAGCCGGACCGAGCGGAACAGCATGCACGCGATCCAGAAGAAGGCCGCCACCGCGACCGCGGCGAAAAGCGCGCTCGGCAGCCGCCAGCCCAGGCTGTTGTCGCCGAACAGCAGGATGCCGGCGGCGATCGCCGACTTGGCGAAAAGCGGATGTTCGATGTTGATGGGCCCGGAGCGCTCGATCAGCGCCCGCGCGGCCGGCAGGTAGTGGGTCTCGTCGAAGAAGGGCGCCGCCGGGCGGGTGATGTGCCAGACGAAGAGGGCGAAGCTGCCGAGTGCCAGCAGGAGCCCGACGAGGCGCGCGTCGAGGCGACGGTCGGTGGAATGCCAGGCCATCATGCGTGGGTCGAGCCTGTGGCAGGTGCCGGTTCAGCTGGCGACGGGATGCCGTTGGAGGCCCGCGCCCGACGGGCGACGTACGTGTTGGTCATGGAAGCCCTCAAATCGAGGCGCTTGACCCCGCTTTTTTGCGCGGACAAGAACCGACGCGCGATTGTAGGGAGCGGGTGGCTCCCAGAAGAAACGAGCACCGCGTGGGTGGCGGTGCGCTGGCTGCACGGGTGCTGGCTTCGCACGCCGGTGCAATTCCGTTCAAGACGCCGGCCCCGCGACGGGCGATGCTGGGGTATCTCCAGTTCCTGAAGGGATCGCCCATGCGTTCGTCCTCCCGCCAGCAAGCCTGGCTCGGCATGGCCCTGTGCGCGGCGGCCATGGCCACCGTGGGCAGCACGGTGGTCGCCAGCCGGTTGATCGCCGCCGGCCTGCCACCGTTCACCGCCACCGCGCTGCGTTTCGCCGTGGCCACGCCGGTGCTGTGGCTGCTGATGCGCGCCACGGGCACGGCGTGGCCGCGGCCCGGCCGGCGCGACGGCGCATTGCTGGTGTTCCAGGCCGCCGCCGGCAGCGTCGGTTACACGGTGCTGCTGATTCTGGGCACGCGCTATGCACCGGCGGCCGACGCCGGCGTGGTGGCGGGTACCCTGCCGGCGGTGGCGGCGCTATTCTCGGTGCTGGCGCTGGGCGAGCGGCCAGGGCCGGCGCTCTGGGTCAGCATCGGCCTGGCCACGGCCGGCGTGGCGGCCATCTCGCTGCCGCAGGCTGGCGCCGCGGGCGGCGGGGAGGGCGCGCACGCTCTGCTTGGCCATGCGCTGGTGCTGGGCGCCGTGGCCTGCGAGGCAACCTTCATTCTGGTCAACAAGCGGCTGCGCGTGCCGGTACCGCCGCTGGCGCTGTCGGCCACCATGAGCGCGCTCGGCCTGCTGGCCTGTCTGGCGCCAGCGTGGCTGGAACAGGCCTGGCGCCACTCGGTGCCGCCGGTGGCCGTGGGGGCGGCGGTGTACTACGCGCTGGTGCCGGGCGTGCTGGGTTTCTGGCTCTGGTTCGCCGGGGCGCAGCGCCTGGCGGGCGCCGAGGCTGCGCTGGCGACGGCGGTGATGCCCGTGTCGGCCCTGGTGCTGGCGGCTTTGGCGCTGGGCGAGCAGGTCACACCCTGGCAAATGGGCGGCTGCGCCCTTGTTTTGCTGGCGATGCTGGCGGCGGCGCGGCGGGGGTAGCGGCCCGGCACGCTGGGGCGGGCTATAATCCCAAGGTTTTGCAGTTCGCAAAGCAGCACGCGGCGCGCAGTTCCGGCGCACCGCGCAAGTCAAATCATATGGAACGACAAGGACTTAGAGCATGATCTCCAAAGAGAACAAGGCCGCCGTGGTCAAGGACAACGCGCGCGCCGCCAACGACACGGGCAGCCCCGAAGTGCAGGTCGCCATCCTGACGGCACGCATCAATGAGCTGACACCGCATTTCCAGCAAAACGCCAAGGACCACCACGGCCGCCGCGGCCTGCTGCGCATGGTGAGCCGCCGACGCAAGCTGCTGGACTACCTCAAGGCCAAGGACGCCGACCGCTACCTGGCCCTGATCGCCAAGCTGGGCCTGCGCAAGTAAGCGCATGACCAGGACGAACGCCTGACGCCTCTCGCAGGGCTCAGGCGTTTTTGTCTTTTTTCAACCGGAGTTGCCGGCCTTCAGAGCGAAGCTGTGTCATTCCACCAGCGTCCGCGCCAGCCTTGGCGGACGCTTGCTGGAATGGCATCGTGTTCTGAATGAAACCGGGCTCCAGCGCAGGCAGGGCCGGCGCAGACAGCTATCAATCAAGGAGCGAACATGAGCATGTTCAACAAGGTCACCAAGACGTTCCAGTGGGGCGACAAGACCGTCACCCTGGAAACCGGCGAAATCGCCCGCCAAGCCACCGGCGCGGTGCTGGTCAGCATCGACGGCACCGTGATCCTGGCCACCGTGGCGGCCAGCAAGAACCCCAAGCCGGGGCAGGATTTCTTCCCGCTCACGGTCGACTACATCGAGAAGACGTACGCCGCCGGCAAGATCCCCGGCAGCTTCTTCAAGCGCGAGGCCAAGCCGAGCGAGCTGGAGACGCTGACCAGCCGCCTGATCGACCGCCCGATCCGCCCGCTGTTCCCCGATGGCTTCTTCAACGAAGTGCACGTGGTGATTCACACCCTGTCGCTGAACCCCGAGGTGGACGCCGACATCGCCGCCATGATCGGCGTGAGCGCGGCGCTGTCGATCAGCGGTATTCCGTTCAACGGCCCCATCGGCGCCGCCCGCGTGGGCTATATCAACGGCGAGTACGTGCTGAACCCCGGCCCCTCTGCCCGCGCCAACAGCCAGCTCGACCTGGTGGTGGCCGGCACCGAAGCCGCCGTGCTGATGGTGGAATCCGAGGCCGACCAGCTGACCGAAGACGTGATGCTGGGCGCCGTGGTGTTCGGCCACGAGCAGGGCCGGACCGCCATCAACGCCATCCACGAGCTGGTGCGTGAAGCCGGCAAGCCGCTGTGGGCCGAAAGCGGCACCTGGGCGCCGGAAACCAAGGACGAGTCCTTCATCGAAAAAGTGGGCACGCTGGCCGAGCCCAAGCTGCGCGAGGCCTACCAGATCCGCAGCAAGCAGGCCCGCACCCAGGCGCTCCGTGAAGCCTCTGCCTCCGTGCGCCAGGCGCTGACGGAAGAGGGCGTGGCGTTCGACCCGGTCAAGCTCGACAACCTGCTGTTCGAGATCGAGGCGCGCATCGTGCGCAACCAGATCCTGGCCGGCGAGCCGCGCATCGATGGCCGCGACACCCGCACCGTGCGTCCCATTGAAATCCGCAACAGCGTGCTGCCGCGCACCCACGGCTCGGCGCTGTTCACCCGCGGCGAGACGCAGGCGCTGGTGGTCACCACCCTGGGTACCGAGCGCGACGCTCAGCGCATCGACGCGCTGGCCGGCGAGTTCGAGGACCGCTTCCTGTTCCACTACAACATGCCTCCGTTCGCCACCGGCGAAGCCGGCCGCATGGGCTCCACCAAGCGCCGCGAAGTGGGCCACGGCCGCCTGGCCAAGCGCGCGCTGATCCCGCTGCTGCCCGCCAAGGACGAGTTCCCCTACACCATCCGCGTGGTGTCGGAGATCACCGAATCCAACGGCTCCAGCTCCATGGCCTCGGTCTGCGGCGGCTGCCTGTCGATGATGGACGCCGGCGTGCCCATGAAGGCGCACGTGGCCGGCATCGCCATGGGTCTGATCAAGGAAGGCAACCGCTTCGCGGTGCTGACCGACATCCTGGGCGACGAAGACCACCTGGGCGACATGGACTTCAAGGTGGCCGGCACCACCAACGGCATCACCGCCCTGCAGATGGACATCAAGATCCAGGGCATCACCAAGGAAATCATGCAGGTCGCCCTGGCCCAGGCCAAGGAAGCGCGCATGCACATCCTGGGCAAGATGCAGGACGCCATGGGCGAAGCCAAGGCCGAGATCAGCTCGTGGGCGCCCAAGCTCTACACGATGAAGATCAACCCCGAGAAGATCCGCGACGTGATCGGCAAGGGCGGCGCCACCATCCGCCAGCTGACCGAAGAGACCGGCACCACGATCGACATCGGCGAAGACGGCACCATCACCATCGCCAGCAACGACGCCGCCAAGGCCGACGACGCCAAGCGCCGCATCGAGGAGATCACCGCCGAGGCGGAAGTGGGCAAGATCTACGAAGGCCCGATCACCAAGCTGCTGGACTTCGGCGCGCTGGTCAACATCCTGCCCGGCAAGGACGGCCTGCTGCACATCAGCCAGATCGCCCACGAGCGCGTGGAGAAGGTGTCCGATCACCTGCAGGAAGGCCAGGTCGTCAAGGTCAAGGTGCTCGAAACCGACGAGAAGGGCCGCATCAAGCTGTCCATGAAGGCGCTGACCGACCGCCCCCCGCGCGAGGACCGCGGCGACCGTCCTCCGCGTGAGGACCGCGGTGACCGCGCTCCGCGCGAAGACCGTGGCGACCGCCCGCCGCGCGCCCCGCGCGACGAGCAGCGCATGCCTGCCGACGCGCCGGTGGAGCCTGAAACCGCCGCCGCCCAGCAGCAGCAACAGCAGCAGTGACGGGCTTGCAGGCAGCTATTGTTTGAATAGCTGCCTGCGCCCGCTGGACAAGGGCTAAAGCCCGTTTTTCTTATGAAAGCCATAGCGATTCGCGAATTCGGCGCACCGGCGGTGCTGGTGCCCGCCGAGCGCCCGCAGCCGGTTCCGGGCGCAGGCGAGGCGTTGATCCGTGTGAGCGCTTCGGGCATCAACCGGCCCGACGTGCTGCAGCGCAAGGGCCACTACGCCCCGCCGCCCGGTGCGTCCGACCTGCCGGGTCTGGAGGTCGCCGGCGTCATCGCGTCGGGCGACGCCGCCGCGCTGGCCGAGGCCGGCCTGGCGGTGGGCGACCGTGTCTGCGCGCTGGTGGCCGGTGGCGGCTACGCCGAATACTGCGTGGCGCCGGTGGCGCAATGCCTGCCCGTGCCCAAGGGTTTCAGCGATGTCGAAGCGGCTTCGCTGCCCGAGACGTTCTTCACCGTCTGGAGCAACGTGTTCGACCGCGGACGCCTGCAGCCGGGCGAGACCCTGCTGGTGCAGGGCGGCACCAGCGGCATCGGCGTGACGGCGATCCAGCTGGCCAAGGCGGCCGGCGCCATCGTGATTGCCACCTGCGGCAACGCCGACAAGTGCAGCGCCTGCCTCAAGCTGGGTGCCGACCATGTGATCAACTACCGCGACCAGGACTTCGTGCAGGAGGTGCAGCGCATCACCGGCGGCAAGGGCGTGGACGTGGTGCTCGACATGGTGGCCGGTGACTACGTCCGGCGCGAGGTCGAATGCCTGGCCGAGGACGGGCGCATCGTCATCATTGCCGTGCAGGGCGGTATCCAGAGTGGTTTTGATGCCGGCCTGGTGCTGCGCAAGCGCCTCACCATCACCGGCTCCACGCTGCGCCCGCGCTCGGTGGCGTTCAAGGGCGCCATCGCCCGGGCGCTGAAGGCCAGGGTGTGGCCCTGGCTGGAGACAGGCCGCGTCAGGCCCGTCATTCACAGCGTGCTGCCGGCCCTGACGGCCGAGGGCAGTCTGCCCAGCGGCGCTGCCCGGGGCCACGCGCTGATGGAAAGCGGTGAGCACGTCGGAAAAATCGTCCTGGACTGGAGCAAGGCATGACCCGCAAGCTGATCGCCGGCAACTGGAAGATGAACGGCAGCCTGGACACCAACGCCACGCTGGTGGGCGAGATGCTGGCTGGCGTGGGCACGCCGGCGTGCGACGTGGCGCTGTGCGTGCCCGCGCCATATCTCGCCCAGGTGCAGGGCCTGCTGGCCGGCTCCAGCGCCATCGAACTGGGCGCGCAGGATGTATCGCAGCACGAAAACGGCGCCTTCACCGGCGATGTCTCGGCCACCATGCTGAGGGACTTCGGTGTGCGTTACGTGATCGTGGGCCACAGCGAGCGGCGCCAGCACCAGGCCGAGAACGATGTGCACGTGGCCATCAAGGTCAAGCGTGCGCTGGCCGCGGGCATCACCCCCATCGTCTGCGTGGGCGAGACGCTGCGCGAGCACGAAGAGGGCATGACCGAGTTCATCGTCAAGCGCCAGCTGTCGGCGGTGATCCACCTGAACGGCCACTGCATCAGCGAAGTGGTGGTGGCGTACGAGCCGGTCTGGGCCATCGGCACCGGCAAGACCGCCACGCCCGAGCAGGCGCAGGCGGTGCATGCCGTGCTGCGCGCGCAGATCAAGGCGGCCACCGACAACGCCGACCGTGTGCGCATCCTCTACGGCGGCAGCATGAATGCGGCCAATGCCGCCAGCCTGCTGGCGCAGCCCGACATCGACGGTGGCCTGATTGGCGGCGCTTCGTTGAAGGCCCCGGATTTTCTGAAGATTGTGGCCGCTGCCGATTGATGCGCGGGCGGCGACTGCTATGAATTTTGGAGTGATCGAATGAATGTGTTCCTGAACCTGCTGCTGGTGCTGCAAATCGTCTCGGCGCTGGCCATGATCGGCCTGATCCTGATGCAGCACGGCAAAGGTGCCGACATGGGCGCGGCCTTTGGCAGCGGGGCCTCCGGCAGCCTGTTCGGAGCCTCGGGCAGCGCCAACTTCCTTTCCCGCTCCACGGCGGTGCTGGCCACGGTGTTCCTGGCTTGCACGCTGGGCCTGGCGTACTTCGGCATGGCCGCGCCGGCTGCGCCGTCCAGCGGCAGCGTGCTGGATCGCGCGCCTGCCGTGGAGGCCTCGGCGCCTGCTCCGGCAGCTTCCGCTGGTGACGCCGCCGCGATTCCGGGGCAGGCTGCGCCTGCCGCATCGGCTGCCGCGCCCGCGCCTGCGGTGCCTGCCTCTGGCGCCGCACAAATTCCGGGCAAGTGATGCCGGCGCGCGGCGCCTCTGCACCACGACAACGCCGCATGCTGCGGTGCGCAAAATCCGTCGCGCCCGTCAGCTGTAAGCGGGTGTTTTGCGGGTAAACTCCTAGATTCAGTGGGCTCCTGTGGCAGGCTTCGGCCGCTGGCTTCAGGTGCCGACAACGACAGCCGTCGTGGTGAAATTGGTAGACACGCTATCTTGAGGGGGTAGTGGCGAAAGCTGTGCGAGTTCGAGTCTCGCCGACGGCACCAGACAATCGAGAACCATCCGGTGGCCACGTACCACCGGAGTCCAAAGAAGCATCGCGATGAACCTGGCCCAATACGTCCCTGTCTTGCTATTCATTCTGGTGGGCTTGGCCGTCGGCGGTCTCTGTCTCGGCATGGGCTGGTTCCTCGGCCCCAATCGGCCCGACGCGGCCAAGAATTCCCCTTACGAATGCGGCTTCGAGGCCTTCGAGGACGCGCGCATGAAGTTCGACGTGCGCTATTACCTCGTGGCCATCCTGTTCATCCTGTTCGACCTCGAGATCGCGTTCCTTTTTCCCTGGGCGGTGGCGCTCAAGGAAGTGGGGTTGCAGGGTTTCATCGCCGTGTCCATCTTCCTGGCCATCCTGGTGGTCGGTTTCGTTTACGAATGGAAGAAGGGCGCGCTGGACTGGGAATGACGGGCCAGACCCGAGGCGAGTGACGACATGATTGAAGGCAAGCTGCAGGAAGGCTTTTTCACCACCAGTTTCGACTCGGTGATGAACTGGGCCAAAACGGGTTCCCTCTGGCCGGTGACGTTCGGCCTGGCGTGCTGCGCGGTCGAGATGATGCACGCGGCCGCTGCGCGTTACGACATCGGGCGCTTTGGTGCCGAGGTGTTTCGCGCCAGCCCGCGCCAGTCCGATCTGATGATCGTGGCCGGAACCCTGTGCAACAAGATGGCACCGGCCCTGCGCAAGGTGTACGACCAGATGGCCGAACCGCGCTGGGTGCTCTCCATGGGCTCCTGCGCCAATGGCGGCGGCTACTACCACTACAGTTATTCGGTGGTGCGCGGCTGTGACCGCATCGTTCCGGTGGATGTGTACGTGCCCGGGTGCCCGCCCACGGCGGAAGCGCTGCTGTACGGCATCATCCAGTTGCAACAGAAGGTGCGCCGCACCAACACCATCGCACGGGTGTGAGCATGAGCGACTACGCAGTTGATCCCAGCGCCCTGCGCGAGACTGTGGCGAGCACCCTGGGTGCCCAGGCTTACAAGGTGGAAGTGGCCCTCGGTGAGGTGATCCTCACCGTCAAGCCGGCCGACTACCTGGCGGCGATGCAGTCCCTGCGTGACGCGCCGGGCTGCAAGTTCGAGCAGTTGATTGACCTGTGTGGTCTGGACATGTCTCGCTGGGGTGACGGTCGCTGGGAAGGTCAGCGCTTCTGCGTGGTGGTGCAGCTGCTCTCCGTCAGCCTGAACCAGCGTCTGCGGGTGAAGGTGTACTGTGCCGACGACGAGTTCCCGGTGGTCGATTCCGTGAACAACCTCTGGAACGCCGCCAACTGGTTCGAGCGCGAGGCGTTCGATCTGTTCGGCATCATGTTCGAAGGTCACACCGACCTGCGCCGCATCCTGACCGACTACGGCTTTATCGGCCACCCGTTCCGCAAGGACTTCCCGCTGTCCGGCAACGTGGAAATGCGCTACGACGCTGAGCGTCAGCGCGTGGTCTACGAGCCGGTGACGATCGAGGCGCGCGAAGTCACGCCGCGGATCATTCGCGAAGAGCATTACGGCGGGTTGCACTGAGCCGCAGGCGAGAACAGAGTCCCCATGGCTGAGATCAAGAATTACACCCTGAACTTCGGTCCGCAGCACCCGGCCGCGCACGGCGTGCTGCGCCTGGTGCTGGAGCTCGACGGCGAGGTGGTCGAGCGTGCGGACCCGCACATCGGCCTGCTGCACCGCGCTACCGAGAAGCTGGCCGAGCACAAGACCTTCGTCCAGGCGTTGCCCTACATGGACCGCCTCGACTACGTGTCGATGATGTGCAACGAGCACGCCTACTGCCTGGCGGTGGAGCGCTTGCTGGGCATTGAGGTGCCGATCCGTGCGCAGTACATCCGGGTGATGTTCTCGGAGATCACCCGCCTGCTCAACCACCTGATGTGGCTGGGCTCGCACGGCAACGATTGCGGTTCGTCGACGATCCTGATCTACACCTTCCGCGAACGCGAAGACCTGTTCGACATGTACGAGGCCGTGTCCGGTGCGCGCATGCATGCGGCGTACTTCCGGCCCGGTGGCGTGTACCGCGACCTGCCGGACACAATGCCGCAGTACAAGGTCAGCAAGATCCGCAATGCCAAGGCGATCGCGGAACTCAACGAGAACCGCAGGGGCTCGTTGCTGGACTTCATCGACGATTTCACGCAGCGCTTCCCGAAGTGCGTGGACGAGTACGAAACCCTACTGACCGACAATCGCATCTGGAAGCAGCGGACGGTGGGTATCGGTGTGGTGAGCGCCGAGCGTGCCCTGAATCTGGGCATGACCGGCCCCATGCTGCGGGGTTCCGGCATTGTCTGGGACCTGCGCAAGAAGCAGCCCTACGATGTGTACGAGCGCATGGCCTTCGACATTCCGGTGGGCAAGACTGGCGACAGCTACGACCGCTACCTTGTCCGCGTGCAGGAAATGCGCGAGTCCAACAAGATCATCAGGCAGTGCGTGGAGTGGCTGCGGGCCAACCCTGGCCCGGTGATCACGGACAACCACAAGGTGGCGCCGCCGAGCCGCGAGGCCATGAAGGCCAACATGGAGGAGCTGATCCACCACTTCAAACTGTTCACCGAGGGCATGCACGTGCCCGCGGGCGAAGCCTATGCGGCGGTGGAGCACCCGAAGGGCGAATTCGGCATCTACATGGTGAGCGATGGTGCCAACAAGCCTTATCGCATGAAGATTCGGGCGCCGGGCTTCGTGCACCTGGCCACGCTGGATGAACTGGCCCGCGGCCACATGCTGGCCGACGCGGTGGCCATCATCGGCACGCTGGACATCGTGTTTGGAGAGATCGATCGATGAGCGAAGCCGTCGGTTCCGTCACAGAAGCGCCTCTGTCCGAGGCCGTGCTCGCACGTTTTGCGCGCGAAGTCGCCAAGTACCCGGTTGACCAGAAGCAGTCTGCCGTAATGGCTTGTCTGGCGATCGTCCAGCAGGAGCGCGGCTGGGTCAGCCCTGGCCACGAAAAGGCGGTGGCCGACTACCTCGGTATGCCGCCCATGGCCGTGCATGAGGTCACCACCTTCTACAACATGTACAACCAGCAGCCGGTTGGCCGCTTCAAGCTGAACGTGTGCACCAATGCGCCGTGCATGTTCGCCGGCGGCCCGCAGGCACTGGAGCATCTGTGCGGCAAGCTGGGCGTGGAGCCGTATGGCACCACGGCGGACGGCGTGTTCACCGTGCAACCCAGCGAATGCCTGGGTGCTTGTGGGGATGCACCCGTCATGCTGGTCAACGACCGTCACATGTGCAGCTTCATGACCAACGACAAGCTCGATCAGCTTGTCGACGGCCTGCGCAACGCAGAGGACTGAGCCATGGCACGTGTGCAAGACATCCTCGCGCAATTTCATGCCAAGGGCGTGGAAACCTGCTTCCATGGCCGCCACATCAGTCCGCAGATCTATGCCGATCTGAACGGTAGCAACTGGGGGCTGAAGGACTACGAGGCGCGCGGCGGCTATGCGGCGCTGCGCAAGGTGCTGGGGCAGGACGGCGGTGCCGGTATGACCCAGGATGCAGTGATCGCAGAGCTCAAGGCTTCCAGCCTGCGTGGGCGTGGCGGTGCGGGTTTCCCCACCGGCCTGAAGTGGAGCTTCATGCCGCGCGGTTTCCCAGGGCAGAAGTACCTGGTCTGCAACTCCGACGAGGGCGAGCCCGGTACCTTCAAGGACCGCGACATCCTGATGTTCAACCCTCACGCGGTCATTGAGGGTATGGCGATTGCCGCCTACGCCATGGGCGCGAGCGTGGGCTACAACTACATCCACGGCGAGATCTTCCAGGTCTACGAGCGCTTCGAAGCCGCCCTCGAGCAGGCGCGCGAAGCGGGTTACCTGGGGCAGGGCGTGATGGGCAGCTCGTTCAATTTCCAGCTGCACGCCCACCACGGCTTCGGCGCCTATATCTGCGGTGAAGAGACTGCGCTGCTCGAATCGCTGGAAGGCAAGAAGGGCCAGCCTCGCTTCAAGCCGCCGTTCCCGGCGAGCTTTGGCCTTTACGGCAAGCCGACGACCATCAACAACACCGAAACCTTTGCGGCCACGCCCTGGATCATCCGCAATGGCGGTCAGGCCTACCTGGAATGCGGCAAGCCCAACAACGGCGGCACCAAGATCTTCTCGATTCAGGGCGACGTCGAGCGTCCGGGCAATTACGAGATTCCCATGGGCACGCCTTTCGCCAAGTTGCTGGAGCTGGCGGGCGGTGTGCGCGGCGGCAAGCCGTTGAAGGCGGTGATTCCCGGTGGGTCGTCATCGCCGGTGCTGCCAGCCGAGATCATCATGCAGTGCACGATGGATTACGACTCCATCGCCAAGGCTGGCTCCATGCTGGGTTCCGGCGCCGTGATGGTGATGGACGATTCGCGCGACATGGTGGAGGTGCTGCTGCGCCTGTCGTACTTCTACATGCACGAGTCATGCGGCCAGTGCACGCCATGCCGCGAGGGTACCGGCTGGCTGTGGCGCATGGTCGACCGCATCCAGAACGGCAAGGGGCGTCCGGAAGACCTGGACAAGCTCGACAACGTGGCCGAGAACATCATGGGGCGCACCATTTGCGCATTGGGTGATGCGGCGGCGATGCCGGTGCGCGCAATGCTCAAGCATTTCCGCCACGAGTTCGCGGCCAAGATCGAGGCCGCCCACAAGCAGGCCGCCTGAGCGAACGGAATCGGACGACATTCGCATGGTTGAAATCGAAATCGACGGCAAGAAGGTCGAAGTGACCGAAGGCAGCATGGTCATGCATGCGGCCGAAAAAGCCGGCACCTACATTCCGCACTTCTGCTACCACAAGAAGCTGTCCATCGCCGCCAACTGCCGCATGTGCCTGGTGGATGTGGAAAAGGCCCCCAAGCCCATGCCCGCCTGCGCCACACCCGTGACGCAGGGCATGATCGTGCGCACCCAGACCGACAAGGCCATCAAGGCGCAGAAGTCGGTGATGGAGTTCCTGCTCATCAACCACCCGCTGGATTGCCCGATCTGCGATCAGGGCGGTGAGTGCCAATTGCAGGATCTGGCGGTGGGTTACGGTGGTTCCGGCTCGCGCTACCAGGAAGAAAAGCGCGTGGTGTTCCACAAGGACGTAGGTCCGCTCATCTCGATGGAGGAGATGACACGCTGCATCCATTGCACGCGCTGTGTCCGTTTTGGCCAGGAGATCGCCGGTGTGATGGAACTCGGCATGGCCAACCGCGGCGAGCATTCCGAGATCGAAACCTTTGTCGGGGCTTCGGTGGATTCGGAGCTTTCCGGCAACATGATCGACATCTGCCCGGTGGGCGCGCTGACCAGCAAGCCGTTCCGCTACAGCGCCCGGACGTGGGAGCTTTCGCGCCGCAAGAGCGTCAGCCCACACGATTCCACCGGGGCCAACCTGGTGGTCCAGGTGAAGAACAACAAGGTGATGCGGGTCGTGCCGTTCGAGAACGAGGCCGTCAACGAGTGCTGGATTGCCGATCGTGACCGCTTCTCGTACGAGGCCCTCAATGGCGAAGAACGCCTGACCAAGCCCATGCTCAAGCAGGACGGTCAGTGGCTGGAGGTGGACTGGCAGACCGCACTCGAGTACGTAGCCAATGGGCTCAATCAGATCCGTGGCGAACATGGTGCCGGGGGCGTCGGTGCCCTCGTCAGCCCGCACAGCACGCTGGAGGAGCTGTACCTCACCGGGACGCTGGTGCGCGGCCTGGGCAGCCAGAACATCGACCACCGGCTGCGCCACACGGCGTTTGCGGCGCCCGAAGGCGTGCGTTGGCTGGGCCGCTCGATCGCGTCGCTGTCGCAGCTGGAAGGTGCTCTGGTGGTGGGTTCCAACCTGCGCAAGGATCACCCGCTGTTTGCGCAGCGGATTCGCCAGTCCGCCCGCCATGGGGCGGCGGTGGCAGCTATCACTTCCGAAGCAATGCTGGCTTCCGCAGATGCTTGGGCCATGCCGCTGGTTGCAAGCATGGTCGGCGAAGCCGGTGAATGGTCGCGCATGCTGGCGGATGTGGCCACAGCCGTGGCGGCAGTGAAGGGTGTTGCCGCGCCTGTCAGCGGCCAAGCCACTGAAGAAGCCAAAGCCGTGGCGCAGGCACTGTCCACTGGTGAGCACAAGGCGATTCTGCTCGGCAATGCGGCTGCGCACCATCCTCAGGCTTCAGCGCTGCTGGCCTTGTGTCAGTGGATTGGCGAGCAGATCGGTGCTACCGTGGGCTACCTGACCGAGGCGGCGAACACCGTGGGTGCTCAGGTCGTCAATGCCCTTCCGGGAGAAGGTGGGCAGAACGCTGGCCAGATGCTGGCCGGCGGCGTGAAGGCGTTGCTGCTGCTGCATTGCGAACCGGGCCTCGATACCCCCGTCAAACCTCAAGGTTGCGACATGGTGGTCACCCTGAGCCCGTTCAAGGCCAATCTGGACATCAGCGATGTACTGCTCCCGGTGGCGCCATTCACGGAAACATCAGGAACGTTCGTCAATGCCGAGGGGCGTGTACAGAGTTTCCACGCCGTGGTGCGCCCGCTGGGTGAGACCCGGCCGGCCTGGAAGGTACTGCGCGTGCTGGGTGACCTGCTCGGTATCGTCCAGCCCGCCTATGACAATTCCCAGGAGATCCTGGTCGAGGCCCTGGGTGGCGACGCCGTGGCCGAGATCGCGTCGGACCGGTTAAGCAACCGCACTTCTGCCGCAATGTCGGTCGTTCAGGAGGCTGTGTCAGTGCGCCCGGTTGGCATTTACCAGCTGGACGGCATCGTGCGGCGTGCGCCGTCGTTGCAGGCCACGACCGACGGCTGTCAGGGAGCAGCAGCATGATCGACGCTTTCTACAACGGCGCGCTGCACCTGTCGGCCAATCCCTGGTGGACGGGAATCATCTGGCCCGTGATCTGGAACCTGATCAAGATCGTCGTCGTGCTGCTGCCGTTGATGGGCGCGGTGGCCTACCTGACCTTGTGGGAGCGCAAGCTGCTCGGGTGGATGCAGGTGCGCCACGGCCCGAACCGGGTAGGCCCCGGTGGCCTGTTGCAGCCGATTGCGGATGCCGTCAAGCTGCTGACCAAGGAAATCATCCAGCCCACGGCGTCCGCCAAGGGCCTGTTTCTGCTGGGGCCGCTGATGGCCATCATGCCGGCGTTGGCAGCTTGGGTCGTGATCCCGTTCGGCCCGGACACGGCGCTGGCCAACGTGAATGCCGGCCTGCTGCTGGTGATGGCGATCACGTCGATCGAGGTGTACGGCGTGATCATCGCCGGCTGGTCGTCGAACTCGAAATACGCCTTTCTGGGCGCGTTGCGTGCATCGGCGCAGATGGTCAGCTACGAAATCGCGATGGGCTTCTGCTTCCTGGTGGTGCTGATGGTGGCCGGCAGCATGAACCTGACCGACATTGTGATGTCGCAGGCACGCGGCATCGCGGCGGATAAGGGGTTGGCCTTTCTGTCCTGGAACTGGCTGCCCCTGCTTCCGATCTTCATCGTCTACCTGATTTCCGGCGTGGCTGAAACCAACCGCCACCCGTTCGACGTGGTCGAGGGCGAGGCCGAGATCGTGGCTGGCCACATGGTCGAATATTCGGGCATGGGCTTCGCGGTGTTCTTCCTGGCTGAGTACGCGAGCATGTGGCTGGTGTCGATCCTGGCCGTGATCATGTTTCTGGGGGGCTGGCTATCGCCGATCGACAGCGTGGTCTTCAACTGGGTGCCAGGCTGGATCTGGCTGGCGATCAAGACCTTCGCCGTGGTTTCCATGTTCATCTGGATTCGCGCAACCTTCCCGCGCTTCCGCTATGACCAGATCATGCGCCTGGGCTGGAAGATCTTCATTCCTGTGACCCTGGTCTGGCTGCTCATCGTGGGTGTGTGGATGCACACGCCCTGGAACATCTGGCATTGAGGGGGACGAAGACCATGGCCTCCGTTGCATCACCTTTTTCGATTCGAGATTTCTTCAAGAGCTTCATGCTGGTGGAGCTTTTCAAGGGTATGGCCCTGACCGGTCGCTACGCCTTCAGCCGCAAGGTAACGGTGCAGTTCCCTGAAGAAAAGACCCCGCTGTCGCCGCGTTTCCGGGGCCTGCATGCGCTGCGCCGCTATGAGAACGGGGAGGAGCGCTGTATCGCCTGCAAACTATGCGAAGCGGTGTGTCCCGCGGTGGCGATCACCATTGAATCCGATGTGCGTGCCGATGGGTCGCGCCGCACCACACGCTACGACATCGACCTGACCAAATGCATCTTCTGCGGTTTCTGCGAAGAGAGCTGTCCGGTCGACTCCATCGTCGAAACCCACATCTTCGAGTACCACGGCGAAAAGCGTGGTGACCTGTACTTCACCAAGGACATGCTGCTGGCGGTGGGCGACCGTTATGAGCCCGAGATTGCTGCTGCCAAGGCGGCGGACGCCAAGTACCGCTGAGGTCCGCGCGCGGGCATTCTGAATCGCATACGAGAATCATGGACGTCACGACAGGCTTTTTCTACCTCTTCTCGGCAGTGCTGCTGTTCGCAGCCTTCCGGGTCGTCACGGCGCGCAACCCGGTGCATGCCGTGCTGTTCCTGATGCTCGCCTTTTCCCAGGCCGCCGGAGTGTGGCTGCTGCTGAAGGCGGAGTTCCTGGCCATCGCGCTGGTGCTGGTCTATCTGGGCGCCGTGATGGTCCTGTTCCTGTTTGTGGTGATGATGCTGGACATCAACATCGACAGTCTGCGCCAAGGCTTCTGGCGCCATTTTCCCGCGGCGCTGGTGGTTGGCGGTCTGGTCGCACTGGAAATGGCGGCCGTGCTGATCGGTGGTTTCCGCACGGGCGCTGCCCCAGAGCTTCCGCAGACCGTGGTGAATGCGGCAGGGCAGGCTGCTGCCTACTCCAACTCGAAGGCGCTGGGTGTGCTGTTGTATACCAAGTACCTCTATCCGGTGCAGATTGCCGCGGTCATTCTTCTGGTGGCGATGTTGGCGGCCATCGCCTTGACACTGCGAGAGCGCAAGGACACCAAGAAAGTGGATCCATCGATTCAGGTGCGTGCGCGTGCCCGCGATCGAGTCGAGTTGGTCTCCATGGAGCCCACGCAACCGCGCCCGCCTGCGCCCGAACCCCAGCAAGAGGAGGCAGCCAAATCATGAGCCTGACACTTGCCCATTTTCTGACCCTGGGTGCGATCCTGTTTGCCCTGTCGATCGTCGGTATCTTCCTGAACCGCAAGAACCTCATTGTTCTGCTGATGGCCATCGAGCTGATGCTGCTCGCCGTCAACATGAACTTCGTGGCTTTCTCGCACTACCTCGGTGACATGCATGGCCAGGTGTTCGTGTTCTTTATCCTGACCGTGGCGGCAGCCGAGTCCGCGATCGGTCTGGCCATCCTGGTCCTGCTGTTCCGCGCCCGCTCCAGCATCAATGTGGACGAACTGAATTCGCTCAAGGGCTGACACCGCATGAGTCAAAACCTTTCCACGGCGGCCCTGCTGGCCGTGCCCCTTGCGCCGCTGGCCGGCTCGGCACTGGCCGGCCTGCTGGGCACGGCCTTCCTGGGCAACCGCATCGGACGGCGCGCGTCGCACACGGCCACGATCCTCGGCGTGCTGGTTGCGTTCCTGATCTCTGCCTGGGTACTCAAGAGCGTGGCGCTGGATGGCGCACGGTACAACCAGACCATCTACGAGTGGATGACCGTGGGTGGCATGAAGATGGAAGTCGGCTTCATGGTCGACGGCCTGACCGCCATGATGATGTGCGTGGTGACCTTCGTGTCGCTGATGGTGCACATCTACACCATCGGTTACATGGCCGACGACGACGGTTACGACCGCTTCTTTTCCTACATCTCGCTGTTCACCTTCTCGATGCTCATGCTGGTCATGAGCAACAACTTCCTGCAGCTGTTCTTCGGCTGGGAAGCGGTGGGCCTGGTGTCCTACCTGCTGATCGGCTTCTGGTACAAGAAGCCCACGGCGATCTTCGCCAACATGAAGGCCTTTCTGGTCAACCGTGTGGGTGACTTCGGCTTCATCCTTGGCATTGGCCTGATCGCCGCGTATGCCGGCACGCTGAACTACACCGACACCTTCGCCAAGGCAGGTGAGCTCGGCAAACTGGGATTTCCCGGTACCGACTGGATGCTGATCACTGTGGTCTGCATCTGCCTGTTCATCGGGGCGATGGGCAAGTCGGCCCAGTTCCCGCTGCACGTTTGGCTGCCGGATTCCATGGAAGGCCCGACGCCGATTTCCGCGCTGATCCACGCCGCCACCATGGTGACGGCCGGCATCTTCATGGTGGCCCGCATGTCGCCGCTGTTCGAGCTCTCCGACACCGCACTCAACTTCGTGCTGGTTATCGGAGCCATCACCGCGCTGTTCATGGGCTTCCTGGGCATCATCCAGAACGACATCAAGCGGGTGGTGGCCTATTCCACGCTGTCGCAGCTTGGCTACATGACGGTGGCTCTGGGCGCGTCGGCGTACTCGGTAGGCGTGTTCCACTTGATGACGCACGCGTTCTTCAAGGCCTTGTTGTTCCTGGCAGCCGGGTCGGTGATCATGGGCCTTCACCACAACCAGGACATCCGCTGGATGGGCAATGTACGCAAGTACATGCCCGTGACCTGGATCACGTTCCTGATCGGTTCGCTGGCGCTGATCGGTACACCGTTCTTCGCGGGGTTCTATTCCAAGGACGCCATCATTGAAGCCGTCCACGCCAGCCACCTGCCGGCGGCAGGTTTCGCCTACTTTTCGGTGATGGCCGGCGTGTTCGTCACGGCGTTCTACTCGTTCCGGCTTTATTTCCTGGTGTTCCACGGCAAGGAGCGCTACGACCAGAACCCCGACGCGCACCACGACGACCATGCCGACGACCACGGCCACCATGGGCACGACGCCAAGCCGCACGAATCGCCCTGGGTGGTGACGCTGCCGCTGGTGCTGCTGGCCATCCCGTCCGTGATCATCGGAGCGATGACGCTGATGCCCATCCTGTTCGGTGACTTCTTCAAGGGTGTGATCGTCGTCGACGGCACCAGTCACCACGCCATGGCCGAACTTGCCGAGGAGATCCACGGCTGGCTGCCCATGGCGTTGCATGGTTTCACCGGCTTGCCGTTCTGGTTGGCGCTCGCCGGCGTGGTGTCGTCCTGGTACATGTACATGATCAACCCGGCTTTGCCCGCGGCGATCA
Source organism: Burkholderiaceae bacterium (assembly GCA_024235955.1). Classification (GTDB taxonomy): domain Bacteria; phylum Pseudomonadota; class Gammaproteobacteria; order Burkholderiales; family Burkholderiaceae_C; genus Ottowia. The sequence goes on from JACKLJ010000001.1 coordinate 1,404,650, forward strand.
AGCGTGCCTTTGGCCCGGTGTACCGGCTGCTCGAGAACAAGTACTACATGGACTGGTTCAATGAGCACGTGCTCGCGCACGGTGCCCGCCTGCTGGGGACCGGGCTCTGGAAGGGCGGTGACCGTGTTCTCATCGACGGCGCGTTGGTCAATGGATCGGCCCGGACAGTGGGCTGGATCGCCGGGGTGGTGCGCAAGGTGCAGACCGGCTATCTCTACCAGTACGCGCTGGTGATGATTCTGGGCATCTTCCTGCTCATGACGTATTTCGTCTGGCTCAACAAATAAGAGGGAATAACAGCAAATGGGTTGGTTGAGCCTTGCCATCTGGACGCCGATCGTGTTCGGCGTGCTGCTGCTGGCGCTCGGCAGGGATGATCAGGCGCCGTTGGTGCGTTGGATCGCCTTGATCGGGTCGATCCTCGGCTTTCTGGTCACGTTGCCGCTCTATGGCGGATTCCGGCTGGGCTCCGCGGAGATGCAGTTTGTCGAACGGGCGCCATGGATCACGCGCTTCAATGTCAACTACCACCTCGGGGTCGATGGCATCTCGCTGTGGTTCGTGCTGCTGACGGCGTTCATCACCGTGATCGTCGTGATTGCCGGTTGGGAAGTGATCCAGCGCAAGGTCAACCAGTACATGGCGGCCTTCCTGATCCTGAGCGGCCTGATGATCGGCGTGTTCTCGGCGCTGGACGGGGTGCTGTTCTACGTGTTTTTCGAGGCCACGCTGATCCCGATGTATCTGATCATCGGCATCTGGGGTGGGCCGAACAAGATCTACGCGGCGTTCAAATTCTTCCTGTACACGCTGCTCGGTTCGCTGCTGACATTGGTCGCCTTCGTCTACCTGTACAGCCGGTCCGGTGGCAGCTTCGACATCCAGACGTGGCAGGCCATGCCGCTGTCCGCCACCGCGCAAACGTTGATCTTCTTCGCCCTGTTCGCGGCGTTCGCCGTCAAGGTGCCGATGTGGCCGGTCCACACCTGGTTGCCGGACGTGCACGTCGAAGCGCCCACCGGTGGCTCGGCCGTGCTGGCAGCCATCATGCTGAAGCTCGGGGCGTACGGTTTTCTGCGCTTTTCGCTGCCCATCGCGCCTGACGCTGCGCATGAATGGTCGGGCCTGATGATCGGGCTTTCGCTGATCGCCGTGATCTATGTGGGGCTGGTCGCTCTGGTCCAGCAGGACATGAAGAAGCTGGTGGCCTACTCGTCGGTGGCGCACATGGGTTTCGTCACCCTCGGTTTTTTCATCTTCAACGACCTTGGGATCTCGGGCGGCCTGGTGCAGATGATTGCGCACGGTTTCGTTTCTGGCGCGATGTTCCTCTGCATCGGCGTGTTGTATGACCGGGTTCATTCCCGGGAGATCTCCAGCTACGGTGGCGTGGTCAACACCATGCCCAAGTTCACGGCGTTCGCGCTGCTGTTTGCCATGGCCAACTGCGGCCTGCCTGCCACGGCGGGCTTCGTGGGCGAATGGATGGTGATCCTGGGTGCGGTCAAGCACAACTTCTGGATCGGTCTGGGTGCTGCCACGGCGCTTATTCTTGGTGCTGCATATACGCTCTGGATGTTCAAGCGGGTGTACTTTGGTCCGGTGGCCAACGACGATGTGCGCCAGCTCACCGACATCAACGCACGCGAATTCCTCATGCTGGCCTTGCTGGCGGTGGCCGTCCTTGGTATGGGCCTGTACCCCAAGCCCTTCACGGATGTGATGGATGCCTCGGTCCAGAACCTGCTGGCCCACGTGGCCCAGTCCAAACTGAATTGAGAGCCTGGACATGATCGACAAATTCAGTTGGATAGCGGTTTATCCCGAGATCGTTCTTCTGGTCATGGCCTGCGTGATCGCGCTGGTCGATCTGCTGGATCGCGGCGGCCGACGCACGGCGGCCTATGTGCTGTCGGTGCTCACGCTGGCGGCTGTGGCCGCACTGACCGCCATGTACGCGCGTGATGGTCGCACGGTCTACGGCTTTGGTGGCATGGTGGTCAGCGACCCGATGGCCAACTGGCTGAAATGCTTTGCGGCCATCGCAACGCTGGTGACGCTGGTTTATGGGCGCCCGTATGTGCGCGATCGTGGCATGCTGCGTGGCGGCGAATGGTTCGTGCTCAGCCTGTTGGCTTTGCTCGGCACTTTCGTCATGATCTCGGGCAGCAATTTCCTGGTGCTGTACCTGGGCCTGGAACTGCTCACGCTGGCGAGCTACGCTCTGGTGGCCCTGCGCCGTGACCATGCAGTGTCGCTGGAAGCGTCGATGAAGTACTTCGTCCTCGGCGCCATGGCGTCCGGCTTCCTGCTGTACGGCTTGTCCATGATCTACGGTGCCACCGGAACGCTGGATCTGGCTGGCGTTGTCAAGGCGGTGGGTAGCGGGCAGATCAAGCACCAGGTGCTGGTGTTCGGCTTGGTGTTCGTGGTGTCGGGGCTGGCCTTCAAGTTCGGCGTGGTGCCGTTCCATATGTGGATTCCGGACGTCTACCAGGGAGCGCCCACGGCGGTCACCCTGATGATCGGCGCGGCGCCCAAACTGGCGGCGTTCGCCATGTCGATCCGCCTGCTGGTGGAAGGCCTGCTGCCGCTGGCCGTGGATTGGCAGCAGATGCTGGCGGTGCTGGCTGTCGCCTCCCTGCTGATTGGCAACCTTGCCGCCATCGCCCAGACCAACCTCAAACGCATGCTGGCGTATTCGACCATCGCGCAGATGGGCTTCGTGCTGCTGGGCCTGCTGTCCGGCGTGGTCGACGGCAACGTCGCACCGGCCGCCAACGCCTACAGCTCCGCCATGTTCTACGTGATCAGCTATGTGCTCACCACGCTGGCCAGCTTCGGCATCATCCTGCTGTTGTCGCGCGAAGGCTTTGAAAGCGAAGAAATCGCCGATCTGGCGGGTCTCAACCAGCGCAGCCCGCTGTATGCCGGGATCATGGCTGTCTGCCTGTTCTCGCTGGCTGGCATCCCGCCGTTGGTCGGGTTCCAGGCCAAGCTGTCGGTGCTACAGGCGCTGGTCAGCACGGGTCAGCCGTTGCTCATCGGTCTTGCGGTGTTCGCTGTCATGATGTCGCTGGTCGGTGCGTTCTACTACCTCCGCGTGGTCAAGGTGATGTACTTTGATGCGCCGGTGGAGCAGGTGGGTCCGATTGTGGCGCCGCTCGACGTGCGTGCCGTGCTGTCGCTGAACGGCCTGCTGGTGCTGGTGCTGGGTATCCTGCCCGGCGCGCTCATGACGCTTTGCGCCAACGCCATCGTCAAGATGCTGGCCACCTGAACGACAGCGCCCGGGTTTCCTGACACCGATGTCGCAGCATTTCTCGGTCTGGCTGCTGATCGCGCTGGGGTTCCTGGCGGCGAACCTGCCGTTTCTCAACCAGCGCGTGCTGGCTTTCTGGCGCGTTGGCAGCCTGGTAAAAAAGCCGCTGGCGCTGCGGCTGGCTGAACTGGTGCTGCTCTATTTCATCATCGGCTTCCTGGGCCGTTGGCTCGAACAGCGCATCGGGCAGAACGCGCCGCAGGGCTGGGAGTTCTATGCGGTGAGCGGCGCTCTGTTCCTCACCTTTGCCTTTCCGGGGTTCATCTACCAATACCTGGTGCGCCGGGGCCGGTGAAAGCATGACGGACGAGTCCTTGCTGGAGCGTCGCGTAAGCAGCCGGGAGGTCTACCGCGGCGGCTTCCTGCGCGTGCACCAGGACATGGTACGGTTGCCCGACGGTGCGCATGCGCAGCGCGAGTACGTGGTGCACCCGGGCGCGGTCGTCATCATTCCGTTGCTTGGTGAAGAGGGTAACTGGCGCGTGGTGCTGGAGCGCCAGTACCGCTATCCCGTGCAGCAGGTGATTGTGGAGTTTCCGGCGGGCAAGCTGGATGCGGGTGAGCAGGCGTTGACCTGCGCGCGACGCGAGTTGCGCGAAGAAACCGGGTTCAGCGCCACGGAATGGGCGCGCGCGGGACAGTTGCACCCGCTGGTGGCCTATTCCGACGAAGCGATCGACATCTGGTTCGCTCGCGGCCTGAGCGCCGGTGCGCGCCATCTGGACGAGGGCGAGTTCCTGGAAGTGTTCGATGCGCCGGTGGAGCAACTCATGGCGTGGTGCCGCGACGGCACCATTACCGATGCCAAAACCATCATCGGTGCTTTCTGGCTGCAGCAGTGGCTGAACGGTCAGTGGCAGCCCGACTGGCAGCGTCCGCCAGCCGAGCCGGAGCCAGCGGCATGAAGGTGCTGGACCTGCAATGCGGCTACGGTCACGATTTCGAAGGCTGGTTCGCCTCCGAGGACGATTTCCAGAGCCAGCTTTCCCGGCATCTCCTGTCCTGCCCGATGTGTGGCGATACGGGCGTGGTCAAGCTGCCGAGCGCACCGCGGTTGAACCTGGGCGCACGTGTGAGCACTGGTGATACAGGCCAGGCACAGCCAGACGCCCAGACGGCGTCACCACCGGAAGTGGCGATGCAGCCACAGCTTTCCGGACACATGGAATTGCAAGCTGTCTGGCTGCGTGCCGTGCGCAAGCTGGTGGCTGAAACGGAGGATGTGGGCCCCCGGTTTGCGACCGAGGCGCGCCGTATTCACGGAGGCGAGGCACCCGAGCGAGCCATCCGGGGCCAAGCCACGCGGGAGGAAACCGAAGCCTTGCTCGACGAGGGCATCCCGGTGCTGCCGCTGCCCTTGCCGCCGGGCTTCAAGAACACGCTGCAGTAGCCGGCGGCGCGCGGAGCCTACAGGCTGACAGCCCTCAGGATGCGGCCGAGCTGTTGACGATATTGCGCAGCGCATCCGTGTCGAGGATGCGCACATGACGCTGCTTGACCTCGACGATGCCTTCCTCGACGAACCTGGAGAAGGTGCGGCTCACGGTCTCGAGCTTCAAGCCCAGGTAGCTGCCGATCTCCTCGCGTGTCATGCGCAGGATCAGCTCCGATTGTGAGAATCCGCGGGCGTGAAGGCGCTGCACCAGATTGAGCAGGAAGGCCGCCAGGCGTTCTTCGGCGCGCATGCTGCCGAGCAGCAGCATCACGCCGTGCTCGCGCACGATCTCGCGGCTCATGATGCGGTGCACGTGGTGTTGCAGGGCCGGCACCTGGCGCGAAAGCTCCTCGATGCGCTCGAAGGGCATCACGCAGACTTCAGCGTCTTCCAGCGCCACGGCGTCGCAGCTGTGGTGGTCGTTGACGATGCCGTCCAGCCCCAGGATCTCGCCCGCCATCTGGAAGCCCGTCACCTGGTCACGCCCGTCTTCGGTCACCAGGCAGGTCTTGAAGAAGCCGGTGCGGATGGCGTAGAGGCCTGTGAAGGCTTCACCGTTGCTGTACAGCGCCGTGCCACGCTTGACCTTGCGGCGGGTGGCCACCAGCTCGTCCAGCTTGACCATGTCGTCGGACGTCAGGTTGACCGGCATGCACAGCTCGCGCAGGTTGCAGCCGGAGCAGGCGACTTTGAGGGTCTGGGGAGACAGCACGATGTATGGAATGCGGCGGATGCAAGGGAAAGTCCCCATGGCCGCAAGGGTTCCATTGTAGTGGGCCGTGCCGGAATGCTTGACCCACCGCAAGCGAAGCCCTGCCAAGACCTGTCAAATTGACATCGGTCAAAGATAATCTGTGCCGGTCACGCCACAGTGAGGGCGTTGATTGAGGATTCCTGACAATGACCACCGTCACCCGCGAGTTGCTGGAGCGTTTTGACGTTCCCGGGCCGCGCTATACCTCTTATCCCACGGCCGACCGCTTCGTCGAAGCATTCGGCGCGCGCGACTACGAGCTTGCGCTCGAGCAACGGCGCAGCGGGCCGGCGGCCTTGGCGCTGCCGTTGTCCATCTACGTGCACATCCCCTTCTGCGAGTCGCTCTGCTACTACTGCGCCTGCAACAAGATCATCACCAAGCACCATGAGCGCAGTGCACCCTACCTGCAGCTGCTGAGCCGCGAGGTCGACCTGCACGTCAGGCACCTGGGCCGGGGCGCTTCGGTCAGCCAGTTGCATCTGGGGGGCGGCACGCCCACCTTCTTCAACGACGAGGAACTGGCCGAACTGATGGCCATGCTGCGGCGCAACTTCAGCCTGGTGCCCGGCGGTGAATACTCGATCGAGGTCGATCCCCGCACCGTCGACGAAACCCGGCTGGAGACGCTGGCCCGGCTCGGCTTCAACCGCCTCAGCTTCGGCGTGCAGGATTTCGACCCCACCGTGCAGAAGGCGGTGCACCGGGTGCAGCCGGCCGAGCAGGTGTTCGCCCTGGTGGCCGCCGCGCGGCGCATCGGCTTCGAATCGGTCAATGTCGACCTCATTTACGGCCTGCCCAAGCAGACGCCCGAATCCTTCGACCGCACACTGGCCCAGGTGACCGAGTTGCGGCCCGACCGCATCGCGCTCTACGCCTACGCCCACCTGCCGGAGCGCTTCAAGCCGCAGCGCCGCATCATCGCCATCGACCTGCCGGGTGCAGGCCACAAGGTGTCGATGCTGGCGCGCGCGCTGGCCTCGTTCGACGAAGCCGGCTACGTCTACGTGGGCATGGACCACTTCGCGCTGCCGGAAGACGCGCTGGCCGTGGCCAAGCGCCAGGGCCGGCTGCACCGCAATTTCCAGGGTTACAGCACCCAGCCCGATTGCGACCTCATCGGCCTGGGCGTGTCGGCCATCGGCAAGGTGGGTGCCACCTACAGCCAGAACGCGAAGACGCTGGAGGATTACGAAGACCTGCTCGACCAGGGGCAGTTGCCCATCGTGCGTGGCCTGGGTGTCTCGCGCGACGACCTGCTGCGCCGCGCCGTCATCATGGCGCTCATGTGCCAGGGTGAAGTGCTTTTCGAATCCATCGAATCGGCGCACCTGATCGATTTCCGCAGCTACTTCGGTGCCGAGCTGGAGCGGCTGGAGGTCATGCAGGACGATGGTCTGGTGGAGCTGAGCGACACCGCGATCCGCGTCACCCAGATGGGCTGGTTCTTCGTGCGCGGCGTGGCCATGGTGTTCGACAAGTACCTGCAGGCCGATCGCAACCGTGCCCGGTTCTCCAAGATTATCTGACGCGCGCGCCCAGGCTGCGATGCCGCGGCCGGTGATGGTTCGGGCAGGCGGCTGAATGCAGGCTTCCCTGGCGTTCACGGCCGTGCTGATGGGGCTGGCGGGTGGCCCGCACTGCATCGCCATGTGCGGCGCTGCCTGTGCCGGCATCGGCCAGGCCGCGGGCGAGCGGCGCGGTGCAGCGCTGGCGCTGTTCCAGCTGGGGCGCGTGGTGGGCTACGCACTGCTCGGCGCGCTGGCGGCGGCCTCCATGCAGGGGCTGGGCTGGCTCACCGTGCATTCCGCCGCGCTGCGGCCGGTCTGGACCATGGTGCACGTCGCGGCGGCGGTGATCGGCCTGGTGTTGCTGATCCAGGCGCGCCAGCCGCTGTGGCTGGAAACCGGGGCGCGCCGCATCTGGGCCAGGGTGCGCGGCGCCACCCAGCGCTGGGGTCTGGCGGCGCCACTGGGCATCGGCGTGGCCTGGGCCCTGCTGCCCTGCGGCCTGTTGTATTCGGCGCTGCTGGTGGCCACGCTGTCGGGCAGCTGGGTCGAGGGCGCGCTGACCATGGCGCTGTTTGCGCTCGGCACCAGCGTGGCGATGACGGCTGGCCCCTGGCTGCTGCTCCGCTTTGGCGCCGATGTGCGCGGCCAATGGGGCGTGCGCCTGGCCGGCCTGGCGCTGCTGGTGATGTCGGTGTGGGCTCTCTGGATGGGCTTCGCCCACGACCAGGCACCTTGGTGCGCGCCAGCGGTGGGTTGACCGGTTCTGGGGGCGCTCCAGCGCCTTGCCTTTGATGCTGCGCCCGCCAGCGCCGGACGGAGGGACAGACACCCACCCCACGCCGCTGCGCAAAGGCGAATGCACCCACCTCGTTTGCTATTGACTGGATAGCTGCTTGCGCAAGCCAGTCGAGGGCTTGCCACCGATTTCTCTTTCAATCGACCTGTTCGGCGCTGTGCTTTCGAGGGCACGCAACTGCTTCAGGCAAGCACCGCCGAAGGCCGCGGAGCAGACCAACCCGACGCACGCCGTGGTCGGGCTTGTACCGGCCACCCGCCGTCGGCGCCCTCACCAAGTAAGAGCGGCAAGGCGCGCCAGCACCTCAAAGGGTGCCATTCAGATCTGGCTCAAGCCCTTGTACAGCATGTACGCGCCCAGCAGGAACAGGATGCTGGCGAACACGCGCTTGAGCTTCTTCACCGGTAGCGCGTGCGCGGCCTTGGCACCCACCGGCGCCATCAGCACGCTGCAGACGGCGATTACCACCAGCGCCGGCAGCCACACGTAGCCGAAGGAGTGGGGCGGCAGGTTCTCTACCTTCAGGCCGCTCACGATGTAGCCCGCCACGTTGGCCAGCGCGATGGGAAAGCCCAGCCCGGCGCTGGTGGCCACCGCCGCGTGGATGGGCACGTTGCACCAGGTCATGAACGGCACGCTGACGAAGCCCCCGCCCGCGCCCACCAGGCCCGAGAGGAAACCGATGCCGCCGCCCGCGCCCAGCAGGCCCGCCGGGCCCGGCAGCTGGCGCGAAGCGGCGGGCTTCTTGTCCAGGAACATCTGCGTGGCCGAGAAGAACACGAACACCGCGAACACCAGCGCCAGCGCCGCGCCCTTGAGCACGGCGAACACGCCCAGGCTGGCCACCATGGCGCCCAGCACGATGCCCGGCGCCAGCAGCTTGACGATGTCCCAGCGCACCGCGCCTTTCTTGTGGTGCGCCCGCACGCTGCTGACCGAGGTGAAGATGATGGTTGCCATGGAGGTGGCGATGGCCATCTTCACCGCCAGTCCAGGCGCCACGCCGCGCGCGCCCAGGATGGCCGACAGGAAGGGCACCATGATCATGCCGCCGCCGATGCCCAGCAGGCCGGCCAAAAAGCCGGTGGCCAGCCCCAGCAAGGCAAGTTCGACGATCAGCATGGGTTCGATGGGCATGGCAGGGGGCGCTCGCAAAGACGGGCGCCGCAGGCGCCCGGTTGGGAATGAAATGGCAGGGAAACCCTTGTCTGGCTGGCGTAGGCAGCTATGAAAAACGCAGCTTTTGCAAGGCGGGCAAGGGCTTGGGAAGAGGTGTCTGCGAATGCCACCGGGCCGTCATCCTGAACGCGGGGGTTCAGGTGGGCGAGGTCAGACTGGTCTTGGGTTCATCTGACGCGAGACGATCACGCCGACCAGACGATGTTCCAAGCCCGGGCTCATACGAGCATTGGTTCAAGGAAATATAAAGCCCGGCATGCATCGCAGACGGGGTGATTTTACTCCGCCGCGGCAGTGGCGTGACGGTCCGGCGGCGCGCAGATGTGCTGGCCGCGACCAGCGGATACGGCTCGCCGTGGTGCGGCGCCGGCACCCCCATTTCATGAATGATTCTGGCCTCCAGCCTAGGCGCAGCGGGCGCAGGCAGCTATAAAAACAAAAGCAATCAGATGGCTGGGGTGCGGGTGGTGCCCCCCGCGCCGGCTCAGAGCAACTGGCCGTCGTCGCTCAGCGCGTCGTCCAGGCGGGCGAGCAGGGCGGCGAGGGCGGCCTGGCCGGCTTCGCCCGGTTCCGCGGATGCAGCGGCGGCGGGCGCCGGGGTCGGGGCTACCGCGGCGTCGTTGGCGGCGGCCGGTTCCGAGAGCTCGAACGCCAGATTCAGCGCCGCCAGCACGGCGATGCGGTCGCGCGCCTTGATCTTGCCGGCGTCGCGGATCTTGCACATGGCGGCGTCCACGCGGGCCACGGCATCTTTCAGCCGGTCTTCGCCGCCCTCGGGGCAGCCCAGCAGGTAGCCCTGGCCCATGATGCGCACTTCGACCTGGTTCATTCGGCCTCCCGGGCGGTGGGGGCGCCGCTGTCTTCGCCGCCGTTGGCGGGCAGGCGGTCAATCAGCGCATCGACCCGCGCGCGCGCCGCCAGCAGGCGCGACTTCAGGCTGTCGCGCTCGTGCGTGAGCTGGCGTACCTGTTCGGCCAGCAGCTCGTTGGTGCGGCGAAGCTCGTCGTGGCGCAGCAGCAGGCGCTCCACGCGTTCTGAAATCTGGTCGATCAGCGGTGTGTCTGGCATGGCAGGCAGCGTCAAAAGGCGCTGCGCCATTGTAGGGCGGCCGGACCACGCGCTTTACAATCGGCGGCGTTGGTGCTCGCGTCCCGTGGTTCACACGGGCGCAGTTCAACGGGAAGCAGGACGGCCGACCCGCCACGGGTCATCCAGCCCAACCTGCGCTGCCCCCGCAACGGTAAGCGGACGGGATGCGCCTCCAGCGCGCCCCAGACCTGCCTCATCACAGCCACTGGCCGCCTTGAACAAGCGGCCGGGAAGGCGAGGCAACCAAAGGTCCAGTCGCCGCCAGCCCGGATACCGGCCAACACGGCGGTCACGCGCCCGCAGCCAGAGGAGGGCGTGCGTGTGGCCATGTCGCCCCATACGCTGGCGGGGAAGCCGGCAGGGGCATGTTGTTGATCGTGCTTTCGCCATGTTTCATTCCAAGCAACGCCTTTCCGCGGCCCCGCGCCGCATCGCGCTCGCCTGCGCGCTCGCCGCCGCCGGTGGCGCCCACGCCCAGACCGCCACCGATCCCGCACCCGCTGACGGCGCCGTCACCGTGGCCCAGCTGGCCGCGCCCAGCCTGCCCGACACCATCGTCACCGCCAACCGCGTGGCTCAGCCGCTGACCGACGTGCTGGCCGACGTCACCCTGCTCGACGAACGGCAGATCCGCGACAGCGGCGCCGTCACCATCGCCGACCTGCTGCAGCGGCAGCCGGGCCTGGAGCTGTCGCGCAACGGCGGCCCCGGCACCACCACCAGCCTGTTCATGCGCGGTGCCGAGAACCGCTTCACCGCCGTCTACATCGACGGCGTGCGCGTCGATACCCAGGCCACTGGCGGCGCACCGTGGGAGGCCATCGCGCTCGGCCAGGTGGAGCGCATCGAGATCGTGCGCGGCCCGGCCGCGGCGGTGTACGGCTCCGACGCCATCGCCGGCGTGGTGCAGATCTTCACCAAAAAGGGCGACGGCCCCTTCAGCCCCTACGTGGGACTGGGCGTGGGCAGCCGCCGCACCGGCAAGCTGGAGGCCGGCTTTTCCGGCAAGAACGGCGCGTTGGACTACGCGCTGGGCGCGGCGCGCGACCTGAGCCGCGGTTTCAACAGCCGGCCCGACGCCAACCCCGATCTCGACGGCTACCGCCAGACTTCCGCCAGCGGCCGTCTGGGCGTGCAGCTGAACGACGACCACCGCATCGACCTCAGCGCCACCTCCAGCCACATCAAGGCCGGCTACGACGGCTTCACGCCCGATCTGCACGACGTGTCCGACAGCCGCCTGAGCACCCTGGGCGCGAGCTGGAGCGGCCAGTGGACGAAGAACTTCAGCACCCGCCTGTCGGTCAGCGAATCGCAGCAGCGCTACGAGACCGAGCCCTCGCCCTACCTCACCAAGACCACGCTGCGCAACGTGCTCCTGCAGAACGAGTGGCGCCAGGGCGGCCACCTGGTCACCGCCGCGCTGGAGCGGCGCGAGGACCACCTGACCAACGACCCCATCGACCAGAGCCGGCACCAGGATGCCATTGCGCTTGGCTATGGCTACACGGGCGGGCCGCACACGCTGCAGGTCAACCTGCGGCACGACCGCGACAGCGAGTTCGGCGGCCAGACCACCGGTGGCGTGGCCTACGGCTACAGCTTCGCGCCCGGCTGGCGCGTGACTGGCGCGGTCGGCACGGCCTTCCGCGTGCCCACGCTCTACCAGCGCTTTTCCGAATACGGCTATGGCGGCCTGCAGCCCGAGAAGAGCCGCAACCTGGAGCTGGGCCTGCACTGGGCCGACCACGGCAGCCGCTTCGGCATCGTGGCCTACCGCAACCGCGTGACGGACCTCATCACCTTCGGCGCCGCCGGGCCCTGCGGTTCTCTCTACGGCTGCTACGCCAACACCGGCCGCGCGGTGCTGCGCGGCGTGACGATCTCGGGCGCGCACAAGTTCGGCCCGGTTAACCTGGCCGGCTCGCTGGACCTGCAGGACCCGCACGACGCCGCTACCGGCAAGCTGCTGGCGCGCCGGGCCAAGCGCATCCTCAAGCTGAACGCCGACACCCGCGTGGCCGGCTGGACGCTGGGGGCCGAATGGCTGGCTTCCAGCAAGCGCTACGACAACGCCGCCAACACCAACGTGCTGGGCGGCTACGGCCTGGTCAACCTGTACGCCAGCACTACCGTCGCACGCGAATGGCAGCTGCTGGCGCGCATCGACAACCTGGGCGACAAGGCCTACCAGCTGGCGCGCGGCTACGCCACGCCGGGCCGCAGCTTCTATGTGGGGCTGCGCTGGTCCCCAAAATGACGCTCCCCCCGAAGCGCCTGCGGCGCCTCCCCCCGAGGGGGCGGGCCGGCCGCTTCGGAGCGGCCGTGCGCAGCGGCCCCTTGGCTGGTGGCCCGCTGTCCTTGTGTGGTTTGAATGGCTTGCCGCCTGCCCCGGTCAACTGCAGTCAGCTATGAATGTTGAAGCACTCCAGTCGGTTGAAAGCGCGGCGCGCGGCCCGCGTCGCATCGTCTGCCTGACCGAGGAAACGACCGAGTGGCTGTACCTGCTGGGCCAGCAGTGGCGCATCGCCGGCATCAGCGGCTACACCGTGCGGCCACCGCGCGCTCGGCAGGAAAAGCCGCGCGTCAGCGCCTTCCTGAGCGCGAAGATCGACAAGATCCTGGCGCTGGAGCCCGACTGCGTGTTCGGCTTCTCCGACCTGCAGGACGACATCGCCGCCCAGCTCATCCGCGCCGGCGTGCAGGTGACGGTGTTCAACCAGCGCAGCGTGGCGCAGATCGTGGAGATGCTGCGGCAGGTGGCCGCCATCGTCGATGCGGCGACGCAGGGCGAGGCGCTGCTGCTGCAGATGCAGGAGCGCCTGGCGCAGATGCGGCAAGCGGTTCAGGCGCTTCTGGCTCAGGGCAAACGGCGCCCGCGCGTGTACTTCGAGGAATGGGACGAGCCCGGCATCAGCGGCATCCAGTGGGTGTCGGAGCTGATCCACATCGCCGGCGGGGAAGACATCTACCCCGAACTCGCGCGCCAGCCGCTCGGCAAGGACCGCATCATCGCCGACCCGCTGGAAACCGCGCGCCGCGCGCCAGACATCGTGATCGGCTCCTGGTGCGGCAAGAAGTTCCGGCCCGGGAAAGTGGCCACGCGCCCCGGTTGGGCCGACGTGCCGGCGGTGCGGGGCAGCCAGCTGTTCGAGATCAAGTCCGCCGACATCCTGCAGCCCGGCCCCGCCGCGCTGACCGATGGCGCCGAGCAGCTGCACCGCATCTGCACCGGCTGGATGGCTGCGCATGGCTGAGACGCTCACAACCGACGCTCTTGCCCTGGCCCGCAGCGAGCTGATCCTGGGCGGCCAGAAAAGCGGCAAATCGCGCCGCGCCGAAAGCCTGGCCGCCGCTTGGCTGGCGCAGGCGCCGGCCCACCGGGCCGTGCTGATCGCCACCGCCGAGGCGCACGACGACGAGATGCGCGCGCGCATCGCCCGCCACCAGCGCGAGCGCGCCGAGCGCGTGCCCGGCCTGGTCACGCTGGAAGCGCCGCACGACCTGCCCGGCGCCATCGCCCAGACCGGCGGCGCCGAAACGCTGCGCGTGGTCGATTGCCTCACGCTCTGGCTCACCGCGCAGCTGATGCCGGTGCAGGCAAATTCAGAACAAAAAGTGCCTCCAGCCGGCTACGGACGGGCGCAGGCAGCTATGCTTTTGCAAGCGATCGAAACCTGCGCCGGCCCCATCGTGCTGGTCGGCAACGAGATCGGCCTGGGCGTGATTCCGCTCGGGCGTGAGGTGCGTGCCTTCGTCGACGCGCTGGGCGCGCTCAACCAGGCGGTGGCCGCGGCGTGCGAGCGCGTCACGCTGATGGCGGCCGGCCTGCCGCTCACGCTGAAGGAGCGCGCGCCATGAGGCGGCTGTGGTTCATGCTGCTGGCCCTGCTGCTCGCCGGCGCCGCGCAGGCCTACGAGATCAGGGACGACACCGGCTTCGTCACCACCTTCGACACGCCGCCGGCGCGCGTCGTGAGCGTGCTGCCCTCGCTCACCGAAACCGTGTGCGCACTCGGCGCCTGCGCGCGGTTGGTGGGGGTGGACCGCTATTCCAACTGGCCGCCCGAGGTGAAGAAGCTGCCGCAGCTGGGCGGCGGGCTGGACCCGAACGTCGAGGCCATCGCCGCGCTGCGGCCTGATGTGGTGCTGACGGCCACCTCGTCGCGCGCCGGCGTGCGGCTGCGCGCGCTCGGCCTCAAGGTGGTGCAGCTGGAGCCGAAGAGCGGCGCCGACATGCGCCGCGTGGTCACCACGCTGGGCCGGTTGCTGCAGGTGGGCGGGGCCGAGCAGCTGCTGCGCGGCATCGAGGCCGGCGTGCAGGCCGCGGCGCAGGCGCTGCCGCCGGCGGCACGCGGCCAGCGCGTGTACTTCGAGGTCAGCCCGGCGCCGCACGCGGCCGGGCGCGCCAGCTTCATCGGCGAGCTGCTGGACGCGCTGGGGCTGGTCAACATCATCGGGCCGGAGCAGGGGCCGTTTCCACGCATCAACCCCGAGGCCGTGGTGCGCGCCGCGCCGGACTTCATCATGGCCAGCCGCAATAGCCTGGCCGAGATGGCGCGCCGTCCTGGCTGGAGCAACCTGCCGGCGCTGCGCGAAGGCCATGTCTGCGCCTTTGACGGCGACGAGCGCGACATCATGGTCCGCCCCGGCCCGCGCATGGCCGAGGCGGCGCGGCTGATCGCGCGCTGCGTGGCCGGGCAGCTGGCGCCCGGCGCCAAGGCTGGTGGTGCGGGCGGGGGCGGCAAACCGTGAGCGCCTCCGCCTGGTCGGCCAGCCCCGTGCCCGCGGGCTGCGGCCACGCGCGCGCTGCCTGGCTGGGCGCCGCGCTGCTGGCGCTGGGCGTGCTGGGCCTGCTGCTTGGCGCCAGTGTGGGCAGCACGGGCCTGGGCAGCGTGTTCAAGGCGCGGCATGACCCGGTGGCCTGGCAGATCGTCTGGGACATCCGGCTGCCGCGCACGCTGGGCGCCTGGCTGGCCGGCGCGCTGCTGGGGCTGGCGGGCGCGGTGGCGCAGGGCCTGTTCCGCAACCCGCTGGCCGATCCCTACCTGCTCGGCAGCGCCTCGGGCGCGGCGCTGGCCATGGCGCTGGCCTTCGCCGTGCTGGGGGTCAGCGGGCTGGTGGCGGGCGGCTCCGGCGCTGCGCTGGCGCAGGCCGCCTCGCCCTGGCTGGCGCGGCTGGGTCTCACCGGCGCGGCCTTCGTCGGCGCGCTGGCCGGCGTGCTGCTGACGCTGGTGCTGGCGCAGGGCGTGCAGCAGACCATGCGCCTGCTGCTGGCCGGCGTGGTGGTGGGCTACGTGCTGGGCGCCGTGCGCGATCTGGTGCAGCTGGCCCAGCCCGACGTGCTGCAGGCCATGCAGGGCTTCACGCTGGGCATCACCGGCTTCATCGGCTGGGGCGCCTGCGGCGTCATGGCGGCCATGCTGGCGCCGCTGCTGCTGGCCGCCTGGCTGCTGGCGCGCGTGCTGGACGCGCTGACGCTGGGCGAGGCCACGGCGCAGAGCCTGGGCCTGCCGCTGGCGCCGCTGCGGGCGCTGCTGATCGCCGTGCTGGCGCTGGCCACCGGCACGGCGGTGGCGCAGACCGGGCTGATCGGCTTCGTCGGCCTGGTGGCGCCGCATCTGGTGCGCGGGCTGGCGCGCAGCACGCACGGGCCGCTGCTGGTGCTGTCGGCGCTGGCCGGCGGTCTGCTGCTGATGGCGGCCGACATCGCCGCGCGCGTGCTGATCGCGCCGCAGGAGCTGCCGGTGGGCGTGCTGACGGCCGTGCTGGGGGGGGTGTATCTGCTGTGGCTGATGAAAAGACGATGACCCCCCTGAGTCGCTTCGCGCCTTCCCCCCTCTTACTTCGTGAGGGGGGACGACGCCAGTGCTCGGTGCAAGCCCGAGCACGGCGTCCGCTGGCATGGCCTGCTCCGCGGCCCTCCGGCCCGTGTCACCCTCTCCGCCTGGGGGTGGGCAGGCCTGGGATGTGGGGCGCGGGAGCAGCGCCATGACCTTCCCCAATACTACTGAAAACATAGCTGTCTGCGCCCGCCTGGCAAGCGCCAGCATCGGAAAACACCGCATCCTGCACGGCATCGGGCTGGATCTGGCGCCGGGGCGCTGGGTGGCGGTGGTGGGGCCCAACGGGGCGGGCAAGTCGACGCTGTTGCGGGTGCTGGCCGGGTTGCTGCCGTGCGAGGGCAGGGTGGATCTGCTGGGCCGCGCGCTGCACGACTGGCCTTCGCGCCAGCGGGCCGCGCGGCTGGCCTGGCTGGGGCAGACCGAGGCGGGCAGCGACGACCTGCTGGCCTGGGACGTGGCCATGCTCGGCCGCCTGCCGCACCGCGCCTGGCTGGCCGCGCCGGGGCCGGCCGACCATGCCGCCGTGGAGCAGGCGCTGCACGCCACCCAGGCCTGGGAACTGCGCGGCCGCCGGCTGGGCGAGCTGTCTGGCGGCGAGCGCCAGCGCGTGCTGCTGGCGCGCGCGCTGGCCGTGCAGGCCCCGGTGCTGCTGATGGACGAGCCGCTGGCGCACCTTGATCCGCCGCACCAGGCCGACTGGATTGCCGTCGTGCGCGCGCTGGCCGCCGGTGGTGCGCTGGTGCTGAGCGTGCTGCACGAACTGGGCGTGGCCCTGCAGGCCGATGAACTGGTGATCGTGCGCGAGGGCCGCGTGACGCACCACGGCGCTTGCGCCAGCCCCGACACCCACCGCGCCCTGCGCGCCGCCTTCGACGACCGCGTGGCCGTGCACCCGGTGGCCGGCCAGTGGGTGGCGCTGCCCAGGGTGCCTGAACTCACCGCCAGCCCGCCACGCGCGCGCCCGGAGCCCAGCCATGCAGATTGAATCACCCCCTACCGAACGCAATGCCGCCAAGCCCGAGGGCGAGCGCCGCGGCCTGCTGCTGGTGCATACGGGCGACGGCAAGGGCAAGAGCACGGCCGCCTTCGGCCTCGCGCTGCGTGCCTTCGGGCGCCGGCACGTGCATGGGCGGCAGGTGCGCATCTTCCAGTTCATGAAGGTGCCCACGGCGCGCTTCGGCGAGCATCGCATGTTCGAGCAGATCGGCCTGCCCATCGAAGGGTTGGGCGACGGCTTCAGCTGGAAGAGCCGGGATCTGGACCACTCCGCCGAGCTGGCCCGCGCCGGCTGGCAGCGTGCGCGTGCCGCCATCCTGGACGGCGAGCATTTCCTGGTGGTGCTGGACGAGATCACCTACCCGCTGATCTACGGCTGGCTGCCGCTGGACGACGTGCTGCAGACCCTGCGGCAGCGGCCGAAGGACGTGCACGTATGCCTGACAGGCCGCCGCTGCCCGCCGGAGCTGATCGAACTGGCCGACACGGTGACCGAGATGACGCTGGTCAAGCACGCCTACCGGGCCGGCGTGCCGGCCCAGCGGGGCATCGAGGATTGAGCGTGAAGGCGGCGGCGCGGTACCTCGCGGCGTGCGCCGCCGGGGCGGTCAGGCCGGGCCGGCCGCGGCCGGCGCCGGCCAACGGCTCAGGGGCAACTGCCGCCCGATTGCACGATGCCGGCGCGCAGCGCCTGCACGCCGGCGCTGTCGTCCGGCCCGAAGGTGTTGCGCGTGTAGGTGCAGCCGTAGGTGGGCGAGGCCACGGTGGTGGCGGTCAGCACGTCGTCGCCGCCCGGCTTCACGCCGGTGGTTTCCCACTGCACCATGGCGTCGAAGGCTTCTTCCTGTTCGGCCGTCGTGAAGTCGCAGTGGGTCACGCCGCGAATGGCGCGCTGCACCAGGTGGCCGCTGCTGCCGTTGGTGGCGGCGCGGCGGGCGTAGGTCTGCTCCATGCTGAAGGGCACGAACAGGTCGCCCAGCGTGTGGATGCTGACCACCGGCACGCTGAACTGGCCGTTGACCTGCGGCACCCAGCGCAGGCCGTCGGTGCGCAGGCGGTTGGCTTCCGGATCCGCGTGCAGGCGCTGCACCGTGGCGTTGAGCGCGGCGCTGGCAGCGGGGTCTCCGTCGATCAGGTAGGTGAAGCCGGTGGTGTCGATGATCGGCAGGTTCAGGATGCCGTCCAGCGTGCTGTCCGAGTTGAAGGCCACGCCGAAGGTGGAGCCGAAGCTGCCGCCGAAGGCCCAGCCCTGCGTGAACATGGGCCGCGGGCCGCCGGTCAGGTTCATGACGATGTCCAGGTAGGTCATACCCAGCGCCGTGGGGGTCATGGTGGTGCTGGTGGCGCTCGGGAACTGGCTGAACAGCTGGCTGGTGACGGAGCCGGCGATGCTGGCCCAGCTGTCGGCCGGCGTGTTGGTGTAGCCGGTGAGGGCCTGGGCGGCCATTTTCATGGCGCCGAACTCGTTGAACAGCTCGCGGTCGCCCACCACGCCGCACATGGGCACGGCGCCGTCGTAGTGCACCTTGTGGTTGGCGGTGTCGAGCGTCTCCTGCTCCACCGCCGCGGCCGTGATGTGGCCGCCCATCGAATGGCCGGTGATGTAGATCTTGCTCGGCTTCTTGAGCGGCCGGCCGTTGGCGATGGCGATGGTGTTGAACGCCTGCGCCAGTGCGTTGGTGTCTTCCACCCCGGCGCGCACGTCGTAGTAGTTCTTGCTGTAGCTGGAAGCCGCCCAGGCGTAACCCTGCTCGATCAGGTGGCGGCGGATGGAGGGGTTGCTGATCGTCAGCGCCGAGCCTTCGCCCGCATAGCCGTGCGCGTACATCACGAGCTTGCCGTTCCAGTTGGCCGGCACCTCCACGCGGTAGGCGGCGCCACCCAGCACGCCGGACCAGCGGCTGGTGGCCGTCACGTCCACCGTGTCGCCCTGCGCGGGCGTCATCGCGGTGAAGGCGGGGATGCTGGCGGTGGAGAAGGTGCGCCCGTCCTGCGGTCGCGTTTCCTCGGGTACGGAACTGCTGCTGCCGCCACCGCACGCGGTGAGCAGGGCGCTGGCGGCCAGGGCGATGAGGGTGAGGCGGCGGTTCGGTGCCATGGTGGAGTCTCCTGGTGGTCCTTGTGGTGGTCGCGCCTGCCAATTCCGCGGCGGTGCGCTCCCTGACATTGGTGCATAGCGGGCGCTCGCGCGGATCGGGGATTACCCTTGCGATGCGTCATCCAGGTGATAGCTCGCCGACAGGTCGGCGACGGTTGCGCCGCTCGCGCTAAGCTCGCTCTCCGGACTCCCAGCAGCTCCCTCTGACCCATGCCCCTGTCCTGGAACGAAATCAAGTCCCGCGCCATGGCGTTCTCGCGCCGCTGGGAAGACGCGGCCGACGAAAAGCAGCAGTCCATCCCGTTCTGGATCGACTTCTTCGAGGTCTTCGGCCTTACCAACCGCCGCGTCGCCAGTTTCGAGCACGCCGTCAAGAAGCACGGTGGCGGCCAGGGCTATGTCGATCTGTTCTGGCCCGGCCAGATGCTGGTGGAGCAGAAATCGCGCGGCAAGCCGCTGGAGCCCGCCTACGAGCAGGCCCTGGGCTACTTTCCTGGCATCGCCGAGCGCGATCTGCCCCACACCCTGGTGGTGTGCGATTTCGCGCGTTTCCGCGTGATCGACCTCGACGCGCGCCGCGACATCACGTTCCCGCTCAAGGACCTGCACAAGCATGTGCGCTGGTTCGGCTTCATCGCCGGCTACCAGGCGCAGGAAATCAAGCCGCAGGATCCGGTCAACATCAGGGCCGCCGAGCGCATGGGCCGCCTGCACGACGCACTGCGCCAGAGCGGCTACGCCGGCCACCCGCTCGAAGTGCTGCTGGTGCGCCTGCTGTTCTGCCTGTTCGCCGACGACACCGCCATCTTCCCGGCCCAGAGCTTTCGCGACTTCATCGAGGAACGCACCGCGCCTGACGGCTCCGACCTCGGCCCCCGCCTGGCGCAGCTCTTTCAGGTGCTCAACACCCCGGACGAGGGGCGGGGCCGCAACCTCGACGAGCAGCTGCGCGGCTTCCCCTACGTCAACGGCAGGCTGTTTGCCGAGAGCCTGCCCATCGCCGACTTCGACGCCGCCACGCGCGAAGCCCTGCTCAATGCCTGCGCGCTGGATTGGTCCGCCATCAGCCCGGCCATCTTTGGCAGCCTGTTCCAGTCCATCATGGACGACAAGGCGCGCCGCAACCTGGGTGCGCACTACACGTCGGAGGAGAACATCCTCAAGCTCATCGGCCCGCTGTTCCTGGGCGAACTGCGCGCCGAGTTCGCGAAAGTGAAGGGCCACCGCAACAGGCTGTTCGACTTTCACAAGAAGCTGCGCACGCTCACCTTCTTCGACCCGGCCTGCGGCTGCGGCAACTTCCTGGTCGTCAGCTACCGCGAACTGCGCCTGCTGGAGCTCGACGTGCTGCGCGCCGCCGCCGAGTTGCAGGGCCACGCCGGCCAGCGCAGTGTCGACGTGCACCAGCTCATCGGCGTCGACGTGGACCAGTTCCACGGCATCGAGATCGAGGAATTCCCGGCCCAGATCGCCCAGGTCGCGCTGTGGCTGGCCGACCACCAGATGAACCTGCGCGTGAGCGAGGAATTCGGCCAGTACTTCGCCCGCATACCGCTCAAGACCAGCCCGCGCATCGTGCACGGCAACGCGCTCACGCTCGACTGGCAGGGCGTGCTGCCGGCGGCGCGGTGCAGCTACCTGCTGGGCAACCCGCCCTTCGTGGGCGCCAAGTACATGGACGACGCCCAGCGCCAGGACACGCGCGCCGTGTTCGCCGGCATCGACAATGCCGGCCTGCTCGACCTCGTCGCCGCCTGGTATGTCAAGGCCGCGCGCTACCTGCGGGATGCTCTGGCTCCCGCCCCCGCCGGGGGAGGGCAGGGGTGGGGGCCAGTGGCGCCTCCCGGCCCGGCTGCCTCGCCGGGCGCCGCCGGCCCCCATCCCAACCTTCCCCCGGCAGGGGAAGGGGTGAAAGCTGCCTTCGTTTCCACCAACAGCATCACCCAGGGCGAGCAGGTGGGCGTGCTCTGGGGCTGGCTGCTGGGGCAGGGCGTGCACATCCACTTCGCCCACCGCACCTTCGCCTGGAGCAACGAGGCGCGCGGCAAGGCCGCCGTGCACTGCGTCATCATCGGCTTCGGGCTGCAAGACCTGCCCGGCAAGCTGATTTACGAGTACGAGGACATCAGGGGCGAGCCGCACGCCGTGCCGGCGGCCAACATCAACCCCTACCTGGTGGATGGTTCGGATGTTCTTGTCGCCCCTCGCATGCATCCCGTCGGAGCAGTTCCTCCAATTGCGAATGGCAGCATTCCAGCAGACGGTGGCAATTTGATTCTCGACCAGGAATCTCGCACGGCGTTGTTAGCCGCTGAACCTGCGGCTGCGGCGTGGCTTCGACCGTATCTTGGTGCGGAAGGTTTCATACGCAATGAGCCCCGGTACTGCCTTTGGCTGAAGCACTGTCCGCCGAGCACACTCCGCTCGATGCCGCTGATCGTTGCGCGCGTCCGCAGCGTGCAAATGATGCGCGAGCGCAGCGAGAAGGACGCGACCCGCCGCAAAGCTGCAACGCCGATGCTGTTTACCGAGGATCGCCAACCCGAATCCGGGAGGTATTTGGCAGTTCCTCGAACGTCGTCTGAAAACAGGCACTACCTTCCTCTGGGCTATTTGTCCCATGAGGTCATTGCAGCGAACGACTTACAGATCGTTCCCAACGCAGCGCTGTTCCACTTCGGCGTGCTCTCAAGTCGCATGCATCGCGTCTGGGTGGACATCACCTCCGGGCGGTTAAAGAGCGACATTCGTTATTCCGTCAAATTGACCTACAACACGTTCCCCTGGCCCTTCTGTGCCCAGGATTCAGAACAAAAAGTGGCTCCAGCCCAGGCGCAGCAGGCGCAGGTAGCTATCGAAAAAGAAGCGCAAGCGGTGCTGGACGCGCGCGCCGCGTTCCCCGGCAGCAGCCTGGCCGACCTGTACGACCCGCTCACCATGCCGCCCTTGCTGCTCAAGGCGCACCAGCGGCTTGACGCGGCGGTGGACAAGGCCTACCAGCTGGCCGGCGGCCCCAAAAGCTACCGCAACGACGCCGAGCGCGTGGCCTTTCTGTTCACGCTCTACCAGCGCCTGACCAGCCTGCTGCCGGCGACCGGCGCCAGGGCCGGCAAGCCGCCCCGCGCCCGCGCCGCACGGAGCGCCGCGCCATGAGCGGGTGGGCGTGGCTGGCGGTGGGCGCGCTGGGCGTGTTCGCGCTGCTGTGGCTGGTGGGGATGTTTTGCGGGGGGTACGAGCTGTCCGGGGCGGTGCTGCGCGGCCTGCTCCGGATGGGCCACTGCGACGACTCGTGGGCAGACGCCCGGGGTTCGCGCCGGCGCCGCCGCGGTGTCGAAGAGCTTGACGATGGCGATGACCCCTGGAACGGCGCCCGGGCCGCACCGCCGCGCGACTTCGCGCCTGCCGTGGGTGACGCCGTGCGTCTGCTGGTGCCGCTGCCCGCCAGCGCCGGCGGCCCGACCGTGCCGCGCGGCACGCAGGGCGTGGTGATGGACGTGGCCGATCTGGGGCACGAGGGCCGCGCCTACCTGGTGTCGCTGGGCGCCAGGCTGGACGCCCAGCGCAACGCCCGGCCGGTGCTGCGCGCCAGCCAGTTCGAACGTCTGCACAGGCGTCGTCGGGCAGGCTGATGTGGGTAACCTGGTCTGCTCCACGGTGGCCGGCGGGTGCCTGGCGGGAGCCGCCCCATGAACGCGCTCGGCTGGCTGGGCATGGGGCTGGCCGCGCTGGTGGCCCTGGCGTTCGCGGCGGTGGTGATCTGGCTGGTCGGGATGCTGCTGCTGTGGTTGCTGCGCACCCTGGCCGCGCGGCGCGCGCCACCCAGCGCGCTGCCGCCACCGGAGCGCCGCCATGCCACGCCGGCCTTCGCCGATTCGTGGGACACCTCGTTCGGCACCCGGCCAGGCGACAGCGCCTTTCTGGATGGGCGCTTCGGGTATTCGCCGAACATCGAATGGCCTTCGGCCAACACGCCGGTGCGGTCCCTGGTCGAGCGGCCGGCGGCGGGCTCGAGCGCCGCCGTGCCGGTAGGCGCGCGCGGCACCATCGTCGAGGTGATGGAGGCGCCGCGGGTGATCAGCTACCTGGTGGCCTTTACCGGCGACGACGGCCAGGTGAGCGCCACCGCGATCCTGCTGCGCGGCGAGTTCGAGGTGCTGGGCTGAAGCCGGCGCCTGCCGGTGGGGTGTCCGCATGATCTGGCTGCCCGATCTGCCGGACATGGAAGATGCCGTGCTGCTGGCCTGCGTGCCGGCGCTGGCCATCGCCATCGACCGGCTGCTGGGTGAGCCGGGCGTGCGCTGGCACCCGGTGGCGTGGATGGGCCGCTGGCTGGCCTGGGCGGGGGAGCGCCTGGCGCCGCGCGTGGGCGAGCCGCGCGTGCTGTCGGATGCGCGGGTGTTCTGGTTCGCGGCGCTGTCCTGGTGCGGGGCGGCGGCGGCGGTGTTCGCGCTGGCGTGGCTGTTTCAGGCGTGGGTGCTGACGCAGCCGGTGTGGCTGGCGGCGCTGGCGCTGGGGTTTTTCCTCAAGCCCCAGCTGGCCTGGGCCATGCTGCACGACGAGGTGCTGGCGGTGGAGCGCGCCTTGGGCGAATCGCTGGACGCGGGCCGCGCCCAACTGGCGCGGCTGGTAAGCCGTGATGTGTCTCAGCTCAGCCCGGCGCAGGTGCGCGAAAGCGCCATCGAAAGCCTGGCCGAGAACCTCAACGACTCGGTGGTGGCGCCGCTGTTATGGTTTGCGCTGCTGGGGCTGCCGGGCGCGGCGCTGTTCCGCTTCGCCAACACGGCCGATGCCATGTGGGGCTACCGCGGCGTGCGCGGTGGGCGCGACTGGACCTGGGCCGGCAAATGGGCCGCGCGCGCCGACGACGTGCTGGCCTGGCTGCCCGCGCGCATCACGGCGCTGCTGATCGCGCTGCCGGGCGGTGCGGCAGCCACGCTCGGCCGGCTGCCCGCCGAGGCCGGGCGCACCCCGTCGCCCAACAGCGGCTGGCCCATGGCGGCCATGGCGCTGGCGCTGGGCGTGCAGCTGCGCAAGCCCGGGGCCTACACCCTCAACCCTGCAGGCCGCACGCCAGAACCGCCCGATACGGTGCGCGCCTGTGCCATCGGCTCGCGCACGGTGCTGGCGGCGACCCTGTGCGCCTGCGCCGCGCTGATATTATGAAGAGAATTGGCAACCAGCCCTTGCCAGACGGGCGCAGGCAGCTATGAATTCGGGAGTCAATCCGCACGGTGGGCCCGATGCCGACGGCGTGCCGCGGCACGACCTGTCCACCAACGCCAACGCCTGCGGCCCGTACCCGGAGGCGCTGCATGCCCTGCAGTCCGCCGACGCGCGCCACTACCCCGACCCGGCCTACACCGCGCTCACCATTCAGCTGGCCGCCTGGCACGGCGTCGCGCCCGAGCGCATCCTGCCCGCTGCCAGCGGCAGCGAATTCATCCAGCGCATCAGCACGGCCGTGGCGCTGCAGGCCGGCGCGGCGGGCGCCGCCGTGTGGCAGCCGGCCCACGCCTACGGCGACTACGCGCGCGCCGCGCGGGCGGCCGGCCTGGTGCCTGCCGACGACCCCGGCCGCGCCGCGCTGCTGTGGGCCTGCGATCCGTCCAGCCCGCTCGGCCAGCCGCAGCCTGGCCTGGTGGAGCTGGTGGCCGGCTTGCGGCCGGCGCAGTCGCTGGTGCTCGACCTGGCCTACGAGCCGCTTCGCCTGCAGGGCGAACTGGCGCTGGACGAAGACGCGCTGGACCGCGTCTGGCGTCTGCATTCGCCCAACAAGGCGCTGGGCCTCACGGGCGTGCGCGCGGCCTACGCCATCGCCCCGCGCCGGGCCGATGCGGCGCTGCTGCAGCGCCTGCGGTTGCTCGCACCTTCATGGCCGCTGGGCGGGCACGGTGTCGCGCTGCTGCAGAGCTGGGCCACGCTGGACGCTCACGCCTGGCTGGCAGGTTGCCGCGCCACGCTGCGCGGCTGGAAGGCACGGCAGGTGGCGATGCTGCAGTCCACCGGCTGGCGCGTGGAGCCTGGTGTTGCTAACTTTTTCGTAGCTGCCTGCGCCTGCTCAGCAAGGGCTGGAGGCTCCTTGGGCATGGAAAATCTTCTCGTTTCCCTGCGCCGCCAGGGCTACAAGCTGCGCGACTGCACGAGCTTCGGCCTGCCGGGCCGGCTGCGCATCGCCGTGGCCGTGCCCGAGGTGCAGGACGGTCTGTTGGCGGCTCTTGCCGCCTGCGGCGCCGTGCCGCAAGAGGCTCGGCCATGAGCCAACAGCGTCCCGCGCGCAGCACCAGAGGGCGACAATGGCCGGCATGAACCGCGACGTTGCGAATGCGCTGGGCGCCGCCCTGCTGTTCGGCGCCAGCACGCCGGTCGCCAAGCTGCTCGTAGGCCAGGCCTCGCCCTGGCTGCTGGCGGGCCTGCTGTACCTGGGCAGTGGCCTGGGCCTGGCGCTGGCGCGGCTGCTGCGCGATGGCTGCTGGCGGCCTTCCGGCCTGGCGCGGGGCGAGTGGCCATGGCTGCTGGGCGCCATCGCTTTTGGCGGCGTGCTGGGGCCGGTGGCGCTGATGGCCGGGCTGGCGCACACGGGGGCTGCCACGGCCTCGCTGCTGCTCAACCTGGAGGCGGTGCTGACGGCGCTGATCGCCTGGCTGGTGTTCCGCGAGAACGCCGACCGCCGCGTGGTACTGGGCATGGCGGCCATCGTGGCGGGCGGTCTGGTGCTGGCCTGGCCGCAAGGGCGGGCGGTGGCGGGTGGAGCCTCCGGCGCGTTCGGCATGGCGGCGATCGTGCTGGCCTGCCTGTGCTGGGCCATCGACAACAACCTGACGCGCAAGGTCGCGGCCACCGACGCGCTCTTCGTCGCCGCCAGCAAGGGCCTGATCGCCGGCACGGTGAACTGCGCGCTGGCCTTTGCGGTGGCCGGCGCGGGCGATGGCGGCGCCGCGCTGCCGGGCGCGGGCACCGCGCTGCTCATCATGGCCGTGGGGCTGCTCGGCTATGGCGCCAGCCTGGTGTTGTTCGTGCTGGCGCTGCGCGGGCTGGGCACGGCGCGCACCGGGGCGTATTTCTCTATCGCGCCTTTCGTCGGCGCGCTGGTGTCGATCGCCCTGCTGGGCGAGCCGGCCACGCCAGCGTTCTGGGTCGCCTGTGCGCTGATGGGCTGGGGCGTCTGGCTGCACCTGACCGAGCACCACGAGCACCTGCACACGCACGAGCCCGTGGCGCACACCCATCCCCACCGCCATGACGAGCATCACCAGCACGTGCACGACTTCGCCTGGGACGGCCGGGAACCCCACAGCCATCCGCACCGGCACGCGGCGCTGACGCATAAGCACCCGCATTACCCGGATATCCACCACCAGCATGCCCATTGACTTGGATGCGTCCGGCCGACGCCCGCGACACGGCCGCAAGCCGGTCGCGCGCCTCCTGCTGGCGCTCGCCCCGGTTGTCGTCATCGAACCATGACCCAGATCCTCTTCAAGTGTTTCCGCCGATCGGCAGCGCACCCTGGCCGGCCAAGGCGCGCGGGCGCCTGCGCATGACCGCCCGCTGCGTCATGGTGCTGGGCACCAGCAGCGGCGCCGGCAAGAGCTGGATCGCCACCGCGCTGTGCCGCCACTACGCCAACCAGGGGCTCAAGGTGGCGCCCTTCAAGGCACAGAACATGAGCAACAACGCGAGGGTCGTGGCGGATTCGACAGGCGAAGCCGTGGAGCGTGGGGGCGCGTTTCTCGAGATAGGCAGCGCCCAGTACTTCCAGGCCCTGGCCGCACGCGCCGAGCCCGACGTGCGCATGAACCCGCTGCTGCTCAAGCCCGAGGCCGACACGCGCAGCCAGGTGGTGCTGATGGGGCAGGTGGACCACGCACTGGGCGAGCTGCCCTGGCGCGGCCGCAGCGAGCGGGTCTGGCCGCAGATCGCCGCCGCGCTGGATGCGCTCCGCGCCAGCCACGACGTGGTGGTGATCGAAGGCGCGGGTTCGCCGGCCGAGATCAACCTGATGGCCAGCGACGTGGTCAACCTGCGCGTGGCGCGCCATGCCGACGCGCGCTGCCTGCTGGTGGCCGATATCGACCGCGGCGGCGCCTTTGCCCACCTGTACGGCACCTGGGCACTGCTGCCCGAGGCCGACCGCGCGCGCCTGCGCGGCTTCGTGCTCAACAAGTTCCGCGGCGACGCGGCCCTGCTGCCACCGGCGCCGGAGCAGCTGCGCCAGCTCACCGGCGTGCCCACGCTGGCCGTGGTGCCCATGCGCTTCGGCCACGGCCTGCCGGAGGAAGACGGCGTGTTCGACGACGCCCCGCACATCGGCACGGCCTGGGATTTGCAAGAGAAATCGGCTTCCAGCCCAGGCTCGGCGGGCGCAGGCAGCTATGAAGAGAGTAGCAATTCGGAGATCCACCAGGGTTGCCATGTGGCTGTCGTGGCCTATCCGCGCATCAGCAACCTCGACGAATTCCAGCCGCTGAAGAACGTCCCCGGCGTGCGGCTCAGCTGGGCGCGCAGCCCGGCCGCGCTGGCGGGCGCCGACTGGGTCGTGCTGCCCGGCAGCAAGGCCACGGCGGCCGATCTGGCGTGGCTGCGCGCGCAGGGGCTGGACGCGGCCATCGCCGCCCACGCCGCGCGCGGCGGCCGCGTGCTCGGCATCTGTGGCGGGCTGCAGATGCTGGGCGAGGCGATCATCGATCTGCACGGTGTTGAAAGCGGAGGCAATGCTCCAGGCCTGGGCCTGCTGCCGCTGGTCACCAGCTTCGAGCCCGGCAAGACGGTGCGCCGCACCGCCGCGCGCTTCGGTGACGTGGCCGGCCCCTGGGCCGCGCTGGCCGGCGTGACGCTGACCGGTTACGAGATCCACAGCGGCCAGACCGCGCAGCATCCGGCCATGGCCGCCAAGGGCGATGTGGCGCGAGAGGTCATCCCCGGGCTGGCCTGGCAGAACCCCGCCGGCAACGTGCTCGGCCTGTACCTGCATGGCCTGTTCGAGGACGCCGCCGTGCTGCACGCGCTGTTCGGCGCCCGCGCGCCCACGCTGGACGACGTGTTCGACCGCCTGGCCGGCACGCTGGCGCAGGCCTTCGAGCCCGGCGCGCTGGATGCGCTCGTCGCGCCCTGAGTTCACAACCCCTCGACGATCAACCTCATGACATCGCCACAGCTTCCGCACGTCCCCGATATCGACGACCCCGCGCTCACCGCCGAGCTGCGCCACAGGATTGGGCGCAAGACCGTGCCACAGGGCGCCCTCGGGCGCGTGGCCTGGCTGGCCGAGCGGCTGGGGGCCATCCTGGGCAGCACCGAGCCGCGCCTGCAGGCGCCGCAACTGGTCGTCTTCGCGGCCGATCACGGCATCGCGGCGCGCGGTGTCTCGGCCTACCCGAGCGACGTGACCTGGCAGATGGTGGGCAACTTCCTGGCCGGGGGCGCGGCGGTGAGCGTGCTGGCGCGCCAGCACGGCATCGCGTTGACGGTGGTGGACTGCGGCGTGCGGCACGACTTCGACCACCCTGCCGCTGGGCCGCTCCCAAGGCAGGGTGTGGCCCCCTCCGGGGGCAGCGCAGCATGCGAAGCAGCGCAGCGTGGGGGCCAAGTTGCCGCCGGGCCGCTCCCAAGGCAGGGTGCGGCCCCCTCCGGGGGCAGCGCAGCATGCGAAGCAGCGCAGCGTGGGGGCAAAGTTGCGCCGGGCCTGCTGATCCGCAAGATCGCTCCCGGCACGCAGGATTGCTCCACCGGCCCGGCGATGAGTGCGGCGCAATGTGCGCAGGCGCTGGCCAACGGCGTCGAGCTGGTGAAGGCGCTGCCCGGCAACGCGCTGCTGCTGGGCGAGATGGGCATCGGCAACACCAGCGCGGCTTCGCTGCTCACGGCGCGCCTGGGCGGCCTGGACGTGGCCGAGGTCACGGGCGCGGGTACTGGCCTGGACGCCGAAGGCATCGCACGCAAGACCGCCGTGCTGCGCGAGGCGCTGGCGGCCAACGCCGGCGCCACCGGGCCGCTGGCCGCGCTGGCGGCGCTGGGCGGGTTCGAGATCGCCACCATGGTGGGCAGCGTGCTGCAGGCCGCGAGCGAGCGGCGGGTGGTGGTGGTCGACGGCTTCATCGCCTCGGCCGCGGTGCTGGTGGCCAGCCGCATCGCGCCGCCGGTGCTGCAGCGCTGCGTGTTCGCCCATCGCTCCGGTGAGCGCGGTCACGCGCGAATGCTGCAGTTGCTGGGCGCCGAACCGCTCGTCGATCTGGGCCTGCGCGTGGGCGAGGGCAGCGGCGCTGCGCTGGCCTGGCCGCTGCTGGTGTCGGCCTGCGCCATCCTGAACGAGATGGCCAGCTTTGAGTCGGCCGGGGTGTCGGACAAGGGCTGAGATCGGCGCTCGCCAAGCTGCCGGGCGCTACCATGCCCGCCTCACAAGAACGAACCGACAGGAGCATGGTTTGAAGACCTTCAGGAGAATCGTCCTCTGGGCGCTGCTGGTTCTGGCCCTGGCGGCCACAGTCGGCTGGTTCAACCTGGACAAGGAAACGCGCGGCCTGCTCAAGACCTTCCCGACCAACCGTGACCTGCTGTTCTGGAACGAGGCGCAGCGCGACGCCGCCTTCCGCGCGCTCGACCGCATCCCGCTGCTCGCCAAGTGGCACACCATCACGCCCGGCAGCGCGCCGCGGGCGCTGCCGCCAGGCCCGCCGCTGAAGCTGGATGTGGATGTCGATGCCTTCATGGCCGGCCAGCGCAGCGCGGCGCTGCTGATCGTGCAGGGCGGTAAGCTGCGGCTGGAGCGCTATGGCCTCGGCTTCGACGCCGACGGCCGATGGACCAGCTTCTCGGTGGCCAAATCCTTCACCTCCACGCTGGTGGGCGCCGCGCTGCGCGACAGGTTCATCAGGAGCATGGACGACAAGGTCAGCACCTACATCCCGGAAATGAAGGGCTCGGCCTACGACGACGTGAGCGTGCAGCAGCTGCTGACCATGACCTCGGGCGTGCGCTGGAACGAGGACTACGCCGATCCGAATTCCGACGTGGCCCGCTTTAACAACCACCAGCCGGAGCCGGGCGTGGACGCGCTGGTCAGCTACATGCGCCGCCTGCCGCGCGACGCGCCGGCGGGCACGCGCTGGCACTACAGCACGGGCGAGACCAATCTGGTGGGCATCCTGGTCAGCCGCGCCGTCGGCAAGCCGCTGGCGCAGTACCTGCAGGAAAAGATCTGGCAGCCCGCCGGCATGGAGCGCCCGGCCACCTGGCTGCTGAGCAAAAGCGGGCAGGAGATCAGCGGCTGCTGCCTGCAGGCCGCGCCGCGCGATTTCGCGCGCTTCGGACAGTTCATCCTGGAGGGCGCGCGCGTCGGGGGTCAGAGCGTCGTGCCGGAGGGCTGGCTGCAGCAAGCCACCAGCAAACAGGCCGACATCGGCCAGCCCGGGCGCGGTTACGGCTACCAGTGGTGGACCTACGACGACGGCAGCTTCAGCGCGCGCGGCATCTTCGGGCAGGGCATCTTCATCGATCCGAAGCGGCAGTTGGTGATCGTCACCAACGCAGACTGGGGCGGCGGCGCGCGCGACCCCAAGGCCATGCCGGCGCGCGAGGCCTTTTACCGAGCGGTGCAGAAGGCCGCGGAGGAAGAGTGAACACCCCCCTGAGTCGCTCACGCGCCTTCCCCCCTCTCCTGCGGGAGGGAGGACACCGCTGGTGGCCGGGGAGACCCCGGCCACGGCGGTCGCTTGATTGGCCTGCTCCGCGGCTTTCTGATCTGCTGGGTCACCTGCAGGCGCGTTCGGATGGCACACGATGGTGCCGATGGGGTGGTACGTGAACGCGCTGCGCCACTTCCTGCTGGCGCTGCAGTTCTTCACCCGCGTGCCGGTCACGGGGCGGCTGGCGGCCTGGGTCGGTTACAGCCCCGACATGCTGCGCGCCAGCTCGGCGCATTTTCCCGGCATAGGCTGGGTGGTGGGCGCCGTCGGCGCGGGCGTGCTGGCGGCCGCGCTGGCACTGCTGCCGGCCGATCCGCTGGGCGCGCTGGTGGCGGCGCTGCTGGCCACGGCGGCCACCGTGTGGCTCACCGGGGCCTTCCATGAAGACGGCCTGGCCGACACGGCCGACGGGCTGGGCGGCGGCACCTCGCGCGAGCGCGCGCTGGAGATCATGAAGGACTCGCGCATCGGCAGCTATGGCGCCATCGCGCTGGTGCTGGGGCTGGGCTTGCAGGTGGCGCTGCTGGCCCTGCTGGCGCAGCAGGGTGCCATGAGAGGGGCAGCCGCGCTGCTGGCGGCGCACGTGCTGTCTCGGCTGGGGCCGCTGGTGGTGATGCGCCGGCTGCCCTACGTGGCCGACCCGGCGCACGCCAAGGCCAAACCCATCGCCGATGCCGTGCCGGCCGGGGCGTTGCCGGTGGCGGTGCTATGGTCGCTGCCGGCCGCCGCGCTGCTGGCCTGGATGTTCGGCAGCGCAGGCCTGGCGGCGGCGCTGGTGGGTTGGATGGCTGCGCTGGCCTACATGCTGCGCCTGCTGGGGCGGCGCCTGCAGGGCTTCACCGGCGACACGCTGGGCGCCACGCAGCAGCTGGGCATGCTCGGTCTGCTGCTGGGCCTGGCGCTCGGCCTGCCGTGAGGCTCTGGCTGGTCCGCCACGCCGAGGTGCAGGCGCCCGCCGGTCTGTGCTACGGCCGCAGCGACCTGCCGGCGCAGGCCGAGGCCACTGCCCGCGCTGCCGCGCAGCTGGCATCCCAGCTGCCGCAAAGCGTGGCGCTGCACGTGTCGCCGCTACAGCGTTGCGAGCAGCTTGCGCAAGCCCTGTGCGGGCTGCGGCCGGATTTGGCATTGAATTTCGATCCTCGCCTGCGCGAGATGGATTTCGGCCGCTGGGAAGGTCGGCCCTGGGCCGGCATCGCCCGCGCCGAGTTCGACGCCTGGATGCACGACTTCACCGACGCCCGGCCCGGCGGCGATGGCGAATCCGTGCGCGAGCTGATGGCGCGCGTGGGCCAGGCCTGGGACGCGCACCGCGCGCGGGCCGGGGAAGGCGTGTGGATCACCCACGCCGGCGTGATGCGCGCCGCGCAGTTGCTGGCGCGCGGCATGCGCCTGCCTGTGCGGGCGACCGACTGGCCGGCCGAGCCGATTGCCTTCGGCGCCGCCATCGCCATCGATCCACCAGCTTGACAGACCCGCGGTCAGCGCCCAAGATAACTGTATGAATTTACAGTTATCTCTGGTGACTGACGAGCGCTTTCCTCTGGTGCCCGACGTCGAGGGCGGCATCTGGTACCAGGCCGGCCTGGTGCCGCACGAGCGCCAGCGGCAGTGGTTCGAGGCGCTGCTGGCCGGCACCGCCTGGCGCAGCGAGCGCCGCCCGATGTACGAGCGCGAGGTCGATGTACCGCGCCTCATGGCCAGCCACGCGCTGGACGCGCCGGACCTGCCAGCGCCGCTGGCCGAGGCACTGGCGGCGCTGCGGCCGGTGCTGGCGGCGCCGTTCACGCACGTGGGGCTCAACCTCTACCGAGATGGGCGCGACAGCGTGGCGCCGCACAACGACCGCCTGCCGGGCCTGGCGCCGGGCCAGCCCATCGCCATCCTGTCGCTGGGCGACGAGCGCGAGATGCTGATCCGCTCCAAGGCGCCGCCGCATCGCCCGCTGCGCGTTCCGCTGGCGCCCGGCAGCCTGCTCGTGATGAGCCACGCCAGCCAGAAGACGCACGAGCACGGCATCCCCAAGTCGCCGCGCGCCGTGGGCCCGCGCATCAGCCTGGCGTTCCGCGTGCGGGCCGGAGCGGCCAACCAGCCAAGGATGACGCCCGGTCAGGCATCACCGTTGCTACAAACAAAATAGCTGCCTGCACCCGCCATAAAAGGGCTGGAGGCACTTTTTGTTCTCAATCCATGGCCCGCAGGCTGGCCTCCACCGCGGCCGCGGTGGCGAGCGGCTTTTCCATGGGGAACAGGTGGGTGCCGTCGAGCATCATCACGCGGCCCCTGGCGATGCGGCGGGTGCCGTCGATGCCACCCACCTGGCGCAGCTCGGCCGATTGCAGCCCGCCCACGAAGGCCAGCGGGCACTTCAGCGGGTGCCGGCGCAGCAGGCCTTCGATGTTGTGCGGCAGCGTGTCGTAGATGTGCGATTCCACCGCCGGGTCGAAGGCCAGGCGCCAGCTGCCGTCGGCGTCGATGGTGCCGTGGTCCACGTAGTCGCGCAGCACCTGCGGGTCCCAGGCGGCGAACAGCTTCTTGCCGCGGAAGTGCTCGAACACGGCCTCACGGTCGTCCCATTCGTTGCGCCGGCGCCGGCTCACCTGGCTGGGCGAGAGGCGCTTCATCAGCGGTGTGCGCTTGGCCAGCCCCAGCCCGCGGGCGCGCCAGCCGCTCACCACCGGTGAATCCAGCAGCACCACGGCGCGCGCCAGCTCGGGGTGCTGGGCGGCGCACATCAGGCTCAGGATGCCGCCGAGCGAATGGCCGACCAGGCAGGGCGGCTGGCCGCCGGCCTCCGCGTGGCGGCGGGCGAAGTCGGCCAGCTGCCGCACCAGGTGCGGCCAGTTGTCGCTGACGGGGTAGGCAGGGTCGTGGCCGTATTTCTCGATCGCGTGCACGGTGAAGCCGCGCGCCCGCAGGCTGTCGAGCATCACGCGGTAGGTGCTGGCGGGAAAGCTGTTGCCGTGGGAAAAGACGATGGTGGTCATGCGGTGGGACTTTGGTGCGGCCGGCGCGGCTGGCTCGGGGACTGTTGTGGTGCCGCCGCTGTGCCCGGCAGCCCCAGCAGCGTTTGCCAGCCGGGCCAGGCGCCGCGGTCGATGGCGAACTTGCGCGCCGCGTCGCTCCAGCGGGTGCCGGTGCGCAGCGCTTCGGCGAACGCCGGGCCGTCCAGCACCTGCGTGCCGCAGACGCGGGTGACGCCGCGGTCGAACAGCGCGTCCGGCCACAGCCCGGCCGAGGGGCCGATCAGCACGAACTCGCGCACCGCCGGTGCGGCGGCCAGCATGGCGTCGAGCGTGTCGTTGAGCAGCATGGTCGAGGTGCCGACCACCTGCGTGCAGGTGGCCAGCGCGGCGCGGTCGGTGGTGGCGTGGATGCCGGGGAAGCGCGCCTGCAGGCGCTCGACCTTGCCCTGCTGCAACTCCAGCACCGTGAGGCGCGCGCCGGCTTCCTGCACGCGGCGCACCAGCGGCGTGAAGTTGCCGATCAGGCCCAGATGATCCTGCGGGGTGAGCTGCACGTCGCCCAGCGAGTTGCCGGCCGCCGGCGGCTGCCAGCCCAGCCGCTGCCAGGCCGAGGCGGTGAGGGCGTTGACGGCTGCCAGGCCCAGGGCGCGCGCCGCTTCGTCCCGCTCGGCCAGGCCCTGCGCCAGCTGCAGGGTATCGGCGCCGGCCAGCGGCGCTGCGCCGCCGTGGCGCTGCAGCAGTCGATCGAGCGTGTCGCCCAGCAGCACGAAGGCCAGGCCGAAGGCGCCGTCTTCCAGCTCCAGCGCGCAGAACTCGGTTTCCACGCCGCCCACGCAGGCTTCGGCCTGACGCGGGGGCAGGTGCAGGCGCGCCACGCGCGGCGCGGGCAGGCGGCGGGCCACGGCTTCGAGCTGCCGGAGCACGGCCTGGGTGACGGGTGGTTTCATGGGTGCCTATTTTCGGCGCTGGGTGTCGGCCCGGGCCGACGTCGCCGGCGCCAGGGCTGAGGCTACACTGGCACGAGAGCCGCCGCCGCACCGCCGGGCGAGCAGCCCCAAGAGGAAGACAACCCGTACGCCGTCATGATCATCCATAGCCTGCTCGATACCGACCTGTACAAGTTCACCATGATGCAGGCCGTGCTGCACCAGTTTCCGGGCGCGCAGGTGGAGTACAAGTACAAGTGCCGCACGCCCGGGGTGCAGCTCGCGCCCTACGTCGACGAGATCCGCAGCGAGATCCGCCAGCTCTGCAGTCTGCGCTTCATGGACGACGAGCTGGACTACATGCGCTCGATGCGTTTCATCAAGAGCGATTTCGTCGATTTCCTGGGCCTGTTCCGGCTGAACGAGAAGTACATCACCATCGAGCCGCAGCCGAACGGCGAGATCGACATCCGCGTGCGCGGCCCGTGGCTGCACACCATCATGTTCGAGATCCCGGTGCTGGCCATCATCAGCGAGGTCTACTTCCGCAACACCGCGCCCGGGCTCGACCGCGCGCAGGCTCGCCAGCGCCTGCTGGACAAGATCGCGCTGCTGCAGGCGCCCGGCCACCCTGACCTGAAGATCGCCGACTACGGCACGCGCCGGCGCTTCTCGCGCGAATGGCACCGCGAACTGCTGCAGACGCTGAAGGAGCGCCTGGGCTCCGACGCCAGCGGCCAGCTCACCGGCACCAGCAACGTGCTGTTCGCCAAGGAGCTGGGGCTGCGGCCCATGGGCACCATGGCGCACGAGTACCTGCAGGCCTGCCAGGCGCTGGGCCCCCGGCTGCGCGACACGCAGGTGTTCGCGTTCGAGAAGTGGGCGCAGGAATACCGGGGCGACCTGGGCATCGCACTGTCGGACGTGTACGGCATGAACGCCTTCCTGCGCGATTTCGACATGTACTTCTGCAAGCTGTTCGACGGCGCCCGCCACGACAGTGGCGACCCCTTCCAGTGGGGCGAGCGCATGATCAGCCATTACGCGGCCAACCGCTGCGACCCGCTCACCAAGGTGCTGATCTTCTCCGACGGGCTGACGATTCCGCGCTGCGTCGAGCTGTACGAGCGCTTCCACGGCCGCATCCAGGTGGCCTTCGGCGTGGGCACCAACCTCACCAACGACCTGGGGCCGCAGCCGCTGCAGATCGTGCTCAAGATGGTGGCCTGCAACGGCCAGCCGGTGGCCAAGATTTCCGACACCCCCGGCAAGACCATGGTCGAGGACGAGGGCTACCTGAGCTACCTGCGCAAGGTGTTCGACCTGCCCGCGCCGGCGGAGATTCCGCCCCACGCCGCGGCGCCCGGCGAGCGCAACGAATAGCGCCGGGGTTTCCGCCGCGCGGCCGCCCGCGCCGACACTCTATGATCGGCGATCGGGCTTTCTGGCTCTGGGCCGGGATGCGTTTTCATTCACGAACACAGGCAAGCGAGACAAGCCGTGAAAACCTCCACCCCCCCCTCGGCGGCCGGCCGCCGCCACAACATTGCGCGTACCGGCGCCACCCTGGCCAGCCTGGCGCTGCTACTGGCCGCCACGCCGGCGCATGCGGCCGAGTTCAACGGCGCCGAGCTGTCGCCGCTGTGGGGCATTCCGTTCGCGGGCATCCTGCTGTCCATTGCCATCTGGCCGCTGGCGGGACCGCATTTCTGGCACCACCACTTCGGCAAGATCGCGGCGGCCTGGGCGCTGGCTTTTCTGGTGCCTTTCGCGGCCACCTTCGGGCCCGGTGCGGCCGCGCACGGCCTGGTGCATGCGCTGCTGGCCGAGTACATCCCGTTCATCCTGCTGCTGACGGCGCTGTTCACCGTCTCCGGCGGCATTTACATCCGCGGCAACCTGCACGGTTCGCCGGTGCTCAACACCGGCATCCTGGCGGTGGGCGCGCTGCTGGCCAGCTTCATGGGGACCACAGGGGCGTCGATGCTGCTGATCCGCCCGCTGATCCGTGCCAACGACAACCGGCGCCACAACGCCCACGTGGTGATCTTCTTCATCTTCATCGTCAGCAACATCGGTGGCTCGCTCACGCCGCTGGGTGATCCGCCGCTGTTCCTGGGCTTCCTGAAGGGCGTGACCTTCTTCTGGACCGTCGGCCACATCCTGCCGGACACGCTGTTCCTGGTGGGCACGCTGCTGGTGGCGTTCTTCCTGCTCGACAACTGGCTGTACCGCCGGGAAGGCGTGGTGCCGGTCGATCCCACGCCCGACACACCCAGCTTCGGCTTCGACGGCGCCATCAACTTCTGGCTGCTGGCGGTGGTGGTGGGCCTGGTGCTGATGAGCGGCATCTGGAAGCCGGGCATCGAGTTCGACGTGTACGGCACCCACGTGGGGCTGCCCGGCCTGGTGCGCGACGTGGGGCTGATCGCGGTCACGCTGGTGTCGATGGCCATCACGCCGCGCGACGTGCACGACAACAACCAGTTCAGCTGGGAGCCGATGAAAGAGGTGGCCAAGCTGTTCGCCGGTATCTTCCTGACCATCATCCCGGTCATCGCCATGCTGCAGGCCGGCGCCAACGGCCCGTTCGGCGCGGTGGTGCGCGCCGTCACCGGCGCCAATGGCGAGCCGATCCCGGCGATGTACTTCTGGGCCACGGGCGCACTCAGCGCCTTCCTCGACAACGCGCCGACCTATCTGGTGTTCTTCAACACCGCCGGCGGCGATCCGGTGCACCTGATGAACGACCTGGCCGACACCCTGGCCGCCATCAGCGCCGGCGCGGTGTTCATGGGCGCCATCACCTACATCGGCAACGCCCCCAACCTGATGGTCAAGGCCATCGCCGAGGACCGCGGCGTCAAGATGCCCAGCTTCTTCGGCTACATGGCCTGGAGCGTGGGCATCCTGGTGCCGCTGTTCATCGTCGTGACCTTCCTGTTCTTCAGATAAAAAGTGGCTCCAGCCCTTATCTGACGGGCGCAGGCAGCTATTGAATTCGTAGTATCTGCCAGGTGCTGCGGGCGTGCACCCGCCGCCTTGTCGCGTCGCCGCAGGCCATAATGCCGGCGCCCGCGACGGGCTTTTTTCGCAGAGGAGACGAGGCATGTTCCGCAATACCCTGGGCGCGGGTGGCGCCCTGGCGCTCGCCGCCATGCTGGCCGGCTGCGCCGGGCCTACGCCGGGCAGCGACCTGGCGCCGCGCACGGCCACCATCCAGCGCACGGCCCACGGCGTGGCCCACATCACCGCGCCGGATTTCGAGAGCCTGGCCTACGGCGTGGCCTACGCCCATGCGCAGGACAACGTGTGCCTGACGGCGCAGAGCCTGGTCACCGCGCGGGGCGAGCGCGCCGCCACCTTCGGGGCCGAGACCACCGGCCAGCTGGGGCTGCGCTGGCTGCCCAACGAACAGGTCGATTTCTTTGTCGCCCAGCACATGGACGACGCGGCCCTGGCCAAGGCCTGGGCCACCACCTCGCCCGAGGTGCAGGCCATGGCGCGCGGCTACGTGGCCGGCTACAACCGCTACCTCGCCGACAACGCCGCCAGGCTGCCCGAGGCCTGCCGCGGCAAGCCCTGGGTCCAGCCGATGACGCTGGCCGAGTACTACCGCGCCGCCGAGATCACCGCCGTGCAGGCCGGCATCGGCGCGCTGGCCGACGCCATGCTGGCCGCCCAGCCGCCCAAGGCCACGGCCGCCGCCGCGCCCGCCGTGAACCTGGCCGACGCCGCCCAGGCCATGCGCGAGGCCGGGTTGCTCGATTCGCCCTTCGGCTCCAACGCCTGGGCCTTCGGGCGCGACACCACCGAGAACCACCGCGGCATGCTGCTGGGCAACCCGCACTTCCCGTGGGTGGGCACCAACCGCTTCTGGCAGATGCACGTGACGGTGCCGGGCAGGATGGACGCCATGGGCGCCAGCCTGGGGCTCACGTCGCTGGTGCAGATCGGCTTCAACCGCGACGTGGCGTGGTCGCACACCGTCTCCACCGGCAAGCGCTTCACGCTGTACGAGCTGGCGCTGGCTCCGAACGACCCGACCACCTACCTGGTCGACGGCCAGCCGCACAAAATGACGGCGCGCAAGCTGTCGATCCGCTCGCGCGGCGCCGACGGCAACGTGGGCACACGGGAGCACACCGTATGGGAAACGCAATGGGGCCCGGTGGTGGTGATCCCGCGCGCAGGCCTGAACTGGACCGCCGCCCACGCCTATGCCCTGAAGGACGCCAACGCGGCCAACGTGCGCTCGTCCGACGCCTGGCTGGGCTTTGCCCGCGCGAAGAACGTGAACGACATCCGCGCCGCCATGCGCGGCCTGGGCATGCCCTGGGTCAACACCATCGCCGCCGATCGCGACGGCAACGCCATGTACGCCGACGCCAGCGTGGTGCCGGACGTCGATGCCGCCCAGCTTGCCCGCTGCGCGCCCGGCAAGCCGGCCGCCGCGCTGCTGGGTGCCGCCGGCCTGGTGGTGCTGAACGGCTCGCGCGCCGACTGCGACTGGCGGCGTGACCCGGCCTCGCCCGTGCCAGGCCTCACGCCCATCGACCGCATGGCCGTGGCCGTGCGCGGCGACTGGGTGCAGAACAGCAACGACAGCTTCTTCTACACCCACCCGGGCCAGACCTGGCCGGCCATCTCGCCGCTGGTGGGCGACGACGTGATGCGCCGCCCGCGCACACGCGAGGGGCTGTTCGAGATCAGGGATCTGGTCGGGCGCGGCCCGGTCACGCTGGACCGCATCCAGCGCACCCTGTTCCTCGACCGCAACCTGATGGGCCGCGTCACCGTGCCCGACCTGCTGGCCGCCTGTCCCGCCGCGCCCACGCCGGAAACCAAGGAGGCCTGCGCCGTGCTCGCCCGCTGGAACTGGACCAGCGACCTCAACGCCAAGGGCGCCGTGCTGTTCCGCGAGTTCTGGCGCACCGCGTCCACGATTCCGAACGTCTACCGCGAGCCGTTCGACAAG
The DNA here is from genome assembly GCA_024235955.1 of Burkholderiaceae bacterium. Classification (GTDB taxonomy): domain Bacteria; phylum Pseudomonadota; class Gammaproteobacteria; order Burkholderiales; family Burkholderiaceae_C; genus Ottowia. The sequence continues at coordinate 1,444,223 of JACKLJ010000001.1, forward strand.
GCGCGGCCGGAGGCCACGCCCACGGGGCTGAACATGGCCAGTGCCGAGGTCGCCGGCAAGGTGTGGGACGCGCTGGGTGGCGCCGTCGGCAAGATCCGCGATGCCGGCTTCAAGCCCGACGCCACCCTGGCCCAGGTGCAGCGCCCGGCCTTCACCGACGAGCCGGTGCCCCTGCACGGCGGCGACGAGATCGAGGGTGTGCTCAACAACCTGGGTGACCGCGCCAAGCCCGGCATCACCAAGCGCGGCATCCGCATCGACTACGGCACCAGCTACGTGCAGACCGTCAGCTTCGACGAGCGCGGCCCGGTGGCGCAGGCCATCCTGACCTACGGTCAGAGCACCGACCCCGGCTCGCCACACCAGACCGACCAGCTCTGGCTGTTCACCTCCAAGCGCTGGCCCAGGCTGCCTTTCCACCCGGCGGATATCGCGGGCCAGCAGCTGGGCGATGCCGTGGTGTTGGTGCGGCCCTGAAGCTGGCATCCACAGCCCGAAGTGGCCGGCTTGCGCCTCTTCCCGATAGAGACTAAAATTTGTCTCAATTGATGGAGAGCCGCCATGTCCGCTGAAGCCGTCCAGTCCGCGCCCGCCGTGCAAGACCGCATGGCCAGCTACGCCGCACGCAGCCACGCGGTGGAGGGGCGGGTGTTCCACCTCTCGCCGCTGGAGCGCGCCGGGCTGGTCAAGCAGGGCGTGCCGGCGCGCACGGTGGCCGAGCTGAGCACCGCCATGGGCCTGCCGCGCGACCAGCTGCTGCGCGTGCTGGGCCTGGCCCGCTCCACTGTGGAGCGCAAGATCGCCGCGCGGCGCGCGCTGTCGTCGGACGAGAGCGAAAAACTGGTCGGCCTGGCGCGCCTGATCGGCCAGGTGGCGGCGATGGTGGGCGAGGGCGGCGCGGCCGCTGAAGACTTCGACGCCGCCCGCTGGTTCGCCCGCTGGATGGCCGAGCCGGCCCCCGCCTTCGGCGGCCTGCGCCCCGAAGACCTGCTCGACACCGCCGACGGCCGCGAAGCCGTGAGCCACCTGCTGTCTCAAATGAAATCGGGCGCTTACGCTTGATGGGCGGGTGCAGGCAGCTCCTGAAAAAAGAGCAACCCTGAAGTGAAACACCCCCCTGAGTCGCCTGCGGCGCCTTCCCCCCTCCTGCTGCGCGAGGGGGGGCAACGCCAGTGCTCGGTGCAAGCCCGAGCACGGCGTTCGCTGGCTTGGCCTGCTCCGCGGCCTTCGGAGCAGTGGCTTGCGAGCCCGTTGCATGCCCTGCGGATGGCGCGCCAGCGCTATGGATAACTGACATGGCACGGGCCGCGCCGCCCGGCGCCGTGAGCGTCTGGCGCATCGCCAGCGACACGCCCGACTACACCGCCGACGACACCACCGGCAAGGGTGCCGAGCTCACCGGTGGCCGCTGGAACGCGCGCGGCACGCCGCTGCTCTACGCCAGCGGTTCGCGCGCGCTGGCCTGCCTGGAAACCGTGGTGCACCTCACCAGCGGGCTGGCCCTGCCGCTCAACCGCTACCTGGTGCGGCTCGACATTCCGGCCGAGCTGTGGGCCGCCCGCACCGTGTTCGACGCCGCCCAGCACGTGGGCTGGGACGCGCTGCCCGCCGGCCGCACCTCCACCGCCTGGGGCACGGCCTGGGCGCGCGACGGCGCCAGCTGCGTGGCCGAAGTGCCCTCGGTCATCGTGCCCGAAGAGCCCAACCTGCTCGTCAACCCGCGGCACGCCGATGCGGCGCGCATCACCGTCACCAAGCTGCGGCGCTGGCTGTACGACCCACGCGCGGCCCGGCTTCATTGAACTCCGCTCGCAGCCGCGTGCAGCCCGTCTGGCGCACCGGGTCGCGTGCCTAGAATGCGCCCATGAACCCTGCACGCCCCCACGTCCTCGTCAGCCGCGCCATCTTCCCGGAAATCATCGACAGGCTCGCCCAGCATTTCGACGTTGAAGCCAACCAGGCCGACGAGCTCTGGCCGCGCGACGAATTCATCCGCCGCCTGCAGGGCAAGCAGGGCGTGTTCACCACCGGCGGCGAGCGCATCGACGCCGACGTGCTGAAGGCCTGCCCGGGCCTGAAGATCTGCGCCAACATGGCCGTGGGCTACAACAACTTCGACGTGCCCGCCATGACCGCCGCCGGCGTGCTGGCCACCAACGCCCCCGGCGTGCTGACTGAAACCACCGCCGACATGGGCTTCGCCCTGCTCATGGCGGCGGCGCGCCGCGTCACCGAATCCGAGCACTTCCTGCGCGCCGGCAAGTGGGACCGCTGGGCCTACGACATGATGATCGGCCAGGATGTTTTTGGCAGCACGCTCGGCATCCTGGGCATGGGCCGAATCGGCCAGGCCGTGGCGCGGCGCGGTGCGCTGGGCTTCGGCATGAACGTGATTTACCACAACCGCTCGCGCCTGCCCGAGGCAGAAGAGGCCGCCGTCAAGGCCCGCTACGTCGGCAAGCAGGAGCTGCTCCAGACCGCCGACCACCTGGTGCTGGTGGTGCCGTACTCGGCCGAATCGCACCACAGCATCGGCGCGGCCGAGCTGGCGCTGATGAAGCCCACCGCCACCCTCGTCAACATCGCCCGCGGCGGCATCGTCGATGACGTGGCGCTGGCCAAGGCCCTGCGCGAAAGGCGCCTCGCCGCCGCGGGGCTCGACGTGTTCGAAGGCGAACCCAGAGTCCACCCCGATTTGCTGGGCTGCAGCAACGTCGTCCTCACCCCCCACATCGGCAGCGCCACCGTGCCCACCCGCAAGGCCATGGCCAACCTGGCGGCCGACAACCTCATCGGCTACCTGACGGGCGGCAAGCCCGTCACCCCGCTCAACCCCGAGGTCATGGGCTGAAGGCGCCCCTGCGCCGGCCGTGTTGTTTTACATGCCAGATCAGGCTCCAGGCCAGGTGTGGAGGGCGCAGCCAGCTATCGTTGAAATAGCAATTTTCGCCCCATTGCTCACCCCGTGGCTCACCCCATGACCCCTGCTGAATTCATCGCCAAATGGGGCCCGGGCGGGCCGGCTTACAGCCTTAATGAAGAGCAGGGCGCGCAAAGCCACTTCATCGAGCTGTGCGACCTGCTGGGCGTGCCGCGCCCCGGCAGCGAGCCCGGTTACCTGTTCGAGCAAGGCAGCCGTCTGGCCGGCCAGTCCACCGGCTATGCCGACGTGTTCAAGCGCGGCGCCTTCGCCTGGGAAAACAAGGCGCCGGGCAAGAACCTCGACGCCGCGCTCAAGCAGCTGCTCGGCTACAGCCTGGCGCTGGAGAACCCGCCGCTGCTCGTCGTCTGCGACCGGCTGAACATCCGCATCCACACCCAGTTCAACGGCCACCCCAGCGAGCGGCACGACATCGCCCTGGCCGATCTGGAACAGCACAACAAGCGCGAACTGCTCAAGCGCGTCTGGACCGACCCCGAAAGCTTCCGCCCGCGCCAGACCAACCGCGACATCACCGAAGAAGCGGCCAAAAGCTTCGCCACCCTGGCCGAGCGCCTGCGCCAGCGCGGCAACACGCCCGACGCCGTGGCCCACTTCCTCACCCAGTGCCTGTTCTGCTGCTTTGCCGAAGACGTGGGCCTGCTGCCCGGCAAGCTGTTCGACCGCCTCATCAACAACCGCAACCTCACCGCCGAGCGCCTGGGGCAGAACCTCGGCCACCTGTTTGGCGCCATGAAAGACGGCGGCCTGTTCGGCGTGGACGATGTGCCCTGGTTCAACGGCGGCCTGTTCCAGACCATTGCCGTGCCGCTGCTCGACATCCTGGACGTGACCGAGCTGCGCAACGCCGCCGACAAGGACTGGAGCGCGATCGACGTCTCCATCTTCGGCACCCTGTTTGAGCGCGGTCTCGACCCTGCCAAGCGCAGCCAGCTCGGCGCCCACTACACCGACCCGGCCACCATCGAACGCCTGATCGACCCGGTGATCCGCCGCCCGCTGCTGGCCGAATGGGCCGGGGCCAAGGCGCAGATCGCCGCCAGGCTGCAAAAGAGCAAGAAGCGCGACGACAAGGCCTGGCGCGACGCACTGGCCCTGCAGGTCGGCTACCTGCAGCGGCTGGCGGCCTACCGCGTGCTCGACCCGGCCTGCGGCAGCGGCAACTTCCTCTACCTCGCGCTCAAGTGCCTCAAGGACGTGGAACACCTCGTCAACACCGAGGCCGAGGCGCTCGGGCTGGACCGGCAGGTCGAACTCGCCACCGGGCCGGCCAACGTGCTCGGCATCGAGCTGAACGAATACGCGGCCGAGCTGGCGCGCGTCACCGTCTGGATCGGCGAGTTGCAATGGCGGCTCGACCACGGCTACCCCTTCAAGACCAACCCGGTTCTGGAGCCGCTGGACCACATCCAGCATCGCGACGCGCTGCTGTCGGAGGTGGATGGCAAGACGGTCGAGGCGGACTGGCCGGAGGCGGACGCGGTGGTCGGCAATCCGCCGTTTCTGGGCGACAAGAAGATGCGCGCCGAACTCGGCGACGCGGTCACCGACACGCTGCGCAAGACCTACGAGGGCCGCGTGCCCGGTGGCGCCGACCTCGTCTGCTACTGGTTCGAGAAAGCGCGGGCGCAGATCGCGGCAGGTCAACTGCTGCGCGCCGGGCTGGTGTCCACGAACTCCATTCGCGGCGGCGCGAACCGCAAGGTGCTGGATGCGATCTGCGCGAGCACGCGCATCTTCGAAGCCTGGAGCGACGAGCCCTGGGTCAACGAGGGCGCGGCGGTGCGGGTGTCGCTGGTGGCGTTTGGTGGGTCTGAACAACAGCCTGTGTTGGATAACGCTTGTGTGGCAGCAATTCATGCTGACCTTACTGCTCAAGGTGCGAATGTGACGCAGGCAAAGCGTTTATCTGAAAACCGAAGTGGCTGCTTCTACACCACAGTGAAGGCGGGCAGTTTCGATATCTCAGGGGTTGATGCGCGAAAGTGGCTTGCTCTGCCAAACCCCAATCGGCGTCCAAATAGCGACGTAGTAAAGCCATGGATGAATGCCATGGACATCACTCGGCGACACGGGGACAAGTGGGTTGTCGACTTTGGTTGCGATGCCGATGTCGAAGCGGCCTCCTTATATGAGGTGCCTTTTACCCATGTGCTTACTCACGTCAAACCCGAGCGCGACAAGACTAGGCGAGACAAGTATCGGAACATTTGGTGGTTGTTTGCGGAGCCAATACCTGGTTTGCGGCGGGCGCTCGAATCGGTCGATCGGTATGTTGCAACTCCGGCAGTTGCCAAGCATCGTGTTTTTGCCTGGCTTTCAACTACTGTGGTGCCAGATCATGCTTTGATGGCTATCGCCCGCGCCGACGACACCACCTTCGGCATCCTGCACTCGCGCTTCCACGAACTTTGGTCGTTGCGCATGTGCACTTGGCTGGGCGTCGGCAACGACCCGCGCTACACCCCGACCACCTGCTTCGAGACCTTTCCCTTCCCCGCCGGCCTGACGCCGGCCGACACCGCGCACCAGCAGACCGAAACGCTGCCCGGCGGCGCCCGCATTCCCGCCGGGCTGGCGGCGGGGCAGGGCGAAAGTTCAGAGCCAAATCAGCCTCTGACCCAGGCAGGGCGGGCGCAGGCAGCTATCAAACAAGAAGCAAATCAGGCCGCCGCGGGCGCGGCCCTGGCCGTTGCCGCCGCCGCCCCGGCCGCACCCACGGGCGCGGCCCTGCGCCAGCACGCCGTCGCCATCGCCGAGGCGGCGCACCGGCTGGATGCGCTGCGCCAGAACTGGCTCAACCCGCCGGAATGGACGCAGCGGGTGCCCGAGGTGGTGCCGCTGGGCATGGACCATTCGCCGTACCCCGACCGCATCGTGCCCAGAGCCGGCCTGAGCGCGGCCGACGCCACGGCGCTGCAGAAGCGCACGCTGACCAATCTCTACAACCAGCCCCCCGCCTGGCTGACGATGGCGCACGAGGCGCTCGACGCCGCCGTGGCCGCCGCCTACGGCTGGGCCGACTACACGCCAGCGATGCCCGACGACGAAATCCTGCGCCGGCTGCTGGCGCTGAACCTGGCGCGGGCGGCGGCGCCCGCACCGGCCCCCGCCCGCGCCAGCCGCAACACCGCGGCGTGAGCGCCGGCGGCCTGCAGTGCGCGATCAACGCCGGTACTTTCCGGGGCGTGGCCGTGGTGGGCAACGCGGTGCATGAAGACATCACCCGACGCGCGCCCGTCGTCACCGGGCGGCGACTATCTGCCGGATCCGCGCACGGACCCTGGTCAATGGGGCGGCTGACGCCCCCGGGCCTTCGAGGGGCAGGACTCACAGGTAGTTTCGCAAGAGCAGCTCGCGGGGCCTGTGCTCATGGGCGCTTTGACCGCGCTTTTACAATGGCCGGAATCCCGCCATCACGCCGTGCGCCGTGGCTGATTCTCAGTATCAAATCAGGCTCCAGCCCATGAAAGACGGGCGCAGGCAGCTATCGAATCTGGAGTGACATGAGCAACCTTCCGTGGCCCGACTGGGTGGTCTGGCTGGCCCTGGCCGCGCTGGCGCTGAACCTGCTGCTGGTGCTGGCACTGCTGCTGCGAGGCGCGCGCCGGCCGGCGGACGTGGCTTCGCGCGACGAAGTGCGGCAGCTGGTGCAGGGCAGCGTGTCGGCCAGCAGCGAGCGGCTGGAGCGCGAGCTGCGGCAGGAGGTGGGCGACCAGGCGCGCGGCAGCCGGCAGGAGCTGGGCTTGTCGCTGGACCGCTTCCAGGCTGCCGTCATCGGCCAGGCGGCCGAGGCGGTGCGCACGCAGAACGCGCAGGTCGATGCGCTGGCGGCGCAGCTCACGCAGCTGCGCGGCACGCTGGGCGACACGCTGGTGGCGCAGCTGCAGGCGCTGGGGCTGACGATGGCGCAGCAGGCGCAGGAGGCCACACGCACGCAGAACGCGCAGATCGACGCCTTCGCGCAGCAGCTGGCGCACCTGCGTGGCTCGCTGTCGGAGACGCTGACGCAGCAGCTGCAGTCGCTGAGCGAGACCAACGCGCGTCGCATCCAGGAAGTGCGCGGCACGCTGGAGCAGCAGCTGGCGCAGCTGCAGGCCGCCAACACCGCCAAGCTCGACGAGATGCGCCGCACGGTGGACGAAAAGCTGCACGCCACGCTGGAGCAGCGCCTGGGCGAGAGCTTCAGGCAGGTGGCCGAGCGGCTGGAGCAGGTGCACAAGGGCCTGGGCGAGATGCAGACGCTGGCGCAGGGCGTGGGCGATCTCAAGCACCTGCTGACCAACGTGAAGACGCGCGGCATGTTCGGCGAGGCGCAACTGGGCGCGCTGCTGGAACAGGTGCTGTCGCCCGAGCAGTTCGCGGCCCAGGTGGCCACGCGGCCCGGCAGCAAGGCGGTGGTGGATTTCGCCATCCGCCTGCCGGGGCGCAGCGGCGAGGAGGGCGCGGCGGTGTGGCTGCCGATCGACGCCAAGTTCCCGAATGAGGACTACGAACGCCTGCTGGACGCCCAGCAGCGCGCCGACCCGGCGGCCGCCGAAGCCGCCGCCAAGGCGCTGGAGCAGCGCATCCGGCTGGAGGCGCGCGGCATTGCCGACAAGTACCTGGAGCCGCCGCACACCACCGACTTCGCCATCCTGTTCCTGCCCACCGAAGGGCTGTACGCCGAGGTGCTGCGCCGCCCCGGCCTGATGGACGCGCTGCAGCGCCAGCACCGCGTCACGCTGGCCGGGCCGACCACGCTGCTGGCCATGCTGAACAGCCTGCAGATGGGCTTTCGCACGCTGGCGCTGGAAAAGCGCAGCAGCGAGGTCTGGCAGGTGCTGGGCGCGGTGAAGACCGAGTTCGGCAAGTTCGGCGACGTGCTGGCCAAGGTGCAGAACCAGACGCAGACCGTGCTCAATACCCTGGGCCAGGCGCAGGTGCGCACTCGCGCCATGGGCCGCGCGCTCAGGCAGGTGGAGGCGCTGCCCGACGCCCAGTCCCAGGAGCTGTTGCCCGGCGCCGCCGATGCTGCCGATGCCGAGGGCACTGAAGGCACCGAGGGTTGACGCGGCACCGTGTCGTCTGCTTCTGAATCCATAGCTGCCTGCGCCCGCCATGAAAGGGCTGGAGGCTGAAATGACCATGAATCCGGCCCGGTCGGCAACGGCATGAACGGACGCGAGCTGGCGCGCGTGGTGGTCACGCAGGTGAGCCTGCACAGCGCCATGACGGGCTGCCGGCTGGCGGCACCGCTGCTGGCCCTGAAGCAGGGCTACAGCGCTTCGGCCGTGGGGGTGCTGCTGGCGCTGTTCGCGCTGGCGCCGCTGTTCCTGGCGCTGCCGGCCGGCCGCATGGCCGACCGCGGCGGCGCCCGGCTGCCGCTGGTGCTGTCGGCGCTGATGGCCATCGTGGGCGCGGCGGCGGCGGCGCTGTGGCCGGTGTTCGGCATGCTGTGCCTGGCGGCGCTGCTGACGGGTGCCTCGGCCAGCACGGCGCTGATCGTGCTGCAGCGCCACGTGGGCCGCGCGGTGGCGCACCCGACCGAGCTGAAGACGGTGTTCAGCTGGCTGGGCATCGCCCCGGCGGCGGCCAACTTCCTGGGCCCCATGCTGGCCGGCCTGCTGATCGACCACGCCGGCCCGTCGCCCACCCACGAGCTGGGGTTTCGCGCCGCCTTCGCCGCCATGGCGGTGCTGCCGCTGCTGGGCTGGGCGCTGGCGCTGCGCCTGCCAGGCGAACCCGAGGCCGCCGGTGCCGCCGCGCGCAGCGGCGCCGCCGAAGAGGCCATGACGGCTGGCGAGATCATGCCCGGCGAGCCGCTGGCGGCGGCAGCGGTGGCGGCAGCCGCCACCACGCCGCTGGCGGCTGCCCCGGCGGCGCCTGAGCGGGCGGCGGTGCGCGATTCGGTCTGGGGTCTGCTGGCCCTGCCCGTGCTGCGGCGCCTGCTGTTCGTCAACTGGCTGCAGGCTTTGGCCTGGGACGTGCACACCTTCGTGCTGCCGATCCTGGGCACCGAGCGGGGGCTGTCGGCCTCGGCCATCGGGGCGCTGATGGCGGCTTTCGCCGTGGCGGCGATGCTGGTCCGCATGGCGCTGCCCCGGCTGACCGGGCGGGCGGCCGAATGGCAGATCATGCTGGCGTGCACGCTGAGCGCGGCGGCCACGCTGGTGCTGTACCCGTGGATGCCCGGCGCGCTCAGCATGGGTGCGTGCTCGGTGGCGCTGGGTTTTGCCCTGGGCGCGGTGCAGCCGATGGTGCTGAGCCTGGTGCACCAGACGGCGCCCCACGGCCGCCAGGGCGAGGCGATGGCGCTGCGCATGATGACCATCAACCTCTCCAGCCTGCTGATGCCGATGCTGTTCGGCTCGCTGGGCGCGCTGATCGGCGTGGGCGGGCTGTTCTGGCTGGTGGGCGGCGTGCTGGGTGCGGGCGCGCGAGCCGTGCCGCCGCTGCGGGCCGCGGGGGCGGCCGGGTCGGCGGCGCCTTGAGCCGACGAGGGGTGGTCGCCCAGGGCGTTCAGCGGCGCAGCCCGAACGGCATCTGATATTTCGTGAAGCAGGTCCGGGAAGCGCCGCGTGTCGCGCGTCGTCCGCGGAACCCGCAGCCAACACACGGCGTCCAATGGGACAATTCAAACTAATTTCACCATTGCACACGAAGTCCATGCACCTGATTCACGGCAACCGCGGCGCGCGCGGCTGGGCACTTGTCGCGGCCCTGATGTTCGCGCTGTCGGCCTGCGGCGGCGGCGGCGATGGCGGGTCGCAGACGCCCGATACGCCGACCACACCCACGCCAACCCCCACACCGACACCGACGCCAACGCCAACGCCCACACCCCCGGCCCAGCCCGCCGTGGGCGACCTGGAGTCGGCCGAAGCCGTCAACCGCATCACGCCGGCCGAGATCAGCGAGGCGCTGGCGGAGGACGACAGCAAGGTCTCCGGCATCACGCCACGCTACCAGGTGGCGACCTACCGCCTGACGTACCTCACCGAGGACAAGAGCGGCGCACTGGTCACCGCTTCCGGCCTGGTGGCGCTGCCAGTCAAGGGCGCCGGCACGGCCAGCCCGGTGATCAGCTACCAGCACGCCACCACCTTCAAGAACGCCAACGCCCCGTCGCTCAAGGTGGAGCCGGGCGAGCCGCCCATCGTGCTGGCCTCGCTGGGCTACATCGTGGTGGCGTCGGACTACGTGGGCTTCGGGGCCAGCAACGCGCTGCAGCATCCGTACCTGCAGTCGCGCCCCACGGCGCGCGCCGTGCTCGACATGCTGACAGCCGCCGCCACATGGCGTGGTCAGGCCGGCGTGGCCGACACCGGCCAGCTCTACCTGGTGGGCTATTCGGAAGGCGGCTACGCCACCATGGCCGCGCAGCGCGAGATGGTGCGCAGCGGCAGCCCGTTGCTGAAGCAGCTGGTGCTCACGCTGCCGGCGGCGGGGCCCTACGACGTGCAGGTCACGATGGACACGCTGCTGGCCCGCGTGGCCGACCTGTCCCCGTGGCTGGGCTGGGCGCTGAACCCGGGCAACCTGAGCCAGCTGAGCGACACGGTGCGCGACGAGGTGCGCCGCCTGCTGCTGCGCCAGATGATCCCGTCGGACGCCGACGTGTCCTACCAGACCAAGTTTCTCGACGACTACATGGCCGACGACACCGAGGCCATCCACCAGGACGCCAGCGTGCACTGGGGCTGGACGCCGACGGTGCCGGTCTACCTGTTCCACGGCCGTGGCGATCAGACCGTGCCGTTTGCCGCCAGCGTTTCGGCACTGAATACCTTGCAGGCCGCGGGCGGCGCGCCGGTCACGCTGACCGAATGCACCGAGCCGGTGTCCGACCACCTGGAATGCGTGCCGCAGTACTTCCGCTTCGCCGTCGACACGATGGCGCGGACATCCGGGCAGTAACAGCGCAGCGGGCTGATCCTGCCCGAAATTCAGAGGAAAAAGTGCCTGCGGCCCTTTGGTGGCAGGCGCAGGCAGCTATTCAAAAGATAGCTATTCGACTTCCGCGATCAGCTCGATCTCAACGCAGGCGCCCAGCGGGATCTGTGCCACGCCGAAGGCGCTGCGGGCGTGCTTGCCGGCGTCGCCGAACACCTCGCCCAGCAGCTCGGAGCAGCCGTTGGTCACCAGGTGCTGCTCGGTGAAGGTGGGCGCGGAGTTGACCAGGCTCATCACCTTGACGATGCGCCTGATGCGGCTCAGGTCGCCCACGGCGGCCTTGAGCGTGCCCATCAGGTCGATGGCGATGGCGCGCGCGGCGGCCTGGCCTTCGGCGGTGGCGAGCTCCTTGCCGAGCTGGCCGACCCAGGGCTTGCCGTCCTTGCGGGCGATGTGGCCGGAGAGGAACACCAGCTTGCCGGTCTGCACGAAGGGCACGTAGGCGGCGGCGGGGGTGGCGACGGGGGGCAGTTCGATGCCCAGTTGCTGGAGCCTGGCTTCGGGTGTGGTCATGGGATGGGGGAGTGGGCTTCGTGGAGGTGGCGCAGCTCGATCGGCGGGCAGTCGGCCAGCCGCTCGGCCACGATGGGTTCGACTGTAACCCCGACGTCGAGGTGGTGGTCGGCGCCGCCCAGGATCACGCCGCGCATGGGGGAGACGTCGGAGAAATCGCGCCCTACGGCCAGGCGCACGAAGTCTTCGCCGGGCGCGCCCCAGCCGTCGCGGTCGTTGGTCGGGTCCAGGTCGTACCAGCCGTCGCCGCCATGAGCGGCGGCGAGGTCGGGCAGGAACACCGACACCCAGGCGTGCGAGGCGTCGCTGCCGATCAGCCTGGGCTGGCCGGGCGGCGGCTGCGTGAGCAGGTAACCGCTGACGTAGCGCGCCGCCAGCCCGAGCGAGCGCAGGCAGGACAGCATGACGTGCGAGAAATCCTGGCACACACCCTGGCGGCGATCCAGCGCCGCGGCGGCGGGGGTGTTGATCTCGGTGGCGTCGGCGGCGTAGGTGAACTCGGTGTGGATGCGGTGCATCAGCTCGCGCGCGGCGTCCAGCAGCGGCCGGCCGGGCGTGAAGGAGGGTCGCGCGTAGTCGATGAACACGTCGCGCGGGTGCACGTGCACCGAGGGAAAGATGAATTCCGTGGCCGGCTGGTAGGGCGCCTTGGCGCGGTACACGTAGGCGTCGCGCGCGGCTTCCCAGGCGATGCCGCTCTGCACCGGAGGGGGCACCGCTGTGTCTACCAGCGAACTGGCGCGCACGTGCAGCATGGGGTGCGGGCGGTCGATCTCGAACACGGCGCGCACGTTGCCGTAGGCATCGCCCTGCGAGGCGACGAACACCGGATCGGGGTGCACTTCCAGCGCGAAATCCAGCACCCGCTGCCGCGGCGTGTCCACCGGCTGCAGGTGCAGCAGATGCAGCGCCGTCTCCACCGCCGGCTGGTAGTCGTAGCGCGTGTCGTGGGTGATGCGCAGCCTCAAGACCGGCTCCCCTGGCGCTCACCCCGGGCCCCTGCCGCCGCCACCGCTCGGCGCTGGCATGGGGCTTCGACAAGCTCAGCCCGAACGGCGAAGTTGCCCACAAGGCGCGCAGCAAACTCCCGAATCCCCCAACGGCCGCGGAGCAGGCCATGCGCGCGGACGCCGTGGCCGGGGTCCCCCCGGCCACTGGCGTCGTCCCCCCCCAGGGGGGAAGGCGCGAAGCGACTCAGGGGGGAGCCCATCAAGCCCCCACGCTCCGCCGCGCCTCGCCCGTATGGCTGAAGTGGCGCAGGCCGATTTCGTCCGACAGGCTGCCTGCTGTGGCGATGCAGTGGTCGAGCAGATCCTGCAGGTGGTGGAAGTCGCCGATGTCGTTGGATTCGCACAGCTGCGGCAGCTCGCTCAGCTGCGGGTTGCGCAGGCGGCGCGAGAGATCCTCCATGCCGGGTAGCTCGCTCTCGTGCAGGCGTGCCAGGCGGCCGGACAGGGTCTGGATCACCCAGCCGAGCGAGCGCGTGTTCTGGTAGTTGAGCACGATGTGCTCGATCAGCGCGGCGATGTCGCGGCTGCGCTGGTAGCGGGCGTGGTAGGAGATGGTGGAATCGAACAGGTTCAGCACCACGCCGAAGCCGGCCGCGTCGTGCACCGCGTTGGTGTAGAAGCTGCGCGACAGGGCTTCGGCCAGGAACGAGAGACGTTCGATCTGCCGGCCGATGGAGAGCAGCCGCCAGCCGTCGTCGCGCCACATGCGGTCGTTCTGCGCACCGGTGATGGCCGCCAAGTCCTTGCTGAGCTGCGCCAGCACGTGCAGCGTGTCCTGGCTGGAGGGCGGACCCAGGGTGAGCTGCGTGGCCGCGGTCAGGAAGCTTTCCTCGGCGTCCTTGATGAAGTTCCAGTGCTCGGGCGAGAGCCGCTCGCGCAGCGCGGAGCCCGCGGTGCGCAGCGCACGCAGGCTGTAGCCCACGCTGGGCACATCGTGCGTGTCGCCCAGGCTGGTGATGAGCGCGCGCTCGAATTCCTCGCGCCAGTGCAGGGGCGAGGGCACATCCTCGGCCACCAGGCCGGCCGATTCGGCCATCTGGCCCAGCCACATCAGCATGGCGTAGGAAGGCTCTTCCTCGCCGTGCAGGGCCTCGAGCGTGATGCGCGCCAGGCGCGCGGCGTTCTCGGCGCGCTCGGTGTAGCGGCCCAGCCAGAACAGGTTCTCGGCCGCCCGGCTGGTGACCAGGCGCTCGCGTGCGGCCAGCGGCGTGATGCTGCCGGGCAGCGGCGCCAGCGTGCTCTGCTCGAAATCCTCGTCGGCCGGCTGCTCGCCCAGCACCCAGCAGTCGGCGCTGGAGCCGCCTTGCTGCATGCTGGCCAGCCCCGCTTCGGCGCCGGCCAGGCGCGCCATGCCGCCAGGCAGCACCTGCCAGGAGCCTGGCCCGTCGGACAGCGCGAACACGCGCAGGATGGCGGCGCGCGGCTCGATGCCGGCGGGCGAGGAGAAGCTGTTCCAGGTCGGCAGTTGCGAGGCCGGCAGGAAGGCCTGCACCGTGTGCTCGTCCGGGTTGTGCCGGATGCGCTCGACCCACGAGGCGAGCTGCTCCGGCCCCATGTACGGGCCGACGCCGGCGTTGAAGGTGCCGCGCGAGAGCGACCAGGGGTAGGTCGGCTTGATCACGCATTCATGCAGCTTGGGCAGCACCGCTTCTCTGGCCGCGGGCTCGCCGCACCACCAGGTGTGCAGGGCCGGCAGGCTCAGTTCCTCGCTCAGCAGGTGGCGCGCCAGCGCCGGCAGGAAGCCCAGCAGCGCGCTGGATTCCAGGAAACCCGCGCCCGGGTGGTTGGCCATCAGCACGTTGCCGGCGCGCACCGCCTGGAACAGGCCGGGCACGCCCAGGCGGGAATCGGCGCGCATCTCCAGCGGATCGACAAAGCCGTCGTCCACCCGCCGGATCAGCGCATGCACCCGCTGCAGGCCGCGCAGGGTCTTGAGGTAGAGCTTCTGGTCGCGCACCGTGAGGTCGCTGCCTTCGACCAGCGTCACGCCCAGGTAGCGCGCCAGGTAGGACTGCTCGAAATAGGTCTCGTTGTAGGGGCCGGGGGTGAGCAGGGCGATGTGGGCGTCGGAGCCGCCCGGCGCCATGGACTTGAGGCTTTCCACCAGCGAGCGGTAGGTGTCGGCCAGCCGCCGCACATGCATGCGCTCGAACGCGCGCGGGAACTGGCTGGACACCGCCAGCCGGTTTTCCAGCAGGTAGCCCAGGCCGGATGGCGCCTGCGTGCGCTGGGACACCACCCACCAGTTGCCCTTGGGCCCGCGCGCCAGGTCGAAGGCCACGATGTGCAGGTAGGTGCCGCCCACCGGCTTCACGCCGTGCATGGCGCGGAGGTAGTCCGGGTGGCCCTGCACCAGCGCGGGCGGGATCAGGCCCTCGCGGAGCAGGCGCTGCGGGCCGTACATGTCGGCCATGACGGCGTCGAGCACGCGCACGCGCTGGGCGATGCCGACCTCGATCTGCGCCCATTCGTGGGCCGGCACGAGCAGCGGGAACAGGTCGACCGGCCAGGGGCGCTGGAGGTTGGATTCGTCGGCGTAGACGTTGTAAGTGACGCCGTTCTCGCGGATCTGCCGCGTCAGGCGCGCCTGGCGCTCGCCCAGCTCGGCGAAGCCGCGTTCGCCGATGCTGGAGAAAAATGAGGCCCAGGCCGGCGCCAGCTGGGCGGAGGCAGCTATGGATTCAGGAGCTTCGGAGAGCAGGTCGTCGGACCAGGTACGACCGTAGAGCTCGTCGTAATGCCCGCTCGGCCCGCGTGGCAGACGGGCCGCCAGGGCCTCGGCGGCCGGCAGCGCCAGAGCGCCACTGTGCGGGTCATCGAGCACGCTGCTGTCCATCGCGGGCATTGTGCCGCATACCCCTCGCCTCCCTTGTCACGTGCCGGCGACGAGCATGAAGGAACTCACTAACCGGCCAGACGCGTGTCCAGACGCACCGTTGTGGTGCGTCGCAGGTCGAGTGTACAGGGGAACTCGCGGCTGCCCGGCAGGTGCAGCGTGGCCGGCGGAATGACCATGGCGCCCGCCGTGTGCCCGGTACGGAAGAAGCGCGCCAGGCGGCGGCTTTCGGCCTCGTAGGCGTTGATCGGGAAGGTGTCGTAGTTGCGGCCGCCGGGGTGCGCCACGTGGTACTGGCAGCCGCCCACCGAGCGCTGGTTCCAGGTGTCGACGATGTCGAACACCAGCGGCCCGTGCGGCTTAATGGAGGGGTGCAGCGACGACCACGGGTTCCAGGCCTTGAAGCGCACGCCGGCCACGAATTCACCTTCCACGCCCAGCGGCTGCAGCGGCAGCGCGTGGCCGTTGCAGGTGATGGCGTAGCGACTCGGGTTGAGGCCAGTCACGCGCGCCTCCAGCCGCTCCAGCGACGAATCGACATAGCGCGCGGTGCCGCCACCGGTGCTTTCCTCGCCCATCACGTGCCAGGGCTCGAGCGCGTTGCGCAGCTCCAGTTTCATGCCGAGCACGTCGACCTCGCCCACCACCGGGAAGCGGAACTCGAAGTGCGGCGCGAACCAGGTGTCGTCGAAGGCGTAGCCGGCGCGGCGCAGGTCTTCCATCACGTCGGCGAAATCCGCGCGCACGTAGGCGGGCAGCAGGAAGCGGTCGTGCAGCTGCGTGCCCCAGCGCGTGGCGGGGGCGGTGTAGGGCTCGCGCCAGAAGCGGGCCGCCAGCGCGCGCATCAGCAGTTGCTGGGCGATCGACATGCGCGCGTGCGGCGGCATCTCGAAGGCGCGCATTTCCAGCAGGCCCAGGCGGCCGGTGGGTGAATCGGGCGAGTACAGCTTGTCGATGCAGAACTCGCTGCGGTGGGTGTTGCCGGTGACGTCGACCAGGATGTTGCGCAGCGAGCGGTCGACCAGCCAGGGCGGCATGGCGTCGCCGTGGCGCTCCCGCGCGGCATGGATCTCCTGCAGCGCGATCTCCAGCTCGTACAGCTGGTCGTTGCGTGCCTCGTCCACGCGCGGTGCCTGGCTGGTCGGGCCGATGAACATGCCCGAGAACAGGTACGACAGGCTGGGGTGGTTGTGCCAGTAGAGGATCAGGCTGGCCAGCAACTCGGGCTTGCGCAGGAACGGGCTGTCGTCGGGCGTGGCGCCGCCCAGCACGAAGTGGTTGCCGCCACCGGTGCCGGTGTGGCGGCCGTCGGTCATGAATTTCTCGGCCGACAGGCGGCTCTCGAACGCGGCCTGATAGAGGAATTCGGTGTTGGCCACCAGGTCGCGCCAGTTGTCCACCGGCTGGATGTTGGCCTCGATCACACCCGGGTCGGGCGTGATCTGCAGCATCTTCAGCCGCTTGTCTCGCGGCGGCGCGTAGCCTTCCATCACGACGGGCAGCTTCAGCTCGGCAGCGGTGGCCTCGATGGCGGCGACCAGGTTCAGGTAGTCCTCGACGTGCTCCAGCGGAGGCATGAACACATAGAGCATGCTCGACTGGCCGGGCTTCAGCGCGTACCTGGCCACCGCGGCCTGGTGCCGGCTGCGCGCGGCGCGGCGGGCTTCGGCGTCTTCGTCGTCGCCGGTGATCTCGGGCTGCTCGATGTCGGCGGTGTGCGAGCGCACCGGGTCGCGCACTTCCACGCACAGCGCCGTGCGCGGCACCCAGGCGGCCGATTCGAAGCGGCGCGGCTCGCGGTCGCGCGGGTCGAGCCCGCGCTCGGCGTCCTCGCCGTCCTTGGCTTCGGGCGCATCGGGATCGGGCAGCGGGGCTTCCGGGGCGAACGGGTCTTTCTCGAACAGATGGGCGTAGTCCTCGTCGCTGACCCAAGGCAGGCCGTTCAGCGGCAGGCGGAAACCCATCGGCGAATCGCCGGGCACGAGGTAGAGGCGGTCGTCGCGGAACCACCAGCGGCCGGTGAGCCAGTGGGGACGCTTGTCGACCGGCAGGTCGCGCAGGAACTCGGGCGTGACGTCAAGCTGCGAGGTGGCGCGCAGCGGCAGCAGGTAGCCGATCGGCTTGTCCAGGCCCTGCGTGAACACGCGGCGCAGCCGGGCGCGCTCCATCTCGTCGTCGAGGCGTGAATCGAAGGGGTCGACATTCACCGGCAGGCGGCGCTCGCTCTGGATGTAGTGCCACGGGTCCTCGTAGCCGGCGCGGATGGTGCTGGTGCCCACGCCCAGGCGGTGGGCCAGCGCCTGGATGAAGCGCTCGGCGTCCTCCGGCTTGGCGTGCTGAGGCTGGCGCTCGTCGGCCAGCAGGCCCGGGTCGTGCCAGACGGGCTTGCCGTCGGCGCGCCAGAACAGGCTGAGCGCCCAGCGCGGCAGCTGCTCGCCGGGGTACCACTTGCCCTGGCCCAGGTGCAGGAAGCCGTTGGGGCCGTAGCGCTCCTTCAGGCGGTACAGCAGGTCGAGCGCGAACACGCGCTTGGTGGGGCCGAGCGCGGCGGTGTTCCATTCGGCACCGTCGCGGTCGTCGATGCCGACGTAGGTGGGCTCGCCACCCATGGTCAGGCGCACGTCGTCGGCCTTCAGCTGCGCGTCCACCTGGTCGCCGAGCTGCAGGATGGCTTCCCACTGCTCGTCGCTGTAGGGCAGGGTGACGCGCGGCGATTCATGGATGCGTGTCACCTTCATGTCGTGGCCGAAGCTGACTTCGGCGTCGTCGACCAGGCCTTCGATCGGCGCCGCGCCCGAAGGCTGCGGTGTGCAGGCCAGCGGGATATGGCCTTCGCCGGCCAGCAGGCCGGAGGTGGGGTCTAGCCCGATCCAGCCGGCGCCGGGCAGGTAGACCTCGCACCAGGCGTGCAGGTCGGTGAAGTCGACCTCGGTGCCGCTCGGGCCGTCGAGCGACTTCACATCCGGCTTTAGCTGGATCAGGTAGCCCGAGACAAAGCGCGCCGCCAGCCCGCAATGGCGCAGCAGCTGCACCAGCAGCCAGCCGGAGTCGCGGCAGGAGCCGCTGGCCTTGGTCAGCGTTTCTTCCGGCGTCTGCACGCCGGGCTCCATGCGGATCAGGTAGCTCACATCGTGCTGCAGCCGCTGGTTGATCTGCACCAGGAAGTCGATGGTGCGCTGCGGCGAGCGGTCGATGCCCTCCAGGTACTTGGCGAACAGCGGCGTGGGCGCCGCCTTGGCCAGGTAGGGGGCGAGTTCTTCCTTGACCAGCGGGTCGTACTCGAACCGGAAGTTCTCGGCCTTGGGCTCCAGGAAGAAGTCGAACGGGTTGTAGACCGCCATCTCGGCCACCAGGTCCACGGTGACCGTGAAGTGGTCGGTCTTTTCCGGGAACACCAGGCGCGCCTGCCAGTTGGCGAACGGGTCCTGCTGCCAGTTGATGAAGTGGCCGGACGGCTCGACCTTGAGCGAATACGAAATGATCTTGCTGCGGCAATGCGGGGCCGGGCGCAGGCGGATCACCTGGGGCCCGAGCTGGACCAGCCGGTCGTAGCGGTAGCTGGTGACGTGGTGCAGGGCGGCGTGGATCGACATGGTGCAGGGGCGTGCTGTCTGGGTGCTGGGTGCCGCGCACGGCGCGGCGGCGGACGCATTGGCGCAAGGGCATACTAGCTGGAACCTTGGCGCCTCACCAACCTTAAGCAATTCCCGGGCCGTCCGTGGATCTTCCTGCCACCGCCATCGCGGACCACCTGCCGCCCGACGGGTCCGGTGCAGCGCGGGTGCGTGGGATGCTGGCCGAGGCGGTGCGCCTGCGCTGGCGTGGCCGGGCGATCGCCTGGCTGCTGGCGGCCTGGATCGCGGGTACGGCGCTTCAGATCCTGCAGCCGGCCTTGTGGCCTGCAGCGGCCTACTGGGCGCTCGGAGGGGTGGGCGTGGCCGCCGCCGCCGTGGGGGCGGCGCTGGGTGCGCGGCATGGCAAAGCATCGCTGCCGCTGCTGGCGGTGGCGTCCGGGGCGATCGCGTTTGCCGCCGTCGGGCTGAACGCAGGCGTGCGCGCCGGGCAGGCCCTGGCACCGGTGCTGGAAGGGGCCAGCCTGCGCGTGGTCGGCGTGATCGCGGCCATGCCGCAGCGCAGCGACGCCGGCCAGCGCTTCCGCTTCGAGGTGGAGCGTGCCACGCTGGACGGCCGGCCAGTGACCTTGCCGCCCCAATTGCAGATGGCGTGGTACGCCAGCGCCGCCACGGCGGCTGAAGATGACGCACCCCTGGCCGCTGCCGGCAGCGCCGTTCTGCGCGCTGGCGACCGCTGGGCGTTCACTGCCCGCCTGAAGGCGCCGCACGGCAACCTGAACCCGCACGGTTTCGACTACGAGCTGTGGCTGTGGGAGCAGGGCATCGGCGCCACCGGCTACGTGCGCACCGGCGCGCACGACGCGCCACCCGAGCGTCTGGGCGACAGCGGCGCCTACCGGCTGGAGCGACTGCGCCAGACCGTGCGCGACAGGCTGTTTGCGGCGTTGGGCAGCGATGCCGGCGCGGGCGCGGAGGACGCCCGGCGGCAGCGCGCCGGCATCCTGGCGGCGCTGGTCACCGGCGACCAGCGCGCCATCGAGCGGGCCGACTGGGACGTGTTCCGCGCCACCGGCGTGGCGCACCTGATGGCGATCTCCGGCCTGCACATCACCATGTTCGCGTGGCTGGCCGGGGCGCTGGTGGCCGCCGGCTGGCGCCGCAGCGCGCGCTGGGGCTGGCCGCTGGCGCGGTGGCTGCCGGCGCCGGTGGCCGCGCGCGTGGGCGGCCTGCTGGTGGCCACAGGCTACGCGCTGTTCAGCGGCTGGGGCGTGCCGGCGCAACGCACGGTGTTGATGCTGGCGAGCTTCGGCCTGCTGCAGCTGGCAGGGCTGCGCTGGCCCTGGTGGCTCAACTGGCTGGCGGCATGCGCGGTGGTGCTGGCTGTGGATCCCTGGGCGCTGACACAGGCCGGCTTCTGGCTCAGCTTTGTCGCCGTAGGGATTCTGTTTGCTACTGATTCAGGAGCTGGCGGCAGCGGTGGCAAAAGGGCTGGAGGCCGATTTCTTCAGTTGTTGCGGGAGCAGTGGACCGTGACGCTGGCGCTCACGCCGCTGTCGCTGCTGCTGTTCGGCCAGGTGTCGCTGGTGGGGCTGCTGGCCAACCTGGTGGCGATCCCCTGGGTCACGCTGGTGGTCACGCCGCTGGCGCTGGCCGGCGCCTTCTGGTCGCCGCTATGGCAGCTTGCGGGCTGGCTGCTGGCGCCGCTGGTGGCATGGCTCGGCTGGTTGGCGGCCTGGCCCTGGGCTTCGGTCAGCCTGCCGGTGGCGCCCTGGTGGCTGGGGCTGGCGGCGGTGGTGGGCGGCGTGCTGCTGGCCCTGCCGGCGCCGCGCGCGGTGCGGCTGGCGGGGCTGCCGCTGCTGCTGCCGGCGCTGCTGTGGCAGCCGCCGCGGCCGGCGCCGGGCCAGTTCGAACTGCTGGCCGCCGACATCGGCCAGGGCAACGCGGTGCTGGTGCGCACCGCCAGCCACGCGCTGCTGTACGACGCCGGGCCGCGCTATTCGCTGGAAAGCGACGCCGGCCACCGCGAGCTGGTGCCGCTGCTGCGCGCGCTGGGTGAGCGCATCGACACGCTGGTGCTCAGCCACCGCGACACCGATCACACCGGCGGCGCGCTGGCGGTGCTGGCCAGCCAGCCGCAGGCGACGGTGCTCTCGTCCATCGAGGACGACAACGCCCTGCAGGCCGTGCGCCCGGCCACGCACTGCCACGGCGGCCAGCACTGGGTCTGGGACGGGGTGCGCTTCACCGTGCTGCACCCGGCCGAGGGCGACTACGCCGAGCCGCGCAAGTCCAACGCCATGAGCTGCGTGCTGCGGCTGGAGGCGGTTGATGGCGCCAGCGCGCTGCTTGTGGGCGACATCGAGGCGCCGCAGGAAGCGCAACTGGTGGCGTCGCAGGCGGCCGCCCTGGGGGCCGACGTGCTGCTGGCGCCGCACCACGGCAGCCGCAGCTCTTCATCGGCGCCGTTCCTCGACACGGTGCGGCCGCGCGTCGTGCTGGTTCAGGCCGGTTACCGCAACCGGTTCGGCCACCCGGCGCCCGAAGTCAGTGCGCGGTACGCCGAGCGTGGCCTGCAAGTCGCCGATTCGCCCCATTGTGGTGCGATGCACTGGTTCAGCGCGCGCCCCGGCGAGGTGCGTTGTGAGCGGGTGCTCCGGCCCCGCTACTGGCGCCACCGCTCGCCTCCTTGATGTCCGCTGGCTCGCAACTTGCTATCCTGTGGCTGTACGGAGAGTTCCCCCATGCATCCATTCGATGAAATGTACGTACCGGCCGCGGGGCAACCGCTCGGGCCGGGCGCCAAGGGTTACGACAGCCGCGTGACGGTGCGAGACCACTACCGCGGCTACGCAGACTGGCTGGCCCTGCAGAGCAAGGAACTGATGGCCGAGCGGCGCGAAGAGGCCGAGATGATCTTCCGCCGCGTGGGGATCACCTTCGCGGTCTACGGCGCCAAGGACGAAGACGGCTCCGGCACCGAGCGCCTGATCCCGTTCGACCTGATTCCGCGCATCTTCCCCACCGCCGAGTGGGACATGCTGGAGCGCGGCCTGACCCAGCGTGTCACGGCGCTCAACCGCTTCCTGCACGACGTCTACCACGACCAGGAGATCCTCAAGGCCGGCGTGGTGCCGCGCGACCAGGTGCTGCGCAATTCACAGTACCGGCCGGAGATGCAGGGCGTGGATGTGCCAGGCGAGGTGTATTCGCACATCTCCGGCATCGACATCGTCCGCTCGGGCAACGCCGACGGCTCGGGCGAGTATTACGTGCTGGAAGACAACCTGCGCGTGCCCAGCGGCGTGAGCTACATGCTGGAAAACCGCAAGATGATGATGCGGCTCTTCCCCGGCCTGTTCAGCCGCCACCGCGTGGCGCCGGTGGCGCATTACCCCGACCTGCTGCTGGAAACCCTGCGCGCCAGCAGCCCGGTCACGGCCGGCGATCCCACGGTGGTGGTGCTCACCCCCGGCATGTACAACAGCGCCTACTTCGAGCACGCCTTCCTGGCCCAGCAGATGGGCGTGGAACTGGTCGAGGGGCAGGACCTGTTCTTCAAGGACGGCTTCATCTACATGCGCACCACCGGCGGTCCGCAGCGGGTGGACGTGATCTACCGCCGCGTGGACGACGACTTCCTCGATCCGCGCGTGTTCCGCCCCGATTCCGCGCTGGGCTGCGCCGGCCTGATGGAGGCTTACCGCGCCGGCCACGTGAGCATCTGCAACGCCGTGGGCACGGGCGTGGCCGACGACAAGTCGATCTACCCCTACGTGCCCAAGATGATCGAGTTCTACCTGGGCGAAAAGCCGATCCTCTACAACGTGCCCACTTACATGTGCCGCGAGCCGGAAGACCTCAAGTACGTGCTGGCCAACATGAAGGACCTGGTGGTCAAGGAAGTGCACGGCGCCGGCGGCTACGGCATGCTGGTGGGCCCGGCCTCCACCCAGGCCGAGATCGAGGAATTCAGGCGCGTCGTGCAGGCCAAGCCCGAGGGCTACATCGCCCAGCCGACGCTCAGTCTCTCCAGTTGCCCCACTTTCGTCGAAAGCGGCATCGCGCCGCGCCACATCGACCTGCGCCCCTTCGTGCTGATGGGCAAGGAGGTGCAGATGGTGGCCGGCGGCCTGACGCGCGTGGCCCTCAAGGAAGGATCCCTGGTCGTCAATTCGTCCCAGGGCGGTGGCACCAAGGACACCTGGGTCCTGGAGGCCTGAAAGAGAGAACACCGACATGCTTTCCAGAACCGCCGATCACCTCTACTGGATGGCCCGCTACACGGAGCGGGCCGAGAACACCGCGCGCATGCTCAATGTGAACTACGAGACCGGGCTGCTGCCGCAGTCGGCCTCGGTGTCGCAGCATGGCTGGCAGGGCGTGCTGACCTTGAGCGAGCTGATGCCCGCCTACACCGAGAAGCACGGCGACATCACGCCCGAAGGGGTGATGAGCTTCATGGTGCTGGACGAGGAGAACCCGTCGTCCATCGTCTCGTGCCTGCGCGCCGCGCGCGAGAACGCCCGCGCCGTGCGCGGCACGCTGACCACGGAGATCTGGGAAACGCTGAACCAGACCTGGCTGGAGATGGCCCGCATGCGCCGCGCCAGCGACCTGCTCGACGACTGCGGCGATTTCTTCGAATGGGTCAAGTTCCGCTCGCACCTCTCGCGCGGCGTGACTTCCGGCACCATGCTGCAGGACGACGCCTTCCACTTCATCCGCCTGGGCACCTTCCTGGAGCGGGCCGACAACACGGCGCGCCTGCTCGACGTCAAGTTCCACGCTCTGCAGAACGACTTCTACGGTACCGCCAAGAAAGACCGCGACACCGAGTACGACTTCTACCACTGGGCCGCCATCCTGCGCAGCGTGAGCGCGTTCGAGGTCTACCGCAAGGTGTACCGCGACGTCATCAAGCCCGAGCGCGTGGCCGAGCTGCTGATGCTGCGGCTGGAGATGCCGCGCTCGCTGCACCACAGCGTCGACGCCGTGCTGCAGAACCTGCGCGCGGTGGGGGCCGACCTGAACGGCGACGCCATGCGCCATTGCGGCCGCATGCGGGCGGAACTGCGCTTCGGCACCATCGAGGAAATCCTGGCCACGGGGCTGCACGCCTTCCTGACCCAGTTCCTCGATCGTGCCAACACGTTGGGTGCGCTGATCGGCCGCGACTTCCTGATTCCGGTCACCGACTGATCAGGCGGCCGGTTTCCAAGCCAAATCGGCCTCCGGCCCTTGCATGGCGGGCGCAGGCAGCTATGTAATTGGTAGCTTATCGGTGGGGCTGGCAGCCTGCTCGAGCGCATCCAGCTCGGCCTTGGTGAAGCCGGCACGCACGCGCGCCGCCTGGTTGAACGGGGGCTTGAGCGTGGGGGCGCGGTGCCGGCGCGCCAGCAGCCGGTAGTGCGCCAGCGGCTCCAGTCCATCGCGCTCGCACAGCCAGCGGTACCAGTGGTTGCCGATGGCCACGTGGCCGATCTCGTCGCGCAGGATGATGTCCAGGATGTCGCAGGCCGCCAGCGCATCGGTGCTGCCGACGGCGCGCAGCTTGTTCTGGATCAGCGGCGTGGCGTCCAGGCCGCGTGCTTCCAGCGTGCGCGGCACCAGCGCCATGCGGGCCACGATGTCGTCCTTGGTCTTCTCGCACATGGCCCACAGGCCGTCGTGGGCGGGGAAGTCGCCGTAGCGGTGGCCCAGGGTCTGCAGGTGCGCGTGCAGCAGGCTGAAGTGGTAGGCCTCTTCGATGGCCACGCGCAGCCAGTCGCGGTAGAAGGCTTCGGGCATGCCGGCGAAGCGCCAGACGGCGTCCAGCGCCAGGTTGATGGCGTTGAACTCGATGTGGCAGATGGCGTGGGTCAGCGCCGCGCGGCCGGCCGGCGTGTGCACCGAGCGCTGGCGCACACGGGCCGGGTCCACCAGTTCGGGCCGCGGCGGGCGGCCGGGCAGGCCGGGCGGTTCGGCGATCGGATCCTGGGTTGCTATGGTTAGCGTAGCTGCCTGCGCCCGCAGCGCGCCGACCAGAGCCAGTTTTTCATCAAGATCCGTGGCACGAAGAGCCTGCAGGGCGTGGGGGCGCAAGTCCATCCCTAGAATTGTAGTTTTCGCCGTTGCCAGCAAGAGGAGACACGAGTCATGGCGGTGTATGAAGTGGATGGCAGGAAACCCCAGGTGGATTCCACCGCCTGGATCGCCGATTCGGCCGAGGTGATGGGCAACGTGACGCTCGGGCCCGACGCCAGCGTGTGGTTCGGCTGCGTGCTGCGCGGGGATACCGAAAGCATGAGCATCGGCGAGGGCAGCAACATCCAGGACCTGAGCGTGCTGCACGCCGACCGCGGCATGCCGCTCACGGTGGGCAGGAACGTGACGGTGGGCCACAGGGTCATGCTGCACGGCTGCACCATCGGCGACGAATCGCTGATCGGCATCGGCGCCGTGGTGCTGAACGGCGCCAGGATCGGCAGGAACTGCCTGGTCGGCGCCGGCTCGCTGGTGACCGAGGGCAAGGAATTCCCCGACGGCAGCATGATCATGGGCACGCCCGCCAAGGTGGTGCGCCAGCTCACGCCCGAACAGATGGAAGGCCTGCGCCAGAGCGCCCAGCACTACATCGACAACGCCCGGCTGTTCCGCGCCACCTTGACCAAGCTGTGACCCAGCGTGCCGCTCCGCCCATGCGCACCGGCTTCCGGGCCGGCCACGCGGGAGCGGGCGGTGCCGGCGAACGTCCTGCAACCAGCCCGGGGCGCTTGAGAACCCCGCGGCGACCCCTTATATAGTCAGGATGTCCGAACTCCACAAATTCATCTTCGACGGGCTGCCGGTGCGCGGCCAGTTCGTGCGGCTGACCGACGCCTGGCAGGACGTGCTGCGCCGGCGCGCCGCCAACACGCAGACCGGCGCCTACCCGCCGCCGGTGGCCGAGCTGCTGGGCGAAATGACCGCCGCGGCCGTGCTGATGCAGGCCGGCATCAAGTTCGACGGCGCGCTGGTGCTGCAGATCCAGGGCGACGGCCCGGTCAAGCTGGCCGTGGCCGAGGTGCAGACCGACCTGCGCCTGCGCGCCACCGCGTCGCTGGGTGCCGCCGTGCCGCCGGGGGCGAACCTGGCCGACATGGTCAACGCGCATGGCAAGGGCCGCTGCGCCATCACGCTGGACGCCAGGAGCCGCCAGCCGGGCCAGCAGCCCTACCAGGGCGTGGTGCCGCTGGTGGGCGAGGGCGGCGAGCCCCTCGGCAGCCTGGCCGGGGTGATCGAGCACTACATGCGCCAGTCGGAACAGCTCGACACCACGCTGGTGCTGGCCGCCGACGAGCAGGTGGCCGCCGGGCTGCTGATCCAGCGGCTGCCGGTACAGGGCGAAACCAACCTGTCGCAGAGCAACGTCGCGCGCGAGGACGAAGCGGGCGCGGAGGCCGAGGACGACTACCAGCGCATCGCCATCCTGACCCGGAGCCTGAAGCGCGAAGAGTTGCTGAGCCTGGACGCCGACACCGTCCTGCGCCGCCTGTTCTGGGAAGAGAAGCTGCTGCGCTTCGAGCCCCAGGCCGGCGCGCGCGGCCCGCGCTTTGCGTGTTCGTGCAGCCGCGAGCGCGTGGCGACCATGCTGCAGGGCCTGGGCCAGCAGGAGGCCGAGTCCATCCTGGCCGAGCAGGGCGTGATCGAGGTCGGCTGCGATTTCTGCGGTCACCAGGAGCGCTTCGACGCCGTCGATGTGGGGCGCCTGTTCACGCCCGCGCAGGACCTGCCGCCGGCCACGCCGTCGATCCAGTGAGCACCCAGCCAGGCAGCGGCCATGCGGTTTGACGTCATCACCCTGTTGCCGGAACTGTTTGCTCCTTTTCTGGAAGCAGGCGTCGCCCGCCGCGCCTTCGCTGACGGCCTGATTGATCTCAAACTCTGGAACCCGCGCGAGTTCGCCGAGGGCAACTACCGCCGGGTGGACGACCGCCCCTTCGGCGGCGGCCCCGGCATGGTGATGCTGGCCGAGCCGCTGTCGCGCTGCCTGCAGGCCGTGCGTGCCGACCGGGCCGACGCGCCGGGCCAGGCCGCGCCGGTGGTGCTGTTCTCGCCGGTGGGCGAGGTGCTGCACCACGCGGCGGTGGAGCGCTGGGCGGCCAGCCCCGGCGCCATCCTGATCTGCGGGCGCTACGAGGGCATCGACCAGCGCTTCATCGACGCGCACGTGGATGCGCAGATCAGCCTGGGCGATTTCGTGCTGTCCGGCGGCGAGATCGCCGCGCTGGCACTGCTGGACGCCGTGGCCCGCCTGCAGCCCGGCGTGCTTCATGATGCAGGCAGCCACCAGGCCGACAGCTTCAACCCCGCCGTGGATGGCCTGCTTGACTGCCCGCACTACACCCGGCCGGAGGAATGGTGCGGCCAGCGGGTACCGGCGGAACTGCTGTCCGGCCATCATGCACAGATCGAGCGCTGGCGGCGCGACCGCCGGCTGGAGCTGACGGCGCAGCATCGGCCCGACCTGATCGCCGCCGCCCGGGCCGACGGCCTGCTGTCCACCCCGGACGAGCAGTTGCTGGCCCGCCTGACCGAGGCCGGCGCGCCCTGATGGACAGGCCAGCTCCACCCGGGCTATAATTAAAGGCTTTTCGATCCTCTGCCAGCCGCGGCCCAGAAGATGCTTGAAGGGGAAACATTGCCCCGCCAAGCTGCCGCCCCTAGCGTAGCGTGTGCACGATCGAGCAGGAAAAAGCGATGAACCTGATCCAAACCCTCGAAAAAGAGGAAATCGAGCGCCTGGGCAAGAACATTCCCCAGTTCGCTCCCGGCGACACCGTGGTGGTGAGCGTCAACGTGGTGGAAGGCACCCGCAAGCGCGTGCAGGCCTTCGAAGGCGTGGTGATCGCCAAGCGCAACCGGGGCCTGAACAGCGCCTTCATCGTGCGCAAGATCTCCAGCGGCGAGGGTGTCGAGCGCACCTTCCAGACCTACAGCCCGCTGATCGCCGGCATCGAGGTCAAGCGCCGTGGTGACGTGCGCCGCGCCAAGCTGTACTACCAGCGCGACCGTCGCGGCAAGAAGGCCCGCATCAAGGAAAAGCTGCCCAGCCGGGTGGAAAAGCAGGTCGGCGCCGCAGCCTGATCCCGCTGATGCTGCCAAGGGCCGTCAGGCCCGCCGCAAGCCAACCGCCCGTGGCCGCAGGTCACCGGCGGTTTTTCTTTGGTGCGGCGGCTGGCGGCGAACCCGGCCCACTCAGCGCCTCATGACCCAGTCCCAGCCGGCTCGCGTCGCCACGCCTTTGTCCAGGCTGCCCAACTTCGACCCCCGCCAGGTGCCGGTGGCGGCGGTGGACGGCCACCTGCCGGCCATCGCGCCCGGGCAGCTCACGCCCGCCGCGCTGCGCCAGCGCTTCAGCACGCCGCCGGCCTGGCAGCCCGAGGTGCGGCGCGAGCCGCGCTTTGCCGACCGCGCGCCGGCCCCCGCGGCGGTGCTGGTGCCGCTGGTCGACCGGCCGGGCGGCCTGTCGGTGCTGCTGACCGAGCGCACCGCCAACCTTTCGACCCATTCGGGCCAGATCGCGTTCCCCGGCGGCAAGGTCGACGCCGAAGACGCCAGCGTGGTGGACGCCGCGCTGCGCGAGGCCGAGGAAGAGGTGGATCTGAAGCGCAGCTTCGTCGAGGTGATCGGCCAGCTGCCGGTGTACGAGACCGGCACGCGCTTCCTGGTCACCCCGGTGGTGGCGCTGGTGCGCGAGGGCTTCGTGCTGCACCCCAGCCCGCACGAGGTGGCCCACGCCTTCGAGGTGCCGCTGGCCTTTCTGATGGATCCGGCGCACCACCGGCGCCACCATTTCGAGTGGGAGGGCACGGTGCGCGAATGGTTTTCCATGCCTTATCTTGAACCGGCCCGCGTGGACCTGGCCGCCGGCGAGACGCCGCCTGCGCCGGCCAGCGAGGTCGAGCGCTTCATCTGGGGCGCCACCGCCGGCATGTTGCGCAACTTCTACAGGTTCCTGGCTGCCTGAGCCTTCATGGGCCGCCGGCGCGCACCATCGCAGGGTGTGCCGCTATCATGTTTGAATGGCCCTGTTCGCGATCGTGATCGCCCTGCTGCTCGAGCAGATCCGCCCGCTCGGCGCGCAAAGCCTGGCTGCGCGCCAGCTGCGGGTATGGACGCGCCAGACCGCCGCCAACACCGACGCCGGCACCGCGCTGCACGGCTGGCTGGCCTGGTCGCTCGCGGTGGTGCTGCCGGCGGTATTGGCCGCGGCCATTCACCTGCTGGCGCTGTGGGCGGGCGGCTGGCTGCTGGCGCTGGCGTGGAACGTGGTCGTGCTCTACCTCACGCTGGGTTTTCGCCAGTTCAGCCACCACTTCACCACCATCCGCGACGCGCTGGAAGCCGGCGACGACGAGCGTGCCCGCCAGCTGCTGGCACGCTGGCAGGGCGGCGACACCAGCCGGCTCGGCCGCGGCGACGTGCTGCGCCAGGTCATCGAAACCTCGGTGCTGGCCGCGCACCGCCATGTGTTCGGCGTGCTGGCCTGCTACGGCGCGCTGGCCATGCTGGGCCTGGGGCCGGCCGGTGCCGTGCTCTACCGCAATGCCGAGTTTGTGCGCCGCTACTGGCAGCGTCACCAGGCCGCGGGCGATGCGCCGGTCAGCCAGGCGCTGCTCCAGGCCGCCCGCTCGGCCTGGCGTGCCGTCGACTGGCTGCCGGCGCGCATGACGGCGCTGGGTTTCGCCATCGTCGGCAGCTTCGAGGATGCCATCGACTGCTGGCGCAACTTTGCCGCGCGCTTTGCCGACCCGAACGAGGGTGTGATCCTGGCTGCCACGGCCGGCGCCATCGACGTGCAGCTGGGCGGCGGCGCGATGCGTCCGCAGCCGGCGGCGAGTGCGGCGTCCATTGAGGCGGTCCGTGCCGCCGAAGGCCTGCCCGGGCAGCCGCCCCAGCTGGCGCACCTCACGCGCGTGGTCGGTCTGGTGTGGCGCGTGGTGGTGCTGTGGCTGTTCCTGCTGGCGCTGCTCACGCTGGCGCATGTGCTGGGCTGAACATCTGTTTCAGCATCAAAAAAGGCCGAAAGCCCAATATTGGCGGCCTCAGGCAGCTATTGTTAACGTAGCAATTCAGCCGACGGACACTGCTGCGTGGGCGCGCTGGGCGGCGCGGGTGAGGTGGTCCAGCAGCAGGCGTGCGGCCGGGGTCAGGCTTTCCAGACTGCGAAAGCAGATCGCGAAGCGCCGGGTGGCCCAGGCGTCGTCCAGCGGCGTGACCGCCAGGCCTAAAGCGTCGGTGTAAGCGCGTGGCGTTGGATGCCAAGGCCAAACAGGGCAACACCATCCGCGTAAGCACGCCAGAGCAGGCCCAGGCCCATTTCGAGAGCGAACTGGTTCGCTATGCGGCGCTGGTGAAGAAGGCGGGAGTGGAGCCGCAGTAGCCTGGCAAGGAATGCCAACTGCAGCTAGGGTAATTCCCGAGCGTGAGCGGGCTCCAGCGGGCCGGCTGGCCGATAGAATCATTAACCGACCGATCGGTCAGTTTATGGATCGCGAGTGCGATCGAGCGGCCGAACCTGCAACCCATCCCGCCTGGAGACAAAACCCATGAAGTTGAAGAAACTGGTGCTGACCGGTGCCCTCCTGACCGGCCTGGCCGCCACCGCCTGGGCCGACGTGAACGTCGGTGTCACGCTGTCGGCCACTGGCCCCGCAGCCTCGCTGGGCATCCCCGAGAAGAACACCGTGGCGCTGCTGCCCAAGACCATTGGTGGCCAGAAGATCAACTACATCGTGCTGGACGACGCCTCGGACACCACGCAGGCCGTGACCAACACGCGCAAGCTGATCGCCGAGAACAAGGTGGACGTGATCATCGGCTCCAGCATCACGCCGAATTCGCTGGCCATGATCGATCCGGTGGCCGAAAGCCAGACGCCGATGATCTCGCTGGGTGCCTCGGCCGCCATCATCGAGCCGCAGGACGCCAAGAAGCACTGGGTCTTCAAGACGCCGCAGAACGACATCATGATGGCGCTGGCCATCGCCGAGCACATGGCGGCCAACGGCGTGAAGACGGCGGCGTACATCGGCTTTTCCGACGCCTACGGCGAGGGCTGGGCCAAGGAATTCGGCAAGGCGGCCGAGCTGAAGAAGATCAAGCTGGTGGCCAACGAGCGCTACTCGCGCAACGATACCGCGGTCACGGGTCAGGTGCTCAAGATCATGGCCGCCAAGCCCGATGCCGTGCTGGTGGGCGGTTCCGGCACGCCGGCCGCGCTGCCGCAGAAGACGCTCAAGGAGCGTGGCTATGCCGGCAAGTACTACCAGACGCACGGCGTGGCCAACGCCGACTTCCTGCGCGTGGGCGGCAAGGACGTGGAAGGCACGTTCCTGCCTGCCGGTCCGGTGCTGGTGGCCGATCAGCTGCCCGCGTCCAACCCGGTGCGCAAGTCGGCCATGGCGTACATCCAGGCGTATGAGGCGGCTTACGGCAAGGGCAGCGTGTCCACGTTCGGTGGCCATGCCTGGGACGCAGGTCACCTGCTCGAGGTGGCCATTCCCGAGGCGCTGAAGAAGGGGCAGCCCGGCACGCCCGCTTTCCGCTCTGCGCTGCGCGACGCCATCGAGGGCGTGAAGGAAATGGCGGGTGCGCACGGCATCTTCAACATGTCGCCGCAGGACCACCTCGGCCTCGACCAGCGCGCCCGGGTGATGGTCAAGATCGAGAACGGCCACTGGAAGTATCAGCCCGCCAAGTAAGCGCATCAGGCTGATCCCGCCGCCAAGTGCACCGGCTATCATGCCGGTGCATTTGCTTTTGTTCCAATAGCAGCCCGCGCAACCCACGCCTCGCATGGACTTCCAAATTGCCCTGATGCTGACCCAGGACGGCATCGTCAACGGCGCCATCTACGCCCTGATGGCACTGGCCCTGGTGCTGGTGTTTTCCGTCACCCGGGTGATCTTCATTCCGCAGGGTGAGTTCGTCACCTACGCGGCGCTGGCCATGGCGGCGCTGCAGACCGGCAAGCTGCCGGCCGTGCTGTGGCTGCTGGTGGCGCTGGGCGCGCTGACCCTGGTGGTCGAGGCCGTGCGCCAGGCACGTGGGCAGGAGGTGGACTGGCGCAGCACGCTGCTGTGGGCCGTCGTGCTGCCGGCCGCAGCGGCGGTGCTGATGGGGGTGGTCAAGCCGCAGTCGATGCTGCTGCAGGCGCTGGCCGTGCTGCTGCTGGTGGTGCCGATGGGCCCGTTGGTCTACCGGCTGGCCTACCGGCCGCTGGCCGATGCCACGGTGCTGATCCTGCTGATCGTGTCGGTGGCCCTGCACCTGGCGATGGTCGGCCTGGGCCTGTATTTCTTCGGCGCCGAAGGGTCGCGCACCGCGGCGTTTTCTGAAGCCCGCTGGGACGTCGGCGGCCTCATGATCAGCGGCCAGTCGGTGGTGATCGTGGGTGCCACGGCGGTGCTGGTTGTGGCCATGTTCTTCTTCTTCGAGCGCACCATCATCGGCAAGGCGCTGCGCGCGACCGCCATCAACCGGGTGGGCGCGCGGCTGATGGGCATCCCCACCGCGCTGTCGGGCGATCTGAGCTTCGCGCTGGCGGCGCTGATCGGGGCTGTCTCCGGCCTGCTGATCGCGCCGGTGACGACCATTTATTACGACACCGGCTTCCTGATCGGCCTCAAGGGCTTCGTCGCCGCCATCGTGGGCGGCCTGCACAGCTACCCGCTGGCCTTGCTGGGTGCATTGCTGGTGGGGCAGCTCGAATCGTTCTCGTCGTTCTGGGCAAGCGCCTTCAAGGAAGTGATTGTGTTCACGCTGATCATCCCCGTGCTGTGGTGGCGTTCGCTGCACACGCACCACGTGGAGGACGAGGAATGAAACAGCGCCATCTCGTCATCGCCTTCATCGTCGCCCTGGCGGCGGCGTGGAGCCTGTTGCAGCCGTTCACCATCACGCTGCTGTGCTACATCGGCCTGTACGCGCTGGTGGCCGTCGGCCTGGTCATGCTCACCGGCGTGGGCGGCATGACGTCGTTCGGGCAGGCCGCGTTCGTGGGCCTGGGCGCCTACGCCACGGCGTGGATCTGCACCTCGCCCACGGCGGCCGAGTGGCTGGGCTTTTTGCCCAAGGGCGTCTACCCCTGGATCGGTCTGGTGCTCGGCCTCCTGGTCACGGCCCTGATCGCCTGGGCGCTGGGCGCGGTGACGCTGCGCCTGTCCGGCCACTACCTGCCGCTGGGCACCATCGCCTGGGGTCTGAGCCTGTACTACATCTTCGGCAACCTGCAGACGCTGGGCGGCTTCACCGGCATTACCGACATCCCGCCGCTGACGCTGTTCGGCTTCAGCATGGAATCTCCGCGCGTACTCGGCGTGCTGATCTGGGCCTTGCTGCTGCTGGCCATCTGGGCCCTGCACAACCTGCTGCACTCGCGCGAGGGCCGGGCCATCCGGGCGCTCAAGAGCGGGCGCCTGATGGCCGAATCCATGGGCGTGGACACCGCACGCCACCGCATCAAGCTGTTCGTGCTGGCGGCGCTGCTGGCGGCGGTGTCGGGCTGGCTGTACGCGCACATGCAGCGCTTCGTCAACCCGACGCCATTCAACCTGAACATCGGTATCGAGTACCTGTTCATGGCGGTGGTCGGGGGCGCCGGCTACCTGTGGGGCGCGGTGCTGGGCGCCACGCTGATCACGCTGCTCAAGGAAGAACTGCAGGACGCGCTGCCCAAGCTGCTGGGCGCCAGCGGCAACTTCGAGGTGATCGTGTTCGGCCTGCTGATGCTGCTGGTGCTGCAACGAGCGGCAGACGGCCTGTGGCCCGTGCTGGCCGGGTGGATGCGGCGCTTCATCCAGGCCGAGCCTGCGCACAAGCTGGTGGCCGGTGGTGGCGCGGTTCAGCTGGACCAGCGCCAGCTGCCGCCCGCAGGCCAGGAAATCCTCAAGGCCGACAAGGTCACCAAGCGCTTCGCGGGCCTGGTGGCCAACAACGAGGTGGACATGACGGTGAAGGCCGGCGAGATCCACGCGCTGATCGGCCCCAACGGTGCCGGCAAGAGCACCTTCTTCAACATGATCTCGGGCGTGGACGACCCCACCGACGGCAGTGTGTCGCTGATGGGTAAGCCCATGCGGGGTCATCCCTCGCGCGAGTTCGCGGCGCTGGGGCTGGGCCGTACCTTCCAGCACGTGCGCCTGCTGGGCGAGCGCAGTGTGCTCGACAACGTGGCGCTGGGCGCGCACCGCCGTGGTCACCGCGGCTGGGTGGCCAGCATGCTGCGGCTCGACCGCGCCGAGGAAGCCGCTGTGCTGGCCGAGGCCATGCGCCAGATCGAGCGCTGCGGTTTGGGCGCCGTGGCCGACACCGCGGCCGCCTCGCTGCCGCTAGGGCAGCAGCGCATCGTGGAGATCGCCCGGGCTCTGGCGGGCCAGCCGGCGATCCTGCTGCTGGACGAGCCGGCCGCCGGCCTGCGCCACCTGGAAAAGCAGAGCCTGGCAGCCCTGCTGCGCCAGCTGCGCGAGGAAGGGCTGGCGATCCTGGTGGTCGAGCACGACATGGAATTCGTCATGAACCTGGCCGACCGCATCACGGTGCTGGAGTTCGGCACCGTCATCGCCCACGGCACGCCGGCCGAGGTGCAGGCCGATGCGCGCGTGATCGCGGCCTACCTCGGGGGAGACATGGCATGAGCACACCCTTGCTGGAACTGCCGAAGTTCTCGGTCTTCTACGGCACGGTGCAGGCCATCCACGGCATCGAGCTGCACGTGAACGAGGGCGAGATCGTCACCGTGATCGGCCCCAACGGCGCCGGCAAGACCACCTTGCTGAACGCGATCATGGGCCTGCTGCCTTCGCAGGGCGGCCTCAGGCTGGCCGGCGATGCCATCGCCAGGCCCTCGGTCGAGGCCATGGTGCGCCACGGCGTGGCCCTGGTGCCGGAAAAGCGCGAGCTGTTCGGCGAGATGTCGGTCGAGGACAACCTGCTGCTGGGCGGCTTCTCGCTCTGGCGGCGTGGCCAGCGCGACCAGAGCGCCCGCATGAAGGAGATCTTCCAGATCTTCCCGCGGCTGGAAGAGCGCCGTGCGCAGATGTCGTCCACCCTGTCGGGCGGTGAGCGCCAGATGCTGGCCATCGGCCGCGCCCTGATGAGCCGGCCCCGCCTGCTGATGCTGGACGAGCCCTCGCTGGGCCTGGCGCCGCTGATCGTGCGCGAGGTGCTTCACACCGTGGCGGCGCTGCGCCGCACCGGCGTGTCGGTGCTGCTGGTCGAGCAGAACGCCCGTGCCGCCCTCAACGTGGCCGATCGCGGCTACGTGCTGGAAATGGGCGAGGTGGCCGCCAGTGGCGACGCGGACGACCTGATGCACGACCAGCGCGTGATCGACACCTACCTGGGTGCCGGCGGCGCTCGGGCCGCGCAAGGCTGAGCCCCGGCTGGTCGACTCGATCCGTCAGCCTTGATATGCATTAAATTGCATGTCTTGGACGGTGCGGGAAGGCCGCAACAGCACGGGAAGCCAGAGCGTTGTCGCGATCAACGTCGAGTCCATCCGTCTGCGTGATGGGTGGCTGAAGTTCACAAACATGCAATATAATTCATATTAATCGAGACCAGTTTGAATCCGACCCGTGTGCTCGGCGACACATGCCGTGCAGCGCACAGGGCCGCAGACCTGAAGGAGAACCCATGACCCAATTGCAAAGCTACATCGCCGGCCGCTGGATCGGCCAGCAGCCCGGCCAGCAGCTGAAAAGCGCCATCGACGGCAGCGCGATCGCCACCACCCACGCCGAAGCCCTGGACTTCGGCGAGGCGCTGGAGCATGCCCGCAAGGTCGGCCTGCCGGCGATGATGAAGACCGACTTCCAGCAGCGCGCCGCCATGCTCAAGGCCCTGGCCAAGTACCTGGGCGAGCGCAAGGAAGAGATGTACGCGCTCTCGTTCCACACCGGCGCCACGCGCACCGACGGCTGGGTGGACATCGAGGGCGGCACAGGCACGCTGTTCGCCTACGCCAGCATGGCCAAAGAGCTGCCCAAGGCCGGCAACCTGTGGCACGAAGGCCCGCAGATGCCGCTCGGCAAGACCGGTGTCTATGCCGGCACGCACGTGCTGGTGCCGCGCGGCGGGGTGGCGGTGCACATCAACGCCTTCAATTTCCCGGTCTGGGGGCTGCTGGAGAAATTTGCGCCCACCTTCCTTGCCGGGCTGCCCTGCATCGGCAAGCCGGCCACGGCGACCAGCTACCTTACCGAGAAGCTGGTGCGCCTGATCAACGAGTCCGGCATCCTGCCGGAAGGCGCGCTGCAGCTGGTGATCGGCGGCACGGGTGATCTGCTGGACCGCCTGCAGGTGCAGGACGTGGTCACCTTCACCGGCTCGGCCGACACGGCCGCCAAGCTGCGCACCACGCCCAACCTCGTCCGGCACAGCATTCCGTTCAACGCCGAGGCCGATTCGCTCAACTGCGCGATCCTGGCGCCCGACGTGACGCCGGATGACGAGGAATTCGACCTCTTCGTCAAGGAAATCGCCCGCGAGATGACGCAGAAGGCCGGCCAGAAGTGCACCGCCATCCGCCGCGCCATCGTGCCGGCCGACCGCGTCGACGCCGTGGCCGCCAAACTCAAGGAGCGTCTGGCCAAGACCACCGTGGGCGATCCGCGCCTGGAGAACGTGCGCATGGGCGCGCTGGCCAGCAAGTCGCAGCAGGTCGATGTGGCCGAGCGCGTCGCCACGCTGCGCCAGGGCGCCGAAGTGGTGTTCGGCGGTGGTGAAGGCTTCGCGCCGGTGGGCGAGGGCGTGGGCGAAGGCTCGTTCTTCCAGCCGACGCTGCTGCTGGCCCGCAACCCGCAGAACCACGCCGCGCACGATGTCGAGGCCTTCGGCCCCGTCAGCACGCTGATGCCCTACGACGCGCTGGACGACGCCCTGGCCCTGGCCGCCCGCGGCCAGGGCAGCCTGGCCGGCACGCTGGTCACCAAGGAGGCCGCCACGGCCGCCACGGCCATCGCCACGCTGGCGGCCATGCACGGCCGCCTGCAGATCCTCGACCGCGTGGCCGCGCCGGAATCCACCGGCCACGGCTCGGCGCTGCCCTACCTCAAGCACGGCGGCCCGGGCCGCGCCGGCGGTGGCGAAGAGCTGGGCGGCCTGCGCGCCGTCAAGCACCTGATGCAGCGCGCGGCGGTGCAGGGCTCGCCGGCCATGCTGGCTGCGGTGACGGGCGAGGGCGGCGGCGCCTGACCGCCCGATCCATTCGGCCGGTGTGCTTCTTTTGTCATAGCTACCTATCCTTGTGGCGTATGAGCAGACGGCTATTTTCGAAGGTCGAGCCGCCAAGCCGGCAGCCGTCTGGAGCAGCCGAGCGGTTTCCTGCGGTAGCGCCATGAGGGCCGCTGCCATCGGCGCTTCCACCCTGCGCAAAGACGCGACGCGCAGCATGGCTGCTGAGGCCGAACCGCCGCACCGACCGGCCCAGTACCCCGCGCGCCGCGGCTGAGGCTGCATGGCACCGATCCAGCGCTACAGCCTGGAAACCCACGCGGGCCCATATGCGTCCTGGCCGCTCACGTCGGCGTTGTTCGCGGGCGGCGAGGCCACCGGCACCCGCGTGCCCGGGTACGCGATCGAGGCCCAATACCAGACCCCGCTGGGGGCCCTGCTGATCACCTCTTACGACTGCCCGTTCGAGGAAGCCAACGCCTTCGTGCTGCTCGACGCCGCGCACGCCGTGATCGCCCGGGCCGACCTGGCCGCACCCTACGACAGCTTTCTGCTGAGCGACCATTGGCCCATCGACGCACTCACGCTGGGCCTGCATTACCAGGAGCGCCTGTTCTTCACCCTGTCGGTGCAGGCGCCGGGCCGCTGGCCGTGGCGCAAGCCGCGGCTGCGCCTTCGGCCCGTGTTCAGCTGGCACCAGGACGAGCGCATGCGCGAGGCGCATGACCGCCTGCAGGCGGATCTGGCCCGTATTTCCGCGGATCTGGGCACCGGCGCGCGGCGCGACTGAGCAGCGCCGGGCACAGCCCGTTCCTTCCTGGCGGCGCCGTCCACGCCGGCCATGGCTCAAATCCGACCATCCCGCTCGGGCATTCTTGACTTGCTTCAAGGACGCCGAGGGGCCGGCTTCCTACCCTCAGCGGATCGATCCACGAGCGAGGAAAACGGTCCATGAGCACCCAAGCAACCAGCGGCTTCACCAAGGAGATGGCACGCAACATCTTCTACGGCGGCTCGCTCTTCTTCATCCTGGTCTTCCTGGGCCTGGTGTTCGACAGCGAGCAGCGCATTCCCGAGCGCTCCAACCAGCCGGCCGTCACAGAGGCCGTGGTGCGCGGCAAGGCGGTCTGGGAGCAGAACAACTGCATCGGCTGCCACACGCTGCTGGGCGAGGGCGCCTACTTCGCGCCCGAGCTGGGCAATGTCTACCAGCGCCGCGGCGGCGATGCCGGGGGCGCCGCCTTCATCAAGGCCTGGATCAAGGCGCAGCCCACGGGCGCGCCCGGCCGCCGCCAGATGCCGCAGTTCAACCTGAGCGAACAGCAGCTCGACGACCTGGTCGAGTTCCTGAAATGGTCCAACGGCATCAACACCGAAAAGTGGCCACCCAACATCGAAGGCTGATCGCCAGGAGCACACCGACATGAGCCACAACCCCGTTCTCAAATACCAGTCGCAGGCGGTCGCCAAGCCTTACTTCATCGCGGCCATCGGACTGTTCATCGGCCAGATCGTCTTCGGCCTGGTCATGGGCGCCCAGTACATCTGGGGCGATTTCCTGTTCCCCGCCATCCCGTTCAACGTGGCGCGCATGGTGCACACCAACCTGCTCATCGTGTGGCTGCTGTTCGCCTTCATGGGCTCGGCCTACTACCTGGTGCCCGAGGAAGCCGAGACCGAGCTGTACTCGCCCAAACTGGCGCTGATCATGTTCTGGGTCTTCCTGGCCGCCGGCGCCGCCACCGTGCTCGGCTACCTGCTGGTCCCGTATGCGAAGCTGGCCGAGCTGACCGGCAACAACCTGCTGATGACCATGGGGCGGGAGTTCCTGGAACAGCCGCTGCCCACCAAGGTCGGCATCGTCATCGTGGCGCTGGTGATGCTGTTCAACATCAGCATGACCTACCTGAAGGGCCGCAAGACCACCATCACCACCGTGCTGCTGCTCGGCCTGTGGGGCCTGGCGCTGCTGTTCCTGTTCGCCTTCGTCAACCCGCACAACCTGGTGCGCGACAAGATGTACTGGTGGTGGGTGGTGCACCTGTGGGTGGAAGGCGTGTGGGAGCTGATCATGGCCGCGCTGCTCGCCTACGTGCTGATCAAGACCACCGGCGTCGACCGCGAGGTGGTGGACAAGTGGATCTACGTGATCATCGCCTTCGCGCTGTTCACCGGCATCCTGGGCACCGCGCACCACTACTACTTCATCGGCCTGCCGGGCTACTGGCACCTGGTGGGCAACATCTTCTCGTCGCTGGAGCCGATCCCGTTCTTCCTGATGACCATGTTCGCCTTCCGCATGGTGCAGCGCCGCCGGCGCGACCATGCCAACCAGGCCGCCGTGCTGTGGGCCGTGGGCTGTGCCGTGATGGGCTTCCTGGGCGCGGGCGTGTGGGGCTTCCTGCACACGCTCAGCTTCGTCAACTACTACACGCACGGCACGCAGATCACTGCGTCGCACGGCCACCTGGCGTTCTACGGCGCCTACGTGCTGGTGGTGATCGCGCTTATCAGCTACGCCATGCCCACGCTGCGCGGGCGCATCGCCAACAGCCTGAGGGCGCAGTCGCTGGAGATGTGGTCGTTCTGGGTCATGAGCATCGGCATGGGCGTGATGGTGCTGGCGCTCACCGGCGCCGGCACTGTGCAGGTGTGGCTGCAGCGCCTGCCCACCACGGGCGCGCAGGGCTACATGGCGGTGCAGGACCAGCTGACCTTCTTCTACGGGCTGCGTCTGGCGGCCGGCTTCGTGTTCCTGGCCGGTTTGGTGATGTACGTGTGGAGCTTCTTCGTCGGCGGCGAGCCGGCTGAGGAGCCGCTGGGCACGCGCCGCGGCGGCCTGATGCCCAGCCCGGCGCAACGCCGCCTGCAGCACGACTGAGGAGGTGAGCGCCATGTACCGCGACGGCACCACGGGCGGCGCGCCGCCCGTCCAGGCGGGCACCGTGCCCTTCTACGCCGAGCAGGCGGACGAATGCCTGGTGTTCGAGCACGCCTTCCGCCAGCGCCTGCCGGTGCTGCTTAAGGGCCCCACGGGCTGCGGCAAGACGCGCTTCGTGGAGCACATGGCGGCGCGCCTGCAGCGCCCGCTGGTCACGGTGAGCTGCCACGACGACCTGACCGCCGCCGATCTGGTGGGCCGCTACCTGATCGGCGACGGCAACACCGTCTGGATCGACGGCCCGCTGGCCCGCGCCGTGCGCCAGGGCGCCATCTGCTACCTCGACGAGGTGGTCGAGGCGCGCAAGGACACCACCGTGGTCCTGCACCCGCTGGCCGACGACCGGCGCCAGCTGCCCATCGAGCGCACCGGCGAGCTGCTGCAGGCGCCGCCCGAGTTCATGCTGGTGGTCTCGTACAACCCGGGCTACCAGAACCTGCTCAAGAGCCTCAAGCCCAGCACGCGCCAGCGCTTCGTGGCGCTGGGTTTCGACTACCCGGTGCCGGAGGTCGAGCGCCGCATCATCGTGGCCGAATCCGGCGTTGGCGAGGCGCTGGCCACGCGCCTGGTCAAGCTGGCCTCCGCCCTGCGGCGGCTGACCGACCAGGATCTGGAAGAAACCGTCAGCACGCGCCTGCTGGTGGTGGCCGCCCGCCTGGTCGCCAGCGGCCTGCCGGAGCTGGCCGCGGGCCGCGTCGCCATCGTGGATGCGCTGACGGACGACGCCGAAACCGCGGCGGCCCTGAACGAAGTCGTTCTGGCGGCCTTCCACCCGGGCGACTGACAAACGCCATGGAGGAGTGGGTCGGCGAGCGGTGGCACCGCTTCATCACCCGGGCGGCCGATGCCAGCCACCCGCGCGCCGCGGTGGCGCTGGACGAGGTGGCGCGCGCGGTCGAAATGCTGTTCCGCGCCGCCGGTGGCGACCGGCTGGTGCGCGTGGTGCCGGCGGTGGCGCAGAAGATCGGCGGTCCGCGCGGCTGGCTGCAGCGCGTGGCCGGGCAGGGCGAGCGCGCCGCGCTCAGCACGCTGGACGCCGAGACCCTGGCGCTGCCCCCCGTGCTGGCGGTGTTCGACGACGCGGCCCTGAACCGCGACCTGTACCTGTGGCTGGCCGCCCTGAGCGCCTGCCATGTGGAGGCCGAAGGCGACTGGATCACCGCCAACCTGAACGCCAGCGCGCAGGCGCTGCGGCACTTCCCCGGCCTGCGCGCCCGCTACCGGCGGCTGGCGCAGGCCCAGCTGGCGCGCCGCCCGCAGCCTGCGCGCCTGCGCGGCCCGGCCGAGGCCACGGAGCGCGCGGTGCAGCAGGCCCTGCGCGCCTCGCTGGCGTCGGACTTCGCCGCCGGCTGGCGCTCGGGCCAGGCTGCCGATGGCGCTCCGGCATCGCCAGACACGGTGGCGCCGGTGTGGATCTGGCTGCATGCCCACCTTCAGGATGCTTCTGATTCCATAGCTGCCTGCGCCGACCAGACAAGGGCTGAAGACTCAAAAGACCAAAAAAAGCGACCCGAGGGTCGCACCCAGCAGGACAGCAAGCGCCGCCGCGCCCAGCACAGCCAGGACACCAGCAACAAGAACGGGCTGGTGATGTTCTTCCGCGCGGAATCGATCCTGAGCTGGGCCGAGTTCGTGCGCGTCAACCGCACCAGCGACGACGAGGACAACCAGGACGCCAGCCAGGTGGCCGACGACATGGAGCAGCTCGCCATCGCCAAAGGCGGCGAGACGCTGGCCGCGCGCGTCAGGTTCGATCTGGACCTGCCCAGCGCCAGCGCCGACGACCTGCCGGTGGGCGAGGGCGAGCCGCTGCCCGAGTGGGACTACAAGCGCGGCGCGCTGCTGCCGGACCGCTGCCGCGCCCAGCGCCTGCGCGCGCGCCACCCGCTGCCGGACGCCGAAGGAACCGACGCCGCGCCCGCCGTGGCCGAGCTGACCACCCGGCTCAAGGGCACCTCGCGCGCCGTGCGCCGCCGCTTCGAGGCCTTGCGCGCCGCGCCGCGCTGGCAGCACGGCCTGACGCAGGGCGAGGAGCTGGATCTGGACGCCTGGGTGCGCTTCCAGGTGGACCGGCGTGACGCGCGCCAGCCGCACCTCGAGGCGCCGGCCGTGTTCTCGCGCCGCGTGAAGTCGGAACGCAGCCTGGCCACCGTGATGCTGGCCGATCTGTCGCTCTCCACCGACGCCTACGCCACCCAGCAGGCGCGCGTGATCGACCTGGTGCGTGACAGCCTGTTCGTGTTCGGCCACGCGCTGGAGGGCGTGGGCGACGCGTTCGAGATGCTGGGCTTCTCGTCGGTGCGGCGCGCGCTGCGTGTGCACGAGATCAAGCGCTTCGGCGAGCCCTGGAACGACGCCGCACGCGAGCGCGTGGCCGCCATCAAGCCCGGCTTCTACACCCGCATGGGGGCGGCCATCCGCTATGGCACGCAGCGCCTCGCGGAGCGGCCGGAGCGTCAGAAGCTGCTGCTGATCCTGTCCGACGGCAAGCCCAACGACCTGGACCAGTACGAGGGCCGCTACGGCCTGGAAGACACGCGCCACGCCATCCAGGCGGCGCGCCAGGCCGGGCAGGTGCCGTTCTGCGTCACCATCGACCAGCAAGCCAACGCCTACCTGCCTCGCCTGTTCGGTGCCCACGGCTACGCGCTGGTGCACCGGCCCGAGCAGCTGGCCCGTGCGCTCACGCAGGTCTACGTGCGGCTCACGGCGCACGCGCGCTGAACCCCGGCGCCACGGCTGCGTGGCCGCGCCCGGCGGTCACTTACACTTGGAGCGCCTCGCTGGCACGCCCTTGCTTCGGTCTCGCGGACCGGGCCTGTCAGCCAACCCCAGCCGCTCCCGTGGACCTCGACAAGTTCAACATCCCCCGCTACCTGCGCAGCCTGCCCCTGTTCTCCAGCACAGCCGAGGAAGAAATGGCGCGGCTGGCCGCCGGCTGCTCGCTGCGGCGCTTCGAGCGCGGCGCCAACATCTTCAACATGGGCGAGGCCTGCGACGGCTTCCACGTGGTGGTGGTCGGGCAGGTCAAGCTGTTCGTCGTCTCGCCCGGCGGCAACGAGAAGGTGGTGGAGCTGTGCGGCCCCGGCCACAGCTTTGCCGAGGCGGTGATGTTCATGGGCGTGCCCTACGTGGTGTCGTCGCAGGCGCTGGCCGATTCGCTGATCCTCACCGTCTCCAAGGAAGCGGTGTTCCACGAGATCGAGGCCGACCGGCGCTTTGCCCTGCGCATGCTGGCCGGCCTGTCGCGCCGGCTGCACGGCCTCATCAAGGACGTGGAGGCCTACACCCTGCACAGCGGCGTGCAGCGCGTGATCGGCTACCTGCTGAGCAACATCGACCCGGAGCGCGCCAGCGACGGCCCCGCTTCAGAATCCACCACCGTCACCCTGCCGGCCAGCAAGGCCGCCATCGCCTCGCGCCTGTCGATCACGCCCGAATACTTCTCGCGCGTGCTGCACGAGCTGGAATCGGCCGGCCTGATCGAGGTGGACAAGCGCGACATCCTGATTCCGGATACGGCGCGGCTGGCGAATTACCAGCCGGCTTGACGTGATGGCTTGGTGTCCCGACGTGGGGTAGGCCGGGGGCGGGAATTTTTGAGGGAAACAACAAAGCTGAGCTGCGCTTTGGGCGTCTGGAAACTGGTATCTAACCCGCTTATTTCAATTGAGCAAGCAGAAGTAGGGAGCGTGACATGGCCGGAATCAACATGACCAAGGAAAAGTACGGCGCGCTGTCCAAGGGACAGAAAATCGCCTACTGGGCATTGGTTGCCGCTGCGGCTGGGTTTATCGGCTTCATGCTATTGCTCTACAAAGGTTAGGGAGATTTTTGGGGCATCTATTCCTATCGGAAAATTAGTATCTGCCACCGTTTTTTGCAAACAAATTTTGGGGATGTCATGCGACTTTGTTTAATGGCGGCGGTTGTGGGTATCCGGCGTTTTGCGGGATCAATAACAAGTTAGCCTTTAGAGACGCAAGCATGGATAGCAC
Organism: Burkholderiaceae bacterium; assembly: GCA_024235955.1. Taxonomy (GTDB): domain Bacteria; phylum Pseudomonadota; class Gammaproteobacteria; order Burkholderiales; family Burkholderiaceae_C; genus Ottowia. The sequence continues at coordinate 1,488,170 of JACKLJ010000001.1, forward strand.
GGTTTTCATTACGATTCTCACAGGGGTCCTCACCTATGTTGCAGGGCAAATTGTGGTAAAGCTCGTAATAGAGCCCGTCCAAGAACTGCGGAAGACAATCGGTCAGATTTCACACGCGCTTATCGAGCGCGCGAACGTAATCTCCAACCCTGGCGTTCCATCCGACGAGGTTATTACAGAAACATCCAAACATCTCCGCCTGCTTTCTTCTCAGCTCCAAAGCCATCTCTACCTTGTGCCTTGCTATTCGGCAACCGCAAAGGTCTTCTCATTGCCCACAAAGGACGATTTGCTTGCGGCGAGTAAATCTTTAATTGGTCTATCCAACAGCTTGTATAGATCCACAGAGAAGATATATGAACAGAACGCCGCACGTGTGGAAAAAATATGCGATTCTCTGGCCATATATATTCCAGACGATGAACGTATATCGAAGGTGTAGGTGTATTGTCTAACCTACCAGTCAAGCGGACTGGCCTACGGTCAGCCGCTTACTTTGTTCGTTAGCTGACTTACACAGAACGAGGTCAGGTGCCAATTTTCTATCGAGCTCTCGTGACCGGTGCTTCGCAAGTCAGCGCCCCCATGTCGTGTCGCCGCTTGTCCGCCCCCGTCGACACCGTGAGCGCCTGAAGTTGTCAGGAAAATCACCCTTCGGACCAGGTACAGCAAGCGCAAGCAGCTATCAAGTTCATAGTCATCGGGCTGCTGCGGCTGCGTGCACGCCGAACGCGTGGGCAGGTATCGCCGCAAGCCCTGTCACCGCCGCCAAAGGCAGCATCACTGGCGGCACCCATCAGTGCGACGTTCCCTCCGACCGCGTGATCTTGTTGAACACGTTGTACTTGCCCACCGGCTTGCGCATGGGCAGGCGCCTGACTTCCTTGAAGGTGGCGGCGTCGTAGACGATGAGGGCGCCGTCGTCTTCCCACAGGCTGGCCAGGGCGTAGCGGCCGTCCTTGGTGAACTCGATATGGGCCAGGGTCTTGCCGGGCGGGCCCTTGACGCTGGCCACGGGTTCCAGGGTGCGCTTGTCGATGATGGTGAGGGTGTTCCTGGCCTGCGGGCTCATCATGGAATCGGTCCAGGCGTAGGGCGTGGCCTCGTGGCTGCGCATGAAGAAGCCGGGGCCGGGGGTGGGGATGTCCTTCACCAGCTTCCAGGTCTTCATGTCGATCACGCTGATGGTGCCTTCCTTCAGGTTGGGGCTGGCCAGCACGCGCGTGCCCTGCCAGTCGAAGGTGATGCCCGAGCCCAGATGCGGCATGCCGTGGATGGGCAGGTCGGCGATCTTGCGGCGCACGTCCAAGTTGACCACCTGGCTGCTGGGCGAGCCGTCGGCGTGCGGGCGCGAGGCACCCAGCGCGTAGGCGTAGTTCTGGCTGAAGAAGAAGTCGTCCAGCGGCTCGTCGAGCGCGGCGCGGCGGATGCCCAGGAAGCCGTCCTTGGGCAGGCCTTCCTTCATCTTGAAGTCGTGCACGAAGCCGTCGTAGATGGGCGGCGCCTTGGGGTCGTAGCTGATCTCCCAGAGCTCCGGGATGTCTTTCAGCGCGATCACGAAGCTCTTGCGCGGCTCGGCGTCGTACACGGCCGACACGCGCGAGCTGCGCCGCCCGTCGAGCGACTGCGCGGGGTACGTGCGTTTCAGCTTCAGGTCGGCGTCGAACAGTTCCACCGTGTGCGGCAGGTAGTTGGCCGCCATCACCCACTGGCCGTCCCCGCTGACGGCGATGTTGCGCATGTTGATGCCGGCGCGCACCTCGGCCACGACCTTCAGGTTCCAGAGGTCATATTTGGTGATCCAGCCGTCGCGCGAGCCGAAGAACACGTAGCGCCCGTCGGGGGTGAACTTGGGCCCGCCGTGCAGCGCGAAGCGGCTGGGGAAGCGGTGGATCACCTCGAAGCGGTCGCCATCGACCAGCGACACATGGTGGTCGCCACCTTCCACCACCACGAACAGGTTCATCGGGTCGGCGCGCCACTGCGGCACGGCGGGCCAGCTGCGCCAGCCTTCGGTCTCCACGCGGCTGGCGGCGATGTCGGCGTCCGTCCAGGTGGGGGCGGGGGTGACCGGGGTGTAGATCCAGTCGGCCAGGGCGGCGATTTCTTCAGGCTTGAGCGCTGCCTTGAAGGGCTGCATCTGCGTGGCGTCGCGGCCGTCCTGGATGACCTTCAGCGCCTCGGCCTTCTTCAGCCGGGCCAGGCTTTCGGGCAGCAGCGCCGGGCCCATGCCGCCCAGGCGCTGGGCGCCGTGGCAGGCGGCGCAGTGCTGCTGGTAGAGCGCGGGTGCGTCGGCCGCCGCGGGTTGGGCGCGCGCCGCGCCGGCAGCCAGGAGGGCCGTCACCGTGGCTGCACCGAACAGGGCGCAAAGGGTGTGATTTGCTTTCAAAAACATAGCTGCCTGCGCCCGCCATAATTGGGCAAAACGCTGTTTTTATGGTGAATCCGCGGGCGTCAGATCGATCACCCGGCGGCGGGCCGAGAAGGCCGTGGTCTGCACGCGCGGGGCGGCGTCGCTCACACCGATTTCATCGTCCGTGAGGTAGCAGCCCGGGTCTTCCTGCCAGGCGTCGCCCGTGACCTGCTGGGCGCGCACGCGGGTGTTGCCGCCACAGATGGCGAAGTGCCGGCAGGCGCCGCAGCGGCCCTTGACCTGCCGCGGCCGCGCCTTGAGGCCGGCCATCAGCGGGTCGCTCACGTCCTGCCAGATCTGGCTGAAGGGTCGCGCCTTGACGTTGCCCAGCGTGTGGTGCCACCACATGGTGTCGGGGTGCACGTCGCCCAGGTTGTCGATGTTGGCCACGTTCACGCCGGAGCTGTTGCCGCCCCAGGCGACGAGGCGCTCGCGCACGGCGCCGGCCCATTGCGGCAGGCGCTGCTGCACCCATTGCAGCAGGTAGACGCCATCGGCGTCGTTGTTACCGGTGACGTACTCGTGCCGGCCACCGGCCTGCGCGTCGGCCCAGGCGGTGTCGAACAGCAGATCCAGCGCCTGGCGCGTGGCCACATAGTGCGCGTCCTGGCCGCGGTGGATGTTGCCGCGACCGGCGTAGTTGAGGTGGCTGAAGTAGAACTTGTCCACGCCCTCGTCCTGCATCAGATGCAGCAGCGGGGGCAGGTCGTGCGCGTTCAGCTCGGTCATGGTGAAGCGCAGGCCGACCTTGGTGCCCAGCTTCTGCAGGTGGCGCACGGCGCCCAGGGAGCGGTCGAAGGCGCCCTCCAGGCGGCGGAACTTGTCGTGCGTGGCGCCAATGCCATCCAGGCTGATGCCCACGTAGTCGAAGCCGGTGGCGTGGATGCGGCGGGCCAGCGGCTCGTCGATCAGCGTGCCGTTGGTGGACAGGCCCACGTAGAACTTCATCGCCTTGGCGCGCTCGGCGATCTCGAAGATGTCGGGCCGCAGCAGCGGCTCGCCGCCGGAGAGGATCAGCGCCGGCACCTTGAAGGCTTTCAGGTCGTCCATCACGCCGAACACCTGGCTGGTGCTCAGCTCGCCGGGGTAATCGTGGTCGGCGCTGAAGGCGTAGCAATGCTTGCAGGTAAGGTTGCAGCGGCGGATCAGGTTCCAGATGACCACCGGCCCCGGCGGGCCGCCGCCCGGCCCCTGGCCGCGCCGCGCCGGCGGCGGGTAGCTGCCGGTGGCCTGGGCGCGGGCCAGCTCGTGCATGAATTGGGAGATGCGGAACATGGCGTTTTGGGGCTTTGCCTTGCCTGGGGATGGCCCATGATAGGCAGAGGTGACCACGAATCCATGATGTGTGTCAATTCCGCCGGTATCGCCTGGCCCGCGTGCTACGCTGGCCGGCAGGTGGCCCATGAAGACCCTGCTGATCGTCTACCACTCGCTGACCGGCGGCACGCGGCAGATGGCCGAGGCGGCGGCCGCCGCCGCGCACACGCAGGAAGGCGTGGCCGTGCGCCTGCTGCGCGCGCAGGATGCCGGGCCGGACGACATGCTGGCCGCCAGCGGCTACCTGTTTGCCACGCCCGAGAACCTGGCCGCCATCGCCGGCCTGATGAAGGACTTCTTCGACCGCTGCTACTACCCGGTGCTGGAGCGCATCAATGGCCGCCCGTATGCGGTGATGGTCTGCGCCGGCAGCGACGGCAGCAACGCGCTGCGCCAGATCGACCGCATCGCCACCGGCTGGCGCCTGCGGCCCGTGGCGCCGGGCCTGCTCGTCTGCACCCACGCCCAGACGCCGGAACGCATCCTGGCGCCCAAGGTCATTGCCGCGGAAGACCTGGCGCGCTGCGCGGAGCTGGGCGAGGGGCTGGCGGCCGGGTTGGGGGCAGGGGTGTTCTGAGCGGGGCCGGCGCGGATCGCGACGCCTGGCGACGTCATTTCCGACGAGCCGCCCCTTGAATGGGTCGGATGCCGGTTCCGCCTGCTGATAAACTGAATCCATGCTTCGCGCTCCGTCGGTCATCCTCCTCAGCATTCGAATTCCCTGCTGACCGGGTACGCGCGCGTCGTCCCGGTCAGCCGGGTCGATGTCTTCCAGGCGGCGCCAGCCGTTTCCCCCTTCGATCCCACGCGCATGTCTGCGATGCCCGCTGCTGGTGGCATCGCGCCATCAACGATCGGGATCGAACCATGAAACAACCACCTTCCCCGGTTTCCGGGACGCTTGAGCAGGTCTATCTGCTGGAACGCGATGCGGGGCTGATGTGCCGCATCCTGGGCCTGTACGCCGCGCGCGGGGTCGACGTACTTCGCGTCGAGTACGCCTACGCCGCGCAGGACGTGATGACGCTGAAGGTCGGCGTGACCCCCCTATCCGGTGAGGGATGTGCGGACGTGCTGAGGGTGCTGGTCGCCAGGGCCGCCAGCCTGGTGGGCGTGCTGGCCGCGGCGGAGGTGCCGTTGGCGGAGCAACGCAGCCAGTCGCAACAAGCTGCCGTTGCGGTGCTTTAGGGCGCTGCCTTCAACCTGCGGCCGACGCCTGCTGGATCAGGCCAAGGCCCTCGGCGTAGGTGGTCACCCTGAAGTCCGGGAAGCGGCTCTTGAACTTGCTGGAATCGAACAGGTTGTCCTGCGCGTAGCGGGGCAGCAGCTCCCGGATTTCGCGCACCTTTGGCGAAAAGAGCGCAGCGGCAGCCAAGGTCCATGAGCCGAGCACGCTGTAGGCCACGGGCTGGCGGAATACCTTGCACGCCTCGGTGACGAACTGCCGGTAGGTTGGCCGGTCGTCGCAGCACGGCAGGTGCCAGGTCTGGCCGAACGCATCAGGCGCGTTGCCGATGGCGGCCAGTGCGCGGCTGGCGTCGGGCGTCCAGATGAGCGTTCTCAGCGTGTCGTCGCGGATCGGTACGCGGGGCTTTTTACCGGACTTCAGGTTGTCGATGACCAGCGCGTTGGTGAAGCTCTGCGTCATGCCCGGCCCGTAGAACTCGGGTGCCCGGCCGATGAGTACGGGAATGTCGCCCTGCGCCATTTCCTGCAGCACCATGGTGGCCATCGCCGTACGCACCTTGCCCTTGCGGCCGACGGGCTCGAAGGGCGCGTCCTCCGTCAGCAGGCGATCGTCCTGCGGGTACATGTAGGTGTTGTCGAAATAGACGAACCGGGCGCCCGCGGCGCGGCTGGCGTCGATGGCGTTCTTCAGCATGGTCGGGAACTGCTTTTCCCACAGCTCCGTGTCCGGCGGCAGGCCGGCGGTGAAGTAGACGATGTCGCTGCCCTTGACGGCCTGGGCCGTCTGCCCGGCGTCCATCAGGTCGGCCGACATCAGGGTGTCGGCCTCGTCGACCTTGCGCGGGTTGCGGCTCACCAGCCGCAGATCGCCGGTGTAGCTGCGCCGCAGCTCGCGGGCCAGCCCGGTGGCGATCTGGCCGCCCGCTCCCAGTATCGTTTGCATGCCGGTACCCTGGTTCCTGGAGGATCGATTGCGGGGCGTGGTCCGCTGGCCTGGCCCCGGACAGCGGGAGTGTCACCGATTCGGCCCCGATGTGCCGCCAGTCGGCAGACTCCGCCGACAAGGGCTGAGGCGACGGGGGCTCAGCCGGCCTGCCGCAACCGGAGCCCGGTCTTCTTGAGGATCGCGCTGGAAAACAGCACGTCGTGCGCGCGGCAGGCGGGGCCCAGCAGGTCGGCCACGCGCTCGGCCTGGGTGAGCACGTCGGCGCGGTTGTGGCCGTGCAGCATGGCGAACAGGTTGTAGGGCCACAGGGGCAGGTCGCGCGGGCGGCGGTAGCAGTGGCTGACGCCGGGCAGCTGGCCCACCTGTTCGCCCAGCTCGTCCACGCGCGCGTCGTCCACGTCCCAGACGCTCATGCCGTTGGCCACGTAGCCGAGCCGGTAGTGGTTGGGCACGGCGGCAACGCGGCGCACCACGCCGGCCTGCTGAAGTTCGGCCAGGCGTTGGCGCACGCGTTCGCCGGTAGTGCCCAGGAGCGCGGCCACGCTGTCGTAGGGTCGTGGCACCAGCGGCAGGCCGGCCTGGGTGGCGGCGATCAGCTCGCGGTCGAAATCGGTGAGCGTTGCGCCGGCCTGGTTCATGCGGCGGCCCTGTGGTGGGCGTCAGGCGCATCGGCCAGCAGCGGCAGGTAGAGGCTGACGAAGAACTCGCGTTCCTTGGGGAAGGCGTGCACGTGCAGACCCGTGCGCGCGGCGACGGCGTCGCACGCGGCCCAGGCGGCTTCCGGGGTTTCGGCCGCCACCACGAACCACATGTTGAGCGCGTGCTCGCGCCGGTAGTTGTGGGCCACCTCGGGCAGGGCGTTGACCTGTTCGGTCACTTCGGCATAGCGCGCTTCCGGCACGGCCAGCGCGGCCAGGATGAACATGCCGCCCGCGCGCTCGATCTGGAACAGGGGCCCCAGGCGGGTGAGCACGCCGGTGCGCAACAGACGGTCGAGCCGCTCGATCACCTGGGCCTCGCTCAAGCCCAGTTCGGCGCCCACGTCGGCAAAGGGGCGCTCGGTGAGCGGGAGTGCCATCTGCAGCCGGTCGATCAGCCGGGCGTCGAGCAGGTCGATGCCCGGCGGCAGCGCATGCGGCTCAGGCGGCATGGGGCTGGCCTTCGGTGTCTTGCGTCAGGGCGCCGGCCGGCGCGGGCGTGGAAAAATACCGCGCGCCGGTCTGCTTGAAGCGGCGACGGCTGAACAGCACCAGGCGCGGCCACGCGGCCAGGCCGGCGCCGGCAATGGCGGCTTGCAGCACGGCTTCGGTTTCGTCGCGGCTGCGGCCGTGCACCATGCAGTAGAGGTTGTACGGCCAGCCGGGCGCGCGGGTGCGCCGGTAGCACAGGCTCACGCCGGGCTGGGCGGCCAGGCGCTCGCCCAGCACGTCGACGGCGCCGTCGTCCACGTTGAACACGGTCATGGCGTTGGCGGCGAAGCCTGCCTCGTGGTGGCGCACCACCAGGCCCAGGCGGCGCAGCGTGCCCTGGTCCAGCCAGCGGCGCAGCGTGGCCTGCACGCGCTCCAGCGGCCAGCCGATCTGGGCGGCCCAGCGCGCATACGGCTCGGGCACCAGCGGCAGGCCGGACTCGAGCAGCGCGGCCAGTGGCGCGTCGGCCGGCTGCACGGCGGGGGCGGGCGCCTGCGGGCCCTGGCCGCCGGCGTGCGGATCCCGGAGGTCGAAGCCCAGGTCGATGCGGTAGGCGCGCTGCATGCGCAGGCACAGCACGGGCAGGCCGGTCTCGGCCTCGATAGCCTGGGTGGTCTGCTCGACCTGCTCCAGGCTGCAGCCGGTGACCACGAACCACAGGTTCAGCGCGTGCTCGCGCTCGTAGTTGTGGTTGACGCCGGCGTGGGCCGATACGGCAGCCGCCACGGCCTCCAGCCGTTCGGCTGGCACGCGCATGGCGCACAGCTGCGCGGCCCCGCCCACGCGCGGCGCCCACACCCCGCCCACGCGGCTGATGGCGCCGCGCGCCAGCAGTGCGGCACAGGTGTCGATCACTTCATTTTCCGTAGCTGCCAGCGCCCGTCCTACCTGGGCAAAAGGCCGATCGGACAATGAAAAATCCCGCTGCCACTGGTGCAGCAGGCGTTCGGCGAGGGGCGCGTTGACGGGCCATTCCACCTACAACCCCATCCGCGCGGCACGCGATGAAAAGAAGATGCCACTTGGCGAGTGCGCCGGCAGCACCGCCAGCGTCCTGAACGTGGCGGTATCGACCACGGTGACGTGCCCGGCGTCGCGGCTGCTGATCCACACGGCTTCGCCGCGCGGGGTGAACTCCATGTGCAGCACGGCCTTGCCGGGCTTGAGGCTGTGCACGATCCGGCGGGTCTGCGTGTCGATCACCTGCACGGTGTCGTAGTCGGGCACGGCGAAGTTGACCCACACCTGCCGCCCGTCGGGCCGCGCCATCACGAACACCGGCTGGCCGGCCACGGGGATGCGCGCCACTTCCTGCCAGGTGTCGGTGTTCACCACCAGCACCTCGTGGCGGCCGATGGCGGGCAGCCACGCGGTGCGGCCGGCAACGGCCCAGCCGCGCAAGTGCGGCATCTTGAACACCGGCAGCGGCTGCTGGCCACGGCCATAGCCGTTCAGGATGCGCTCCACCTTCGGCGGGTTGGCCCAGAGGTCGATCTTGGCCAGGCCGTCCTCGCCGAACAGGCCGGCGATGTAGGTGCGGCCATCGGGCGTGACCAGCGCGTCGTAGGGCTCCTTGCCCACGTTCTCGAACTTGGTCAGCACCGGCCCGGCGGGGTCGGCAAGGTCGGCGATCCAGATCTGGCCGGCGTCGAACAGCGAATAGATGAAGCGGTTGCCCGGCAGGTCGGCCAGGCCGACCACGCGCGAGGGCTTGCCGTCCACCACGGCGGGGATGTCGGCCACCAGCGCCAGCGTGTCGGCGTTGAAGACCTTGATGCCGCCCGGCTTGTAGTTCTGCGCCACCACCAGCGTGCCGTCCTGCGAGATGGCACCCCCGATGCTGTTGCCCGCCTGCTGCACGCGGCCTTCGATGCGGCCGGTGCGGAGGTTGACCTTGGTGAGCGCGCCGTCGCGTCCGAACACATAAGCGCGCGCGCCGTCGCGCCCGTAGACCACCGAGGCATGCGACAGATCGCCCAGCCCCTCGATGGTGCCGATGCGCTGGCGCGCCGTGGTGTCCAGCACGCCGAGGCTGCCGCTTTCGCGCTCGATCACCAGGCCCAGATCGCCGTTGCCGCGCTCGGGCGGCACCAGCAGGGCGGGTGCGCCGGCGCAGCCGGCCAGGACGAAGGCGGCCACTGCGGCAGTGAAGAGATGGCGGAAGCGGCGGGGTTTCATCGTGCAGCCTGGGATGCGGAGGGTTCGGCCGGGAAGCCGGCCTGGAGCTGGCGCGCGATCCACACCGCGTCGCCTTCGCTGATCATGCTCTTCCAGCCGGGCATGGGCGTGCCGGGGCGCCCGTTGAAGATGACCGAGACCAGGCTGTCGAGCGGCTGCGCGGCCATGACATCGCGGGTGAGCGGTGGCCCCAGGCCGCCGGTGAGCCGCAGGCCGTGGCACGAGCCGCAGTCCTGCCGCACCATGCGTATCAGCGTCGTCTGGCGCTCCGGCCCAGGTTCGTCCGACGGCGCAGATTGTGCGCCAAAAGCCCCGCCAGCCAGCGCCCAGCAGACGCAGGCAGCTATATAAAATGAAGCGGCTCGGAGCATGGCTGGCATGGGGTCGTGGCCTGCGCCCTGGCCCTGGGGCCGGCGCTTCCACCGGGGTTCAGGAACACGGATGGCCGGGATCGCCGGCCACCACGTGTTGTCCCCTCGGGGAAGCGCCAGGGGCGCTCAGGGCATCAGTACACGTCGTGCTGCGTGTTGTGGACGTTGAACTTGCCCGTGGGGGTGATCAGTTTGGGATCCTTGATCACCGTCTTGCAGCTGCGGGTCTTGTCGTCCACCACCACCAGGGCCGATTCCTTGTTCTTGGCGCTCCAGACGGAGAACCAGACCTCGTCGCCCTTCTGGTTGTACTCGGGCTGCACCACGCGCTTGGCGCCGTCATCCTTCAGGCCCGCACAGGCGGCGATGTCGATGATCTGCGGCGGCTTGGACAGGTCCTTGATGTCGAACACCGCCACGCTCTGGCTGATCTTGGCGTCGGGGTTGAGCGTGGTGTCCACCCACAGGTTGGTCGACTTGGGATGCGTCTTGATGAACAGCGATCCGCCACCCTGGCCCTTGAGCGACTGCACCACCTTCCACGCATTGGCCTTGTGGCCCTTCGGGTCGGTGCCGATGATGGCGATGCTCTCGTCACCCAGGCCCGAGGTCGCCCACACCGGGCCGAACTTGGGATGGTTGAAGTTGGCGCCACGGCCCGGGTGCGGGATCTTGCCCACCGGGATCACGGCGGCCATCTTGCTTTCCTTGGTGTCCACCACGGCGATCTTGTCGGACGAGTTGGCGGCCGTCAGGAAGTAGCGGCGCGTGCTGTCGAAGCCCCCGTCGTGCAGGAACTTGGCGGCGTCGAGCTGCTTGAGCTTCAGGTTGGTCAGGTCGGTGTAGTCCACCATCCAGATCTTGCCGGTTTCCTTGGCGTTGACCAGGAATTCGGGCTTCTGGTGGCTGGCCACGATGGCGGCCACGCGCGGCTCGGGGTGGTACTCGTTGTCCACCGTCATGCCGCGGGTGGCGACGATCTTCTTGGGCTTGAGCGTGTCGCCGTCCATCAGCACGAACTGGGGCGGCCAGTAGGTGCCGGCAATGGCGATCTTGTCTTCCCAGCCCTTGAACTTGCTGGTCTCGACCGAGCGCGCTTCGAGGCCGACCTTCATTTCAGCCACGTTGTCGGGCTTTTCCATCCACAGGTCGATCAGGTTCAGGCGCGCGTCGCGGCCGATCACGTACAGGTAGCGCCCCGAGGCCGACATGCGCGAGATGTGCACCGCGTAGCCGGTCTTGATGATGTTGATGATCTGCTTGGTGTCGCCGTCGATCAACGCAACCTCGCCCGCGTCACGCAGCGTGACCGAGAAGAGGTTGTTGAGGTTGTAGTTGTTCATCTTCTTTGTCGGGCGCTTGGCGACGGGGATGTACTCCTTGCGCGACTTTTCCATGTCCTCCAGCGAGAACTCGGGCGGTGTGGGTGGGTCGTGCTGGATGTAGCGGGCCATCAGGTCGACCGTCTTCTCGTCGAATTCGCCCGAGGTCAGCCAGTTGGGCATGCCCGCGGGCGAGCCGTAGCCGATGAAGACCTTGAGGTATTCCGTGCCCTTCTCGACGGTGATGTCGGGCGTCAGCGGCTTGCCGGTGGCGCCCTTGCGCAGCACGCCGTGGCAGCCGGCGCAGCGCTCGAAGTAGATCTGGCGGGCCTTGTCGAACTCGGCCTGCGTCATCGGGGGCGCCTTGGGGTTGCTGGTCTGGTGCATCGGCTCCGTGGCGAGCGGCGACGGGGCACCCAGGTAGTTCTGTTCTGCGGGGGTGATGTCGGCCTGGTGGCCACCCGCGGACGCCTTTTTCTCCTGCGCCAGTGCGCTGCCGCTGACCATCAGCGCGGTCATGAGCACCGCGGCGAGCGGTGAAAGGCAAATCTTCCTCGTGTAGCTTTTCATCGTTGTTTCCATACCATCCGAAGCGGCCTGACTTGTCGGTCTGCATCGGGCGACGGCCGCTTTCGATCGCCTTGATACCAAAGATGGTGCCCGCCGAGGGTGCAACCGTCCTTGAACCAAGTCAAGACGTAACCGCGGGTGTGGCTTACGGATGCTATGGATTGTGTAGCTGCCTGCGCCCGCCGCGTCTGGTCTGGCGGCCGATTTGACTCATGAAATCTGGCTTTCCGCGGTAGCCGGCTGGGGCACGGGCAGGCGCACCTCGGCCTTCACCTCCTTGAGCACGATGGACGAGCGCACGTGCGTGATGCCCGGCAGCCGGAACAGCGTGGCGTGCAGGAAGCGTTCGTAGGCGGCGATGTCCGGCACCATCACGGTCAGGATGTAGTCGGCCTGGCCGGTGGTGGACAGGCAGCGCACGATCTCCGGCGTGGCGGCCACGGCGCGCTCGAACTCGCGCACCAGCGATTCGCTGTGCTGGCTCAGGTTGGCCTCGGCCACCACCAGCAGGCCCAGCCCGACCTTGGCGCGGTCCACCAGCGCGCTGTAGCCGGTGATGACGCCGGCGCGCTCCATGGCCTTGATGCGCTTCCAGCACGGCGTGCTGGACAGGCCCACGCGGTCGGCGATCTGCTGCACCGTCTGGCGGGCGTCGCGCTGCAGTTCGCGCAGGATCTGCAGGCTGGCGGCATCGGGTTGAAAATTCTCTTCCATGGCTATTTTTGGGAATGGTTTTCTCATTCTAGGCCGTGAAAGGGTGCAATGAAGGCACTTTTTCCTCTCCTGAAACCCTAAGCTTGGACAGAGTCCATGGCCCGCATGGACCCACAGGAGACCCCATGAGCGAAGCCACCCTGCCGCGCGCCGATTACCAGCTTGCCGACAACCTCTGGGCCACCGGCGGCCAGGTGTTCCTGACCGGCACCCAGGCCCTGGTGCGGCTGATGCTGATGCAGCGCCAGCGCGATGCCGCCGCCGGGCTGGCCACGCAGGGCTTCGTCAGCGGGTATCGCGGCTCGCCGCTGGGCATGCTGGACCAGGCGATCTGGAAGGCCGGCCGGCGGTGGGAAGAAGCCGGCCTGCGCTTCGTGCCCGCCATCAACGAGGAACTGGGCGCCACCCAGGTGCTGGGCACGCAGCGCGTGGAGAGCGACCCCGAGAAGACCTGCGACGCCGTGTTCGCCATGTGGTACGGCAAGGGTCCGGGCGTGGACCGCGCCGGCGACGCCATCAAGCACGGCAACGCCTATGGCTCTTCGCCGCGCGGTGGCGTGCTGGTGGTGGCGGGCGATGACCACGGCTGCGTCAGCTCCTCCATGCCGCACCAGAGCGACCAGCTGCTGCAGGCCTTCCACATGCCCATCGTGGCGCCGGCCAACGTGGCCGAATACCTGGAGTTTGGCCTGTACGGCTGGCAGCTGTCGCGCTTCTCCGGCAACTGGGTCGGCATGACGGCGCTGTCGGAAGTGGTGGAAAGCGGCGCCACGGTGGATCTGGACCTGGTCAACGCCCGCATGGCCGCCTGGCAGGGCGCTGACGCCGTGCGCGCCGCCACCGGCCATGAGGCGCCGGCCGGCGGCCTGCACTACCGCTGGCCGGACCTGCCGTCGCTACAGATCGAGGAGCGCCTGGCCGACAAGCTGCAGGCGGTGGCGGCGTTTTCGAAGGTCAACTCGATCGACCGGCACGTGATCGAGTCGCCGCAGGCCACCGTGGGCATCGTCACCTGCGGCAAGGCGCATTACGACCTGATGGAGGTGCTGCGCCGGCTGGAGATCACCCCCGCCATGCTGGCCGAGGCGGGCGTGCGCCTGTACAAGGTGGGGCTGTCCTTCCCCATCGAAACCACGCGCATGCTGGCCTTCGCGCAGGGCCTGAAGGAGATCCTGGTCATCGAAGAGAAGGGCGGCGTGGTCGAAACCCAGCTGCGCGAGCTGTTCTACAACGCCCCCGGCGGCCTGCGCCCGGCCATCCTGGGCAAGCGCGACGCGGCCGGGCGCCCGCTGGTGTCGGCGCTGGGCGAGCTGCGGCCCTCGCGCCTGATCGAGCTGACGGCCGACTGGCTGATCCGCCATTTCCCGGAGCGGTTTGCTGATCGGCGCGCGCACGTGCGCGACTTCACGCTGCCCGACCTGCTCAGCAACGGTTCCGACAGCGTCAAGCGCCTGCCGTATTTCTGCGCCGGCTGCCCGCACAACACCTCGACCAGGGTGCCGGAAGGCTCGACGGCGCGCGCCGGCATCGGCTGCCACTTCATGGCCAACTGGATGGACCGCGACACCGCCGGCCTGATCCAGATGGGTGGCGAAGGCGTGGACTGGGTCTCGCACGCCATGTTCACCCGCAAGCCGCACGTGTTCCAGAACCTGGGCGACGGCACCTACTACCACTCCGGCTACCTGGCGATCCGCCAGGCGGTGGCGGCCAGGGCGCGCATCACTTACAAGATCCTGTTCAACGACGCCGTGGCCATGACCGGCGGCCAGCCGGTGGACGGCATCATCAGCGTCGACGCCATCGCGCGGCAGATAGAAAGCGAAGGCGTCAAGCAGGTGGTGGTGCTGTCCGACGACATTGGCAAGTACGACGCCATCAAGGGCCAGTTCCCCGCCGGCACCCGGTTCCACGACCGCGCCGAACTGGACCGCGTGCAGCGCGAGCTGCGCGAGGTGGAGGGCGTGACGGTGCTGATCTACGAACAGACCTGCGCCGCCGAGAAGCGCCGCCGCCGCAAGAAGGGGGAACTGGCCGATCCGGACCGGCGCCTGTTCATCAACGAGGCCGTGTGCGAAGGCTGCGGCGACTGCGGCGTGCAGAGCAACTGCGTGGCCGTGCTGCCGCACGAGACGCCGCTCGGCCGCAAACGCAAGATTGACCAGACGGCCTGCAACAAGGACTACTCCTGCGCCAAGGGCTTCTGCCCCAGCTTCGTCAGCGTGCGTGGCGGCAAGCTGCGCAAGAAGGCCGGTGCGCTGGCCGGCGGCGACGCCGGGCAGGGCGCCTTCGGGCGCCTGGTGGCCGGCCTGCCGCTGCCGGCTCCGCACACCTGGACCGGGCCGTACGACCTGCTGGTCACCGGCGTGGGCGGCACCGGCGTGGTGACCGTGGGCGCGCTCGTCACCATGGCGGCGCACCTGGAAGGCAAGAGCGCCTCGGTGCTCGATTTCATGGGCTTCGCGCAGAAGGGCGGCTCGGTGCTGAGCTTCGTGCGCCTGGCCGACGTGCCCGAGCGCCTGAACCAGCTGCGCATCGACACCCAGCAGGCCGACGCCATCCTGGCCTGCGACGCCGTGGTGGCGGCCCAGCCGGAAGCGCTTGGCACCGTGCGCCACGGCCGCACCCGGATCGTCGCCAACGTGCACGAGACGCCGGTGGCCGAATCGCTGAAGAACCCCGACGCCAGCCTGAAGACCGACCTGCTGCTGGCCAAGCTGCGCTTCGCCGCCGGCGACGAGCGCGTGGAAACCTTCGACGCGCAGACGCTGGCCGAGGATTTCCTGGGCGACACCGTCACCGCCAACGTGCTGGCGCTGGGCTACGCCTGGCAGCGCGGGCTGGTCCCCGTGAGCCTGGCCGCGCTGGAGCGCGCCATCGAACTCAACGGCGTGGCCGTGGCCGCCAACCGTGCGGCCTTCTCGCTCGGCCGCCTGGCCGCGCACGACCCCGGCGCCTGCGCCGCGCTGCTGGGCGAGCAGGCCGAGCCGGATGCGGGCCACGACACGCTCGACGCGCTGATCGCCCGCGGCACGAGCCACCTCACGGCGTACCAGAACGCAGCCTGGGCCGGGCGCTTCGCCGCGCTGGTGCGCGAGGCCCACGCGCGCGAGCAGGAGGTGGCAGCGGGCAGCGAGCGCTTCACCCGGGCGGTGGCGCAATCGCTGCGCAAGCTGATGAGCTACAAGGACGAGTACGAGGTGGCGCGCCTGTACACCGATGGCGGCTTCCAGGCCGCGTTGGCGCACCAGTTCGAAGGCGACCTGCAGCTTCAGTTCCACATGGCGCCGCCGCTGTGGACGCGCGCCAGCAACGGCCAGCCGCCGCGCAAGGTCACGCTGGGTGCCTGGCTGCTGCCGGCCATGCGCCTGCTGGCGCGGGGCAAGGTGCTGCGTGGCAGCGCGCTGGACCTGTTCGGCCGCACCGACGAGCGTCGCATGGAGCGCGAGCTGATCGCGCAGTACGAGCGCCGCGTGCGCGAGCTGCTGCCGCAACTGAGCGCCGACAAGCTGGCGCTGGCGGCCGACATCGCCGCCGTGCCGATGTCGATGCGCGGCTTCGGCCACGTGAAGCAGGCCAACGTGGTGCTGGCCCGCGTGCGCGAGGCCGAGCTGCTGCACCGCTTCGACGCCGCGCGCTACCCGGCGCCAGCGCGCGAGCCGCAGGCAGGGCAGTTGCGGGGCATTGCCATTCGCAGTGAGGTAAGGCAGCCGGTTGCTACGGAATGAGTAGCTGGTTGCAGCCGCTGTGATTGGGCTGGCGGCTGATTTTGTTCATATTTTTCGAACGGACTTGAACACGACCGACCGTTCGGGTTGAGCCCGTCGGCAGGCTCAGGACAGGCTTGTCGAAGCCCTGCGGGCGGCTAGCGTATTGGCTGCCGTCTTCTCAGTGAAATCGGCGCTTTGCCCATATTTGACGGGCGCAGGCAGCTATTGAAAGCGTAGTGTCTTTGGATGCACTGGAGGCCGGGATGTGCGCCCGGCGGCGCAGTTTCTTTCTTTGACTCGCCAAAGAAAGAAACCAAAGAAAGGCGACCCCACTTGCCGTGTCCCTTCGCTTCGCTGCGGGCAACCTGCGATGCTCGGACATGGGGCGGCGCTGCGGAACTCGCTGCGCGCTTTCAGCGCTCCGCTCGGACAGCCGCAGCGAGTCAGAGCACGAAGCGCGGCCATCCTTCGGTGTCCGCGCCCGCCCCACGCCCTGCGCTTCTCGGCACGGCCAGAGGGGAGTGGGGAGAACACGGGCCATCGCTTCGCTTGGCCCCGAAGTGAACAACAGGGCACGCGGCTCGTTCTGGCACCCCCATAAGGCCGCGGAGCAGGCCATGCGGGTGAACGCCGTGCTCGGGCTTGTACCGAGCACTGGCGTTGTCCCCCCTCACGCAGTAAGAGGGGGGAAGGCGCCGCAGGCGACTCAGGGGGGTGACCCCTTTACTGCGTTCTTGCGACGCGAAGCACCGACGGCGTGCGCCGCACGTGGCGCAGCACGTTGTCTAGGTGCGTGCGGTCGCGCACGGTGATGACGAAGCGCAGTTCGGTGGCGTCCTGCGCGGATTCCTCGGCCATGCCCATGTGGACGATGTCGGCTTCCGCCGCGGCCAGGGAGGAGGCCACGCGGGCCAGCACGCCCTTGCCGTTGACCACCGTCACGGCGATGGCGACGGGGAAGGTGCGCACCGGCTCGTCGGCCCACTCCACGGTGATGAAGCGCTCCGCGTCCTTCTGCTGGAGGCGCCGCGCCACGCCGCAGTCTTCGGTGTGCACCACCAGGCCCTCGCCGCGGCCCAGGTAGCCGACCACCCTGTCGCCCGGGATCGGCCGGCAGCAGGTGGCGAACTTGATGGAGGCGTTTTCGGAGCCGTCGAGCACCACCGCGCCCTGCGAGAGCTTTTCGTGCTCGGTGAAGCGCTCGCGGGTGAGCATCAGCGCGTCGGGCTTGACGCCTTCGGCCACCAGCAGGCTCGACAGCCGCTTGGCGACGATGGAGGCCACGCGCTTGCCCAGGCCGATGTCGGTCATCAGCTCCTCGCGCGAGCGGTTGCCGGTAAAGCGCAGCAGCTTGTCCCAGGTGGCGTGGGCTTCCTCGTTGTCGGCCGGCAGGCGGTCCATGCCTTCGGAGCGCAGCGCCTGCGCCAGCAGCTTTTCGCCCAGCGAGACCGATTCGTTCTGCGCCAGCGTCTTGAGGTAGTGGCGGATCTTGGAGCGCGCGCGGCCGGTGCGCACAAAGCCCAGCCACGCCGGGTTGGGGCTGGACACCGGGGCGGTGATGATCTCGATCACGTCGCCGTTGGAGAGTTCGGTGCGCAGCGGCACCTGTTCGCCGTTGACCTTGGCGGCCACCGTGTGATCGCCGATGTTGCTGTGGATGGCGTAGGCGTAGTCCACCGTGGTGGCGCCCTGCGGCAGCGCCATGATCTGGCCCTTGGGCGTGAACACGTAGACGGCGTCGGGCGCCAGATCGACCTTGATGTGGTCCCAGAACTCGGTGGCGTCGCGGGTTTCGTGCTGGATGTCGAGCAGCGACTGCAGCCAGCGCGAATCGAGCTCGTCTTCCTCATGGCCGCTGGCGTTCTCGCCCTGCTTGTAGAGCCAGTGGGCGGCCACGCCGGCCTCGGCCACCAGGTCCATCTGCTCGGTGCGGATCTGGAACTCGATGTTCACGCTGGCCGGGCCCACCAGCGTGGTGTGCAGGGACTGGTAGCCATTGACCTTGGGCATGGCGATGTAGTCCTTGAAGCGCCCAGGCACCGGCTTGTAGAGCTGGTGCAGCAGGCCCATGGCGGTGTAGCAACTCACCACGTTGGGCACGATCACGCGCACGCCGTACAGGTCGTTCACCTGGGCGAAGGACAGATGCTTGTCGTCCATCTTGCGGTAGATGGAATACAGCGTTTTCTCGCGCCCGATCACGCGCGCCGACAGACCGGCGTCGGCCAGCGACGATTCAACCTCGTTCTGCACCTTCTGGATCAGGTCGCGCCGGCGGTGGCGCGCCTTGCCCACGGCCTTGGCCAGCACGCTGTAGCGCCAGGGCTGCAGGTGGCGGAAGGCCAGGTCCTGCAGCTCGCGGTAGGTCTGGTTCAGGCCCAGGCGGTGGGCGATGGGGGCGTAGATCTCCAGCGTCTCGGTGCTGATGCGGGCCCACTTGCTGCGCGGCATGTCACCCATGGTGCGCATGTTGTG
Organism: Burkholderiaceae bacterium; assembly: GCA_024235955.1. Taxonomy (GTDB): domain Bacteria; phylum Pseudomonadota; class Gammaproteobacteria; order Burkholderiales; family Burkholderiaceae_C; genus Ottowia. The sequence continues at coordinate 1,506,564 of JACKLJ010000001.1, forward strand.
GGTGCGGTCGGCCAGCTTGATGAGGATGACACGCACGTCGCGCGCCATGGCCAGCAGCATCTTGCGGAAGGATTCGGCCTGGTTCTCCTCGCGCGTGGTGAACTGCAGCTTGTCCAGCTTGGTGAGGCCGTCCACCAGCTCCGCCACCGAGGCGCCGAACTGCTCCACCAGATCCAGCTTGGTGACGCCGCAGTCTTCCATGGCGTCGTGCAGCAGCGCGGCCATCAGCGCGGGGGCGTCCAGCTTCCATTCGGCGCACTGCGCCGCCACAGCGATGGGGTGGGTGATGTAGGGCTCGCCGTTCTTGCGCCACTGGCCCAGGTGGGCCTGGTCGGCAAAGCGGTAGGCGCGGCGCACCAGTTCCCGGTCGTCCGGGTTGAGGTAATCGAGGCGGGCTTCGAGCGCGGCAAAGCTGGCCGCAGCCGCATTCGCCGCCGCGGCCAGCACGTCGGGCGGGGTGGCGGCGGGCTGTTCGGTGGTGGGCGGAACCAGCGCGCTCATACGCCTAATTTAACCGTATTGCCATTTTCATGTGCAAATGCAGCAAAACGGTGCAACAAAAAAGCGCCCGAAGGCGCCTTGTGAGGGTTGCGGGCAACAGCCTGCCCGCCAAAGTGCTGCCGCGACAGCGGTTTACGGCACTTTCTTGAGCATTTCCAGGCCGATTTCGCCGGCGGCGATTTCGCGCAGCGCGGTCACGGCCGGCTTGTTGGTGGTTTCCACCTTGGGCGCGTGGCCCTGCTTGAGCATGCGGGCACGGTAGGTGGCGGCCAGCACGAGCTGGAAGCGGTTGGGGATCCTGTCCAGGGCGTCTTCGACGGTGATGCGGGCCATGTTCTGGAATGCTCCGGTGGGTGCGTGACCATGGGCCCTTCCGGGCCCATGCAAGGGGTGGTGGCAATCAGGCGATGTTGAGCGCCTTGAAGGTCTCGGGCCGGGCGCTTTTCTGCGCCGCGAACTTCAAGCGCTGCGCGTGCACGATGGCTTTCAGATCAAACAGCGCGCGCTCGAAAACCTCGTTGATTATAACGAAGTCGAATTTTTCAGCCTGCGCCAGCTCTTCCTCGGCATTCTTCATGCGCAGCTCGATCACATCGGGTGAATCCTCGCCACGGCGCTCCAGGCGGGCGCGCAGCTCGTCCAGGCTGGGCGGCAGCACGAACACCAGGATCGCGTTGGCAAAACGCTCGCGGATCTGCAGCGCGCCCTGCCAGTCGATCTCCAGCACCACGTCGCCGCCGTCGGCGATGCGCTGCTCGATCGCCATGCGCGAGGTGCCGTAGCGGTTGCCGTGCACGTGCGCCCATTCCACGAAGCCGTCTCTGGCCACCAGCGTATCGAAGTCTTCCTGGCTCACAAAGAAGTACTCGCGGCCGTGTTTTTCCTGCCCGCGCGGCTCCCGCGTGGTGTGCGAGACCGAAGGCCGCACGCCGGCGTCGACCTCCATCAGCGCCTTCACCAGGCTCGATTTGCCCGTGCCGCTGGGCGCGGCGACGACGAACAGGTTTCCGGGGTAGTCCATGGGGCGGGGCGCGCTACTGAAAACTGAGCTTGGCAGAGAGGGCCCGATTGTAGTGAACGCCGGTCTACCGGCCCGGGCTGCCGTGGTCGCAGTCTTGAATCCCTGCTGATCCGGAATGGTGATGTTCTGAATGCCGTTCTGGCTGAGCCCGTCGAACCCCTTCGACACGCTCAGGGCGAACGGTTCAAGCTTCCTGATGCCGGGTCAACAGGGGGTGGGGGGCAACCGCTTCACCCCGCCGCCCACACCATCACCTTCAGCGACCGCGCCTCGTCCACGTCGGCAAACGCTGGCGGGTTGGGCACGCGCTCTACCCAGCGCAGGCCGGGCGCGTGCCGGGCGGCCTGCTCCAGCAGAAACTCAGGCGGCAGCTCCGGCGCGTTCAGGCACAGCAGCGCGTGGCCGCCCGGCGCCAGCAGATCGGGCAGGCGGCGCAGCAGGCGGCCGTAATCCTTGGTGGCCACGAAGCTGCCCTTCTGGTAGCTGGGCGGGTCTGCAACCACCAGGTCGTAAGGCCCGGCGCGGCCGATCTTGCCCCAGGAGCTGAAGATGTCGTGCGCCCAGAACGCCGCGACCCCGTTCGGCCCGTTGCCCACCCCGTTCAGCCGGTGGTTCTGCTGCCCCGTGGCCAGCGCGCCGCGGCTCATGTCCACGTTGACCACCCGCGCCGCACCCGCCCGCAGCGCCACCACCGAGAACGCGCAGGTGTAGGCGAACAGATTCAGCACCCGCGCGCCATGCCCCAGGCTGACCCCAGGGCTCACGGCCAGCGCCGGGGCCGCCGCCTGTTGCGCCACCAGCTCCGCCACCCGCTGACGCCCGGCCGCCATGTCCAGAAACAGCCCCTGGTTCTGCCCCTTGAGCACGTTCACCAGGTAGCGCGCGCCGCCCTCCGTCACCACGTGCGGCTGGGGCACCACGCCCGCCATCAGCCGCGTGTCGCTGCGCCCCTCCAGCCGCTGCGCCCCGCCGCGCTGCTGGAACACCCAGCACAGCGGCCCATCACCCGGCAGGGCGATCTGCGCCCAGCGCTGCGCCAGCGCCGCGCCGATGGTGGCCAAGGCCTCGTCGCTGACCGGCGCAAAGCTGGTCAGCACCAGCACGGGCGGGTAGGCATCCAGCACCCACTGCTCACAACCAGCATACAGCCCACCCCGGCCGTGGAACACCCTGCCGGCCTCGGTAGGGCGAGGCATGGCGGCGATGGTGTCGAGCAGGGGGTTGCATGGCATGGAGTGTGGCGGAATTTTCCGATGTTTCAGGCCGGCGGCCTAGACGCAGCGGGCGCAGACAGCTATGGTGTTTGTAGTATTTTGCCCAGTGCCTTGACAACGGTATGGTGGTTTCCGGGGTGACACTGGCAAATCTGTTCATCCGAACGGATTCGTCTCCATCACAGATAGTTCACAGTGATCCGCGATCCGGTCGGTCAGTACCCCGTACATAAGCGTGCCGGGCGCCGTCATAGGTGCGAGCTGCTCACAACACAAAGGCCTTGTTTTAGTAGACGCAGATCTTTGCAGTCGGTAGGCTGGAATTTTTTGGTTGCTATGCGACGTTGTTTAATTGCGGTGGTTGCGGGCATCCGGCGTTTGCCGTTGAAATCAAAGTCGGGTCTGGGACCGTGCACAACTGCGGAGCGAGGGAGCACAGATGCAAGAGGAATGGTGGTACGCGATTGGCGACACACGGAAAGGTCCAGTTTCACTGGGGACGCTCCGCCAGTTGCTTCTTGACCGGAAAGTCTCTGAAGGCACGCTGGTCTGGAGGGAAGGCCGCGAGGGCTGGGCTCCTATTTCCGAGATTCCAGATTTCCACGAAGTCGTTAAAGCCGTCCCACCTGAGTTGCCCAAACCCACGGCCCGCGAACATCTGATCGCTCTTCCGCTCGCTGGCCCTTGGCGGCGCTTCTTTGCAAGACTGGTTGATCTGTGGGTGATTGCGCTTCCCGTTTCATTCGTCGCAGCATTCGCACTCTCCAAGGTCTCGCCAGCTTTTGGGCTATGGATTCAACGTCCAGGCTCTGAGTATGCGTTTGGTTGGCTCATCCTGCCGTTCGTATTGCTCGTAGAGGCGGGAATCGTCGCTCTCTTTGGCACGACACTCGGAAAGGCACTCCTCGGCGTGAAGGTTACAACCATTGGCGCTCAGAGCCCGACCGCCGCCCAATACCTACAGCGTCAACTTGGCGTCTACTGGTATGGCCTTGGAACCGGATTTCCATTTGTTTCCCTATTCACGATGGCGCGTCAGCACGGACGCATCAAAGCTGGACGACAGGCAGGGTATGACGAAGGCAAATTCAACGTAAAAGCACCAAAGCTTGGCGTACTGCGAGCGCTGTCCGCCATAGTCGTAGTCTTGGGCCTGTTCTTTGTCAATGCCGCAATCCAGCAGATTTCAAAGTCCTCTGAACGCAGTTATTACAGTGGAACAACTTGGGTCAACCAGGTGACTGGCAAGTCCGTAGCCATTCCAAGTGGCTGGATCCACGAGGAGCAGAAGAACGGTGATAAGCAGCCAATCCAACTGTTTTCTGGGCCAGACTACGGCGTCTATGTGGTCTTCGCTAAGGAAGATGTGCCGTCGAACATGGAACTTCAGGACTATTTGGATGCTTGGGTCACAGCTGTTCGTGGCAACATGAGGTTGTCGGTGCCAGGTCAACTGGTCTTGGTTGGCGGTCGTCAGGCCATTACCGTGACCGGAACGATGGCGGATGACAGAACTCAACGCGTTCATGCGACCCTCGTCAAAAAGGGGCGGCAAGTTTGGCGCGTTGTCATCCTGTCTAACTCCGGCAAGGAGCCTGCTTCGGAGCATCCCATGAAGTTGCAGGCGTTACTCTTCCAGTCCATCGAGTAGAGCCAGGGTCCACCCGTCGTTGCACCTGACCCACCGCAGCGGGCTTTGCTCGCTTTCGCTAGCGGGTGAACCCCTACGTTGAACGTCCGCTCGCCAGAACAACGGCACGACTGGCAGACATACGTTTCAAATCGACGAGCTATCAGCTTTCTTTTTTGGCGACGGCACGCCCCCAAAAGACCAGCACCAGATTGTTCGCCGGCAGCGCATGCCGCCCGTGCAGCGCCAGCCCCGCCGCTTCGGCTTCGGCAGCTACGTCATCCAGCCGGCGAATGCCCCACGCGGGGTTGCGGGCGCGCAGGTCGGTGTCGAAGGCCTGGTTGCTGGGGGCGGTGGGTGCGCCGTCTTCGAGGTAGGGGCCGTAGGTGACGAGTTGGCCGCCGGGGGCCAGGCAGTGGGCGGCGCCTTGCATGAGCGCGGCGGTGCAGGCCCAGGGGGCAATGTGCATCAGGTTGGCGCAGAACACGAGGTCGAACGTGCCGGGGGCGAAGGGCGGGCCGCCGTCGGCGGGCCAGGGGGTTTGCAGCACGTCGAGCCGGCGCGGCGGCAGGGCATTGGGCAGGCCGGCGCAGCGGGCCTGGATGGCGAAGAACAGCTCGTCGCCGCGGTCGGTGGGTTGCCATTGCCAGCCGGGCAGCTCACGCGCGAAGTGCGCCACGTGCTGGCCGGTGCCGCTGGCGATTTCCAGCGCGCGGCCCTGGGGGTTTAGCAGGCCGCGCAGCGCGGCCAGGATGGGGCCCTGGTTGCGCTCGCAGGCGGGGCTGGTGGGCAGATCCTGCATGGGCGGCACGGGCTGATTTCTAACAGTCAAAACGAGTTCTTGCCCAGGCGTGGCGGGCGCAGGCAGCTATCAAAAACAAAGCGTCTGCCGGCTCGCGGCTCACTCGCTGGGCGCGGTGAAGCGCTTGCCATCGCGCTTGGCGTCGCCCGTGATGGGGTCGGAGGCCTGGCTGGCGCCGGTGACGGCGCCGATGCCCGAGCCCACGGCCTGGCCGCCCATGCGCACGCTGTCGCTCATGGCGCTGCCGGTGGCCTTGATGGCGGAAGCGGTGCCGCAACCGGCCAGCAAGGCGCAGCAGGCGAGGGCGGAGGCTGCGGCCCACGCGGCGGGGCTGTGCGGGCGGGCGGCGTTGGGCGTCGTGGGCTGGGTCATGGGATGGCGATGGGCAAGGTCTGGGACGCCCCATGATGCACCATGCGGCGGGCTGGCGCAGCCTTGCGGGTTTTCAGCATGTTTCAGGCCTCTGGCCCAGGCGTGGCAGGCGCAGGCAGCTATGTGAACGATAGCGCTTTGGGCCTCTATCGGAAGCACCTGCTGATCGGGCGTGTGGACGGTCCGTACCGAATCGCATTTGATCAACAAGAACCGTGCGGGCTGAGGCCTTCAACAAGCTCCGCGCGGGCCCGCCTGCGCCTCGCGCGGCGCTTCGACAGGCTTGCCGGTGCCTCGCGCGGCGCTTCGACAGGCTTGCCGGTGCCTCGCGCGGCGCTTCGACAGGCTCAGCGTGAACGGTTGGGTGTTTTTTTTGGGGCGAGTTGGCAGCGGGCCCTGCGGTCCCGCCTCAGCGGCAGGCACTCGCGGTGCCGGGGGCGGGCGCAGGTGCCGGCACGTCCCCGCTGGGCACCGCGCAGCGCGGTAGCGTGGCGGGGGCGGCGCCATGCGCGCCATCCACGCCGCCCGCGCCTTCCGCCGGGCGGATGCGCTCGTGGATGACGATGCCGCTGCCGTCGTCCTGCGGTCTGGACGCCATGGCGTCGATGCCCGCGCCGATGGCCTTGCCAGTGAGCGAGACGCCGGTGACGACGACGGTGCCGGCCACCGATACCGCCGCGCCCGCGGCGGCGCCAGCCACCGAGCAGCCGGCGGTGGATGCTGCGGCGCCGGCCAAGGCGGCCGCCAGCCAGGCGGTGCGCGCGGTGGCACGCGCAGCAGCGGGAAAAGTCAGCGGCTTCACGCCGAGGCCGGCACCGGCGCGCCGCTGCGCACGGCGGCGGCGATGTCGAGCGAGCGCAGGCGCAGCGCCGGGTCGAAGATGTCGCAGGTGAACATCATCTCGTCGCATTCGGTCAGCTCGGCCAGTTTGTTCAGGCCGTCGCGCACGGTATCCGGGCTGCCGATCACGGCGCAGGCCAGGAAATCCTGCAGGGCGGCGCGCTCCTGCGGCTGCAGGCTGGCCGCAAAGCCTTCCACCGGCGCCGCCAGCTTTCCGCGCTGGCCGCGCAGGATGCCCAGCACGCGCTGGAACACGCTGCTGGCCAGCAGTTGCGCTTCTTCATCCGTGGGCGCGGCCACCAGCGGCACGCCGATCGTCACGTAGGGCCTGGGGCATGCAGCCGAGGGCTTGAAGTGCGCGCGGTAGACCTCGATGGCCTGCAGCAGCATGGCGGGCGCAAAGTGCGAGGCAAACGCGTAGGGCAGCCCGCGCTCGGCCGCCAGCTGGGCGGAGAACAGGCTGGAGCCCAGCAGCCAGATCGGCACCCGCGTGCCGGCGCCGGGGTTGGCGATGAGCTTCTGGCCGGGCTGCGCGTCGCCCAGCAGGCGCTGCAGTTCGGCCACATCGCGCGGGAAGTCGTCCACGCTTTCCATGCGGTCGCGGCGCAGCGCGCGCATGGTCATCGGGTCGGTGCCGGGGGCGCGGCCCAGGCCCAGGTCGATGCGGCCGGGGTACAGCTCGGCCAGCGTGCCGAAGGCCTCGGCCACCACCAGCGGCGCGTGGTTGGGCAGCATCACGCCGCCGGAGCCCACGCGGATGCGCTCGGTGCCGCCGGCGATGTGCCCCACCAGCACGGCGGTGGCCGAGCTGGCGATGCCCGGCATGTTGTGGTGCTCGGCCAGCCAGTAGCGCGTGAAGCCCAGGCGCTCGGCATGGCGCGCGGTGCGCAGCGAGATGGCCAGCGCGTCGGCCACGGTGCCGCCCTCGCGCACGGGCACCAGGTCGAGCATGGAAAAGGCGATGTCGTGCAGGGATTTCTTCATGCGGGGATTGTGGCGCGTGGAGGCGCGCCGCGCTCAGGAAGGGGCTCGGGGTGCCAGCTGCCGCCCCTTGATCTGCGCGCCCGGGATCACGAAGTTGCCGGCGCCCAGATGGTGCAGGGTGCGCCATTCGGGCGGGGTGGCTTCCAGCGCCAGGAACTTGCCGTGGGCGAAGGCGCGCTCGTCGGCCCAGGCGGCCACGGCCTGGCCGATGAACAGGTCGTGCGCCTGCTGCAGGTGCGGCTCGGGGATCAGGCGGCATTCCAGCCAGCCGATGCAGCCTTCCACAAGTGGTGCATCGACCTGCGTGCCCGGCGCGTGGCGGATGTGGAAGGCGCTGAACTTGTCCTGCCCGGCCACGTCGCGGCCGGAGACGCTGCCCACGGTGGCCACCAGATCGGCCTGCGCGGCGCGCGGCACGGCGACGACGAAGCTGCCGCTGGCCTCGACCAGCTCGCGCGTCAGCGTGGCCTTGTCCAGGCAGACGGCGAGCTTGGGCGGCTCGAACTCCAGCGCCACGTTCCAGGCGCAGGCCATCACGTCGCGCCGACCGGCGTGCGCGCTGCTCACCAGCACCGAGGCGCCGGTGTTGAGCAGCCGGTAGGCGTGCCTGGGTTCGACGGGCAGGACGTGGGGCGGGAAGGGCGTGTGCATGACCAATAGCCTAGCGGATGGCCGAGTGGCCGGATTTGCTTCTGTTTCAATAGCTGGCTGCGCCCGCCACGTATGGGCTGCAGGCCAAAAAGGCGTGAGAAAAGTGGCTAACCCAGATCCAGCTGGTTGGTGCTCTTGACCTCTTCCATCACCGCGTAGGTACGGGTTTCGCGCACGCCGGGCAGCTGCCACAGCACGGCGCCGGCGAAGCGCCGGTAGTCGGCCATGTCGGCGCCGCGGGTCTTGAGCAGGTAGTCGAAGCCGCCGGCCACCATGTGCGCTTCCAGGATCTCGCGGCGGGTCTGCACGGCGGCCTTGAACTCGTCGAACACGTTGGGCGTGGTGCGGTCGAGCAGCACCTCCACGAAGACCAGCATGCCGGCGCCGAGCTTGAGCGGGTTGAGCCGCGCCTCGTAGCCCAGGATGTAGCCCTCGCGCGTGAGCCGCTGCACGCGCGCCAGCACGGCGGTGGGCGAGAGGCCCACGCTTTCGGCCAGCTTGAGGTTGGCGATGCGGCCGTCCTCCTGCAGGGCGCGCAGGATGCGCAGATCGATGCGGTCGAGCTCGGCGGGCAGCTTCATGATTTGAACAAACGTCTATTGGGTGGCTTGATTATGGTGAAAAATTCACTTCAAAGTCCATCAAACTGGCGATATTGACCAACCCAGCCGGGGAGCCATTGCCATGGACACCGCCGTTCTCGACACCACCGCCACCACCACCCGCCAGCCCGCCGCCATCGTGGATGGGCTGCCGCCACAACCGTCTCCCCTGCGCCAGGCCATCACCGCCGCCTGGCGCCTGCCCGAGCCCGAGGCGCTGCCGCCGCTGCTGGCGCAGGCCGAGCCGCCGGCGGGCGAGGTCGAGGCAGTGCAGCAGCTGGCGCTCAAGCTCGCGCGCCAGCTGCGCGAGCGCAAGCCGGGCGTGGGCAAGGCGGGGCTGGTGCAGGGCCTGCTGCAGCAGTACGCGCTGTCCTCGCACGAAGGCGTGGCGCTGATGTGCCTGGCCGAGGCGCTGCTGCGCATCCCCGACGCCGGCACGCGCGACGCGCTGATCCGCGACAAGATCGCCGCCGGCCAGTGGGAAGAGCACGCGGGCAAGAGCCCGTCGCTGTTCGTCAACGCCGCCACCTGGGGGCTGCTGCTCACCGGCAAGCTGGTGGCCACGCACAGCGAGCAGACGCTGTCGGCCACGCTCACGCGGCTGATCGGCAAGGGCGGCGAGCCGCTGATCCGCAAGAGCGTGGACATGGCGATGCGGGTGATGGGCGAGCAGTTCGTCACCGGCGAAACCATTGCCGAGGCGCTGAGCCGCGCCCGCGAGCTGGAAGGCAAGGGCTTCCGCTATTCCTACGACATGCTGGGCGAGGCCGCACTTACCACCGACGACGCGGCGCGCTACCGCCAGGCCTACGTGGAGGCGCTCCACGCCATCGGCCAGGCGGCGGCTGGCAAGGGCGTGTACGCGGGGCCGGGGCTGTCGATCAAGCTGTCGGCGCTGCACCCGCGCTACGCCCGCGCCCAGCACGCCCGCGTGATGGCCGAGCTGTACCCGGTGCTGCTGGAGCTGGCGCTGCTGGCCAAGCGCTACGACATCGGCCTGAACATCGACGCCGAAGAGGCCGACCGGCTGGAGCTCTCGCTCGATCTGCTGGAAAAGCTCTGCTTCGAGCCGGCGCTGGCGGGCTTTGCCGGCATCGGCTTCGTGATCCAGGCCTACCAGAAGCGCTGCCCCTACGCGATCGACTATGTGATCGATCTGGCACGCCGCAGCGGCCACCGGCTGATGGTGCGGCTGGTCAAGGGCGCCTACTGGGACAGCGAGATCAAACGCGCGCAGATCGACGGCCTGGCCGGCTACCCGGTGTTCACGCGCAAGGCCTACACCGATGTCTCTTATCTGGCCTGCGCGCGCAGGCTGCTGGCCGCGCCGGACGCGGTCTACCCGCAGTTCGCCACCCACAACGCGCAGACACTGGCCAGCATCTACCGCATGGCCGGGCCGGAGCGCTACCAGAGCGGCCAGTACGAGTTCCAGTGCCTGCACGGCATGGGCGAGCCGCTGTACGAGCAGGTGGTGGGGCCCGAGAGCGCCGGCGGCCTGGGCCGGCCGTGCCGCATCTACGCGCCGGTGGGCTCGCACGAGACACTGCTGGCCTACCTGGTGCGCCGCCTGCTGGAGAACGGCGCCAACACCTCCTTCGTGAACCGTGTGGCCGACCCGAACCTGCCGCTGGAAAGCCTGGTGGAAGACCCGGTGCGCACCGTGCGCCAGTTTGCCGAGCGCGAGGGCGCCGTGGGCCAGCCGCACCCGGCGATCCCGCTGCCGGCGGCGCTGTACGGCAGCCTGCGCGCCAATTCGCAGGGCTTCGATCTGGCCAGCGATGCCACCCTGGCCGCGCTGCAGACGGCCTGGCAGGCGCATGGCCAGCGGCGCTGGGAGGCGGCGCCGTTGCTATCCAATCAAGAGCTGGCTGCGCCCGCTGCGCATGGGCCGGAGCCCGAAAACGTTCTGAACCCGGCGCTGCTGGGCGACGTGGTCGGCCAGGTGCGGCAGGCCACGCCGGCGCAGGCCGCGCAGGCCGTGGCCGACGCGGCGGCCTTCGCGCCCGCCTGGGCCGCCACGCCGCCGGCCGAGCGTGCCGCGCTGCTGGAGCGCGCCGCCGACCTGCTGGAAGCTGAGGCGCCCGCGCTGCTCACGCTGCTGGCACGCGAAGCCGGCAAGACCTGGTCCAACGGCGTGGCCGAGGTGCGTGAGGCGGCGGACTTTTTGCGCTACTACGCGGCCCAGGCGCGCGGCTTCGACGCCGCCGCGCACGTGCCCCTGGGCCCGGTGGTGTGCATCAGCCCGTGGAACTTCCCGCTGGCCATCTTCACCGGCCAGGTGGCCGCCGCGCTGGCGGCCGGCAACCCGGTGCTGGCCAAGCCGGCCGAGCAGACGCCGCTGGTCGCCGCCCAGGCCGTGCGCCTGCTGCACCAGGCCGGCGTGCCGCGCGCCGCGCTGCAGCTGCTGCCGGGCCGCGGCGAGACCGTGGGCGCCGCGCTGGTGGGCGACGCCGGTGTGCAGGGCGTGATGTTCACCGGCTCCACCGAGGTCGCGCGCATCCTGCAGCGCACGCTGGCGCAGCGCCTGGGCGCGCACGGGCTGCCAGTGCCGCTGATCGCCGAGACCGGCGGGCAGAACGCGATGATCGTCGACTCGTCCGCGCTGGCCGAGCAGGTGGTGCAGGACGTGATGAGTTCCGCCTTCGACAGCGCCGGCCAGCGCTGCTCGGCCCTGCGCGTGCTGTGCCTGCAGGAAGACGTGGCCGAGCGCACCCTGGCCATGCTGAAAGGCGCGATGGCCGAGGCGCGCATCGGCAACCCCGCGCTGCTGGCCACCGACATCGGCCCGGTGATCGACGCCGAGGCGCAGGGCGGCATCGAGCGCCACATCGCCGCCATGCAGCAGCGCGGCCACGCCGTGCACCGCATGGCGCTGCCGGCGGAGGCCGGGCAGGGCAGCTTCGTGGCGCCGGCGCTGATCGAGATCGGCGGCATCGACGAGCTGGAGCGCGAGGTGTTCGGCCCCGTGCTGCACGTGCTGCGCTACCGCCGGCGCGACCTGCCGCGCCTGATGGCGGCCATCAACACCACCGGCTACGGCCTGACGATGGGCGTGCACACCCGCATCGACGAGACGGTGGACTTCGTGCGCCGGCACGGCGAAGCCGGCAACCTCTACGTCAACCGCAACATGGTCGGCGCGGTGGTGGGCGTGCAGCCCTTCGGCGGGGAAGGCCTGTCGGGCACCGGGCCCAAGGCCGGCGGCCCGCTGTACCTGTACCGCCTGCTGGCCCGCGCCCCGCACGACGTGTTGCCGCGCGCGCTGGCCTTCTGCGCGCCGGATGCCGCACGCCCCTCGCAGGGCACGCCGCCTGCCGCCGCGCTGGCGGCGCTGGGCGACTGGGCCGCCCACACCGGCCGCGACGCCCTGGCCGCGCAATGCGACCAGCTTTCCCGCGCCGGCTGCCAGCCCACCAGCCGCGTGCTGCGCGGCCCCACCGGCGAGCAGAACGTCTACCACCTGCACCCGCGCGAAGCCGCGCTGTGCCTGGCCGGCGCCGAAGCCGACCGGCTGACGCAACTGGCCGCCGTGCTGGCCGTCGGCAGCCGCGCCGTCTGGCCGGCCGATGCGGGTACGCAGGCCTTGCTGGCGGCACTCCCCGCCACCGTGCAGGCCCGCGTGGCGCTGGCGCAGGACTGGCAGGCCCCCGCCGTGGGCATCGACGTGGCCCTGTGCCACGGCTCGGCGGATGACATCGCGGCCGCGCAGCAGGCCCTGGCGGCGCGCGGCGGCGCCATCGTTCCCCTGCACGCGCTGCCGCCCGGCGCGGCCGACGTGCCGCTGCAAGCCCTGGTGCTGGAACGCGCCGTCAGCACCAACACGGCCGCCGCCGGGGGCAATGCCAGTCTGATGATGATCGGGTGATGGGACCACCCCCAGGCTCCACTCGCTTCGCGATGTTTCGCCACCCCCCTCAAGGGGGCACCGCCAGTGGCCGGGGGGACCCCGGCCACGGCGGTCGCTGGGTTGGCCTGCTCCGCGGCCTTCGGGGGGTGCCAGTTCTTGCCTCGCGGCCTGTATTCGCGCCGGGGCCGAGCGCAGCGATGGCCCGTGTTCTCCCCCACTCCCCTCTGGCCGTGCCGAGAAGCGCAGGGCGTGGGGCGGGCGCGGACACCGAAGGATGGCCGCGCTTCGTGCTCTGACTCGCTGCGGCTGTTCGAGCGGAGCGCCATCGGCGCGCAGCGAGTTCCGCAGCGCCGCCCCACGACCGAGCATCACAGGCTGCCCGCAGCGAAGCGAAGGGACACGGCCAGTGGGGTCGCCTTTCTTTTGCCTACTTTTCTTTGGCGACACAAAGAAAAGTAGGTGCGCCGCCGGGCGCACATCCCGGCCTGCAACGTGACCAGAACCACTACGCCTTCAATAGCTGCCTGCGCCCGCCACGCAAGGCCTGAACGCCAAAAAGCCTCAAAAAATTCGGCTTAAGTGAGAGAGTCAAAGAGAGGCAGCGATCGGCCGGTTCAGCCAGCGCCCACGACGCGGGTTGCAACCCTTCCTCGCCCGGCAACGACAAGCCTCAGCCCCCGCCCGTCATCGCCACCCGCGCCGCCGCCAGATCCCACGCCGCGCAGCCCACGCTCTTGAAAACCACGGGCCGGGACAGATCGACGCCCCGGTCCAACGCCTCCGCCAGGGAGCGCACCAGGTTCCAGTCGACCCCCGCGCGCAGCAGATCGCCGGCTTCGTGCCGGGCGCCGGCCGGGTCGTCGGCGAAGAGCTGGCTGCCGGCCAGGGTGCGCGGGCCGATCTCGGCCATCGTCGGCTTGAAGGCCCCGGCGCCGATCACCAGCCGGCCGGCGCGCGGCGCCTCGTCGTACACCGGCTCGGTGGCGGTGGTGAGCAGCACAACCGCGTCCACCATGTCCGGCACCGGGCCGGCCGGGCAGGGCGCCAGCCCGGGGTGATCGCCCGCGTGGGCGGCGCAGAAGGCCTCGGCCCTGGCCGGGCTGCTGCCACGCACCAGCACACGGGCCTGCGGCAGCAGCGCCTGCAGCGCGCGCACGTGATGCACCGCCTGCACGCCGGTGCCGACCAGCAGCACCGCGCGCGGCGGCGCCGGCAGCAGGGTGCGCAGCGCCAGCAGGCTGACGGCGGCGGTGCGGCGGCCGGTGACCTCCGGCCCGTCGAGCAGCAGCAGCGGCCGGCCGGTGGCCGCGTCCAGCACCGTGACCAGGCCGTGGATGGCCGGCAGCCCGCGCGCGCCGTTGGCCGGCTGCACGGTGACCAGCTTGTGCACGCCCAGGTCCGACGCGGCGGCCGGCATGCTCAGGATCACGCCGCCTTCGCCCAGCGGCACCACCAGCCGCTCGGGGCTGGCGATGCGGCCGGCCGCCTGGTCGCGTGCGGCCTGCGCAATGGCGTCGACCAGCGGAGCGAAGGGCAGGCGGGCGACGGTCTCGGCGGCGGAAAGCGTCTGGAGCAGGGCGGGGTTGCTGGTCATGACTGGCGGTGCACGGGTGCTGGCGGGGGTGGATCATGGTAGCGGCGCGGCCACAGACGGCTGAACGCGACAGCGCATCGCCGCCGGCTTCGTTAAGATGTAAGTTTGTCTTTCTGCACGTTACGGTTCCGCCATGAACGATCTTTCCGTGCCGCCCGCGCATCCGCTGGAAGTCCTGCCGCGCGATCTGTCGGCCTACCGCGCCGGCAACACCGGCATTCCCTACGTGCACCGCTTCGAGTCCGGCAAGCCCGGGCCGCACGTGCTGATCAACGCGCTCACGCACGGCAACGAGATCTGCGGCATGGTCGCGGCCACGCACCTGCTCGACACCGGTGTGCGGCCGCTGGTGGGCACGCTCACGGTGAGCTTCGCGCACGTCGAGGCGTATGAAGCCTTCAAGCAGCACGACCCTTACGCCAACCGGCAGATCGTGCACAACCTGAACCGCATCTGGTCCGATGAATGGCTGGATGGCCCGCACGACAGCCCCGAGCTGCGCCGCGCGCGCGAGATGCGCCCGGTGGTGCAGGCGGCCGACCACATCCTCGACATCCACTCCACCAGCCACGCCGTCAAGCCGTTCTGGGTCTACCCGGATTTCGAGCGCAACCGCCAGGCCGCGGTGGCCGTGGGCGCGCGCGGTCACGTGAACATCCACATGGTCATGCCGTCGGGCCTGGGCTCGGGCACGCCGCTGATCCAGCACGGCCGGCACGGCGAGCGCGATTCCGACGCCGGCGTGGCGCTGGTGGCCGAGTGCGGCCAGCACTTCGCCCGCAGCAGCTCCGTGGTGGCGACCGAGGTGGCGCTGGACTTTCTGGCGCACTTCGGCCTGATCGCGCCGCGCACGCCGGTGCCGCCGCAGCCGCAGCGGCGCTTCCGCCTGCTGCAGACCTGCATGGTGCACACGGACGAATTCCGCTTCACGCGGCCGCTGGTGGGCTACGAGACCTTCGCCAGGGGCGAGCTGATCGCCACCGACGGCCCGGGCCGCGAGATCGTCTCGCCCTGCGAAGACTGCACGGTGATGATGCCCGCGCGCGTGCCCATCGTGGGCCGCGAAGCGGTGTACCTGACCGAGCCGATCGCCGACTGAATCCGGCCACAGGGCTGGACATAGTTGGCATTTTTCGCGCGTGGGCACGCTGCTCGTCAAGAAAGCTGGCACCCACAACGGTTAGAGTGGTGAGTTACATATGGGAGCATTGGTTCAGCGGGCTGAAGGCCCGGCAGGACACAGGTAAGCCCTTGGGACAATGACCACGGTCGGATCAGGCAGTTCGCTCGTCAAGCGCTGTGTGCACGAAGCGGTGTTCGAGGCCGCGTCGGCCATGGAGCGCTGCGTGGACACGGCGCGCCAGGGCCTGGAAGAATCCGAGCGCCGCTCCACCGTGATCGCGCGCCGGATGGCGCTGGGCGACGCGCGGATCGCACTCGACAAACGCGCGCCAACGCTGCGCACCGAGTTTCCGACCCAGGTGGAGCATGCCGTTTCGGAAGCGCTGCGCGAAAGCCGCGAAGAGGCCAAACAGCCGCAGCGCCCGCACGCGAAGATCACGGAAGACAGCCTGTCGCTGCTGGCCGACGCCGAGGTGACGCAGTTCGTCGAGGCCTCGCGCCTGCAGCAGGGCGTGCTGCCGATGGTGGAGCACGTGCTGAGCCGGCTCGACACGCTGATCAGCTCCGCCATGGGCCTGCCGGTGGTGCGGCCCGACCTCAACCCCTTCCGCCCTGATGTGCTGTGCCGCGCCTTGCTGCAGGCGATTGACCGGCAGCCGGAAGATCCCGAACTGCGCAGCCTGTGGGTCAAGCACATGAC
Organism: Burkholderiaceae bacterium; assembly: GCA_024235955.1. GTDB lineage: Bacteria > Pseudomonadota > Gammaproteobacteria > Burkholderiales > Burkholderiaceae_C > Ottowia. The sequence continues at coordinate 1,522,447 of JACKLJ010000001.1, forward strand.
CCGCACCTTCGGGCACGAGCTCAACCGCCTCTACAAGCTGCTGGCCGACCATCTGGAAGCCGAAGGCGTTCAGGAAGCGCGCTACCGGCTCAAGCTGACCGCTGTCGGCGGCGGCGGCGGCGGCGGGGGCGGCGCTGCGCGCGGCAAGGGCAAGGGCGCCGGTGGTGCCGGCGGATCCGGCGCCGGGGGGCCGGGCGGCGGCGGCTCGGGTGGCGCCGGTAGTGGGTATGGCGGCCCGGGTGGTCCTGGAGGCCCCGGTGGCGGCGGACCAGGCGGTGGCGGTGGTTTTGGCGGCGGCGCTGGAGGCGGCTCAGGCGGTCCCGGCGGGGGCGATGGATCGGGCAGTGGCGGCGGCCGTGACGGCGCAGGCTCGTCCCAGCGGCGCCGGCCCTTCCCGCACATGAGCCGGCTGGCACGCGCCAAGACCGCGGTGTCGCACGACGTGGTGCACGACTTCCTCTACCAGCCCCAGTGGATCGCCGAGCACGACGAGCCGCTGCCCGAGGGCTACTACGAGGCCGTGCAGAAGGAAACCGCGGCCCTGTACCGCCAGCCGCGCGAAGAGGCGTTCGACGAATCCGGCTGGGCGCGCTGGCAGGACGCGCACCGCGCCATCAGCCCGGTGGACCGTCCGCCGCGCGATGTGGACGTGCAGGCGCCGCTGCCCGAGCGCGACTGGGGAGCCCATGCGTCGGCGCAGAACCGGGCCCGCACGCTGATGGCGCTGAAAGCCAAGGCGCGCAAGGTGAGCGAGGTGCTGGGGCTGGACGCCGTGCGCACCCTGGTCAGCCAGGTGGCCGGCGACCGGCGCGTGCTGGCGCCGGTGCGCGAGGCCTTCGTGGCGCTGGAGCCGGCGCTGATGCGCATGGCCCTGGCCGACCCGCGCTTCTTCGGCTCCGACGAGCACCCGGCGCGCCGGCTGGTCGAAAGCGTGGCGCAGCGCAGCTTCAAGTTCAACGACGAGTTCTCGGAAGAGTTCGAGAGCTTCATGGCGCCGGTGCGTGCTACCGTGCGCGAGCTGAGCGACCAGAACGAAGTCGCCGAGCGCGATTTCAGCGAGCGGCTGCAGGCGCTGCAGACACAGTGGAAGGCGCAGGACGACGAAGACGCCGTCCAGCACCAGCGCGGGCTGCAGTCGATCCATTTCGCCCAGGAACGCCAGGCGCTGGCCGACAAGATCGCCTGGGAGTTCAGCCTGCGTTCCGATCTGCCCGGCGTGCCCGGCGTGGTGGTGGATTTCCTGTTCCAGGACTGGTCGCTGGTGATCGCCCATGCCCAGCTCACCGACAAGCGCGGCCAGCTCGACCCGGGCGGCTACCTGGCGGTGGTGACCGATCTGCTGTGGAGCGTCAAGCGCGACGCGGCGCTCAAGCAGCCGGCCAGGCTGTTCGAGGTGGTGCCCAGCCTGCTGCAGACGCTGCGCCGCGGCCTCGACATGCTGGGCAAGGACCCGGAAGAATCCGAGCCGTTCTTCACGGCGCTGATGCGCTACCACGACCCGGTGTTGCGGCTGCGCCGACGCCGCAGCGCGATCGACGCCGAAGCCTCGGGCTTCACGCCGCTGGACGCAGGCGACTCGTCGCTGCTGCCGCCCACCGAGCCGGTGCCGATCGAGGTGCCCAAGCCCAAGGCGGCCGAGCAGCCCTGGCTGGGCCGCCACGAACTCACCGTGGCCGGATTCGAAGAGGCGCTGGCCGACGCCGACACCACCATGGGCGCCCCGCTGGTCGACGCCGAGGAGGCTGCCGACGCGGAGGAACCTGCGGAAGCCTCCGTCACGCTCCCGCCCGGGGAAACGGCGATGCGCGCCTTCGCCCCCACCGAGCCCGTCACCGTGCGCGCCGCGCCACCGGCTTCGGAGGGCGCGGCGCTCGGGGGCACACCCGCGGCCGGCACCGAACCCGCCGCCGCGGCGGCGGAACCGGCGCCCGTGTTCCAGCCTGGCGCTGCAGCGGAAAACCCGGAGGCCGCCGACGAGGACGAAGCCCTGGCCCGCCGCCGCGCCGAGCTGGCCCGGCTGCGCCAGGGCGACTGGGTGGATCTGCTGTCGCACGGCAAGTGGCGACGCGCCCAGCTGCTCTGGACCAGCGACAACGGCGCGCTGTTCATGTTCGTCAGCCGTGGCGGCCAGCCGCACACCATGACGCGCCGCACCTGCGAGAAGCTGATGAAGCTGCGCCAGCTGCGCATCGTCGATGCCGGCGCGGTGGTGGACAAGGCGATGCGCCAGGTGGCCGACCAGGCCGCCGTCGCCCGCGAGGCGCGGCGCAACGGCCAGCTCGACGAGCAGGACGAGGCCGACGTCCACGACCACGACCACGACCACGCGTAGCCCGTCACGCCGCTGCGAGCCCGACGGACGCAGGTCGGCGGTTTGCTTCCAGATCGATAGCTGTCTGCGCCCGCCACATAAGGGCTGGAGGCTGAAAAGGCTTGAAAATCTTCTGGCACGGCATGGGCGGGCTTGGCTACGAGTGGCGCACAGCGCCTGTTGAAAAGGCAGCCCGCATCACGGTGCCATCGCTCCTCAAACCATAGCTGCCTGCGCCCGTCACGAAAGGGCGATAGGCCAAAAAGGCCTTGAAAAGCAGGATCTGCCCCCAGCCGGTTACGATGGGCCATCGCAGTCCTTTCAACAGCACCCGGCCATGAGCGAATCCGCCAACCTCTCCCTGATCGAACTGGAAACCGGGCCCGGCGCGCGGGCCGCCATCGTGCTGATGCACGGGCTGGGCGCCGACGGCAACGACTTCGTGCCGCTGGTCGATGAGCTGGATCTGGGCGCGGTCGGCCCGGTGCGCTTCGTGTTCCCCAACGCGCCCAGCATCCCGGTGACCATCAACGGCGGCTACGTCATGCCGGCCTGGTACGACATCGCGCCCGACCGCGCGCGGGAAGACGAAGCCGGCCTGCGCCACTCCCGCGCCGCCATCGAGGCCGTGCTGGCGCGCGAGGCGGCGCGCGGCATTCCGCCGGAGCGCACCGTGCTGGCCGGCTTCTCGCAGGGCTGCGCCATGGCGCTGCTCACCGGGCTGCGGCACGGCCAGCGGCTGGCCGGCATCGTCGGCATGTCCGGCTACCTGCCGCTGGCCGGCACGCTGGCGGCCGAGCGGAGCGAGGCCAACCAGGCCACGCCGATCTTCCTGGCCCACGGCCGGCAGGACGACGTCATCGCCCTCGAACGCAGCCTGGCCACGCGCGACGCGCTCCAGGCCCTGGGCTACCGCGTGCAGTGGCACGACTACCCCATGGGCCACTCGGTCTGCGCCCAAGAGGTGGCCGACCTGAACCGCTGGCTGCTCGACGTGCTGGCCTGAAGCAGCGGGCATCGACCCGGCTTGGCGCCGGGGCTTTCCCCCCAAGCCGTGTGCCGATGGGGCACGGTCAGCCCGCCGGCCCGAGGGGCGGCCCGTCCACCCATGAGGGGATGGCGCCAGGCCGCACCGGTGCCTACCATGGCCGGCATGAAGCCCGCCGAAGCCATCGCCCCGCCGTCGCGCGCGCAGTCGCTCACGCGCGGCGACGTGCTGGCGCTGTGCGAGGCGGCCGAGCGCGACTGGAACCCGGCCCAGAACCGCAACCTGGTGCTGTTCTTCGACGGCACCGGCAACATCCTGGGCGACAGCACGCCGACCAACGTGGTCAAGCTGTGGGCGCTGGCTGAAAAGTCCGACCACCAGATCACCTACTACGACCCGGGTGTCGGCACCTCCAACGACGTGCCGCCCGACAGCCTGCTGGGCGACTGGCGCCAGCGCGGCCGGCGGCTCGCCGGGCTGGCGTTCGGCGGCGGCGTGCACGAGAACATCCTCGACGGCTACCGCTTCCTGATCCGCCACCACCGGCCGGGCGACCGCATCTTTTTGCTCGGCTTTTCGCGCGGCGCCTTCACCGCGCGGGCCATCGGCGGCATGGTCAACATGTACGGCCTGATCCACGACGATGGGCTGCCCATGCTGCCCACCATGGTCAACACCTACTTCGCCGACCCGAGCGACGCGCGCAAGGCCTTCACCGCGCAGGTGCACGCGCAGCTGTCGCGCGGGCGTTTTCCGCTGCTGCACTTCGTGGGCGTGTGGGACACGGTGGAAACCGTGGGCGGCATGACCGGGCGGCGCATCACCAATTCGGGCGACATCGTCAGCAAGCGCTTCGTGCACGTGCGGCACGCGATGTCGCTGCACGAGACGCGCGCGCAGTACCGTCCGCGCCCGTACGCGTGGCCGCATCCGCCGCTGAACGAGCAGGAGCAGCGCTGCCGCTCGTTCGACCAGCGCTGGTTCCGCGGCGTGCACAGCGACGTGGGCGGCTCCTACCTGGAAGCCGGCCTGTCCGACCTGACGCTGCGCTGGATGATGATCGAGTCCACCGGCTGCGGCCTGCGCCTGCAGCCGGATGCCACGGCGCCCGAGGGCGACCCCGGCCAGCCCCTGCACGACCAGACGCTGGCCAGCCCCATCTGGGCCCTCACGGGCCTGGACACGCGCCCGCGCCGCGTCGGCGAGCCGGTCGATCCCAGCGCCCGCCCGGTCGGCGGGGCCACGCCCGCCAGCCAGTACCGGGGTGACTGCCGCGTGCCGAACACCGCCAGCGCGTGCAAGGCCCGGCACTTCCGCTGGCTGGGCCTGGTGTTGTCGGCGCTGGCGGTGTTCTTCGCCTGCTGGCTCGCCCGCAAGATGCAGGGGCAGACCCTGCGCTGGGACGCGATCTTGTTCGACGCAGGGCAGGTGCCCACAACCTGGCTGCGGCATGTGCTGGCGCTGGCCGGCCTCAGCGCCGTGGCAGCCGGCGGCGCACTGGCTTGGCCGCTGGCCTGGGTGGCCCGGCGGCTTGCGCCCGGTGCCATCGCCGAAGGCCGGCGCCTGCCCTTGCTGGTGCGGCTGGCGCACGTGCCGCCGCTGTCGATGCTGCTGCTGGGCTCGTCGTCGGTGGTGCTGGCCATGCACGGCGTATCCGTCGTCCTGCTGCCCTTCGTGCTGGGCATCGGCATCTGGTCGACGCTGGTGCAGTGGAGCGAAGCGCGGCAGGCGCCGCACGGCGGTGCGGCGGCCAAGCCGTCAGCGTGGCTGCGGCCGGAGCGCTGGCTGGCGGCCGGCGCGGTGTTCCTCGCCGTCCTGACCGGGCTGCATTACCTGGCCCATTGGCCGGTGCTGGCGGGTTGCCGATGGGGGATGCTGATGCTGGTGGCGTTGGCGACGCTGCTGTCGGCGCTCACTCTGCTGGGCGTGGGCGGGCTGGCCGTCTTTGCGCGTGACAAAGCCCATCAGGAAGTGCACTGATCGAAGTTCCCGCGGCTGTCAGCGGGGATCTGCAAGGCACTGGCGTTGAGCACATTTTTGGCGTGTTTTGGCCTCCAGGCCTTGTGTGGTGGGCGCAGACAGCTATTGAAAGCATAGTATTTTGGTGGCGTTGGAGGCCGGGAGGTGCGCCCGGCGGCGCACCTACTTTCTTTTGCTTCGCCAAAAGAAAGTAGGCAAAGAAAAGGCGACCCCACTTGCCGTGTCCCTCCGCTGCGCTGCGGGCAGCCTGCGATGCTCATGCGTGGGGCGGCGCTGCGGAACTCGCTGCGCGCCCCAAAGGGCGCTCCGCTCGGACAGCCGCAGCGAGTCAGAGCACGAAGCGCGGCCATCCTTCGGTGTCCGCGCCCGCCCCACGCCCTGCGCTTCTCGGCACGGCCAGAGGGGATGGGGAAAACACGGGCCATCGCTGCGCTCGGCCCCGAAACCACCGACAGGGCGAGAGGCCAGTTCTGGCACCCCCAGACGGCCGCGGAGCAGGCCATGCGCGTGAACGCCGTGCTCGGGCTTGTACCGAGCACTGGCGTTGTCCCCCCTCCCGCAGGAGAGGGGGGAAGACGCGTGAGCGGCTCAGGGGGGTGAATCCAAAAATAGCGCCGGATCCACCGCCGTGCGGTTGAGCATCACCGTCCAGTGCAGGTGCGGGCCGGTGACGCGGCCGGTGGCGCCCACGGCGCCGAGGCGCTGGCCGGTGGCCAGGCGGTCGCCGGGCTGCACGTCGATGCGGCTCAGGTGGCACATCATCGACAGCAGGCCGCCACCGTGGTCCAGCCACACGGTGTTGCCGTTGAAGAAGTAGTCGCCGGTGTCGAGCACCGTGCCGGGCATGGGTGCCACCACCGGCGTCCCGGTGGGCGCGGCGATGTCCATGCCGCTGTGAGGGTTGCGCGGCTTGCCGTTGAAGACGCGCCGTAGCCCGAAGGAGCTGGAGCGCCGCCCCGGCGTGGGCTGCCGCATGGCCAGGCTGCCGGCCGGCGGCGGGCTCAGTGTGGCGATCACCTCTTTCTGGTGCGCGCTCTCGCGCTCATAGCGCGCCAGGTCTTCGGGCGACAGGTCCACCGTGCGGGGCGACACCTTCAGGTGCTGCTCGGTGTAGCGCTTGGGGGTGATGGTGTAGGCGATCTCGCGCTCGCCGCCAGCGGCATCGCGCACGCGGATGCGCGCCGTGCCGGGCTGCGCCGCCAGGGGAATGCCCACCAGCGCCGTCCAGCCGCCGTCCTCGGCCAGCACCAGCAGCGGCACGCCGTCGTCAGAGAACGCGGTGGGCTGGCCGGCCGACCGGCCCAGATCGAGACGGGCCACGCCGCCGGGAACAGCTTCGGCACGGGGCCAGGCGGCAGACGCCACGGGGCCGGCCAAGGCGTGCAGAGGCCAGGACGTGGAAAGGGCGACAGCCAGCATCGCACGGCGGGTGGGCAGGGAAGGGGGCTTGGGGTTGGAAGCAACCGGCATGTGAAGTTTTCGAGTTCTGAAACCAGATCATGGCGCCGAGCGCTTGACCTAGTGTAGGGAATCGGTGCTTTCTTGCCCGGCGACTGAGCGGAATTTGATTCGTATCAAAAAGTACTAGCCGAGTCGATTAGATACTTCATCGCTTCCATACCATCTTGGAGCCAATCATGGCGATTCTTCAATGGGTGCCCGACCTGGACACCGGCATTTCGGAGATCGATGTCCAGCACCGTAGGATCGTGGACTACATCAACCGCGTCAACGAGTTGCGTGCAACGCACGACCGCAAGGGCCTCGAGGAAGTGATTGCGGAAATGGTGGACTACACCATGTCGCATTTCGCCTTCGAGGAAGAGCTGATGCAGAACGCGGGGTACATGTTCACCGGCCCGCACAAGCGGGTGCACGAGATCTTCACCCGCAAGGTCGCCGAGATGCAGGCGCGCTTCGAGGGTGGTGAAGATGTGGTCGAAGAGCTGCACGGCATGCTGTCGCGCTGGCTGTTCAACCACATCCGCAACGAGGACCACGGCTACATCGAGGCCGTGAAAGCCTACCAGAAGATGGCCGTGAAGCAGCACGAGTCCGAGAAGGAGCAACTCAAGATGGAAGTGCTGCGCGAACTGGCGGCCGAGCGGCAACGCAAGGGCTGGCTGGCGCGTCTGCTGGGGGTTTGAAGGCGGTCCGTCGCAACCGTGCCCGCCGGGCACGACCAGCAGCGACAGCAAGGCATTCGCGCAGCGCGCGCGACGTTCAGCCGCTCAGGACGCCGCTTCCAGCCCGCCCTTGAAGTGCCGGCGCATGCAGTCGGCGGCCCGCGCGGCGTCGCGGGCGGTGATTGCCTGCAGCAGCGCACGGTGCTCGGCCAGCGATTCGTTCAGGCGCCCGGTCTTGAGCAGCGAGTGCTGGCGGTGCAGCTTCATCACCTTGCGCAGGTCCTGCACCACCTGCAGGCGCCAGCGGTTGTCGGCCAGTTCCAGCAGGCGCAGGTGGAAGCGCTCGTTGAGGGCGAAGAAGCGGGGTGTGTCATCGACCGCGGCTTCGAGGTCGGCGTGCAGTGCACCGAGTTCCGCCAGTTGCGCGTCGGTGGCCCGGCTGGCCACGGCCTGGGCGGCATCGGTTTCGAGCAGGGCCAGCAGGTGGTAGACGTCGGCCAGATCCTTGGGCGAGGATTCGGTCACGTAGGCGCCGCGCCGCACCTTCATGGTCACCAGGCCCTCGGCGGCCAGTACCTTCAATGCCTCGCGCAGCGGCGTGCGGCTGATGCCCAGTTGCTCGGCGATGCGCACCTCGTCCACCCAGTCGCCGGGCGCCAGCTCGCGGCTGTAGATGCGCTGGCGCAGGCGCTCGGCTACCTCCTCGTAGAGGGCGCGGGGGGCGACGTGGGCGACGGCAGTCATCGGAGCCAAAAATTTTTGGCGATTGTAAGACGGTGAACGGGTTTTGAATTAATAATTATGGCGTTCGGGCGATACCGCAACGACGGCCATCAAGATGGCGGCTGTGCGGCGTCGCCTTCATCGCCGGGCGGACTGGCGGTACGCTCGGGGATGCGCATCCGCCGGGCGTCTGCGGCTCGCCGGAGGTGATCCCGATATCCTTTTGCACCGCGCGCACCAACCCGCCCACCCAAGGCCCCGCCATGAGCACCGACCAGCCCGAATTCAAGCCCTCCACCCTGGCCGACTGGCAGAAGGCCGCGCAGAAATCCGCGCCCGGTGGCAAGGTGGATGCGCTCGACTGGATCACCCCCGACGGCATCGCCGTCAAGCCGCTGTACACAGCTGAAGACGTGGCGGGCCTGCCGTACGCCAACACGCTGCCGGGCTTCGAGCCCTTCCTGCGCGGCCCGCAGGCCACCATGTACGCGGTGCGCCCGTGGACCATCCGGCAGTACGCGGGCTTTTCCACCGCGGAGGAATCCAACGCCTTCTACCGCAAGGCGCTGGCCGCCGGCGGGCAGGGCGTGAGCGTGGCGTTCGACCTGGCCACGCACCGCGGCTACGACTCCGACCACCCGCGCGTGACCGGCGACGTGGGCAAGGCCGGCGTGGCCATCGACAGCGTGGAGGACATGAAGATCCTGTTCGACGGCATCCCGCTGGACAAGGTGAGCGTCTCCATGACCATGAATGGCGCGGTGCTGCCCATCCTGGCCGGCTACATCGTGGCGGCCGAGGAGCAGGGCGTGAGCCAGGACCAACTGGCCGGGACCATCCAGAACGACATCCTCAAGGAGTTCATGGTCCGCAACACCTACATCTATCCGCCCGAGCCGTCGATGAAGATCATCGGCGACATCATCGAGTACACGGCCGAGCACATGCCGAAGTTCAACTCGATCAGCATCAGCGGCTACCACATGCAGGAAGCCGGCGCCAACCAGGCGCTGGAGATGGCCTTCACCCTGGCCGACGGCAAGGAATATGTGAAGACCGCCCTGGCCAAGGGCATGGACGTGGATGCCTTTGCTGGCCGCCTGTCGTTCTTCTGGGCCGTGGGCATGAACTTCTATCTGGAGATCGCCAAGATGCGCGCCGCCCGCCTGCTGTGGTGCCGCATCATGAAGGGCTTCAACCCCAGGAACCCCAAGAGCCTGATGCTGCGCACGCACAGCCAGACCAGCGGCTGGAGCCTGACCGAGCAGGACCCGTACAACAACGTGGTGCGCACCACCATCGAGGCCATGGCGGCCGTCTTCGGCGGCACGCAGAGCCTGCACACCAACAGCTTCGACGAAGCCATTGCGCTGCCCACCGAGTTCTCCGCCCGCATCGCGCGCAACACGCAGCTCATCATCCAGGAAGAGACGCACATCACCAGCGTGGTCGACCCATGGGCCGGCAGCTACATGATGGAAAAGCTCACCCAGGACATGGCCGACGCCGCCTGGGCCATCATTGAGGAGGTCGACGCCATGGGCGGCATGACCAAGGCGGTGGACAGCGGCTGGGCCAAGCTCAAGATCGAGGCGGCGGCGGCCGAGAAGCAGGCGCGCATCGATTCCGGCAAGGACGTGATCGTGGGCGTCAACAAGTACAGGCTGGCCAAGGAAGATCCGATCGAGATCCTCGAGGTGGACAACGTCAAGGTGCGTGAAGCGCAGATTGCCCGCCTCCAGAACATCAAGCAAAAACGCGACGCAGCCCAGGTGCAGCAGGCGCTGGCAGCTATCACAAAAATAGCGGAGACGGGGCAGGGCAACCTGCTGGCCGCCGCCGTGCAAGCCATCCGTGCCCGCGCCACCGTGGGCGAAGTGAGCGACGCCATGGAACAGGTCTTCGGGCGCCACCGCGCCGACACGCAGAAAGTCACTGGCGTCTATGCCGCCGCCTACGATTCCGCCGAAGGCTGGGACAAGCTCAAGGGCGAGATCGCCGCCTTCGCCGACGAGCAGGGCCGCCGCCCGCGCGTGATGATCGCCAAGCTCGGCCAGGACGGCCACGACCGCGGTGCCAAGGTCGTGGCCACGGCCTTCGCCGACCTCGGCTTCGACGTCGACATCGGCAGCCTGTTCCAGACGCCGGAAGAGTGCGCCCGCCAGGCGATCGAGAACGACGTGCACGCCGTCGGCGTCAGCACCCTGGCCGCCGGCCACAAGACCCTGGTGCCGGCCATCATCAACGAACTGAAGAAGCAGGGTGCCGACGACATCATCGTCTTCGTCGGCGGTGTGATCCCGCGCCAGGACTACGACTACCTTTACGAGGCCGGCGTGAAGGGCATCTACGGCCCCGGTACGCCGATCCCGGCCAGCGCCAAGGATGTGCTGGAGCAGATCAAGCGTGCGGTCGCAAAGGTTTGAACTACAGGCGTGACCCATCCAACCGTTCGGGCTGAGCCTGTCGAAGCCCTTTTACTGGCTCAGCCGTGAAGCCCTTTTGTGTCTACCTGCTGCGTTGTGGCAATGGCTCGTTCTACGCGGGCCATACCGACGATCTGTCTGCGCGCTTGATGCAGCACCAGATGGCGATCTCGGGCTACACGGCCACACGAAAGCCCCTCGAGTTGGTGTGGCAAGCGGAATTCGAAACCCGGGAAGGAGCTCTGGCCTTCGAACGGCGGATCAAGGGCTGGTCGCGCGCCAAAAAAGAGGCCTTGGTGGCAGGTGACTGGGAGCGCATTCAGTGGCTGGCCCAATCACGCAAGACAGGCGCAATGAGTGGTGTGGAGGGGCTTCGACAAGCTCAGCCCGAACGGGGTGAGGTGTGAAGCTGAACGACCTTCTGGCTGGCATCGTGCACGGCCCAGCGGCCTTGCAGCGCCGTGCCATGGCCAAGGCCATCACGCTGCTCGAATCCACGCGCGCTGACCACCGCGCGCAGGGCGACGAACTGCTCACCGGCCTGCTGCCGCACACCGGCAACGCGCTGCGGCTGGGCATCAGCGGCGTGCCGGGCGTGGGCAAGAGCACCTTCATCGAGGCGCTGGGGCTGCTTCTGATTGAACGAGGGCACCGCGTCGCGGTGCTGGCGGTCGATCCCAGCAGCAGTGTGTCGGGCGGCTCCATCCTGGGCGACAAGACGCGCATGGAGCGCCTGTCGCTGGAGCAGAGCGCTTACATCCGCCCCAGCCCCAGCAGCGGCACGCTCGGCGGCGTGGCCGAAAAGACCCGCGAGGCCATGCTGGTGTGCGAGGCCGCCGGCTACGACGTGGTGCTGGTCGAGACCGTGGGCGTGGGCCAGAGCGAAACCGCGGTGGCCGGCATGACCGACATGTTCGTGCTGCTGCAGCTGCCCAACGCCGGCGACGACCTGCAGGCCATCAAGAAGGGCGTGATGGAGCTGGCCGACCTGGTGGTCATCAACAAGGCCGACATCGACCCGGCCGCCGCCACCCGCGCGCGGGCGCAGATCCAGTCGGCGCTGCGCATCTTCGGCCTGCACGGCAACCCCGAGCACGCGCACCACGACACCCGCCTCTGGCACCCCGAGGTGATCCAGATCAGCGGCCTGAAGGGCGAGGGGCTGGAGGCCTTCTGGGATTGCGTCACGCGCTTCCGCACGCTGCAGACCGCCAACGGCCGGCTGGCCGCGCGCCGGCAGCAGCAGGCGCGGGCGTGGATGTGGTCGTTGATCGAATCGGGCCTGAAATCGGCCTTCCGCCAGCACCCGGCGGTGCGCGATGCGCTGGGCCCCGTGACCGAGCGCGTGGCCGAGGGCAGCCTGCCGCCATCGACCGCGGCGCGCCAGCTGCTGGCGGCCGCCGGCCTTGGCGTGGCACAGGTCGCTGGCGCGGATTTCAATGCAGAAAGTGCCACCAGCCCATGAGCGACGGGCGCATCCAGCTATCGGAAACGGAGCGCATCGCCGCCTCGCCGGGCTGGCGCGAGCACCGCGTCGAGGTGTTCGACACCTCTGCGGGGCGCGTGATCGCCAAGGGCCATCGGCCGCAGCGCAGCCCCACGAAACACCGCATTCTCAACGCGGCGGCTCGTCTGCTGGGCGTGCCCTTCCTGGGCGCCGTGCCGGTACACGGCGGCGCCGAATCGCAGGCGGTGGAGATCCGCAGGCTACAGGCGCTGCGCGCGGCCGGTGCGCGCGTGCCCGAGGTGCTGCACGTGGCGCCGGACCATTTCGTCATGAGCTGGCTGGGTGCCAACCAGCTGGCCAACCTGCTGCACCAGCGGCATCCCGCCGCCTTCGACCTGTGGCTCCAGGGTGCCCGCTCGCTGGTGCGCGTGCACGCGGCGGGGCAGTACCTGAGCCAGTGCTTTGGCCGCAACATGATCGTCGACGACAGCGCTGATCCGCCCCGCTTTGCCGGCATGATCGACTTCGAGGACGATCCGCTCGAGGTCATGAGCCTGCCCGAAGCCCAGGTGCGCGACTGGCTGATCTACCTGCAGAGCACGCTGTGGGATCTGCATGTGCCCGAGTCCCGCATCGACAGCACGCTGCGCGAGCTGATGGCCGCCGAGCGGCCCGAGGTGCGCGCGCTGTTCGCTACCGCCTGCGAGCGGCTGGGCTGGCTGCACCGCCTGCCGCGCAAGCGCAAGCTGGGCCGCGACGTCGTCGCCGTGCAGGCCGTGGCCGCCGCAGCGCACCGCTGGCGCTGGCACCGGCCGGATCCCGGCAGCTCTTCGTTTTCTTCTCTCTCAACCGAACGCCAAGATGAAGCAAATCCTTGAACAACTCGAAAGCAAGCGCGCCGCCGCCCGCCTGGGCGGCGGGCAGAAGCGCATCGATGCCCAGCACGGCAAGGGCAAGCTCACCGCGCGCGAGCGCATCGAGGTGCTGCTCGACGCCGGCTCTTTCGAAGAGTGGGACATGTTTGTCGAGCACCGCTGCGCCGACTTCGGCATGGACCAGACCCACATCCCCGGCGACGGCGTGGTGATCGGCTACGGCACCATCAACGGCCGGCTGGTGTTCGTGTTCAGCCAGGACTTCACCGTGTTCGGCGGCGCGCTGTCGGAAGCGCACGCCGAGAAGATCTGCAAGCTGATGGACCAGGCCATGAAGGTAGGCGCGCCGGTGATCGGGCTGAACGACTCCGGCGGCGCGCGCATCCAGGAAGGCGTGGCCAGCCTGGGTGGCTACGCCGAGGTGTTCCAGCGCAACGTCATGGCCAGCGGCGTGGTGCCGCAGATCAGCATGATCATGGGCCCGTGCGCCGGCGGCGCGGTGTATTCGCCCGCCATGACCGACTTCATCTTCATGGTCAAGGACACCAGCTACATGTTCGTGACCGGGCCCGAGGTGGTCAAGACCGTGACGCACGAGAGCGTCACGGCCGAGGAACTGGGCGGCGCCATCACGCACAGCGCCAGGAGCGGCGTGGCCGACCTGGCGTTCGAGAACGACGTGGAAGCCCTGCTGATGCTGCGGCGCTTCTTCAACTACATCCCCGCCAACAACCGCGAGAAGCCGCCGCACCGCCCCACGCAGGACAGCGCCGACCGGGCCGACCTGAGCCTCGACACCCTGGTGCCCGACAACCCGAACCTGCCCTACGACATCAAGGAAGCCATCGTCAAGGTGGTCGACGATGCCGAGTTCTTCGAGCTGCAGCCCGACTACGCGGCCAACATCGTCATCGGCTTCGGCCGCATGGACGGCAACGTGGTCGGCATCGTGGCCAACCAGCCGCTCGTGCTGGCCGGCTGCCTGGACATCAAGAGCAGCATCAAGGCGGCGCGCTTCGTGCGTTTCTGCGACGCCTTCAACATCCCGGTGGTCACCTTCGTGGACGTGCCCGGCTTCATGCCCGGCACCAGCCAGGAGTACGGCGGCATCATCAAGCACGGCGCCAAGCTGCTGTATGCGTACGCCGAATGCACGGTGCCCAAGGTCACGGTCATCACCCGCAAGGCCTACGGTGGCGCCTACGACGTGATGGCCTCCAAGCACCTGCGCGGCGACGTCAACCTGGCCTGGCCGAACGCCGAGATCGCGGTGATGGGCGCCAAGGGCGCGGTCGAGATCATCTTCCGCCAGGACAAGGACGACCCCGAAAAGCTCGCCGCGCGCGAAGCGGAATACAAGGCCCGCTTCGCCAACCCCTTTGTCGCCGGCAGTCGCGGCTATATCGACGACGTGATCCAGCCGCACGAAACCCGCAAGCGCATCTGCCGCAGCCTGGCAATGCTGAAAGACAAGAAGCTGGAGAACCCGTGGCGCAAGCACGGAAACATTCCGCTTTGATGATCCTGGAATAGACGACTCATCGTGAGCATTCCAAAAGTTGGGGCCATCAAGGCTGCCTTGCTAGACCTACTCCAGGATGGCCGACCTCACTTGCTGCGCGAGTTGGTGCCGGTGCTGGCGCACCGGTTTGAATTGACTCCCGAAGATCTGGCTGTGCGTCACGCTAGCGGCCCTCTAAAGTTTGAGAATCTGGTGAGGTGGGCACGTCAGCACCTGAAGGACGATGGGACTATCCAAACTCCTGATCGCGGTGTTGTGCAGATTTCAGAACTGGGGTTGAGGACACTGAATGCTGGAGGTCCCGGATTTCCGGCAACCCGGGCAGCAGAGCCGTTGACTCCTGTTCAATCACCCGACGAAGCATTGGATGCGGCTGTCGAACAATTGACAACTCAACTGCGTCTTGATGTGTTGGAGCGAGTGAAGCAAACGACTCCTCAGCAATTTGAGCGTTTGGTGGTTGATGTGCTGCTCGCCATGGGCTATGGCTTCGACGAATCCTCAGGTCATGTGACGCGCTTTAGCGGCGACGGCGGCATTGATGGTCTTGTCCACGAGGACAAGCTCGGTCTCAGCACCATCTATATCCAAGCTAAACGCTATACCGAAACCAGCGTAGGAAGGCCTGAAGTACAGCAGTTCTTGGGAGCGCTGACTGGCGCTGGCGCGACCAAAGGCGTGTTCATTACTAGCGCCGGATTTTCACGCGAGGCGCGCGATTTCGCGATGCGTTTGCAGAACCAAAAGGTTGCACTGATTGATGGCGCGCAACTCGCCCGTCTCATGGTCGAGCATGGGGTTGGCGTTGCCACCGCGAAAACGCTTGCGATTCAACATGTTGATAGTGATTACTTCGATGCAGGGTGGGACAAGCCCTGATCGTCCAATGATTTAAAGGAAGCCGCTATGTTCACCAAAATCCTCATCGCCAACCGTGGCGAGATCGCCTGCCGCGTCATCGCCACCGCCAGGAAGATGGGCATCGCCACGGTGGCGGTGTATTCCGACGCCGACAAGGACGCGCGCCACGTGCAGCTGGCCGACGAGGCCGTGCGCCTGGGGCCGCCGCCTTCGCGCGAGTCCTACCTGCTGGCCGACAAGATCATCGGGGCCTGCAAGCAGACCGGCGCGCAGGCCGTGCACCCGGGCTACGGTTTCTTGAGCGAGAACGAGGCCTTCGCCAAGCGCTGCGAAGAAGAGGGCATCGCCTTCATCGGCCCCAAGGCACACTCCATCGCCGCCATGGGCGACAAGATCGCGTCCAAGAAACTGGCCAATGAGGCCAGGGTCAACACCATTCCGGGCTACAACGACCCGATCCCTGACGCCAACAAGGCGGTGGAGATCGCCAAGGGCATCGGCTACCCGGTGATGATCAAGGCCAGCGCCGGCGGCGGCGGCAAGGGCCTGCGCGTGGCCTTCAACGACAAGGAAGCGCTGGAAGGCTTCACCGCCTGCCAGAACGAGGCGCGCAACAGCTTCGGCGACGACCGCATCTTCATCGAGAAGTTTGTCGAGCAGCCGCGCCACATCGAGATCCAGGTGCTGGGCGACAGCCATGGCAACGTGGTCTACCTGAACGAGCGCGAATGCTCGATCCAGCGCCGCCACCAGAAGGTGATCGAGGAGGCGCCCAGCCCCTTCATCAGCGACGCCACCCGCAAGGCCATGGGCGAGCAGGCGGTGGCGCTGGCCAAGGCCGTGAAGTACCAGAGCGCGGGCACGGTGGAGTTCGTGGTCGGCAAGGACCAGGATTTCTACTTCCTGGAGATGAACACCCGCCTGCAGGTCGAGCACCCGGTGACCGAGCTGATCACCGGGCTGGATCTGGTGGAGCAGATGATCCGCGTGGCGGCCGGCGAGAAGCTGGCCTTCGGCCAGGCCGACGTGAAACGCGAGGGCTGGGCCATCGAGTGCCGCATCAACGCCGAAGACCCGTTCCGCAACTTCCTGCCTTCCACCGGGCGTTTGGTGCGCTTCACGCCGCCCGAGCAGAACCTGTTCCAGGGGCAGGCCACCACCGGGCTCGGCGTGCGTGTGGACACCGGCGTGGTCGACGGCGGCGAGATCCCGATGTACTACGACTCGATGATCGCCAAGCTCATCGTGCATGGCAGGGACCGCAACGACGCCATCGCCCGCATGCGCGAGGCGCTGAACGGCTTCGTCATCCGCGGCGTGCAGAGCAACATCCCGTTCCAGGCCGCGCTGCTGGCGCACCCGAAATTCGTGAGCGGCGATTTCAACACCGGCTTCATCGCCGAACACTACGCCCACGGCTTCCGCGCCGAGGACGTGCCGCACGACGACCCGGCCTTCCTGCAGGCGCTGGCCGTGCACCTGCACATGTTCTACCGCAACCGTGCCAGCGGCCTGCAGGGCCAGTTCTGGGAAGGCTACAAGCGCCTGCCGCGGCGCGAGTACGTGGTCTGCGCGCTGGGTGAGGGCGGCGCCAACAGCTACGTGCCGGCCCACGTGGGCGAAACCGCGCCCGGCCAGCCGACATCGATCACGCTCGGCACGCCGGCGGGCGACCGCACCTACGAGCTGGCCGTGGACAAGCAGCTGGGCGACGCGCGCGTGAGCGGCACGGTCAACGGCCAGCCCTTCACCGCGCAGCTGCAGCGCGGCGCCGGCAAGAACCCGCTGGCCATCCGCGTGATCCACAACGGCACCCAGCTCGACGCCATCGTGCTGCACCCGCAGACGGCCGAGCTGCACAAGCTCATGCCCTACAAGGCGCCGCCCGACATGAGCAAGTTCGTGCTCTCGCCCATGCCCGGGCTGCTGGTGCAGGTGGCCGTGCAGCCGGGTCAGGAGGTCAAGGCCGGCGAGCGCGTGGCCGTGATCGAGGCCATGAAGATGGAGAACGTGCTGTTCGCCAGCGCCGACGGCGTGGTCAAGGCGGTCAAGGCGCAGCAGGGCGAAAGCCTGACGGTGGATCAGGCAATCGTCGAGTTCGAGTAGGAGCAGGCGCGCCTCGCCACTGGGTGCGCGCTTGTCCCGGCTGAGTGTGGCAGGTAAGATATAACGGTTGTTATAACTCGCCAGCCCCCCACGGAGCCCGCCATGTCCACGTCCGTCGCCCTCAAGCTCACCCAGATCGGCAATTCCGTGGGCGTCATCCTGCCCAAGGAGGTGCTGGCCCGGCTGAAGGTGCAGAAGGGCGATTCGCTGTTCGTCACCGACCTGCCGGACGGCGTGGCGCTGCGGCCATACGACCAGGAATTCGCCGAGCAGATGGAGACCGCGCGCGAGATCATGCGCGAATACCGCGACGTGCTGCGCGAACTGGCCAAATGAGTTCCGCCAACGAGACCTGGCGCTGGCTCCCGGCCCAGGTGCTCGTTTCCATCCACGACGAGCAGCTGTCGGAACACGGTGGCGCAGCAGGTCTGCGTGACGAAGGTTTGTTTGAATCGGCTTTGGCCCGCCCGCGCCAACTGGCGACCTACGGAGAGCCGGATGTGGTGGAACTGGCCGCTGCCTACGCTTTTGGCCTGGTTCGCAACCACCCTTTCGTGGACGGCAACAAGCGCACGGCCTTCATTGCAGCGCAGTTGTTTCTGCGACTCAACGGTCATCGCATCAACGCGCCGCACGTCGACTGCGTGTTGACCACCCTGGCCCTGGCCGCGGGCGACATCGACGAAGCCGCTTTCGCCGCCTGGCTGCGCAGCCACCTGCAGGCGCGCTGATCCGGGGCGGTAGCGGCGTGCCCATGCTCAAGCTCCCCGTCCACGCCACGCCGGGCGCCAAGCGCACCGAGGCGGCGGGCGCGCACGGCGACGCGCTGCGCGTGCGGCTGGGCGCGCCGCCGGTGGATGGCAAGGCCAACGCGGCGCTGATCGCCTGGGCGGCCAAGGCCTTCGGGGTGCCGAAGAGCGCGGTGGAACTGCTGCACGGAGCGGCCGGGCGGCAGAAGGTGCTGGGCGTGCGGTTCGATTCCGAAGAAGCCCTGCGTGCGGCGCAGGCGCAGGTGCAGACGTGGATGCAGGGGTGATGGCCAACCCTCTCAGAAATGCTATTGGGTTGATAGCTGCCTGCGCCCGCCGTGCCTGGGCCGGAGGCCCAAAAGACTTGAAAAATCCCGCACCATCGCGAACCCCTGGCTGGCGGGCCGCGCTGCGTGCCGCGGTGCTGGGTGCGGCGCTCGGGCTGGCGGCGCTGCCGACCGTGGCGCAGCGTGTGCCCGCGGCGCCGTTAGCCGCGGCACCAGAGGCCGCCCTGCTGGTGCCCGGCGCGCCGGCGCGCACCGCCGTCGATGCGGCGCGCGAGGCCCGCGCCTTTGCCGGCCTGGCCGCGCGCATCGAGCGCGAGCAGACCGACGTGCGCAGCGTGGTCGTGCTGCGCCAGGGTCACCTAGCCTTCGAGTACCACCGCGCGCCCTGGACGGCCGCCAGCCTGCACGACACCCAGTCCGTCACCAAGAGCGTGCTGGGCATCCTGACCGGCATGGCGCTGGCCGACGGCACCCTCAAGCGGCTGGATCAGCCCGTGGCCGTGCGCCTGCCCGAGCTGGCGCGCGGCAACCCCGATCCGCGCGCCGCGCAGCTGCGCTTTTCGCACCTGCTGACCATGACCGCCGGCTGGGGCGGCCTGCAGACCAGCCGGCGCGACCGCGACGACGACCTGGCCTGGCTCACGCGCCGCCCCTTCGTGGCCGCGCCGGGCACGCAGTTCGCCTACGACAACGGCGCCGCCAACCTGCTGGCGCTGGCGCTGGAACGCATGCTGGGCCAGCCGGTGTCGGCCTATGCGCGCGAGCGGCTGTTCGAGCCGCTGGGCATCCGCCGTTTCGAATGGGCGCAGGGCGGCCACGGGCACGACCTGGGCGCGCTGGGGCTCAGGCTGAGCACGCGCGACATGGCGCTGATCGGCCAGCTCATGCTGCAGGAAGGGCGCTGGGGCAGCCGGCAGCTGCTGCCGCGCGACTTTGCCCGCGCCGCCACCGAGCGCCAGAACGCCGGCGGCCCGCCGGTGGACACGGCCTACGGCTATCTGTGGTGGGTGGCGCCCACCGCGCCGGGCCGTAAGGCCGAACGCCGCACCTTCATGGCCAGCGGCCACGGCGGCCAGTGGATCTGGGTCTACCCGCCGCTCGATCTGGTGGTGGCCGCCGCCTCCGGCACCTCACCGGCCAGCATGGCGCGCGGCCAGGCCATCACGCTGATCCGCAAGGACATCGTGCAGGCCGTGCGCGCCCTTGGCCGCTGAACTGGCCCAGGCCCCGGTTTTGGGGTTAAGCTGGCATCCAAGGAGTAACAACCATGTCCCAAACACCTTCGCAAGACCCGAAGCCCGGCGCCAAGCCGGGCGAGCAGCACCCGAGCGAGCTGGAAACCTCGGTCGAGACCATGGCCGCTGAAGTGATGGCCGGATTCGGCCTGCAACAGCCCGAATCCGAGGTGCCGCTGGAAGAGGTCGCCAAGCTCGACGAGCTCAACGCGCAGCAGCCGCTGTCGGACGAAGAGCTGGCCCGCCAGGCCCTGGAGGCCGGCGGCGACGACAACGACCCCGCCACACCGGAATGAAGGGCGCGCGAGCATGAGCCAACGTCCCTTCCGGGTGCTGGGCATCCAGCAGATTGCCATCGGCGGGCCGGACAAGCAGCGCCTGCAGAAACTCTGGGTCGACATGCTCGGCCTGCAGGTCACCGGCACCTTCCGCAGCGAGCGCGAGAACGTCGACGAGGACATCTGCGCCATGGGCACGGGCCCGCACAAGGTCGAGGTCGACCTGATGCAGCCGCTCGACCCCGAGAAGAAACCCGCGGTGCACGCCACGCCGCTCAACCACGTGGGCCTGTGGATCGACGACCTGCCCAGGGCCGTGGAATGGCTTGGCGCCAACGGCGTGCGCTTCGCCCCCGGCGGCATCCGCAAGGGCGCGGCGGGCTACGACATCACCTTCCTGCACCCCAAGTCGAACGACGAATTCCCGATCGCGGGGGAGGGCGTGCTGATCGAGCTGGTGCAGGCACCGCCCGAGGTGATTCAAGCCTTTTCGGCCTCCAGCCCTTGAATGGCGGGCGCAGGCAGCTATTGAAAGCATAGCTATCTGAAGCTGCCTGCGGGATGCCCTGCGGCGGCGCTCCGTCCGACGAGGACGCCAGAGCCGCCGGGGGCGGGGCGTTCTGCCTCATATCGGGCTCGCCACCTTCCTGTTCCCGCCGCCTCCTGGAGGCGGCTCTTGGACGCCCGTCGAGTGCCCATCAGGGTGCGCTGCGCCAGTCCCCCATGCACCGTCTGACCGGCAAGCCACGCCGGCCGGCTCAATCATGCGTGTGTGACGCAATGATGACCCTGGCCAAATAGTGGCTTTGCAAATATTGCGTTGACAATATTTGCAGTAGCAAATAAATTTCGGGGCCTTCGCTGACGTGCTGGACATCCGGGCGCGCGGCGAGCAGCTTTTTCAGCTTCTTCCCATCTGCCATGACTTCCGTTGCCAAAACCACGGCGCCTGCGTCCTCGCCGAGCGGCTGCCCGCTTGCCGCGGCCGAACCGCTCTTCAAACCCGAGGGCTTTTCGCCCGAGCAGAGCGTGCTTTACATGCTCAAGCGCGCCATGACGGGCCTGGGCCAGACCGTCAACCGCGAGATGGCCATGGAAGACCCGACGCTGCCCCAATGGCTGCCGCTGTTCAAGGTCTGGAAGGGCGACGCCAACACCGTGGCCGAGCTGGCGCGCGTCTGCACCATCGACGTCAGCACCATGACGCGCCTGCTCGACCGGCTAGAAAAGAAGGGCCTGGTCAGGCGCGAGCGCTGCGAGACCGACCGCCGCGTGGTGCGCATCTCGCTCACGCCCGAAGGCCAGGCCGTGGCCGAGCGCGTGCCCGAGGTGCTGTGCGCCGTCTACAACCGTGCGCTGCAGGGCTTTACCGCCGACGAATGGGCGCAGCTGCGATCGCTGCTGCTGCGCCTGGCCGAGCGCGCCGAAGCCATGGCCCAGGAACCCGGAGCCCCAGCATGAAGCCGTCCCAACCTTCCTCCTTCCTCGCCGCGCGCGGCACCCGGCTGGTGGCGGCCGCCGCCACGCTGGCTCTGCTGGCCGCCTGCGCCGACACCCAGGGCATCCGCCCGCAGGCCCATTTGACCGACGCCGCCGCGCTCGGCCTGCCCGCCAGCCAGGGCCAGAGCCTGGCGCCGGCCGCCGACTGGTGGACGGCCCTGGGCGATCCACAGCTCGACCGCCTGGTGGCCCAGGCGCTGGCCGGCAACCCCAATCTGCGCGTGGCAGCGGCCCGCGTGGCCAAGGCGCGCTCGGCCGAGGTGATCGCCAAGTCCGCCTACTACCCGCAGGTGAACGGCTCGCTCGATCTGAACCGCCAGCGCTTCTCCGAGAACTACATCTACCCCGCGCCGCTGGGCGGCTCGGTGCAGAACCTGGGCACGCTGCAGCTGAACGGAGGCTGGGAACTGGATTTCTTCGGCAAGCACGAAGGTGCGCTGGATGCCGCCATCGGCCAGATCCGCGCCGCCGAGGCCGAGGCCGAC
This sequence comes from Burkholderiaceae bacterium, assembly GCA_024235955.1. GTDB lineage: Bacteria > Pseudomonadota > Gammaproteobacteria > Burkholderiales > Burkholderiaceae_C > Ottowia. The sequence goes on from JACKLJ010000001.1 coordinate 1,544,346, forward strand.
GCCGCCCGCGTGCTGCTGGCCGCCAACGTGGTCAAGGCCTACGTGCAGTGGGCCCGCGTGAACGACCAGTACCAGCTGGCCCAGCGCACGCTGAGCCAGCGCCAGAGCATGCTGCAGCTGGTGCAGGACCGCGTGAAGGCCGGGCTCGACAACCAGCTCGAGGTGCGCCAGAACGAAACCAACCGCGCCGACACCCGCACCAGCATCGCCGCGCTGGAGCAGCAGCAATTTGCGGCCCGCAACGCGCTGGCTGCCTTGCTGGGCCAGCCGCGCCTGGCGGACGACGTGAAGCCGCCGCAGCTGAGCCAGTTCAAGACCCTGACCGTGCCCACCGAGCTGCATGCCGACTGGCTGGCGCGCCGCGCCGACATCAGCGCCGCGCGCTGGCGCGTGGAAGCCGCCAAAGGCGAGGTCCAGGTGGCGCGCGCGCAGTTCTACCCCAACATCAACCTGGCGGCCTTCCTGGGCTTCCAGAGCCTGGGTTTCGACAACCTGATCAAGGGCGGCAGCTTCCAGTGGGGCGTTGGCCCGGCCGTGCGCCTGCCGATCTTCGAGGCCGGCAAGCTGCGCGCCAACCTGGCCGCCAAGAGCGCGGATGTCGACGCCGCCATCGAGAGCTACAACGCCGCCGTGATCGACGCCATGCGCGAAACCGCCGACCAGGCGCAGGCCGTGCAGTCGGTCGCCCGCCAGCAGCAGGAACAGGCCCATGCCCTCAGCGCCGCCGAGGCCGCCTGGGACATCGCCCAGCAACGCTACAAGGCTGGCCTGGGCACCTACCTCAACGTGCTCAGCGCCGAAACCGCCGTGCTGGGCCAGCGCCGCCAGCAGGTGGACCTGGCCGCGCAGGCCGTCAGCGCCCAGATCGGCCTGACCCAGGCCATGGGCGGCGGCTGGCAGCCCACGGCCGAGGAGGCCGCGCTGCCCGCAGCCCAGGCGGTGCCTGACGGCGCTCCGTCCCAGACCGCTGCGCGCTGACGCCGGCGCGCCAACCCCACCGCATTCATCCGTACACGCAGGAAGTCAAGAACAATGTCCAACAACACGCCTGATACCGCCCCGCGCGCGCCGGCTGCTCCTGAAAACGCAGCGAGCGTGCAGGTCGAGAACGCACCGCCCTCGCGCCGCATGAACCCCAAGCGCAAGCGCGCGCTGATGGCCGTGGCCAGCATCGTGGTACTGGCCGGCCTGGGCTGGGCGGCCTACGACTGGCTGGTGCTGAGCCACTACGAGGAAACCGACAACGCCTACGTGCAGGGCAACGTGATCCAGATCACCCCGCAGGTGGGCGGCACCGTGACCGCCATCTACGCCGACGAGACCGATCCGGTCAAGGTCGGCCAGCCGCTGGTCAAGCTGGACCCGGCCGATGCCGACGTGGCGCTGGCCCAGGCCGAGGCCGCGCTCGGCCAGGCGGTGCGCCAGGTGCGCACGCTGTACGCCAACAACGGCTCGCTGTCGGCGCAGATCAAGCTGCGCGAGGCCGACGTGGCCAAGGCCCGCAGCCAGCTCGCCACCGCCGAGCAGGACCTGGCGCGGCGCCAGGGTCTGGCCGGTGGCGGCGCGGTGTCGGGCGAGGAGCTGTCGCACGCCCGCGCCCAGGTCACGGCCGCGCAGAGCGTGCTGGCCGCCGCGCAGGCCGGCGTGGTCGCCGCGCGCGAGCAGCTGGTCAGCAACCAGGCACTCACCGACGGCACGCCGGTGGAGCAGCACCCCAGCGTGCTGGCCGCCGCCGCCAAGCTGAGGGAAGCGTGGATGACCGCGCACCGCATGGCGCTGCCGGCACCGGTGAGCGGCTACGTGAGCAAGCGCACCGTGCAGCTCGGCCAGCGCGTGGCGCCCGGTTCCCCGCTGATGGCCGTGGTGCCGCTCGACCAGCTCTGGGTGGACGCCAACTTCAAGGAAAACCAGCTGCGCACCATCCGCGTAGGCCAGCCGGCCACGCTGACGGCCGACGTGTACGGCAAGAAGGTGGTCTACAAGGGCACCGTCACGGGCCTCGGCATCGCCACCGGCGCGGCCTCGGCCCTGCTGCCGGCGCAGAACGCCACCGGCAACTGGATCAAGGTGGTGCAGCGCGTGCCGGTGCGCATCGCGCTGGACAAGCAGCAGCTGGCCGACCACCCGCTGCGCGTGGGCCTGTCGATGCTGGTCGAGGTGGACATCCAGGACCAGAACGGCTCCGAGCTCACCGCCGCCCCGCGCAGCGAGCCGCTGGCGCAGACCCAGGTGTTCGCCCAGGACGACCAGGGCGCCGAGGCGCTGATCCGCCGCATCGTGGCGCAGAACATGGGCCGCCCGGTGCCCGCCGAAACGCCCGCCAAGGGCGCGCCGGCATCGCCTGCGTCCCCGGCCTCGCCGGTCAGCGCAGCCCACCCCGAGCACCAGGTGCGCGCCGCCGCCGGCCGGGTGGCGCGCCAGCCGGTCTGAGGGCCGGTACGGCCCGTCAGAGAACTCCTGAATCCATAGCTGGTTGCGCCCGCCAGATGACGGCCAGAAGGCTTTTTGACCATGAAACCGTGGTGAACCGCGGGCGCCGCCCCTGTGGCGCGCCCGGCGCCACGCCCGCACCGAAATCCACGCCATGAGCGCCCCTGCCCACATCGAACATCCGCCGCTGGAAGGCAGCGCACGCACGATCGGCACCATCGCGCTGTCGGCCGCCACGTTCATGAACGTGCTCGACAGCTCGATCGCCAACGTGTCGCTGCCCGCCATCTCGGGCGACCTGGGCGTGAGCCCGATCCAGGGCACCTGGGTCATCACCAGCTTCGCGGTGGCCAACGCCATCGCGGTGCCGCTCACCGGCTGGCTGACGCAGCGCATCGGCCAGGTGCGGCTGTTCGTCACCAGCGTGATGCTGTTCGTGTTGGCCTCGTGGCTGTGCGGCATGGCGCCCAACATGACCACGCTGATCGCCTTCCGCGCGCTGCAGGGCTTCGTGGCCGGGCCGATGATTCCGCTGTCGCAGACGCTGCTGCTGGCCAGCTACCCGCGCGCCAAGGCGGGCCTGGCGATGGCCATGTGGTCCATCACCACGCTGGTGGCGCCCATCATGGGCCCACTGCTGGGCGGCTGGATCACCGACAACATGAGCTGGCCGTGGATCTTCTACATCAACGTGCCGGTGGGCCTGGCGTCGGCGGCCGTCACGCTGGCGCTGTTCCGCAACCGCGAGAGCGCCACGCGCAAGGTGCCGATCGACGGCATCGGCCTGGCGCTGCTGGTGGTCTGGGTCGGCTCGCTGCAGCTGATGCTGGACAAGGGCAAAGAGCTGGACTGGTTCCATTCGCCGCAGATCGTGGCGTTTGCCGTGATCGCCGCGGTGGGCTTCGTCTTCTTCCTGGTGTGGGAGCTGACCGACGAGCACCCGGTGGTGGATCTGTCGCTGTTCCGGCGCCGCAACTTCTGGTCGGGCGCGCTGGCCACGGCGGTGGGCTACGGCGTGTTCTTCGGCAACGTCGTGATCCTGCCGCTGTGGCTGCAGCAGTTCATGGGCTACACGGCCACGCAGGCCGGCATGATCCTGGCGCCGGTGGGGCTGTTCGCCATCGTGCTGTCGCCGCTGGTGGGGCTGACGGTGAACCGGGTCGATCCGCGCGTCTACGCCAGCTTCGCCTTCATGGTGTTCGGCGTGGTGCTGTGGATGCGCTCGCTGTTCACCATCCAGACCGATTTCATGACCATCATGATCCCCACGCTGATCCAGGGCGTGGCGATGGCGTGCTTCTTCATCCCGCTGGTGACGATCACGCTGTCGGGCCTGCCGCCGCAGCGCATTCCGGCTGCCTCGGGCCTGTCCAACTTCACCCGCATCACGGCCGGTGCCATGGGCACCTCCATCAGCACGACGCTGTGGGAAAACCGCGCCACGCTGCACCACGCGCAGCTGGCCGAATCCATCAACCTGGGCAACCCGGTGGCGGTGCAGACCATCAACGAGCTGCAGGCGCGCGGCATGAGCCACGAGCAGGCGCTGGGCGTGATCAACAACCTGACCACGCAGCAGGCCTTCATGATCTCCACGCAGGAGATCTTCTACGGCTCGGCCGTGCTGTTCGTGGCGCTGATCGGCCTGGTGTGGTTCGCCAGGCGCACCCACGGCGGCGCCGGCGCGGACGCGGCCGCCGGGGCGCACTGAACCTGTTGTCGGTCTGGCGCGCGCCGCGCGGCGCTCAGGAGGCCCGGGCTACCGCCGCGCCCGGCCTGAAGCAGCCGGGCCCGAACAGCTGCGGCAGCGCCGCCCGGTACTGCGCCTGGCCGACGGCATTGGTGCTGTGGTGCGAGCCACCTTCCACGAGCACAAAGGCCTTGGGCTCGGCCGCGGCTTCATAGAGGCGCCGGCCCAGCTCGGGCGGGATCAGCCGGTCGTCGCTGCCGTGCACCACCAGCACCGGGGAGCCGACGCGGGCGATGCGCGCCGCCGAATCGAAGCGCTGCGTGATCAGCGGGCCGATGGGCAGCCAGCCCCATTTCATGGAACTGGCCACGTCGGGGATCGAGGTGAAGCTGCCTTCCAGGATCAGCCCGCGCTGGTCGCGCACCTGCTCGGCCAGCGCCACCGCCACGCCGCCGCCCAGCGAGTGGCCGAAGATGAAGCGCTGCGCACCCGGATGGCGGGCAGCCAGCCAGTCCCAGGCGGCGCGCGCGTCTTCCAGCGCCATGGCTTCCGAGGGCAGCTCGCGGGAAGTCTGGCCGAAGCCGCGGTAGTCGATCGCCAGCACCGAGAAGCCCAGTTCCTGCATGCGCCGGATGCGGCCAGCCGAGCCGCGCACGTCCCAGCGAGCGCCATGCAGGTAGAGCAGCACTGGCTGGCAGCCTCCGGCGGCCGCGCCGCTGGACTCGGCCGGTTGCCGTAGCCCGTGCAGGCGCACCTGCCTGCCGGTGATGGCGGAGCGGTAGTCGATGTGCACGTCCTGCATGCCGGCGGCCACGCTGGCCGAGCCGCCCCAGGCGCGGTCGCTGGGCTGGAAGATCCAGGCGCGCTGCTTTTCGTCCAGCACGGCGCAACCGGCCAGCACCAGACCGGCGCAGAAAGCGGCTGCCGCCACACGCATGTGTTGTCCCATCACCGGATCGACGCCGGTCGGCCCAAAAAGTTCGCGGGTTTGCGGTGCAGCAGGACGCCAGGCAACCCGCGCAGTCAGCCCGCGCCGCCCTGGCGACGCGCGCGGGCCCGCGCCAGTGCCGCCTCGACCACGGCGCGCTTGCGCTCCAGCTCGGCGCCGGTGGCGCCCTTGGTGAGTTCGGGCAAGTGGGCGAGCTTTTCCTCGGCCTTTTTTTCAAGCCTTTTCACGTGCTCGGCCTCGTCCCGCCGGCGGCGCCAGCTCGTGAATTCATAGCGCTCGCGTGCTTCATCCGCCTGCCGGGGCGACCAGGCGTCCCAGCCGGTGCGCGTGCCGGTGACGTTCTCCAGCGCGATGCAGTCGACCGGGCAGACGGGAATGCACAGCTCGCAGCCGGTGCACTGCGCCTCGATTACCGTGTGCATGCGCTTGTTGGCGCCGACGATGCAATCCACCGGGCAGGCCTTGATGCACAGCGTGCAGCCGATGCACCAGGCCTCGTCGATCCACGCCACGTGGCGCGGGCCTTCGGCACCGTGTTCGGGGTTGAGGGGCAGGGCGCTCTGGCCGGTGAGCGCGGCCAGGCGCTGCACGCCTTCCGCGCCACCCGGCGGGCACTGGTTGATGGCGGCTTCGCCGGTGGCGATGGCGTTGGCGTAGGCCGCGCAGTCGGGGTAGCCGCAGCGCGTGCACTGCGTCTGCGGCAGTGCGTCGAGCAGCCGCGCAGCCAGCGGGCTGGCCGTGGCGGGCGGGTGGGTCACAGCGGTCAGAAGGTGTGAATGAATCCCGCGTGCCCGAAAGGGCCGCGACAACGCGGCCGATCAAGGCGCCAGGCGCAGACGTAGCCCAAGCTACGGCGAGCATTGGCAACGCCGAGCGGGTGCGTTTTGGCGGCCAAGGCGGACGTGTGGGGTTCGTTCACGCCTTCTCTAGGCCTTGGCGGGGCGCTTCTTGCTGGCCGTGGCCTTGCGCGCGGGCGCGGCGGCGGGCTTGGCCGGGGCGGCAGCGATCTTTTTGGCCGGTGCCTTCTTGGCGGCTGCCGCGGCACGCGGGCGGCGCGCGGCCTTGCTGGCGGGCACGGCCACCACGGCCGAGCCGGTGCCGGGTTGGGCGAGCTTGTCGGCAGCCTTCTGCGACGAGGGCGACGAGGCGGGGGCCGCGCTGCCGCCCAGGCCTTCCTGCAACGGCACCCATTTTTCGCCGTGGATCTGGGTGGTGGTGTGCTGGGCGATGAAATCGCGCACGTGCGGGTACACCACGGTGCGCCAGCGGCGGCCGCTGAAGATGCCGTAGTGGCCGGCACCCTTGACTTCCATGTGGTGCTGCTCACCGCGTTCGACGTGGGTGCACAGGTCGTGCGCGGCCTCGGTCTGGCCGGAGCCGGAGATGTCGTCCAGCTCGCCCTCGATGGTCAGCAGCGCGGTGGTCTTGATGTCCTGCGGGCGCACGCGTTCGAGCTTGCCCTTGGGCGAGCGCACGTCCCAGGTGCCGTTGGGCAGCGAGAAATCCTGGAACACGGTCTTGATGGTTTCCAGGTAGTAGTCGGCGTCCATGTCGAGCACGGCGTTGTACTCGTCGTAGAACTTGCGGTGCGTTTCGGCACTGGATTCGTCGCCCTTGATCAGGTCGCGGAAGTAGTCGTAGTGGCTGCTGGCGTGGCGGTCCGGGTTCATGGAGATGAAGCCGGCGTGCTGCAGGAAGCCCGGGTACACGCGGCGGCCGGCGCCAGGGTAGTTGGGCGGCACGCGGAAGATCACGTTGGTCTCGAACCACTGGTGGCTGCGCTGCGTGGCCAGGTTGTTCACCGCCGTGGGCGAGCGCCGCGCGTCGATGGGGCCGCCCATCATGGTCATGGTGAGCGGCGTCTTCTCGCCGCGGCTGGCCATCAGCGACACGGCCGCCAGCACCGGCACGGTGGGCTGGCACACGCTGATCACGTGGCAGTTGCCGTACTTGGCCTGCAGGTGGCGGATGAATTCCTGCACGTAGTTGACGTAGTCGTCCAGGTGGAAATCACCTTCGGAAAGCGGCACCATGCGGGCGTTCTTCCAGTCGGTGATGTAGACCTTGTGGTCCTGCAGCATGGTGCGCACGGTGTCGCGCAGCAGCGTGGCGTAGTGGCCCGACAGCGGCGCCACGATCAGCACCGGCGGCTGGCCCTTGAGCTTGCGCAGCACCGCCGGGTCATCGGAAAAGCGCTTGAAGCGGCGCAGCTGGCAGAAGGGCTTGTCGACCTCGATGCGTTCGTCGATGGCGACCTCGATGCCGTCGATCTTGATGCGGCGGATGCCGAACTCGGGTTTCTCGTAATCCTTGCCCAGGCGATGGAACAGCGCGTACATCGCCGCCACGCGCTGGGCCAGCGGCACCTGGCCGAGCAGGGTGTGGGGGTTGCCGTAGAGCTTGGCCGCCGCGTCGGCCATGTCGGCAAACGGCTCGATCAAGGCGCGCTGCGCCTCGTAGATCTGGTAGAGCATGCGTGGGGTACCTTCGGTCCTGTTGCGGTGCAATATATCAGTGCAACGAGAAGTTTGCAGTCTCGTTTGTACGGATGTACCACATGCGTCACGCCAGCGGCGCTGCGTCAGGGGCATGTCAGGCCGCCCAGGGTGGTACAGGTGGTGCGGATACTTTCAATTTGATAGCTACCTGCGCCTGCCACGCAAGGGCTGGAGCCTGATTCGCCTTGAAACCAGGGTTGGGTTGCCGCCCGCGCGGCGGCGGCTATCATGGGTGCCATGACCGATCCCGCCGCGCACGAGCCCGCCTGGTCGCCCGAGGGCTGGCTGCTGGGCCTGGGCCGCAGCCTGCTGCGCTGGCTGCAGGGCTGGTGGCAGATGCTGTTCATCGGCGCGCAGCTGGTGGTGCTGGCGTTCTCGCCATCGTCCTGGCGCGAGCACGAGCGCGGCGTGGTGCTGCGCCAGGTGTACGAGGCGGCGGGCCCCGGTCTGCCGGGCTTCACCGCGCTGATGGCGCTGTTCAACGTGGTGGTGATCCGCATCGTGGTGGTCACGGCGCTGGCTTACGGCCTCTCGCAGTACGCGGTGGACGCCGTGGTGCGCGTGCTGGTGCTGGAGCTGGTGCCGCTGGCGGCGGCGCTGTTCGTGGCGGTGGAGTACACCATTCCCGGCGGCTCCGATCTGTACAAGCTGCGCCGCGGCGGCCACTTCGTGCGGCTGCGCGAGCAGGGCATCGATCCGCTCACCAGCGAGGTGCTGCCGCGCGTGCTGGCCGGCATGTTTGCCGTGGTGCTGCTGGCGGCGGTGAGCTGCGCGGTGTCGCTGGTGCTGGTGTACCTGGCGGTGCACGGCTTCACGCTGGCGGCGCTGGCGCGCTACAACCACGCGGTGGGGCACATCTTCAACCCGGTGGTCACGGGCATCTTCTGCGTCAAGACCGTGCTGTTCGCCGGCTCGGTGGCGCTGCTGCCGGTGGGCAACGCGCTGCGCGACCTGCCGCGCCGCACCAGCCGCACCAGCGTGGAGCTGCAGGGGCTGGTGCAGATGTTCGTGCTGATGCTGCTGATCGAGATCGCCTCGCTCGTCGGCAATTACTATTGACCGCGCATGGATACCCCACCCGAAGCCACCCCGCCCAGCCTGCCCGAGCCGCAGGCGCCCGGCCCGCACCAGCACGCCAGCACACGCGCCGAGCGGCGCCTGCAGTTCCGCGCCGCGCTGCTGCTGCTCACGCTGGTGGGCCTGCTGGTCGCCGCCGCGCTGTACCTGATGTGGGCGCGCGGCGCCTTCGACGCCACCCAGCGCCTGGTGCTCACCACCGACGATTCCGAAGGCGTGGTGGTGGGCATGGACATGACCTTCTCGGGCTTCCCCATCGGCCGCGTGGCCGCCATCGAGCTGGGGAAAGACGCCAACGTGCGCATCCTGGTCGACGTGCCCGTGGCCGACGCCCACTGGCTGCGCCAGAGCAGCGTGTTCACGCTGGAGCGCGGCCTGGTGGGCGCCGCGCGCCTGCGCGCCTTCACCGGCGTGCTGGACGATCCGCCGCTGCCGGCCGGCGCCGAGCGCCCGGTGCTGCGCGGTGATGTCTCGGCCGAGATCCCGCGCATGGTCTCCGACGCCCGCGTGGTGCTGCAGAACGCCGCACAGCTCACCAGCGCCGATTCCGCGCTCTCCAAAACGCTGGCGGACCTCAACAGCTTCAGCCAGCGCCTGGCCGCGCCGCAGAAGGGCGGGCTGCTGGGCGCCGTCACCGGCAACGAGGCCGACGCCAGGCGCGTGGCCGAGCTGCTGGACCACACCAACCAGCTCGTGAAGAACCTCGACAGCGTGGCGCGCAGCGTGGACACCCTGGTCAAGAAGGCCGACCGCCAGGTGCTCGGCCAGAACGGCAAGGACGGTCTGGTGCCCGAGGCGCAGGCCGCCGTGCAGCAGCTCAATGCCCTGCTGCAGGACGCGCGCCAGACCATCGCCAAGGTCGACACCGTGCTGAAGGACGTGCAGGGCGTCACCAGCAACGCCCGCGAAGCCACCGAGAACCTGGGCGATCTGCGCGCCGACGTGGAAAGCAGCCTGCTCAAGATCGACGCGCTCATCACCGAGCTGAACCGCAAATGGCCCTTCGCGCCGAAGCAGAAGGAGGTCAAGCTGCCATGAGCTTCCGGGCAAGCCTCAAGCTTCGCTGGCGCGGCGCAATGGCGGCCATGGGGTCGCCGTTCGGGCTGAGCCTGCCGATGCCCTTCACCCAGAGTTTCAAGAGAAATCGGCCTCCAGCCCATGCTCGGCGGGCGCAGGCAGCTCTTTTGTTGATAGCATTCGCCGGCCTGGCCGGCTGCGAGAGCGGCCCCAAGGTGCCCGACTGGAACGTCAACGCCATCGGCCACGTCGACCGCTTCTCCGAGGCCTGGCTCAAGGGCGACCAGCGCGTGGCCAGGCGCGAGTTCGACTTGGCCCGCGCCGAAACCGCCCGCACCGGCCGCCCGGAACTGGTCGCCCGCATCGAGCTCAACCGCTGCGCCGCTCAGGTCGCCAGCCTGGATTTCCAGCCCTGCACCGGCTTCGAGCCTCTGCGCCAAGACGCCGGCGACGCCGAACGCGCCTACGCCACCTACCTGGCCGGCCAGCCCCTCAGCCCCGCCCAGGCGGCCCTGCTGCCCGAGCAGCACCGCGCCACCGCCACAGGCCCGGGCGCCTTGCCCCCCGCCACAGACCCGTTCGCCCGCCTCATCGCCGCCGGCGTGCTGCTGCACCGCACCCAGGCCAGCCCGGCCGTGGTCGAGCAGGCCGTCGAAACCGCCTCCGCCCAGGGCTGGCGCCGCCCTCTGCTGGCCTGGCTGGGCGTCCAGGCGCGGCTGGCCGAGGAGCGGGGAGATGCCCAGGAGGTAGCGCGCATCAGGAGGAGGATGGATTTGGTGGGCGCAAGGTAACGCGCGCACCGACCTCGTGGCACCCCGCGCAGGACGATGGGGTCGCTTCCTGCAGCCCCTCACCTCATGGGCCGCACCATCGCAAGGGCAGTAGCCTGCGTGATCGCTGTTGCCCGTGTCTGCGGCGCGATCACCGGCACATCGTATCGGCCCAGAACGAGCGGCGATCCGGAAGCCGGCGGGCGCTTCGTGGGGGCGCGATTGGCAACCGCACATTCAATCGGCGTGGTGAGGGCGGCAATCTTGACGGTCACCTGGCGCGGGTATTGAAATTTATTCCGAAAATCTTTACAATTGATATATCAAGAAAAACGATCTTGAGATGGTTTTCAATGGTGTGATCCACTGGCTTGGTACATATTGTCCATGCTCTTAAGGCCGGTGCTGCAGTTCACCGCAATGGCCCCAAACATCTTGACTGCGCTTGCCGAAAGTGAATAAGGCTTGCCAGATGCCTGCTTTGTGTGTGTGCAAATAGGAGCCATTATTATTCACACGTTTGTTGCGGCGGCAGGCAACTGTCGCGTGCCTGAATTTCAGTAGGGATTTCATATCCACTGAAACCGGAGCGTATCTGATCCGTGCCGACTGGCCCACGGGATCCGGTGAGCGGATGGTTCCGGTAGCGTCGATCGTCGCCGAAACTACAGGCCAGAAAGATTAAATCCATGAAAAAAAAGAAATTTACTAGAAAAATACCGTGTCTGTGCTTTCTCAACAAGAAAATTCCTGTCCCGAGAGGGTACCTGAAGACGGACCGTCGTCTGTATCACGCGTTCTCACGCTTGCTCGATCGTTTTGATCCTGCAGGTCTTGTGAGCAGGGTAGGAATAATAAATGGATACGAATACCAAGCATTCATATTGATGGATATAGCAAAGAAAAGCTCTGATATAAATGAATTTGGTTATGCTTTCTACGACTATTTAGTGAATTATCGGTTTGAAGGGATACCTCTTGATAAAAAATTCTATCAGAGGGGTGGTTTCAAACCCATGGTTGAAGATGCGTGGGCATTGTGGAGGTGCTTTTTGTTCGAAACTCATGGAGCAATGCCGGGTGAAGATATCGGTGAGCCACTGCAGCAACTTTCACTTACAGGACGGGTGCCACGAAGGGGAATCAAAACCGTCAATATTGACTAACCGAGATTTTCTAATCCCCAGAGGTGCTGTGGCCTGCCGGTAATTGTCGCGCCCCAGATGGTTGCATAGATGTCGCATCCCGGATGATTAGATATACACCAGATGCTTTGCCCTGTTCATGGCCCGAGACGTCATGCGGTGCCTGCGGGCGCTGCTGCCTGCCACGCCCAGGCAAGTCGCCCAGCCGTTCAAGGCCTATGAGCCAGGCTGTGTGCACACCGACGTGAAGTAACCTGCCCGGATGTCGGTCGGGAGCAGTTGGCGCTACCTGTTCGTGGCCATCGACCAGGCCGCACTCTGGGTGTTCGTGCAGTTCAAAGCCAACAAGATAGCGACCAGTGCAAAGGCCTTTCAGAACGCACTGCACAAGGTCTGGCTATCGACGGCTAGGCGCACGAATTTGCTGAGTGCTTCCAAGCCGTGCGCGTGATAGCCCCCAACTCCGTCAACCCTACCGCCTCTTGGTCGGGAGATCTCGAAGGCGCAGACAAGCACGTGGTCTGATTTAAGGCGAATCGGCGTGCCAGCAGGGTCCTGGCGACCTGCGGCGACGCATTTTGTCGCACCCGTGCGCACAATCCATTGGCATGTGCTGTCTTGCATCCCTGTTTCAGGTGGTTCAGGCAGCGAAATGCTGTCAATAGCCAACCAATGGAGGTCATGCATGTTCAAGCCCGATGGCTCGCCAATCGCTGCCAGCGCTCGATCCCTGACTCTGAAAAAGCGGCCTGAAGCACCGCTTTCGCTCCCCAATGACCAGCCTACCCCCTTTTCAGGTTTGCTCCCGACGGACTCCGCCATGCACCGCTGGGCGCAGGAGCTGCGCAGGCTGCTCGACAATCGTCCCCACGCCGACGAAACAGACTGGCAGTTGCAAGGGCATGCGGTGTTGCTGGAGAGCGAAGTCCTGGAAGAAGTGCCTCCCCTGCTGGAAGAAGTTGCTCATATCGCGGGCCTGCCCCTACACGTCTTTTCTGCAGCGAACGTGGTGGAGCAATTCCTGCCATGGATCGGTGAACTGCCCGACGCTGCTCCAGCGTTGGTCTACCTCACCCCCGGGGAATGGATGGACCCATCCTCGCCGGAGGCAGAGGGTGAGCCACCCGCCTGTGCGGGAGGCCCGTGCGCAGATGCATTCCTGCGCGCCGTGCAAGACGTCATTCAGAGCCTATCCACCCGGCCCGTGGTGCTGGTCACAGCGGGTCGCGGATTCGAGCAGCTGTGCATTTGCCTGCGGCAGGTGGGGTATTTCGATCGGCGCATCCGCGCTCCTGAATGGAATCAAGATATCCGGGCGGGAGAGTTCCTGCGTGAACTCGGTCCCGGTCTAGCCGACGAGAGCCTGTACGCGAAGCCCCGGCGTTTGGGCGCGTTGCTCCAGGCGGTGTTCCCCGACAGCCGTCGACGCAATCTGACCATCCTGGCTCTTAAGCGCCTGGCCAAACATCAGCAGCGCACAGTCGGTTTCACCGACCTGGTGCAGATGGCCACGCGAGGCACGACCGAAGAAGATCCGATGCCGGTAGATCCCGCATCACGTTACCGGACCGCCGTGCATGAAGCAGGGCATGCCCTCATCTTGCATCTGGACTCGTCGGAGATGAGTGCTCCAGACTTCTGCACTGCGATCCGGTCGAGAGAAAGTCATGGACGAACGGTGGCGTCCTTCGAAGCCATCGAGTCACGAGGAGATGACCTGACGGCCGGCAACGCCCGGCACAAGATCCGCACCCATCTGGCAGGCTTGGCGGCCGAGCATCTCGTGCTGGGCGCCGACAAGGTCAGCGCAGGGGGATCGGGAAGCGATCTGGACGAGGCCACCAGACTGGCAGCCTACATGTTCGGAGACTGGGGAATGTCACCAGACAGCAGCACATCCGTTCTGCAAGCGTCGAACCTGGTCACGGTGATCAATGACCGCCATCCCGCCGACGATCCTCGGGTTACCAGAATGACTCGCCAGTACCTGCAGACTGAGTACATCAGGACGACGGACATTCTGCGCAAGCACCGCGCCTACCTCGACAGCATCGTCGAGGCCCTGTGCCGGCAAGACGTGCTCGTCCAGGAGGACTTCGAACGGCTGTGGGCAGAATATGCTGAACAGAGCGAGCGCCCCCAGCTTGGCAGACTTGCGATGAATACGGCACCCGAGTGCGGGCTGGTTTGGTCCACACCCGAAACCTGACCACATGACCGGAGATTCACACATGCCCATCACCAACCAGGACTTCCAGCTCAGCGACAAGCAACTCGAAGACATCAACCGTTACTTTGAGGCCCGCGCAAGCGGAGTGGCTCGATCGGGCGATCACATCCTGTGTCCCACGCTCAACGTTCACTTCTCGTTTGCGCCGGTTTTTGGCCGCAGCGTGGAGGTTTCATACGACAGCGAGACAACATCGCATGAAATCGAATGTCAGTGGACCGATTCCCCCTGATACTGCGTTGACCTGATTCATTCGCGCCCATGCCCGCCCAGACGACCCGCCGCACGCTCTCCCGTCAATGGGAACTCCTGAAACTGCTGCCGGCGCGCGGTGCGGGCAAAACCGCTGCAGAACTCACCCGTGAACTCAGCGCGCAGGGCTTTGCGGTCAGCAAGCGCCAGATCGAGCGCGATCTTTGGGACCTGTACGAAGCGTTCCACCTCGAATGCAACGGAGACAGCACCCCGTACGGCTGGAAGTGGCCCAAGGGTGCCAATCTGGATTTGCCGGCCATGGGGGTCGCCGAAGCCCTGTCCGTCTGCCTGATGCAGGACGCCATCAAAGCGATGGTGCCGGCGGCGCTGCTGGACGTGCTGGAGCCCCGATTCGCGCTGGCCCGGCAGAAGATGACGGCGCTGGCGGCAGACAACCAGGTGGTCAGCTGGTTGCAGAAAGTCCGCAACGTGCTGCCCACGCAGCCCCTGCTGCCCGCCGCCGTCCGGGAGGAAGCGCAGGCAGCAGTTCACGAGGCCTTGCTGATGGACCGCCAGTTGCAGGTCAGTTATGTCGCCAGCGACGAACGCGAGCCCATGGAGATGCGCTTGCATCCTCTGGGCCTGGTCAACCGGGGCCACATCTCCTATCTGATCGCCACCGCCTGGGACTACGTAGACATCCGACTCTACGCCATGCACCGCATGGTCCAGGCGCAAGCCACGAACGACAAGGTTCAGCGCCCGGATAACTTTGATATCGACGCCTACATTGCCCAGGGCGCCTTGCACTTCGGTGGCGAGCACATGATCGAGCTGCGACTGAAGGTCAACGACTATCTGGCGCGGGTGCTTTCGGAAACGCCACTGTCGCAGGACCAGCAGATCGACGGCGAGGTATTGACCGCCACCGTCCGGGACACTTGGCAACTGCGCTGGTGGATCTTGAGCCAGGGGGCGGGAGTGGAGGTGTGTGGCCCCGATGAATTGCGAATGGCTATTGGTCAAGAACTTAATCGAGCGTCAGAACTTTACTATTCACTGCCACGGAGTCCAGAGAAAGGGACAAGCCCTGTGCGAACGATATAGTTATCTGTACTGAATTCCATTTGCGTCTCTAGCCAGTGGCATAAACCCATGCAAACTACTTGGCCGTAATGCTAAGCGCGACACTTAAGCAGGCTCTTTGAGACGAATTGTTCAACATCAAAAAAAGGGAATGATCAAATGTCTGGAGAATACGAAAAGGCCATTTCTATTGGCAAGGCAATTCAGAATGTTGTCTCACGCCGGTATCTCCTGCCGGCGATACAGCGAAAGTTCACATGGAGCACATCCCAGATCGAAGTGCTGTTCGATTCGATCATGCGCGGCTATCCCATCAACACCTTCATGTTCTGGGAGGTGACCGATGCGGAGGTCAAGAGCAACTTCCGCTTCTACCAGTTCCTGGAAAAATACTGCGAACGTTTCGGCGAGAACAATCCTGACTTCGATACCAAGGGGCACGGAAACTTCCAAGCCGTCATTGATGGTCAACAGCGACTGACCTCGCTGTACATCGGCTTAAAGGGAACCTACGCGTACAGGTTGCCGCGTAAGTGGTGGCCAAAGACTCAAGATGATTCCATCCTACCGCCCAGACGGCTTTATCTAAATATCGCTGCGCCTCTGGACGAAGAGCGCAACGAGGAGATGATGTCTTATGAGTTCTCCTTCCTGACAAAACAAGAGCATGAGAAGGCCACGGACGGGAAATGCTGGTTTCTTGTCGGTGATGTGCTGGATCTCGAAGAGGCGGAAACGGCCGATCAGGTGCTGGACGTAGTCATGACCTACCTTGAGAAGGTTGGCATGTCGTCAAACGCGTATGCCAGAAAAACACTGACGCGGCTCTATTTCGCCGTTCGGCGCGACACCCTGATTCACTACTACAACGAGACCAGCCAGAAGATCGACCACGTTCTGGATATCTTCATTCGCACCAACCACGGAGGTACGCCACTGTCCTTCTCCGATTTGCTGATGTCGATTGCCATCGCAAACTGGAAGAAGGATGCGCGTCAGCAGATCGACGATCTGGTGGACAAAATCAGGTTCGGCTCAGACATGGAGTTTTCCATTGATCGCGACTGGATTCTGAAGGCAGCGCTGGCTTTGACGGATGCCGACATCCGTTTCAAGGTCGAGAACTTCGCCGGTGCGCAGGTTGCCCGAATCGAGAGCGAATGGGACGAGATCAGCGCATGCATCTTGGAGACGTTCCGATTGATTCGGTCGTTCGGCCTCAATGACGCATCTCTACGTGCAAAGAATGCAGCCATCCCCATTGCCTATTACCTGTATCACAAGGGACGCGACGCCTCCGCTGGCAAGAAGGGGGTGTTCTCAAGCATCAACAAGCAGGCATTTCACATACAAGATCGAAAATTGATTCGACAGTGGTTGCACATGTCGTTGCTCAAGGGGGTTTTCGGCGGCCAAGGTGATGCACTGCTGACAAACTTGCGCAAGATCATCAAGGCCAATATGTCGGCGGAGTCATTCCCGCTGACGAAGATCATCGAAGACTACCGAGGGCATAGCAAGGATCTGCTCTTCGATGATGACTTCATCAGTCGGTTGCTTAAAACCCAGAAAGATGATGCTTCCTGCTTCTCGATCCTGGCTTTGCTGATGCCGGATCTTGACTTCACGCGAGCATTACAGAAAGACCATATCCATCCAGCGGCATCTTTCGACCCAGAAAAGATGGCTCAGTACGAATTCCTGAAAGGAAAACCGGATGCGATGGAGTTTTTTCAAAATCGCGAAAACTGGAACAGCATCGTCAACCTCCACCTCCTGGACGAGTCCAGAAACAAATCGAAGCAAGACCGGCCATTCGCTGATTGGCTCAAGGAACAAGAGGGTCTTAGCCTTGACGGACTATTGATCCCCGCAGACGCTCCACTGGATTTTTCGTCGTTCCCCACATTTATTGAAAAGCGATCCGTGCATTTGACCAGCATTCTTAAGGAGCTTGGAAAACCGAATTTGTCGAATTAGTTATTTCAGTCGACCACTGAAACATTAATGCGCTGCCATCTTCCCTCACGCCGAATATGAGTCGTTACCTCACCAAATCCCGCTTCAAGATCGCCCTCTCCTGCCCGACCAAACTCTTCTACACAGGCAAGACGAGCTACGCGAACTCTATGGCGGACAACGACTTTCTATCGATGCTCGCGGACGGCGGGTTTCAGGTGGGGGAACTGGGCAAGATCCTGCACCCCGGCGGGCACGAGATCGTCAGCAAGAACAACGCGGAGGCGCTGGCCGAAACGGCGGAGTGGATGCGCCGGGACGAGGTGGAGCTCTTCGAGCCGGCGTTTGCTGTCGATGGCTGCCTGGTGCGGGTCGACATCCTGGTCAAGCGCGGAATGAGCATCGAGGTCATCGAGGTGAAGGCCAAGTCCTTTGACTCGAATGAACCGGGCTTCGAGGGCAAGCGGGGCGGTATCGCCTCGGGCATGCTGCCCTACCTGCAGGACGTAGCCTTTCAGAAGCACGTGGTCTCGCGAGCCTTGCCGGGGCACACGGTCACGGCGTCGCTGCTGCTGGCCGACAAGAGCCGCAAGGCGACGGTGAATAGCTTGAACCAGATGTTCAAGGTTCAGCGCAATGGCCGCAGCACACGGGTGATCGTCAAGCCCGAGGCCCACGCCCTGACCGAGCAGGATTCGGTGCTGAGCAAGATATCGGTCGATCATCTGGTCAACCAGTTGCTGTCCGACACGTTCGAATTTCCGGGTGGGGCCGAACCGCTGCCGCAGTTGATCGAGCAGTGGGGACGCGCCTATGCGCAGGATGAGCGCATCGAGCCCGTAATCGGCAGCCATTGCGGTGGCTGCGAGTTCCATGCCGATCTTGAGGACCCGCTGCGCAGTGGCTTCCACGAGTGCTGGATGCAGGCGACCGGCTGGACGAAGGAGGCCTTCCCCGAACACACGGTGCTGGACATCTGGAATTTCCGGGGTAAGCAGCGCCTGATCGAGGAAGGCAAGCTCAGGCTGTCGCAGATCAATGAGGACGACATCCGCCTCAAGGACGGCGACGCGGACGGACTCAGCCATTCCGAACGCCAGTGGATGCAGATCGCTGGACTCTCCGCCGAGCATCAGGCGCGCGGCTTCTACCTGGACGACCAAGGTCTTCTGACGGAAATGGCCCGCTGGGTCTACCCCTATCACCTGATCGATTTCGAAACCGCCGCACTGGCCCTGCCGGTGTACAAGGGACGGCGCCCGTATGAGCAGGTGGCGTTCCAGTTCTCGCACCATGTGATGGAGGCAGACGGCTCGGTTCGCCATGAAGACGAGTTTCTGCTGACCAAACCTGGCGAGTTCCCCAACTACGCCTTTGTGCGGGCGCTGCGTGCGGCCCTCTGCAAAGACGAGGGAACGGTCTTTCGCTGGAGCCACCACGAGAACTCCATCCTCAACGCCATCAAGCAGCAGTTGAGGGAAGACGAGGCGCCGCCGGCTGACACGCCTGAGTTGATCGAATTCATCGACTCGATCACCAAGACGGGAGGAAGGGCCATGGTGGATCTGGCCGACGTGGCGCGTCGCCGCTACTTCCACCCCTATACGCAAGGCAGTTGCTCGATTAAGAAGGTTTTGCCTTCGGTGATGCGCTCCAGCGCCTTCCTGGCCCAGCGCTACAGCCAGTCGACCTACGGGAACGATGGCCCTGCAGGCATTCCAAGCCACAACTTCAACAACATGGTGTGGTGGTCTGAGCGCGATGGTGAAGTCCAAGACCCATACAAGCTGCTGACCCAGCAGGATTACGGAATTCCCCAGGCGGCCATCAACCAGGGTGGCGCAGCCACGACGGCCTACATGCTGTTGCAGTTCGAAGACATGCCCGACGAGCATCGAGCGGAATTGAATGCGGCCCTTCTACGGTACTGCGAACTCGACACCTTGGCTATGGTCATGATCCTGCAGGCGTGGCGGGACTGGAGTTCTGCGACGGGGGCGCGCCAAGCATCGATTTGAGGGGGTTTTTACAGGTCCATGTTGGCGCAGGCCAGGCACGTGAACTTGATAGTTGGGTAACTGAATCATCGGGGAGAGGCTTGGATGAGCGAGCTGCAGGACGTTATCGAGCGCGCCTACCAGAGGGCCGAGGCGGGCCACTGGGATGGGCTCCTGTCGGACTGGGAAAAATCTGATGCGTTTGCCCGCCGCTGTAGTCGCTACGTCAGGCTTGGCTCGGCGTGGACGTTTCTCCATCAGGCGGCCTACTTCGGCTGTGAGCAAGCCTGTCGCGTGCTCATTGGCAGAGGCGCATCCCTGGAAGCGTTGACGCATGACTCCCGCACTGCCGCTGAAGTGGCGGAAGAAAAGGGCCACCATGAGCTGGCCGCACTTCTTCGGGATGCATCGACCGGTGCTGACTCGCTCTGGGCGCCACCTGTCGATCCAGACGTTCTTCCCAGCAGCGACCGATGGAATGAGGCAACAGAAGCGAGGGCCGAATCAGCGCTGTCTGTGGCGTATGGCGGGGGTGTAGTCAAAATTCCGAAGGGCGCGCGATATTTTGTGGACTCGCTCGGCCGCGTTCTGGTGGGATGGCATGGAACGTTCGATCCGCCGTGCGGCATGTCTGACCAGTCAATGCTTTCTTGAAATCCCTGAGGGCCTTTGTGGCTCCTTCTGCAAAGGAGTCTGGCGTGCTGTTCGCCATTCACCCCGAAACGCCCACTGACGCAACCGCCATCCATGCGCTCACGGCAGCGGCGTTCCTGTGTGCGCCGCACGCCAGCCATACCGAGCAATTCATCGTCGACGCCTTGCGCGCGGCCGGGGCACTTGCGGTTTCCCTGGTGGCGCGGGCGGAGGATGGCAGTCCCGTTGGGCATGTGGCGGTGTCGCCGGTGGCAGTCTCGGACGGCTCGCCGGGCTGGTACGGGCTCGGGCCAATCTCGGTGAACCCGGCCTGCCAGGGGCAGGGGATTGGGAGCGCGCTCATGCAGGCGGCATTGCAGGCGCTGCGCGACCAGGGGGCGGCCGGGTGCGTGCTGCTGGGCGATCCGGCGTACTACACGCGCTTCGGCTTCAGCCCCGTGCCAGGTCTGGTGTTGAGCGGCGTGCCGCCCGAGAACTTCATGGCCTTGTCGTTCGGGCCCGCGCTGCCGCGCGGCAATGTCACGTTCCACGAAGCGTTCGGCGCGCGGTCCTAGCGCCTGAGCTTGCCATCCTGGTTGTGTTTTCAGACTTGCTTGTCAGGCCGCCCTGCCCACCGCCCTGACCATGGTGCGCGCTATCACCCGGTGCGCGGGGGCGACCGGCAGCATGTAGAGGCGGCCGAGCCAGTTCTTCACGTGGACCACCGTGGTCACGGTGACCAGGGTCTGCCCGCTGCCGGCGCCCGGCGTCTTGTGGACGGACACCACCACCTTGAGGTGCTTGTCGTCGTCACCGAGCAGCACTTCATCGTCTTCCTTGGACAGCAGCGTGAAGATGCCCACACGATCACCGGGCCGGTAGGCCGACGGGCGTTTGTCCGGGTCGATGCCGGCCAGGCCGCCGAGGTTCTTGAGGCCGAACCAGCCCACGATGCGGTTGCGCAGGCCCATCAGGCGGTCTATCCATCGCGGTGTGGTGCTGGCCACGCGCAGGAACTGGCCGAGCGCTTCCAGCTCGGGCCGGGCGGCGGGGATGGCCCAGGCATCGTGGAAATAGGCGCCGGGGAGCAGGGCTTCGGCCATGCTGCCCCTGGGGGCGGTGGATGGGATGGGGTTGATGGTCATGCGGTTCACCGGCTGATGCACGCAAGCGGCCGTCGTGCGCCTCTCAGCCCGCAGTGCGGGGTTGCCGGTGCTCGACGTACAGAAACAGCACGGCGAGCCCGAATTCGACGACCACCGCGCTCAGGATGCCGGGGCCTGCGTGGCCGGTCGTGAGTTCAAACACGCCCAGCGCCGCCAGAGCCAGGCAGGCGACGGCCAGGCCCACCGACAAGGCCGTGCGCGACCTGGATGGCTGCGCATCGCGCGCGAGGTAGAACATGATCCCGACCCCAAGAAACAGCGCCGCAGACCGGCGCGCGACCAGACCGACCGGGTAGGTGTACCCGACGCCCCAGATGTCGAGCAGCAAGCTTGGCGCAACCAGCCAGGTGGCCGCCAGCGCAAAGCAGATCACCGAGGCGCAAATGGCGATGGCGCGAAAGCTGAGGGTCATGGTGCAGGGGGTCTGCTGGGGCGGGCTTGGCGTGGTGCGGCCAGCATACATCAGCCTGTATTGCCGCGCAGGGCACGATACCCATTGCTGCAAATGTTGTAGCTGCTTGCGGCGGTGGATTCTGGACTTGCGGCCTGTTTGGCATATGAATCCGTTGAGACTTGTCCGCGTGGGCCATTGCGTCGAATGACCGTGCTGCGCATCGGAGCCCGGCGCGCCCGCCCGGATGCCCATGCGCCGGCTGGCCAAGTGCAGCAGCACAGGTGTTGCACCATCTGTCTTAATACAACACAATACAAGTCAAGCATGAAAGTATGGGCTTCACCTCCTGCGGAACCGCTGGCCCCCGCCAGCGCCGAGCCGCTTTACGTGCAGCTGGCGAACCAGCTGGCGCAGGCCATCTCCAGCGGGGAGTACGGGCCGGGCCAGCAGTTGCCGCCCGAGGCGGCGCTGATGACGGCGCACGGCATCAGCCGGGTGACGGTGCGGCAGGCGCTGGCGCTGCTGGCGCGCAACGGGCAGGTGGTGTCGCGCCGCGGCAAGGGCACCTTCGTGGCCCGGGCGCCGCTGCAGCAGGATCTGTCCAGCCTGCAGGGGTTCCAGGAAGCGTTGCGCCTGCAGGGTGTGGAGCCCGAGACGGAGTTGATGGAGTTCTCGGCATCGGCCGGGCGCGTGGACGCGCAGGTGCCGCCCGATCTGGACCTGCCGGTGCGGCTGCGCAGGCGCTACTGCGTGGATGGCGAGGCCTTCGCCATCGTGGAAGCCTATCTGCCCAGGGCCGCGGCCGGCCTGGGCGCGGCACGCGCCGAACACCTGGCGGTGTACGACATCCTGGAGCAGTACCTGGGCCTGCACATCGGCAAGGCGGACGTGGCCATCCAGTGCGCGCGGCCCAAGGCGCGGGTGCTGACCGAGCTGGGCCTGCCGCCGCGCAGCCACGTGCTGCTGATGCAGCGCACCTCGTACACCGTGGCGGGCCTGCCCTGCGAGCACATGCGCATCTACATCGTGCCGGAGCGCTACACCTTCCGCATGAGCGTGGCCGGCCCCATGCAGCTGGCCAGCGCCATCCGGCCGGTGACGCCGGGGCGCTAGCCCGAGCGGCCCAACGACCACCACCCAAGGAGACAAGCTGATGAAACCGCTCACTGTCCGTCGCCGCCGCGTGCTGCAGCTTCCGCTGGCGGCCGGCGCCGCTGCCGCGCTGATGCCCTGGCAAGCCTGGGCCGAAGACTACCCTTCTCGGCCGATCCGCATGGTGGTGCCGTTTCCGGCCGGCGGGCCCACCGACATCGTGGCGCGCCCGCTGTCCAAGCTGCTGGGCGAGCACCTTCGCCAGCAGGTGGTGGTCGACAACCGCGGCGGCGCCGGCGGCTCGGTGGGCGCCACGGTGGTGGCCAACGCCCCGCCCGACGGCTACACCCTGCTGATGGGCACCGTGGGCACGGCGGCCATCAACCCGGCGCTCTACAAGAAGCTGGCGTACGACGCCGTGGCCGATTTCACGCCGCTGGCCACCACAGCCAGCGCACCGGTGGCGGTGGTGGCCACGCCGTCGGCCGGCATCAACACATTGGGCGAGCTGATCGCGCGGGCCAAGGCCGCGCCCAACACGCTCACCTACGGCTCGGCCGGCAACGGCACACCAGGCCACCTGGCCGGCGCCATGTTCTGTTCGGCGGCGGGCATCCAGATGCGCCACATCCCCTACAAGGGCAGTGCGCCGGCGGTGACCGACCTGCTGGGTGGGCAGATCCAGCTGATGTTCGATCCGCTGCAATCGGTGCTGCCGCACGTGCAGAGCGGCAAGCTCAAGCTGCTGGCCGTGACCAGCCGCCAGCGCGCCAAGGCGGTGCCGCAGACGCCCACGGTGGCAGAAGTGGCCCTGCCGGATTTCGAGATGACGGCGTGGTGGGCGGTGTTCGCGCCCGCGCGCCTGCCGGCCGACATCACCAGGCGCCTGACGGAGGAGATCCAGCGCGTGGTCCGCGGCCCCGAATTCGAAAGCGCCCTGGGCAACCTGGGCGTGCAGCCGCTGAGCACGCCGCTGGCGGAGCTGCAGAAGACCGAACTGGCCAAGTGGGGCGCCGCCGTGCGCACCGCCGGCGTCACCCTGGAGTGAAGCGATGAAGTTGTCCCCCGAAGAGCAGGCCATGCTGGACGGCGAAGCCGGCACGGTGCTGCAGACGGCCATGGCGCACCAGGTCAAGGTCGGCCGCTTTTTTGGCGCTGCCGATTTCGTGCCCGTGACCCAGGCACACGTGATGGCCGACACCGAGAGTCTGGGCCAGGCCGGCGTGATGTGGCTGGAGAAGCTGGCCGACGCCAACCAGGGCGGCGTGCGCATTCCCACCATCACCGACCCGCGCGGCACCGATTTCGAGAAGGCCAGCCTGCTGGGCCAGGCCGACTGGATGCTGGAGCTGGAGCGGCGCGCCATCGACGCCTTCCGGCGCCTGGGCGTCAGCATGACCGACACCTGCATCAACTACCAGACGGTGCTGGCGGCCACGCGCGGCGAGCACGTCGCCTTCGGCGATACCGGGGTGGTGATCTACTCGAACTCGGTGGGCGGCGCACGCTCCAACTTCGAGGGCGGGCCGTCGGCAGTGTCGGCGGGCCTCACGGGCCGCACGCCGCGTTACGGCTACCACCTCGACAGCCACCGGCAGGCCACGCTGCGCATCCGCACCGACTGGACGCCCACCGCCCTGGACGAATGGGGCGCGCTGGGCGGCATCGTCGGGCGGCTGGCGGGCAACTACTGGCAGGTGCCCGTGCTGGAAGGCCTGGAGAGGGCGCCCACGTCCGACGAGCTCAAGCATTTCGGCGCGGCCATGGCCAGCTTCGGCTCCACCGCGCTGTTCCACCTGCCGGGCATCACCCCGGAGGCGCACAGCCTGGCCGACGTGGGCGGCGACAGGCTGCCGGTGGCGCACCGCATCGGCCGTGCCGACGTCGACGCGCTCAAGCGCGCCTACGCGATCGACCGCAAGGTGGACGTGGTGGTGTTCTCGGCCCCGCAACTCAGCCTGTACGAGCTGCGCGAGCTGGCCGGCCTGTGCGACGGCAGGCGCTTCAGGCGGCCGCTGCTGGCCATCACCAGCCCGCAGGTCAAGCCCGATTGCGACCGCTTCGGCTACACCGCGCGCATCGAGCAGGCCGGTGGCACCGTGATGGCGGGCATGTGCTTCTACCAGTCGTACGCGCGCGAGATCAGCGAAGCCAAGGGCTGGAAATACCTGGTCACCAACAGCGCCAAGCTGGTCAACATCCTGGGCGGCTATGGCTACGTGCCCATGCTCGCCTCCATGCAGGCCTGCGTGCAGGCCGCCGAAACCGGAGAACTGGCATGAGCGCCACCACCTACACCGCCCGTCATGCCATGGGCCGCCGCGTGGTCGGCCAGGCGCTGGTGGCCAGCGACGGCTTTTCCGCGCGCTACGACCTGAACCGCCTGCAGGGCGTGTTCTCGCGCCCCGCGCACAAGCTGGTCGGCCAGTCCTACGTCGACAGGATCCTGGTGCTGGACACTGCCAAGGGCGGCGTGGCCACGGCCTGGATGCTGCACGAGATGCGCTCGCGCAACATGGTGCCTTCGGCCATCGTGTTCAACACCGTCAACACCATCCTGGCCCAGGGCGCGGCGCTGGGCGACGTGAGCATGCTGGCCGGCTTCGACGGCGTGGACATCACGGCGCAGATCCCGCACGGCGCCATGGTCGAGGTGGACCCGGACGCCCGCACCATCCGTGTGCTGGCGCCGGGCGAATACCCGGCGCCTTCGGCCGCGCCCGAGGGGACGAACAAGGTGCACGGCCAGCGGTAGCCGCGCGCCTCGACGGTCACCGCTCTCAGCCCGCGCCGGGTCTCAACTTCCGAAACAGATCGCTATGGATTTTGTATCTGCTTGCGCTAATGGGGTATGGGCCAGCGGCCGATTCGGCGCTTGATTCCACGGCTGCGATCACGCCGCAGCCTGGCTCGTGCAGGTGCGTGCAGTTGTAGAGCCTGCAGCCGGTGATGTGGGGCTTGAGGTCGGGCTTGCGGGCGCGTGTTGCGTGGGATCGCTGCGGCTCGGGTTGCATTTCCAACCCCCGGGCAACGCGTCAGGCACCATGCCGTGTCATGGCGCGCCACACCAGACGCCCTGATGCTGGAGCGCGCTGGTCAGCTCTGGGCAAGGCGCCTGGCTGACCAATTGACGGACGACCCTGGTTGCGGGCGGCGTCGCCACGGGGCCGATGTCGCGATGCGCAAACGCCTGGAGCGCCATGCCGACTTCGTCGAACCCCATCAGCGTTCTGGCGGCGGTGGCGCCGGTGAAGCGCCCATTGAATTCGTAGATCGTCAGCGGTCCACCGGGTGGCCGCTGGCACTGAACATTCAGGGGGCCACGCCAGCCCAGCCTCGCGAAGACCTGAGCGCAACGCAGTCCCAGCGTGGGGGCGTCCGGGTCGGGGTCGGGCTCGACGAGCATGGACATTCCGTTGCGCATCCGGTGGAGGGTGCAGCAAGTGCCCTGCACGCTGCCGTCTGGCGCGATCAAGACCTGGATGGATTGTTTGACGGTCTCGAACGAGTGAAACAACGGGATGCCCTGACGGGACAGGTCGTCCACGTACGCCTCGGGGCCCTGGGCGGGGCCGAGATAGCGCTGCACCACCACATCGTCACGCCCCGCCCATGCCGCCAGCTGCCGCTGGTCGAGCAGCACGCGAACGCCTTGCGACGCGAAACCCGAGCGTGGCTTGACCAGAAGGGGGAAACCCCATCGGGCGACAAACGCGTCGATCCTGTCGGCCTCGAGCGGCACAAGGGTGGGGGCGAAGGGCAGGTCATGGCGCTGCGCCAGTTCCCAGCTGAGCCATTTGTCGCGCATGGCCTGCGCCGGCTCGGGCGCGCCCACCAGCAGCGTGCAGCCCTTGCCGAGGTGCGCGCTGTTCTGCAGCCCGGCGAGAAACACAGAGTCGTCGTCCCGGCAGGGGATGACCAGCAGCGGCGACTTGGCTGAGAGCCAGGGCTGCAACGCTTGATGCAGTGCCAGTTCGTCCGTGCGTGTGGCGGGTACGAGCAGAACTTCGTCGAATGCCTGAAGGGAGGGTTCGTCGGGCACGCTGTTGGTGGCCAGCAGGCGCACGTGCCGGCGCCTGGCGCCCAGCGCCTGGACGATGTTCTGCCCGACGAGACTTCCTCCGCTTAGCAGGAGGAGTGACAAATCAGGTGCGCGCTGCATCGCTCACACAAGACCGTACTGCGCGCGGAACACCGGGTCGCGTTCCAGATCGAGCGCCGTCAGTGCGTTGCGGTAGAAGAGCTTCCTGAGCACTTCGTCGTCCCAGCCGACTTTCCTGAAGTTCTCGACAAACGGAGCGATCGGCGTCAGGGGGTAGGCGCTGCCGAAAAGAAATTTCTCGGTGAAGCCACCCAGGTTCAGCCGGATGGCCCGCACCCAGTCTTCATGGCCCAGGTGGAAGAAGTAGCCGTCCGGGGACAGCCAGACGTTGTCGCGCCGCGCGGCCATGACGATGGCTTCGCGCACGAAGGGGTAGCATCCGTGACCGCAGATGACGCGCAGCCGGGGAAAGTCTTCCGCGACCACCTCGACGTGGTGCGGATCGGCATAGCTCACGTACTGGCCACCCAGCACACCGGAGGTCTGCAGGATCAGCGCGAGGTTCAGGCTCTGGCACAGCTCATAAATCGGGTAGAGACGCCGGTCGCTCGGCACGCAACCCGGCGCGCGTCCGGGCTCCAGGGCAATGGCCCGCATGGCCCACTGGTCTGCGCAGCGTTCGATTTCCTGGAGCGCATCGTGGAACTGGCTGCTGGCGTCAATGCCCGCGACCGCCAGAAAGCGGCCCGGATGCGCCTGCTGCACCAGGCCCAGCGCGTCGTTGGAAGTGGTGCGCGCCGGCAGGTCGTACCGCCCCAGCCTGGCCCCCGGGTTGCAGCCCGACACCGACACGGCCGTCGTGATGCCGGCACCTTCGATCTCCGCAAAGAAAGCATCGGCCGAGCGCTGGTTCAGGGCCGGGATGCGGTCCAGGCGGCCCACATGCGCCATTCGGTCGGAAAAATAGATGGCGGAATCGTCCGCGGTGTAGCGGCATCGAACGTCGATGATCATGACTTCTTGTCCGGCTCGAGCACCCAATCGGCGGGCTGCTGCGTGACGAGTTTCAGCACGCCCACCTCCAGGAGATAGCTGTTCACGTAGTTGGGCAGTTGCCGCGTGAGCAGGCTGTGCGCCACCTCGAACTCGCCGATGCGAAGGAAATAGGCGCTGATCAGCAGGTAGGTGCGTGCCGACATGGCTCGCTGCTCCCGCAGGGGTCTGGACGTCCAGCGGCTGACCGGACTCTGGCGGTAGGCCATGGGTTCGATGTCGTCCATGTACTTCGCGCCACCGTGAGCAGCCAGAAGCATGGGAAAGAACGCGTCACCGTTGGGGACCAGCGCATACTCCGGCGGCAGATCGAGGGGAATGTTGCGATGCAGCATCGTGCCCATGAGCATCCAGCCCCATCGCAGTTCCCGCAACTCGCGTGCCGTGTAGTCGCGGCGTGCCTCCGGGATCAGGTTGCGTTCGTTCAGAGAACGGCCGCCGGCATCGTGATAGAACGCATCATGAAAGCACAGCACGTGCTCAGGGTGAGCCCGCAGCCAGTCCACCTGCTTTTGCAGCTTGAGCGCGTCGCGCCAGAAATCGTCGCCATCGCACATCGCCACGAACTCGCCGCGCGCCAGGGGCCTGATCAGCGGGCGGGGTTTTCTTCCCTGCGACAGCTGGTTTTCAGATTGCAGGACGGCTTGAACACAGGCCGGAAACCGCTCGGCGTATTGCCTGACCAGATCGGCCGTGCCATCTGACGAAGCGTCGTCGTGGACGATGACCTCGACGGGAAAATCGGTGATCTGCGCCAGCACGTTGTCCAGGCAATCACGCAGATACGCACGGTGGTTGTAGGTGCAGATCAAGACGCTGACGACGGGCCTCGTGTTGAGCGGCCACGTCTGCGCACGAAGGGGGGTGCCAGCTGGCACGGATGGCAGGTTCACGCAGGCATCCTTCGAGAGGCGGCGGGGGCATGCGATGCCGCGTTCAAGACCGCGTCGATCACCCGGTCCTGTTCGTCGTCGGTCAACCCGGCGTGCATGGGTAGGCAAAGGACCTCGTTGGCCACCCGCGTGGCCGCGGGCACATGGCTGGCGGACGCCGAAGGCAGCGAGCGATACTCGGAATGCCACGTGACCAACGGATAAAAGTAACGGCGGGAATCGATGTGGGCGGCGCGGAGTTTTGCGTGCAGTTGATCGCGCGTGATGGCAAATCCGTCTTTCACGAAAACAGGGAAATAGGCATGGTTGCCGCGCCAGTTTGCGGGTTCAGGCAGGAGTGAAAGCCCTTCCAGGCTGGCCAGACCCTCCCTGTAGCGCCGGTCTATGGCCTGCCTCCTGCGCCGTTGCGCGTCGATGTGGGGCAACTGGGCCAGTCCGAGGGCGGCGTTCAGTTCGCCAAGTTTGGCGTTTAGACCCAACTCATCGGTGTCGATATCGGCGGTGAAACCGAAGTTGCGGCAGCGCGCCACGCGATCCGCCGTATCCGCGGTGGCGCTGACGACCGCGCCGCCCTCCGACGTGGAAAACACCTTGGTCGCATGAAAGCTCACCACACTGGCATCGCCGTGCCGCAGGATGCTGCCCCCCGCGTCGCTCACATCGAACGCATGCGCCGCGTCGTAGATGAGCTTCAAGCCGTGGTGCCGCGCCAGCAGACCCAGGCGGGTGGTGTCGCACGGGGTGCCAAAGCAGTGCACGGGCAGGATGGCCGTGACACCAGGGCCGACCGCCGCCGCGGCGCGATCAGGATCGAGGTTCAGGGTGTCGGGGTCGATATCTGCGAACACGGGCTCCAGCCCACACCATCGGAGCGCGTGCACGGTGGCGACGAAGGTGAACGGCGTCGTGATGACCCGCCCCGAGACCTGGAGCGCGCGCAGGGCGCACATCAGCCCAAGCGTCGCGTTGGCCGTCAACTGCAGCCGCTCGACCATGAGCCGGGCTTTCAACGCCTGTTCCAGTCGCGCGTGCAGAGCACCGTTGTTGGTCAGCATCCGGCTCTCCCATATTTCCCGCAGGTAGGGGAGAAACTCCTCCATGTCAGGAAGCAAGGGTTGAGCGGCACGAATCATGGGAGGGCGGGTGGCTTCCATATCCAACTGACCTTAATCTATTCTTAAGGCATTGATGCGGATTATCAGGGGTGGTTTGTACCAACCCGCTGCCGATGTGCTGGTGCACCAGGACGCCGGAGCATCGGGCCCGTGAGCTGATCTTGGCAACCGTGTCCGAGGGCGAGCGCGCATGCGCATGGTTGCACAAGCCGCCCGTCGGGCTGATCGGCGGAGCCGCCGAGGAAGTGGTTCTCAGCCCGGTCCGGCCTTCAGTTCCCGAAACAGATAGCTATATATGTTGTAGCGGCTTGCGCTGATGGGGTGAGGGCCGGCGGCCGATTCGGCGCTTGAATCCACCGCTGCGATCACGCCGCAGCCCGGCTCGTGCAGGTGGGTGCAGTTGTAGAACCCGCAGCCGGCCACGTGGGGCTTGAGGTCGGGCATGTAGGCGGCGAGCTGCATCGGGTCGATGTGGCGCAGGCCGAATTCCTGGAAGCCGGGCGAGTCGATCAGCGCGCCGTTTTTGGCGGCGTCCAGCCAGTACCAGGTGGTGGTGGTGGTGGTGTGCTTGCCGCTGTTCAGGGCCTGCGAGATCTCGCCAGTGAGCACGGCGGCGCCGGGCACCAGGCGGTTGATGAGCGTGCTCTTGCCGGCGCCGGAGGGGCCGAGGATCAAGGTGGTGTGGCCGTGCAGGCGCGCGGACAGGTCCTCCAGTGCGCAGGGCGGCGGGGCGTCGGCCGCCGGTACTGCTGCGGCGGCCGGCGCGGCGCGCGGCTTGGCGGCGATGGGCAGCACGGTGTAGCCCATGGCGCGGTAGGGTGCCAGGCGCTGCCAGGCGCGGGCAAAGGGCGCCGCCAGGTCGGCCTTGTTGAGGACGATGAGCGGATCGATGTGCTCGGCCTCGCAGGCGATCAGCGCGCGCGCCAGCTGGTGCTCTGAGAATTCCGGCTCGGCCGCCACCAGGATCAGCACCTGGTCCAGGTTGGCGGCGAAGCTCTTGGTGCGCAGCTCGTCCTGGCGGTAGAGCAGGTTGCGGCGCTCGTCGATGGCCTCGATCACGCCTTCGTCCTGGCTGGGCTGCCAGCGCACGCGGTCGCCCACCACCACGCCGAGCTTCTTGCCGCGCGGGTGGCAGATGACGCGGGTGCCCTCGGGCGTTTCCACCACGCAGTGGCGGCCGTGGCTGCCCACCACCAGGCCGGTGAGGAAGGACGCCGCGCCGCCGGTGGCGCTGGGCTGGGTGGCGGCGCGCGGTCGGCCCAAGTTCAGGCGGCGTCTTGCTGCTGGCCCTGAGGCAGGGCGTTGACGGCTTCGGCGGCGGCCAGGTCGCGCGCGGTCAGGCCGCCGGCATCGTGCGTGGTATAGCGCACCGTGCAGTGGCCGTAGCCGACCGCCAGTTCGGGGTGGTGGTCCTGCGCGTGGGCGACGCCAGCCACGGCGTTGACGAAGGCCATGGTCTGGTGGAAGTCGGCGAAGCGCCAGCGGCGTTCGATGGCGGGCGTGCCGTCTTGCGTGGTGCGCTGCCAGCCGGCCGGAATTGCTTCAATATTCATAGCTTTCTGCGCCCGCCATTCAAGGGCTGCAGGCCGATTTGACCATGAATCATGCGCCGGCTCCCACCGCCTCGAAGCGCGCACCCATGCGGGCGATGCGCTCGCTGGCCGGCGGGTGCGAGTAGTAGAAACGCACGTACAGCGGATCGGGCGTGAGCGTGCTGGCGTTGTCCTTGTAGAGCTTGACCAGCGCGTTGGCCAGGTCCTGCGCGCTGGCCTGCTGGGCGGCGTAGGCGTCGGCCTCGAACTCGTGCCGGCGCGACAGCATGGCCGACAGCGGCGACAGGAAGAAGCTGAACACCGGCACCACCAGCATGAACAGCAGCAGCGCCAGCGCGTGGTTGGGCACGTCGCCGCCCAACTGCGCCGGCAGGTTGGGCGTGACGCCCAGGCCCACGTAAAACCAGCTCTGCTGCGTGAGCCAGCCCAGCAGCGCCAGCCCGGCCAGGCTGAAACCGAACATCGCCGCGATGCGCTTGGCGATGTGGCGGCGCTTGAAGTGGCCCAGCTCGTGCGCCAGCACAGCCTCCACTTCGGGCACCGAGAGCTGTTTGAGCAGAGTGTCGAAGAACACCACGCGCTTGGCCGCACCGAAGCCGGTGAAGTAGGCGTTGGCGTGGGCGCTGCGGCGGCTGCCGTCCATCACGAACAGGCCCTTGGCGGCAAAGCCGCAACGCGCCATCAGGCCGGTGACGCGCTCCTTCAGCGCCTCGTCGGCCAGCGGCTGGAACTTGTTGAACAGCGGCGCGATGAACATGGGGTAGATCACCATCATCAGCAGGCTGAAGCCCATCCACACCGCCCACGTCCAGAGCCACCACCAGCGGCCGGTGGCGCCCATCAGCCACAGCACCAGCGCCGCCAGCGGGATGCCGATGGCGGCGCCGACCAGCGTGCCTTTCACCAGATCACCCAGCCAGAGGCCCAGGGTCATCTTGTTGAAGCCGAAGCGCTGTTCCACCACAAAGGTCTGGTAGAGCCCGAACGGCAGGTCGATCAGCCCGTTGATCACGGCAAAGGCCACCAGCAGCGCCAGCGGCTGCAGCAGCGGGTGGCCGGGGCCGAAGGCTTGCAGCAGCAGGGCGTTCAGCCAGTCCAGCCCGCCCATCAGCGTCCAGCCCAGCAGCACGGCGGCGCCGAAGGCCAGCTCCAGCAGGCCGAGGCGCAGCTTGGCCACGGTGTAGTCGGCCGCGCGCTGGTGCGAGGCCAGGGTGATGGTCTGGGCGAACTCGGTTGGCACGGCGCCGCGGTGGCGCGCCACGGCGCGGATCTGGCGCGAGGCCAGCCAGAATTTGACCAGCAGGTTGGCCAGCAGTGCGGCACCGAAGATGAGGCTGGTGAGCAGGGCGGGAGAGAGCGAATCGTTCAAGGCGGGTCAGGCGCTGCGGAGTTCGCCCGAGTGTAGGCGCAAGCGCCCGCGCGCGTGGTGCGCGGGGTCGGCGACAATCGCCCGCATGAGCGACATCCAAGCAGCACCCGCGCCGTCCGACAAGGCGCTCGAGAAGCACGACCTCAACCTGATCTGGATCGATTGCGAGATGACCGGGCTCGACCCGGAAGGCGACCGGCTGATGGAGATCGCCGTGATCGCGACCAGCCCCGATTTGGCACGGCGCGTGGAAGGCCCGGTGCTGGTGATCCACCAGAGCGACGAGCAGCTGGCCAAGATGGACGCCTGGAACCAGGGCACGCACGGCCGCAGTGGCCTGACGGCCAAGGTCAAGGCCTCGACCCTGACCGAGGCCGAGGCCGAGGCGCAGGTGATCGCGTTCATGAGCCAGTATGTGGGCAAGGGCGCCTCGCCCATGTGCGGCAACACCATCGGCCAGGACCGGCGCTTTCTGGTGAAGTACATGCCGCGGCTGGAGGGCTGGTTTCACTACCGCAACATCGACGTCAGCACGCTCAAGGAACTGGCGCGGCGCTGGCGGCCGGCGGTGGTGGAGGCGTTCAAGAAGCAGCAGTCGCACACCGCGCTGGCCGACGTGCACGAATCCATCGACGAACTGCTGCATTACCGCGAACACTTCATCCGGCTGGAAGGCTGACGCGCAGGGCGTCGGGGCGGTGACAGGCGCTACGGCGCGCCCGCAGCGGGTTCAGTGCTTGCGCAGCTCCGCGCGGCGGCTGTCGACCGGGGCCAGGAAGGAGTCTTCCTGGCGCCATTGGGCCACGGTGTCGCCTTCTTCCTCGGCTCCGGCGCCCGGACGGTTGGCCTGGTGGCGGCGCTCGCGGCTGCGGTCCAGCGTTTCGTGCAACTGGTGGCGCATCTGCTCGAGTTGCTGGGCTTCGGTGGGCGGTGGCTCGGAATCGATCCCGGCTTCGCCGATGAAGTCGGCGCGCAGCGCGTCGGGGTTGGGCAGCGAGCCCTGCATGATCACCCAGTAGCCGATGCCGCACTGCGCCAGCAGCGTCTGCTTGAGCTGGCGGTTGCTGCGCGAGATGCCGTGCTTGCCGATCACGTCGACGCAGCCGATCACGCGCGCGTCGTCGGTGCAGATCGAGAAGGTGCAGTACACGCCCGAAAGCACGCCGAACCATTCGCGCGCCTTCTCCGGATCATGGGGCACGGTGTAACGGGTGACCGGGAGCTTGACCAGCACGCGGTGGTCGGGGAACACGGCGCGCAGCCAGTGCCACACTTCACGCTCGGCGGTGCCGGCGATGCGGCGCGGGTTGAGCGGCCACTGGCGCGGCAGCGTCCGCACGCGCTTGCTCTTGCGGCGTTGGCGTTGCTGGTGATCCTGCCACCAGAGCGCCATCACGAAACCGCTGGCGACCATCAAGATCACCACCAGCAACGTGAGCACGCTTGCCGAACCGGACAATGCCCGCACCGAGACTCCCTGTAAGTAAAAGTTTCAACAAATATTAGCGCAGGAGCGGGCTTGTCCAGCAGACATTGCGCATAAACGGTGCATTTCAGCCGACGGTTAGTGAATACATCACAATCGGCTTCTTCCGAATGTCGCCCATTTCATACGTCCGGGGGCATCCGGATGTTTCAACGCAACGACAGCGGATGGCATGAGGCTCGACGACCTTCTTTTCAGCCAGGGCTTCGGCACCCGGCGCCAGTGCACCGGCCGCGTCCAGTTGGGTCAGGTGGCGCTGGAGGGGGCGGTCTGCACCGACCCGGCCCGGGACGTGGACCCCGAGGGCCTGGCCTTCAGCGTCGAGGGCGAGCCCTGGGTCTGGCAGGAGCGGGCCTACCTGATGCTGCACAAGCCGGCCGGTTACGAATGCTCGCACCGGCCCGGCGCCTGGCCCAGCGTTTACACCCTGCTGCCGGCGCCGTTGCGCCGGCGCCCGGGCGCCGGCAAGCTGAACGGCGTGCAGGCGGTGGGCCGGCTGGACCAGGACACCACCGGCCTGCTGCTGCTCTCCGACGACGGCGCCTTCATCCACCGCATGAATTCACCCAGGCGCCACGTGCCCAAGGTGTACGAGGTGACGCTGAAGCACCCGATGGACGAGGCCCAATGCGGCAGGCTCACTGCCGGCGTGCGGCTGGACGACGAGCCGCGCCCGGTGCGCGCCGCCGCGGCCGAGCGTGTGGCGGAGCGCCACCTGCGCCTCACGCTCACCGAAGGGAAGTACCACCAGGTCAAGCGCATGGTGGCGGCGGTGGGTAACAGGGTGGAGGCCCTGCACCGCAGCCGCATTGGCGCGCTCGAGCTGACGCCGGATCTGGCGCCCGGCCGGTGGCGCTGGCTCTCGCCGCAGGATCTGGCGGCGCTGGCGCCGGTTGCCTGAGTTGGGGATGAAATCGGCCTCCAGCCCTTTGGAGGCGGGCGCAGGCAGCTATGAATCAAGTAGCTGCTGGCGAGGCCTGGCGGGCCGGCGTCAGGCGCCCTGCAGGAAGCGCGCGATGGCCGCGTTCACCGCCGCCGGCTGGTCCTTGTGTGGGGAATGGCCGCAGTCCGGCAGCTTGAGCAGCTGCGCCTGCGGCACGGCGGCGGCCAGGTCGTCGATCTGCGCCAGGGTGCCGTACTGGTCGTCCAGGCCCTGGATGGCCAGCAGCGGCGCGGTGATGCCGCGTACTTCCTGGCGGATGTCGAAGTCGCGGAACGCCGGGCTGAGCCAGACGTCGTTCCACTGCCAGAAGGCCACCTGCACGTCGTCGTGGTAGCGCGCCAGCCGCTGGGGCAGGTCGGTGGCCTCGAAGGCCTGGCGCGCCTCGGCGATGGATTGGACCGAGATGTCTTCCACCATCACGTGCGGCGCCATCGCCACGCAGGCGGCCACCGGGTGCGCGGCGGTGTGGATCAGGGCGATGGTGGCGCCGTCGGAATGGCCCACCAGCACCGGTCGCTCCACGCCCAGCCGTGCCAGCAGCCTGGGCAGCACCTCCAGCGCCTCGCGGTGCATGTAGTCGGGCAGCAGGCGCCCGCCGCGCTGGCCGCCCGGCAGCGCGTGCGAGGGCGCGCGCACGTCGGGCACCGGGCTGGACTTGCCGTAGCCCTGGCGCGAGTACACGATGCCCGCCCGCCCCGTGGCCGCGCACAGGCTGGCCGGCCAGTCGCGCCACATGGCCACCGAGCCCAGGCCTTCGTGCAGGAACACCAGCGGCGCCAGGCCCGGCGTGGCGCCTGCCGGAGCGGGCAGTTGCGTTAGCTCAAGAAAAACGCCGTCGATGTCCACCTGTTGCATCGCCGGGATGTTAAAGCAAGGTGCGCGGCTGCCACGCAGGGCTACACTCGCGCGCTCGAACAGGGAAAAATCCTTTGCTGACAAGCGTTTTGACAAGATGGGGGCGGTTGCGACCGGGCCGCGCCGGCTGGCTGGGCGTGCTGGCGGCGGGGCTGATGGCGGGGCCGGCCCTGGCGCAGGTGCCGCCCGCGCCGGCCCGGCCGGTGGCAAGCGTCGCGGCGCCGGCTGCCCAGGCCAGAGCGGCCAGCGCGGTGCCGGCAGCGCCGGCCACGACGGCCAGTGCGCACGCGCCTTCATCGGCGCCCGCGCCCGCCGCGCGGGCAGCCTCGACGCCCACCCAGGCCATGAAGCCCACGCCGGTGTTCGTGCTCAACTCGCTGGACGGCAACGTGAGCGTGATCGACCCGACCACCTGGAAGGAGATCAAGCGCATCCCCACCGGCAAGGAGCCGCACCACCTGTACCTCACGCCGGACGAGAAATCGGTGATCGTGGCCAACGCCGCCAGCGACTCGCTCACCTTCATCGACCCGCGCACCGCCGAGGTGCAGCGCACCGTGCGCGGCATCCTCGACCCGTACCACCTGCGCTTCTCGCCCGACATGAAATGGTTCCTCACCAACGGGAACCGGCTGAACCATGTGGATGTCTACCGCTGGGACGGCAGCAACCTGCAACTGGCCAAGCGCATTGCCACCGGCAAGACGCCGAGCCACCTGTGGATCGATTCCAAAAGCACCATCGCCTACTCCAGCATGCAGGACAGCGACGAACTGGTGGTGATCGACCTGGCCACCCAGACCATCCTCCACCGCATCAAGGTGGGCAGCCTGCCGGCCGACATCTACGTCACGCCGGACGACAGGACCCTGTTCCTGGGGCTGACGGGCGGCGAGGGTGTGGAGGTGTACGACGTCTCCGGTGTGCGCACCGGCCAGGCGCCGCGCTTTCTCAAGCTGCTGCCCACCGGCAAGGGCGCGCACGCCTTCCGGCCGATGGGCGACGGCGAGCACATCTTCGTGAGCAACCGGGTGGCCAACACCATCAGCCGCATCGACACGCGCACGCAGAGCGTGGACTTCACCATGCCCACCAGCGCCGGGCCCGACTGCATGGACCTGTCGGCCGACGGCAAGACGCTGCTGGTCAGCTCGCGCTGGGCGCGCAAGCTCACGCTGATCGACCTGGCCACGCGCAAGATCGTGCGCGAGATCCCGGTGGGTGCCTCGCCGCACGGCGTCTGGACGCTCGATCACGCACCCCGCCGGTGAGCTGAAGCCTGCTATGCCGCGCCGTCGCGATGCTCTTGTTCTGATAGCTGCCGCCGCCTGCTGTGCAAGGGCGGGCGCCCAGAATCATGCTGAATCCGCCGCCTGCAAGCCGGTCTACCTGACCTTCGATACCGGCCACATGGGCGTGGCCGAGCTGATCGCCGACGTGCTGCGGCGCCACCACGTGCGGGTGACCTTCTTTGCCGCCAACGAACCCACGCAGGAGGGCGACGGCACCCTGGGCAAGTTCTGGGCACCGTGGTGGCGCGCCCGCGCGGCCGAGGGGCACGAGTTCGCTTCCCACACCATCGACCACGACTACTGGCGCGGCGATCTGCCGCCGGCCACGCCGGGCGGCGCGGCGCGCTTCCGCATCCGTCCCAGCGCCGGGCCGGACAAGGGCCGCAACCTCACCTGGACGGCCGCGCAGTATTGCGAGGCGCTGCGCCTGGCGGGTGACAGGCTGGCCTCGATGACGCAGAAGAAGCCGCTGCCGCTGTTCCGCGCGCCGGGCGGCAAGCATTCGCCCGCGCTGCTGGCCGCCGCCGAGGCCTGCGGCTACAAGCACGTCGGCTGGGCACCCGCGGGCTTTCTCGGCGACGAACTGCCGAGCGAGGGCTACCCCAACCAGGCGCTGCTCGACAAGGCGCTGCGGGACATCCGTGCCGGCGACATCCTGGTGGCGCACCTGGGCATCTGGTCGCGCCACGACCCGTGGGCCCCTGCGGTGCTGGAGCCGCTCATCGTCGGCCTGCAGCAGCGTGGCTTCTGCTTCCGCACCCTGCGCGAGCACCCGGACTACGCGCCGTGGATCGCCGCGCACGGCGGGTGAACGCGTGATGGACTGGTTCTACAACGCCTTCGACGCCGCCCAGCAGTGGCTGTTCGTGCAGGTGATCCAGCCGCTGGCCTTCTGGGCCGGCGCCGGCAACCTGCTGGAGCAGGGCTACGGCGCCACCGAATGGCTGCTGGTGGGGGTGCTGCAGATCGCGGTGCTGGTGCTGGTGCTCGGCCCGGCGCAGCGCCTGTGGCCGGTGGAGCCCGTCACCGACCGCCGCGCCGTGCGCGTGGACGTGCTCTACACGCTGCTGCACCGGCTGGGCCTGTTCAAGCTGCTGATGTTCTTCAGCTTCGAGGCCTGGGCGCTCGACGTGTTCGGCTGGCTGCGCGTGCGCGGCCTGCCCACGCTGCAGATCGACCAGCTCTGGCCCGGCGTGACCGACGTGGCCTGGGTCAGCTTCATCCTCTACCTGGTGCTGTTCGACCTGGTCGGCTACTGGCTGCACCGCTGGCAGCACCACTGGCACTGGTGGTGGCAGCTGCACGCCGTGCACCACAGCCAGCGCCAGATGACCATGTGGACGGACAACCGCAACCACCTGCTCGATTCGGTGATCACCGACCTGGTGTTCGTCACCGTCGCGCTGCTCGTCGGCGTGGGGCCGTCGCAGTTCGTGGCGCTGGTGGCCCTGTCGCAGCTGATGGAGAGCCTGCAGCACGCCAACCTGCGCTGGCCCTGGCCGGCCTGGGCCGAGCGGCTGGTGGTCAGCCCGCGCTTCCACCGCCACCACCACGCCATCGCGCTCAGCCACGAGCCTGAAGCGGCGCTGGTGGCGGGCAGGGCGCCGGCGGCGGAGGGCGCGCGCGCCGCGCCCCGCGCGCCCGACCGCTTCGGCGTCAACTACGGCATCCTGTTCCCGTGGTGGGACATGCTGTTCGGCTCGGCCGACTGGCGCGGCGGCTACGACGCCACCGGCATCGACGACCAGGTGCTGAAGGGCCGCGACTACGGGCGCGGCTTCTGGGCGCAGCAGTGGCTGGGCCTGCGGCGGCTGGCGGGGCTGGCGCGACGCTGAGCCTGCCCGCCTGGCCGGCGTTTCCGCCGAGGCGCCGGCCGCTTTCCTGGACAATCCCCCGCACCGCCGCGCACCACCGGGTCTTGATGCCTCTTCGGGCCGAGCCTGCCGAAGCCTTTCGACAGGCTCAGGGCGAACGGTTCGAGCCCTGGCGCGCCGGCCTCCCGAGTTCTTCACGTCATCCCCTTGTCTGCCACCGCCCTGCCTGAAACCTCTCCTGTCGCCATCATCGGCGCAGGCCCCGCCGGCCTGATGGCGGCCGAGGTGCTGTCGCGTGCCGGCGTGGCGGTGGAGGTGTTCGACGCCATGCCCTCGGCCGGCCGCAAGTTCCTGCTGGCCGGGCGCGGCGGGCTCAACCTCACGCATTCTGAGCCGCTGGCGCCCTTCGTGGCGCTCTTCGGCGAGCGGGCCGGGGCGGTGGGCGACTGGCTGGCTGGCTTCGGCCCCACCGAAGTGCGGGCCTGGGCGGCCGGGCTGGGGGTCGAGACCTTCGTCGGCAGTTCCGGCCGCGTGTTCCCCACCGAGATGAAGGCGGCGCCGTTGCTGCGCGCCTGGCTGCACCGGCTGCGCCATCCGCAGACGCCGGGCGCGGCGCCGGTGCGCTTTCACATGCGGCACCGCTGGGCTGGCTGGGAGGTGCCGGATGCTCCTGATTCAGTAGCTGTCTGCGGCAGCCACGCAAGAGCTGCAGGCCGATTTGGCTTTGAAACGCCGGCCGGCCGCATCAGCCTGCGCCCGCGCGCCGCGGTGCTGGCACTGGGCGGCGCCAGCTGGCCGCGCCTGGGCTCCGACGGCGCCTGGCAGCCCTGGCTGGAGCAGGCGGGCGCGGCGGTGGCGCCACTGGTGCCGGCCAACTGCGGCTTCGACGTGGCCGGCACGCGCGCGCCGGGCTGGACGCCGTTCTTCGCCGAGCGCTTTGCCGGCCAGCCGCTCAAAAACGTGGTGCTGGCCTTCACCGACGGCCTGGGCCGGCGCTTCGAGCGGCGCGGCGAATTCGTGCTCACCGCCACCGGGGTGGAGGGCAGCCTGGTCTACGCCGCCAGCAGCCTGCTGCGGGACGAGATCGCCCGCGCCGGCCAGGCGTGCTTCCAGCTCGATTTGCTGCCCGACCGCAGCGCCGACCAATTGCAGGCCGCGCTGGCGCGCCCGCGCGGCAGCCGCAGCCTGTCGTCCCACCTGCGCGCCCGCCTGGGCCTGGGGCCGGCGCAGACCGCGCTGCTGCACGAACTGCTGCCGCCCGAGCTGCTGAAGGATGCCGCCGCGCTGGCGCAGGCGCTGAAGGCGCTGCCGATCACGCTGCGCGCGCCGCGGCCGGTACAGGAGGCCATCAGCAGCGCCGGCGGCGTGCGCCTGGAGGCCCTGACGCCCGATCTGGAACTGCTGAGCGTCCCCGGCCTGTTCTGCGCCGGCGAGATGCTCGACTGGGAGGCGCCCACCGGCGGCTACCTGCTCACCGCGTGCCTGGCCAGCGGCGTGCGCGCCGGGCAGGGCGTGCTGCGCTTTCTGGCCGGGCAGGGCGCGCCGGCCGCGGGCGTGGAGACACGCTGATGCGCCACCGGGCCGGTTCACACGTCGTCCGGATTTTTAGCATGTTTTTGGCCTCCAGACCAGGTGTGGCGGGCGCAGGCAGCTATCAAAAAATGACTTTCGCGCGGCCGGTACGAGCGCGCTATGCTTGCCGGCGATGAGAGCAGTGATCGACGCCTTCTGGCGCGCGCTGGCCGACAGCTTCCGGCCGCGCGTGCTGCTGCTCACGCTGGCGCCGCTGGCCGTGATGCTGCTGCTGGCGCTGGGCGCGGGCTACCTCTGGGGCGCCGCCGCGCTGGCCTGGGCGCAGGGCTGGGTGAATGGGGCCGGCTGGCTCACCTGGATGCTCGGCTGGCTGGGTGGCGACGCCGCGGGGCAGGTCGAATCCGTGCTGGCGCCGCTGGTGCTGGTGGCGCTGGTCACACCGCTGGTGGTGCTGGGTGCGCTGCTGCTGGTGGCCCTGCTTATGACGCCGGCCATGCTGCGGCTGGTGGCGCGCAGGCGCTTCCCCCAACTGGAGCGGCTGGGCGGCGGGGCCGCGGCCTGGGCTGGCTCTGTGGCGCATTCGCTGGGCGCCACGGCGGTGGCGCTGCTGGCGCTGGTGGTGTCGATCCCGTTCTGGCTGGTGCCGCCGCTGATCCTGGTGCTGCCGCCGCTGATCTTCGGCTGGCTGACCTACCGCGTGATGAGCTACGACGCGCTGGCCGAGCACGCCACCGCCGCCGAGCGCCGCGCACTCATGCGCCGCCACCGCGTGCCGCTGCTGGTGCTGGGCATCGTCAGCGGTTACCTGGGCGCGGCGCCGGCGGTGGTGTGGGCCTCGGGCCTGCTGTTCGCGGCGCTGTTCTGGGTGCTGGTGCCGGTAGCCATCTGGATCTACACCTGGGCCTTCGCCTTTTCCAGCCTGTGGTTCACCCATTACTGCCTGAATGCGCTGCAGGCCCAGCGTGGGCAGGCGCAGGCAGCTACCAAAACAGAAGCAAAGGTGGTGGCGACACCATCTGCGCCGGCGGCTTTGCCACCTGCTTCGCCGCCTGCCAGCCCGCCCGAAAGCCATCCCGATGAACGCTGAAAGCCCCGCCGCCGCGCCGAAGTTCGGCCTCATCATCGTCGGCGACGAGATCCTGTCGGGCAAGCGTGCCGACAAGCACCTGCCCAAGTGGATCGATCTGCTGGGCGAGCGCGGCCTGCAGCTGGCCTGGGCCGAGTACGTGGGCGACGACCCGGCGCGCATCACCGACGTGCTGC
Organism: Burkholderiaceae bacterium; assembly: GCA_024235955.1. Taxonomy (GTDB): domain Bacteria; phylum Pseudomonadota; class Gammaproteobacteria; order Burkholderiales; family Burkholderiaceae_C; genus Ottowia. The sequence continues at coordinate 1,585,885 of JACKLJ010000001.1, forward strand.
GCCGCGCCTTCGCCAGCGGCGACGTGGTGATGAGTTGCGGCGGCATCGGCGCCACGCCCGACGACCACACCCGCCAGTGCGCCGCCGCCGCGCTGGGCGTGCCGCTGGAGCTGCACCCCGAGGCCAGGGCGCTGATCCTGGAGCGCATGCGCGACGTGGCGCTGGAAAAAGGCCTGCCCTACGAGCCCGAGCGGGCCGACAACCAGCACCGTCTGAACATGGGCGTGTTCCCGCAGGGCGCGCGCATCATTCCCAACCCGTACAACAAGATTCCCGGTTTTTACGTGCTGAGCGGCGCCGGGCCGTCCCAAGCCGCGAAGGCCCCCTCGGGGGGCAGCGACCCACGCGAAGCGGGGGAGCGTGGGGGGATCTTTTTCGTGCCTGGCTTCCCGGTCATGGCCTGGCCCATGATGGCCTGGGTGCTCGACACGTATTGCAGCGCCTGGTTCCGGCGCGACGCGTGGCAGGAGAAATCGGTCATCATCTTCGGCGCCATGGAGGCCACGCTGACCCCGGTGATGGAGCGGGTGGAGGCCGCGCATCCGCAGGTGCGGGTGTTCAGCCTGCCCAGCGTGGACCATCCCGAATGGGGCGTCCACATCGACCTGGGCGTCAAGGGCCCGGTGGCCGCCGTGCCCGCCGCCTACAACGACCTGCGGCAGTGGCTGGCGCCCATGAACCTCAGCTATGGCCCTGAACTGGTGCGCAATACGTAACGCACCAAAATAATGCATTCTTGATGGCACCATATTAGTGCCATCAGGACGAAGTTACCGGATGTTTCTGTGGAAGGTGTCCCGAAAGCCGCATCAATCAAGGTCACAATGCGAGCTTTCATGGTGCGAGATCGCAGGGCGATTGGCACAAAAACTGCTTCCAAAAGCCTGCCTTTTTTACCAACCAAGTCGACTAGGAGAGCCTGATGGCCAAGAACGTGGCAGACGTCATGAAGATGGTGAAGGAAAACGAATGCAAGTTCGTCGATTTCCGCTTCACCGATACCCGCGGCAAAGAACAACACGTGACGGTGCCGATCTCCGCCTTCGATGAAGACAAGTTCAGCGACGGCCACGCCTTCGACGGCTCCTCCATCGCCGGCTGGAAGGGCATCGAGGCCTCCGACATGCTGCTGATGCCCGAGCCGAGCACGGCCTTCGTCGATCCGTTCTTCGAGGAGTCGACCCTGGTGCTGACCTGCGACGTGCTGGAGCCGGGCGACGGCAAGGCCTACGACCGCGATCCGCGCTCCATCGCCAAGCGCGCCGAGGCCTACCTGAAGGCCTCCGGCCTGGGCGACACCGCCTACTTCGGTCCCGAGCCCGAGTTCTTCGTGTTCGACGGCGTGCGCTGGAGCACCGATTCCGGCCACAGCTTCTACAAGATCGACGAGTACGAGGCGCCCTGGAACAGTGGCGCCAAGCTGGAAGGCGGCAACCGCGGCCACCGCCCGACCACCAAGGGCGGCTACTTCCCGGTGCCCCCGGTCGATTCCACGCACGACATGCGCGTGGAAATGGTCATGATCCTGGAAGCCCTGGGCGTGCCGGTGGAAGTGTTCCACCACGAAGTGGCCGGCGCCGGCCAGATGGAAATCGGCACCAAGTTCAGCACGCTGGTCGAGCGCGCCGACTGGACCCAGCGCCTGAAGTACGTGGTCTGGAACGTGGCCGACAGCTACGGCAAGACCGCCACCTTCATGCCCAAGCCCTACCACGGCGACAACGGCAGCGGCATGCACGTGCACCAGTCCGTGTGGAAGAACGGCAAGAACCTGTTCGCGGGCAAGGGCTACGCCGGCCTGTCGGATTTCGCGCTGCACTACATCGGCGGCATCATCAAGCACGCCCGCGCGCTGAACGCCATCACCAACCCGACCACCAACAGCTACAAGCGCCTGGTGCCGCACTTCGAAGCCCCGGTGAAGCTGGCCTATTCCAGCCGCAACCGCTCGGCCTCGATCCGCATCCCGCACGTGGCCGGTGACAAGGCCCGCCGCATCGAGTCGCGTTTCCCGGACCCGATGGCCAACCCGTACCTGTGCTTCGCCGCCCTGCTGATGGCCGGCCTGGACGGCGTGGAGAACAAGATCCACCCGGGCGAAGCCGCCACCAAGGACCTCTACCACCTGCCGCCGGAAGAGGACAAGCTGATCCCGACCGTCTGCCACAGCCTCGATCAGGCGCTGGAAGAGCTGGACAAGGACCGCGCGTTCCTGACCAAGGGCGGCGTGTTCACCGACAGCATGCTCGATGCCTACATCGAGCTGAAGATGACCGAGGTGAACCGCGTGCGCGTCAACGTCAATCCGGTCGAATACGACATGTACTACTCGCTCTGATCGGGCGTTGTAAATCGTTCACGGATTGAACGAAAAAAGGGCGGCTGCGGCCGTCCTTTGTCGTTTCAGGGGGAACGCGGGTTTTTCGATGAACTCTATTGGCTCATACTCAACCATTCGGTCTGGCCATGCGTTATGCAGGGCACGGCATCGAGTTCATGCGCATGAAATCCAGAGTCATCCTGCTTTCGTTCCTCACCGCGACCGCGGCATTGCCCGCCGTGGCGCAGGACCGCATCTACCGCTGCGGCAACGAGTACACCAACCGCCCCGCGAAGGGCGAGAACTGCAAGGTGGTGGAGGGCGGCAACGTCACCATCATCCGCGGCACCGCGCCGGCACCCGCACCGGCGCCGGCGCCGGTGCGCTCGGGCGGCTCGTCGTCGAGCGACCGGGTGGTGAGCGCGCCGGCGCAGCCGCGCATCGACACGCCGGAGCAGCGCCAGCGCGACGCCGACGCCCGCACGATCCTCGAGAACGAGCTCAAGCGTGCCGAGGCGCGCCAGGCCGATCTGCTCAAGACCTACAACAACGGTCAGCCGGACAAGATCGGTGGCGAAGCGCAGAACTACCAGAAGTACCTCGACCGCGTGGCCGAGATGAAGGCCTCGATCGACCGCAACCAGGCCGACATCGACGGCATCAAGCGCGAACTGGCGCGCGTGTCGCGCTGACCTTCCGCCGCCGGCGCAGCCGGATCGCGCGGGCCGCCGCGCAACCCACGGATTGAGGAGCCGCCCCATGCCGAGCCCCCGCCGTCCGCATCCTGCCCGTTTCCAGGCCTTCGACCTGCTCGCCACGCTGCTGGCGGTGGTCGACGAGCGGGGCGTGGTGCTGTTCGCCAACGCCGGTCTGGAAGACGCGGTGGGCCTTTCCTGGCGCAGCATCGAGGGCACGTCGCTGCTGCAGTGGTTCGACGATTCACGCACCCTGCGCCAGGCGCTGGTCCGCGCGCGCGAGAACGAGTTCGCCGCGCTGCGCTTCGACACCCTGCTCAAGCGCCAGAGCGGCGAGCTGCTGCCGATGCACGTGATCGTGGCGCAGACCGAGCGCGATGGCGAACTCATCGTCGAGCTGCTGCCGCTGGAATTGCAGGCGCGCCAGGAGCGCGAGGAGCGCCTGGCCAACCAGACCAAGGCCAATAAGGAGCTGTTCCACAACCTCGCCCACGAGATCAAGAATCCGCTGGGCGGCATCCGTGGCGCGGCGCAGCTGCTGGAGATGGAGATCGACAGCCGCGAGCTGCGCGAATACACCCAGGTCATCATCCACGAGTCCGACCGGCTGCAGGCGCTGGTGGACCGCCTGCTGGCGCCGCACCGCCATGCGCCGGTGGTGAGCGACGTCAACATCCACCAGGTGTGCGAACGCGTGCGCGCGCTGATCCTGGCCGAGTTCCCCCGCGGCCTCGTGGTGGAGCGCGACTACGACACCTCCATCCCCGAGTTCCGCGGCGACCAGGAGCAGCTCATTCAGGCGGTGCTGAACATTGCCCACAACGCTGCCCACGCGCTGGCCGCACGGCGCGAGCGCGGCGACGCCAAGATCATCCTGCGCACACGCGTCAACCGGCAGATGACCTTCGGCAAGCAGCGCTACCGCTTGGCACTGGAATTGCATGTCATCGACAACGGGCCCGGCGTGCCCGATTCGATCAAGGACCGCGTCTTCAACCCGCTGGTATCGGGGCGCGACGGTGGTACCGGCCTGGGGCTGACCCTGGCGCAGACCTTCGTGCAGCAGCACCACGGCCTGATCGAACTGGACAGCCGGCCGGGCCACACGGATTTCAGGATCCTGATTCCGTTGCCATGAATGACACGACGTACGAGGAGTCCCGCCGCATGAAGCCGATCTGGATTGTTGACGACGATCAGTCGATCCGCTTCGTGCTCGAGAAGGCCCTGTCGCGCGAGGAGTTGCCCACGCGCAGCTTCAGCAACCCGCGCGACGTGCTCGCCGCGCTGGACGAGGGCGACGGTTCCCCGCAGGTGCTGGTGAGCGACATCCGCATGCCCGGCGGCTCGGGCCTGGACCTGCTGGCCCAGATCAAGCAGCGGCTGCCGCGCCTGCCGGTGATCATCATGACGGCGTTCTCCGATCTGGAGAGCGCGGTGTCGGCCTTCCAGGGCGGCGCCTTCGAGTACCTGGCCAAGCCCTTCGACGTGCCCAAGGCGGTCGAGCTGATCCACCGCGCGTTGGAAGAAAGCCAGCGCGAGGAAGTGGCGCAGGAGCGCGCCGCCGCCGCGCCCGAGATGCTGGGCCAGGCGCCCGCCATGCAGGACGTGTTCCGTGCCATCGGCCGGTTGTCGCAGAGCAACGTCACGGTGATGATCACCGGCGAATCGGGCAGCGGCAAGGAGCTGGTGGCGCGCGCGCTGCACAAGCATTCGCCGCGCTCCGGCGGCCCGTTCGTGGCCATCAACACCGCCGCCATCCCCAAGGATCTGCTGGAGTCCGAGCTGTTCGGCCACGAGCGCGGCGCCTTCACCGGCGCGCAGACCATGCGGCGCGGCCGCTTCGAGCAGGCCGACGGCGGCACGTTGTTCCTCGACGAGATCGGCGACATGCCTTTCGATCTGCAGACGCGCCTGCTGCGTGTGCTGTCGGACGGACAGTTCTACCGCGTGGGCGGCCACAGCGCCATCAAGGCCAACGTGCGGGTGATCGCCGCCACCCACCAGAACCTGGAGCAGCGCGTCAAGGAAGGCGCCTTCCGCGAAGACCTGTTCCACCGCCTGAACGTGATCCGCCTGCGCCTGCCGCCGCTGCGCGAGCGCGGCGAGGACATTCCGCCGCTGGCGCGCCACTTCCTGCAGCAGAGCGCGCGCCAACTCGGCGTGGAGCCCAAACGCCTGTCCGACGCGGCGCTGCGCCAGCTGGCCACCTTCAGCTTTCCCGGCAACGTGCGGCAGCTCGAGAATATCTGCCACTGGCTCACGGTGATGGCCCCGGCCCAGACCGTCGAGGTGAAGGATCTGCCGCCCGAGGTGCTGGGCGAGGCGCCGCGTGCGGAGTCGGCCGTTCCTGTCCCGGTGGCCACCGTTGGCAGCGCGGCACCGGCCGAAGCCGCCGTTCATGTCGAGCATGGCGCAGGCGAGGCACACGCGCCCGCGGTGGCCGGGTCCAACGGGACTCCCGCGGCGTCGCTTGCCGCCCAGGACTGGGAGTCCGCGCTGGAGGCCGAGGCCGCCCGCCTGCTGGCGCGTGGCGACGCCGACGTGTGGGGCACCCTGGTCGGCCGCGCCGAGGCGCGCCTGATCCAGGCCGCGCTGGCCAGCACACGCGGGCGCCGCATCGAGGCGGCGCACAAGCTGGGCATCGGCCGCAACACCATCACCCGCAAGATCCAGGATCTGGGGCTGGATCGCTAGCCGATCCCGGTCTTAAAGCTTTTTCACCGTTTCGCCCTTGCAGGGCGGGCGCAGGCAGCTATCAAAATGAAAGTGGTCTGTGCCCGGAACTCAACTGGTGGATCAGACGGCTGGTGGCCCGTCCCCACACACAGCACGGTCTGCTGAAACCGGAGGCCCGGCGTTGATCTCTTGACGCCGGGGCGCTGCGGCGTGCCGGCCTGCGCTGCCGATGCACGGGGGCGCAGATCTGCGGGCACCTCGTCATCCGGCAGCCACGGATTGCGGCGACAATCGCGGGCCGCCCGGCGGCGCCAGCTCTTTTCCGGCAGCCTCTCATGCGTCCCAACCTCAAAGCCACCCGCGGATTCCAACAAGGCCTGCGCCAGCTCGGTCCGGGCCTGATCACGGGCGCGGCGGACGACGATCCGAGCGGCATCGCCACCTATTCCCAGGCCGGCGCGCAGTTCGGGCTGGGCATGCTGTGGACGGTGGTGTTCACGTTGCCGCTGATGGCCGCCATCCAGCTGGTGTCGGCGCGCATCGGCTATGTCACCGGCGACGGCCTGTCGGCCAACATCCGCGCCCACTACCCGCGCTGGATCCTCTACGCCTGCGTGGGCCTGCTGGTGGGTGCGAACACACTGAACATCGCGGCCGACATCGCCGCCATGGCCGAGGCGCTGCGCCTGCTGGTGGGCGGCTCGGCGCACGTGTACGCCGTGACCTTCGGCCTGGCCTGCCTGGTGCTGCAGGTGTTCCTGCCTTACGCCAGCTATGTGCGCTGGCTCAAGTGGTTGACCCTGGCGCTGTTCGCCTACGTCGCGGTGGTGCTGAGCGTGCGCATCGACTGGCTGGCGGTGGCGCGCGCGGTGGTCTGGCCCAGGCTGCCGGGCGGTCACGACACGCTGCTCACCATCGTGGCCGTGCTGGGCACCACCATCAGCCCCTACCTGTTCTTCTGGCAGGCCGCGCAGGAGGTGGAGGACAAGGCGTTCCGCGCGCACAGCGCCGAGGAAGTCGGGCGCGAGCTGGCGCGCATCCGCCTCGACACCATGGTGGGCATGAGCCTGTCCAACCTGATCGCGTTCTGCATCATGCTGAGCACAGCGGCCACGCTGTACGCGGCCGGCGTGCACGACATCGAGACATCCTCCCAAGCGGCCGAGGCACTGCGGCCGATTGCCGGTGATTTCACCTTCCTGCTGTTCGGCCTAGGCATCATCGGTACCGGCATGCTGGCGGTGCCGGTGCTGGCCGGCTCGGCCGCCTATGCGGTGGCCGGCGCCACCGGCTGGCACGGCAGCCTCAGCCTGCGGCTGGACAAGGGCGAGGGGCATGGGTTCTACGGCGTGATCGCGGCGGCCACCATCGGCGGCGTGATCCTGTGCTTCACGCCCACCGATCCGGTGCGCGAGCTGTTCTGGTCGGCCGTGATCAACGGCGTGGTCGCGGTGCCCATCATGGCGGTGCTGATGCGCCTGGCCAGCAACCCCAAGGTGATGGGCGAGCATGTGATCAGCCGCCGTGTGCGCTGGCTCGGCTGGCTGGCCACGGCGTTCATGGGGGTTACCGTGGTGGGCATGTTCGTCACCTGATCGGCGCGCTGACGCTAGCAATTGGTTTCACTCTGACGCACGCGCGTCACGTTGCGCGCTCAGAATGGGCGTTTGCGGCTGGTGGCATCGGAACCGGCCCGAAGGAGTGGATGTCATGGGTTCCCAGTTGCCGGCAGCGCGCCCCAGGCGCCTTACTGCCCCCGCCCGCCTGATCGGGCGGCTGTACCGTTCGGCGTCGGAGTCGGCGCGCGCCACGGCGATCGGCTCGATGCTGCGGCCGCTCAGCCCACTGGCCCTGGCGGCGGTGGCGGACGGCGCCTTCGCGTTCGCCCTCGTCAACGGCACGGATGACAAGCTGCGCCTGGGCACCATCGCCAGCTCGCAGGTCGCTGAGCTGGCGGACTTCGCCTTCCAAGTGGACCCAAGCGCGCTGCTGCAAGCGGCGGAAATGCTGGCGCGTCCGGCCGCCGGCACCGCTTTTGCCGCCGCGGTAGTGGCCCTGCTGGTGCGTCAGATGCCCGCGCTGCGCGCCCGCCTCATGCCAAGGTGAGCGTCACCGGCGCGTGGTCGCTGGGTTTGGGCCACTTGCGCGGCGTGCGGTCGATGCTGCAGGCCTTGACCTGAGGCAGCAGCGCCTCGCTGACCAGGATGTGGTCGATGCGCAGGCCGCGGTTCTTCTGGTAGCCCAGCATCCGGTAGTCCCACCAGCTGTAGCTTTTCTCGGGCTGCTCGAACAGGCGGAAGGCGTCGGTCAGGCCCAGGCCGAGCAGCTTGCGGAAGTGGTCGCGCTCCTCGGTGGTGTGGTGGATGGTCTCGGCCAGGCCCACGGGGTCGTAGCTGTCGCGGTCTTCCGGGGCGATGTTGAAGTCGCCCAGCAGCACCAGCCGCGGGTGCGCGGCGAGTTCCTCGCGCAGCCAGTCGCGCAGGGCGCGCAGCCAGCTCATCTTGTATTCGAACTTTTCCGTGCCGGGCGCCTGGCCGTTGACGAAATAGCCGTTGACCAGCCGCAGCGGCCCGCCCGGGCCTTCCACGGTACCGGCAATCACGCGCGCCGATTCGTCGGCAAAGCCGGGGATGTTGCGGGTGACGTCGGCCACCGCACCGCGCGCCAGCAGGGCCACGCCGTTGTAGGTCTTCTGGCCGAAGACGGCGGCTTCGTAGCCGGCTTCGCGCAGCGCATCGTGGGGAAACTTGTCGTCGGTGAGCTTGAGTTCCTGCAGAGCCAGCACGTCCACCGGGTTGGCCGCCAGCCAGTCCAGCGCGTGCTGCAGGCGGGCGTTGAGGGAATTGATGTTCCAGGTGGTGATGCGCATGGGGAGGGCGATGGTTGGATCGCCTCATGGTACACGGCGATTTCCTGACCAGCGGCAGGCAAGAAAAAGCCCCGCCGGTCAGGACGGGGCTGTGTGGGAGCCGGCGGCTTTGGACCGCCGGCCTGTGTGAGAACGGTCAGGCCGCGACCGCTTCTTCCTGGCTGGCCGCTGCCGGCGCGGGCGTGCGGATCAGGTAGTCGAAGGCCGACAGCGCGGCGGTGGAGCCAGCACCTGCCGCCACCACGATCTGCTTGTACGGCACCGTGGTGCAGTCGCCGGCGGCGAACACGCCCGGCACGTTGGTGGCGCCCCTGGCGTCGATCACGATCTCGCCGAATCTGGAGCGTTCCACCGTGGTGCCCAGCCATTCGGTGTTGGGCACCAGGCCGATCTGCACGAACACGCCTTCCAGTGGCACCGTCACGTCCTCGCCGCTGTCGCGGCGCTTGAACGCCAGGCCGTTGACCTTGCCGGCGTCACCGGTGATCTCGGTGGTCTGCGCGTTGGTGTGGATGGCCACGTTCGGCAGGCTCTTGAGCTTCTTGATCAGCACCGCGTCGGCCTTCATCTCGGGCAGGAACTCGAGCACGGTGACGTGCCGGACCACGCCGGCCAGGTCGATGGCCGCTTCCACGCCGGAGTTGCCGCCGCCGATCACCGCCACGTCCTTGCCCTTGAACAGCGGGCCGTCGCAGTGCGGGCAGTAGGCCACGCCCTTGGTCTTGTACTCCTGCTCGCCCGGCACGTTGACGTTGCGCCAGCGGGCGCCGGTGGCCAGGATCACGGTGCGGCTCTTCAGCTCGCCGCCGTTGTCGAGTTTGACGGTGACGTAGCCGCCGGGCTGCGCCGCCGGCACCAGCTCGGCCACGCGCTGGGCGTTCATGATGTCCACGTCGTAGTTGCGCACGTGCTGCTCCAGCGCGGCGGCGTAGTGCGGGCCGTCGGTTTCGGGCACGCCGGGGTAGTTGGCGATTTCCATGGTGTCGTTCACCTGGCCGCCGAAACGCTCGGCCACCACGCCGGTGCGGATGCCCTTGCGCGCCGCGTAGATCGCAGCCGCGGCGCCGGCAGGGCCGCCGCCGACGATCAGCACCTCATACGGCGCCTTGGCGCTGAACTTGGCAGCGTCGCGCCTGGCGGCGCCGGTGTCGACCTTGCGCAGGATCTCTTCCAGCGAGGTACGGCCGCTGTGGAACATCTTGCCGCCCTCATAGACGGCGGGCACGCCCATGATCTCGCGCTCTTCGACTTCCTTCTGGAACATGCCGCCGTCGATCACCGTGGTCGTCACACCCGGGTTGACGATGGCCAGCAGGCTGAGCGCCTGCACCACGTCCGGGCAGTTGTGGCACGACAGGCTCATGTAGACCTCGAAGTCGAGCTTCGCATCCAGCGCCTTGGCCTGGGCCAGCACATCGTCCTCGACCTTGGGCGGATGGCCGCCCGTCCACAGCAGCGCCAGCACCAGCGAGGTGAACTCGTGGCCGAGCGGGATGGCGGCGAAGCGCAGGCGCGCCGTGCTGCCGGGCTTCTGCAGCGCGAAGGAGGGCACGCGGGCGTCCTGGCCGTCGGTGCGCAGGGTGATCTTGTCGCTCAGGCTGGCGATCAGCTCGAGCAGTTCGCGCATTTCCTTCGACTTGTCGTCGCTGCCCAGGGTGGCCACCAGCTCGAACGGCTCTTTCACGCGCTCGAGGTAAGCGGCCAGTTGTTGCTTGAGGTCGTCGTCCAACATGGTGGGGTACTCCTGATTTGCTAGCTGCCTGCGCCCGTCAATATTGGGCTACAGCCTGATTTGGTCGAAAAAAAGCCAGACGGCGGGCGCATGCGCGCCCGGTCGCCGTCTGGCGGGTGGGCGCCGCGTGCGGCGCCTGGGTGCGGGACTGCGGCTTAGATCTTGCCGACCAGGTCCAGCGAAGGCTTGAGGGTCTTCTCGCCTTCCTTCCACTTGGCGGGGCACACTTCGTCCGGGTGCTCGGCCGTGTACTTGGCGGCCTTGAGCTTGCGCACGGTCTCGGTCACGTCGCGGGCGATCTCGTTGGAATGCACTTCCATCGTCTTGATCTGGCCTTGCGGGTTGATGATGAAGGTACCGCGCAGCGCCAGGCCTTCCTCGTCGATGTGCACGTCGAAGGCGCGGGTCAGCTGGTGCGTGGGGTCGCCCACCAGGAAGAACTTGGCCTTGCCGACGGCAGCGGAGGTCTCATGCCACACCTTGTGGCTGAAGTGGGTGTCGGTGGTGACGATGTAGACCTCGGCGCCCAGCTTCTGGAACTCAGGGTAGTGGTCGGCGGCGTCCTCGATCTCGGTCGGGCAGTTGAAGGTGAAGGCTGCCGGCATGAAGATCACGACCGACCAGGTCTTGCCGTTGGTGAAGTTCTTGTCGGTGACTTCCTCGAACTTGCCGTTGTGGAAAGCCTGCGCCTTGAAGGGCTGCACTTGCGTGTTGATGAGGGACATAAAAGGTACTCCTGAGTGAGTGGTGAAAAACCGAGGGCCGCTTTCTGCAGCCCATGACGAAAGTATAGATGCAATCTATTGGCGCACCTATTTATTTTGCCTACGCTATCGTTAGGCAGGGGCTATAGGGCGGCCTCCCCAGCGTCAGCAAGGCATGGCGCCAGCTTAGCGCAGAAAGCTGGCGGGAGAGTGTCGGATGAATTCGCCTGCGGGCGGCGCAGGCGGTGGGCTACCGCGGCCGCGGCAGCCGCTCAGGCGGCGCTGCGGCTCGCCGCGGGTACAGTGGCGCCGGTGCCGGAAGCCGCCTTGGCAGTACCGGGGGCGGGCAGCGCGGCAGGGGTCTGATCGCGCATTTTCACCGTGCCGCTGTAGCGGGCGCCGGGATCCACCTGCAGCGTACGCGTTTCGATGTCGCCGATGATGTTGGCGTTGGCCTGCAGGTGCAGGTTTTCTGAAAAGACGTTGCCTTCCAGGCGGCCGATCACCAGCAGGTCCGCGCTGTGCACGTCGCCCTTGACCAGGCCGGTTTCGCCGATGATGGCGCGCCCCTGGCAGCGCAGCGTACCGGTGATGGCACCATCGACCTTGACCGAGTTCTCGCAGGTGAGGTCGCCTTCCAGCTTGCAATGCTGCGCGATCACGGTGTCGATCTGCCGGTTGGCGGGCGCCAGGGCGGGCTTGTCCTTGTTGCTGCTGCCGAACATGGTGGATCTCTGGGCTTGAGGGGGAGGCGGCCGCGTCAGTGCACGGGGTCGGCCGGTGAGGCAAGGCTGAGGAAGTGCTCGGGATCGACGCGCTCTCCGTCGCGCTGTACCTCGTAGTGCAGGTGCGGGCCGGTGGAGCGTCCGGTGGAGCCCAGGGCGCCCACCACATCGCCGGCTTCCAGCAACTGGCCAGGCTTGACGTCGATGCGTGAGAGATGCGCGTACGCCGTCACGTAGCCGTGCGCGTGCGCCACCTGCACCAGATTGCCGTAGCCGCCCTGGCGACCGGCGAAGACGACCTTGCCGCGCGCGGTGGCATGCACCGCTTCGCCGATGTCACCCTTGAAATCCAGACCGCCGTGCATTTCCGCGCCACGGCCGGTGAACGGGTTGGAGCGCACGCCGAAGGGCGAGCTGAGGGCGCCATCGTGCGGCACGCCGATGGGCGTGTTCTGCAGCGCCTGCAGCAGGTTCTCGGTGTCGCTGGCAAAGCTGCCGGTGTAGGGCACGGGCCGACTGGCACTTGGCGCCACACCGCCCGCTGCCGGGTTGGGCACGCCCTTGCGCCGCTCGACCGACACCGGCTTGACGTTGATGCCGCGCGCCTTGAGGTATTCGGCCACGTCGCCGACCATGCGTTCTGACTTGCGCAGCGCCGTCAGCTTGGCGTTGATTTCGGCAGACGTGAAGTTGCTCAGGTCGGTCACCTGCTGGCGCAGCGCGGCCAGTTCCTGCGCGCTGGCGTTGCGCTCCATCACGTAGCGGGTGGCCACCACCGCCAGGCCGGCGCCAAGCACCACGGTGGACGCAGATAGCGTGAGCATCGCCGGCCGCAGCCAGCGCAACCACCAGGTATCGACTTCCAGGGTGCGCGTCTGCTCAGGCGTGACGATGAGGACGGTGGAGCGGGCCATCGGAGGCGGTGCCGCTCAAAGACGCGCAACCACGGCACCACCTGCCGGGCGGACCAGCGGTGGGTGTGGTTGGCAGAAGTTGAATACCAAAGGACTCACAACCTTTGATTGTGGCGCCATGCGGAGCGCGCCGTCAAGCTTTCACAGCCGGCGGCGCGCACGTGGCCGTGCATTGTTCACGGCCACGACAGGCGTTACGACTCGGCCTGTTCGAAGGCGAGCTGGACGTCGCGCAGATCCTTGCGGGTCTCCACCAGCACCAGCGGACCTTCGTCGAGCTCCACCAGCGGCGGCCGCTCACGCGGCACATGCACCGGCTTGGGTTCGGCGGCGATCGCAGCCTGCACGGCGGCAACCCGTTCAGCGTCGGAGTTCACCCATTGCAGCCCCGCGTCGCTGGCCAGTTGCGCCAGGTCCTGCGTGGGCAGCTCGAAGCGGCCGATGGCCGGCATGCCAGCGCGCGCCGACGGCTGCGCCGCAGCTTGTGTCACAGGCGCGGTGGCTGCCTGCGGGGCGGCCTCAGGCACGGCTTGCGTTGCCGGCGCTGTGACTTCAGGGGCAGGCGCCGGAGCAGCGTTGTCGCCGCGGCTGAAGTAGGAGCGCGGCGCCGTGCCACCCTCTGTTGCCGTGCTCGCCACGGGCTGCGGCGCGTTGTCGTCGGCCTGGGCAAAGCCGGCTTCAGCCTGCTCGGCGCGTTCGCGGCGGTCGCGGCCACCACGTTCGCCGCGTTCGCGCGGACGGCGCTCGCGACGGCTGCCTTCGTCGCCGGTCGCTGCGTCGTCACCGGCGCGGGCGCTGGTGGATGCGGCTTCGATGGCGGCGTCGGCCGTGGCCACGGCCTGGTCGGAAACCGGGCGGTCTTCATCGGCGCGCTCGAGGTTGTCGTCGCGCTGGTCAGCGCCCAGGCCGCGCTCGGAGCGTTCACCCCGGCGGTTGCGGCCGCCGCGACGGCCGCGGCCACTGCGTTGGCCTTCACCGGCTTCCGGGCCGGTGGCGGCGGCGTTCTCGTCACGCGCCTCGACCTGGCCCTGCGCCATCTCGTCGGCTGTGGCGGGGGCATCCGAGCGCCCACCGCGGCGCGGGCGGCGGTTGCCGTTGCCGCCACGCTGGCCGTCGCCGGCCTCGCGGGGCGGCCGGCCTTCGGCGCCGGTTTCATCGGCGTCCCTGCCACCACGTCCGCGGCCGCGGTTGCGGTTGCCACGGCGGCGGTTGGCGTCGCCATCGGTGCCTTCCTTGGCTACCGGCGTGGGCATCGCCGGGGGCTGCGTGACCACCGGCTGCGGCGCCGCGCCGAACAGGTTCTTCAGCCAGCCCACCAGGCCGCCGCTGGCCTGCGCGGGCGCGATGGCCACCGGGGCCGGAGCCGGTGCCACCGGCGTGGGCGCCACGGCCGGTGCCGGTTTCGGCTCGACCTGGGGCGCGGGTGCATCGGGCAGCACACCCTTGATGACCGGGGTCTGCCGGTTGGTCGGCTCCTGGCTGCGGCGGGTGACGGTGGTCGGATCCTCGAACTCCTCGGCCAGCTTGTAGCTGCTGTCGATGTCGTCCAGGCGCGGGTCGTCGTGCTTGAGGCGCTCGAGCTTGTAGTGGGGCGTTTCCAGTGTCTTGTTGGGCACCAGGGTGACGTTGACGCGCTGCTTGAGCTCGATCTTGGCGATTTCGGGGCGCTTCTCGTTCAGCAGGAAGCTGGCCACTTCCACCGGCACCTGCACGTGGACGGCGGCGGTGTTGTCCTTCATCGATTCTTCTTGAATGATGCGCAGGATCTGCAGCGCCGACGATTCGGTGTCGCGCACGTGGCCGGAGCCGCCGCAGCGCGGGCAGGGGATGGAGGCGCCTTCGGAGAGCGCGGGCTTGAGGCGCTGGCGGCTCATCTCCAGCAGGCCGAACTTGCTGATCGAGCCGAACTGCACGCGCGCGCGGTCCTGGCGCAGCGCGTCGCGCAGGCGGTTCTCGACCTCGCGGCGGTTCTTGGCCTCTTCCATGTCGATGAAATCGATCACGATCAGGCCGCCCAGGTCACGCAGACGCATCTGGCGCGCCACTTCATCAGCGGCTTCCAGGTTGGTGCGGGTGGCGGTTTCCTCGATGTCGCCGCCCTTGATGGCGCGGGCCGAGTTGACGTCGATGGCCACCAGCGCCTCGGTGTGGTCGATCACGATGGCGCCGCCGGAGGGCAGTTGCACCGTGCGGCTGTAGGCGCTCTCGATCTGGTGCTCGATCTGGAAGCGCGAGAACAGCGGGGCGTTGTCGCGGTACCGCTTCACGCGCTGGGCGTGCTCCGGCATCACGTGGCTCATGAACTGGTGCGCCTGCTCGTACACGTCGTCGGTGTCGATCAGGATGTCACCGATGTCGTTGTTGAAGTAGTCGCGGATGGCGCGGATCACCAGGTTGCTTTCCTGGTAGATCAGGAAGGCGCCCTTGCCACCCTTGGAGGCGTCGTCGATGGCGCTCCACAGCTTGAGCAGGTAGTTCAGGTCCCACTGCAGCTCGGGCGCGGTGCGGCCGATGCCGGCGGTGCGCGCGATGATGGACATGCCCTTGGGGTACTCGAGCTGGTCCATCGCCTCCTTGAGTTCGGCACGGTCGTCGCCCTCGATGCGCCGGCTCACGCCGCCGCCGCGCGGGTTGTTGGGCATCAGCACCACGTAGCGGCCGGCCAGGCTGACGAAGGTGGTCAGCGCGGCGCCCTTGTTGCCGCGCTCTTCCTTCTCGACCTGGACCAGCAGTTCCTGGCCTTCCTTGATGACGTCGTTGATGCGCGCCTGGCTGACCGAGACGCCCTCGGCAAAGTACTGGCGCGAGATTTCCTTGAACGGCAGGAAGCCGTGGCGCTCCTCGCCGTAGTCGACGAAGCAGGCCTCCAGCGACGGCTCCACGCGCGTCACCACGGCCTTGTAGATGTTGCCCTTGCGCTGTTCGCGCCCTTCGATCTCGATCTCGTAATCGAGCAGTTTCTGTCCGTCCACGATCGCCAGGCGGCGCTCTTCGGCCTGCGTGGCATTGATCAGCATCCGTTTCATGATGCAAAGTCCTTCTTGCTTCAACGTGAGCAAATGCCCGCGAGCGGGCACACCGATGCCGAAGGAGCGTCGCGCTGAAACGAGGGAACTGCCGGTGCGTCCGGTGCGGCAGGCCGAAGCCGCCGCGCGGGCCGAGAGCCTGGGGAGGCTCAGCGGCCCGGATCGGGCGGTGGCGCGTGGATGAGGGCGAGCACGTGGCAGGTGCGCTGCAATGCTATTTCATTCATAGCTGCCTGCGCCCGCCAGATGGGGGCTGGCGCATGAAATGGCACTCGGGCCGCGGGCAGCAGCCCACGCCAGAGATCGCACATCCAAGCCAACAGCAGCACCATCAGTCTCACTCGAATCCGGTTGGCAGATCGCCTGGGGCGGCTGCCAGCCTTGGGGAATTCCGTATTCAGGGTTTCATCGCGTCGCGCCGCGCGGTGGGGCCGGGTGCTGGTCTTTTCTGGTTCTGCAGCCCGGCCGAGCCGCTTGGGGCATCGACCTTGTGCTGGCTAGGCGTCGGGTGGTTGGGCCGGGAACTACACTCGCAGCCCTTCAGCATTTCGCTGCTTCCATTGAAATTCAACCACTTACCGCTGTTTGCCAGCAAGGTGCATTATAAGTGTCGAAATCATGACCATGCCGGCTCCGGATCAACCTGCGGTCGCGCGCCTGTCGGTGGACGAGGAAAGCGCCGGCCAGAGGCTGGACAACTTCCTCCTGCGCCACCTCAAGGGCGTGCCCAAGACGCACGTCTACCGCATCATCCGCAGCGGTGAGGTGCGGGTGAACCGGGGCCGCGCGGCGGCCGACACCCGGCTGGCCGCCGGTGACGAGGTGCGCGTGCCCCCGGTGCGCCTGCCCGAGCGGGTGGTGGCCGGGCCCGAGCGCCCGGCGCCGGCGCGCGAATTCCCGGTGCTGCTGGAAGACGAGCACCTGATCGCCATCGACAAGCCCGCCGGCGTGGCGGTGCACGGCGGCTCGGGCGTGAGCTTTGGCGTGATCGAGCAGCTGCGCCAGTCGCGGCCGCAGGCGCGCCTGCTGGAGCTGGTGCACCGGCTGGACCGTGAAACCAGCGGCGTGCTGCTGGTGGCCAAGAAGCGCAGTGCGCTGAAGGCCCTGCAGGAGCAGTTCCGCGGCCGCGAGACCGGCAAGACCTACCTGGCGCTGGTGCTGGGCGACTGGCCGGCGCGGCTGAAGGTGATCGACCTGCCACTGCACAAGTTCGTGCTGACCGGCGGCGACGGGGAGGGTGAGCGCCGCGTGAAGGTGGCCGCCAAGGACGACCCCGACGGCATGCGCGCCATCACCCTGGTGAAGGTGCGCGAGCGTCTGCCCGGCTTCACGCTGCTGGAGGTGACCATCAAGACCGGCCGCACGCACCAGATCCGCGTGCACCTGGCCAGCCAGGGACACCCGATCGCGGGTGACGCCAAGTACGGCGATTTCGAGCGCAACAAGGCCTTGCAAAAGCAGGGCCTGAAACGCATGTTCCTTCATGCGTGGCGTTTACAGTTCAACCACCCCGCCAGCGGCGAGCGCGTTGAACTGCAGGCGCCGTTGTCCCCTGAACTGCAATCCTTCGTCCATCCATGACCCGCCCGCGCCAGTTTGACCTGATCTGCTTCGACTGGGACGGCACGCTGTTCGATTCCACCGCCATCATCGTGCGCTGCATCCAGCAGGCCGTGGTGGACGTGGGCGGCGCCATGCCCAGCGCGGATGCCGCGTCCTACGTGATCGGCATGGCCCTGACCCCGGCGCTGGCCCGCGCCGCACCGGATGTGCCGCCTGAACGCTACCCCGAGCTGGGCGCGCGCTACCGCCACCACTACCTGGCCCAGCAGCACGACATTAGCCTGTTCGACGGTGTGCTGCCCATGCTGGCGGAGCTGAAGGGCCGGCATCACTGGCTGGCCGTGGCCACGGGCAAGAGCCGGCGCGGGCTGAACGATGTGCTGGCCACGCGCGAGCTGCAGGGCGTGTTCGACGGCTCGCGCACCGCCGACGAAACCGCCGGCAAGCCCGATCCGCTGATGCTGCACGAGTTGATGCGCGAGTTCGGCACCGAACCCGAGCGCACGCTGATGATCGGCGACACCACGCACGACCTGGAGATGGCCCGCAACGCCGGCTGCGCCAGTGTGGGCGTCAGCTACGGCGCGCACCCGCACGAGAGCTTCGGCGCGCTGAATCCGCGCCTGGTCGCGCACTCGGTGCCCGAACTGCACGACTGGTTGAACGCGCATGCCTGACACCATCCCGATCCAGCCGGCGCCCGCCGAGGGGCAGCAGGCAGCCCCCGGTGCCGACAGCCGGGACAACACCCAGGACAGCCAGGCTATCGAGCTGTGCACGAGCGGCGCGCTGCACGACGGCGGCCTGGCGGTGGGCTTCGACGTGGTCTACGCCGGCCAGACGATGCGCGCCTTTGCCATCCGCTTCGAGGGCAAGGTGCACGCGTACCTGAACCGTTGCACGCACGTGGCCATGGAAATGGATTACCAGGAAGGCAAGTTCTTCGACGACAGCGGCCAATGGCTGCTGTGCGCCAGCCATGGCGCGG
This sequence comes from Burkholderiaceae bacterium, assembly GCA_024235955.1. Lineage (GTDB taxonomy): Bacteria > Pseudomonadota > Gammaproteobacteria > Burkholderiales > Burkholderiaceae_C > Ottowia. The sequence continues at coordinate 1,604,100 of JACKLJ010000001.1, forward strand.
CCTACGCACCCGACACCGGCGCCTGCGCCGGCGGCCCGTGCCGCGGCGGCCTGATCCGCGTGCCGCTCTCCGAGGCGGACGGCGTGGTGCGCTGGCATACTTCCTACCTGCTCAAGCCGGTCGAGTTCTGAAACCCTTATTTTTGAATCAAATCGCCCTCCAGCCCTTTGATGGTGGGTGCAGCCAGCTATGGAAAATGAAGTAACCACCACCCCCGCAGGCGTTCCGTGGGAGCGTTCGCTGATCGAGAAGCTCGTGCTCGCCCAAGTGCGCGAGCAGCGTTCGGCGCGCCGCTGGCGCATCTTCCGCAACCTGCTGTGGCTGGTGCTGGTGGGGGCGGTGGTGTGGGCCGTGGTTTCGGAGCGCTGGGTGGAGGCGCCGGCCAGCGGCCCGCACACCGCCATGGTGGAGATCAAGGGCGAGATCGCCGACGGCGCCGACGCCAGCGCCGAATACCTGCTGCCCGCGCTGCGCAACGCGATGGAGGACAAGAGCACCAAGGCCCTGGTGCTGCTGATCGACTCGCCCGGCGGCAGCCCGGTGCAGGCCGGCCTGATCAACGACGAGATCCAGCGCCTGCGCAAGAAGCACAACAAGCCGGTCTACGCCGTGGTGGAGGATTCCTGCGCGTCGGCGGCCTATTACATCGCCGTGGCGGCCGACAAGATCTACGTCGACAAGGCGAGCCTGGTGGGCAGCATCGGGGTGCTGATGAACGGCTTCGGCTTCGTCGACGCGCTGAGCAAGCTGGGCGTGGAGCGCCGCCTGCTGACCGCGGGCGAAAACAAGGGCTTCCTCGACCCGTTCAGCCCGCAGACCGAGGAGCACCGGCGCTACGCCCAAGCCATGCTGGATCAGATCCACCAACAGTTCATCGCCGTGGTCAAGAAGGGCCGTGGCGAACGCCTGAAGGAGACGCCTGAAACCTTCAGCGGCCTGTTCTGGACCGGCGAGCAGGCGCTGGGCCTGGGCCTGGCCGACGCCTACGGCAGCCTGGATTCGGTGGCGCGCGAGGTGGTCAAGGCCGACAAGGTGGTGGACTACACCACCAAGGCCAACGTGGCCGACCGCCTGGCCAAGCGCTTCGGCGCCGCCGTGGGGCAGGGCGCCGTGGAAGCGCTCAAGGCGATGCCGGCGCTGCGCTGAGGCCGGGGACCTCCAGCGCCGGTACGTCGATCTCGGCCGGCGACAGGCCTTGGGCGTGGCGCGCCCAGATCATCTCGTAGGCGCGCTCCAGGTGCCGTGTGAAGCGCGCAGTGTTGAACAGCGGGCTGGTGGCGCGATGGCGCTCCAGACGCTCGCGCAGCTCGCGCAACAGCTCCGGCGTGGTGGCCAGCTTCAGCGCCATCTGCTCGTAGGCTGCCGCATCACGGGTGATGAGTTCGGGCAAACCCAACGCATCGAGCAGGCTGGCGGCCATGCGGCCAGCGAAGCTGTGCCCCAGTTGCGTCAGCACCGGCAGGCCGGCCCACAGCGCGTCGCTGGCCGTGGTGCCGGCGTTGAAGGGCAGGGTGTCGAGGAACAGGTCGGCCTGGCGGTACTGCGCGAGGTACTTCACGTAAGGCGCGCGGCGCGCGAACACCAGGCGCTCGCCCGCAACGCCGCGCGCCTCGGCCTGGCGGCGCAGGTTGGCGTCGGTCTCCGGGCTGTCGGCCACCAGCCACAGCACGCTGCCCGGCACCTGCGCCAGCAGGCGCATCCAGATGTCGAACATGCCCGGGTTGATCTTGTAGATGTTGTTGTGGCAACAGAACACGAAGCCGTGCTCGGGCAGGCCGAGTTCCTGCCGGCTGGGCGTTTCGGCACCGCCGGGGCGCTGGTCGTCGTTGGCCTGGAAACTTTCGGGCAGCCGGATGATCTTTTCCGAGAACTCGCTGGCGCTGCCCGGCGGCGTGACCCAGCGGTCGCCCAGGATGTAGTCGATCTCCGCCATGCCAGTGGTGGCCGGAAAGCCCAGGTAGCTGACCTGGATGGGTGCCGGGCGGCGGACCACGATGCCCGGGCGGCAGAACGAGGTGTAGCCCGTCAGGTCGACCAGGATGTCGAGCTGCAGCTGGGCGATGCGCGCCACAGCCTCGGCGTTGCCGACGGCGTGCAGGTCGATGAACTGGTCGAACGCGCCTTGCAGGCGCGTGCGCATGGGGCCGGCCACGGGCTGGGGGTAGATCGACAGCCCGAAGGTTTCGAAGCGCGTCTTGTCGTGCGCCTCGAACACCCCGACCATGAGCAGCGACAGCGGGTGGTCGCGGAAGTCGGCCGACAGGTAGCCGACGCGCAGGCGCCGCGGCGCGGATGCGTTGGCCGCGGGCGCACGCTGGACGGGTGTCGTGCCTCCGCGGACGAGCGCCGCATAGCCGGCCCCCGCGAGCAACAGATCGTGGGCCGTGGCGTGCGGGTGCGACAGCATGGCAAAGGAATCCTGGGCGAAATCGCCGCTGCGAACGTGCTGCAGCACTTCGGGCCAAAGGGCTTCGAGTTCGTGCCAGCGCGCCAGGTGTTGCAGCTGGGACATCAGGATGTAGGCGATCGCCAGGTCGCCAGGAGCCAGTTCCCGTGCCCGCTTGAGCGCCTCGACCGATTCGTCCAGCCGGCGCAGTTCCTTGAAGGCCAGCGCGCGGTGCGTCCAGAGGTGGGGGATGCCCGGGTTCAGCTGCAGCGCCTTGTCGTAGCGCTCGAGCGCCAGGTCGGAGCGGCCGAGCACGCGCAGGACATCGCCCATGCTGATCCACACGTCGGCATTGCCGTCGTCGATGGCAAGCGCTTTTTCGAGGCAGGCCAGCGCGTCCGGCATGCGGTGCACCAGTACCAGCGCCTCCGCCAGCGAGGACCACAGCTTGGCATGGCCCGGCGCCAGGTCCAGCCCGCTTTCGTAGCTGGCGATGGCCTGCTGCGGGCGTTCCAGCCGCAGCAGCGCGTGGCCGCGGTTCAGCCAGGCGTCGGCCAGGCGTGGTTCGAGCTTCAGGGCGCGGTCGAAGCTCTGCACCGCTTCATCGTCGCGGCCGAGGGCATACAGCGTGTTGCCGCGGTCGTACCAGATGCCGGGCTGGTTCGGGTCGAGTGCCAGGGCGCGGTCGAAGAAGGCGATGGCTTCATCGGCACGGTCCTGCTGCGAGCAGGCGACCCCCAGCAGGCACAGCGTGCGGGTGTTGCGTTCGTCCAGGGCCAGGGCCTGGCGCAGCGCCGGCTCCGCTTCGCCGGGTTGGCCGGCCATGATCTGCGTGATGCCGAGCAGCTGCCAGGCACCGGCATGGCCGGGTTGCGCCTCCACGATCTGCCGGCACAGTACGGCGGCCTGTGCCGGCTGGCCGCGTTCGAACAGCTGGACGGCCTGCGCCATCTGCGGCGCAGGCGTGGCACGGTGGCCGAACATCGGACCGTGGCGGGGAGGAGTTGGCTTGCTCATGCGAAAGGGCGGTATCGGGCGGGTTGGCGGGCAACGCCGCAGCAACTTCAGGGGCCGATGGCGTAGACCGAGGGCAGGGCGCGCACCTGTTCGGGCAACAGGTCGGCGCGCCGGCGCCAGTCGGCCACGCGCAGGCTGGTGTTGCAGGCCTGGGCGAGTGTCGCACCCGCACAGACAGCCAGCTGCGTGGAAGGTTTCAGGGTCTGGACCAGCGCCTGCAGCACGGCGGCGTTGCGGTAAGGCGCCTCGATGAAGAGCTGGGTCTGGCCGGTGCGCAGCGCCAGCGCCTCGAGCGCGCGGATGCGGTCGGCGCGCTCGGTGGCCTCCTGCGGCAGGTAACCGACGAAGGCAAAGTTCTGGCCGTTCAGCCCGCTGGCGGCCAGCGCCAGCAACAGCGAGACGGGGCCAACCAGCGGCACCACCGGCACGCCCAGCGCGTGCGCGGCACGCACCACCGAACTGCCGGGGTCGGCCACGGCGGGCATGCCGGCTTCGCTGACCAGGCCCATGTCGTGGCCGGCCAGCGCGGCGGCGAGCAGTGGGCGCGCATCGAAGCCGGTGGCGCCGGTGTGGTCGCCTTTCTTGTGAACGGCCCGCGGCAGTTCCGCAATCTGCTGCGCCTGCAGCGTGGCGGCCAGGGGTTCGACGGCGTCGATGCGCTTGAGCAAGGCGCGGGCGGACTTGGCGTTCTCGCAGATCCAGTACGTGAGCCGCGCCGCCGTCCGCAGGGTGCCGCGGGGCAGCACGTCGTCGAGCGGCGTGAGCGTGTCGCAGCCGTGGTCCAACGGCGCGGGCACCAGATACAGTGTGCCCGGTGCGGTGGTCGGGGGCGCGGGGGTCGCGGCCACGGCGGCTTCAGGGAATGACCATGCCGGCCGCGCGCAGCAGGCGGGCCGTGCGGATCAGCGGCAGACCGACCAGGGCAGTCGGATCGTCGCTGTCGATGGCGTCCAGCAAGGCGATGCCCAGGCCTTCGCTCTTGGCGCTGCCGGCGCAGTCGTAGGGTTGTTCGGCGCGCAGGTAGCGCTCGATCTCGCCGGCATCCAACGGCCGGAAGCGCACGCGCACGGGAGCCAGGTCGCTCTGCTCGAAGCCCGTGGCCAAGCAGCAGACCGTGAGCGCGGTCTGGAAGATCACGGTCTGCCCGCTCATGCGTTGGAGCTGCGCGGTGGCGCGCTCGTGGTTGCCGGGCTTGCCGAGCGGCTCGCCGTGCAGGTCGGCCACTTGGTCGGCGCCGATCACCAGCGCCTCGGGGTGGCGCCGGGCCACCTCGCGCGCCTTGGCCAGCGCCAGGCGTTCGGCCAGCGGGCGCGGTGATTCGCCCGGGGCGGGAGTTTCGTCGACCTCGGGGGCCACGGCGTCGAAAACCAGGCCCAGACGGGACAGCAGTTCGCGCCGGTAGCGGGAGGTGGAAGCCAGGATCAGCGGTCTGGACGCTTGTGTAGCGGGGTCGTCGGCACGCGGCATGGGGCGATTCTCTTACACTGGCCGGATGACGACGCGAGACGCTCCCCGCAAGCTCGATGTGGCGCGCCTGGCGCAGGCCCGCCAGACCTTGGCCAGCACGGAATTGCTACAACATTACGAGCGGCTTGCGCAAGAATGCAAAGGGCCGGTGGCCGATTTGACGCTGAAATGGCAGGCTACGGGGGAAACCCGGTCGCTGGCCAGCGGAAGCAGCCACCCGGCGCTGCACCTGCGGGCCGAAACAGCACTGCCGCTTACCTGCCAGCGCTGCCTGGGTGAGGTGCCCACGCCGGTGGCGGTGGATCGCCACTTCGTCTTTCTGCCGGACGAAGACACGGCTGCCGCCCTGGACGACGACGAGGAAGACGACCTGCTGGTGCTGGCGCGCGATTTCGACCTGCACGCGATGATCGAGGACGAGATGCTGCTCGCGCTGCCCCTGGTGCCCATGCACGAAACCTGCCCGGCACCCGTGAAAACGGTGGCGCAGGACGCAGATTTCGACGCCGCGGGCGGGGAGCGGCCCAACCCCTTCGCCGCCCTGGCCGCGCTGAAGAAGCGCAGCTGACGGTCATTCAGGGCGCAGGCCCTTCAGGCAGGTTGCCGGGTAGGTCGATTTCGCACTATAATCAAAGGCTTAGCAAAAAAACCGGGTGCGCGCTTAGGCGTGCAAAGGTCGAAGGTCAGGCGGCAAGTTGCCTTGGTGGCACGAATCGCCCTAATCGGCCCAAAGCGCCTTCAGCCTGGTTTTTCCGAATTGCAGCGCAAGCGGGCCTTGCCATCCCAGTGGGCAGTGCAGCGCAAGCGCGGCGGACCGGGCCGCAGTGCGGCCCGCCACACCAAGTCAGCTTAAAGGAGCCATCATGGCTGTTCAGCAAAACAAGAAGTCGCCTTCCAAGCGCGGCATGCATCGTTCGCACAACGCCCTGTCGGTGCCCGGCATCGCTGTGGAGCCCACCACGGGCGAGACGCACCTGCGTCACCACATCAGCCCCAACGGCTACTACCGCGGCCGCCAGGTCATCAAGCCCAAGACCGAAGCCTGAGCTTGCCCGCGGCGGGCGCGCTGCGCCTGCGGGGCTGGCCGACTTCGGCTCGTGCGGCATTGAGGGCGGGTGTTCCCGCCGGGTGCTCCTATACTGACCGGGCCCGAAACCACCGCCGAGGCGGTTTCGGGCCCGAGTCGCGTCCGCGCCCCCTGCAGCCGTGCTGCGCGTTGGCTCCGCTGCTCGTGTTTCATTTTTTTGCCGCCGGGTCCGCTGACCGCGAGCGGCCAAGGCTCGCATGATTGTTCTGGCAGTTGACTGCATGGGTGGCGACCACGGCCCGACCGTGACCTTGCCCGCCTGCCGCCAGTTCCTGGAGGCGCACCCGGACGCGCAATTGCTGCTCGTCGGCCAGCCGCAGGCGCTGGGCGGTTTTGCGCACGAACGCGCCCGCGTGGTGCCGGCCACCGAGGTGGTGGGCATGGACGACGCCATCGAGGTCGCTTTGCGCAAGAAAAAGGATTCGTCCATGCGCGTGGCGATCCAGCAGGTGAAGGATGGCGCCGCGCAGGTGGCCGTGTCGGCCGGCAACACCGGCGCGCTGATGGCGATCGCCCGCTACCTGCTCAAGACGCTGGACGGCATCGAGCGGCCGGCCATCGCCACCCAGTTGCCCAATGCCCTGGGCCGTGCCACCACGGTGCTGGATCTGGGTGCCAACGTGGACTGCACGGCCGAGCACCTGCTGCAGTTCGCGGTCATGGGTTCCGCCCTGGTGTCGGTCCTGAACGACGATCCGCAACCTACCGTGGGCCTGCTCAACATTGGCGAAGAAGCCATCAAAGGCAGTGAAACCATCAAAAAAGCCGGTGAACTGCTGCGATCTGCTGCCAACAGCGGTGATCTGAACTTTGTCGGCAACATCGAGGGCAACGACATTTTCAAGGGCACGGCCGACATCGTGGTGTGCGACGGCTTCGTCGGCAACGTGGCGCTGAAGACCACCGAGGGGCTGGCGTCGATGATCGTCGGCTTCATGAAGGAAGAGTTCACCCGCAACCTGCTGACCAAGGCGGCCGCGGTGGTCGCCTACCCGGTGCTCAAGGCGCTGCAGCGGCGCATGGACCACCGGCGCTACAACGGCGCCGCGCTATTGGGTCTGCGCGGGCTGGTGTTCAAGAGCCATGGTTCGGCCGACGCGACGGCCTTCGGGGCGGCGTTGGCGCGCGCGTATGATGCTGCGCGCAACCAGTTGTTAGACCGGGTGCAGGCTCGTATCGCGCACGCGGCGCCGCTGCTGGCGGCTGCCCCGTCGCAGCCGGCGCAAGGCCCGGCTGGCGCGTAGCCACCTGCTCCTTCCCTATCCACCGTACCGAGAAGAGGCGCCGTGCGCTGAATCCAAGACGCCCGATGACCGTTACCACCCGCATCACCGGCACCGGCAGCTACCTGCCGCCGCGCCGCGTTACCAACCAGGAACTGGTGGCCGATCTGGCGTCGCGGGGTATTGAAAGCTCGCACGAATGGATCGTCGAGCGCACCGGCATCCACGCCCGCCATTTCGCGGCGCCGGACGTGGCGGCCTCCGACCTGGCCGTGCCGGCGGCGCGCGCAGCCATCGAGGCGGCAGGCCTGCAGCCGGCCGACATCGACCTCCTCATCGTCGCCACCTCCACGCCGGATATGGTGTTCCCGGCCACGGCAGCCATCGTGCAGCACAAGCTGGGCATGGCCGGCTGCCCGGTGTTCGACATGCAGGCAGTGTGCAGCGGCTTCATCTACGGCCTGACAGTGGCCGACGCCATGATCCGCGCCGGCAACGCGCGCCGGGCGCTGGTGATCGGCGCCGAGGTGTTTTCGCGCCTGCTGGATTTCAACGACCGCACCACCTGCGTGCTGTTTGGTGACGGCGCTGGCGCTGTGGTGCTTGAGGCCAGCGAAGAACCCGGCATCCTGGCGACCGACCTGCACGCCGACGGCAAGCACGTGGGCATCCTGTGCGTGCCGGGCCATGTGTCGGGCGGGCAGGTGCTGGGTGATCCGCTGCTCAAGATGGATGGGCAGGCGGTTTTCAAGCTGGCCGTGGGCGTGCTGGAAAAGTCCGCCCGTGCCGTGCTGGACAAGGCTGGGATGCAGGAAACCGACATCGACTGGCTGATCCCCCACCAAGCCAACATCCGCATCATGCAGGGTACGGCCAGGAAGCTGCATTTGCCGCCTGAGAAGCTGGTGGTCACGGTGCACGACCACGGCAACACGTCGGCCGCCTCGATCCCGCTGGCGCTGGACCATGCGGTGCGTGCCGGCCAGGTCAAGCCCGGCCAGACGTTGCTGCTGGAGGGCGTGGGTGGCGGCTTCACCTGGGGTGCAGTGCTCCTGAAGATGTAGCTGCCTGCGCCCACCATCAAAGGGCTTGAGCCTGATTTGACCGATAAAATTCCAAGAGGGACGCCATCGCCATGAAACCCGTTGCCTTCGTCTTTCCCGGCCAGGGATCGCAGTCGGTCGGCATGCTCGACGCCTGGGGCGACCACCCCGCCGTGCGCGACACGCTGCAGGAAGCCTCGGACGCGCTGGGCGAAGACATCGGTACGCTGATCGCCCAGGGCCCCAAGGAGGCACTGGCGCTCACCACCAACACCCAGCCGGTGATGCTGGTGGCCGGCGTGGCTTGCTGGCGCGCCTGGCGTGCCGAAGGCGGCGCGCTGCCGGCGGCGGTGGCCGGCCACTCGCTGGGCGAATACTCCGCCCTGGTGGCCGCCGAAGCGCTGACCCTGGCGCAGGCCGTGCCGCTGGTGCGCCTGCGCGCCGCCGCCATGCAGGAAGCCGTGCCCGTGGGCACCGGCGCCATGGCGGCCATCCTGGGCATGGAAGCTTCCAAGGTGATAACCGGCTGCGCCGAGGCAACGGCGACCATGGGCCAAAACGGCACCGAAGTGGTGGAGGCCGTCAACTTCAACGATCCGGTGCAGACAGTGATCGCCGGCAGCAAGGCCGCGGTGGACAAGGCCTGCGAGGTGCTCAAGGGCAAGGGCGCCAAGCGTGCGCTGCCGCTGCCCGTGTCGGCGCCGTTCCACTCCAGCCTGATGAAGCCCGCGGCCGAGCGGTTGAAGGTGGCGCTGGAGCAGGTGGCCATCGCCGCGCCGAAGATCCCGGTGGTGAACAACATCGACGTGGCGATCGAGGACGATCCGGCCCGTATCCGCGACGCTCTGTACCGCCAGGCCTTCGGCCCGGTGCGCTGGGTGGAATGCATCAAGAAGATCAAGGCCATGGGGCTGGGCACGGTGGTCGAGTGTGGCCCGGGCAAGGTGCTGGCCGGCATGACCAAGCGCATCGACGCCGAACTGGTGGGCGCGGCGCTGTACGATCCGGCCACGCTGGCCGAGGTGAAGGCGCTGCTTGACTGAGCGGCGCGGGGCGCAGGAGGAACAGGTTTTGACGGATAGCACCACTTTTGCGGGCCAGGTGGCCCTGGTGACGGGGGCGTCGCGCGGCATCGGCGCGTCGATCGCGCAGGAGCTGGCGGCGGGCGGCCTGAAGGTGATCGGCACCGCCACCACGGACGAAGGCGCGGCGCGCGTCACCGAGGCGCTGTCGGCCCACGCTGGCTGCCGCGGCGCCCGGCTGGACGTGAACGACGCCCAGGCCGCCGAGGCACTGATCGACGCCATCGTCAAGGAACATGGCGCGCTGCACGTGCTGGTGAACAACGCCGGCATCACGCGCGACATGCTGGCCATGCGCCTGAAGGACGACGACTGGGACGCGGTGCTGGACACCAACCTGAAAGCCGTGTTCCGCCTCTGCCGCGCCGTGATGCGGCCGATGATGAAGCAGCGCTACGGGCGCATCGTCAACATCACCAGCGTGGTGGGCGCGGCCGGGAACCCGGGACAGGCCAACTACGCCGCTGCCAAGGCCGGCGTGGCCGGCATGACCCGCGCGCTGGCGCGTGAGCTGGGCAGCCGCAACATCACGGTGAACTGCGTGGCGCCGGGCTTCATCGCCACCGACATGACGGCGGCGCTTTCCGATGAGCAGCAGAAGGCGCTGGCCGGGCAGATCCCGCTGGGCCGTCTGGGCGCGCCAGCCGACATCGCCCACGCCGTGGCCTATCTGGCCAGCCCGCAGGCCGGTTATGTGACCGGGCAGGAACTGCATGTGAACGGCGGCATGTTCATGGCCTGAGGCCGAACTGCCGACCGCATTGATCCGAGCCCGCGCGATGTGGCTTGCCAGCCCGTGAGCGCAGGTAAAATCCCCAACTTTTCAACCCTCTGAGAAAATCCATGAGCGATATCGAAGCACGTGTCAAGAAAATCATCGCCGAGCAGCTCGGCGTGGAGGAGTCGCAGGTCACCAACGAAAAAGCCTTCGTGGCTGATCTGGGTGCCGACTCCCTGGACACGGTGGAACTGGTGATGGCGCTGGAGGACGAGTTCGGCATCGAGATTCCGGACGAGGACGCCGAGAAGATCACCACGGTGCAGGCCGCCATCGACTACGCCAAAGCCAAGCAGGCCTGATATTCCTGAACGCAACCGCTCGGCGGCGCCTTGGCGCGCGGCCGGCCGTCTGTCGTGCCCGGCACGCGGCGGAGGGTTGAATCCGCGAAGGGGAGACAGATGACGACGAACGGCCGCCGTGTGGTCGTGACCGGCCTGGGGTGCGTGAGCCCGGTTGGCAACAGCGTGTCCGAAAGCTGGGCTAGCGTGCTGGCCGGACGCTCAGGCATCGATTTCATCACGCGCTTCGACGCCAGCCAGTTCGCCTGCCGATTTGCCGGCGAGGTCCGCGGGCTGGATCTTTCACCGCACATCTCGGTGAAGGAAGCGCGCACCATGGACAGCTTCATCCACTACGGCATCATGGCTGCGGCCGAAGCCGTGGCGGACGCCGGCCTGCCTACGGGCGAGGCGCTTGCTGAAGAGGTGGCCGAACGCATCGGCTGTGTGATCGGCTCCGGCATCGGCGGCCTGCCGATGATCGAGGAGACTCATACCGAGTGCGTGAACCGCGGTCCGCGCCGCATTTCGCCTTTCTTCGTGCCGGCATCCATCGTGAACATGGTGGCCGGACATGTGTCGATCAAGTTCGGCTTCAAGGGGCCGAACCTGGCTATTGCCACCGCCTGCACCACGGGCCTGCATTGCGTGGGGGCGGGCGGGCGGCTGATCGCTTCCGGTGACGCCGACGTGGTGGTCGCAGGCGGCGCCGAGGCTACGGTGTCGCCGCTGGGCGTGGGTGGTTTTGCCGCCATGCGCGCGCTGTCCACCCGCAACGACGATCCCAAGACTGCCTCCCGGCCCTGGGACAAGGACCGCGACGGCTTCGTGCTGGGCGAGGGCGCCGGCGTCCTGGTGCTGGAAGAGCTGGAACATGCCAAGGCGCGCGGCGCCAAGATTTACGCGGAACTGGCGGGCTTCGGTATGAGCGCCGACGCCGGTCACATGACTGCGCCCAACATGGACGGCCCACGGCGCGCCATGGTGGCCGCGCTGCGCAGCGCTGGTGTGAACGCCGATCAGGTGAACTACCTGAATGCGCACGGCACTTCCACGCCGCTCGGCGACATCAACGAATCCAATGCCATCAAGGCGGCGCTCGGCGACGCGGCCTACAAGGCTGTGGTCAGTTCCACCAAGTCCATGACTGGCCACCTGCTGGGCGGTGCCGGCGGGATCGAGAGCGTGTTCACCGTGCTCGCGATCAAGGACCAGAAGGCGCCGCCCACCATCAACCTGTTCAACCAGGATCCGGCGTGCGATCTGGATTACTGCGCCAACTCGGCGCGGGACATGAAGATCGACGTGGCGGTGAAGAACAACTTCGGCTTTGGCGGCACCAACGGCACGCTGGTGTTCAAGCGGTTCTGACGCCGCCAGGCGGATGGCCCGGAATCCGCAATGCCGCCCATGACGAGCGCGAAGGCGGTGCCCGGAGTGCGATTCCCGGTGGGCCGCACGCCGGCTTTGGGCGTGGTTCTGTTGGCGCTGACCATCATCGGTGCCCTGTTGGGCATCGCTGCGTGGTCGAGCAGTGCCAGCCAGGCCGACGGCCGATGGGGTGTCGTAGTGGTTGCCTGGTTGTGCGTGTCGGCGGGTCTGTGGCGCTTCTGGCGCCAGCAGGCGCGGCGCTGGCTGGCTTTCGATGGCGAAGTCTGGTCCATCCAGGGGAGAGACGTCGCCGATCCGTTGGCCGATTTGGTTCCCCTGACCTCGGTCCATGTGGCGTTCGACTGGCAGCGCAGCCTTTTGCTGCAACTGAAGGCGGGCACATCCGACCGGCGTCGGATGGCCACGCCCTGGATCTGGGCGGCCCGCCAGGCCGATCCACTGCGCTGGCACCTGCTGCGCGCAGCGCTATATTCGCCGCCCGCTCGCCTGCGCGAGTTGCCCGATCAACCGTCTTCTGCCTGAATCACCGGTTTCTGCATTCTCCAGCCACCTGAAGTGACCGTTCCCCCCGCTTCCACGCCCGCCCCCGCGCCGTCCGACAGCGACGCCGCGCTGGTCGAGCGTGCCAACGCAGGCGACCAGCGGGCTTACGAGCTGCTGGTAATCAAGTACCAGCGCAGGATCGAGCGGCTGATTGGCCGCATGGTGCGCGACACCGACCTGATCCAGGACATCGCGCAGGAGACGTTCCTGCGGGCCTGGCGCGCCCTGCACCAGTTCCGGGGCGAGGCGCAGTTCTACACCTGGCTCTACCGAATTGCCGTCAACACCGCCAAGAAGGCGCTGATGGAGAAAAAGCGCGATCCGCTGGTGACCGAAGCTGCCCTGCTGGGCCGGGACGACGACGATGAAACTTCGCGGCCGGAAACCGAACTAACGACCGAAGCCACCCCCGAGTCGGAATTGGCGGCGCGAGAAATCGCCGCGGCCGTGCACGCCGCGATGGAGGCGTTGCCAGACGACCTACGGGAAGCGGTGACCCTGCGTGAAATCGAAGGTATGAGCTACGAAGAGATCGCCGAGGCCATGGATTGCCCGATCGGGACCGTCCGCTCGAGGATTTTTCGGGCCCGCGAGGCGATCTCTGCCAAGGTGAAGCCGCTGCTTTCGCATCAGACGGGCAAGCGATGGTGAACTGTGGCGCACGTCCCGGGTCGTACCCGGGGCACGGACAAGAGCAACGACAACCCAAGTGGTGATCCACATGATCGAGCGAACCGCAAACACTGGCCAGACCGGTGAACAGCCAAGGCAATGGGTTTCCGACCTGATGGACGGGCAACTGTCGCCGGGCGAGCTGTCGTCGGCGCTTGGCCGGATGGCCGAGCCGGAATGGCGCCAGACCTGGCAGGTCTACCACCTGATCGGCGACGTGCTGCGCTCGGACGATCTGGCGGTTTGTCATGGCGGCGAGGCGTTTGTCGAACGGTTGCGGACCGAGCTGGCTGGCAGCGGGCAGGAAGCCGCCTTGCCGACGGAGCAAGCCGGATTGCTGGGAAGGGAGGCGACACGTGCACCCGCAGCCAACGACGCCGTGTTCCGCTGGAAGCTGGTGGCCGGGTTGGCTTCGTTCTCGGCCGTGGCTGTGCTGGGGTGGAGCGCCCTAAGTGGCTGGGGTGGGCCTGCGGGTGGCAGCGCTCAACTCGCGCAAGCGCCGGTCACCGTGTCGGCCCAGGCAGGCGCGTCCCAGGTGCTGACGGTTGCCGCGCCGGTGCAGACCGTGGCGGCAGGTGCTGAAGGCCCATCCGTGATGCTGCGCGATCCGAGGCTGGATGCATTGTTGGCGGCGCATCGCCAGTCCAGCGGGGTCTCGGCGCTTGGTAACGCGTCGGGCTTCCTGCGCAGTGCGACCTTCGAAGGGGCGGGGCGCTGATGCTGTTGGGCAGCAGTTCGTTGCCACCATCGTTGCTGCTTCATCAGCCGTTGAGGGTAGGCACACACGTCGCCGCGCATTGGCTGCACCGGATGGCCTGGCTTCTCGGCGGCATGTTGCTGGCGTGTTGGGCGAATGCGCAACCTGCCGAGCGCAAGGAGCAACCCCAGGCATCTCGCGCACAGGCGGGGCCGCCGGAGCGGTCGATCGCCGATTGGCTGGTGAGATTGCAGCAGGCGACGCGCGTGCCGTCCTACAGCGGCACTTATGTGGTTTCGTCGGCAACCGGAGCGCTGTCGAGCGCGCGCATCGAGCATTCGTGCGAGGGCGGCGTCCAGTTGGAGCGGGTCGAGGCCCTGACCGGCGAGCCTCGCGTGACATTCCGCCGCAACGAGGCGGTGATGACCTACCTGCCTGCCAGCCGCGTTGTGTACAGCGAGCGGCGTGACCTGCGCGGCGTGTTCCCCAACCTTCTCCAGCCGGGCCTCGAGGCTTCGGTGGTGGCGTTCTACGAAGCCAAGCCCGCGGGGCAGGGCCGGGTCGCCGGCGCCGATGCCGATGTCGTGGTGTTCCAGCCGATCGACAAGCTTCGCTACGGCTACCGCATCTGGAGCGAACGGCGGACCGGCATGATCGTCAAGATGCAGACTCTGGATGCCGGTGGCCAGGTGCTGGAACAGTCGGCATTTTCCGAGCTCACGCTGAACGCGCCGGTGCAGCCCAGAAAGCTGATGCAAGCGATGGCCAGCGACGATGGCTACCGGCACGAGCAGTCCGACCGCACCTTGACCTCGGTGAGCGACGAGGGCTGGGAGTTGAGTTCACCGGTGCCCGGTTTCATGCCGCAGGCCTGCTATCGCCAACGGATGCAGGGTCAGCGCGAGCAGGTGGTCCAATGGGTGTTCTCGGATGGTCTGGCGACGGTGTCCCTGTTCATGGAGAGCCTGAATGCTGAGACCCATCCGCGGGAGGGCTCGGCTTCCATGGGGGCGACCCACACGCTGACGCGGCGTCTCACGACAGGCAACGACGCGTGGTGGCTGACCGCGGTGGGTGAGGTGCCGACGCGCACCCTCCAGGAATTTGCCGACCGGTTGCGACGCACCCGTTGATGTCTGGCTGAGGAGCGGCAGCAGCGTGCGCATGGCTGCGCCGCTGCCGGTAGCATAGGTTTTCCGCACTGGATTTGAAACGCAATGTCGAACAGGATCTTGAGCCATCGGGCCCCGTATCTGGCCGCTGCGCTGTCGCTGGCTCTGCTGGCCGGCGGGTTGGTGACACCAGCAGTGGCCCAGACAGCACCGCTGCAGCAGGGCGCGCTGGTGCGTGGCTTGCCGGACTTCACCGACCTGGTGGAGCACGTCGGGCCTGCGGTGGTCAACATCCGAACCACGGAGCGGGTTCGGGCCGGCTCGGCCGACGGCATGGTGGACGAGGAGATGCAGGAGTTCTTCCGGCGCTTCTTCGGCATCCCCATGCCCAATACACCGCGTCCGTCACCGCGCCAGAACAAGCCGACACCGCAGCCGGAGCAGGAGGTGCCGCGTGGCGTGGGCTCCGGCTTCATCATCAGCTCCGACGGCTACGTGATGACCAACGCCCATGTGGTGGATGGTGCCGACGAAGTGGTGGTCACCCTGCCCGACAAGCGCGAGTTCAAGGCGAGGATCGTGGGTGCGGACAAGCGTACTGACGTGGCGCTGGTGAAGATCGAAGGTGCCGGTCTGCCCGTGGTCCGCATTGGTGATGCCAGCCGGTTGCGCGTCGGCGAATGGGTGGTGGCAATCGGATCGCCGTTCGGGCTGGACAACTCCGTCACCGCCGGCATCGTCAGCGCCAAGCAGCGGGATACGGGCGACTACCTGCCGTTCATCCAGACGGACGTGGCGGTCAATCCGGGCAATTCCGGTGGCCCGTTGATCAACATGCGCGGCGAGGTGGTGGGCATCAACAGCCAGATCTACTCACGCTCCGGCGGATTCATGGGCATTTCGTTCGCCATCCCGATCGACGAAGCCATGCGCGTGAGCGAGCAGCTTCGGGCCACGGGCAAGGTGACGCGCGGCCGCATCGGCGTGCAGATCGACCAGGTGGCGCGCGACGTGGCCGAGTCCATCGGCTTGGGCAAGGCGCAGGGTGCGCTGGTCAGGTCGGTGGAAAGTGGCTCGCCGGCCGACAAGGCGGGCGTTCAACCGGGTGACATCATCACCAAGTTCGATGGCCGTACGGTGGACAAGGTGTCGGATTTGCCGCGCATGGTGGGCAATACCAAACCGGGGACGCGCAGCACGATCACGGTGTTCCGACGAGGTGCCTCGCGCGATCTGTCGATCACCGTGGCCGAGCTGGAGTCAGACCAGCCCGCGCGGCGTGCTTCGGCCGCTCCGGAGCGCAAGGAGTCCACCAAACCAGCGCCTGCCGCGCAGGCCCTGGGTCTCACGGTGAGTGAACTGACCGAGGCGCAGAAGAAGGAACTCAAGCTGAAGCGGGGGGGCGTGCGAGTCGAGGCGGCAACGGAAGCTGCTGCGCGCGCCGGACTGCGCGAGGGCGATGTGGTGATGGCAGTCGGTAACACGGAAGTGGGATCCGTGGCCGAGTTCGACAGCGCACTGGCCAAGGCAGACCAGGGCAAGCCGGTGACGCTGCTCATTTCCCGCGGCGATCTCGCGCAGTACATTCTGATTCGAAGGGCTCGCTGACCGCGCCAATGGCCCCACCCAGCGATGTCCCTGGGCTGCGGGGAGACCACGTTTCCTGCGGTCCGGCGCTCATACATTTTCGATAGAATATCTGCCTGCCAAAAACGCTCCTGGTAATAATGAACGTGGATTTTCATCATGCGAACTCAAACAATTTCGCATGATGGGATTCTTTGGGCATTCAGGGTGAAAATCCGGCTATGCTCGAAGAATCCACAGAATGTCTGTTGATAAGATGTTGATAAGACGACGTTGCCGGGGTGCAACGACGGCATGAACCAAATTTTTTGGCGCTTCGGCCGGCCCTTTTTCCCTACAATGGGGTTCCAACTTTCGCAGTTGCCATAGATGGTTGGTTGAGGGCGCGTCTCCAAAGGGCGCGCCCTTTTTTCGTGTGTCGCTGTAGACAATTCAAAGACTTGCCTTGCCCCGTTGATGAACCACATCAGAAATTTTTCGATCATCGCGCACATCGATCATGGCAAGTCCACATTGGCCGATCGCCTGATTCAGCGCTGCGGCGGGCTGTCCGATCGCGAGATGGAGGCTCAGGTGCTGGACTCGATGGACATCGAGAAGGAGCGGGGGATAACCATCAAGGCGCAGACTGCCGCGCTGCAGTACAAGGCACGCGATGGCAAGGTCTACAACCTCAACCTGATCGACACGCCTGGCCACGTGGACTTCAGCTACGAAGTGTCCCGCTCGCTGTCGGCCTGCGAGGGTGCGTTGTTGGTGGTCGATGCGTCACAGGGCGTGGAAGCGCAGACGGTTGCCAACTGCTACACGGCATTGGATCTCGGTGTCGAGGTGCTGCCGGTGCTCAACAAGATGGATCTGCCGCAGGCGGATCCGGAGCGTGCCAAGGAAGAAGTGGAGGACGTGATCGGCATCGATGCCAGCGATGCCATCGCCATCTCCGCCAAGACCGGCATGGGCGTCGACGACGTGCTGGAGCAGATCGTCGCCAAGGTGCCTGCACCTCGCGGCAATCCGGATGCGCCGCTGCGCGCCATGATCATCGACTCCTGGTTTGACGCGTACGTGGGCGTGGTGATGCTGGTGCGTGTGGTGGATGGGCGCCTGCAGAAGAACGAACGCATCAAGCTGATGGCCACGGGCGCTGCCTACGAAGCCGGCAGCGTCGGCGTGTTCACGCCAGGCAACCAGCCGCGCGAGTCGCTGGAAGCGGGCGAGGTGGGCTACATCATTGCCGGCATCAAGGAGCTGAAGGCCGCCAAGGTGGGTGACACCGTCACCCTGGAGAAGAAACTGCCCAACAACCTCGGACCGGCCGGCAAGCCGCTGCCGGGCTTCAAGGAAGTTCAGCCCCAGGTGTTCGCCGGCCTCTACCCGACCGAGGCCAACCAGTACGACGCCCTGCGCGACAGCCTTGAAAAGCTCCAGCTCAACGACGCATCGCTGCATTTCGAGCCCGAGGTGAGCCAGGCGCTGGGTTTCGGCTTCCGTTGCGGTTTCCTCGGCTTGCTGCACATGGAAATCGTCCAGGAGCGACTGGAACGCGAGTTCGACCAGGACCTGATCACCACCGCACCCAGCGTGGTCTACCAGGTGGAGACGGCCGACGGCGAGGTGATCATGGTGGAGAACCCCTCCAAGATGCCCGATCAGGGCCGGATCAACGAGATCCGCGAGCCCATCGTCACCGTGCACCTGTACATGCCGCAGGAATACGTAGGGGCCGTGATGACGCTGTGCAACCAGAAGCGTGGCGTGCAGATCAACATGGCCTACCACGGGCGGCAGGTGATGCTGACCTACGAGATCCCGCTGGGCGAGATCGTGCTGGACTTCTTCGACAAGCTCAAGAGCGTGAGCCGCGGCTACGCCAGCATGGACTACGAGTTCAAGGAGTATCGGCCCTCCGACGTGGTCAAGGTCGACATGCTGCTGAACGGTGAAAAGGTCGATGCCCTGTCGATCATCGTGCACCGCAGCCAGTCGCAGTACCGGGGCCGGGCCGTGGCGGCCAAGATGCGCGAGATCATCAGCCGCCAGCAGTTCGACGTGGCGATCCAGGCGGCCATCGGCGCGCACGTGATCGCGCGCGAGAACATCAAGGCCCTGCGCAAGAACGTGCTGGCAAAATGCTACGGTGGTGACATCACCCGCAAGCGCAAGTTGTTGGAAAAGCAGAAGGCAGGCAAGAAGAGGATGAAGCAGATCGGCTCGGTAGAAGTACCGCAGGAAGCGTTTTTGGCCATTCTGCAGGTGGACGAGTGATGCCGCTGCTCACCGCACTCGTCCTGGCGGGCTTCGTGGGCTACGGGGCCGCCTGGTACATGGGCAACATCGAAGGCAATTTCGCACTGGTCCTGTTTCTCGCCACGGTGGTGACGGGGCTGTACTGGGTGGCCGAGCGGCTGGTGTTCCTGCCACGCCGCCGGGCCGCAGCACAGGCGCTGCAGGCGCAGTCCGATCAGCGTCGTTCCGATCTGGCCGCTCAGGGCATCTCCCAGGTGGATGGCGACGTCGCCGTCGCGCGGGAGAAGCTGCTCGCGCAACCCTGGTGGCTGGACTGGACGGCCGGGCTGTTCCCCGTCATCCTGATCGTCTTCCTGCTGCGCTCGTTCGTGTTCGAGCCGTTCAAGATTCCATCGGGATCAATGATTCCCACACTGCTGGTGGGCGACCTCATCCTGGTCAACAAGTTCACCTACGGCCTGAAACTGCCGGTGCTCAACACGCGCATTACTGGGGGCAAACCGCTGCAGCGCGGCGACGTCGTGGTGTTCCGCTATCCGCCCAAGCCTAGCGTGGACTACATCAAGCGCGTGATTGGCCTGCCAGGCGATGAGGTGCGGTATTTCAACAAGCAGCTGACCATCAACGGCCAGCCGATGCCGCAGACGCGCATCTCGGATTTCTTCGATGCCACGACATCGGAGTATTTCAAGCAGTTCAACGAGCAGCTCGGTGAAAAAAATCACCGGATCATTGTGGACGACCGCCGCCCGGCGTTCATTGCCGGCGCCGACCAGTTCCAATACCGCGACAATTGCGTCTACAGCGTGGAGGGCGTGACCTGCAAGGTTCCTGCCGGCCACTATTTCATGATGGGCGACAATCGCGATAACTCGCTGGATTCCCGCTACTGGGGGTTCGTGCCGGACGACAACATCGTCGGCAAGGCGTTTTTTGTCTGGATGAATTTCGGCGACCTGAGCCGCATCGGGTCGTTCCAATGACTGGAGAGGGCTGTTCGATGAAGCACGGGCGTAGCAGGTTTTCGCAGCGGGGGATTTCGTTCATCGGTCTGCTGATCCTGGGGGTGATACTGGCGTTGCTGGCCATCGTGGGGGCCAGGGTGGTGCCGACGGTGGCCGAATATCTTTCTATTCAGAAAACAGTCAGGAAGGTAGCAGCTGATGGCGGTGAATCTCCGATGGTCATCAAGCAGAACTTCGACAAAGTCGCAGCAGCCGATTACATAGACTCGGTCACAGGCAAAGATCTCGAAGTCACGAAAAACGGCGACAAGGTGGTGATCAACTTCGCCTACGATAAGGAAATCCCCCTGTTTGGCCCCGCTTTCCTGCTGATCAAATACCGGGGTTCGAGCGATCAAGGCTATCGTTGAGTGTCCCAGCGCGCGCAGTCGCCTTGCCTGCCACTGCGGTAGACCTTCAGAACCGGCTCGCTTACCGGTTCCATAACGCGGCACTGCTCGATCGCGCGCTGACGCACCGCAGCTATTCGGCCACGCACAACGAACGCCTGGAGTTTCTGGGCGATTCGGTGCTCAACTTGGCGGTGGCCCATATGCTGTACGAAGCGCTGGGCGAGTTGCCAGAGGGCGATCTCTCGCGCATCCGTGCCAACCTGGTCAAGCAGTCAACGTTGCACGAGTTGGCGCTCTCCATCGATCTGCCCGGGTATCTGAAGCTCGGCGAGGGCGAGTTGCGTGCCGGCGGCCGCAGCAAGCCCTCCATCCTGGCCGACGCCCTGGAAGCCATCATCGGCGCGGTCTATCTCGATGCCGGTTATGCGGCAGCCCAGGACCTGGTGCGCCGCCTGTTCGACCAGGTCGAGATCCATCCCGACATGGCCGTGGCTGCCAAGGACGCCAAGACAGCCTTGCAGGAATGGCTGCAGGGCCGCAAACTGCAGCGTCCGCAGTACGAGGTGGCGGCCATCGGCGGCGCGGCGCACCGGCAGGTCTTCGAAGTGCGCTGCGTCGTGGAAGAACTCGGGCTACAGTCGACGGGCGAGGGCGCGTCGCGCCGCGCGGCCGAGCAGGAAGCAGCCGCCGCCATGCTCCGCCAACTGCCCCCCAACGGCCGCTGAAGAAGCCCGGATTTGCTATTGTTATGAGAGCTGCCTGCGCCCGTTGTTCAAGGGCTGTCCGCTCATTTGTTGTGTGAAATGACCAACACCCTCACCCCCGCCGCAACCGGCGAGCAACGCTGTGGCCTGATTGCCATTGTGGGCCGCCCGAACGTGGGCAAGTCGACCCTGCTCAACGCCCTGGTTGGCCAGAAGATCAGCATCACGTCCCGCAAGGCGCAGACCACGCGCCACCGCATCACCGGCATCCGCACCCGGCCGGACGATGCGGGGGGCGGCACCCAGTTCGTGTTCGTCGACACCCCGGGCTTCCAGACGCGGCACGCTGCGGCGCTGAACAAGTCGCTCAACAAGACCGTGCTGGGCGCCATCGACGGCGTGGATCTGGTGCTGTTCGTGGTCGAAGCCGGTACCTTTTCGCTGGCCGACGCCAAGGTGCTGTCGCTGCTGCGTGAGGGCACTCCCGCCATGCTGGTGGCCAACAAGCTCGATGCCGTGCACCGCCGCAGCGAGATCGCGCCCTGGCTCAAGACCATGGAAGAGCGCTACCCGTTTGCCGAGTATGTGCCCATGTCGGCCAAGAACCCGCGCGACGTGCAGACGCTTCTGTCGGTGTGCGAGCGGTACCTGCCCGCGCAGCCCTGGTGGTACAGCGAAGACGACCTGACCGACCGCAGCGAGCGCTTTCTGGCCGGCGAGATCGTGCGCGAGAAGCTGTTCCGCCTGACGGGCGACGAACTGCCGTATACCTCCACGGTGGTGATCGACCAGTTCGGTGAGGAAAAGAGCAAGGCGCACGGCCGCATGGTGCGCATCGCCGCCACCATCGTGGTCGAGCGCGACGGCCACAAGGCCATGGTCATCGGCGAAAAGGGCGAGCGCCTCAAGCGCATCGGCACCGAGGCGCGCCAGGAGCTGGAAAAGCTCATGGACTGCAAGGTGCACCTGGAACTCTGGGTCAAGGTGCGCTCCGGCTGGGCCGACGACGAGGCGCGCGTGCGCAGCTACGGCTACGAGTGAAAGTTTTTCGCGCGTGAACCGCGTTGCCCACGAGCCTGGCTACGTCCTGCACCACTACGACTGGAGCGAATCCAGCCTGATCGTGGAAGCCTTCACCCGCGCCCACGGCCGTGTGGCGCTGGTGGCCAAGGGCGCCAAGCGGCCATCCTCCAATTTCCGCGCCGTGCTGCTGCCGCTGCAGCCGCTGCTGCTGGCCTGGGGCGGCGATGCCGAGATCCGCACGCTCAAGAGCGCCGAATGGGGTGGCGGCCAGGTCATGCCGCTGGGCGACGCGCTGCTCTCCGGCTACTACGCCAACGAACTGTTGCTGCGCCTGCTGGCGCGCGAAGACGCCCACCCGCGCCTGTTCGATGCCTATGCCGCCCTGGTGCACGTGCTGGCCTCCGAAGGCGGCGACAGCCTGCATGCCGCGGCACTGCGCGCCTTCGAGCTGCTGCTGCTGCGCGAAACCGGGCACCTGCCGTCGCTGGCCGCGGAGACGCTCACGCTCGCACCGCTGCGTGCCGAGGCCGCCTACCAGCTCGCCGCCGAAGGTGGCCTGCAGGCCGCGCCGCCGGGGCAGGGCGGGGCGCTGCCGGGGCGCAGCTGGGGGCTGCTGGCCACCGCGCTGCAGGATGCCGCGCCGCTCAGCGCCACCCTGGCCGCCTGCACCGGCCTGCCGGCCGAGCAGCGGGCGGCGCTGCGCCAGCAGCTGCGCGGCCTGCTCCACTACCATGGCGGGGTCCAGACTCTGCGCACCCGCCAGCTGATGATGGACCTGCAATCGCTCCAGCCATGACCTGCCAGCTTTCCGTCAACGTCAACAAGGTCGCCCTGGTGCGCAACACGCGCCACCTGGGCATCCCCAGCGTCACCCGCGCGGCCGAGCTGTGCCTGGCCGCCGGCGCGCACGGCATCACCGTGCATCCGCGGCCCGACGAGCGCCACGTGCGCGCGCACGACGTGCACGACCTGGCCGCGCTGCTCAAGGCCTGGCCGGGCCGCGAATACAACATCGAAGGCAACCCCACGCACAACCTGATGGCCTTCATCGAGGCCGTGCGGCCCGACCAGAGCACCTTCGTGCCCGACAGCGTGGAGCAGTTCACCAGCGACCACGGCTGGAACCTGGCCGATGCCGCGGTGCGCCAGCGCCTGCGCCCGCTGATCGCCCAGGCCCAGGCTGCCGGCAGCCGCGTCAGCCTGTTCATGGACCCGGAGCCGCAGCTCATGCCGCTGGCGCGCGAGCTCGGCGCCGACCGCGTGGAGCTGTACACCGAGCCCTACGCCGCCGCCTGGGCCACCGGCGACGCCGCCGCGCGCGCGGCCTCGCTGCAGCGCTATGCGGCCGCAGCGCAGGCCGCGCTGGATGCCGGCCTGGCCGTCAACGCCGGCCACGACCTGAACCGCGACAACCTCACCCCCTTCCTGCGCGCCGTGCCCGGCGTGGCCGAGGTCAGCATCGGCCACGCGCTGATCGCCGACGCGCTGGAGATGGGCTACGACGCCACCGTCAAGGCCTACCTGGGTTGCATCAGCGCTGCTCTTGCGACCGCGGGCTGATGGTGGTCGCATGCTGTATGTGATCGGAGTCCCCAGGATTGGCGATCTGGACGCTGCCGCAATCGCAGGCGTACGAATCCAGCACGATCCGCAAGCTAGCTCGGTGCCGGCGCATGTGACCCTGGTCTTTGCGGCACCGGTCGATGCGAATGCGGCGGTCGAGGCGGCTCGTCACGCGGCTCTGGCCGTGCAGCCGATCGATGCGTGCTTTCGCCGCGCCATGGTTTGGTGGACGGGGCAGGGCCGGGCTTGGGTGTACCTGGTGCCTGACGAGGGTTTCAGCGCACTTTCTGCCTGGCATGACTCGTTGTACGGAGCGGACGGTCCGTTTGCCAGATACCGCTGCTGGAATATCCCGTTTGTGCCGCACATGACCTTGGCCGCGACTGATACGGTCGACGCGGCGCGAGCCATCGCAGACCAATGGAACGCTTCCAGGCGGGACATAGCCGCGCGTTTCGAGTCATTGACAGTGGGCGAGCCGGTCTCCTCCACAGGGGAGTTCCGGGTGATGGAGAGCTTCCGCGTAGGGCCCAACCCATGATCCACGGCATCGGCACCGACATCTGCGACATCCGCCGCATCCGTGCCAGCTTTGAGCGGCACGGCGAGCGCTTCGCGCAGAAGATCCTGGCCGATGCCGAACTGGCCGTGTGGCGCCGGCGCAGCGCGCGCTGGCCGGAGCGCGGGCTGCGTTACCTGGCCACGCGTTTTTCGGCCAAGGAGGCCTTCAGCAAGGCCATCGGCCTGGGCATGCGCCTGCCCATGCACTGGCGGCTGTGCGAGATCGCCAACCGCCCGAGCGGCGAGCCCTGCATCGTGCTGCACGGCGGGCTGAAGACCTGGTTTGAGGCGCAGCAGCTGGTCGCCCACATCAGCGTGACCGACGAGTCCGACTACGCCGCCAGCTTCTGCGTGGTGGAGCGGCAAGCGCAGCCGGATCGGGCATGAAATTGGCCGCTGACCCAGGCAGGGCAGGCGCAGCCAGCTATTAGAATCATAGTATTTCAGGCACTCGGACCCACCGGCATGCAGCACGCTCCCCTCGTCATCGACATTGCCGGTACCCGGCTCACGGCCGAAGACCGCCGGCGCCTGGCTCATCCGCTGGTGGGCGGCCTGATCCTGTTCGCCCGCAACTGGGAAAGCCGCGAGCAGCTCACCGCGCTCACCGCCGACATGCACCGCCTGCGGCCCGATCTGCTCATTGCGGTCGACCACGAGGGCGGCCGCGTGCAGCGCTTTCGCAACGGCGGCTTCACGCACCTGCCCCCCATGCGTGCCCTGGGCGAGCTGTGGATGCAGGACGCCATGCGTGCGCAGGACGCCGCCACCGCCTGCGGCTACGTGCTGGCGGCCGAGCTGCGCGCCTGCGGGGTGGATTTCAGCTTCACGCCGGTGCTGGACCTGGACTGGGGCCGCAGCGGCGTGATCGGCGACCGCGCCTTCCATGCCGACGCGCGCGTCACCGCCGTGCTGGCGCGCTGCCTGGCGCTGGGCTTGCTGCAAGCCGGCATGGGCAATTGCGGCAAGCATTTCCCCGGCCACGGCTGGGCCAGCGCCGATTCGCACACCGATGCGCCGGTGGACACCCGCGGCCTCAAGGCCATCCTGGCGGCCGACGCCGCGCCTTATGGCTGGCTCAGCACCGCGCTCACCGCCGTGATGCCGGCGCACGTGGTCTACCCCAGGGTGGATGCTCGCCCGGCCGGTTTTTCCGCCCGCTGGCTGCAGGCCGTGCTGCGCGGGCGGCTCGGCTTTGGCGGCGCCATCTTCAGCGACGACCTCTCCATGGCCGGCGCGCGGCGCCTCGGCGGGCGCGAGCTCAGCCACACCGAAGCCGCGCTGGCCGCGCTGGAGGCGGGGTGCGACCTGGTACTGCTGTGCAACCAGTCGCTGGACGGCGGCGAGGCGCTGGACGCGCTGATCGACGGCCTGTCCGAAGCCCAGCTCAAGGGCCGCTGGCACCCCGCCGAGGCCAGCGAGGCGCGCCGCCAGGCCCTGTTGCCGCGCCAGCCCGCGCTGGACTGGGACAACCTGATGCGTTCAACCGCTTACCTGCACGCGCTGGCGCTGCTGCCCTGATCGGCGCATCATCGGGGGTCGCGGCGCGAACTTTTGGCGCCCGCGGCGATCCGACACCCATGATCTTCATGACCTACCGTTCCTTGCCCTCCGGTTCCTCTGCCAGTGCAGGCGGCAGCGCCCTCGAGCGTCTGCTGGCCCGCGTGACGGGTGCACTGGTCTGGGGCGGCCTGATGCTGATGGGCCTCGTGTTCGCGCTCAGCCTGCTGTTCTGGCTGGTGCTGATGGTGCTCGTGAGCCTGGCGGCCAGCCTGTTCACCGGCCGCGCGCCCACGGTGGCGGTGCTGTGGCGCCGCTACCGCGACATGACCCGCCAGCGCTGGCCGTCGCAGGGCAGCGCCAGCCGCACGCCGCGCGCCGACGCTGCCGATGTCACGGGTGCCGCATCCGCGCCCGGCCGGGTGGAAGACGTGCGCTGGCGCGAAGTGCCGGCCGAGCAGCCTGCGCGGGCCGACGACGTGTCTTCGCGTCGCTCCTGATGCTCCTGTTTGAGTAGCTGGCTGCGCCCGCTGCGCTTGGGCGGGAGGCCGATTTCATTCAGCTTTCGCGGTTGGGCTTGAGCACTACCCGCCGTTCGGGCGGAATAGGTTGATGCCTTGGCTGGCGCATGCTCAAGCTCGCGCCGAGTCGTGCAGTGGAAGCCCGGTGTGTGCGAGGTTCGCGCGATGTTGGTGCCCAACGTGGGTTAGTTCGGTTTTTTCGAATGAAATCGGGGTTTTGCCTAGGCGTGGCGGGCGCAGGCAGCTATTGAAAGCGTAGTGCTTCTGGTTGCGTCGCAGGCCGGGATGTGCGCCCGGCGGCGCACCTACTTTCTTTTGCGTCGCCAAAAGAAAGTAGGCAAAGAAAAGGCGACCCCACTTGCCGTGTCCCTACGCTTCGCTGCGGGCAGCCTGCGATGCTCGGGCATGGGGCGGCGCTGCGGAACTCGCTGCGCGCTTGCAGCGCTCCGCTCGGACAGCCGCAGCGAGTCAGAGCACGAAGCGCGGCCATCCTTCGGTGGCCGCGCCCGCCCCACGCCCTGCGCTTCTCGGCACGGCCAGAGGGGAGTGGTGAGAACACGGGCCATCGCTTCGCTCGGCCCCGGAGCAGTCAACAGGCTACGCGGTTAGTTCTGGCACCCCCAGACGGCCGCGGAGCAGGCCAAGCCAGCAGGCGCCCTGACCGGGGTCCCCCCGGTCAGTGGCGTCGCCCCCTTGAGGGGGGTGGCGAAACAAGCCGAAGGCTGTGGAGCCTGGGGGTGGTCAGTTCTCTTTTCGCATCGCCGGAAACAGGATCACGTCGCGGATGCTGGGGCTGTCGGTGAGCAGCATCAGCAGGCGGTCGATCCCGACGCCGCAGCCGCCGGTGGGGGGCATGCCGTATTCCAGGGCGCGCACGAAGTCGTGGTCGAAGTACATGGCTTCGTCGTCGCCGGCGTCCTTGGCGTCGACCTGGGCCTGCAGGCGGGCGGCCTGGTCTTCGGCGTCGTTCAGCTCGGAGAAGCCGTTGGCCATTTCGCGGCCGGTGATGTAGAGCTCGAAGCGCTCGGTCACCTCGGGGCGCTGGTCGTTGGCGCGGGCCAGCGGGCTGATCTCGGTGGGGTGCTCCATGATGAAGGTGGGCTGCCACAGTGCGGATTCCACCGCCTCCTCGAAGTACATCACCTGCAGCGCGGGCAGGCTGCGGCCGGCGAGGCGGTCCTTCTCCTCGCTCAGGCCGAGCTTCTTGAGGCGGGCCGTGAGTTCCGCCGCGTCGTCCACCTTGTCGCCGATGTCGGTATGGGCCAGGATGGCTTCGCGGATGGTCATGCGGGCGAAGGGCCGCGCCAGGTCGATGTCCTGGCCCTGGTAGCTCAGCTGCAGCGCGCCGCGGGCCTTCTGCGCCACGTCGCGGATCAGGGCCTCGGTGAAATCCATCAGATCCTGGTAGTTCCAGTAGGCGGCGTAGAACTCCATCATCGTGAACTCGGGGTTGTGCCGCACGCTGATGCCTTCGTTGCGGAAACTCCGGTTGATCTCGAACACGCGCTCGAAGCCGCCCACGATCAGGCGCTTGAGGTACAGCTCCGGCGCGATGCGCAGGAACATCTGCTGGTCCAGCGCATTGTGGTGGGTGATGAACGGTTTGGCGTTGGCGCCACCAGGGATCGGGTGGAGCATGGGCGTCTCCACCTCCATGAAACCGTGGCCGCTCATGAACTCGCGCATGGCGGACAGGGTGCGGCTGCGCGCGGCGAAGCGGTGGCGCGCGGCCTCGTCCATGATCAGGTCGACGTAGCGCTGGCGGTACTTCAGCTCCTGGTCCTGCACGCCGTGGAACTTGTCCGGCAGCGGCCGCAGGCTCTTGGTGAGCAGGCGCACGCGGGTGGCGTGGATGGAAAGCTCGCCGGTCTTGGTCTTGAACAGGTAGCCCTCGGCCGCCACGATGTCGCCCAGGTCCCAGTGCTTGAAGGCGGCGTAGGCTTCCTCGCCCACGTCGTCGCGGGTCACGTAGATCTGGATGCGGCCGGTGGCGTCCTGCAGCGTGGCGAAGCTGGCCTTGCCCATCACGCGCTTGAGCATCATGCGGCCGGCCACGCTGGCGGGCAGCTTCTTGCCGGCGGCGATGTCGGCCTCGAACGCTTCTTTTTCAATAGCGCCATGCGCTTGATGCAGCTGGGCTGCACGGTCATCCGGCTTGAAATCGTTGGGAAATGCCACGGCGCCGCCGGCGGCCTGGGCGTCGCGCAGGGTCTTGAGCTTTTCGCGCCGCTCGGCGATGAGCTTGTTCTCGTCGGCTTCGGGTGCGGCAGGCTGGGTGGCGGGCGCGGTCTGGCTCATGGTCGGAAAGCGGGGAATACGGGGAAGGGCGGCCGGGTGCGGGCGGGGATAATCCACCGCAGCCCTTGCCGAGATCGAGGGTCAACCCGCCATTTTAGGCGCCGCCAGACCTTCGATGCCGTGCCTTGCTTCCCCCCATCTGCCCAGCTTCCGGCCCTGCCGGGGCCGGGCGGCTGCGCGCCGGCCCGCCGGGGGGCGCCGATGACCAACGCGCGCGGCGGGGCGCCGTCGCTTGTCGGTGCGACCCTGACGCTGCTCATGGGCGGCGCGCTGGCGCAGCTGCTGCCGCTGCTGCTGGGCCCGTTCATCGCCCGGCTGTTCACCCCCGCGGCCATGGGCGTGTTCACCCAGTTCGCCACCGTGGCCGCCACGGTGGCCGTGGCGGCCAGCCTGCGTTACGAACAGGCCCTGCCGCTGGCACGGGCCGACGACGAAGCCCACGCGCTGCTGGCGCTATCGCTGCGGCTGGTGGCGGTGGCCGTGCTGGTCAGTGCGCCGCTGGCCTGGCTGCTGCACGTGGCGGGCTGGCTGCCCTGGCCCGCGCTGCTGCCACTGGCGGTGGCGAGCGCCGGCACGCTGCAAGTGCTGATGCTCTGGGCCAACCGCGCCCACCGTTTCCGGGCGCTGGCCGCGAGCCGCGTGGTGCAGTACGGCGGCATGGCACTGCTGCAGCTGGCGCTGGGCTGGGCGTTGTGGCGGAGCGTCGCTTCCGGCGCCCAGGCTGCCTGGGCGCTCATCCTGGCGCCGATGGCCGCACAGGTGCTGGCCTGCCTCTGGCTGATGCGGCCAGTGCCCGCCGGCGGCTGGGCGAAGCTGCTGCGGCCGGCCTCGGCCGATCTGCGCGACCGGATGCGCGCGCAGGCCCGCCGGCACAAGGACTTCGCCTTGATCAACACCCCGCACGCTTTCCTCGGCACCCTGCAGGACGCGCTGGCCGTCGCGTTGCTGGTGGCGTGGTCGGGCGATGCCGCAGCCGGCTTCTGGGGGCTGGCGTTGCGCTACCTGAAGGCGCCGGCCACCCTGGTGGGCAGCGCGGTGTCGCAGGCGCTGTACCCGCGGCTGGCCGGTGCCACGCCTCAGGAAGCGCGCCGCGTGGTGCGCCAGGTGATGGCGCTGCTGGGCGGCGTGGCGCTGGTGCTGACGCTGGTGCTGCTGGTGGCGGGGCCCTGGCTGTTCGAGCGCATCTTCGGCGCGCCCTGGCGCCAGGCGGGCGAGCTGGCGCGCGCCCTGGCGCCCTACATCGGCGCGCACTTCGTCGCCGCGCCGCTGGCGGTGGTGACCATGGCCTGGGGCGCCCAGGCCTGGGCTTTCCGGCTGGCGCTGGTGGGGCAGGTGGCTTTCGTCGTGGCGCTGGCGCTGGGCCTGCGGGCCGGCGGGCTGCTGGGCGGGGCGTGGGCCGTGTCAGCGGTGATGGTGCCGTACTTCGGCTGGTACTTCTGGCGACTGGCGCGCTGGCCCGACGTGCCGGCGTCTCCGCCCGCCGCGCCTGGGCCGGCGATGGGGAGTGGCACGCCGTGAGTTTGCGAGCTTTGGTGAACCGCTGGCGGCGCAGGCTGTGGCGACTGCTCTTCTTCCGAATGCTGTTTGGCGAAACCAGCCAGGGACAAACCTTGCCTGGCACGCGGATTTCACCCTCTGCCTGCATCGAACACGAGGAACATCTCTCGCTGGACGACGACGTGTTCATCGGCCACTTCTGTTTCATCGAGGCCGGTGCGGGCGTGCGGATCGGCCGCGGCACGCAGGTCACCAACCACGTCAGCATCGTCAGCCACAGCACGCACCGGGCCGTGCGGGTGGCGGCGGAACTGTCGGGGGCGGCACTGGAGGCCAGTGGCGCGGTGCTGCGAGCACCCGTTGCCATCGGCGAGCGCTGCTTCATCGGCCCGCACAGCACGATCGAGGCGGGCACCACGCTCGGCCATGGCACCCTGGTGTCGTCGCACAGCCGCGTGCGTGGGCAGTTCCCGGATTTCGCCGTGCTGGCCGGCAGCCCCGCGCGCATGGTGGGCGACGTGCGCGAGGCCGACACGCGATGGCTTGCCGACCATCCCGAGCTGCGGCCGGCCTACGAGCGCTGGCTGGCCAGCCATGGCGGCAAGGCGCCCGACGCATGAGCGACCGCAGCCCCGCCCACCTGTGCCTGCTCGGCGACGCCACCAGCGTTCACGTGCAGCGCTGGGCGCGCGAGATGCTGGCGCGCGGTTGGCGGGTATCTCTGGTCACGGCCCGGCCCGAGCCCATCGACGGCGTGGAGCAGGTGGTGCTGCCACCGGTACGGCGATCCGCCGACTGGCTGCTGCGCACGGGCGCGGCGCGGCGCGCCGTCCAGCGGCTGAAGCCTGATCTTGTGCATGCCCATTACGTCACGTCCTACGGCTACCTGGCGGCACGCAGTGGCTGGCAGCCGCTGGTGATCACCGCCTGGGGCACCGACCTGCTGGTGACGCCGCGGCGCGGCGCGATCTGGCGCTGGCTGACTGCCTGGAGCCTGCGGCGGGCCCGCCTGGTGACCGGCGACTCGGACGATCTGCTGGCCGTGGCGCTGCAACTGGCACCGAACGTGCCCGCGGCGCTGATCCACTGGGGCGTGGACCGCACCCGCTTCGCGCCAGTGCCCTGGGCCGACAAACCGGGCTTCGAGGCCGTGAGCCTGCGCAGCTGGGAGCCCAACTACCGCATCGACCTGATCCTGCACGCGCTGGCCCAGGTGCGGCGCCAGCAGCCTGACGCCCGGCTGCACCTCCTGGGCGGAGGCAGTCAGGAAGCGCTTCTGCGCGCGTTGGTAGAGGCTTTGGGGCTGCAGGAGGCGGTGACCTTCCATGGCCGCCTGGATGACGCAGGCATGGCGGCGGTGCTGGCGCGCTGCAAGCTGTCGATCAGCGTGCCCGAGAGCGACGCCACCTCGGTGTCGGTGCTGGAGAGCATGGCCTGCGGGCTGGCGGTGCTGGCCAGCGACCTGCCGGCCAACCGGCACTGGCTGAAGCCCGGTCCGCTGGTGCCGGCGGGCGATGCCGAGGCGCTGGCCGAGCAGTGGCAGATGCTGATGCAGGACGAATCGTGCGCTGCCGCCTTGGGCACCGCCAACGCAGCGCGCATCGCGGCCGAAGGTGACCGGCGCGCGCAGATGGATGCCATGGACGCCCACTACCGCCGGCTGCTGGCCGAGGCGGGGGCGCGGTCATGAGCACGCCGGCTGCCACGCCGATGCTGCCCAACCTGGCCGAACCGGGCACGCCGCGCCTGGTCAGCCTGATCGTGCCGTGCCGCAACGAGCGGGGGCACATCGACGCCTTCTGCGACGCTGCCCTGGCTCAGCAATTGCCCGAAGGCTGGACGCTGGAGCTGCTGGTGGCCGACGGCGCCAGCGACGACGGCACGCGCGCGGCGCTCGGTGCCCGCGCGGCCAGCGACGCGCGCGTCACTGTGCTGGACAACCCGCGCCGCATCGTCTCCACCGGCCTGAACGCCTGCCTGGCGCGAGCGCGCGGCGAGGTGGTGGTGCGCATGGACGTGCACACCGCCTTCGCGCCGGATTACGTGGCCGAATGCCTGGCGGCGCTGACGCGCGTCCATGCCGACAACGTGGGCGGCCCTTGGGTGGCGCGGGGCGAGGGCGCCTGGGGCCGGGCCATCGCGGCGGCGTTCCAGTGCCGCTGGGTGGTGGGTGGTGCGCGGTCGCGCGACCTGACTTACGAAGGCACGGTGGACACCGTCTACCTCGGCTGCTGGCCGCGTGCCACGCTGGCGCGCGTGGGCGGCTTTGACGAAACCCTGGTGCGCAACCAGGACGACGAGCACAACCTGCGCCTGCGGCTGGCCGGCGGCCGCATCTGGCAGAGCGCGCGCATCCGTTCCTGGTACCGGCCGCGCGGCAGCCTGCGACAGCTCTTTGCGCAGCAGCAGCAATACGGCTACTGGCGGCCGTTCGTGCTGCGCAAGCACGGGCAGCCGGGCTCGGTGCGGCAACTGGTTCCTATGATTTTTGTAGCTGGCTGCGCCGGCTGCGCAATGGCCTGGCCGTGGTTTCATGCCCCATTGGTGCTGTTGCTCGCGGCCTACCTGGCCTACCTGCTGGGTGCGTCTGTTGTGGCTGCGCGGCAGGCAGGTGCCTGGGCGCCGGCACCGCGCCTGCCGGCCGTGATCGCCGCCTACCACCTGGGTTACGGCATTGGCGGCTGGCGCGGGCTGTGGGATATGCTGCGGGGCCGCGCGTCGGGCGCCGCGTTCACGCGGCTCACGCGCTGAAGTACCCCTCCATGTCGTCGTCTCCCATCGATTTCATCCCCTTCGCCCGCCCCGACATCGGCGAGGCGGAGATCGAGGCCGTGGCGCGCACGCTGCGCTCCGGCTGGGTCACCACCGGGCCGGAGACGAAGGCGTTTGAATCTGAGTTTGCGGCCTACCTGGGTGGCGGCGTGCAGGCCATCGCCGTCAACTCCGCCACCGCAGGGTTGCATCTGGCGCTGGAAGCCATCGGCATCGGCCCGGGCGACGAGGTGATCGCGCCCACGCTGACCTTCACCGCCACGGTGGAGGTGGCGCGCTACCTGGGGGCCGACGCGAAGCTGGTGGACGTCGACCCGGTCACGCTCAACATCGACCCGGCCTGCATCGAGGCGGCCATTACGCCCCGGACCAGGGCCATCCTGCCGGTGCACTACGGCGGCCTGGCCTGCGACATGGCGGCGATCTTCGACATTGCCCGCCGCCACGGTCTGCAGGTGGTGGAAGACGCCGCGCACGCGCTGCCCACCACATCGCAGGGCACGCTGGTCGGCCAGTTGCCCAGTGCGGCCGCGGTGTTCAGCTTCTACGCCAACAAGACCATGACGACCGGCGAGGGCGGCATGGTGGTGACGGCCGACGACGCCCTGGCCGCGCGCATGAAGGTCATGCGCCTGCACGGCATCAGCCGCGACGCGTTCGACCGCTTTTCCAGCCGCACGCCGGCCTGGTACTACGAGATCGTCGCCCCCGGCTTCAAGTACAACCTGACTGACACCGCGGCCGCGCTTGGCCGCGTGCAGCTGCAGCGCCTGCCGGCCTTTCTGGCGCGGCGCCGGCAGCTGGCGGCGCGTTACCTGGCCGAGCTGCGCGACCTGCCGCTGGTGCTGCCCGCCGACGCGCCAGCCGGCGAGACGCATGCCTGGCACCTGTTCGTGCTGCGCCTGTCGGACGCCGCCCGCGTGACGCGCGACGAGGTGATTCAGCGCCTGTCCGACGCCGGCATCGGTACCAGCGTGCACTACGTGCCGCTGCACCGCCAGCCCTACTGGCGCGATCGCTACGGCTTGACGCCAGAGCAGTTCCCGGTGGCGGAGGCGGCCTACCAGCGCATGTTCAGCATCCCGCTTTTCACCGCGATGAGCGACGACGAGCAGGCGCGGGTGATCGGCGCGCTGCGTGCAGCCCTGCGATGAAACGCTTGACCCGAGCGTGCCTGGATTGGCCATGTTTTCGGGGTTTTGCCCAATGGTGGCGGGCGCAGGCAGCTCTTGTTTTGGGAGCGACCGGCGATGTATGGTGACACTGCCAAACGCGCGTTCGACCTGCTCGTGGGCGGCGCAGGGTTGCTGCTGGCGGCGCCGCTGATGCTCGCGCTGGCGCTGTGGGTCAAGGCCGATTCGCCCGGCCCGGCGCTGTTCCGCCAGCAACGCGTGGGGCAGGGCGGGCGCATGTTCAACATCCTCAAGTTCCGCACCATGCGCGCCGACAGCGACGGGCAGGGCCCGGCCGTCACGGCGGCGGGCGATGCGCGCATCACCCGTGCCGGCGCGTGGCTGCGGCGCACCAAGCTGGATGAGCTGCCGCAGCTCCTCAACGTGCTCAGGGGCGAGATGAGCCTGGTCGGGCCGCGCCCGGAGGTGCCGCGCTACATGGCGCTGTACGAGCCGGCGGTGCGCGAGCGCATCCTGTCGGTGCGGCCGGGCATCACCGACCTGGCGGCGCTGGAATTCCGCGACGAGGAGCACCTGCTGGCCGCGGCGCCCGACGTCGAGCGCGCCTACGTGGAGCAGATCCTGCCCGTCAAGCAGCGCTACTACCTCGATTACGTGGCCCGCCACAGCGTGGGCGGCGACGTGCGCATCCTGCTCAACACCCTGGCCGCGTTGCTGGGCGTGGGAAAGGGCACGTGATGCGCCGCTGGCACCTGGGCTCCTTCAAGACACTGCTGGCCGACGCGCTGCTGATCGTGCTGGCCTGGTGGCTGGCGTTCTGGCTGCGCTTCAATTTCGACGTGGCCGAGGCGGACGTGCGCCTGGCCTGGCTGACCACGCCGCTGGCGGTGCTGGGCATGCTGGCCGGCCTGTCGCTGGCGCGGGTGCACCGCCACGCCTGGCGCTACGTGAGCCTGGCCGATCTGCGCCGGCTGGCGGCTGGCGTGGCAGCGGGCGCGGTGCTGACCACCGCGCTGGTGATGATCGGGCGGCTGGAGGGCTTTGCCCGCTCGGTGTTCCCGATCAGCGCGCTGCTGGCGCTGGTGCTGCTGGCCGGTGCGCGCGCGGCCTGGCGCAGCCTGGGCGAAGGGCGGCTGGCCGGGCATCAGGCGGCGCCGGGGCGCCAGCCCTTGCTGGTGGCCGGCACGCTGCAGGAAGCCGACCAGGCGCTGCGCACGCTCAAGGGCGCGGCCCACTGGCAGGTGGCGGGCATCGTCTCGCCGCGACCCGAAGACGCCGGCCGCACGGTCCAGGGCGTGCCGGTGCTCGGCACCACGACCGTGTTGGACCAGATCGCCCACGTGCAGCAGATCGGCACGGTGCTGGTGGCCAGCCCGGCGGGTTCCGGGTTGCGGCGCGAGCTGCTGATGCGCTGGTCGGGCGCGGGCCTGAGTCTGCTCACCCTGCCGGCGGCCGACGAATGGCTGGCTGCCGAAGGCCCGAACCTGCGCAAGGTGGAACTGGCCGACCTGCTGGGCCGCGAGCCGGTGCAGCTGGACGAGCAGGGCCTGCACCAGCTGTTCGCGGGCCAGACGGTGCTGGTCACCGGCGCGGGTGGCTCCATCGGCGCCGAGCTGTGCCGGCAGGCAGCGCGCTTTGGCGCTGGCCGGCTGGTGTGCCTGGATGTGTCGGAATTCGCCATCTACCAGCTCGAGCAGGAACTGGCGGCGGGCTTCCCCGCGCTGCAGGCCGAGTACCTGACGGCCAACGTGCGCGAAAGCGCCCGCATTGAGGCGCTGATGCAGGCCTGCCGGCCCGCCGTGGTGCTGCACGCCGCCGCCTACAAGCACGTGCCGCTGATGGAGGGCGCCAACGCCATCGAGGCGCTGCGCACCAACGTGCTGGGCACGCTGCACGTGGCCCGCGCGGCCGGACGGGCGGGCGCGGCGCGCTTCGTGCTGGTGTCCACCGACAAGGCGGTGAACCCCACCAACGTCATGGGTGCCAGCAAGCGCCTGGCCGAGCAGGTGGTGCAGGCGGTGGCGGCGGCGTTCGGCGACACGCAGTTCGTCTCGGTGCGCTTTGGCAACGTGCTGGGCTCCAGCGGCTCGGTGGTGCCGCTGTTCACGGCGCAGATCGCCCAGGGCGGCCCGGTGACGGTGACCCACCCGGACATCGTGCGCTACTTCATGACCATCCCCGAAGCCGCGCAGCTGGTGCTGCAGGCTGGTCTGATGGGCCGCTCCGGCCAGATCTACGTGCTCGACATGGGCGAACCGGTGAAGATCGCCGAGCTGGCGCGCATGATGATCCGCCTGTCGGGCAAGCCGGAATCCGACGTGCCCATCGTCTTCACCGGCCTGCGGCCAGGCGAGAAGCTGTACGAGGAGCTGCTGGCCGATGGCGAGACCACCGACGCCACGCCGCACCCCAAGCTGCGCGTGGCGCGCACGACGGGTGCCCCGGAAGACGGCGCGGCGGTCGCGCAGGCATGGATCGAGGCCGCCGGCGCCGCGCCCGACGCGGCCGCCGTGCGGGCATGGCTGCAAAGCAGGGTGCCGGAATAT
Source organism: Burkholderiaceae bacterium (assembly GCA_024235955.1). GTDB lineage: Bacteria > Pseudomonadota > Gammaproteobacteria > Burkholderiales > Burkholderiaceae_C > Ottowia. The sequence goes on from JACKLJ010000001.1 coordinate 1,640,189, forward strand.
CGCCCGCGCAGCGCGGGTTCATGAGCAAAAAAGGGCCCCGGCCCTTTGCTGACGGGCGCAGGCAGCTACTTAAAATGTAGCTATTTGACTAGGCGCTGATGCCGGCACGCGCCAGCATGTCGGCCACCAGTTCCAGGCGGATGAGCGGGTTGTCGAGCGTGAGCAGCTGGTAGCGCGTCGCCAGCGGCAGCGGCAGCAGCTCGGCCCAGCGGTTGGCGACCCAGCCGCAGTCGTCGTAGGCGGCGTCACAGGCCACCAGCACGCCGGCAGGCACGTCTTCGGGCGGCTGGGCGGCCACACGCTCGTGCAGCTGGCGCAGGGCGTTGGCGGCGGGTTGCAGGTCGTCGGGCACGGCCACGGTGGGGTCGAGCGGCAGCAGGGTCACGTCGGCCACCCACAGGCCGTGCGGCAGGCGGTGCTGCCGGTCGATGCGGAAGCGCTGCTCGCCGCGCGCGACCAGCGTCATCAGGCCGGGCTGCGGCTGGCCGAGCTGCTCGATGTGCGCCAGCGTGCCGACGGCCTGCAACTGCTCCGGCGGTGCGCCGGCCACGCGGACCTCGCTGCCCTGGGCCAGTGCCACCACGCCGAAGGGTGCGCCGGCCCGCTGGCACTTGCCGATCATGTCCAGATAGCGTACCTCGAACACCCTGAGCGGCAGCCGGCCCGCCGGAAACAGGGCGGTACCCAAAGGAAACAGGGGCAGGCTGGTGAGCGTGAGCGGTTCGGACATCGGGCGGCGTGGCGCGGCCGTGCCGGCACGCGGTAGAGAAGGCGGGAAGCGATGGGTATCATCGCACGCGGAGGGTTGGCCTTGGCGCTGCTTGACGCTTTTTTCTTAAGCGGCCGGAACTTTGTCGATGATTCAACAGATTCTTTCCTTTCTGCTGCAGGTGGTGGCCACTCTGGTCGGTGGCGCGGCGCTGCTGCGCTTGGCCATGCGCTGGCAACGCATGTCGATGGCCAACCCGGTGGGCCGCTTCGTGCGCGCGCTGACCGACTGGCTGGTGCTGCCGCTGCAGCGCCTGCTCCCGCCCGGCAACCGGTTCGATGCTGCCAGCCTGCTCGCGGCCTTCATCGTCAAGCTGCTGCACTACGGGCTGCTGCTGGCCTTGCTGGGTCTGCTGGGCGCCGGCGGCTGGGCCAGCCTGCCGGTGCTGGCGCTGCTGGGGGTGGTGCGGCTGGCGGTGTCGGTGATGACGGCGCTGGTGATCATCGCGGCCATCCTGTCGTGGACGCAGAACCGCACGCTGGTGACCGACGTGCTGGACCAGCTCACTGCGCCGTGGCTGGCGCCGATCCGCCGCATCGTGCCCCTGGTGGGCGGGGTGGATCTTTCGCCACTGGTGCTGATCGTGCTGCTGCAGGTGGTGGGCATGGCCCTGGGCGGCCTGCAGGCGGGGCTGGCCGGCGGCTGGACGGTGGCCGCGGCCTGAAAACTGCGGGATGTGGCGGGCGGTGCGCCCGCGCTGTCAGCTGACGGCGTCGGCCGGCTGGCGCTGCAGCATGGCCAGGATGCTGGCGACCTTGTCGCGCAACTCGCGCCGGTCGCAGATGAAGTCCACGGCGCCCTTCTGCTGCAGGAACTCGGCGCGCTGGAAGCCCTCGGGCAGGGTCACGCGCACGGTGTTCTCGATCACGCGCGGGCCGGCAAAGCCGATCAGGGCCTTGGGCTCGGCGATCACCACGTCACCCACGAACGCGAAACCGGCCGAGACGCCGCCCATGGTCGGGTCCGTCAGCACGCTGACGTAGGGCAGTCCCTTCTTGGCCAGCCGCGTGAGGGCGGCGTTGGTCTTGGCCATCTGCATCAGCGAGAGCAGGCCCTCCTGCATGCGGGCGCCGCCGGTGGCGGTGAAGCAGACGAAGGGCACCTTCTGCTCGATGGCGGTCTCCACGCCGCGCGCAAAGCGCTCGCCCACCACCGAGCCCATGGAGCCGCCCATGAAGTCGAATTCGAAGGCCGCGGCCACCAGCGGCAGGCTTTTCACGGCGCCGCCCATGACCACCAGCGCGTCGGTCTCGCCGGTGGCTTCAAGCGCTTCCTTCAGGCGTTCGGGGTACTTGCGGCTGTCCTTGAACTTGAGCGCGTCGACCGGGATCACCTCCTGCCCGATCTCGTAGCGCCCCTCGTTGTCGAGGAAGCCGTTGAGCCGGTCACGGGCCCCGATGCGGTGGTGGTGGCCGCAGTTGGGGCAGACGTTCTGGTTCTGCTCCAGGTCGGTCTTGTAGAGCACGGTTTCGCAGGCCGGGCACTTGATCCACAGGCCTTCCGGCATCTGGCGCCGCTCGGCGGCGTCGGATTTCTGGATCTTGGGCGGCAGCAGCTTTTCGAGCCAGCTCATGGCGTAACTCCTTGTTTGATAGCGTGATTATGCGTCCAGCGCTGCACGGATGGGTCGCAGGAAGTCGGCCGCGGCGGCGGCGACCTTCTCGTGCGGCTGCTTCTCGATCACCTGGATCAGCCGGCTGCCGATGACCACGGCGTCGGCCACGCGGCCGATGGCGCGGGCAGTCTCAGCGTCGCGGATGCCGAAACCCACGCCCACAGGAATCTTCACGTGCTCGCGGATGCGCGGCAGCATGGCCTCGACCTGCGCGGTATCGAGCGCGCCCGAGCCCGTCACGCCCTTGAGCGAAACGTAGTACACATAGCCGCTCGCCACCTCGGCCACCTGCTGCATGCGCTGGTCGGTGGAGGTGGGCGCCAGCAGGAAGATCAGGTCGATGCCGGCGGCGCGCAGCTTGCGGGCGAACTCGGCGCACTCTTCCGGCGGGTAGTCGACGATCAGCACGCCGTCCACGCCGGCGGCCGCGGCATCGCGCACGAAGGCGTCGGCGCCGTGCTGCTGGTCGTAGCGCTCCACGGGGTTGGCGTAACCCATCAGCACCACCGGGGTCTGGCCGTCCTTCTCGCGGAACTGCCGCACCATGGCGAGTACCTGCGCCATGCCGATGCCCAGGGCCAGCGCCCGGTCGCCCGCCTGCTGGATCACCGAGCCGTCGGCCGACGGGTCGGAGAACGGCACGCCGAGCTCGATCACGTCGGCGCCGGCCTGCACCATGGCGTGCATCAGCGCGGGCGTGATGTCGGCGTACGGAAAGCCCGCCGTCACGTACGGGATCAGCGCCTTGCGTTTCTTCTGCTGCAGGGCCTGGAAGGCCATGGCGATGCGGTTCATGCCTTGTCTCCCGCGGTGGGCGCGCCCTTGACCACGTGGCCGCGCATGGAAGGCCGGTCGTAGAATTCGACGCCGTCCAGATCGGCCACGGTGCCGATGTCCTTGTCGCCCCGGCCCGAGAGGTTGACCAGGATCGACTGGTCCGGCCGCATGGTTTTGGCCAGCTTCATGGCGTAGGCCATGGCGTGGCTGGATTCGAGCGCGGGGATGATGCCTTCGGCGCGGCACAGGTGGTGGAAGGCGGCCAGCGCCTCGGCGTCGGTGGCGCCCACGTACTCGGCACGGCCGGTGTCCTTGAGCCAGGCGTGCTCGGGGCCGACGCCCGGGTAGTCCAGCCCGGCGGAGATGCTGTGGGTTTCGGTGATCTGGCCGTTGGCGTCCTGCAGCACATAGGTGCGGTTGCCGTGCAGCACGCCGCTGGAGCCGCGCTGCAGGCTGGCCGAGTGCTTGCCGCTGTCCAGGCCTTCGCCGGCGGCTTCGACACCGATCAGGCGCGTGTTCTCGAACGGGATGTAGGGGTAGAAGATGCCCATGGCGTTGCTGCCACCGCCCACGCAGGCCACCACGGCATCGGGCTGCCGGGTGGCGATGCCCTGCGCGGCCAGCATTTCGGGCATCTGCTGCAGGCACTCTTCGCCGATCACGCTCTGGAAGTCGCGCACCATCATCGGGTAGGGGTGCGGGCCGGCCACGGTGCCGATGATGTAGAAGGTGTTGTCCACGTGGGCCACCCAGTCGCGCATGGCCTCGTTGAGCGCGTCCTTGAGCGTCTTGCTGCCGCTTTCCACCGGCACCACGGTGGCGCCCAGCAGCTTCATGCGGTAGACGTTGGGGCTCTGGCGCTTGACGTCTTCGCTGCCCATGTAGACCACGCATTCCAGCCCGTAGCGGGCGCAGATGGTGGCAGTGGCCACACCGTGCTGGCCGGCGCCGGTCTCGGCGATGATGCGCGGCTTGCCCATGCGGCGCGCCAGCATGGCCTGGCCGATCACGTTGTTGACCTTGTGGGCGCCGGTGTGGTTGAGGTCTTCGCGCTTGAGGTAGATCTGCGCACCGCCGAGTTCGCGGCTGGTGCGGGCCGCGTGGTAGATGGGCGAGGGGCGACCGACATAGTGGGCGAGTTCGTAGTGGAACTCGGCCAGGAAGGCCGGATCGTCCTTGTAGCGGGCGTAGGCCTCGCGCAGTTCATTGATGGCGTAGGTGAGCGTCTCGCTCACGAAGCTGCCGCCGTAGCGGCCGAAGTGCCCGCTGGTGTCGGGCTGGTGGTAGTCGATCATGGTGGGTCAGGAACTGGGCTGGTCCGCCGCGCGCACGGCGGCGACGAACCGGTGGATCTTGGCGGCGTCCTTGAGGCCCTTGACGGGCTTGCCATCAGGGCCGTCGGCCTCGACGCCGGAGGAAACGTCAACCGCGAGCGAGAAGCCGCGCCCGCGCAGTGCGGCGATCCCATCGCCCACGTTTGCAGGTGTGAGCCCACCAGACAAGACGAGGTGAGCAGGAACGTTTGTTGGCAGCCGTGACCAATCGAATGTCTTTCCGCCGCCGCCATAGCCGTCGACATGCGCGTCGAGCAGGATGGCCTGGGCGTTGCTGAAGCCGTGGGCAAATTCTAGCAAGTCGAAGGCCGCAGCAGTGTCCGTCGGAATGCGCGCGGCGCGCCAGAACGGACGCCCGGTGGCTGCTGCGGCGGCTGCGCAATCGGCAGCCGATTCATCACCATGAAATTGCAGTGCAGCCCCCGGCACACGGTCGGCGGCAGCTACGATTTCAGGAGTACTTGCGTTGACGAACAGCAGCACTGGCGTGACCATGGGGGGCAGCCGGCGGGCCAGTTCACCCGCGCGCTGCGCGGTGACGCAGCGCGGGCTTTTCGGGTAGAGCACGAAGCCGATGGCATCGGCGCCAGCGGCCACGGCCGCGTCCACATCCTGCTCGCGTGTGAGGCCGCAGATCTTGATGCGGGTGCGGGCGTGGGTGGCAGGCGCCTCTTCAGGGCGCTCAGCACCCCCTTCGGAAGGGCGCTCGGAGGCTGGATGCTTCATGGCAGCCAATCATAGGCCGCCGTGCGTTCCGGCAGGCCCCAGCGGGCGTCGTACACCGGCCCCAGGAAGTACAGGCCGTCGGGCGAGAAGGTGGGGGCGGCGGCATTGCGGTCGCGCGCGGCCAGCACCTCGGCTATCCAGGTGGGTGGCTGCAGCCCCTGGCCGACCTGCAGCAGGCAACCCATGAGGTTGCGGATCATGTGGTGCAGGAAGGCGTTGGCCTCGAAATCGAAGCGCCAGTAGCTGCCGCGGCGCTGGATGTCGAGTCGGCGCAGTTGCTTGACGGGCGAGAGCGCCTGGCAGGCCGAGGCCCGGAACGAGGTGAAATCGTGCTCGCCGATCAGATGCTGGGCTGCGGCCTGCATGGCGGCGCCGTCGAGCGGGCGGAATGTCCAGCCCACGCGGCCGGCCTCCACGCTGGGGCGCACGGGCGATTCCAGCACCACGTAGGCATAGCGACGCGCCAGGGCGCTGGCGCGGGCATGGAAATCCTGCGGCACTTGCTGCGCCCACTGCACGGCGATGTCGGCCGGCAGATGGGCATTGGTGCCGCGCACCCAGGAAAAAGGCTCGCGCTGCAGCGGCGTGTCGAAGTGCACCACCTGCATCAGCCCGTGCACCCCGGCATCGGTGCGGCCAGCACACAGGGTGGCGACGGGCTGCGTCGTGAAGGCGGCAAGGGCTGCCTCCAGGCGGTCCTGCACGGTCTGGCCGGAAGGCTGACTTTGCCATCCCTGGTAGGCACCGCCGGAATAGGAAAGGCCGAGCGCCAGCCTCATCGTGCCAACGCCCGGCCCAGGGTGGGAAGAAGGCGGATCTTCAGTCCAGCTCGTTCAGGAAGCGCTCGGCGCGCGCCTTGGTGGCGCCCGTGGCTTCGGCGATCACTTCCTTGATCAGGGCGCGCGCGCCGTCCGTGTCGCCGATGGCGTGGAATTCCTGCGCCAGCGCGAGCTTGGTACCGATGGGATCGTCGTCATCGTCGCCGAGCTGCTCGGTCTTGATCTCGCCGGAGCGGGAATCCGGATCCAGCGAGAGCGCATCCATGTCGAACTCGATCATGCCGGATTCGCTCGGTGCTTCAGCCGGGGCGGGCGGCGTGCTGGCCACGGGCGCAGCGGGTGCGGCTTTGGCCTCGACCACCGGTGCCGGTGCTGCGGGCGTGTCGTCCAGGCCCAGATCAAAATCGAGCGGCGCCGAATCCCTGGCTTCGACCGGTGCCGGCGTCGGTTCAACAACCGGTGCAGGCGGGCTGGTCTCGGCCTTGGCGGCCACCACAGCGGCTGCAGCGCCTGCTGCTGCCGCCAGCGGGGCAGCGCGCGAGGTCGTCGCGGCCTTGACAGGCGCGCGTTCCAGGTTCAGATCCAGATCCAGCGGGGCGCCGCTGCTGTCCTTCGGCTGCTTGCTGATGATCTGCGCCGTCTGGGGCTCGGTGTCGGCACCGAAGGAAGGACGCCCGGAGGGCGCAGGGCCCTTGGCCGGCAGCGGCTTGCCGCCCGGCTTGTAGAGCTGGTTGTCCGGATCCAGGTCGCTGCCGAGGCCGGCGATGAAATCCCAGTCCGGACCGGTGCCCTGGGTGATGCCGTAGGCCTCGGAGGCCAGCGCTTCCAGCGCCTTAGCGTCGCGCCGCTTGACGTAGATTTCCGCCAGCTTGCGGTACACCGAGATGCGGCCCGGGTGCGTGCGCAGCGCTTCCTTGAGGATTTCCTCGGCCTGCATGTCGCGGCCGTAGGCCAGGTAGACGTCGGCTTCGGCCACCGGGTCCACATCGCCGGCCGCGTCGAGCTGGCTGGGCGAGTAGGCCATGGACGAATTGCCGCCTTGCGTGGAGGCTTCCTTGGTGTTTACGCGCTGACCACCGCTGGCGCCGAAGAACGAATCCGGCTGCAGGCGGCTTTCGATGAACGAGCTGTCGAGCGGTGCCGCCTGCTGCTTGTTCTTGCGCGAACGGTAGACACCGTAGCCGGCCAGCAGCGCGATCAGGCCCAGGCCCGCTGCCGGCAGCAGCGGGTTCTCCATCAGCATGTCGACGAAGGAGGGCTCCTCGACGGGAGCGGGCGCGGGGACGGGCTTGGGCTTGGCAACAGGCGCTGCGGGCGCCGAAGCCGGTGCCTCGGGTGCGGAGGCCGCGGCCGTCACGGCTGCAGACGCGGCTTCGGACGCCGATTCGGCAGCGGCCGAGGCGCCGGCCATGGCCGCCGTGGCGGCGCTGGCGGCAGAAGCCGCCGCTTCCGGCGTCGGCGCGGGCGTTGGGGCCGGCGCGGTCACCACCGCTGCGGCCGATGCGGGCTGCGCGGCCGGCGCGCCGGTTGGCACGTTGATGGCCGGAGTGGACGCGCTGGCGGCCGCTGCGGCGGGCGCAGGCGCTGCCCCGGAGGCGGCCTGCAACTTGGACAGTTCGCTGATGTTGCGCGACAGCTCGGCCTGGCGTTCGGCCTGGGCCTGTTCCTGGCGCGACTGGGCAACCTTGGTTTCCGCGCTGCCGCCGGCGCCAGCACCACCCTTGGAGATGGTCAGGCGGTCCGGCGCGGGTGCTGCGGCCTTGGCGTCCTGCACCTGGGTCTGCACGCTGCCGCCCGACGAGCGGCCGGCTTCCGCCACTTCGGTGCGGGCGGCATGGGTGGCGACGCCGCGGCGGTAGGCGTGGAAATCGCGGGTCTGCACGCGCACGGCCTGGCGGGCCTGGCCGCTGGACACGGCAGAAGCCTGTTCGGCCGTGGGCATGTTCAGCACGGCGCCGGACTTCATCAGGTTCACGTTGCCGCGGATGAAGGCATTGGGGTTGGCGCGCAGCAGGGCGACGAGCATCTGGTCGAGCGAGACGCCGTCGGGCACGCGGCTGCTGACGATGCCGTAGGCGGTGTCGCCGCGCTGTACGGTCACCCGGTCGCCGCCGCCGGAACTGGTTGCGGCGGGAGCAGGCGCAGGCGTGGTGGCGCGTGCCGGGCGGCTGCGGCGCTCGGGCATGCGGGTGACGGCCACCGGTTGCTCGGCGCTGCCGGACGCGGCCGGGGCCTGTGCCGCAGGGGCGGGTGCCGGGAGCTGCGTGGCGACGGTAGGCGCCGGAGCGGGTGCTGGGGGCGGCACCTGGGGTTGGGCCACGGTCACGGGCGGCGGGGCACCACGGCCGGGCGGATCGACCAGCATGGTGTAGTCGCGCACGACACGGCCGGAGCCCCAGTTGGCCTCGATCACGACGCCGAGGAAAGGCTCGTTGACCGGGCGCGTGCCCACCACGCGCAGGTAGGCCTGGCCGTTGGGGCGGCGGTGCAGGCTGACCTGGGCGCCATTCAGCGCCGCGGTGTAGGCCACGCCGGCGGCCTGGAAGGCCTGCGGCGAAGCGACCTTGGCCTGGAAGGCGGCAGCCTCTTCGGAGCTGATTTCAGGAATCTCGATCTCGGCGCGCAGCGGCTCGCCGAGGTACGACTTGACCGACACCGCGCCGAGCGCGAGTGCCTGGGCCTCCAGACTGACGCCGAGCAGCGCCAGCGCCGCTGCCGAGGCCAGGACCCCCTTCTTCCACGGCGATGCCGCCGTGCCCCAAACCGATGCCGCTCCACTGCGGATCGTGCGTGTCTTGTTGTTCATGCGTCTTGGAGGCAGGCCGCGCCCGCCGGTACAGAGATGAAAATTGACATTAACATCAACCAATTAGCCTGACAAGCTGAGACACTGGTTAACTTTGTTGACAAGTTCTCCGGCCTTGCAAACTCTGTGTCTTTGTTGTCATTCGGCAACGAGGCAGCGCCGCGCGCACGGGCCGTGCGGCACTGCTGGCGGAAACGATCAGGCCTCCAGCAGGACGCGCAGCATACGCCGCAGCGGCTCGGCCGCGCCCCACAGCAGCTGGTCGCCGATGGTGAAGGCGCCCAGGTATTCCGGGCCCATGGCGAGTTTGCGGATGCGGCCCACCGGGATCGTCATGGTGCCGGTCACGGCCACGGGCGTCAGATCGGCCAGCGTGGCTTCGCGGTTGTTGGGCACCACCTTCACCCAGGCGTTGTCGCCGGCGATCATGGCCTCTATGTCGGCCACCGGCACGTCTTTCTTCAGCTTGAAGGTCAGCGCCTGGCTGTGGCAGCGCATGGCGCCCACGCGCACGCAGAAACCGTCGACCGGGATGGCGGGCGAGCCGAAGCCTTCGCCCAGGCCCATGATCTTGTTGGTCTCGGCCATGCCCTTCCATTCTTCGCGGGAGACGCCGTTGCCCAGGTCCTTGTCGATCCAGGGAATCAGCGAGCCGCCCAGCGGCACGCCGAAGTTGGCCGTCTCATCCCCCGATAGGCTGCGCTGTTTGGCGATCACCTTGCGGTCGATTTCCAGGATGGCGCTCTTGGGGTCGTCCAGCAGCGCCTTGACCTCGGCGTTCAGCGTGCCGTACTGCGTGAGCAGCTCGCGCATGTGCTGCGCGCCGCCGCCGCTGGCGGCCTGGTAGGTCTGGGTGCTCATCCACTCGACCAGGCCCGCCTTGTACAGCGCGCCCACGCCCATCAGCATGCAGCTCACGGTGCAGTTGCCGCCGATCCAGTTCACGCCGCCCTTGGCCAGCGCGTTCTTGATGACGGGCATGTTGACCGGGTCGAGCACGATCACCGCGTCGTCCTTCATGCGCAGGGTGGAGGCGGCGTCGATCCAGTGGCCCTTCCAGCCGGCTGCGCGCAGCTTGGGGAAAACCTCGGTGGTGTAGTCGCCACCCTGGCAGGTGATGACGATGTCGCACTTCTTCAGCGCGTCCAGGTCGTGCGCGTCCTTCAGCTGCTTCTCGTTCTTGGCCATGGCGGGCGCCTGGCCGCCGGCGTTGCTGGTGGAGAAGAAGACGGGCTCGATCAGGTCGAAGTCACGCTCGGCCTGCATGCGCTCCATGAGCACCGAGCCGACCATGCCGCGCCAGCCGACGAGGCCTACAACATTACCGATTTTCATTTTGCTTCGCGCCTTTCAAACAAGAGAAACTTGTCCGACCCGCCCGGCTCGTCTGGCTCCGGGAAGGCGCGCACGACGAACCGGGGCTGGGTCAGCCCTTTTTGGTGGTCGTGGTAATGGGGGATGCGGCGAACGCGGCCACGGCGCGCAAGGCGGCCTGGCGGGTGGGATCCTGGTGGAATCGCGCGTTCATCGTGCGCAAATTGTAGCGTGGAAGCCCGCTGCGGCGGTGCGGCCGGGCCTGTTGGCCTGTGCAAAAACGCCGGTGGTGCGGCTATTTGGCGACGCCGGGCCAGGGCGCTTTCGCGGGCGGCGTGCGGACAGACAGGCGGTTTTTCAAGCCAAATCGGGCTTTTGCCCTTTCGTGGCGGGCGCAGGCAGCTATGGATTCAGGAGTGATTTCAAAGGCCGAGCTGCTCCGCCAGATCGATGAAATCGCGTGCGTGCAGCGTGTTGGAGGGATCGGGCGAGACGTCCTTGGGCCGCGCGGCGCCGAACTCGTGCGGGCGCTCGATGTAGGCGGTGAGCAGGCCGCACTGGCGGGCGGCGGCCAGGTCGTCATGGTGGGCGGCCACCAGCATGACCTCGGCGGGGGCGACGTCGAACACGTCCGCCACGCCCAGGTAGGTGCGCGGGTCGGGCTTGTAGGCGCGGAACACCTCGGCCGAGAGCACGCAGTCCCAGGGCAGGCCGGCGTGTTTGGCCATGTCGGTCAGCAGGCCGATGTTGCCGTTGGAGAGCGTGCAGATCGTGTGGCGACGCTTCAGCCGCGTCAGGCCTTCCACTGAATCCGGCCAGGCGTTCAGGCGGTGCCACACGCGGTTGAGGGCGCGGCGCTCGTTCTCGGGCAGCGCGCCGAGGCCGAAGCGGGGCAGGATGTCGTCCAGGATCATGCGGTGCAGGTCGTCGATGCGGGTCCAGCCCAGCTCGCCCGACATCACCCGCGCCATGGCCGGCTTGTAGCCCTCGCGCCAGGCCAGGGCAAAGGCGTCGCCGTCCACCTCGGGGAAGAGCTGCGCCACCTCGGCAGCGATGCTGCCGTGCCAGTCGACCACGGTGCCGAACACGTCGAAGGCCAGGATTCTGGGAGCGATTTCAGCCATTTGAGGTTGTCCAGTCGGCGTAGGCAGCTATGAATTCGGGAGTGGTCAGCGGCGCTGGGCGTTCAGCAGCTCGGCCACCAGAAAGGCCAGTTCCAGGCTTTGCGAGCCGTTCAGGCGCGGGTCGCAGGCGCTGGTGTAGCGCTCGGCCAGGCGCTCGTCGGTGAGGTTCTGGCCGCCGCCGCGGCATTCGGTCACGTCCTGGCCGGTCAGCTCGATGTGCAGGCCGCCGGCCACGGTGCCGGCCGCGGCGTGCACGGCGAAGAACTCGCGTACTTCCTGCACGATGTTGTTGAAGTCGCGCGTCTTGATGCCCTGGCCGCTGGGGACGGTGTTGCCGTGCATCGGGTCGCAGGCCCAGACCACGGGCAGGCCGGCATCGCGCGCGGCGGCCACCAGCGGCGGGAGCTTCTGCGCCAGCTGGCCTGCGCCCATGCGGGTGATGAGCACCAGCCGCCCCGGCTCGCGCGCCGGGTCCAGCGCCTGGGCCAGGGCCAGCACGTCGGCCGGCGTGGCGTTGGGGCCGATCTTCACGCCTACCGGGTTGGCGATGCCGCGCAGGTACTCGATGTGCGCGCCATCCAGCTGGCGGGTGCGCTCGCCCAGCCACAGCATGTGGGCCGAGGCGCCGTACCAGGGCGCGGCGACGCAGGCGGGCACGGCTTCCATGCGGCGCGTGAGCGCTTCTTCGTAGTGCAGGTGCAGGGCTTCGTGCGAGGTGTAGAAATCCACCTCGCGCAGCTGCGCCATGGCGTCGGAGGTGAAGCCGCAGGCGGCCATGAAATCCAGCGCCTGGCTGATGCGGCCGGCCAGCTCTTCGTAGCGCTTGCCCTGAGGGCTGGCGCGCACGAAGTCGGTGGTCCAGCGGTGCAGCTGGTGCAGATCGGCAAAGCCGCCGTGGGCCAGGGCGCGCAGCAGGTTCAACGTGGCCGCGCTGGCCGAATAGGCGCGCAGCAGGCGCTGCGGATCGGGCGCGCGCTCGGCGGGCGTGAAGCCGGCGCCGTTGACGATGTCGCCGCGGTACGAGGGCAGGGTGACGCCGCCCTGCGTCTCGGTGTCGGCCGAGCGCGGCTTGGCATATTGCCCGGCGATGCGGCCGAGCTTGACCACCGGCCGCGCGGCGGCGTAGGTGAGCACCAGCGCCATCTGCAGCATGACCTTGAAGGTTTCGCGCGCGGCGTCGCCGTCCAGCGCGTCAAAGCTCTCGGCGCAGTCGCCGCCCTGCAGCAGGAAGGCGCGGCCGGCCGCGACCTCGGCCAGCTGGCGGCGCAGCGCCAGCACCTCGCCGCCGAAGATCAGCGGCGGAAACTGGCGCAGCTGCGCGCAGGCCGATTGCAGCGCCGCCGCGTCGGCGTAGGCCGGCAACTGGCGCGCCGGGTGGCTGTGCCAGGAGGCGGGGTGCCAGGCGCTGGCGGCATCAGCGGTGTTCACGGGGGCGTTGGCAGACAGATCGACGGACTCGCGCAGCATGGGGCGATGATCGCACAGGCCTGTCTCGGCCGCGTGTCGCCGGCGGGCGCACGGTGCGGGCGGGTGGCGGGCGCGCGTGCGATGCCCTGAGCGACGCTGCAGGGGCAATCCACCGCAACAAAATTCATAGCTGCCTGCGCCCGTCGTGCCTGGGCTGCAGCCCTATTTGGCACTGAAAACTGATGTCTCAGCCGTTGCCGGTTTCCAGCGCCTTCCGCGCCGGCCCGAGGGCGCGCGCGGCCTGCCCGTAGCCGCCCCACGGTTGGTTGCCGATGGGCAGGCGATAGGTCACTTTGGCTAGCGTCCAGTGCGCGCCGCCGGTCACCGCATCCAGCTCGTCCCAGCCGATCGGCACCGACACACCCAGCCCCGGCCGCGCGCGCACCGACCAGGCCGCCACCGTGGTGGCGCCGCGGCCGTTGCGCAGGTAGTCCGGGTAGATGCGGCCGACGCGGTTCCTGGGCCCGCTGACGGCGGTGAAGCGCTCGGGCATGGCGGCGGCCAGGCGCTCGGTCAGGCGCCGGGCGAGGTCGCGCACGACGTCCCAGCCATACAACCGCTTGATGGGCACGACCACGTGCAGGCCCTTGCCGCCGCTGGTCTTGAGGAAGGGCACCAGGCCCAGGCTGGCGAGCAGGGCGCGCGCCTGCCGCGCTGCCTCCTGCACCTGGGGCCAGGTCACGCTCTCGCCAGGGTCGAGGTCGAGCACCAGGCGGTCGGGCCGCTCGATGCGGTCGGCGGTGGCGTTCCAGGTGTGCAGCTCGATGGTGTTCATCTGCACCAGGGCGAGCAGCGCTGCTTCGGAATCGACGGTCAGCAGTGGGGGGTGACCGGGGTCGAGCTTCTCGTCCAGCAGTGTCACGCCCGGCAGCGCGCGGCCTTCCAGGTGCTTCTGGAAGAAGGTCTCGCCGCCCACGCCATCGGGCGCGCGCAGCAGCGCCACTGGGCGGCCGGCCAGGTGCGGCAGGATCAGCGGCGCGGCGGCGGCGTAGTAGCGCGCCAGATCGGCCTTGGTGCAGCCGCTGGCGCGGTCGATCACGCGCTCCGGGTGCGTGAGCGGCGGCGGGGCCGCGGCCTTTTCAGGTGGTTGGTTTGCTCCTGACTTCATAGCTGCCTGCACCTGCTGCACCTGGGCTGGAGCACGATTTGGCTAGGAAGTCATGGGTTGCGCCCCCGCGCGGGGGCGCGGCGCCTTCAGCCCAGCGCCTTGACCACGGCGGCGCCCATATCGCTGGTGCCGACCCTGGTCGTGCCTTCGCTCCAGATGTCGGGCGTGCGCAGGCCCTGGGCCAGTACCTTCTTCACGGCGGCTTCGATGCGGTCGGCCGCCTCGGCCTGGTTCAGGCTGAAGCGCAGCATCATCGCGGCGCTCAGGATGGTGGCCAGCGGGTTGGCGACGCCCTTGCCGGCAATGTCGGGCGCGCTGCCGTGGCTGGGCTCGTACAGACCCTGCTTTTTGTCGTTCAGGCTGGCCGAGGGCAGCATGCCGATGGAGCCGGTGAGCATGGAGGCTTCATCGCTCAGGATGTCGCCGAACATGTTGCCGGTGACGATGACGTCGAAGCGCTTGGGCTCCTTGACCAGCTGCATGGCCGCGTTGTCCACGTACATGTGGTCGAGCTGCACGTCGGTGTAATCCTTGTGCACCTCGGTCACCACGTCCTTCCAGAGCTGGAAGGTTTCCAGCACGTTGGCCTTGTCGACGCTGGTCACGCGCTTGTCGCGCTGGCGCGCGGCCTCGAAGGCGACGCGGGCGATGCGCTCGATTTCCGGGCGGGTGTAGCGCATGGTGTCGAAGGCTTCCTCGGCGCCGGGGAAGTGGCCGTCGGGCGCGATGCGGCGGCCGCGCGGCTGACCAAAGTAGATGTCGCCCGTGAGCTCGCGGATGATCAGGATGTCCAGCCCGGCCACCAGTTCCGGCTTCAGGCTGGAGGCGTGGGTGAGCTGCTCGTAGCAGATGGCCGGGCGGAAGTTGGCGAACAGGCCCAGCGCCTTGCGCAGGCCCAGGATGGCCTGCTCGGGCCGGAACTGGCGCTCCAGCTTGTCGTACTTCCAGTCGCCAACGGCGCCGAACAGGATGGCGTCGGCTTCCTTGGCGAGCTTCAGCGTGGCTTCGGGCAGCGGGTGGCCATGGCGGTCGTAGGCGGTGCCGCCCACGTCGGCGTGCTCCAGCTCGAACTTCAGGCCCAGCGCCTGCAGCACCTTGACGGCCTCGGCCACGATTTCGGTGCCGATGCCGTCACCGGGGAGAACTGCGATTTTCATGGGGTCTTGCTTTCAGGGATGTCAAAAGAGAGGGCGGTGAGCGCGGATGTGCTGGCCGCCGGGCATTACGGCGTGCCGGACCAGTAATTCGCCATCAGTTCCGTGGCCCACGCGGGCTGCATGGTGGCCTGCCGGGGCAGGAATTCCTGCAGCACCGGCTTGATGTCGATCACGGGCGTGCCGTCGATGGCGTCCAGCTCCGCCACCCGCAGCGTGGTGCCCTCGACCGCCAGCACGCGGCAGATGGTGCTGCCGATCCGGTTGGGCCGGTTCTTGCCGCGCTGGGCGAAGATGCCGACGCTGGGCCAGGCCACGTTGTTGCGCGGGTGCCTGGCGCCGGTGACGATCTTGCTGGCAGGCACCTGGTCGAAGACGAACAGGACTTCCACATGCGAGAAGGCATCCAGCCCGGTCAGCGCTTCGGCGGTCAAGCCGTTGGCGAGCGTGATCTCGGCCGTCTGGCCGCCCCAGTGGTCGTCCTCTGGCGCGGCGCGCGCGGTGTGCACGAACCCGACGGGCTCGACGCAGAAGCTCATGGCTGGACCGCGGCGCGCGTCAGACCGTGTGGGCCAGCCACGGCTTGGTGGCCAGCCGGTTGGCTTCGTAGGCCTGGATCTTGTCCTTGTGGCGCAGCGTGAGCCCGATGTCGTCCAGGCCGTTCAGCAGGCAGTACTTGCGGAAGGGCTGCACGTCGAAGGGCAGGGTGCTGCCGTCGGGCTTGACGACCACCTGGCGCTCCAGGTCGACGGTGAGCTGGTAGCCGGGGAAGGCTGCCACTTCGTCGAACAGCCTGGCGACCGCGCTTTCAGGCAGCACGATGGGCAGCAGGCCGTTCTTGAAGCAGTTGTTGAAGAAGATGTCGGCGAAGCTGGGTGCCAGGATGGCGCGGAAGCCGAACTGCTGCAGCGCCCAGGGCGCGTGCTCGCGGCTGGAGCCGCAGCCGAAGTTCTTGCGCGCCAGCAGGATCGAGGCGCCCTGGTAGCGCGGCTGGTTGAGCACGAAGTCCGGGTTGGGCTTGCGGCTGGCCGGGTCCATGCCCGGCTCGCCGTGGTCGAGGTAGCGCCACTCGTCGAACAGGTTGGGACCGAAGCCGGTCTTGCGGATCGACTTGAGGAACTGCTTGGGGATGATGGCGTCGGTGTCGACGTTCTCGCGGTCCATGGGGGCGACGAGGCCCTGGTGTACGGTGAATTTGTCCATAGTGCTTTCCAATCCGCCGTCCCCACGCCCCGGGCACTGGCCCGGGGTCCGCGAAGGCGGCTTATTTGCCGACGCTCTTGACCTTGTCGCCGGCGGTGTTGAGGCCGTCACCGGCCTTGTCGAGACCGGTGCCGACCGCATGGGTCACGGTGCTGCCGACTTCCTTGGCGTCCTGCTTGGCGGCATTCCAGGTGTTGCAGCCGGCCAGGGCGGCTGCGGCGGCGACGAGCAACAGGGGGGCGATGCGATGCATGGTCAAGCTCCTTCTTGAAAGAAACCGCCAGCGTAGCAAATCCACCTGTCGTACGTCCGTCAGACAAAGCGCCGAACGTCGACGAAGTGCCCGTGCACGGCGGCTGCCGCGGCCATCGCCGGGCTGACCAGGTGCGTGCGGCCGCCGTTGCCCTGGCGCCCCTCGAAGTTGCGGTTGCTGGTGGAGGCACAGCGCTCACCGGGCTCCAGCCGGTCGGCGTTCATGGCCAGGCACATGGAGCAGCCGGGTTCACGCCACTCGAAGCCGGCGGCGGTGAACACCTTGTCCAGCCCTTCGGCCTCGGCCTGCCGCTTGACCAGGCCGGAGCCGGGCACGACCATGGCCAGTTTCACGTTGCCGGCCACCTTGCGGCCGAGCTTCTTCACCATGGCGGCGGCTTCGCGCATGTCCTCGATGCGGCTGTTGGTGCAGCTGCCGATGAAGACCTTGTCGACGTGGACGTCGGCCAGCGGCTTGCCCGGCTCCAGGCCCATGTAGGTGAGGGCGCGCTCGATGGCGCCGCGCTTGCCGTCGTCTTTTTCCTTGTCGGGGTCGGGCACGCGGCCGTCGACGCCCAGCACCATCTCGGGGCTGGTGCCCCAGGTGACCTGCGGCACGATCTGGCTGGCGTCGAGCTCGACCACGGTGTCGAACCTGGCGCCTTCGTCGGAGTGCAGGGTCTTCCAGTAAGCCACGGCCTGGTCCCATTCAGGGCCGCCGACGAATTTGCCGCTGGCCGCATCGGTGCCGGGCGCCAGCAGGCGGCCCTTGACGTAGTCGATGGTCTTGTCGTCCACCGCCACCATGCCGGCGCGGGCGCCAGCCTCGATGGCCATGTTGCACACCGTCATGCGGCCTTCCATGCTGAGCGCACGGATGGCGTCACCGCCGAACTCGATGGTGTAGCCGGTGCCGCCGGCGGTGCCGATCTTGCCGATGATGGCCAGCACGATGTCCTTGGCGGTGACGCCCGGCGCGGCCTTGCCGTTCACCTTGATGAGCATGCTCCTGGCCTTCTTGGCCAGCAGGGTCTGCGTGGCCAGCACGTGCTCGACCTCGCTGGTGCCAATGCCGTGCGCCAGCGCGCCGAAGGCGCCGTGCGTGCTGGTGTGGCTGTCGCCGCAGACCACGGTCATGCCGGGCAGGGTGGCGCCGTTCTCTGGGCCAATCACGTGCACGATGCCCTGGCGCTGGTGCAGGAACGGAAAGTAGGCGGCCGCGCCGAAGCCCTTGATGTTGGCGTCCAGCGTGGTGACCTGCTCCTTGCTGATGGGGTCTTCGATGCCGTCGTAGCCGCGCTCCCAGCCGGTGGTGGGCGTGTTGTGGTCGGCGGTGGCGACGACCGAGCTGATGCGCCAGACCTTGCGGCCGGCCTGGCGCAGGCCTTCGAAAGCCTGCGGGCTGGTGACTTCGTGCACCAGGTGGCGGTCGATGTAGAGGACGGCGGTACCGTCCTCTTCGGTGTGGACGACGTGGTCGTCCCAGAGCTTGTCGTAGAGCGTGCGTGCGGTCATGGGAGTCTCTCGTGGGGGTTCGGATTTTAGGCGGCCAGGCGTTCTGCAGAGGCCTCGGCCGTCAGATGCGCGACCAGGGCGCGCGCGGTGACCGGCAGCGTCCCGAAGTCGCGCGCGATGAGTTCGATGGCCCGCGTGGCCCAGCCATCGGTGAACGGCACGGCGCGCAGTGCGCTGGAACCGCTCTGCATCAGTTCGAAGGCACGCATCGGCATGACGCCCACGCCGAGGCCGTTGGCGATCATGCGGCACATGGCGTCCAGGCCGGAGACGCGGATGCGCAGGCGGATCGCCCGGCCGGCCCTGGCGGCGGCCTGGTGCATGGCCAGGGCGATGGAACTGTTGGCGTCCAGGCCAACGTGGTCATGGTCGAGCGTGTCGGCGAAGTCGATGGTCTGAAACGCAGCCAGCACATGGGCCTGCGGCACCACCAGTGCGAGCCGGTCGGTGCGATAGGGCTGGCGTTGCAGCAGCGCACCGGAAGGGCCCAGCGCTCCGGCGTTGCAGACGCCCAGATCGGCCGCGCCCTCCTGCACGGCGCGGATCACGTCGGCGGAAAGGTGCTCTTCCAGGTCGATCTTGACCTCGGGATGCTGGTGGATGAAACCGCCCAGATCCTCCGGCAGGAACTGCACCACGGCCGAGATGCTGGCATGCACGCGCACGTGGCCGCGCACCCCGTCGGCGTACTCCGACAGCTCGCTCTGCATCTTTTCCAGCCCGAAGAGCACACTGCGGGCGTGATGCAGCAAGGCTTGCCCGGCCGGTGTGAGATCCACACCGCGCGCGTGGCGGTAGAGCAGGGCGGTGCCCAGCGCGCCTTCGAGATCGGCCAGGCGCTTGCTGACGGCCGAGGCGGCGATGAACTCCCGCTCGGCGGCCTTGCCGATGCTGCCGGCCTCGCAGACCGCCACGAACAGCTGCAGCGACGTCAGGTCGATGCGGCGGGCGAAGCTGCGTTCGGTGATGGTCATGGCTGCTCTGGACTTCTTGGTATGCGACGTCCGACAACTATTCTCCCATGGGGCTCTTGATCAGGCGTCGTGAATGGCGATGGGTCTGGTGCCAAGGCGATAGCCCGTGTCTTGTCGTGCCAGCCCTCGAAGCAGGAACCAGGCAAGAAAAAACCCGCCACTAGGGCGGGTTTTGGCATTGGCGCGGAGCGCGCGGCGTCAGGCGACGTCGCGGCGGGTTGAGCCAATGTAGAGCTGGCGCGGGCGGCCGATCTTGTAGTCGGGGTCGCCGATCATCTCGTTCAGCTGGGCGATCCAGCCCACGGTGCGGGCCAGCGCGAAGATGCCCGTGAACAGCTTGACCGGGATGCCGATGGCGCGCTGCACGATGCCGGAATAGAAGTCCACGTTCGGGTAGAGCTTGCGCTGCACGAAGTAATCGTCTTCCAGGGCGATCTTCTCCAGGGCCTTGGCCAGGGCGAACAGAGGATCTTTTTCCAGACCCAGTTCGGCCAGCACCTCGTTGCAGGTGTGCTGCATCAGCTTGGCGCGCGGGTCGTAGTTCTTGTACACGCGGTGACCAAAACCCATCAGTCGCACGCTGGAGTTCTTGTCTTTCACCTTGGCGACGAATTCGCCGACCTTGGCGACACCGCCCATGGCCTGGATGTCTTCCAGCATGTTGAGCGCCGCTTCGTTTGCACCACCGTGCGCAGGGCCCCACAGGCAGGCCACGCCAGCGGCTATGGCGGCGAAGGGGTTGGTGCCGGAGGAGCCGCACAGGCGAACCGTGGAGGTGGAGGCGTTTTGCTCGTGGTCGGCGTGGAGGATGAAAATGCGGTCCAGCGCCTTCTCGAGCACCGGGTTCACCTGGTACTCCTCGCACGGCGTGCCGAACATCATGCGCAGGAAATTGCCGGCGTAGCTCAGGTTGTTCTGCGGGTACATGTACGGCTGGCCCAGGCCGTACTTGTAGGCCATGGCCACCAGCGTAGGCATCTTGGCGATCAGGCGGATGGCCGAGATCTCGCGGTGCTGCGGGTTATGGATGTCGGTGCTGTCGTGGTAGAAGGCCGACATGCCGCCCACCAGGCCGGTCAGCACGGCCATGGGGTGGGCATCGCGGCGGAAGCCACGCAGGAAGAACTGCATCTGCTCGTTGACCATGGTGTGCTGGGTCACGAGCTTGTGGAAATCTTCGCGTTGGTTGGCGTCGGGCAGTTCACCCTTCAGCAGCAGGTAGCAGGTGTCGAGGTAATCGCACTTCTCGGCCAGTTGCTCGATGGGGTAGCCGCGGTACAGCAGTTCGCCCTTATCGCCGTCGATGTAGGTAATGCTCGACTCGCATGCGGCGGTGGACATGAAGCCCGGATCGAACGTGAACATATCCGTCTGCGCATACAGCTTGCGGATGTCGATCACGTCCGGGCCAATGGTGCCCTTGTAGATCGGCAGTTCGACGTCGGGACTGCCGTTGCTGAAGGACAGATTGGCCTTGGTGTCGGAGACGTTCATCGTTCGATTCCTTTGGATGACTGAAAGTGGATGGGGCCGGGGTGCTTCGGGGTCAGGCGGAAGGCTGGCGCGAACGCAGCATGCCGATGACTTCGTGCACCGCGGGTGTGTCGATGGGCGGCTGCGGGGTGGTGCGCCCCAGCAGCAGGTCCAGCAAGTCGTTGTCGGGCAGGTCCATCAGGATTTCCAGGCCTTCGGCTTGCCTCTGAGTGATGCAATTCCCGTGCCGCTGGAAGAACCGCTCGATGAACAGATCGTTTTCCAGCAGGCCGCGCCGGCAGCGCCAGCGCAGCTTGCTCAGCGAGCGTTCATCCAGGCAGTCTTCACCAGCCACGCACAGGCTTTCATGCTGCATCAGACCGCGCGCCGGACCATCAGCTCCTTGATCTTGCCGATGGCGCGCGTGGGGTTGAGCCCCTTGGGGCAGACGTCCACACAATTCATGATTGTGTGGCAGCGGAACAGGCGGTACGGATCTTCCAGGTTGTCGAGCCTCTCGCCCGTGGCCTGGTCGCGGCTGTCGGCGATGAACCGGTAGGCCTGCAGCAGGCCGGCCGGGCCGACGAACTTGTCCGGGTTCCACCAGAAGCTGGGGCAGCTGGTGGAGCAGCTCGCGCACAGGATGCACTCGTAGAGGCCGTTCAGCTCTTCGCGCTCCTCGGGTGACTGCAGGCGTTCCTTGGTGGGCGGCGGCGTGTCGTTGATGAGGTAGGGCTTGATCGAGTCGTACTGCTTGAAGAACTGCGTCATGTCGACGATCAGGTCCCGCACCACCGGCAGGCCGGGCAGCGGTTTGAGCACGATCGGATCCTTGAGGGTGCGCAGGTTGGTCAGGCACGCCAGGCCGTTCTTGCCATTGATGTTCATGGCGTCCGAGCCGCACACGCCTTCGCGGCAGGAGCGGCGGAAAGCCAGCGTGGGATCCTGCGCCTTGAGCTTGATCAGCGCGTCCAGCAGCATGCGCTCGTGGCCTTCGAGCTCGAGCTCGACGGTTTCCATGCGCGGCTTGTCATCCGTATCGGGGTCGTAGCGGTAGATCTTGAAAGTGCGTTTTTGCATGGGGTTCTCCGGCGCGGCGGCTGGCGATCAGAAAGTACGGACCTTGGGCGGCACGGTCTCGACGGTGAGCGGCTTGGTGCGCACCGGCTTGTAGCTGAGGCTGTTGCTTTCGCGGTGCCAGAGCGTGTGCTTCATCCAGTTGGCGTCGTCGCGGCCCAGCGGTGCCACGGGGTCGTCGGCCGGACGCTCATAGTCAACCACGGTGTGGGCGCCACGGCACTCCCTGCGGGCGGCGGCCGAAACCATGGTGGCCTGCGCGGCTTCGATCAGGTTTTCCACCTCCAGCGCCTCGATGCGCGCGGTGTTGAACACCATCGACTTGTCCTTCAGGCCGATGTTGCCGGCGCGCTGGCGCAACTCGGCGATCTTGGTCACGCCTTCGTCCATGCTGACCTGGGTGCGGAACACGCCGGCGTGCGACTGCATGGTGTTGCGGATGTCGTTGGCCACGTTCTGCGAGTATTCGCCGTCGGCGGCGGTCTCGAGCTTGTTCAGACGCGCCAGAGAGAAATCGGCCGCGTCGGCCGGCAGATCCTGCAGCGCAGTCTGCTTGTGGTAGTCCACGATGTGGTTGCCGGCAGCGCGGCCGAATACCAGCAGGTCGAGCAGCGAGTTGGTGCCCAGCCGGTTGGCGCCGTGCACGCTGACGCAGGAGCATTCGCCCACCGCATAGAGGCCGTTGACCACGCGCTCCTGACCATCGACATGCTCCACCACCTGGCCGTGGATGTTGGTGGGAATGCCGCCCATCTGGTAGTGGATGGTGGGCACCACGGGGATCGGCTCCTTGGTGATGTCGACGTTGGCGAAGTTGATGCCGATCTCGTACACCGAGGGCAGGCGCTTGTGGATGGTCTCTGCGCCCAGATGGTCCATCTTGAGCAGCACGTAATCCTTGTTGGGGCCGCAGCCACGGCCCTCCTTGATCTCCTGGTCCATGGAGCGCGAGACAAAGTCGCGCGGCGCCAGGTCCTTGAGCGTGGGGGCGTAGCGCTCCATGAAGCGCTCGCCCTCGCTGTTAATCAGGATGGCGCCCTCGCCGCGGCAGCCCTCGGTCAGCAGCACGCCGGCACCGGCCACGCCCGTGGGGTGGAACTGCCAGAACTCCATGTCCTGCAGCGGGATGCCGGCGCGGGCGGTCATGCCCAGGCCGTCTCCGGTGTTGATGAAAGCATTGGTCGAGGCGGCGAAGATGCGGCCCGCGCCGCCGGTCGCCAGCAGCACGGTCTTGGCGCGCAGCACGTAGAAGTCGCCGGTTTCCATCTCGATGGCGGTGACACCCACCACGTCGCCCGCGGTGTTGCGGATCAGGTCCAGCGCCATCCATTCGACGAAGAAGGTGGTGCGCGCCTGGACGTTCTGCTGGTAGAGCGTGTGCAGCATGGCGTGGCCGGTGCGGTCGGCCGCGGCGCAGGCGCGTTGCACCGGCTTTTCGCCATAGTTGGCGGTATGGCCGCCGAACGGGCGCTGGTAGATGGTGCCGTCGGCGTTGCGGTCGAACGGCATGCCCATGTGCTCGAGGTCGTACACCACATTGGGTGCTTCGCGGCACATGAACTCGATGGCGTCCTGGTCGCCCAGCCAGTCGGAACCCTTGATGGTGTCGTAGAAGTGGTAGTGCCAGTTGTCCTCGCTCATGTTGCCGAGCGAGGCACCGACACCACCCTGCGCCGCCACGGTGTGCGAACGCGTGGGGAACACCTTGGACAGCACGGCGACGTTCAGGCCGGCGCGTGCCAGTTGCAGCGAGGCGCGCATGCCGGAACCGCCGGCACCGACGATCACCACGTCAAACTGGCGCGTCGCAATTTTTTCTTTGGTGTAGCTCATGGTCGTGAAATCGGATCGTGGGAGTGTCTGGACGGGAGCGGGGCAACGGTCAGAGGCGCCACAGCACCTGAACGGCCCAGCCGGCGCAGCCGACCAGCCAGATGATGGTCAGGATCTGCAGCAGCAGGCGGATCCACACCGGTTGCACATAGTCCATCCAGATGTCACGCATGCCGACCCAGGCGTGCCAGGCGACGGCGACGATCACGGCGAAGGTCAGCACCTTCATCCACTGCGCGCTGAAGATGCCGGCCCACTGGTCGTAGCCCACGGGGCCCTTGGTGAAGATCACCTGCACGAACACCAGCAGGGTGAACACGGCCATCAGGCCTGCGGTGACGCGCTGGACCAACCAGTCGCGCAAGCCATAGTGCGCGCCGACCACCGTGCGCTTGGAACCGTAATTGACTGCCATGGGGGTGCTCCTCTATCTCGTGCTTACCAGGCGCCGAACAGCTTGGCGCCGAAAACCAGCGTCAGCAGCAGGCTGACGGCCAGCGTTGCAATGGCCGAGCTCTTGCCGAATTCCTTGCTCACGGCGTGGGCGGCGTCCATGTACAGGTGGCGCACGCCGGCGCACAGGTGATGCAGGTAGGCCCAGATCAGCACCAGCGACACCAGCTTGATCAGCCAGCCGGGAAAGACCCAGAGGCCGGCACTGAAGGCGGCGGTGAACTGCCCGTAGGCAATCTCGGAGGTCACCGATTTGTCGAACAGCCACACCAGGAAGGGGAGCGACAGGAAGAGCAACGCGCCGCTGACGCGGTGCAGGATCGATACCCAGCCGGCCGGCGGCAAGCGGTAGCTCGGCAGGTCGGAGAGGGCGTTGATGTTGCGGAATTGGGGTCGTTGGCGCGCGGCTTCGCTCATGACTGGTTCTCTTGGAAGGGGTAACGACTTTGTAATTGTTGGCGGGGCGAACCGAAAGATTCTATTGCAACGCAACATGCTGACTCGAGCATTGCGGTCACGCCACGGACATGAAAGGGACTTGCAGTGCGCCGGTCAGCCCAGTTGATTGCGGTAATGGTGGGTGTCGGTGCGGTAGAGCCCGCGCCGGAACTCCATCGGCACATCGTTGTAGGTGTAGGCGGTGCGCTCCACGCTCAGCAGCGGTGTGCCGGTGTCGATGGCCAGCAGCCCGGCCTGCTCGGCGTCCGGCAACACGGCACGCAGTTTCTCTTCCGCGCGGACCATGCGCACACCAAACTCGGACTCGAACATGGCGTACATCGGCCCGTGGTAGTCAGACAGGCGCTCGGCCGTCAGCCCCTTGAAGGGGCCGGCCGGCAGCCACAGGTCTTCCAGGATGGTGGGTACGCCAGCAAAGCGCAGCACGCGGCGCGCCTGAAGCACCTGGTCGCCGGTGCGCAGGCCCAGTGCTCTGGCAATGTCGGCGCCGGCGCGTTGGCGCCTGCACTCGACCACGTCGCGCTGGGCGGGGCCTTCGTTGTCCACCGTGTCCTGGTCCGGCACCAGGCGCAGAAACCGGTACTGCACGTGCTGCTCCGCGTGCGTGGCCACGAAGGTGCCGCGGCCTTGGCGGCGTACCAGCAGGTTCTCGGCCGCCAGTTCGTCCACAGCCTTGCGCACCGTGCCCTGGCTCACGCGAAAGCGCGCCGCCAGTTCCATCTCGCTCGGGATGACCTCGCCTGGCTTCCACTCGCCCTGCTGCAGGCTCTGAAGCAGCAAGGCCTTGATCTGCTGGTAGAGCGGGCTGAACGCCGGCGCGCCGTCGCCGGCCTGTGCGGCGGGGTCTGGAGGGAGGTGGGAGGCATTCATGTCGTCAACACGCCATGGCGCTTTTTTTTTGGGGTGGCCGCTGCGGTGCCCGGAATGGGCGTTGCCGTCAGCCTGGCGCCAGCCTGCAATCATATCTTATATAAGACACAAGACATTGACGAACTAGGGTTTTCGCGGATACACTGACAGGCTGTGCTGACGCCGGTTTGCAAGGCCGGTGCGGGCTTCCAGCCTGCTGCTTGGTCTGTGCGGCCCGCGCGTCGGACGTTTCTGTTGTCGACATCCCCACCTGGAGAATTCAATGAGCAAGAAGCCTGTTCGTGTCGCCGTGACTGGCGCAGCCGGCCAGATCGGTTATGCGCTGCTGTTTCGTATCGCTTCCGGCGAAATGCTGGGCAAGGACCAGCCGGTGATCCTGCAATTGCTCGAGATTCCTGACGAGAAGGCGCAGAAAGCCCTCAAGGGCGTGATGATGGAACTGGAAGACTGCGCCTTCCCGCTGCTGGCCGGCATGGAAGCCCACAGCGATCCGATGACCGCCTTCAAGGACACCGACTACGCGCTGCTGGTGGGTGCCCGTCCGCGCGGCCCCGGCATGGAGCGTGCCGACCTGCTGGCCGCCAACGCGCAGATCTTCACTGCGCAGGGCAAGGCCCTGAACGCCGTGGCCTCGCGCAACGTCAAGGTGCTGGTGGTCGGCAACCCGGCCAACACCAATGCTTACATCGCCATGAAGTCGGCTCCGGACCTGCCGGCCAAGAACTTCACCGCCATGCTGCGCCTGGACCACAACCGCGCGCTGAGCCAGATCGCCGCCAAGACCGGCAAGGCCGTCAAGGACATCAAGAAGCTCGTGGTGTGGGGCAACCACTCGCCCACCATGTATGCCGACTATCGCTTTGCCACCATCGATGGCCAGGGCGTGAAGGACATGATCAACGACCAGGACTGGAACGAGAACGTGTTCCTGCCCACCGTGGGCAAGCGCGGCGCCGCCATCATCGACGCGCGCGGCCTGTCGTCGGCTGCTTCCGCCGCCAACGCCGCCATCGATCACATGCACGACTGGGCGCTGGGCACTGGCGGCGAGTGGGTGACGATGGGCATCCCTTCGCAGGGCTGGTACGGCATTCCCAAGGAAGTCATGTTCGGCTTCCCTGTGATTTGCGAGAACGGCGAGTACAAGGTGGTCGAAGACCTGCCGATCGACGCCTTCAGCCAGAAGTGCATCGACAAGACGCTGGCCGAGCTCGAGGGCGAGAAAGACGGCGTCAAGCATCTGCTCTGATCCGGTGCTCGGGGGGGCGGTCGCGGTCGTTCGTCCGCGGACCGGCCTCCGGTTCCGACGGCCCAGACCACTCATGCCCCATCCGCGCGACGTTCTCATAGGTGCCCAGGCGGCGGCAAGCCTGCTGCCGGTCTGCGACCACTACAGCGGTGTGCTCGCGCGCATGACCAAGAGCCTGCAGTTGCAGGCCGAGATGACCGAGGAGTTCGGCACCTGCGTGTTCGACTGCACGCTGGACTGCGAGGACGGCGCGCCCGTGGGGGGCGAGGCGGAACACGCCCAACTCGTCGCCGAACTGGTGCAGGGTGCTTCGGAGCGCGCGCGCGTGGGTGCGCGCGTGCACCCGGTGGATCACCCGGCGTTCGAGAACGACATGGCGACCATCGCCGGCCGCGCGGGCCAGCACCTGTCGCACATCATGATTCCCAAGGTCGAGTCGGTGGACGACGTCGACCGTGCGGAGCGCGCACTGCTGGCTGCCTACCCGGCCGGCCTGCCGCTGCACGTGCTGATCGAATCGCCCGGTGCCGTGCACCGCGCCTTCGAGATCGCGGCACACCCGCGCGTGCAGTCGCTCAGTTTCGGCCTGATGGACTTCGTTTCCGCGCACGCGGGGGCCATTCCGGCCGACGGGATGGGTGCGGCGGGGCAGTTCAGCCATCCGCTGGTGGTGCGAGCCAAGCTGGAGATCGCTTCAGCGGCCCATGCGGCCGGCAAGGTGCCTTCGCACTGCGTGGTCACCGAGTTCAAGGACGAGACCGCCATGCGCAGCGCCGCCCGCCGTGCGGCGCGCGAGTTCGGCTACACCCGCATGTGGAGCATCCACCCGAGCCAGATCCGGCCGATCCTGGAGGCGTTCGCACCCGACGAGCGCCAGGTCGACGAGGCCACGCGGCTGCTGCTGGCGGCCGAGCGTGCCGAATGGGCGCCGATCAGCTTCGACGGCAGCCTGCACGACCGCGCGAGCTACCGCCATTTCTGGCAGGTGCTGGAGCGCGCCCATGCCACGGGGCGGGTGCTGCCTGCCGAGGCGGCACGTTGGTTCTGAAGGCGACTCGTGTCATGATGGCGCCCCCTCGTTTTCGGAGCTCGTAACACCCATGAAACATCTCGCCCTGGTCGCCCTCGTTGCCGCGCTGGCGGTCCCCGTGAGCGTGGTGCACGCCGCCGATGCCAAGCCCGCCGCGACCAAGAAAGCGAGCGCCAAGAAAGCGCCCGTCAAGAAAGCCCCGGTCAAGCGCAAATCGAGCAAGACGCGCAACTCGAAAGCCACCGTCGCCAAGGCCATCGAGGCCACCACGCCCACCGAGTCGCTGACGCAGCGGCTGAGCCCGGCCGAGCTGGACATCGCCAAGCGCATCTACGTCGGCAAGATCAGCTGCGAACTCGGCACCGACCTGCATGTCAGCGCCGACGAGCGCAACCCCGGCTTCTTCAACGTCACCACCGGCAAGCGCAGGTTCTACATGCACCCGGTGGAAAGCCGCACCGGCGCGGTGCGCATGGAAGACGGCGTGCGGCAGGCGGTGTTCCTGCAGTTGGGCAACAAGTCCATGCTGATGGACCAGAAGGCTGGCCAGCGCGTGGCGGACGATTGCAAGTCACCCGAGCAGACCGCCTTCGCCGAGCAGATGAAGGATCACCCGCAGCCTGGCCTGCTGGACGATGCTCCTAAAAAGTGAGCTGACGCCGCGCGATGGGCTTGGGCTGCAGGATGATTTTGTTTACAAGTTGCTGGCATTGAACTTGCGTTGCCAGCCATGCAGTTTGTCATCAGGAGAAAAAGATGTTGAAAGCCTATCGTGACCACGTGGCCGAGCGCGCCGCGCTCGGCATTCCGCCACTGCCGCTGTCGGCCAAGCAGACCGGTGA
Organism: Burkholderiaceae bacterium; assembly: GCA_024235955.1. Taxonomy (GTDB): domain Bacteria; phylum Pseudomonadota; class Gammaproteobacteria; order Burkholderiales; family Burkholderiaceae_C; genus Ottowia. The sequence continues at coordinate 1,668,392 of JACKLJ010000001.1, forward strand.
GCTGATCGAGCTCATCAAGAATCCGCCGGCCGGCGAGGACACCGCCTTCCTGCTCGACCTCCTGACGCACCGCGTGCCGCCGGGCGTGGACGATGCGGCCAAGGTCAAGGCCAGCTTCCTGGCCGCCGTGGCGCACGGCGACATCCAGGTGGGCCTCATCAGCAAGGCCAAGGCCACCGAGCTGCTGGGCACCATGGTGGGCGGCTACAACGTGCACCCGCTGATCGAACTGCTGGACGACGCCGAAGTGGCCGGCGTCGCCGCCGAGGGCCTCAAGAAGACCCTGCTGATGTTCGACTACTTCAACGACGTGGCCGACAAGGCCAAGGCCGGCAACGCCAAGGCCAAGGAAGTGGTGCAGAGCTGGGCCGATGCCGAGTGGTTCACCAGCCGCCCCAAGGTGGCCGAGAAGATCACGGTCACCGTGTTCAAGGTGCCGGGCGAGACCAACACCGACGACCTGTCGCCCGCGCCGGACGCCACCACGCGCCCCGACATCCCCATGCACTACCTGGCGATGCTGAAGAACACGCGCCCGGACGCGGCCTTCAAGCCCGAGAAGGACGGCGTGCGCGGCCCGATCCAGTTCATCGAAGACTTGAAGAAGAAGGGCAACCTGGTCGCCTACGTGGGTGACGTGGTGGGCACGGGATCGTCCCGCAAGTCGGCCACCAACAGCGTGATCTGGGCCACCGGCCAGGACATCCCCTTTGTGCCGAACAAGCGCTTCGGTGGCGTCACGCTGGGTGGCAAGATCGCACCGATCTTCTTCAACACGCAAGAGGACTCTGGCTCGCTGCCGATCGAGGTCGATGTCTCCGCCTTCGAGATGGGCGACGTGCTCGACGTCTACCCCTACGCGGGCAAGATCGAGAAAGCCGGCAAGCAGGTTGCCGAGTTCAAGCTCAAGAGCGACGTGCTGCTCGACGAGGTGCAGGCTGGCGGCCGCATCAACCTGATCATTGGCCGCTCGCTCACCGCCAAGGCGCGTGAATCCCTGGGCCTGCCGGCTTCCGACAAGTTCCGCCTGCCGCAGTCGCCGGCGGCGTCCAAGGCCGGCTTCACGCTGGCGCAGAAGATGGTCGGCCGCGCGTGCGGTCTGCCGGAAGGCCAGGGCATCCGCCCGGGCACCTACTGCGAGCCCAAGATGACCACCGTCGGCAGCCAGGACACCACCGGCCCGATGACCCGCGACGAGCTGAAAGACCTGGCCTGCCTGGGCTTCTCCGCCGACATGGTGATGCAGAGCTTCTGCCACACCGCGGCCTACCCGAAGCCCGTCGATGCCAAGATGCACCGCGAGTTGCCCGCCTTCATCAGCAACCGTGGCGGTGTGGCCCTGCGCCCGGGCGACGGCGTGATCCACAGCTGGCTCAACCGCCTGCTGCTGCCGGACACCGTGGGAACCGGCGGCGACTCGCACACGCGCTTCCCCATCGGCATCAGCTTCCCGGCCGGCTCCGGCCTGGTGGCCTTCGCCGCCGCCACCGGCGTGATGCCGCTGGACATGCCCGAATCCGTGCTGGTGCGCTTCAAGGGCGAGATGCAGCCCGGCGTCACGCTGCGCGATCTGGTGCACGCGATCCCGCTGTACGCCATCAAGCAGGGCCTGCTCACCGTCGCCAAACAGGGCAAGAAGAACATCTTCTCCGGCCGCATCCTCGAGATCGAGGGTCTGCCCGACCTGAAGGTGGAGCAGGCGTTCGAGCTGTCCGACGCATCGGCCGAGCGCTCGGCCGCAGGCTGCACGATCAAGCTGAACCCCGCGCCGGTCAAGGAGTACCTCACCAGCAACATCGTGCTGATGAAGAACATGATCGCCAACGGCTACGAGGACAAGCGCACGCTGGAGCGCCGCATCAAGGCTGTCGAGGCCTGGCTGGCCAAGCCCGAACTGCTGGAAGCCGACAAGGACGCCGAGTACGCCGCCGTGATCGAGATCGATCTGGCCGACATCAAGGAGCCCATCGTCTGCTGCCCCAACGACCCGGACGACGCCAAGTTCATGTCCGAAGTGGCAGGCACCAAGATCGACGAGGCCTTCATCGGCTCGTGCATGACCAACATCGGCCACTTCCGTGCCGCCGCCAAGCTGCTGGGCGGCCAGCGCGACATCCCCGTCAAGCTGTGGGTGGCTCCGCCCACCAAGATGGATGCTGCCGAGCTGATGAAGGAGGGGCATTACGCCGCCTTCGGCACCGCCGGCGCGCGCACCGAGATGCCGGGCTGCAGCCTGTGCATGGGCAACCAGGCGCAGGTGCATGAAGGCGCCACGGTCATGTCCACCAGCACGCGCAACTTCCCCAACCGTCTGGGCAAGAACACCAACGTGTTCCTGGGCTCGGCCGAGCTGGCCGCCATCTGCTCCAAGCTGGGCCGCATCCCGACGGTGGAGGAATACCGCGCCGAGATGGGCATCATCGACAAGGACAAGGCCAGCGTGTACCGCTACATGAACTTCGACCAGATCGAGGAGTACGCGGACACCGCCAAGGAAGTGTCGGTCTGATCGCCGCCTGACAACCCGGGCGCCCCACGCGGCTCCTGGGCAAAGAGAAAACCCCGCGCAGCCTGGCTGCAGCGGGGTTTTTTCTTGGCGAGCGGGTCTCTGCGCGTGAACGAAAGGGGCGGTGCAGCCTGCCCGCAGGTGCCGGGAGCGGCCTATGCCCGGTCGCCGATGTCGCCCCCTTTCGCGCTGCTGGAAGGGGGCGGCTTCAAACGCTCAGATCCTGGTCAATGCGCCTCAGCCTGCCTGGCGGCTCGGATCACCGCCTCGTCATCGCCCTTGGCGCCGTTGAAGTAGAGGTTGAGCAGCACCGCGGCGATGGAGGCCAGCAGGATGCCGGACTCGATCAGCGGGTGGATGCTGTGCGGCATCCACTGTGAGTACCGGGGCGCCACCAGCGGGATCATGCCCACGCCGATGGAAATGGCCACGATCAGCGCGTTGTGCCGGTTGTGCGTGAAGTCGACCCCGCCCAGGATGCGGATGCCGGTGGCGGCCACCATGCCGAACATCACCAGCCCGGCGCCGCCCAGCACCACGGTGGGGAGCGACTCCACCAGCGCCGCCATCTTGGGCAGCAGGCCCAGCACCAGCAGGATGATGCCGGCCGCCACGCAGACGAAGCGGCTCTTCACGCCGGTGACGGCCACCAGCCCCACGTTCTGCGAGAAGCTGGTGTAGGGAAAGGTGTTGAAGATGCCGCCGATCAGCGTGCCCAGGCCGTCGGTGCGCAGGCCGCGGGCGAGGGCGGGCTGGTCGATCCTGCGGTCGGTCATCTCGCCCAGGGCCAGGAACATGCCGGTGGATTCGATCATCACCACGATCATCACCAGCGACATGGTGAGGATCATCACCGGATCGAAGACGGGCACGCCGAAGTGGAACGGCAGCACGATGTCGAACCAGGGTGCCTTGCCCACCTTGTCGAAGTTCATCATGCCGGCCGCCGTGGCCACCACGCCGCCCACGACGATGCCCAGCAGCACCGAGATGTTGGCGATGAAGCCGCGCGTGAACCGGGCGATCAGCAGGATGGTGGCCAGCACGATGACCGAGATCCCCAGGCCCGACGGCGCCGCGTAGCGCGGGTTGGGCACGGTGGGCGCCAGCGCCAGTCCCTCGGGCACGGGCAGCATGCCCGCCTGGCCGGTGGCGCCGGCCGAGCGCATGGCGCTCAGCCACTCGGTGTGCTCGGGCGAGACCGTCATCGGCGCCGTGGGGCCCACCGGGTTGCCGAAGATCCAGTTGATGCCCACCCGCATCAGGTTGATGCCGATCACCGCGATGATGGTGCCGGTGACCACCGGCGGGAAGAAGCGCAGCATGCGGCTCACCAGCGGCGCGATCAGGATCGAGACGATGCCCGCGCCGATGATGGCGCCGAACAGCATGCGCGCGCCGTCGGTGCCGGGGTTGCCGTTGGCGATGGCCACCATCGGCCCCACGGCGGCGAAGGTCACACCCATCATCACCGGCAGGCGGATGCCGAACCATTGCGTCACCCCCAGCGACTGGATCAGCGTGGCGATGCCGCAGCAGAACAGGTCGGCCGAGATCAGCATCGCCACCTCCTGCGGGCCGAGCTTGAGCGCGCGGCCGACGATCAGCGGCACCGCAATGGCGCCCGCGTACATCACCAGCACGTGCTGCAGGCCCAGCGCGGCCAGCTTGCCGGTGGGCAGGACCTCGTCGACGGGGTGGGGGGTGGTGTTCATCGTGCCTCCGTGGTTCCTGTGAATGAAATTGGTCACTGGCCCTTGTGCAGCGGGCGCAGACTGCTATTTTTAATGTAGCAATTCGGCCAGGGCGCGGGCCACCACCTTGGTGGCGCGGCGCAGGTCGTCCAGGTCCAGCCGCTCGTCGGCGCGCTTGGCGTGGCTTTCCAGCACGGTGCGCGGGCCGGCACCGTAGATCACGCCAGGAATGCCTTGCTCCACGTACAGGCGCACGTCGGTGTACAGCGGTGTGCCCACGGCCGGCGGGGTGGCGCCGAAGACTTCGGTGGCGTGCTTCTGGATGGCCTGCACCAGCGGTGCGTTGCCGGGCAGCGGCGTCATGGCGTTGGCCAGCAGCAGGCGCCTGATGTCCACACGGATGCCGTCGTCGGGACGGCCGGCGTTGAAGCCGTCCACCGCATCGGCGATCACCTGGCGGATCAGCGCCTCCACGTCGGCCGGGTTCTCCTCGGGGATCATGCGGCGGTCCAGCTTGAACACCACCTTGCCGGGCACCACGTTGGTGTTGGTGCCGCCTTCGATGCGGCCGATGTTCAGGTAGGGGTGGGTGATGCCCGGCACGCGCGAGCTGATGCCCTGGTAGCGCCGGTTCTCGGCGTACAGCTTGTTCATGATGGCCACCGCGCCCTGCAGCGCGTCCACCCCGGTGGAAGGCACGGCGGCGTGCGCCATCTTGCCGTGCACCGTCACTTCCATCTGCAGGCAGCCGTTGTGGGCGGTGACCACCTCGTAGCTGAAGCCGGCGGCGATCATCAGGTCGGGCGTGGTCAGGCCCTTCTTGAGCAGCCAGCCGGGGCCGAGTTCGCCGCCGAATTCCTCGTCGTAGGTGAAGTGCAGCTCGATGGCGCCGTGCGCCGGCCTGGCCACCGCCTCCAGAGCGCGCACGGCGAACACGAAGCTGGCGAAGTCGCTCTTGCTCACGGCGGCGGCGCGGCCGTAGAGCTTGCCGTCCACCACCTCGGCGCCGTAGGGGTCGTGCGTCCAGCCTTCGCCGGGGGGCACCACGTCGCCGTGGGCGTTGAGGGCGATGGTCCTGCCGCCGTCGCCGTAGCGGCGCCGCACGATCAGGTTGGTGATGCTTTCCATGCCGTAGGCGCGCACCTCGTCGGCGGGCACCGGGTGCTTCTCGGCGTCGAAGCCCCAGGCGGCGATCAGCTCGGCCGTCCTGTCGGCGTGCGGGGCGTTGTTGCCGGGTGGCGTGTCGGTGGGCACGCGCACCAGTTGCTGCAGGAATCCCACCTCTTCATCGAAGTGCTGGTCGATCCATTGGTCGAGGGCGGTGTCGGTGGCGGAAGTCATGGTCTTTTATGAATAAAACAGCGGTTTAGCCCTTATCTGGCGGGCGCAGGCAGCTATGAAAAAAGTAGTTCCGTCATGGCTTGGCGGTCTCGGCCGCCAGTTCGTCCAGAACGCCCTGCATGGCGCGCACGGCCAGTTCCATGTCGTCCGCGGTGGTGGATTCCAGCGGGTTGTGGCTGATGCCGCTGTTCTCGCCGCGCACGAACAGCATGGCCTGCGGCATCACCTCGTGCAGCTTCATGGCGTCGTGGCCGGCGCCGCTGGGCATCAGGAAAGCCGGCAGACCGAGCGCCGCCACCGCGCGTTCCCAGCGCTGCTGCCAGGCCGGCGCGCTGGGCGCGGCGCTGGCGCGCATGGTTTCCTCCAGCTTGAAGGTGATGCCGCGCCGGGTGGCGATCTGCTGCAGGCGCTCCAGCACGTCGGCGGCCAGGCGGTCGCGCTGCGGGTCGGTGGGCGCGCGCAGGTCCAGGCTGAAGGCGCAGCGGCCGGGCACCACGTTGATGGAGCCGGCCGGCACGTTGAGCAGGCCCATGGTGGCGACCGAATCGCCGTCGTTCGCGGCGCGCTCTTCCAGATACAGCGCCAGTTCGGCGGCGGCGCAGGCGGCGTCGCGACGGCGGTCCATGGGCGTGGTGCCGGCGTGGCTGGCCTGGCCGATGAACTCGCCCACGTAGCGGATGCTGCCGTTGATGGAGGTGACCACGCCCAGCGGCAGGTTCAGCTCATTGAGAACCGGGCCCTGCTCGATGTGCACCTCGATGAAGCCCAGGTACCTGGACGGATCGCGCTTGATCTTCGGAATGTCGTCGATCGACAGACCCGCGTGCTGCATCGCCTGGCGCATGGTCACGCCGTCGGCGTCGGCCTGGTCGAGCCATTCGGGCCTGAAGTGGCCGATCAGCGCGCCGGAAGCCAGGAAGGTGGCCTTGTAGCGCTGGCCTTCCTCCTCGGCGAAGCCCACCACCTCGAAGTCGAACGGCAGTCGCCGCCCGGCGCGGTGCAGCGCCTGCACGCAGGCCAGTGGCACGAAGATGCCCAGCCGCCCGTCGTACTTGCCGCCGTTGCGCACGGTGTCGTAATGGCTGCCGGTGAGCAGCGTCTTGGGGTGCCTGACGGCCGGATCGGCCTTGTAGCGGCCGACCACGTTGCCCACGGCGTCGATGTGCACCTCGTCAAAGCCGGCGGCGGCCATGTCGCCCGCAATCTGTGCGGCGCAGGCGCGGTGCGCGTCGGTCAGGTAGGTCACGGTGAGCTGGCCCTGCTCGGCAAAGCCGGGGTCGCTGTGCGCGGCCAGGGCTTCGTGCCAGTCCCACACCTCGTTGCCCAGCGCGGGTTCGGCCCCGAACTTGTCGGCCAGCCGGATCTCGGCGATGCGGTGGATGTTGCGCAGCGCCTCGGCCAGCTCGAAATCGGGGTGGTTGTCCAGCCTGCGTGCGAAGGCCTCGATGATCTGCTGGCGCGTCAGCCCGGTGCCGCGCGGCCCGCGCACGGCCAGAATGAAGGGGAAACCGAACTTGGCGTTGTAGTCGGCGTTGAGCTTCTGGATGCGCGCGAACTCCTCCGGCGTGCAGTCGGTGAGGCCGGCCTTGCCTTGCTCGTTCGTCGATTCCGTCGTCAGGGTCTTGGCTACCATGGCCTTGCCCGCCAGTTCGGGGTGGGCCCGGATCAGGGCCAGCTGAGCGTCCTGGTCGGCACGCGCCAGCACCTCGGCCATCACGTGCTTGAGCTGCGCGAGCGACTTGAAGGGGCGGTGCTTCAGTGCCTCGGCGGCTATCCAGGGCGTGTGCTCGTACAGGCCGTCGAGCATCTTTTCCGCCTCGGCCTGCGAGGCGGTGTTCAGTTGGTCCAGTGTGTAGGGCATGAGCTGAGTGAGTGCGTTCTGGGCGAGTTACGAGTTCAGAAGGCCGCGGAGCAGGCCACTCCAGCGACCGCCGCGGAGCGGGCTTGGCCCGGCCACTGGCGGTGTCCCCCCGCTGGGGGGAAGGCGCGAAGCGACTTAGGAGGGAGCATGCTCGGCCATCCAGTGGCGTGCGATGTCGATGCGGCGGCACACCCAGACATCCTGGTGCGCGGCCACGTGGTCCATGAAGCGCTGCAGCGCGACGACGCGCCCGGGCCGCCCCAGCAGGCGGCTGTGCATACCGATGCTGAGCATCTTGGGGCGATCCAGCCCGTTCGGGTCACCCTCGGCGTACAGCGTGTCGAAGCTGTCGCGCAGGTACTGGAAGAAGGGCTCGGCGTGGCTGAAGCCCTGGGGCAGGGCGAAGCGCATGTCGTTGCTGTCGAGCGTGTAGGGCACCACCAGGTGCGGCACCACGGTGCCGTCGGTGCGGCGCACCTTCATCCACAGCGGCAGGTCGTCGCCGTAATAGTCGCTGTCATACAGCAGGCGGCCGTCGTCGACCACGAGGCGGCGGGTGTTGGGGCTGTCGCGGCCGGTGTACCAGCCGAGCGGCCGCTCGCCCGAGAGCTTTTCGATGATGTCCAGCGCCTCGGCCATGTGGGCGCGCTCGGTCGCTTCGTCGACGTTCTGGTAGTGGATCCACTTCAGGCCGTGGCAGGCGATCTCGTCGCCGCGGCGGCGGAACACCTCGAACATCTCCGGATAGCGGGCCAGCGCGCTGGCGATGCCGAACACGGTGAGCGGCCAGCCGCGCGCGTCGAACTCGCGCAGGATGCGCCAGATGCCGGCGCGCGATCCGTACTCGTAGATGCCTTCCATCGACAGGTGCCGGTCGGCATAGGCGGCCGGGTTGAACATCTCCGACAGGAATTGCTCGCTGGCGGCGTCGCCGTGCAGCACGCAGTTCTCGCCGCCTTCCTCGACGTTGAGCACGAACTGCACGGCGATGCGCGCGCCGCCGGGCCAGCGGGCGTGCGGCACGTTGCTGCCGTAGCCGGTGAGGTCGCGAGGGTAGGGGGCGGTGGTGTCGTAGAGGGCCATGGCGGGGTCAATGCGTGTGCCGGGCCAGTGCGGCCGGCAGATCATGGGTGGGGGCCGGGCGGTCGAGCCGCAGGTCGGCCTCCACGTGGTCGAGGTGGTCGGTCATCAGCTGGGCGGCGCGTTCGGCATCGCCGGCTTCGATGGCGTCCACCAGCGCCACGTGCTCGTCGGAAGAATGGCTGGCGGCGTGGGCGCTCTGGAAGCTCAGCGCGGCGATGGCACTGCGCGCCAGCAGGTCTTGCAACACCTGTGCCAGCACGGCGTTGCCCATCAGCTCGGCCAGCAGGGCATGGAAATCGGCCAGCAGGCGGGTGCGCCCGGCGGCGTCCCGGTCGGCGACGGCGGTCTGCTCCTGCGCCAGATGCGCGCGCAGCAGCGCGATCTGCGCCGGCGTGGCCTGTTCGGTGAAGGCGCGCGCCATCTGGGGTTCCAGCATGCGCCGCACCACGAACACCTGGCGCGCCTCCTGCGCCGACAGTGTGGCGACGAAGGCCCCGCGCGCCGGTGACAGTGTCACCAGCCGCTGCTGCGCCAGCTGGTGCAGCGCCTGGCGCACCAGCGTGCGCGAAACGCCGAAATGCTCGGCCAGCTTCTGCTCCACCAGCTTGGCGCCCGGCTGCACGCGCCGCTCCACAATGGCGTCGGTCAGAGCCTGGGCGATGGCGGACGTGCTGGTACGTTCCATGCGACGCATGATAGACCAGCGTCGCTAAACTGTATACAGTTTTGTGGACAATTCTTGACCGAGCTTTTTCAACCGATGGCAAAGGAATTTCGATGGGACTGAGCACGCATGTTCTGGACACCATGCACGGCACGCCCGCCGCCGGCATGCAGGTGGTGCTATACGAGACACATGGCGACGTGGCCACGCTTGTGAAGCGCATCACGCTCAACGCCGACGGCCGCAACCCCGACGGCCCGCTGTACGGCGACGGCGAACTCAAGGCCGGCACCTACCGGCTGAGCTTCGACGTGGGAGGCTACTTTCGTGCCCGCGGCGTGCAATTGCCCGAGCCGCCGTTCCTGAACCAGGTGCAGCTGGACTTCGGCGTGGCTGATCCTTCGCAGCATTACCACGTGCCGCTCCTGGTCAGCCCGTGGAGTTACTCGACGTACCGGGGGTCGTGACCGGGCTGCAGCCCGGGGGCGCTGGCGGGCCTTCCCCTCTCTGCGGGGGGCAATGCCGGAGGCCGGTACAAGCCCGTCCTCGGCGTTCGCTGGATTGGCCTGCTCCGCGGCCTTTCGGTGGCTTGATCCTCTCGCCACATACTGCGCTCACTTTTTTGCCGCCTTGCCGTGTCCGACCTCGACCAGCTTCTTGACCACCTGCGCGCCGCTCCGGTGGTGCTGGTGACGGTGGTGCGCGCCGAGGGCTCGGTGCCGCGCGAGCCGGGGGCCTGGATGGCGGTGCAGGGCGGGCGGTTGTTCGGCACCATCGGCGGTGGACGACTGGAGCACGAAGCGATTGCGTTAGCCAATGGCGGCCAACTGGCGCTTCCGCGCGAGCAGCGCTTCGCCCTGGGGCCGAGCCTGGGTCAGTGCTGCGGTGGCGTGGTGTGGCTGCGCTTCGAGGCCATCGACGCCAGCCAGTCCGAAGCCTTGCGCGCCCGGCTGGCCGAGGCCGCCACGCCGGTGGCGCTGTTCGGCGGCGGCCATGTGGGGCGGGCGCTGGTGCGGCTGGCGGCCGAGCTGCCCTGGCGCGTGCACTGGATCGACAGCCGCGACGAGGTGTTTCCCGAGAGCGTGCCCGCCAACGTGCGCTGCGAGCATTCCGACCCGGTGCAGGCCGCAGTGGCCACGCTGGCGCCGGGCAGCCTGGTGGCGGTGATGAGCTTCAGCCACGCGGAAGACCTGGACATCATGGCCGCCTGCCTGGCGCGCCAGCGCGCGCAGGGCGATCTGCCCTACATCGGGCTGATCGGCAGCGCCACCAAGTGGGCCACCTTCCGCAAGCGCCTGACGGCGCGCGGCTTCACCGAGGCAGAACTGGCGCAGGTGGTGTGCCCCATCGGCGTGCCGGGCATCGCGGGCAAGCAACCGGCGGTGGTGGCGCTGGCGGTGGCGGCGCAACTGCTGCAGCAGGGCACCGACAAGAGGACATAAAAAAGCCGCCTGGATCAGGCGGCTCTTGCGCAGGCAGCTACTGAATCAGTAGCGACCTCGGGATGGGCCGAGGCTCAGCCCGAATGCGGGCGCTTGCCCGGGTTCTTCTTGCTGCGGGTGTGCGAGCCGCGCTCCAGGCTCAGGCGCTGGCCGATGCCCTGGGGCTTCACGGTGGAGCCCGGCAGCGGCTTGGTGGCCTTGCGCATGGCCTCGGTCACGATCTTGTTGCCCATGATGGGAGTGTCCTTTCGAAGGATGGTTTCTGGCGGAAAAACCGCTATTGTCGCCGAAGTAGGGCCCGACTGGCCAACTTGCGCAAGCGAAGGGCAATGCGGTGGCGGACGATCAGCAAACGGTTCGGTCATCCTTGGCATTGAATACAGTTTTGTATACACTTTGCCGGAATCGCAGCGGAGCACGGCGCAGCGGGCCTGGGCGGCCCGGCTTGCAGACCGACGGCGCGATTCTTGCAAATGGCCTGCAGCGCCCGCGGTGGCACGCCAACTGGAGAGCACTTTTGGAAGCGTACCTACTGGATTGGGCCAATCTGCTGCTGCGCTGGCTGCACGTGATCGTGGCCATCGCCTGGATCGGCTCGTCGTTCTACTTCGTCTTTCTCGACAACAACCTGCTGGCCCCCACCGCCGAAGACCTGAAGAAGAAGGGCGTGGACGGCGCCATGTGGGCGGTGCACGGCGGCGGCTTCTACAACCCGCAGAAGTACATGGTGGCGCCGCAGGGCGGCATTATCGACAGCAAACTGCACTGGTTCTACTGGGAAAGCTATTCCACCTGGCTGTCCGGCTTCGCACTGTTCTCGGTGCTGTACCTGTGGAACGCCGGCACCTTCCTGGTCGACAGGCAGGTGCTTGACTGGTCACCCGTGGCCGCCGGCGTGACGGCCGTGGCCTTCCTGGTGGTGTTCTGGTTCGTGTACGACGCCATCTGCCGCGTGTTCGGCTTCCGCCAGAACGGCGAGCGCACCGTGGCGGGGCTGCTGATCGTGGTGGTGGGCTTCGCGGCGTGGCTGGCCTGCCACCTGTTCGCCGGGCGGGCGGCCTTCCTGATCGTCGGTGCCATGCTGGCCACCACGATGAGCGCCAACGTGTTCTTCTGGATCATCCCGGGCCAGCGCAAGGTGGTGGACGCCATGACCAGCGGCAAGCCCTACGACCCGGAGAGCCTGGCCATCCATGGCAAGCGTGGCAAGCAGCGCAGCGTGCACAACACCTACTTCACGCTGCCGGTGCTGTTCGCCATGCTGAGCAACCATTACAGCTTTCTCTACAGCCACCCGCAGCACTGGCTGGTGCTGATGCTGATGATGCTGGCCGGCGCGCTGATCCGCCAGTTCTTCGTGCAGCGCCACGGCTGGCACCTGGGCCGCGCGGCCAACCCCTGGCCCTACGCGGCGGTGGGTGTGGCGGTGATCCTGGGCGTGATCGCCTGGATGAAGCCGGCCCCGGTGGCGCAGGCCGCCGCGCCCGCCAAGGTGGATTACGCCGCGCTGCAGCCGGTGGTGGCGCAGCGCTGCTACATGTGCCACGGCGAGGCGGTGCAGATGAAGGGCATCCGGCTCGATTCGCAGGAGGGCCTCACCGCCCACGCCCAGCAGGTCTACCAGCAGGTGGTGGTCGCCAAACTGATGCCGCTGAACAACGCCACCGGCATCACCGACACCGAGCGCGCGATGTTCGCGACCTGGTTCAACGGGCTGGGCAAGTAAAGGGCGGGGCCTGGTGCGCGCGCCCGGGCGGCGGCGCGCGTCAGCTTGCCGACGTGCGCACCGGCTGCACCAGCGCCAGCCGGCGCGTATGCGCCGGGGCCGGCAGCAGCGGCACGGCGCGCGCCACGCGCACGCAGTCGCGGATGTGCTGCTCGGCCAGGAACCTGAGCGCCGCATAGCCCAGTGCGCCGGACACGATCTGCCCGGCCACCGGCACGTATTTGGCGGCCTGCGCGGCCGTCAGGCGCAGCCCCACCATGCGCGCGAAGCGCAGCACCAGCGGGCGGGTGACCACGCGGCCGATGATGATGGAGCCAGCCATCGCCACGGCCTTGTGGATGCGCTCCTTCTCCTTGGCATCCAGCCGGTCGATCTGCGCGGACGAGAGGCCGAATTCCTCATTGATCCTGGGCAGCAACCCGGTGAGCAGGGCGGCGTCCACCGCCCAGTCGAGGCCCGGCAGCGGCACCGCGCCTGCCACGCCGGCCGTGAGGGCGCGGCGGTGCACCAGCTTGCGGCTGTGGGCCACAGCGGCCTGCAGGCGCGCATCGCCCGCGGCCAGTTCCATGGCGTCGGGCTGGCGCCGGGTGGCCTGGCGCAGCTTGTCCAGCATGGCGGGGGCCATCAGCCTTTCTTGGTCACCATGCCGTAGATCCACAGCACGATGATGGCGCCGATGACCGAGGCAATCCAGCCTACCGGCTGGCCGGGCCCGTACAGGCCGAGCGCGGCGCCGCCGTAACCGGCCAGCAGCGCGCCCACGATGCCCAGGATGGTGGTCATGATGAACCCCATGGCCTGGGTGCCGGGCATGATGGCGCGGGCGATCAGGCCCACGACGAAGCCGACGATGATGGTGACGATGATGCCCATGGCGATGCCTCTCCTGCGAACGTGTTGAAAGCGCGCACTTTAGCGCGCCGCGTGGCTTTGGCGATGACACCGCCGCAATTCGCGGCCTCGGCCTACAAGCTTTGGTTTGCAGCGGGCAGCCCGGGGCTGTCCGGCCGCTGTCAGGCCTCGGTTTGCTCGATGGCTTCCAGCTCGCCGGACAGCGTCAGCCATTCTTCTTCCAGCGTCTCCAGCTCTTCGGCCAGGCGCTTGAGCTGGCGGCCGGCGTCGGCCAGTTCGGCCGGGGGCAGGGGCGTCTGCAGCTTGGCTTCCAGCGCGGCCTTCTGCGTGCCGATGGTTGCCATGCGTTCCTCGGCCTTGACCAGGGCGCGCTTGAGCGGGCGGGTGCGCTCGGCCAGCCCGGCGCGGCGCTGGGCCTGCAGGCGGCGCTGTTCGGCGGGGTTGAGGGCGGGTGCCTCGGCGGCCCTGGTCGAGGTATCTTTTGGGTCGCTGGCCGTTGCAGGGAGGGCGTCGCCAGCTATGGTTTCCGTAGTGCCTGTGCTGCCTTCGGCGCCTTCCAGCCGGGCGGCTTCGCGGCGGGCGCGGGCTTCATCCAGCAGGTAGCGCTGGTAGTCCTCCAGGTCGCCGTCGAAGGGCTGCACGCCGCCTCGGGCGACCAGCCAGAACTCGTCGCACACGGCGCGCAGCAGGGCGCGGTCGTGGCTGACCAGCATCAGCGTGCCTTCGAACTCGTTCAGCGCCAGGGCCAGCGCCTCGCGCGTGGCCAGATCCAGGTGGTTGGTGGGTTCGTCCAGCAGCAGCAGGTTGGGGCGTTGCCACACGAGCATGGCCAGTACCAGACGCGCCTTTTCGCCGCCGCTGAACTGGCCCACGGGCTGCGTGACCATTTCGCCCGGGAAGTTGAAGCTGCCCAGGAAGTTGCGCAGCTGCTGTTCGCGCGCACCTTCCGCGTTTTCCTGGCCTGTGGCGCGGGCCAGTCGCACCATGTGCTCCAGAGGCGTGCTGCCGGCGTGCAGCACGTCGAGCTCCTGCTGCGCGAAGTAGCCGATGGCCAGGCCCTTGCCTTCGGTCACGCGGCCGGCCAGCAGCGGCAGCTCGTGCGCGATGGTCTTCACGAAGGTGGATTTGCCCTGGCCGTTGGCGCCCAGGATGCCGATGCGCTGGCCCGCCAGCACGCTGCGGCCCACGCCGTGCAGGATCACGCGGTCGCCCAGCTGCACCCCCGGCGGCAGCTCGCTGCGCGCGGCGGCTTCTGCAGCCACGGCGGTGCTGGTGGCGAAGTCGTCGGCGTTGGGGTTTTCAGCGTCAAATGTGGCTCCAGTCCTTTCCTGGCTGCCGCCGCCAGCTATGGAATCCGTAGTGTTCGGGGCCTGGGCGGCGCGGTAGCCGAACACGCCGTAGGTCACCGTGAGCATGGGGTTGGGCAGGCTGGCGGGTTCGCGGAACTCGAACTGGAAGTCGGCTTCCAGCAGCACCGGCGCGATCTTCTCCATGCGTTCCAGCGCCTTGACGCGGCTCTGCGCCTGTTTGGCCTTGGTGGCCTTGGCCTTGAAGCGGTCGATGAACTTCTGCAGGTGGGCGATCTTGTCCTGCTGCTTGGCGTAGGCGGCCTGCTGCAGCTCGATCTGTTGGGCGCGCAGCTCCTCGAAGGCGCTGTAGTTGCCGCCGTAGCGGGTCAGGCGGCCCTGCTCGATGTGCAGCGTGACGCGCGTCACCGCGTCGAGGAACTCGCGGTCGTGGCTGATGACCACCAGCGTGCCGGGGTAGCGCGCCAGCCAGCCTTCCAGCCAGACCAGGGCGTCGAGGTCCAGGTGGTTGGTGGGCTCGTCCAGCAGCAGTAGGTCGCTCGGCGCCATCAGCGCGCGCGCCAGCTGCAGGCGCATGCGCCAGCCGCCGGAGAAGCTGTTCACCGGCCGCTGCAGCTCGGCCACCTGGAAGCCCAGGCCCAGGATCAGCGCCTGCGCGCGCGCGGTGGCGTCGTGCGCGCCGGCGTCGGCCAGGTCGCTGTGCGCCTGGGCGATCGCCATGCCGTCGCCACTGTGCTCTGCTTTCAGGAGCTGCTCGCGCAAGCTGGACAGTCGCTCATCGCCCGCCAGCACGAAATCGGTGGCGCTTTCCGTGGTTTCCGGCATGTGCTGGGCCACCTGGGCGATGCGCCAGCCGGCGGGCAGCGAGAACTCGCCGCCGTCCTCGTGCAGAGTGCCGTTCAGCAGCGCGAACAGGGTGGATTTGCCGGCGCCGTTGCGGCCCACCAGCCCGACCTTCTCGCCCGGGTGGATGGTGACGCTGGCGCCACCCAGCAGCACCTTGGCGCCGCGGCGCAGGGTGACGTTCTGCAGCTGGATCATGCGGTGGCGTCCTCGGCGTCGAGAGCGCGGCCCAGGTAGACGAGATCGGGGTTGGGATGGGTCTTGAAAGGCGGCACGGTGGCAAAGCCCAGCGCGCGGTACAGCGCCAGGCCGGATTCGTTGTGGTTCCAGGTGGACAGGCCGGCGCGGGCGTAGCCGGCCGCGCGCGCCTGCTGCAGCACGGCGTTCACCAGCGCGCGGCCCAGCCCGCGGCCGCGCCAGGCGGGCAGCAGGTAGAAGCGCTTGACCTCGCACAGGCTCGTCTCGCGCGTGGCGGCGAAGGCGCCGCAGCCCACGGCCTCGGCGCCCGACCAGGCCAGCACCACACCGCCGGTGGGCGCGCCGTAGCGGGCAGGCAGATCGGCCAGGTCGTTCCAGATCGAGCTGGTGGCGGGCTGGTCGAGGTCGGTGGCGGCGTAGCGGCGCAGCAGCGCCTCGAAGGCCGCCCAGTCCGCGGCGCCGGCGAGCGCGCGGAGGTCGATGGCGGGCGTGCTCATGCCGTGGCGCCCGGCGCTGCGGCTACCAGGGCTTCGCGCGTGAGCAGCAGCACCTGGTCGCCGCCGGCGCTGGTGTCGAGCCACAGCGGCTCCAGCGCGGGGAAGGCGGCCTCGAAATGCGCGCGCTCGTGGCCGATTTCCAGCACCAGCACGGCGTCGTCGCTCATGCGCGCGGGGGCGCCCGCCAGCAGGTGGCGGACGAAGTCCATGCCGTCGTCCCCACCGGCCAGGGCCAGCGCAGGCTCGGCGCGGAATTCGGCCGGCAGCGCGGCCATGCTGGCGGCGTTGACGTAGGGCGGGTTGCAGAGGATCAGGTCGTAAGGGCCGGGGCAGGCGGCCAGGCCGTCGCTTTCAATCAGCCGTATGCGCTTGGCCAGGCCGTGGCGATCGACGTTGATGCGCGCCACGGCGAGCGCGTCGGCGCTAACGTCGGCGGCGTCGACCATCACGTCGGGCCAGGCCATGGCGGCCAGCACGGCCAGGCTGCCGTTGCCGGTGCACAGGTCCAGCACGTGGCGGGTGCGGTCGGAGAGCCATGGGTCGATGCTGCCGTCAGCCAGGCATTCGGCGATCAGGCTGCGCGGCACGATGGCGCGCTCGTCGACATAGAAGGGCACGCCCTGCAGCCAGGCTTCGCGCGTGAGGTAGGCCAGCGGCTGGCGCGTGGCGATGCGCGCTTCAAGAAGTGTAGCTGCCTGCGCCTGCTGCGCCTGGTTCAGCGGCTGATTCGATGCCTGATCGAGATCGGTGTCGAGCGGCAGGCCGAGCGCGTGCAGCACCAGCCAGGCGGCTTCGTCACGGGCGTTGGCGGTGCCGTGGCCGAAGCTCACACCGGCCGCCAGGAGCTGCTGCTCGGTGCGGCGAACCAGTTCCTGCAGGGTCACGATGGCTGGCCAGCCAGCTGCTCCAGCACTCGCCGGTAGATGTTCTTCAGCGGCTCGATGTCGGCCAGCGCGATGTGCTCGTCGATCTTGTGGATGCTGGCGTTGGGCGGGCCCAGCTCCACCACCTGGGGGCAGATCTGCGCGATGAAGCGGCCGTCGCTGGTGCCGCCGCTGGTGGAAAGCTCGGTTTCGACGCCGGTCTCGGCCAGGATGGCCTGGCGCACGGCATCGACCAGCGTGCCCGGCGTGGTCAGGAACGGCAGGCCGCCCAGCGTCCATTGCAGCTCGTAGTCGAGGCCGTGGCGGTTCAGCACCTCTTCGACGCGGGCGCGCAGGCTTTCAGGGGTGGATTCGGTGCAGAAGCGGAAGTTGAAGTCCACCACCACGCTGCCCGGGATGATGTTGCTGGCGCCGGTGCCGCCGTGGATGTTGCTGACCTGCCAGCTGGTGGGCGGAAAGAACGCGTTGCCGCGGTCCCATTCGATGGCCACCAGCTCGGCCAGCGCAGGCGCCAGCTGGTGGATCGGGTTGCGCGCCAGCTGCGGGTAGGCGATGTGGCCCTGGATGCCCTTGACGCTGAGTTTGCCCGAAAGCGTGCCGCGCCGGCCGTTCTTGATCATGTCGCCGGTCTGGCGGACGCTGGTGGGCTCGCCGACGATGCAGAAATCGAGCTGCTCGCCGCGGTGCCTGAGGGCGTTGCACACCACCACGGTGCCGTCCACCGCCGGGCCTTCCTCGTCGCTGGTGAGCAGCAGGGCGATGTTCAGCGGAGCCTGGGGCTGCGCGGCCAGGAATTGCTCGCAGGCCACCACGAAGGCGGCGATGGAGGTCTTCATGTCGCTGGCGCCGCGGCCGTAGAGCTTGCCGTCGCGCTCGGTGGGGGAGAACGGGTCGCTCGTCCACTGCTCCAGCGGGCCGGTGGGCACGACGTCGGTGTGGCCGGCGAACACTATGGTCTTGATAGCTGCCTGCGCCTGGCTGGAGCCGGTTGCAGGCCTTTTTGACCACAGATTGCGGACCACACCGTCGGCCGGGCCGCTGTCGATGACTTCGCTCTGGAAGCCCAGCGGCGCCAGGCGCTCGCGGATCAGGTCGATGCAGCCGGCGTCCTCGGGCGTGACCGAGCGGCGCGCGATGAGGGCCTCGGCCAGGAGGCGCGTGTCGGAAGAGGGCATGGGCGGACCGCGGCGCGTGGCTCAGCTGCCGATGCGCGAATCCTCGAAGCCGCCGACCTTGGAGTCGCGGAAGCCCGAATCGTCGAAGCCGGAGTTGCGGAAGCCCGTGTTGCCGAAGCCGGTCTTGCCGAAGCCGGTGGTGCGGTAGCCGCTGGGCTTGACGTCGAGCGTGAACTCGGTGAACGAGGGCTCGTCGGAGACGGCCTCTTCCTGCACCTTGATCTGCTTGGCCATGTGGCGGCCCTGCTCGTTCTGCAGGCGCCACATGAGGTTGGTGGGCGAATCGGCGAAGGCCAGGCCGTCTTCGCGGCGGATCAGGCCTTCCATGATGAGGCGCGCCAGATCCTGCTCGAAGGTCTGCGAGCCTTCAGCCAGCGCGTTGTCCATGGCTTCCTTGACGCCGGAGAACTCGCCTTTCTCGATCAGGTCGGCCACCAGCTTGGTGTTGAGCATGACCTCCACCGCCGGCGTGCGGCCCTTGCCGTCGGCCGTGGGGATGAGGCGCTGCGACACCACCGCCTTCAGCGCCGCGGCCAGGTCGCTCAGCAGCGTGGGGCGCACCTCGACGGGGTAGAACGACAGCACGCGGTTCAGCGCCTGGTAGCTGTTGTTGGCGTGCAGCGTGGCCAGGCACACGTGGCCCGACTGCGCGTAGGCGATGGCGGCGCTCATGGTTTCGCGGTCGCGGATCTCGCCGATCATGATCACGTCGGGCGCCTGGCGCAGCGCGTTCTTCAGGCCGGTGTTCAGGCTGGCGGTGTCGATGCCGACCTCGCGCTGGTTGATCACCGACTTCTTGTTGGTGAACATGAATTCGATCGGATCCTCGATGGTGAGGATGTGGCCGGCCATGTTCTGGTTGCGGTGGTCGAGCATCGAGGCCAGCGTGGTCGACTTGCCGGCGCCCGTGGCGCCCACCATCATCACCAGACCGCGCTTCTCCAGCACCAGCCGGGACAGCACCGGCGGCAGGTTGAGCGTGTCCATCGACGGGATGTCCGGGCTGATGAAGCGCACCACCGCCGCGTAGGTGCCGCGCTGGCGCATGCCGGAGATACGGAAGTTGCCCACCCCGTGGATCGGGATGGCCATGTTCAGCTCGCCGGTTTCCTTCAGTTCCTCGATCCGGTTGGGCGGCACCACGTCCATCAGCAGGTTCAGCGGGCCGTCGGCCGGCAGTAGCTGGTTGTTGATGGGGTGGTAGACGCCGTTGATCTTGATGGTGGCCGGCGCGTGCGCCGACAGGTAGACGTCCGAGGCCTTCTTCTGCGCCATCAGGTGCAGGATGCGCTCCATCATGTTGGTCGGGGCGGCAGGGACAATGGTGGCCATGGCGTCTCTCGTTTTGCTATGGAATCTGAAGCTGCCTGCGCTGGTCCTGCAAGGGCTCTGGGTTGATTGGGCCTTGAAACGGGATCAGGGGCGCAGCAGGTCGTTGATGCTGGTCTTGGAACGCGTCTTGGCGTCCACGGTCTTCACGATCACGGCGCAGTACAGGCTGTAGGCCTGGCCCGCGGCGGTCTGGCGCGGCAGGTTGCCGCTCACCACCACGCTGCCGGCCGGCACGCGGCCGTAGCTGGTCTCGCCGGTTTCGCGGTTGAAGATGGGGGTGCTCTGGCCGATGTACACGCCCATGCCGAGCACGGCGTTCTCTTCCACGATCACGCCTTCCACCACTTCGGAGCGCGCGCCGATGAAGCAGTTGTCCTCGATGATGGTGGGGTTGGCCTGCAGCGGCTCCAGCACGCCGCCCAGGCCCACGCCGCCGGAAAGGTGTACGTTCTTGCCCACCTGCGCGCAGGAGCCCACGGTGGCCCAGGTGTCGACCATGGTGCCTTCGTCCACGTAGGCGCCGATGTTCACGTAGCTGGGCATCAGCACCGCGCCCTTGCCGATGAAGGCGCCGCGCCGCGCCACGGCCGGCGGCACCACGCGCACGCCGGAGGCGCGCATGGCCTCCGGGTCCAGGTGCGCGAACTTGGTCTGCACCTTGTCGAAGAAGCCCAGGTCGCCGGCGCGGATGAATTCGTTGTCCTTCAGGCGGAACGACAGCAGCACCGCCTTCTTGACCCACTGGTGCACCGTCCACTGGCCCACGGCTTCGCGCGTGGCCACGCGCAGGCGGCCGGCGTTCAGGTCGGAGATCACGTGCTCCACGGCGTCGGCCACTTCCTTGGGCGCGGCGGCGGGGGAGATGCTGGCGCGGTTTTCCCAGGCGGTGTCGATGATCTGCTGCAGTTGTTGGGTCATTGTCTGGAACGGGTGGTTTCTGAAGAAGGGTTACTTGGATCGGATGAACTGGACGATGCGTTCGGCCGCTTCCACGCACTCGGCGGTGTCGGCCACCAGGGCCATGCGCACGCGGCCGCGCCCGGGGTTGTGGCCGTCCACCTCGCGCGCAAGGTAACTGCCTGGAAGAACCGCCACATTGTATTGAGCCAAAAGCTCTCGTGCGAACTGGGTGTCGGAACTATTCCACGCCTCGGGCACACCGGCCCAGAGGTAGAAGGCGGCGTCGGGCAGGCGCACGTCCATCACCTGCTCCAGCATGGGGGTGACGCGCTCGAACTTCTCGCGGTACAGGCGCCGGTTCTCGATCACGTGCGCCTCGTCGCCCCAGGCGGCCACGCTGGCGGCCTGCACGGCCGGGCTCATGGCGCTGCCGTGGTAGGTGCGGTAGAGCAGGAAGGGCTTGACGAGGCTGGCGTCGCCCGCCACGAAGCCCGAGCGCATGCCCGGCACGTTGCTGCGCTTGGACAGGCTGGTGAGCATGATCAGGCGCCGGAAATCGTCGCGCCCCAGCTTCACAGCCGCTTCCAGGCCGCCCAGCGGCGCGTCGGCGCGGAAATAGATCTCGCTGTAGCACTCGTCGGAGGCGATCACGAAGCCATGCCGGTCGGACAGCTCGAACAGCATCTTCCACTCGTCCAGCGGCATCACCGCGCCGGTGGGGTTGCCGGGCGAGCACACGTAGACGAGTTGGGTGCGTGCCCAGACCTCATCCGGCACCTGATCCCAGCGCGGGGCGAAGTTGCGCGCCGGGTCGCTGGCCACATAGTGCGGCGTGGCGCCGGCCAGCAGGGCCGCGCCCTCGTAGATCTGGTAGAACGGGTTGGGGCAGACCACGGTGGCGCCGGGGCGCGTCGGGTCGATCACGGTCTGCGCCAGCGCGAACAGGGCCTCGCGGGTGCCCAGCACCGGCAGCACCTGCGTCGCCGGGTTCACGCGCACGCCGTAGCGCGCCTGCAGCCAGCTGGCGCAGGCCTCGCGCAGCGCCGGGTCGCCGCCGGTGGCCGGGTAGCTGGCCAGGCCGGTGCCCAGCGCGTCGGCCAGGGTCTGCTGGATGAAGGCCGGCGTGGCGTGCTTGGGCTCGCCGATGCCCAGGCTGATGGGCGCGTAACCGGGGTGGGGCGTGACGTCGGCCACGAGCTGGCGCAGCCGCTCGAACGGGTAGGGCTGCAGCTTGGAGAGCAGGGGGTTCATGGGGCGGGATTATCGGCGCTGCCGGGCGGAGGGCTGTGGCGGCGGGTCTCCGGTGGGTTGGCCCCCGCGGCACCGTCAGCCTGTCGGCCGAAAGACCTCCGGACAGCCTCCGGACAGCCTTCGTACAGCCACGGCTTGTTACCAATTCAGGAGCACGGAAGCAGCATGGGGTCTGGGCTGCTGCCTAGAATGGCTCAATGAATGCAGTACCCCGCGCGGTGGAGCGCGGCACCCCCGGCAGCCGCGGTTTCATGGCTTTCGAGGACGTGGCGGGCGATCCCATGGCCCGCCCCGGGCGCCGCCACTGGCGCCTGGAAGACCTGGACCTGCCGGCCATCGAGCACGCCGCCATCGTGGACGACGAGGCGCTGTTCTACCTGCTGGTCAGCGCCTCGTTCATCGAAACCGGCTCCGACACCTACACCAGCAACCTGGCCGAGCACTACGCCGCCCACACCGACGTGGCGGCCTGGCTCACCGGCCAGTGGGAGCCCGAGGAGCTGCAGCACGGCGCCGCCCTCAAGGCCTACGTGCAGGCGGTGTGGCCCGAGTTTCCCTGGCAGCAGGCCTACGACAGCTTCTTCGCCGAGTACGCGCCGCTGTGCACCGTCGACCAGCTGGAGCCCGACCCGCGCCTGGAACTGGTGGCGCGCTGCGTGGTCGAGACCGGCACCACCGCGTACTACCACACGCTGCGCGAGCTGAGCCGCGAGCCGGTGCTCACCGATCTGCTCGGCCGCATCCGCACCGACGAGGTCGGCCATTACAAGCACTTCTTCCAGTACTTCCGGCAGCTGCAGGACGGCCAGCCGGTCGGCCGTGCGCGCGTGGCCCGTGTTCTGCACGCCCGCCTGCGCGAGCTGCGCGAGAGCGATTCCGACGTCGCCCTGCGCCACGTCTACGCGCACAAGGGGCGGCTGTTCGCCCGGGGCGATCCGAGCTTCGAGGCGGTCAGCAGGCGGCTCTACGCCTTGGTCAGCTCGCGCCTGCCGGCCGACCAGGCGGTGCGCATGCTGCTGCGGCCGATGCTGCTGCCGGCCTGGCTGGAGCGCCGGCTCGACCCGCCGATTGCGCGCCTGGCCACCTGGATCATGGCGCCCTGATGGCGGCGCACGCCGTTTTCATCAAGAAATCGGCCTCCAGGCCTTGTGTGGCGGGCGCAGGCAGCTATCGAATCAGGAGTATTTTCAACGCACTCGGCCGCTGCGGGAGGAACGTGCGCCAGATCCGGGCCGCGAGGGTGCGTTCAAGGCCCGCGCGCAGGGCCGGGCGCCCCATGGCGCACGCTATGATCGCCGTTTCGCCTCTTCCCTGACCCTGGACGGCCCCCGCGGCCCGCGTCTCGTGCGTCTCAATTCCATCAAACTTTCCGGCTTCAAGTCGTTCGCCGAGCCCACCAATTTCCAGTTGCCGGGCCAGCTGGTCGGCGTGGTCGGTCCCAACGGCTGCGGCAAGTCCAACATCATGGATGCCGTGCGCTGGGTGCTGGGCGAATCCAAGGCCAGCGAGCTGCGTGGCGAGTCCATGCAGGACGTGATCTTCAACGGCACCACCAGCCGCAAGCCGGCCAGCCGCTCCAGCGTGGAGCTGGTGTTCGACAACAGCGACCACCGCGCCGGCGGCCAGTGGAGCCAGTTCACCGAAATCTCCGTCAAGCGCGTGCTCACGCGCGACGGTACCAGCAGCTACTACATCAACAACCAGCCGGTGCGCCGGCGCGACGTGCAGGACGTGTTCCTGGGCACGGGCCTCGGCCCGCGCGCCTACGCCATCATCGGCCAGGGCACCATCAGCCGCATCATCGAGTCGCGCCCTGAAGAGCTGCGCCTGTTCCTGGAAGAGGCCGCCGGCGTCTCCAAGTACAAGGAGCGCCGCCGCGAGACCGAGAACCGCCTGTCCGACACGCGCGAGAACCTCACCCGCGTGGAAGACATCCTGCGCGAGCTGAACAACAACCTCGACCGGCTGGAAAAGCAGGCCGAGGTGGCGCAGCAGTACACCGGCCTGCAGCAAAGCGCCACGCTCAAGCAGCACCAGCTCTGGTTCATGAAGCGCGCCGAGGCCGAGGAAGGCCAGGTGCGCCTGAAGGCCGACGCCGAGCAGGCCGAGACCGAGCTGCAGGCCCGCGTGGCCGACCTGCGCCACGTCGAGGCCGATCTGGAAACCATCCGCCAGTCGCACTACGCCGCCGGCGACCAGGTCAACCAGGCGCAGGGGCGCCTGTACGAGGCCAGCGCCGAGGTCGGCCGGCTGGAGGCCGAGATCCGCTTCGTGGTCGAAGGCCGCCAGCGCGCCGAGACCCGCCTGGCCCAGCTGGCCGAGCAGACCACCCAGTGGGCCGCCCGCCGGCAGGATGCCGAGGCCGAGCTGGAGCAGATCGCCGCCCAGGCCGCCGAGGGCGAGGACCGCGCCATCACCCTGGCCGCGCAGCTGGAAGAGCAGCAGGGCGTTCTCCCCGCGCTGGAAGATGCGCTGCGCCAGGCCAACGCGCAGTCGGCCGAGCAGCGCAGCGCCGTCGGCCAGGTGCAGCAGCAGATCCAGGTGCTGGCCGCCGAGCAGCGCGGCATCGAGGACCAGACCCGCCAGCTCAACACCCGCCGCGAGCGCCTGGCCGCCGACCAGAACGCCCTGGCCGCGCCCGACGAGCAGCGCCTGCTCAATCTGCAGGGCCAGCTGGCCGAGGCACAGCAGATCGCCGAAGAGGCCGACGCCCGCCTGCACGAGCTGCAGGAGCAGTCGCCCGTGCTGGACGAGGCGCGCCGCGTCGCCCAGCAGGCCGTCAACCAGGAAACCGCCCGCCAGGCCGACCTGGCTGCGCGGATGGAAGCCCTGAAGGCACTGCAGGACAAGGTCAAGACCGACGGCAAGCTGCAGCCCTGGCTGGCCAAACACGGCCTGGACGGCCTGCAGGGCCTGTGGAGCCGCCTGCACGTGGAAGCCGGCTGGGAGCCGGCGCTGGAAGCAGCGCTGCGCGAGCGCATGTCGGCGCTGGAAGTCAGCCGGCTCGACATGGTGCGCGCCTTCGCGCAGGATGCGCCGCCTGCCCGGCTGGCCTTCTACAGCCCGCCCCAGGCCCCGGCGGCCGAGAAGCGCGGCGCGCTGCCCCCGCTGGCCGACCTGCTGCGCCTGCACGATGCGGCGCAGAAGGCCCTGCTGGCCGACTGGCTGGCCGGCTGCTACACCGCGGCCTCGCTGGAAGACGCGCTGGCCCAGCGTGGCCAGCTGCAGCCGGGCGAGGCCATCTATGTAAAAAGCGGCCACTGCGTCAGCCCGCACGGCGTGAGCTTCTACGCGCCCGATTCCGAGCAGGCCGGCCTGCTGGCGCGCGCGCAGGAGATCGAGAACCTCGAAAAGCAGCTGCGTGCCCAGTCGCTGATCGGCGAGGAGGCGCGCAACACGCTCATCAAGGCCGAGGCCCGGTATTCCGATACGTCCCAGCGCCTGGTGTCGGCACGGCGCGAGGCAGCCGAAGGCCAGTCGCGCGCGCACGAGCTGCAGGTCGAAACCCTGCGCCTGACCCAGCTGGCCGAGCAGACCCGCGCCCGCAGCGAGCAGCTCGCCGGCGATCTGGCCGAGGTGGATGCCGCGCTGGAGTCGCTGCAGGAGCGCCGCGTGACCGCCGAGGCGCGTTTTGAAGAGCTGGACATGCAGCTCGCCGACACGCAGGAGCGCCACGCCCAGCTCGATGAGCGCGTGATCGAGGCCGAGCGCAAGCTGGCCGAGGCGCGCGAGCAGCAGCGTACGCTGGAGCGCCAGGCGCAGGAAGCGCAGTTCGCCCAGCGCAGCCTGGCGGCGCGCCAGCAGGAGCTGGGCCGCACCATCGACACCGCCAGCCAGCAGGCAGCCGGCATCGAGACCGAACAGCAGCGCGCCCGCGAAGAGCTGGAGCGCCTGACCGACGCCGCCGCCCAGGCCGGCCTGCAGAGCGCGCTGGCGCTCAAGCTGGAGCGGGAGCAGGCGCTGGCCGCGCAGCGCAGCAGCTACGACGACCTCACCGCCAAGCTGCGCGCCAGCGACGAGCGGCGCTTGCAGCTCGAACGCGCGCTCGACCCGCTGCGCCAGCGCATCACCGACCTGCAGCTCAAGGAACAGGCCGCGCGCCTGGGCACCGAGCAGTACACGCAACTGCTGCAGGACGCCGAGGCCGATCTGGCCGCCGTCAGCCAGTCCATCACCGAAGGCAACGTGCGGCTGCAGGGCCTGCAGGGCGAGATCGACCGCCTGCACCGCGAGATCCAGGCGCTGGGCGCGGTCAACCTGGCGGCGCTGGATGAACTCACCGCCGCGCGCGAGCGCAAGCAGTTCCTCGACGCCCAGTCGGCCGACCTGACCGAGGCCATGACCACGCTGGAAGACGCCATCAAGAAGATCGACGGCGAAACGCGCGAGCTGCTGGGCAGCACCTTCAGCACCGTCAACGAGCACTTCGGCCGCATGTTCCCCGAGCTGTTCGGCGGCGGCCAGGCCAGGCTGGTGATGACCGGCGAAGAGATCCTCGATTCCGGCGTGCAGGTCATGGCGCAGCCGCCGGGCAAGAAGAACCAGACCATCCACCTGCTCTCCGGCGGCGAAAAGGCGCTCACCGCCATCGCGCTGGTGTTCGCCATCTTCCAGCTCAACCCGGCGCCGTTCTGCCTGCTGGACGAGGTCGACGCGCCGCTGGACGACGCCAACACCGAGCGCTATGCCAAGCTGGTGTCGCACATGGCGCAGGAAACGCAGTTCCTGTTCATCAGCCACAACAAGATCGCCATGGAAATGGCCGAACAGCTGATCGGCGTGACCATGCAGGAGCAGGGCGTCTCGCGGATCGTCGCGGTCGACATGGAAAGCGCAGTAGGAATGGCCGAGGTATGAGCGCGTTGCAAGTGGGCTTGGCCGTGGCCGGCGGGCTGCTGCTGGGCGGGGTGATCGCCTGGGAAACCTGGAACGCGCGCCGCCGGGCGCCGCGCCAGCCGGTCCCGGAGCGCCGGCCGCCGGCGCCAGAGGAGGGCGAGCGCGTCGAACCCGGCGTGGCCTCGGCCCTGCCGACGGCCGACGACGAACGCCTGGAGCCCGGCTTCGATACCGCGCCCGGCGCCCTGTCGCCGCTCGGGCCCGTGCCGGCGCCGGAAAAGCGCCCGCGGCTCGACGCGCTGATCGACGTCATCGCGCCCATCGCGCTGGATGGGCGCGTGGTCTCCGGCGATGCCGCGCTGGCCGCGCTGCCGGCCACCCGCCGCGTGGGCAGCAAGCCCTTCGCTGTGGAAGGCCGCAACGTGCTCACCGAGGAGTGGGAGTTTCCCATCGCCGGCCAGCGCTACGACGCGCTGCAGGCCGGCGTGCAGCTGGCCAACCGCACCGGCCCGCTGAACGAGATCGAGTACTCCGAATACGTGATGAAGGCGCAGCACTTTGCCGACGCCCTGGGCGGCGCGCCCGAGTTCCCGGACATGCTGCACGAGGTCGCCCGCGCCCGCGAGCTGGACGAATTCGCCGCCACGCACGACGCGCAGCTCAGCTTCACGCTGCGCGCGCGCCTGACGGCCTGGAGCCCCGGCTTCGTGCACCAGCAGGCCGCGCGCCTGGGCTTCACGGCCGGCGCCATTCCCGGTCGCATGGTGCTGCCGGCCGAAGAGCCCGGCCTGCCGCCGGTGCTGGGCCTGGTGTTCGACCCGCGCGCCGCGCTGTCCGAAGACCCGGAGCAGTCGGCCATCAACAGCCTGGCGCTCAGCCTGGACGTACCGCAGGTGCACCGCAACGCGCGCCCCTTCGGCCGCCTGCGCGACGTCGCCTTCGCCCTGGCCGAGGTGATGGACGGCGAGATCACCGACGACACCGGCCAGCCCCTCAGGACCGAGATGATCGACAAGATCGGCCAGGACCTGGCCCAGCTCTACGACACGCTGGACGCGCACGACCTGGCGGCCGGGTCGCCGCAGGCGCGGCGCTTGTTCAGCTGAGCCCACGCGCCCGGCTGAAGCGCCGTGGGGGGCATCGTTGCAGGCGCGTGGCTTCTGATCGAAGTCTGGTGGTGAAACGTGGCTCTAGACCTTGCCAAGTCTTGGCTGACCGCTATCAAAACAAGAAAAGCGCACCCGCCAGACCCACACCGTCATCCGGGCCGGCCATGCCCAGTGGGAAGCAGCCCGGGCCAGCCTCAGGCTCGCGCAGACCGAAGGCCTGCCCACGCTGGATTTCAACCTCGCCCACTACCGCAACGGCCGCCCCAACACCGCCATCTCAGACCTGCGCTCCCACGAAAACGTCATCGGCATGAGCCTGAGCATTTCGCTCTTCGACGGTTTTGCCACCACCTGCAGGGTACGCGCTGCCCAGGCCCAGGTGGCGGAACACGGAACCGAATCCGCGCCCGCATGGACGGTTCGTTGGAAAAGGACTGTTCTTGAGGGCGTACGCCTCTGTCAAAGGGCTCTTTTGCACCGTGAAAGCTCTCGGGTGGGTCAGCGTAGGCTTGCCTTAGTCCCAAAATGGGACTAGACTTCGACCCGTGCGAGTGATTGCTGTGTCCACCCTTCGAGCCTTCTGGGAGCGCCATCCGGACGCCGAGCAGCCGCTGAAGGCCTGGTACGAAGAGGCCACGAATGCGGCCTGGACCCAGCCCGCCGACATCAAGGCGCAGTACCGCAGCGCCAGTGTGCTGAAGAACCGTCGCCTGGTCTTCAACATCAAGGGCAATGACTACCGGCTGATCGTGGCCGTTGCGTACAAGTTGCAGATCGTCTACGTGAAGTTCGTGGGCACCCACAGGGAGTACGACGCCGTCGACGCAGAAACCGTTGAAATGGCCTGACCAGCCACGAAGGAACAACATGGACATCCGCCCCATCCACACCGAAGCAGACTACAAGGCCACGCTCAAGGAGATTTCGGCCTTGATGGAGTCCGACCCCGATCTGGGCACGCCGGAGGGGGATCGCCTGGACATCCTGGCCACGCTGGTGCAGGCCTACGAGGCCAAGTACGTGCCCATCACTGCGCCTGATCCTGTGGAAGCCATCAAATTCCGGATGGATCAGAGCGGTCTGTCTGTCAAAGACCTCGAGCCGATCATCGGCAAAAGCAACCGCGTCTACGAAGTCCTGAACCGCAAGCGCCCGTTGACGCTGGCCATGATCCGCAGGCTGCACACGAGCCTGGGCATCCCGGCCGATGTGCTGATCAAGGAGACGGCTGCAGGGTGATTAGCGAACACTGCGCTTGGCTTCGACGGGGAACAGCCTTGTCATGGGGCATCCGCTTTGGCGAAGAAGATGCATGACCCCGTGATGACCGAAAGGCAACTTGCCGCCCGTAGGAGGATCAGCCTGAAAATCCTGCGGCGCCGGTGCTTCGGCGGTGGGGGGCGATCTGGCACAAGTTCTTCCACCAAGTCCGCTACCACCAGGCCGACGTTCTCGAGTTCGAACGTCAGGGCGCACAGCGCTGGATGGCGATTCTCGGCGATGGTGAGCGCGTCCCACGCGCCGTTCCCCACCCACCGAAAGTCGATCGCTGACCCTCAGCCTTCCAGCCACCAAGCCCGAACTGCAGCAAAAACGGGGTCACACAAAAACGCGGTCAGAGCACGATTTCACTCGGCGGGCCCAACCGCAAAAAGCGGCTCAGCTCACCATTTCATGCGCGTGCGGGGCAGGTAACGCCGCCAGCTCCACCCCGGAGCTGTTCGACCGCAGCGCGGCCGATGTGCGGCAATTCAATCAGGGTCTGAACGAACCGGAGCAGATGCGGTTGGCGCTGTCTCGGGCCACGGCAGACTGGAGCCGGGTGCAGCTGGTGCTGGCAATCGCCGGAGGCGCAAAACCAGTTGCACGCGGTCGGGCCCGAGAGCGGTAGCGCCAGACCGAGTGGAACCGCGAGGTACCCAACGAGCGACGCTCAGGTCGCCCTTGGCGGGCCCTACCGGTAGCCTCGCGCCACCAGAACGCCTTGCGGGAGCACGAGGTAAAGGTTTCCGTCCACACCAAACCCGACATGCTGGACCGGGGGCAGCTCGTACTTCGACGGGTCATCCCGAAAGTCCTGCGGGGTAGGGGCCGCGCCGGTTCCAGTCAACCTTGTGACGCTGCCCGTGGAAGACACGCGGTAGAGCTGGGTGTTCACGTCACCCAAGGTCATGCGAACGCGAACGACGATCGTGTCACCGACCACCGTGAACGTTTCCAGGGTGGTGACTTCCGTCGAGGTGGTGTCCTGCGTTGCGAAGCTCAGCCCTCGCTGCGAACAAAGCCGCTCGGGAATTTGGCCATGACGGGATGGCTCAACATGGTGATGTAGTCGTTCAGGCGGTAGGGCGTGGACACAACGCCATCGGATGAAATCCTGCGAATGGGGGGCGCAGGTTGTCCGACACGAATCCGCTGATGTCATCCACCCCATTGGTGCAGCCTTCCGCGGATTCAGTTAGATAAAGCTCGTCCTGATAGACGGTCACGCGCGACAGACGTGAAAATCTGGCTTGGGCAGCGGGGCCGTCCGCCGCCTCGCAAGCACTGAAATCGAAAGTCGGCGTTCCCGCCAAAACCGCCAGCGTCAGGGCTGACGCGGTAGGCAGTGCGCCAGGCTCGCTGGAGCCTCCGCCGTACGCCGCCACGAACACAGTGGCCGACGTCGTCAAGACCAACCATAGAAAGCTACGAGGAGTACCCATCAGTCTCTACCTCGGCGTAAGAAAGCCTGGAAGTGGCCTACGATTCGTCAGCGTGAATACAGCCAGCGGCGCAGTTCAACGTAGTCTGCCCGGAACAGGCGTGGTTGTTCGACTTGGCCCTGGCGGTCTCGCGAACAGCCCATTGAAAAGGAGGTCAGCCATGCGCGTTGCTTTTTTTATGAGTCTTACCCTGCTGCTGACCGGTTGCGGCGGAGGGCCCTCATCCTCCGGGTCGGTGCAGCCACCGGCGACTGGGCCGTCCCTCAAGCTGGAAATCGTCGCCAGCGTGCCGGCCGCGTCTGGCGCCGCGCCGAGCTGTGATGACACTCAGGCGTTGGGCCTGGCGACGGGTGCGAGCCCGCCCATCGCCGCGTCGTCTGCCGGAGAGGTGTTCGTCCCCGCCTTTTGCCAAGACACCCAGGTCAGCCTCGTGGGAGCCATTCGCCGCATCGCCACCGACGGCAGGATCACGACGTTTGCGCTGGGCAATACGGCCGGCGCCGGGGAGTTGCTGAACTCCTACCTCGATCCAAAGTCGCTGGCGTTGGACGCCAGCGGCAACCTGTTGGTGTCCGACGGCGACACCTTTTATGGCGGTACGGGCGATGTCACGCGCGTAGACCCCGGTCGTGGGCCTGGCGTGTGGCGCATCGACCCCCAGGGCAACGTCCGTCGTCTGGCGGGTGTGGTGCAGCCCATGCAGTACGGCGCCGGAACGGTCGATGGCTCCGCCGATGAGGTCGTGTTCAGCTACATGTCTACGATGTGCGCCGGCTCCGACGGAGCCGCCTACGTGGAAGGCGGCTATGTGCGACGCATCACGACCGATGGGCGTGTGAGCACCGTCATGAACGACCAAGGCAAGCCGCTTGGAGCGCTGTTGAGCTGCGGCGCTGGCGGCTTGGTTTTGGCTCAGGAGCAAATTCAGGATGCGCAAGGAGCGGCCGTCAACCGGCTGCTGGATGTCGTTGCTGGCCGGGTGCTGTGGACATCAACCGACACGCTGACATCCACCCTGGTCGTTGGCGCGACCGCGGACTTCGTGGTGGCCTTTAACCGATCGGCCGGCAACTTCAAGCTGCTTGACATCGCCTTGGGCACCGAAGCTGATGTGCAGGTGGAGTTGCCGGCCGGCCAAACGACCGTACCAGCCATCCAAACCGCGTACATGGCCGACAGCCATCACATGTACTTCGTCAGCTCGGACCTCATCTGGCGCGCCACGCTCAACTATGGCGATGGGCGATAGGGTGGGACGAGGACATCATCAAAAAAATGAGGTCAGAGAAAACTGGGGTCAGAGCACAATTTCAATCCGGCTGGGTCGGCTAGCAACTCAAGCCGCTCTGATCACGGCTGCAGGCATCTGATTTCGTGGCCCACTAGCTTTTTGCTGGGATTCAGGCCCGAAGCGATGTTCATGCGTCTTTTGTGGCTATAGTCGGCGCCAGACAAGCGCAACCAGCTATGAATAAAGAAGCAAACCTTGCCGCCCATGCCGCCGATCTGCGGGCGCGGCTGAACCGGGCGGCGCACCAGTACTACACGCTGGACGCGCCGGAGATTCCGGATGCCGAGTACGACCGGCTGTTCCAGGAACTGCAGGCGCTGGAGGCCGCGCACCCCGAACTGGCCACGCCCGATTCGCCCACCCGCCGCGTGGGTGGCGCCATTCTCGACAGCCTGCAGCCGGTGCGGCACGTGGTGCCCATGCTCAGCATCCGCACCG
The DNA here is from genome assembly GCA_024235955.1 of Burkholderiaceae bacterium. Classification (GTDB taxonomy): domain Bacteria; phylum Pseudomonadota; class Gammaproteobacteria; order Burkholderiales; family Burkholderiaceae_C; genus Ottowia. The sequence goes on from JACKLJ010000001.1 coordinate 1,700,327, forward strand.
AGACCGACACCACGCCCAGGGGCGCCGAGGTGTTCGACCAGCGCGTGCGCGACTACCTGGCCAGCGAGCAGCGCCGCACCCAGCTCAAGCCCACGGACGAGCGTTACCGCGCCGAGCCGCTGGGGCCCGAGGCGCAGGCCATCCTGGCGGGCGCGCCAGTGGCCTACGTGGCCGAGCCCAAGTTCGACGGCCTGGCCATCAACCTGCGCTACGAAGACGGCGTGCTGGTGCAGGCCGCCACGCGCGGCGACGGCGAGACGGGCGAAGACGTGACGCAGAACATCCGCACTGTCCGCCAGATTCCCTTGCGGCTGAACGGCAAGGCCCCGCCGGTGCTGGAGGTGCGCGGCGAGGTCTACATGCGCCGCGACGACTTCGAGGCGCTGAACGAACGCATGCGCCAGAAGATGGCCGCCGGCGACAAGGCGGCGCGCACCTTCGTCAACCCGCGCAACACGGCGGCCGGCGCGGTGCGCCAGCTGGACCCGGCGCTCACGGCCGAGCGCCCGCTCAGCTTCTTCGCCTACGGGCTGGGCGAGCTCACGCCGCCGGCGCAGGGCGGGCCGGATTTCGCCTCCCACTGGCAGGTGCTGCAGGCCATGAAATCATGGGGTTTTCCGGTCTCGTCCCTTGCGCGGCGGGCGCAGGGCGCTTCTGATCTGATAGCGTTTCATGCCGACATCGCGGCCCGGCGCGACGGCCTGCCGTTCGACATCGACGGCGTGGTCTACAAGGTCGATTCGCTGGCGCTGCAGCGCGAGCTGGGCTTCGTCACCCGCGAGCCGCGCTGGGCGGTGGCGCACAAGTACCCGGCGCAGGAGCAGCTCACCACCGTGCAGGCCATCGACGTGCAGGTGGGCCGCACCGGCAAGCTCACGCCGGTGGCCAAGCTGGCGCCGGTGTTCGTGGGCGGCGTCACCGTCACCAACGCCACGCTGCACAACGAGCTGGAAGCGCGCCGCAAGGACGTGCGCGTGGGCGACACCGTGATCGTGCGCCGCGCGGGCGACGTGATCCCCGAGGTGGTGGCCGTGCTGCCCGACAAGCGTCAGGCCGGCGCGCCCGAGTTCACCATGCCCGCCCACTGCCCGGTGTGCGGCAGCGATGTGGTGCGCGAGGAGGGCGAGGCCGACCACCGCTGCACCGGCGGCCTGTTCTGCGCGGCGCAGCGCAAGCAGGCGCTGCTGCACTTTGCCAGCCGCAAGGCGCTGGACATCGAAGGCCTGGGCGAAAAGCTGGTCGATCAGCTGGTGGATGGCAACGTGGTCAAGACCCTGCCGGACCTGTACCGCATGGGCTTCGTCAGCCTGGCGGCGCTGGACCGCATGGCCGAAAAGTCCGCGCAGAACCTGCTGGATGCGCTGGAAAAATCGAAGCAGACCACGCTGGCGCGCTTTCTCTACGCGCTGGGCATCCGGCACGTGGGGGAGAGCACGGCCAAGGATCTGGCGCGCCACTTTGGCAAGCTCGACGCCGTGCTGGACGCCAGCACCGACCAGCTGCTGCAGGTGCCCGACGTCGGCCCGGTGGTGGCCGAGAGCATCCACACCTTCTTCCGGCAGCCGCACAACCGCGAGGTGGTGGAGCAGCTGCGCGCCGTGGGCGTGCACTGGCCCGAGGGCGAGCCCGCGCCGGCCGCGCTGCTGGCGCTGGCCGGCAAGACCTTCGTGCTCACCGGCACCCTGCCCACGCTGAGCCGCGACGACGCCAAGGCCATGCTCGAAGCCGCCGGCGCCAAGGTGGCCGGCAGCGTCAGCAAGAAGACCAGCTACGTGGTCGCCGGCGAGGAGGCGGGCAGCAAGCTCGACAAGGCCCGCGAACTGGGCGTGCCGGTGATCGACGAGGGGGGGATGCGGGCGTTGCTGGGCGGCGAGGGCTGAGCATGCGTTACGAGGGCCGGCTGACGCAGTGGAACGACGAACGCGGCTTCGGCTTCATCGAGCCTGTCCAGGGCGGAGACAAGGTTTTCGTGCACATCAGCGCCTTTGCGCGCAGCGACCGGGGGCCTGACGGGCGCCCGCAGCTGGGCGACCGGGTGAGCTTCGAGGTGGCCACCGACGCCCAGGGGCGCAAGCAGGCGCGCCATGTGGTGCGTCCAGACGCCGTCGCGCGGGCTGGGGTGACTGACGCGCGACGCGCGCCCAGGCCTGAGCGGGCGCGGCGGCCGGCCGAGGCGTCGAGCGGCCTGGGTTCCGCGGTGGGATGGGTGGCCGGCGTGCTGCTGGTGGCGGCGCTGGGCTGGCAGGGCTATCACTGGTGGCAGGCCTACGCCCCGGGGCGGCCGCGCGAAGCGGCGACCCTGGCGCAACCCCCCGCTCAACGTGACCCGGCGCGGCCGGTGGAGGCCGCGATTGCGTTCCGCTGCGACGGCCGCACCATGTGTTCGCAGATGACCTCCTGTGCCGAGGCCAAGTACTTCCTTCGGAACTGCCCGGGAACGAAGATGGACGGCAACCACGACGGCGTGCCTTGCGAGCAGCAGTGGTGCACCAGCCCATGGGCCAAGTGACGGACGCGCCAGCATGCCTGGGCATCGACCTCGGCGGCACCAAGATCGAGATCGCGGCGCTGGGGGCCGACGGGCGCTTCCTGCTGCGCGAGCGTTGCGCCACGCCGCAGGGCGACTACCGTGCGACGCTACAGGCCATCCGGGCGCTGGTGCGGCAGGCCGAGGCCAGCCTGGGTGCCACGGGGCTGTCCGTCGGCATGGGCATCCCGGGCAGCCTCTCGCCGATGACGGGGCGGGTGCGCAACGCCAACTCCACCGCGCTCAACGGCCAGCCGCTGCTTCAGGACCTGCAGGCGCTGCTGGGCCGGCCGCTGCGGCTGGAGAACGACGCCAACTGCCTGGCGCTGTCCGAAGCCACCGATGGCGCCGGCGCGGGCGCCGAGGTGGTGTTTGCCGCCATCCTGGGCACCGGCGTGGGGGCAGGCGTGGCGGTGCGCGGGCAGGTGCTGCACGGGCGCAACGGCGTGGCGGGCGAGTGGGGCCACAACCCGCTGCCGCTGGCCACGCCGGAGGAGCTGGCGCGGCCGGCCTGCTGGTGCGGGCGGGTGGGGTGCGTCGAGACCTGGCTGTCGGGCCCGGGTCTGGCGCGCGACCACGCTTGCGCGGCTGGCCAGGCGCTGGGTGCCGAGGCAGTCGTCACCGCAGCACGCGCCGGCGATGCTGCCGCCCAGGCCAGCCTGGCGCGTTACGCCGAAAGGCTGGCGCGGGCGCTGGCCGGGGTGATCAACCTGCTCGATCCGGACGTGATCGTGCTCGGCGGCGGCATGAGCAACGTGAAAGAGCTGTACGAGCAGGTGCCGCGCCTGTGGGCGCCGCACGTGTTCAGCGACAGCGTGCGCACCCTGCTGCGGCCCGCGCTGCATGGCGATTCGTCCGGCGTGCGTGGCGCGGCCTGGCTGGGCACGCAGGTGGGTTGAGTGCGGATGGCAGCGCGTCCTCCGCCTGGGCTGCCGGCGCGTTAAAGTAGCTGTAGCGTCCGGTTGTTCCGGGCGGGCGGTTGGTTCACTTTTCAGATGGAGGTGGTGTTCATGACACGCTCTGTTGCAATTCCCCGGCGCGCGGCGCTGGTTCTGGCCGGCGGGGCGCTGGCACTGCTGGGCGGCTGCGTGGTGGCGCCACCCTACGACCCCGGTGCGCCGGTGTATCCGGCCGCTACCTACCCGGCCCAGCCGTACTACGACTACTACGGTGCGCCGTACTACGCGCCGACCTATCCTGCGTACACGCCTTCGCTGTCGCTGGGCATCTACGACCACGACGGCTACGACCGCCGCCACTGGGATCGCCCGCCGCCCCGGCGCCCGGATTACAACCGGCCGGGCTTCAACCGCCCCGGCAACGCCCGTCCGCCGGCCGTGCGTCCCCCGCGCCCGCAGCGGCCTTCGTCCACCGGCCCCAGCGATCCGCCGCGCCTCGGCCCGTCGGGCGGTGGCGTGCCGCGTGAAGAGCTGCGCTGAGCGCGCGGGCAGGCAAGCGGGCAGACAGGCGCATTACCCACGATGGCGGTCCGTCCGATCCTGAAGATGGGCGACGCGCGCCTGCTGCGCGTGGCCAGGCCGGTGCAGGCATTTGCCTCGCCGGCGCTGGCCGAACTGGTGCAGGACCTGTTCGACACCATGCACGACGCCAACGGCGCCGGCATCGCGGCGCCGCAGATCGGCGTTGATCTGCAGGTGGTGATCTTCGGCGGTGACGCCGTGAACCCGCGCTACCCGGACCGGCCGCTGGTGCCGCGCACGGTGCTGTGCAACCCGCAGATCACGCCACTGTCTGCCGACGAGGAAGACGGCTGGGAAGGGTGTCTGTCCGTGCCCGGTTTGCGCGGGCTGGTGCCGCGCTGGCAGCGCATCCGCTACACCGGCTTCGACATCGAAGGCGCCCCGATCGACCGCGAGGTGGAAGGCTGGCACGCCCGCGTGGTGCAGCACGAATGCGACCACCTGCTGGGCAAGCTGTACCCGATGCGGATTCGTGATTTCAGCCAGTTCGGCTTCACCGGAGTGCTGTTCCCCGAGCTCGATCCGGCCGAGGACGACTGAGTTGTGGTCATCGGGTAGCTACTGATTTCATAGCTGGCGGCGCCCGTCATCACTGGCCTGGAAGCCCAAAAAGCTTGTAAACGGTCAAGAGCGCCGCGCTGTCGGGCAACCTGCCCGCCGGCTGGTGGACCAGCATCCTGCCAGCGCTGCATCAGGATCGTTCAGCCCAAAAAAAGCGGGCCCTTGCGGGCCCGTTACCTTTGGAGGAGGTAAACCTTGCGAGGTGCCGGCACGGCGTCTGGCGCGCCGCGCCCTGCGTTCAGATGTTCTCGCCGCTGCGCACCTGGTAAGTGCTCTCGGGCTTCTGGCTGCTGCCGCCCAGGCGCACGGTGGTGGGTGCGGGTGAATCGCGGTCGATCACCGAGGAAGAGGCTGCCGGCGTGCTGCGTGCGGCAGATGCCGGTTGCTGGGCGTCGTCGGCATCGCTGCCGCCCAGCGCCACACGGCGGGCGCCGTTGAAGCGCGCCTGCCAGTAGCTCACGTCCATGCTTTCCACCCGCACCTGCGCGCCGGTGCGCGGGGCGTGGATGAACTTGCCTTCGCCGATGTAGATGCCCACGTGGCTGAAGGCGCGGCGCATGGTATTGAAAAAGACCAGGTCGCCGGGGCGGAGCTGGTCTTTCTGGATGGATTCGGTGGCCCGGGCCTGCTCGGCCGCGCTGCGCGGCAGCAGCAAGCCGGCGCTCTGCTTGACCATGGCCTGCACGAAGCCGCTGCAGTCGAAACCGGTCAGGCGCGAGGTGCCGCCGAAGTGGTAGGGCGTGTCCAGCGCGCTCATGGCGTTCATCACGATTTCCGTGGCGCGGCTGGTGGATTCATGGATGGCGTCGCCGATGCGCGAGGCGATCGATTTCTGGCGCATCAGCTGGCCGAGATCGTCCTGGGCGGGGGCGGCGTGCGCGGCGGCACAGGCGCCGGCGGCCATGACGAAAGCTGCGATAAGTCTGGACATCAGGCGTGGTGCTCTGGAGCCTCGGAGGGCGTTGTTCTTGGGACCGTGTTGCCGGAGGCAACAGGTATGTCAGTACTTTCGAACTAATCGCTACCCTGAAAAGGGTAGTGCACGAAGTGTAGGACAACTTCCCGCCATCGCCGAAGTCATTCACGAACACTTTCCTAGGGTTTACCCCGATCAAGTTACAAATAGTCGATAAAAATTGCGCACTTGCACAGATTTGTTGAAGTCTGTCCTTCTACTGCGGCAGCACCGGTCGATCCCCCGTTCGCGGGGGCATGGGCAGGGTGATGCGGCGCGGCATAGACTGTCCCGCCAGATGCTGGTCATGATCAAAAGGAATGCAAGCATGATGTCCAGGCAACTGATGGCGTTCGCCACCTGCCGGAACCTGCGGGGCCTGGCGATAGCCTTGGTCGTCGCCGGTGCCCCGGTGCTTGCCGGCGCCCAGCAGGTGCGCGCGCAGACCGTGGCCGGCGGGCTGGAGCATCCGTGGGCGGTGGCCTTTCTGCCCGAGGGGCGCTTCCTGGTCACCGAGCGCCCGGGCCGCATGCGCGTGGTCGAGCCCGGCGGCCGGCTGAACGAGCCGCTGCAGGGCCTGCCCGCGGTGGCGGCAGGCGGGCAGGGCGGCCTACTCGATGTGGTGACCGACAGCGACTTCGCCCGCAACCGCACGCTGTATTTCTGCTTCAGCGAGCCCGGCGAGAACGGCACCAACAGCACCGCGCTGGCGCGGGCCCGCCTGTCCGACGACCGGCGGCGGCTGGAAGACGTGAAGGTCATCTTCAGCCAGCGGCCCAAGGTGCGCAGCTCGGCCCACTTCGGCTGCCGCATCGTCGAGCGGCGCGTGAATGGCCAGCCCGACGGCACGCTGTTTCTCACGCTGGGCGAGCGCTTCATCCGCATGCAGGATGCGCAGAAACTGGACAACCACCTGGGCAAGCTGGTGCGCGTGGGCAAGGACGGCAGCGTGCCTCCCGACAACCCCTTCGCCGGCCGCGCCGGCGCGCTGCCGGAGATCTGGAGCTACGGCCACCGCAACATGCAGGGCGCCACCTGGGGCCCGGACGGGCGCCTTTGGACGCACGAGCACGGCCCGCAGGGCGGCGACGAGATCAACCTGCCCGAGCCCGGCCGGAACTACGGCTGGCCGGTGATCACCTACGGCGAGAACTACGGCGGCGGCAAGATCGGCGACGGGCTGACCGCCAGGGCCGGCATGGAGCAGCCGCTGCATTACTGGGTGCCCTCGATCGCGCCCTCGGGCATGGCGTTTCTCACCAGCGACCGCTATGGCGCGGCCTGGAAGGGCAACCTTTTCGTCGGCTCGCTCAAGTTCCGCTACCTCGACCGCATCGAGCTGAAGAACGGCAAGGTGGCGGCCGAGCACAAGCTGCTGGAGGATGTGGGGCAGCGCATCCGCGACGTGCGTCAGGGGCCGGACGGGCTGTTGTACGTGGTGACGGACGAGCAGGATGGCAGGCTGATCCGGGTTGCTCCTGAATAGATAGCTTCCTGCGCCTGCTGCGACTGGGCTGGAGGCCGGTTTCATTCAACTTTCGCGGTTGGGCTTGAGCACCGCCCGTTTGCTCGTTGTTCGGGCCGAGTGGGTCGAAGCTCTGGCTGGCGCATGCTCAAGCTCTCGCCGAGTCGTGCAGTGGAAGCTCGGCGCGCGCGAGGTTCGCGCGATGGTGATGCTCAGATTGGGTACTTCGGTTTTTGAATGAAATCGGGGTTTTGTCAAGGCGTGGCGGGCGCAGGAAGCTATTGAAAGCGTAGTGCTTCTGGTGGCGCCGCAGGCCGGGATGTGCGCCCGGCGGCGCACCTACTTTTCTTTGTGTCGCCAAAGAAAAGTAGGCAAAAGAAAGGCGACCCCACTTGCCGTGTCCCTTCGCTTCGCTGCGGGCAACCTGCGATGCTCGGGCGCGGGGCGGCGCTGCGGAACTCGCTGCGCGCCTGCGGCGCTCCGCTCAAACAGCCGCAGCGAGTCAGAGCACGAAGCGCGGCCATCCTTCGGTGTCCGCGCCCGCCCCACGCCCTGCGCTTCTCGGCACGGCCAGAGGGGAGTGGGGAGAACACGGGCCATCGCTTCGCTCGGCCCCAAACTGCGGGTTGGGGTTGATGGATGAAAGGCGCCTTTTGCCCAGACTTGGCGGGCGCAGGCAGCTATTCAAAATGTAGCTTGTAGGTGCTGCTCAAGGCCGGGATGTGTGCGCGCCCGTGCCACCGGGCCAGGGCTGGCTGCATCGATTCGCCCGCAAAACTCGATTGACGCCCGCGCTGAGCTCGTCGAGGGAGCCGCGCCCGGACGGTGCTTGCAGAATCCGGCGCGATCCGGCACCACGGCTGTTTTGCCAACCGGCGCCGGCGGCCGGCGCCGGCGGCCGGCGCAGACGGCCCGCTTATTTGAACCCGGCCCGGTCCAGCATCTGCTGCACCTGGACCTGGCTGGTGCCCAGGGTGCCGACGGGGGTGTCGTCGATCTTGAAGCTGCGGCCGCCGGTCATGGCCTTGAGGGCCGGGTTGTCGGTGGTCACGCCGCGGGCCACCGGCCATTCGTTGTTGCCGTTGGCGAAGTAGTTCTGCGCCGCGGGGCTGGCCAGGTATTCGAGGAACCTGGTGGCGCCGTCCACGTTCTTGCTGTGGCGCGCCACGGCGCCGCCGGCCACGTTGACGTGCGTGCCCCAGCTGGCCTGGTCCGGGAAGACCACGCCCACGCGCTCGGTCACGGCGCGGTCTTCCGGGGTGCCGGAGCGCATCAGGCGCGCCAGGTAATAGCTGTTGGTCACCGCGATCTGGCATTCGCCGCTGGCCACGGCGCGGATCTGGTCGGTATCGCCGCCCTTGGGCGCGCGCGCCATGTTGGCCACCATGCCCTTCAGCCAGGCCTCGGTCTTTTCCGGGCCCAGGTGCGCGTTGACGGCGCTGAACAGGCTCAGGTTGTAGGGATGCGAGCCGGAGCGGATGCACAGCCGCCCCTTGTTGCGCGGATCGCCCAGCTTCTCGTAGGTGTCGACATCCTCGCGCTTGACCTTGATCTTGTCGTACACGATCACGCGCGCCCGGGTCGAGAAGCCAAACCAGGCCACGCCGCCGTCGGCCGCCGGCGCGGCGCGCAGGTTGGGCGGGATGGCTTCGTCCAGCGCCTTGGACCTGATGGGCAGGAACAGGCCGTCCTGTTCGCCGCGCCACAGGCGGGCGGCATCGACCAGCAGGATCACGTCGGCCGGCGAGGCGCTGCCTTCGGCCTTCAGGCGGGCGATGATGCCGGCGTCGTCGGCGTCGACGCGGCGGATCTGGATGCCGGTGGCCTTGGTGAAGTCGTTGTAGAGCGACTCGTCGGTGCTGTAGTGGCGCGCGGAGTAGAGGTTGATCACGCCCTGGGCATGGACGGCCGGCGCGGCGGCAAGCAGCAGGGCGGACAGGCTGGTGGCAAGGGCGGCGGCGCGCAGAAGCATTCAGGGTTCCCTTCGTCGAAATCGGTCGGACTGGAAGGGATTCTAATGCAAACGAGAACGATTCCTAATTGAAACGGAGCCAGGGAGCAAGGGGACGCTGGGGACTGGGCGATGCCGGGTGGCTGGAGCCGGGCATCGAGCATCAGCCGCCGCCGGACGGAATCCGGCCTATCGTGACCTCCCGTTCGGGAAACGACCGTGTTCGGATGGAACGGGCAAAAAAAGAGGCCGGTCAAAGACCGGCCCTTGAAGGGATCCCTGAGCCCGCGAAGGGCTTCGAAAGGATCCGAGGAGACAACCATCACGGTGCCACGGAGTTGGCACCTTCGCTTGGGACTTGCAATCTGTCGTCGGACGCGGGTGGCGCGCGGGGCGCACCACCCGGCGGACCATCAGCGCTTCTTGGCAGCGGCGGAGGCGCTCTTGGCAGCGTTGGTGGCCGTGGTCGTCACGGCGTTGAAGTTGGCTTCGGCCACGTCGGAGGCTTGCTTGACAGCCTTCTGCACGGACTCGAAAGCGTTGTTGGCAGCGGCCACGGCGCTCTTCATCACGGCCACGGCGGTTTCGGAACCGGCGGGGGCGTTCTTGGCGGCGTTGTCCACCAGAGCGGCCATCTGGGCTTGGCTCTCGGCCATCTTGGATTCGAAGGCCTTGCCGAACTCGGCGCCGGTGGCGGAGGCGATGTCGTACAGGTGGCGGCTGTAGGCAGCGGCTTTCTCGGCCAGGGGCTGGAACATGGAGGCCTGCAGGGCCAGCAGTTCCTGGGCGTCCTTGGCGGACAGCATGGCCTGGGTGTGGCCGGCGGACTCAGCCATCGCGGCCTTGGTGGCGTTGACGTTCAGGTCGATCAGCTTTTCCACGCCTTCGAAGGCTTTGGCGGTCAGGCCGTACAGGGTTTCCATGTTGGCTTTTTGGGCCGCAACGATTTGCTCGGGGGTCAGCATGTTCAATCTCCTATGCAGTTCAATGAAGGGTCGAGGTCAGCCGCCTGAAACCACTTCTTATGTTGCAGTGCAGCATGGAACGGATTTTAGGCAATCGCGCAGGGATTTCAAGGCTTTGGCGGCCGGATGCACCAATTTAGAGTTGGCACCCTAGGAGTGTGCGCGGCACAAGGGCCGTCGGCTGCAACGCTTTGTGCCGCGCACGCCTCCAGGATGCTCCCGCACCATGAAGACACGCTGATGAAGGCCTTCTATTCCACCCGCTACGTGCTGCCGCTGCCGGCGGGGCACCGCTTTCCGATGCACAAGTACGGCCGGCTGCACGAACGCCTGTCGGCCGAGCTGCCGGCCGTCGAGCAACGCCAGGCCGAGCCTGCGGACGACGCCATGCTGGCGCGCGTGCACGCGCCGGCCTACATCGCGGCCGTGGCCAGCGGCAGCATCGACCCGAAGGCGCTGCGCGAGATCGGCTTTCCCTGGAGCGAGGCCATGGTGGAGCGCTCGCGCCGCTCGGTGGGCGCCACGGTGGCGGCCGCCCGCCTGGCACGGTCGGAGGGCATCGCCGCCAACCTGGCGGGCGGCACGCACCACGCGAGTGCCGACAAGGGCGGCGGCTTTTGCGTGTTCAACGACATCGCCGTGGCCGCGCGCACGCTGCAGCACGACGCGCTCTCGGCCGGGCAGGCGCCGCCGCGGGTGGCCGTGATCGACCTCGACGTGCACCAGGGCAACGGCACGGCGTCCATCTTCGCGGCCGACGATTCGGTGTTCACGCTGTCCGTGCACGGCGAGCGCAACTTCCCGTTCCGCAAGGAGCCCGGCGACCTCGACGTCGGCCTGCCCGACGGCACCGGCGACGTCGACTACCTCGACGCGCTCGATCTCGCGCTGGTGGAGCTGGACGCGCGCTTCCGGCCCGACTTCGTGTTCTACCTGGCCGGCGCCGATCCGCACGAGGGCGACCGGCTGGGCCGGCTCAAGCTCACGCTGGGCGGCCTGCGCCGGCGCGACGAGCGCGTGCTGGCCTGGGCCTGGCAGCGGCGCGTGCCGCTGGCGCTGGCCATGGGCGGCGGCTACGGTCACGACATCGACACCACGGTGCAGGTGCAGCTGGGCACCTTTGCCGTCGCCTTGGCGCACTGGCAACGGTGGCAGCGCTGGCAGAATGCGTCGCCATGAATGCTCCCGCCAAGCCGGCCCGGCCGGCGCCCGAGTCGCGCGACGGCTACCGCGCCTTCCGCACCATCACCACCCGCTGGATGGACAACGACATGTACGGCCACGTCAACAACGTGGTGTACTACAGCTGGTTCGATACCGCGGTGAACGCCTGGCTGATCGAGCAGGGCGTGCTCGACACGCAGAACGGCCAGGTCATCGGTCTGGTGGTGGAAACGCAGTGCCTGTACTTCGAGTCGCTGGCGTTTCCCCAGAACATCGAGGCCGGCATCCGCGTGGCGCACCTGGGCAGCTCCAGCGTGCGCTACGAGGTCGGCCTGTTCGCCGAGGGCGCGCCCAAGACGGCCGCGCGCGGCCATTTCGTCCATGTGTACGTCGATCGCGCGACGCAGCGCCCGGTGCCCCTGCCGGCCGACCTGAAGCGCGCGCTGGAGAAGCTGGTATGTCCCAACTGAACGCCCCCATCGCCGACCCGGCCAGCGTGGACGCGGCCATCGAGAACCGCTTTTGCGTGCGCGCCTTCAAGCGCGAGGTGCTGGTGCCGCGCTCGCAGATAGAGCGGCTGCTGCAGATCGCCAGCCGCGCGCCGTCGGGCACCAACACCCAGCCCTGGAAGGTGTATGTGCTGGAAGGCGCCACCCGCGATGCGCTGTGCGACAAGGTCTGCGAAGCCCACGACAGCCTGCGCGACCACCCCGAGCTGGAAACCAGGTACCGCCCCGACTACGACTACTACCCGCGCCACTGGGTCGATCCGTACCTGGCGCGCCGGCGCCAGAACGGCTGGAGCCTGTACGGCCTGCTGGGCATCGGCAAGGGCGACAAGGACAGGATGCACGCCCAGCACCAGCGCAACTTCCGCCTGTTCGACGCGCCGGTGGGGCTGATGTTCACCGTCGACCGCGTGATGGGGCAGGGCAGCCTGGTGGACTACGGCATGTTCCTGCAGAACCTGATGGTGGCCGCGCGCGCCCACGGCCTGCACACCTGCCCGCAGGCGGCCTGGAACGACTACGCCAGCATCGTGCTGCCGCACATCGGCGCCACGGCCGAGGAGATGCTGGTCTGCGGCATGGCGCTGGGCTACGCCGACGAGACCGCGCTGATCAACACCTACAGCACGCCGCGCGAGCCGGTGGCGTCGTTCACGCACTGGGTGGAGTGAACGCGCCGGAGGGTGGCAGTTTGAAGGTTAAATTGGCCTGCGGCCCGCTCGTGGCGGGCGCAGGCAGCTATGCAATCGGTAGCGAACGGGTCAGTCGTTCACCAGCACCAGCTTGCCCTTGACCTCGCGGCTGCCCATGCGGGCGTAGGCGGCCTTGAGCTCGCTCATCGGCATCTGCCGGTCGATCACCGGCTTGATCCTGCCCTGCGCGTACCAGCTGGCCAGCTCCTGCATCATGGCGGCGTTGGCCTGCGGCTCGCGGCGCGCGAAGTCGCCCCAGAACACGCCGACGATGCTGGCGCCCTTGACCAGCGCCAGGTTGATCTTGATCGCCGGGATGTCGCCCGCCGCGAAGCCGATCACCAGGTGCCGGCCGCGCCAGGCGATGGAGCGGAACGCCGGCTCGGTGAACGGGCCGCCCACCGGGTCGTAGATCACGTCCGGGCCCTTGCCGCCGGTCAGCTCCTTGAGGCGCTCGCGCAGGTCCTGGGTGCTGTAGTTGATGGTCTCGTCGGCGCCGAGCTGCCTGCAGAAATCGCACTTCTCGTCGGTCGAGGCGGCGGCGATGACCTTCGCGCCCGCCACCTTGGCGATCTGGATGGCCGACATGCCCACGCCGCCGGCCGCGCCCAGCACCAGCACGGTCTCGCCGGGTTTGAGCTGGCCGCGGTCCATCAGCGCGTGGTGGCTGGTGGCGTAGATCATGATGAAGGCGGCCGCGTCCACCGGCGGAAAGCCCGCCGGCAGCGGCATGCACAGCTTGGCCGGCGCCAGCGTGTGGGTGCCGAAGCCGCCGGTGCCCGACAGGCAGGCCACGGCCTGGCCTACCTGCAGGCCGGTCACGCCTTCACCCACGGCCTCGATCACGCCGGCGTATTCGGAGCCCGGCACGAAGGGCAGCTCCGGCTTGTGCTGGTACTTGTTCTGCACGATCAGCAGGTCGGGGAAGTTCAGGCTCGCGGCCTGGATGCGGATCAGCACCTGGCCCTTGCCGGGCTGGGGTGTGGGCAGTTCCTTCCAGGTGAGCGCGTCGACACCGACGGGGTTTTCGCAAAGCCAGGCGTGCATGGGCGGGGTCTCCTGTTTGATCGCCATCAAGATGAGCGCCGATCATAGAAGCCGCCCCGGCGGCGCGCTTGTCCCTGCGGCGACGGCCAAGCCGGCCGGGAAGGGCTGCGCCCTACAATCGGTTGCATTCGAGCGCACCCACCCATGAAGATCCTGCTTTCCAACGACGACGGCTACCAGGCCATGGGCATCGTCGCGCTGTACGAGGCGCTGAAGGCCACCGAAGGGGTGCAGGTCGAGGTGGTCGCCCCCGAGCACAACAACAGCGCGAAGTCCAACTCGCTCACGCTGCATTCGCCGCTCTACGTGTACGAGGCTGCCAACGGCTTCCGCTACGTCAACGGCACGCCGGCCGACTGCGTGCACATCGCGCTCACCGGGCTGCTGGGCTACCGGCCGGATCTGGTGGTCTCCGGCATCAACAACGGCGCCAACATGGGCGACGACACCATCTATTCCGGCACCGTGGGCGCCGCCATGGAGGGCTACCTGTTCGGCATCCCGGCCATCGCGTTCTCGCAGATCGAGAAGGGCTGGGCCCACCTCGACGCGGCCGCCGCCCGGGCCGCGCAGCTGGTGCAGCAGCTCGGCCGTCACCAGGTCGAAGGCGGCAAGCCCTGGCTGCTGAACGTGAACATTCCCAACCTGCCGTTGGACGAGCTGAAGCCGGTCAAGGTCTGCCGCCTGGGCCGCCGGCACGCGGCCGAGCGCGTGATCACGCAGACCAATCCGCGCGGCGACACCATGTACTGGATCGGCGGCGCCGGTCCGGCGGCCGACGCGGCCGAGGGCACCGATTTCCACGCCACCGCGCAGGGCCACCTGTCGCTCACACCGCTGAAGGTGGACCTGACCGACCGCGACGCGCTCAGCTACTGGGCGCAGGGCGTGGCGCGCCTCACGCAGGGCGAGGGCGGCTGATGGCCACGCAGCGCCCGGGCTTCCCGGCCCGCATCTTCCCCGCCGGCAACGCGCCAGCCGCGCCCGCACGGCGCCCGGCGGCGCCCGTGCCGCCCGCCGCGCCCGCGCCCACCGGTGCCGCGCGCGACCCGATCCCGGCGCGCGGCCGCATGGTGCAGCAGCTGGCGGCCGACGGCATCCAGGACGCCGCCGTGCTGCGCGCCATGGGCGCCGTGGAGCGGCACCGCTTTGTCGATGGCGCGCTGGTGCCGCAGGCCTACGAGGACACGGCGCTGCCCATCGGCCTGGGGCAGACCATTTCCAAGCCCAGCGTGGTGGCGCGCATGGTCGAGCTGCTGATGCAGGGCGGCCTGCGCGGCGAGGACGGCCGCCTGGGCCGCGTGCTCGACATCGGCACCGGCTGCGGCTATCAGGCCGTGGTGCTGGGCCAGCTGGCCACCGAGGTCTACAGCATCGAGCGCCTGCGCGACCTGCACGAGAAGGCGCGCGCCAACCTGCGCCCGCTGCGCATCGCCAACGTGCACCTGATCCTGGGCGACGGCATGGCCGGTTTCGCCAAGGGCGCACCGTATGCGGGCATCATCGCGGCGGCGGGCGGTGAACTCGTGCCCGATGCGTGGATCGATCAGCTGGCGGTTGGCGGCCGCATCGTGGCGCCTCTGGCATCGAGTGGCGGACAGGCGCTGGTGGTGGTCGACAAGTCGCGGCAAGGTGTGTCACACACCGTGCTGGAGGCCGTGAATTTCGTGCCTCTAAAATCAGGCGTTGCCTGAAGGAAGCAGTGAAATGATGCTTGTAAGTCGAAAGACTTGGATCGCGTTGGCCGTCGCCGGCGCGGCGGTGCTGGGGGGTTGCAGCTCCAGTGCCATCAACCGCGCGCCCGTGGAAGACCGCGGCATGACGGCGCGCGCCACCATGCCCACCGTGGACCCCGCCACCCTGCCGGGCGCCGAGAACGCCGGCAAGCCCGGCTACTACACCGTGCGCCAGGGCGACACCATCATGCAGATCGCGCGCGACCACAACACGCAGTGGCGCGAGATCGCACGCTGGAACAACCTCGAGAACCCGAACGTGATCGAGGTCGGCCAGGTGCTGCGTGTGGTGCCGCCTACCCCGATGGCCCCGCCGCCCGTGGCCGCAGCGCCGGCCACGCCGCGTGCGCCCGCGCCCAAGGCCGAACCCAAATCCGAGCCGGCCGCGCCGGCGGTGGCAGCCGCCACGCCCGCGCCCGCACCGGCTGCGTCGCCACCCCCGCCGCCCTCGGCCGGCGAGGACGACGTGGCCTTCATGTGGCCCGCCGCCGGCAGCGTGGTGGCCGGCTTCGACGACGCCAAGAACAAGGGTCTGGACATCGCCGGCAAGGCCGGCGAGCCGGTGCTGGCCGCGGCCGATGGCAAGGTGGTCTACGCCGGTGCCGGCCTGCGCGGCTACGGCAACCTGATCATCCTGAAGCACAACAACACCTTCCTCACGGCCTACGCGCACAACCAGACGCTGCTGGTCAAGGAAGACCAGAGCGTGAAGAAGGGCCAGAAGATCGCCGAGATGGGCAACACCGACGCCGATCGCGTGAAGCTGCATTTCGAGATCCGCCGCTCCGGCAAGCCGGTGGATCCGTCGCGCTACCTTCCGGGGCGCTAGGCCCCCAGGCTGCGCGGGCTTCGTTCAGCTCCGCCACCCCCTTGAGGGGGCACCGCCAGTGACCGGTACAAGCCCGGCCACCAGCGGTTGCTGGCTTGGCCTGCTCCGCGGCCATCTGACGGCTGGCGTGGTGACGGGAGAGTCCTGATGGAGGCCCGCTCGGCGCTTTCCAACTGCTTTGTCCGCTGCGATAACTACTGATTTGATAGCTGCCTGCGCCCGCCATTGCTGGGCTGCAAGCCATTTTGACCATGAATCCTGAGTCCGACGCCGCCGCGCCTGCCGCCACCGATCTGCCGGAGGGCTGGCTGCGCATCGAGTCGCTGGACATCGAGGCGCAGGGCGTGGCGCACCGGCCGGACGGCAAGGTGGTGTTCGTCGAAGGGGCGCTGCCGGGCGAGCTGGTGAGCGTCAACGTCCATCGCCGCAAGAACAACTGGGAAGCCGCCACGCTGACCGAGCTGCACAGCGCCAGCAGCCAGCGCGTGCGGCCGCGCTGCCCGCACTTCGGCCTGCACGCCGGTGCCTGCGGCGGCTGCAAGATGCAGCATCTGGAGCCGGCGGCGCAGGTGGCCATCAAGCAGCGCGTGCTGGAAGACAACCTGTGGCACCTGGGCAAGGTGCGCGCCGAGCGTGTGCTGCCGCCCATCCACGGCCCGAGCTGGGGTTACCGCTGGCGCGCGCGCCTGTCGGTGCGCTACGTGGCCAAGAAGGGCGAGGTGCTGATCGGCTTTCACGAGCGCAAGAGCCGCTACGTGGCCGATATGCGCGAATGCCCGGTGCTGCCGCCCGAGGTGAGCGCGCTGCTGCTGCCGCTGCGCGCCCTGATCTTCGGCATGGACGCTCGCGAAACCTGCCCGCAGATCGAGCTGGCCTGCGGCGACGGCGTGACCGCGCTGGTGCTGCGTCACCTGGAGCCGCTGTCGGAGGCCGATGCGCGCCGTCTGCGCGACTTCGCTGCCCAGCATGCCGGCGTGCAATGGTGGCTGCAGCCCAAGGGGCCGGACACCGTGCACCTGCTGGACGAAGGCGGCCCGCAACTCGCCTACGCGCTGCCCGAGTTCGGCATCACCATGCCCTTCAGGCCGACCGATTTCACCCAGGTCAACCCGCACATCAACCGCGTGCTGGTCGCGCGCGCGCTGCGCCTGCTGGACGTGCAGCCGCACGAGCGCGTGATCGACTGGTTCTGCGGCCTGGGCAACTTCACGCTGCCGCTGGCCACCCGGGCGCGCGAGGTGCTGGGCGTGGAAGGCAGCGAGGCCCTGGTCGCCCGCGCGCGCCAGAATTTCAAGCAAAACGGGCAGAACGCCCAGGCAGGGCGGGCGCAGGCAGCTACGAGTTTCGTAGCGCGCAACCTGTTCGAGATGAGCGCGGCGCAACTGGTGGCCGACGGCACGGCGGACCGCTGGCTGGTCGATCCACCGCGCGAAGGCGCCTTCGCCCTGGCCATGGCGCTGGCCGCCATCCATCAGGCCCGCCATGGCAGTGTGCCGGCGGTGGGTGAGGGCGAGGGTGAAGGCGAGGGCAACGCTCCCGCATCCGAGCCGCTGCCTCCGGGTGCCGAGCAATGGCAGCCCCCGCGCCGCATCGTCTACGTGAGCTGCAACCCCGCCACGCTGGCGCGCGACGCCGGCCTGCTGGTCCACCAGGCCGGCTACCGCTGCACGGCAGCCGGCGTGGTCAACATGTTTCCGCACACTGCGCACGTGGAGAGCATGGCGGTGTTCGAACTCGGCGACTGATCCAGCGCGAAACCGCACGCTACGATGCGGGCCTGATCCCTACCCATCCGCCATGTCCATCCTGCAGCCCGTCGTGCTTTCCGGCGGCAGCGGCACGCGCCTGTGGCCGCTGTCGCGCGAGTCCTACCCCAAGCAGTTCCTGTCGTTCTCGGGCGACGGCCGCTCGATGTTGCAGCACACCGTCCAGCGGCTGGAGGGGCTGGGCGAGCAGCCCGCGGTGGCCGGCCCGCTGGTGGTCTGCAACGCCGAGCACCGCTTCATCGTCGCGCAGCAACTGGCGGAGCTGGGCCTGGCGCACCCGCGCATCGTGCTGGAGCCGGCGGGCCGCAACACGGCACCGGCGCTCACGCTGGCAGCGCTGGCCGCGCGTTCCGCCCAGACACCTGATGCCGACTCCCCGGTGCTGCTGGTGATGCCCGCCGACCACGTCATCGCCGACGTACCAGCCTTCCACCGCGCCGTTGCCGCAGGCTGGCAGGCGGCGCGGGCCGGCGCCATGGTGGTGTTCGGCGTGATGGCCGACCGGCCTGAAACCGGCTATGGCTACATCCGCCAGGGTCCGCCGCGCGCCGATGGCAGCTTCGACGTGCTGGGCTTCACCGAAAAGCCCGACGCCGAGCGCGCGCGGCGCTACCTGGACGCGGGTGACTACCTCTGGAACAGCGGCCTGTTCGCCGTACGCGCCGACGTCTGGCTGCAGGCCATCGGCCGCTACCGCCCGGACATCCTGGCCGCATGCGAAGCCGCCATGCACGGCGCATTGCAGGACGTGGATTTCATCCGGCCGGACACGGCGGCTTTCGAGGACTGCCCGTCCGACTCGATCGACTACGCCGTCATGGAACGGCTGCCGTCCGACGCGGCCGCCGGCGTGCCCGCCGCGCTGGTGCCGCTGGCCGCCGGCTGGTCGGACCTGGGCGCCTGGGACGCGGTGTGGAGCGTGCAACCCAAGGACGCTGCCGGCAACGCCGCAGTGGGGCCGGCAGTCAGCATGGATTCGCGCAACACCCTGCTGTTTTCCAGCGGCCGGCTGGTGGCCGGGCTGGGTCTGGACGATCTGGTCGTGGTGGAAACGCCCGACGCCGTGCTGGTGGCCCGGCAGGACCGCCTCCAGGAGGTGAAGCAGCTGGTCGCGCTGCTGCGCGAGCGCGGGGACACGCTGGCGGGCGCCCACCGCAAGGTGCACCGCCCCTGGGGCTGGTACGACGAGATCGACGCCGGCGAGCGCTTCAAGGTCAAGCGCATCGTGGTCAACCCCGGCGCCAGCATCAGCCTGCAGAAACACCACCACCGCGCCGAACACTGGGTGGTGGTGCGCGGCACCGCGCATGTGACGCAGGGCGACGAAGTGCGGTTGCTGGGCGAGAACGAATCCACCTTCATCCCACTGGGCCACGTGCACCGGCTGGCCAACCCCGGCAAGCTGCCGCTGGAGGTGATCGAGGTGCAGTCCGGCAGCTACCTCGAGGAAGACGACATCGTGCGCTACGAAGACACCTACGGGCGCGAGCGAGAGGGCTGATTCAGCGCGCGTTGCCGTGCCTGTGCCGAGCGCCAGGCAACAAAAAACCCGCCTCGTGGGCGGGTTCTCTGCTTGGATGTTTTGGCTCCCCGACCTGGGCTCGAACCAGGGACCTACGGATTAACAGTCCGGCGCTCTACCGACTGAGCTATCGGGGAACAAGCCTTGCATTATAGCCTGCTTTTCGGGCTCTCCTCAACGCTCTTGCAATGCGCCGCATCGGCCTTATCATCCATGCAACTCCGGGGTGCCCGCGTCAGGCGAGCTGAGATGGTCTTCAGGGCCGAACCCGTCAACTTGATCCGGTTAGCACCGGCGTAAGGAAGAGCAGGAGCCCACGGGCGCTTCCCTGGCGGAAGCCCCCGGCGGCAAGGGCAGCCCCGGAGTCCCACCCCAGGCACATCCAGGAGCTCCGCCCATGAACGCCCCCGACAAGATCGCCCAGCTGCTCGCCCTCACGCGCGAGCCCTTGCCTGCCTCCACCAAGGGCGTGATGGAAGGCAGCCGCCCCGACATCCGCGTGCCGGTGCGCGATGTGCGGCTGACCAACGGGCGCGAGGTTTCGTTCTACGACACCTCCGGCCCCTACACCGATCCCAAGGTGGCGATCGACGTGCGCGCGGGTCTGGCACCCGTGCGTGCCGCCTGGATTGCCGAGCGCGGCGACACCGAGGCCTACGAGGGCCGTCTGGCCCACATCCTGGACGACGGCGGCAAGCATGAGGGGCGCGATGCCGAGCGCATCGACCAGCTGCGCCGCGAAGCCGCCGGCCTGCAGCGCCAGCCGCGCCGCGCCCGCAGCGGCGCCAACGTCACGCAGATGCACTACGCCCGCCAAGGCATCGTGACGCCCGAGATGGAATACATCGCCCTGCGCGAGAACGGCCGTCTGGAATGGACGCAGGAATTTCTCAGCCAGCGCGAGCGCGAGGCCCGCCGCCGCGGCAACCCGATGGGCGCCACCTTGCCCGACCGCATCACGCCCGAGTTCGTGCGCGACGAGGTGGCGCGCGGCCGCGCCATCATCCCGGCCAACATCAACCACCCGGAGATCGAGCCGATGATCATCGGCCGCAACTTCCGCGTGAAGATCAACGCCAACATCGGCAACAGCGCCGTCACCAGCAGCATCGAGGAAGAGGTGGAAAAGCTGGTCTGGTCGATCCGCTGGGGCGCCGACACGGTGATGGATCTGAGCACCGGCCGCAACATCCACACCACGCGCGACTGGATCGTCCGCAACAGTCCCGTGCCCATCGGCACCGTGCCGATCTACCAGGCGCTGGAAAAAGTGGGCGGCGTGGCCGAAGACCTCACCTGGGCCATCTTCCGCGACACCTTGATCGAGCAGGCCGAGCAGGGCGTGGACTACTTCACCATCCACGCCGGCGTGCGCCTGCCCTTCATCCACCTGACGGCAGACCGCGTGACGGGCATCGTCAGCCGCGGCGGCTCCATCATGGCCAAGTGGTGCATCGCGCACCACCGTGAAAGCTTCCTGTACGAGCACTTCGAAGAGATCTGCGAGATCATGAAGGCCTACGACGTGAGCTTCAGCCTGGGTGACGGCCTGCGCCCCGGCTGCGCGGCGGATGCCAACGACGAAGCCCAGTTCGCCGAACTGCGCACCCTGGGCGAGCTGACGCAGACCGCCTGGAAGCACGACGTGCAGACCATGATCGAAGGCCCGGGCCACGTGCCCATGCACATGATCCAGGCGAACATGGACGAGCAGCTCAAACACTGCCACGAGGCGCCGTTCTACACCCTCGGCCCGCTGACCATCGACATCGCGCCGGGCTACGACCACATCGCGTCGGCCATCGGCGCCGCCATGATCGGCTGGATGGGCACGGCCATGCTGTGCTACGTCACGCCCAAGGAGCACCTGGGCCTGCCGGACCGCGACGACGTCAAGCAGGGCATCATCGCCTACAAGATCGCCGCCCATGCAGCCGACGTGGCCAAAGGCCACCCGGCCGCCCGCGCGCGAGACGACGCAATCAGCCACGCGCGTTTCGAGTTCCGCTGGGAAGACCAGTTCAACCTGGGGCTCGATCCGGACACCGCGCGCGACTTCCACGACGAAACCCTGCCCAAGGACAGCAGCAAGACCGCGCACTTCTGCAGCATGTGTGGCCCCAAGTTCTGCAGCATGAAGATCACGCAGGAGGTGCGCGACTTCGCCGCCGCCAAGGGCCTGAGCGAGGCCGAGGCGCTGAAGGCCGGCATGGACGAGAAGTCGAAGGAGTTCCAGGCCAAGGGCGGCGAGTTCTACGTGCCCATTCAGCCGGTTTGATGGTAAATCAGCCTCCAGCCCTTTTGTGGCGGTCGCAGGCAGCTATGAAAATGAGTGCAAACCATGGTTGATCCCATGCACGTCGGCATCGCCGGTGCCGGCCTGCTGGGCCGGCTGCTGGCCTGGCGGCTGGCCGCTGCCGGCCATCGCGTGAGCGTGTTCGACACCGCGGCCGGCCCGGAGCCCGTGCCGCGCAGCCAGGCGCCCGAACCCTACGTGCCCACGGCGGCCGGCTTCACCGCAGCAGGCATGCTCAGCCCGCTGGCCGAGCTGGACAACGCCGAGCCGGCGGTGGCCGCGCTGGGCTGGCGCTCGCTGGCGCTGTGGCGCGGCGTCACGGCAGCCCTGGGTACGCCAGGCTTCGCCACGCGTGGCAGCCTGCTGGTGGCGCACCGCGCCGATCTGGGCGCCGCGCAGCGCGTGCTGGATCGCCTGCGGGCCGCCACCGCCACGCAGGAATGGCGCGTCGCCAGCCCGGCCGAAGGCGTGCAGCCGCTGGACGCCGCCGCGCTGCGCGCGCTGGAGCCGGCGGTGCAGGGCCCGTCGCACGCCTGGCTACTGTCGGGCGAAGGGCAGATCGACACCGTAGCCACCCTGCGCGCGCTGTACGCCGCCGCCGAAGGCGCGGCCTGGCACTGGGGTACGCAGGTGCTGGCGGTGCAGGGCGGCGCGCGCGGCGGCACGCTGCACCTGGCCGATGGCCGCGTGCTGGCCTTCGACGCCGTGGTGGACGTGCGCGGTGTGGGCGCCAAACCCGCACTGCCTGTTCGAGGTGTCCGCGGGGAGGTCATCTGGCTGCATTGCCCGGACCACGGCCTCACGCGGCCGGTGCGGCTGCTGCACCCGCGCCATCGCGTGTACGTGGTGCCGCGCTCGGCGCAGGACGTGCTGGTGGGTGCCAGCGAGATCGAGAGCGAAGACCGCTCGCCGGTCAGCCTGCGCTCGGCCACCGAGCTGATGGCCGCCGCCCACAGCGTGGTGCCGGTGCTGGCCGAGGCGCGCATCCTCAAGCTCGACGTCAACCTGCGCCCCGCGCTGCCCGACAACGCGCCGTACACCGAGCACGGCGAGCGCCTGCTGCGCATCAACGGCCTGTTCCGCCACGGCTGGCTGCTGGCGCCCGCGTTGGTGGATGCGGCGCTGCGCCACAACGGCTGGGCGGATGGCGGGCTTGCTTCTGAAAGCATAGCTGCCTGCGTCCGCCAGGAGCCGGCCACGGCATGATTTCATCCTCAATCCAGCAGGCCGCCGTGACCGCGGAGCAGATCACCGTGCAGCTCGACGGTCAGCCCAGGCGGCTGCCCGCGGGCACCACGCTGGCGCAGCTGGTCGAGCAGCTTGGCCATGCGTCGCAGGGCGTCAGCACCGCCGTCAACGGCGAGTTCGTGGCGCGCGGCCAGCGCGCGCAGCGGACGCTGGGCGAGGGCGACGCGGTGCTGCTGTTCCAGCCGATCGTGGGAGGCTGAGGCATGGGTGAGTCCGCCGGACCGGAACTGCCGCTCGTGGCGGACCTCGTCTACACCCCGGCGCTGGTGCGCCAGGCCTACACGCGCGCCTGGCGCCAGGCGGTGGGCGGGTACTACCTGATCGCCCTGCTGGTGGTGGCGGTCACGCTGGGCTGGCATCTGTCGCAACGGCGCGCCGGCTGGTTTGGCGGCGCGCTGGGGTGCGCGTTGCTGATGGGCGCCGTTTTTCCGGTTTTTCTGTGGCGGACGATGCAGCGCCGCGGCCGCGCCGCCTTCGACGCGCTTGGCGATCCGCCGGTCGCCACCCTGGCGGCGGATGAGGGCGGCTTCAAGGTGGCATCGGCGCATGGCGAAATGCGCTTCCCCTGGGACCGCGTGACCTACGTTTGGCGGTACCCCGAGCACTGGACCATCGGCTTGGGTGACGCAGGCTCGGTCACCATTCCGCTGGCCAGCGTTTCAGAGGCGATGCAGGCGTTCGTGCTCGATCAGGTGCGCGCACACGGAGGAAAACTTGTCTGACTCAATTCTTGGCGCGGCGCCGGCACGCGCTCCCGACACCTGGTCCGTTGGCGACGTCACCCTCACCAGCCGCTTTCTCCTGGGCACTGCCGGCTACCCCTCGCCGCAGGTGCTGCGCGAGGCCATCGCGGCCTCGGGCACGCAGGTGGTCACGGTGGGGCTCAAGCGGCAGCTGGCCCCAGCCAACGCCGGCGGCGACAACGGCTTTGTGGAGATCATCCGCGCCGCGCTGAAGGAGCAGGGCGCGCGCCTGCTGCCCAACACCGCCGGCTGCACCACGGCGCGCGAGGCGGTGCAGCTGGCCCACATGGCGCGCGAGCTGTATGACACGCCCTGGGTCAAGCTCGAGGTGGTGGGCGACGACTACACGCTGCAGCCCGACCCGCAGGAGCTGGTCGAGGCCGCGCGCCAGCTCGCCAAAGACGGCTTCACCGTGTTCCCGTACTGCACCGACGACCTGGTGACCTGCAAGCGCCTGCTCGATGCGGGCTGCCCGCTGCTCATGCCCTGGGGCGCGCCCATCGGCTCCGGCCAGGGGCTGGTCAACCCGTTCGCGCTGCGGCTGCTGCGTGAGCGCCTGCCAGGCGTGGTGCTGATCGTCGACGCCGGCATCGGCGCGCCCAGCCACGCGGCGCAGGCCATGGAAATGGGTTACGACGCCGTGCTGCTGAACAGCGCCGTCAGCCAGTCGCCCGACCCGGTGCGCATGGCCGGCGCCTTCCGCCAGGCCATCGAGGCCGGGCGCGCCGCGCACCTAGCCGGCGTGATGGCGCGGCAGGATTTCGCGGTGGCGACGACGCCGGTGACGGGCAATCCGTTCCTCATCGGGGGTTGAGTGCCAGATCACGTTTCAGCCCAGAAACAACGGGCGCAGGCAGCTTCTGAATCCATAGCAAAACCGATCGTCTGGAGCATCGCCGGCAACGATAGTGGCGGTGGCGCCGGACTGAGCGCCGACGCGCGCGCGGCCGAGGCTTTTGGCGTGCACCTGTGCCCGGTGGTGGCGGCCGTCACGGCGCAGAACTCTCGCGCGGTGACGCGCGTCGAGCCGGTGTCAGCGGAGCTGCTCGATGCGCAACTGGCCGCGCTGGCGGACGATCTGCCGCCCGCCGCCATCAAGACCGGCCTGCTGGGCAGCGCCGCCAACATCGCCGTGGTGGCGCGCTGGGTGGGCCGGCTGCGCGAGCGTGCGCCCGTGGCCCTGGTGGTCGACCCGGTGCTGGGCGCCAGCACCGGCGCTGCCTTTGCCGGCGAAGCGGCATTGGCCGCCTACCGCGAACTGCTATTGCCGCGCGCGACCCTCGTCACGCCCAACCGGCGCGAGGCCGCGCGGTTGGCCGGCGGGGGCGCTGCCGGGGGCGATGTGCCCGCGCTCGCCGCCGCGCTGCGTGGCACCGGCGCGCAGGCGATCGCCGTCACCGGCGGCGACGACGCGGCGGCCGCGCCCGGCAGGTCGCTGGACTGGATCGCCACGCCCCAGGCCGGCGGCTGGCTGGCGCTACCGCGCGTGGCCACGCCGCACACGCATGGCACCGGCTGCACCTTCGCCACCAGCGCCGCCTGCGCGCTGGCGCTGGGCTTCGTGCCGGCCGACGCGCTGGTGCTGGCCAAGATGGCGACCACCCACGCGCTGGCGCACGGCTATGCGGCCGGGCAGGGCGCGGGGCCGGTCGCGGCGCGGCCCGGTTTCGCCACGGAACCGGCGCTGCTGCCCGCGATGTCGTGGGATGAAAGCTCTCAATTCAGTAGCTGTCTGCACCCGCCAGACAAGGGCCAGAGCCCCAAAGCACTTGAGGATATCGGCCTCTACGCCATCGTCGATTCGGCCGAGCGCGTGCGTCAGGTGGTGGCCGCCGGCGTGCGCACGGTGCAGCTGCGCATCAAGACGCCGGATGCGCCCGATGCGGCGTGGCACGCGGCGCTGCGCCAGTCCGCGGCCGACGCGCTGGCAGCCTGCCGCGTGGCCGGCGCTACCCTGGTGGTCAACGACCACTGGCGCCTGGCGGCGGAGCTGGGCGAGCCTTCGCATCTGGTCGTGCACCTGGGCCAGGAAGATCTGCTGGCGCTGGGCGAGGCCGGCCGTGCCGAACTGGCGGCCAGTGGCCTGAAGCTGGGCATCAGCAGCCACAGCCTGTGGGAGTTGTGCCGCGCGCGCGCCCTGGCACCCTGGTACGCGGCCTGCGGCCCGGTCTGGCCCACGCTCACCAAGGCCATGCCCTGGGTGCCGCAGGGGCTGGACAACCTGGCCTGGTGGGTGCGCATGGCGGGCATGCCGGTGGTGGCCATCGGCGGCATCCTGGAGCCGGCGCAGCTGGAGCTGGCCGCGCGCAGCGGCGCCAGCGGCGTGTGCGTGGTGCGCGGCCTGGGCGACGACCCGGCCACCACCGTGCCGCGCTGGCAGGCCGCGCTGGCCGCCGGCCGCGCCGCGCCGCCGCTGCCCGTGCCGGCGCTGCCGCACCCGTCGCTGGCGCCGTGAATAAGTATGATTTTGATAGCTGCCTGCGCCCGCCACGCAAGGGCTGGAGGCTTGTTGGAGCATGAAAACCGATAGCGCCGCGCGCAACCCCGCGCATGACCAGCCTGCGCGCACTTACGTGCGGGTGCTGACCATCGCCGGCTCCGATTCCGGCGGCGGCGCCGGCATCCAGGCCGATCTGAAGACCTTTGCCGCGCTGGGTTGCTACGGCATGAGCGCCATCACGGCGCTCACGGCGCAGAACACGCTGGGCGTGAGCGGCATCCACGGTGTGCCGCCGGCGTTCATCGTAGAGCAGATCGACGCGGTGGCGGGCGACATCGGCGCGCACGCGGTGAAGATCGGCATGCTGCATTCCGAAGCGGTGGTGCGCACGGTGGCCGAAGCCATCAACCGCCATCGCCTGCCGCACGTGGTGCTGGACCCGGTGATGGTCTCCGCCACCGGCGCACAGCTGATCGAGCCGCCGGCCGTGCAGGCGCTGGTGGCCGAGCTGTTTCCGCGAGCAGAGCTGGTGACGCCCAACCTGGACGAAGCCGCGCTGCTGCTCGGGCGACGCATCGCCCGCGCCGAAGACATGCCTGCCGCCGCGCAGGCGCTGCTGCAGCTGGGCGCGCGCGCCGTGCTGCTCAAGGGCGGCCACCTGCCGGGCGATCAGGTGCACGACCTGCTGCTGGCCCCGGGCGCCGCGCCACTGGCGCTGCAGGCGCCGCGTGTGCACACCAGCAACCTGCACGGCGCCGGCTGCACGCTCAGCTCCGCCGTGGCGGCCTTCCTGGCGCAGGGGTTGCCGCTGCCGCAGGCGGTGCAGGCCGCGCACGGCTATGTGCTGGAGGCGATCCGCCACGGCGCGCTGGTGAGCACCGGCAGCGGCGTGGGGCCGCTAGACCACGGCTTCGCGCCGCAGGCGATGCTGGTGCGGCAAGGTGGCGGGGCGAAAGCCGAACGCTCCTGACGGGGCGGCGACGCCGTCAGCCGCCCCCAGGGCTCCGGGTCAGTTCGCCGCCGGCGGGGCCGATCGCGCCTTGGCGCGGGCTTCCAGGTAGGTGGCGCGCGCCTCCTTGCGGCAGGCGGTCTTGTCGCGGCCGGTCTTCATGGCGCATTTTTCCTTCGCCACGTCGTAGTCGGCGTTGACGTGGGCCATGCGGGCGCTCAGCCAGTTCTGCGCGGTGGGCTTGCGGCGCGCCAGCAGCTCGGCCTTGGCGATCTTCTGCCTGGCCTTGGCCTCGCGCTGGCAGACCAGCTCTTCATGGCCGTGCAGGGGTTCGCAGGCCTTCTGGGCCTCGTTGTACTCGACCGCGATGCGGTGGCTTTCGGCCTGCACTTCGGCGCGCGTCATGGCAAGGCAGTTGCCGGCGAGCAGGCCGGTGGCGGCTAGGGCGACAAGGGTGGGCAGCAGTTTCATGGTGGGTTCCTGGTGGCTGGCGGCGCGTTGTCTCTGTGGCGCACCGTGCCGCGACTATAGGTGCGCCGCCCGGCGGCGTCGAGTGTCCCCGGCGGTGCCATACTCCGCGCAACACCCCACCCGAGGGAGCTTCGATGCTGGTCTTTTTCAACGACGAACAGGCGCTGCACGCGCCCGTGCACGAGATCTTCCGCGGCGAGCGCGTGCCGTGCTTCGAGAACCCGAGCCGTGCCGACTTCGTGCGCACTTCGCTGCTGGCGCGCGGCCACGTGCTGCGGGCGCCGCTGGTCGACAGCGCCGCGCTGCTGCCCAAGGTGCATGCGCCGCGTTACCTGGACTTCCTGCGCACCGCGTGGGCGCGGTGGCTGGCGCTGGATGCGGCCAACGCCGGCACGCAGCCGTTTCCTTCGGTCTGGCCGGTGCGCACGCTGCGCAGCGACGTCGAGCCTACCAACTTCACCGCCAGGCTGGGGCTTTATTCGATGGACAACGGCTCACCGCTGTCGCCCGGCACCTGGGCGGCGGCCAAGGCCGGCGCCGACGCCGCTGCCAGCGCCGCCCAGGCCCTGCGCGCCGGCACCCGCGCCGCCTTCTGCGCCACCCGGCCGCCCGGCCACCATGCGGGGCCGGATTTCATGGGCGGCTACTGCTTCCTGAACAACGCCGCCGTGGCCGCCCAGGCGCTGCGCGACGGCGGCGCCGCGCGTGTGGCCGTGCTGGATGTGGACTACCACCACGGCAACGGCACGCAGGCCATCTTCTACGACCGTGCCGACGTGCTGTTCGTCAGCATCCATGGCGATCCGCGCACCGAATACCCGTTCTACCTCGGCCATGCCGACGAATGCGGCGTGGGCGAGGGCGACGGCTTCAACCTCAACCTGCCGCTGGCGGCCGGCAGCGGCGTGGCCGCGTGGTTCGAGGCGCTGGAGGCCGCCTGCCAGCGCATCGCCCAGCACCAGCCGGATGCGCTGGTGGTGTCGCTCGGGCTGGATACCTTCGCGGGCGATCCGATCAGCAGGTTCCAGCTGCAGCCGCCGGATTTCGAGCGCCTCGGCCGGCGCCTTCAGCGCCTGGGCCTGCCCACGGCCTTCATCCTGGAAGGCGGTTATGCGGCGGCGGAACTGGGCGAGAACGCCGCGCGGGTGATCGACGGTTTCGAGGCGCCGGCATGAGCGCGGAGCAGGTCGATGCCGTGGTCATCGGCGCCGGCGTGGTCGGCCTGGCGGTGGCGCGCGCGCTGGCGCTGGCCGGGCGCGAGGTGCTGGTGCTGGAGGCGGCGGAAAGCTTCGGCACCGCCACCAGCGCGCGCAACAGCGAGGTGATCCACGCGGGCATCTACTACCCGCAGGGGTCGCTCAAGGCGCGGCTGTGCGTGGAGGGGAAAGAGCTTCTGTACGGCTACTGCACCGAACGCGGCATCGCGCACCGGCGCTGCGGCAAGCTGATCGTCGCCACCAGCGCGGCGCAGGTGGACGAGTTGCGTGCCATCCGCCAGCGCGCAGCTGCTAACGGCGTGGGTGACCTGCAGCTGCTCACGCAGGCCGAAGCGCTGGCGCTGGAGCCGCACCTGGCCTGCGAGGCCGCGCTGCTGTCGCCTTCCACCGGCATCGTCGACAGCCACGGCCTGATGCTCAGCCTGCTGGGCGACGTGGAAAACGCCGGCGGCATGCTGGCCGTGCATTCAGAGGTCAAAAGCCTTGCAGCCCAGGAAGGGCGGGCGCAACCAGCTATTCAATTGATAGTCGGCGAGGAGCGCACCGAGCTGCTCGCCCGCACCGTGGTCAACGCCGCCGGCCTGCAGGCACCCGCGCTGGCCGCACGCACCCAGGGGCTCGACTCCCGCCACGTGCCCAGGGCGTTCTTCGCCAAGGGCAACTACTTCACCCTGGCCGGCCGCGCCCCCTTCAGCCGGCTGATCTACCCCGTGCCCGAGCCCGGGGGCCTGGGCGTGCACCTGACGCTGGACATGGGCGGCCAGGCCAAGTTCGGCCCCGACGTGCAGTGGGTGGCGGGCGCCGACGACTACCTGGTCGACCCGGCGCGCGGCGACGCGTTCTACGCCGAGGTGCGCAGGTACTGGCCTGCGCTCGCCGACGGCGCCCTGCAGCCCGGCTACGCCGGCATCCGCCCCAAGATCAGCGGCCCCGGCGAGCCGGCGGCCGATTTCGTCATCCAGGGCCCGCGCGGCCATGGCGTGCCCGGTTTGGTCAACCTGTTCGGCATCGAATCGCCGGGGCTGACGAGCTGTCTGGCGGTGGCGGAACAGGTGGTCGCCGTGGTATCGGATTGCAGGTAGCCAAAGACATCGGCAGAACCACTTCTTCTTTCATCCTAAGTCGGTTCGACGATCCCATCGGGTTGCTTCAACATGACCTTTCCCTTCAGCACCATCAACTACGCTGATCTGTCGGCGCCGCAGAAGGAGAACTTCAACTTCCAGAAGGTCTCCGCGGTTCTGGCGGACTACGGATTCGCCACCATTCGGCTGACCGATGACTGGAACGGTGCTGACTTCCTGGCACTTCACAGGGAGGGGGGGACCCTGAAAGTCCAACTCAAGGGGCGCCTTACCGTGGCCCAGAAGTACCAAGGGAAGGATCTTTGGATTGCCGCGCCTCACGCAGGTGGCTGGTTTGTCTATCCGCACGACGAGGCGATGGGGCTCATCGAACCCGTTGCTCCGTTCCTGGAATCCAGATCCTGGCAGCAGAGTCATGTTTACCACTGGCCTGCTCCCTCCAGGGCGGTGGTGCAAGCTCTCTCCAGGTATTTCATTCGCGGGGATGCGAGCGCCGGCTAGGATCAGGTCGATGGTCGCCCGAGCGAACGGCTGTCGCGCGTCGCATGGTGATCAACAGTCCGGGAGGGTGAGGCAGGGTGCCCCTTTGCTTCTCGCAAGGCGTTGGAAATCATTGTCGAGATCGCGATCCAGATCGCGGGATGGCTGCTGCAGTTCCTGGCGGAACTGTTGCTTCAGCTGGTTTTTGAGGCGATGGCGGGAGCGCTTGGCCATGTGCTGAAAGAGCCATTTCGCCGTCCGCGTCCTCGCCAACCCGTGGTGGCAGCGATTGGCTACTTGGTGTTTGGTGCCATGGCGGGCGGGCTCACGCTGTGGCTGGTTCCGGAACTGTTCATCAAAGCCCGGTGGCTGAGGGCTGCCAACCTGATGCTTGCACCCTTGGCAGCGGGCCTTGTGATGCAGGCGATGGGTTCGTGGCGCGCGCGGCGCGACAAACCCGTCCTGGGTTTGGAGAGTTTTGCTTACGGATTCTGTTTTGCCTTCGGGATGGCGCTCGTGCGTTTTACCTTCGGTCGGTAAGTGCAACGGGCGCGGCCTCAACCGCCTGCAGCCGCCCGGATGCCGCTCCTGCGCGACAGGCTGAACAGGCCCGCCGCCACCGCGCAGGCGGCGCCCAGGCCCAGGGCCAGGGTCGGGCCGCTTTGTTGCGATGCGGTGGCCAGCACGATGGCCAGCAGCACGGCGCCGGCGCTCTGGCCTGTGAGGCGCGCGGTGCCCAGCATGCCACCGGCGCCGCCGGCGCGGGCGGCGGGCGCCGAGGTGACGATGGTGAAGTTGTTCGGCGTCTGGAACAACGCGAAGCCGGCGCCGCACAGCGCCAGCCGCCAGCCGATGTCGACGTGCGTGGGCGCGGTGGGCAGCAGTGCCAGCGAGGCCAGGCCGACGGCCATGACCGCCATGCCGATGGCGCTGAGCACGCCGGCGTTGTAGCGGCCGGTCAGGCGCCCGGCCACCGGGGCCGTGGCCATGGAGCCGACGGGCCAGGCCGCCATCAGCAGGCCGGTTTCCGCCGCCGAGCGGCCCTGGTTCACCAGCAGCAGGAAAGGCACGGCGATCTGGCCCAGCGCCTGTGCCGCGAACGCGGTGACGGAGGTGCACATGGACAGCGCGAACACCGGGATGCGCATCAGGTCCACCGGCAGCAGCGGCACGTCGCGCCGCAGCTGCCCGCGCACGAACACCACGCCCACCACCAGCCCGCCCAGCAGCAGGGCCACGGCCAGCGCGGCGGCGCGGGCATTGAGCGAGCCCGCGCCGGCGCGGGTGCCGAGCTGTTCGACGCCCAGGAACACCAGCGAGAACATGGCGGCGTTGAGCAGCACGTCCAGCGGGTGCAGCCGGGCCGGCGTGGGGCTGCGGTGCGGCGGCAGCGAGCGCTGGCCAAGCCACAGCAGGCCCAGGCCCAGCGGCAGGTTGATGCCGAACAGCCAGTGCCAGCTGGTGTGCGACAGGATCGCTGCCGCCAGCGTGGGGCCGGCCACCGCGGCCACCGCCACCGTGACCGAGTTCAGCGCCATGCCGCGCCCGAGCAGGTGGCGCGGGTAAGTCAGGCGCACCAGTGCCGCGTTCACGCCCATGATGCCGGCCGCGCCCATGCCCTGTACGGCGCGCCAGGCGATCAGCGCCGGCATCGAAGGCGCCAGCATGGCGCCCAGGCTGGTCACCAGCATCGTCGCCACGCCGCACAGGTAGACACGGCGGTAGCCGAAGCGGTCGCCCAGCGCGGCGCAGGGGATCAGCGTGACCAGCACCGCGAGCTGGTAGGCGTTGACGATCCAGATGGAGCTGGCGGCGGTGGCGTGGAAGTCCGTCGCGATGCGGGGCAGCGCCAGGGTGACGATGGTGCCGTCCAGCACCGCCACCGCGATGCCCAGGAGGATGGTGACGATGGCGCGCCGGCGCTGCGGCTGCGGCAGGCCGTCGTCCGTCACGACGGGGGCCGGCTGCGGAGCCTGAGCCGGGGCTGCGGGCTCGCCGGTCATGCCTGGCGCGGGTGCTGGCGCAGCGCGCGGGCGGCTTCGTCCACCAGCGCCGGCCCCTTGTAGATGAGGCCGGTGTAGATCTGCACCGCGTCGGCGCCGGCCTCGATCTTGGCCAGGGCATCGGCACCGCTCAGGATGCCGCCGACGCCGATGATCGGAAAGCCCGGGCCCAGGGCCGCGCGCAGCTGGCGGATCACGCGGTTGCTGGCTTCGCGCACCGGCGCGCCGGAGAGGCCGCCGGCCTCCTGGGCGTGTGGCAGGCCCTGCACGGCGTCGCGCGAAAGCGTGGTGTTGGTGGCGATCACGCCTTCGATGCCGTGCCGGCGCAGCGCGTCGGCGATGGCCTGCACCTGCGTCTCGTCCAGATCGGGCGCGATCTTCAGGAACAGGGGCACGCGCCTGGCGTGCTGCTGCGCCAGCTCGGCCTGGCGGCCCTTGAGGGCGGCCAGCAGGGCGTCGAGCGCGGCGTCGCTCTGAAGATCGCGCAGGTTCCTGGTGTTGGGGCTGGAGATGTTCACCGTCACGTAGTCGGCCCAGGGGTACACGCCGGCCAGGCAGGTGAGGTAGTCATCGGTGGCGCGCTCGATCGGCGTGGCGGCGTTCTTGCCGATGTTCAGGCCCAGAATCATGCGTTCGCCCTTGCCTGGCAGGCGTGAAGCGCTATGAAAACGGGAGTTCTGCACGTTGCGCACGAAGGCGTCGAGGCCGTCGTTGTTGAAGCCCATGCGGTTGATCAGCGCCTCGGCGGCGGGCAGGCGGAACATGCGCGGCCTGGGGTTGCCGGGCTGCGCCAGCGGGGTCACGGTGCCCACCTCCACGAAGCCGAAGCCCATGGCGCCCAGGCCGTCGATGGCGCGGGCGTTCTTGTCCAGCCCCGCGGCCAGGCCCACGCGGTTGGGCAGGCGCAGGCCGGCCAGCTCCAGCGGGTCGCTCACGCGGCCGTTGCACCAGGCCCATTGCAGCGGGGTGCCGGCGCCCCTGGCGAGCATGTCGATGGTGCGGTCGTGCGCGGCCTCGGGGTCGAGGCCGAAGAGCAGCGGCCGGGCCAGGCCGTAGGGGAGCAGCGCCATTGGATAATTCTTCTGGATCGGAACAACAACCGGAAATTGTCGCAAATGACGCAAGACGAGCTAAAGACCATGGTGGGACAGGCGGCACTGCAGTACGTGGTGCCGGGCGAGATCGTGGGCGTGGGCACGGGCTCCACGGTGAACAAGTTCATCGCCGCGCTGGCGGGCATGAGGGACCGCATCCAGGGCGCGGTCTCCAGCTCCAACGCTTCCACCGAACTGCTGCGCGCTGCCGGCATCCCGGTGTTCGACTGCAACAACGTGGGCGAGCTGGCGGTCTACATCGACGGCGCGGACGAGATCGACGGCGCCGGCTGCATGATCAAGGGCGGTGGCGCGGCGCTCACGCGCGAGAAGATCGTGGCGGCGCAGGCGCGCCGCTTCGTCTGCATCGCCGACGAATCCAAGCGCGTGCCGGTGCTGGGGCGCTTTCCGCTGCCGGTGGAGGTGATTCCCATGGCGGCCGAGCGCATCCGCCGCCAGTTCGCCGCCGGCGTGGGCGGTACGCGCGGCGAGGCCACGCTGCGCCTCAAGGACGGCGTGCCGCTGGTCACCGACAACGGCCAGCACATCCTGGACGTGCGTGGCCTGCAGATCGCCGATCCGCTGGCCTTCGAGAGCGAGGTGAACCAGTGGCCGGGCGTGGTCACCGTGGGCGTGTTCGCGCACCAGCGCGCGCAGGTCTGCCTGCTGGGCACGGCGGCCGGCGTGGAAACGCTGAAATTTGACCCTAGAAACGGCAGTTGACCGCTTCCTTCCCCTTGGAAAGCCGCATGAACACTGGACTTTGCAGCTTCGATGATGCTCACCTGTGGGGTGGGCACGCTATGCGCCCGCCAGCACCATGCTCGACGCGCCATGCGGCGTTGCTCCTCCTTGCGGGCAGCAGCCCGCTGTGTCGTCACGCCTTGCCTGACACACCGATCACGGCACTGGCGGGCGCATCCAACTGCCGTTTCTAGGGTGACTGAGCCCCTGCCCGCCGGCGGCCTGGACGAGCGCCGGCTGCTCGCGCTGGCGCTGCGGGCCATGTTGGCCGTGGCGGTGCTGGCCGCGCTGGTGGTCTTGTGGCGCTTTGCCTGGGGCCCACCGCGGCAGGACGCCGCGCCGAGCTTACGGGTGGCCCGGCTGCCGCCCGCGAGCTTTCTCTGGGCCGAAGCGCCTACCGACGTCCGCTACCTGCCGGCCGGCATCCGCCCCACCGAGGCGGCGCGGCTCAGGCTGCTGGTGCTGCGCGACCAGCAAGGCCGTGTGCGCGCCTTCTACCTGCCGGCCGACAGCGATGGCCGCGCGACGGTGCCGGCCGGCCCGCACTGGGCGAGCCCGGGGCTGGCCTGCGCGGATTTCGCGCCGGATTTCAGCACCCACGACATTGCCTGCCGCCAGACGGCGCCCGGCTTTCCGTTCGCGGCGCGGCACCGCTGGTCGCTCGACGGCCGCAACCTCACGGGCGCGGCAGCCGACCTGCAGCCGGCGCCGGGGCGCGAGGTGAACGGGGACTTCGTGCTGGCACCCGTCCAGCGGCCGGATTTGCAATGAAATCGGCCTCTGGCCCTTGCGTGGCGGGCGCAGGAAGCTATGAAATAAGCAGCAACCGCGGACCGGTGGAGCACCGGCCGGCGGGGTGGCAGGCTCAGTCCAGCTTGATCTTCAGGTCGGTGATCAGCTTCTGCCACAGCGCGGTCTGCTGCTTGATCAACGCCGCGTAGTCGGCCGTGCTGCCGCCCACCGGCTCCACGCCGGCATCAGCCAGCTTCTTGAACACGTCCGGCTGGTGGATGGCCTTGGACGCCGCCTGCTGCAGCCTTGCGATGACGGCCGGCGGCGTGCCCGTGGGCGCCACCATGCCGACCAGCGCCGCCGCTTCCACGCCCTTGATGCCGAGCTCGTCGAAGGTGGGCACGTTGGGGTATTGCGGCAGGCGCTTGTCGTTGGCCACGGCCAGCGGGCGCAGCTTGCCGGCCTTGAGGAAGCCGGCGCCGGCGGCCGGGTCGATCATCATCACCGGCAACTGGCCGCCCACCACGTCGTTCATGGCTGGCGCGGCGCCGCGGTAGGGGATGTGCAGGATGTGCAGGCCGAGCTTCTGCTTGAGCAGTTCCATGGCCAGGTGGTGCGGGCTGCCAGCACCGACCGAGGCGTAGCTGTACTTGCCCGGCGCGGCCTTGACCTTGGCGATGAAGTCCTTGGCGTCCTTGAATTCGGCACCGGACGGGCCGACCGCCAGGATCATGGGAAAGCGGCCCAGCAGCGTGACGGGCGTCAGGTCGCTCGCCTTGTAGCTCAGGCTGCTGTAGAGCACCGGGTTGTTGAACAGTGTGCCGTTGTCGGCGGAGAGCACGGTGTAGCCATCGGGGCCCGAGCGGATGGTCTCCGCCGCGGCGATGGCGGTATTGCCGCCGGCGCGGTTGTCGATCACCACCGGTTGGCCCAGATCCTGGGCCATGGCCTGGCTCACGGTGCGCGCCAGGAAGTCCGAGCCACCGCCGGCCGGGTACGGCACGATCCAGCGCACGGATTTGGTGGGGAAGTTCTGGGCCTGTGCCTGGGAAATGGGGGCCGCCCACGCCACGGCGACCACGCCGAGACCAACCAGGATACGCTTCATGCCAAAGTCTCCGGAAAAAGAAAGAGACTGGATTCTGCAAATCCCATTAAGAATATATAAGGGTAAAAACCCGTAATTTATTAGTTAATCCAATATATTCATCGGATCAACCGTTTGGCGTGAAGCTAGGCCGATAACCAGCGGTTGGCGCCGGGCTTGAGGGCGGCGCGCGGGTCAGAGTGGGCAGCTCGGGCTGCCGTCAGCGCGCGGCTGGGCCGTGGGATGGCCGGAGTTGGGGTAGGGGTCGAGCGGGCCCAGCGCCGGGCCGCCGCTGCGGCCGAGCGTGGCCAGTGGTTCGCCACCTTTGGCCAGCACGCAGAAGTTCTCGACCGGTACCGGCAGCGCGAAGGCGGCGCCACGCTGGCCGAAGCGTGTCGGCTCCGGGTAGATGTATTCGGCGATGGGCGCGGTGTATTCGGAGCGGCCTTCCGGCTGGCCGGCCACGCGCAGCCGCATCTCCCGCGTCACCGCCAGGAAGTTGGCCTTGGACGGCAGCGTGATGCGGACACGGCCGATCTGGCCGGCCTGCTCGGGCGCGAGCGTGCTCAGCCGGCGTTCACGGGTGCTGCCGTCGGGCGCCACGTCGACCAGGAACACGTCCACGCTGCGGCTGGGGTCGGTGGTGAAACCCACGGTGCGGAAGCGCGAGGTTTCTTCCTGGTCCACGCCGGGGAAGGGCTGGCCGAGCATGCCCATCAGCCCTTCCTCGATGTACACATGGGCCGGGTTGGCCCCCGGCGAGGTGTAGATGCCGGCTTGCACGCCCAGTGCATGCGCGCCGATGAAGAACCGACCCGGCATACCGGGCTGCGGCACCAGGTTGCCGGCATAGCTCACGTAGTCACCCACCAGCACCGGCGCTTTCAGCGCCGGGTTGCAGCCGGGATGGGCGGGTGAGCTGGCTTCGGCACGGGTCGGGCCGCAGGTGAAACGGGTGGCGTCGGGCGCCGGCGCGCGGTTGGAGGCCGGGCATTGCGGGTCCGCCGCCGAACGCGGAATGCACATGGGAAAGCCGGTGAGCGCCACCACCGGTGGGTTTTCCGGGTCGACCGAGAAACGGTCGTCCAGCGGGCTGGCGCCGCCGCCGAACTTGTCGGCGTTGCGCTTTCCGTACGCGCCTTCCGGGTCGTTCAGGCGCACGCGCGCGGCTGCGGCGTCGCGGGCGGCCTTGGCGGCCGGGCTTTCACCGGCTTCGGGCCGCGCACCCACCAGCAACTCGCCCTTGGCGAGGTCGATGGCGCGCACGAAGCCGGCGCCGATGCCGAGTTCGACCTGGAAGATGCGCGCTACGGCGGCGATGTACTCGCCGTTGACGATGTTGCCGATGACGTTGATCTCGAAGGGCACGCGCGGCGCCGGCGTATCCGCCAGCGCCAGACCGCTCTGTGGGCGCACCGGCGCCAGCGCGGGTGCCGTGCCGGGGTGCGGGCCGCGGAACAGATCGTTGAGCGTCAGGTACTGGCCGGGCATGGTGAGCAGCAGGTTGCGGGGCAGCGTCACCTCGACGCCCTTCACCCGCACCTTGCCGCCGGAAAGCGCGTTGCCGGGCTGGTCGAGCTGCAGTTGCTCGATGTGGCCGATGATCGCGAATGAGGGGTTGGGCGTCTGCGCCACCGCGGGCCAGGCCAGGGCGGTGAGCAACACACCCGCTGCCGTGCGGCGAGCGGACCGGTGGGCGAGGTCATGGGTTGTCATCGTTTTTCCTCCAGGTGGCCAGAACGGGCAGGGCATGGCGGCGCGTGCGCGTGAGCTCCAGCTTGACGCCGGGCGCCGGCTCGAAGGCGGTTTGCGTGAGTTGGGCGCGCACCAGCGATTCCGGCTGCACGCGCCGGCCGGCCTGCGACAGCAGCTCGGCCGTCAACTGGCCGGCCAGCCGGCCGAGCGATTCCCACAGGGCTTGCGGGTCGCCGCCGGCCAGCGGCAAGGTGGCCTGCGCCGGCAACACCAGCAGCTCCGGCCCGCGCGCCTTCGCGCCGCCAGCGCCGGAGAACATGGCCAGCGTCCAGAGGCAGTCTTGCGGGCCCAGCCGCTGGCGCAGGGCTTCCACCTCTGCGGCGGGCAGCAGGGCGAGCACGTGCTGGCCGGTGTCGGCTGCCGTTCCGGCAGGGGCGGTGGCTGCGGCGGCGCTGGCGGGCAGCGCGGCGTTGAAGCCGAGGGTGCGGCCTGGAAGGGCGGCGGCAACCGCCTCGCGCAGCCCGGACACGGGCGCCAGCGCCACCTGCAACCTTTGACTGTGGACGCAACGCGTGTCGAAATCCGTGGCGGAGCCAGCCAGCTGCGCCTGCACGCTGGGCAGCAGGCTGGTGGTCCAGCCCGGGGTGGCCGCCGGTTCGCGCAGGGCCGGCCCCAGGTTGGCGATGAGCGGCAGGCGCTGCTTCTGCAGCCATTGCCACTGGGGCGCCGGCAGGTCGCCGATCCAGCTGCCCGCCAGGGCCAGCACGGGCTCGCGGGCCAATGCGCCGGCAAGCTGCTGCTGCCACGGCCCGGACTGGCTGGCCGGGTCGGCGTCTGTCGGCAGAGCCACCAGCCTGAGCTGGCGACCGTACAGCCCGCCCGAGCGGTTGATCTGTTCGAACTGCCCCTGCAGGCCGCGGAAAGCGGCCTGAGCCGCGTTGGCACGGGGCCCGGAGCGAGGCAGCACCATCCCGATGCGCAGCTGCCTGGCGTCGACGCCACGCACCGGTTCGGCGTCGGTGCCGAGCACGGCCAGGAAGGCCGCCAGCGCGTCGCGCTCCGCGGGTGTCAGGTCGTAGCGGGGCATCGGCGGCTGCAGGGCCTGGCCGCGCACCGATTGGCCACGCGCCAGAGCCTGAACCACGCGGCGGGCCAGGTCCTGCGAAGGCGGTGTGCCTTCGCTCAGCCACGGCACGCTGACGCCGGCTTCCAGACCGCCCTGGCCGCTGCGGCCATGGCACAGCGCGCAGGCCGCGGCGTCGGACGGCATGGCGGCTCCTGCGACCTTGACGGGGCGCTGGAACATGCGTTCGCCATGGAACAACGCCCGTCCGGCTTCGCGCTGCGCTGCCAGTGCGTTTTCGTTGGTCTGCGCAAACCCTGCCGACGCCGCGATCAGCCACGCGCAGGTCAGCAGACAGGCCGCGCGGGTACGTTTCATGCCATCACCTCGGCCAGACGGGCCGCCAGCTGTTCGGGTGACTGCAAGGAAGCGGTGCGCGTCCAGCGCTCGCGTCGCGTGTCGCCCAGCCAGAGCAGGTTCGGGTGCTGGTCCGGCGCAGCGGTGGCCACGCCGAAGCCGCGCAGCACCCTGGCCATGGCGGTGGGATGGCCGGTGAGCCACACCCAGCCGGCCTCGCGCCCGGCCTGGATGTCGAAGCGCTGCAGGTAGGCCCGCAGCTGCGCCGGGCCGTCGCCCAGGGGATCGACGCTCAGGCCCACAAACAGCGGGTTGCGCGCCGGGGCTTGCACGTCCAGACGACGGCGCAGTTCACGCAGCAGGGCGGTCTGCGGCGGGCAGACGGTGGCGCAGCCGGTGTAGAAGAAATGGACCAGCAGCACGCGATCCTTCATGACGTCGCTCAACAGGCGCAGGTCGCGACCCTGATGGTTCTGCAGCGTCGCGTCCGGCAGGTTCGGGGCCGGAAGCCAGGCTGTGGCGGGCCGCGCCATGGTGGGCGCGAGCCAGGCGCCGCAGGCGAGGGCGGGCAAAGCCCGGCCCCAACCGAGCACCCTGCGGCGATCCGCACGCACCATCGGCTCAACGAGCTTCATGGCGCTTGACCTCCTGTGCGGGCGTTGCCCCATTCGTACCCAGCGTGCCCAGCCGCGTGCTGGCAAACGCCCATCCGAGCCGCTGACTCTGCAGCAACAACTGGGCGTCGGATGCGTTCACGCCTTGCGGCAGCTGAAGCTGCGCTTCCCAGTGCCAGCGCGACGCCGGCATCATGCGTGTGCGCTTCTGCCAGCTGCCGTGAGGGCCGACCAGCAGCGCCTGCACATCAGGCGCCTGCGCGGCTATCGGGTCTCGCGCAAGGTCGGCCGGGGGTTGCTCCAGCTGGACGGCGAAGCGCACTTCGCGACCGTCCTGGCTCCAGCGCACCAGGCGGGGTGGCGCTGGTGCATCGGGCTCGGTCGATTCGGGCGGACCTTGCAGCGTGACGCCCAGGCAACCTGTGAACGAGGGTGAGGAGTTGAGCACCACCACGTCGTAGCGCCCGCTGCGCGGCACACGCACCGGCCCTTCGAACCGCCCATGCGCGACTTCACGCAGGCTTTCGTCGATGAGCATCAGCGCACGCGGGTTGCGGCGGTAGTTGTCGAGGCTGCCACTGGGCACCATCAGACCTTCGTTGTAGCGGTAGATCTGCGCGTCGGCGGCCACGGCGGCCCAGATGCCGTGGCCGTCGGGCGCCGGCACCATGAGTGGCGCCACGTT
Source organism: Burkholderiaceae bacterium (assembly GCA_024235955.1). Classification (GTDB taxonomy): domain Bacteria; phylum Pseudomonadota; class Gammaproteobacteria; order Burkholderiales; family Burkholderiaceae_C; genus Ottowia. Next base: position 1,740,500 of record JACKLJ010000001.1, read on the forward strand.
GATCGCCTTGGGCATCTCGCTGGCTGAGGCCCGGCCCAACGGCACGGCCAGCGCCTGCAGACGCCCGCCGCGTGCGGCGTCCAGCGCGAACAGGGTGACGTTGTTGCTGGCCTGCGAGCGCACGTAGGCGAAGTCGCGCGTGGTGATGATGTGATCGGGCCAGTCCGGCACCTTGGCCCGATCGGTGCGCACACCGCGCGCCAGGTCGATCAGGCTGATTTCGTGCCGCTGCACGTTGCTGACCAGCACATGCCGGCCTTCACCCACCACCGCGAGAGCCAGTGCGCCGGGCTCCAGCACCACCTGACCGTCCAACTGCAAGCCGGTGGGCGAGACGGCGATCTGGGACACCACGCCGGTCTGGCCCGACAGCACCAGCACGCGCTCCGCCGCAGGGCTCCAGGCCACCGCCACCGGGCCTGCCGGGAGGGACAGGCGACCGATGGCGCGCGCTTTGTCGGTGTCGATGAGCACGGCGGCCGGCGGCTGGGCGGTGGCCGCCACCAGCCACGGCCGGCCGGGCACGGCCGCCAGGGTGATGGCGCCGGTGTTCCTGGCCGAGCCCAGAGGAACGCGGCCCAGCTCGCGCCGCTTGGCAAGATCCACCACGGCCAGCGCCCCTGCGCCATCCAGCCCCACCCAGGCGCGCCGGCCGCCAGGGTCAAGCGCGACGCGGGTGGGGCGGCTCCCCGGGCCGAGGTCCATTTCGCCTGCCAGGCGCTGCGTGAGCGTGTCCACCACGGCCAGCCGGCCGGCGTCGCGCAGCGTCACGGCCAGCTGGTGCGTGTCGGCATCGTGGACCCAGTCGAAGCCATCGCCGGAGAGCTGGACCGTCGCCTCCATGCGCGAGTTGCGGATGCGGACCTGCGGGTTGATGAAGTGCAGGGTCCGGTCCTGGTTGAGGCTGACCAGGTGGTAGGTGTTGAGGTCGACGTCGGCGCGCGAGCCCAGGGAGCCGGCCACGAAGCGGCGTGCCCGGTCTTCGCAGGGCAGTTCGAGCTGCGCGGGCGAGCGAAGCTGCTGCATCCACGCTGCCGGTTGCAGGCCGGGCAAAGGCGCGCCACTGCCCGCGTCGCTGAAGCTCAACCGGGCCAGATAGCGGCCCGGTTCCTTGCCGGCCGGTTGCAGGCTGAGCTGCAGCGCCAGCCCCCCTTGCTCGGCACGGGCGGTGGCGGGTGGGGCCTCGGCCGCCCACGCGCCCCCACAAACGGCAATCGAAAGTGCCGCGATCCAGCCGCAAGCACGTCCCCACGCACGCGCACCGGAGCGCGGGGCGTGGCTGGATGTGCTCGGTAGAGGGCTCATGGCGCACGGGGCTCGGCGGGCCTCAAAGCAGGAAGTACAGGGGGCCGATCGCCACGCGCTGCAGCACGGTGGCGGCGTCGGCCGAGAGTGCGTCGAACCACGCCTCGCCGATGCGCGTGCCGGCCGGGCTGCGCAAACCCAGGAACGGTGCCGTGCCGACCTGGTTGCTGAGGGTGGCGCGCACGTTGCGGCCCTGGCCGTTGCCAGTGGCGGCATCGGCAACGTTCAGCACGGCGTCGTAGTCCTGGCCGGCCAGGCCTTCGGCGCCAACGTAAGCCCCCACGGCGCGCACCGGTGGCGCGAACGTGAGCCGCAAGGGCTTCTGGGTGGGGTGGCAGTCGGCCAGCAGCACCGGGTCGCCGCGCCGGAACTGCCCGCGAACCCGGTTCTGGCTGCAGACCGACAGCTCCACCGCAGGCCCGGACACGTCGACCGTGAGGGTCAGGTTTTCCAGGTCGTAACGGCAGTTGCCCGCCGTGTAGCCGCACACCGGCACCAGGAGGCCGGCGGGCTGCTCGAACCAGTCGACGTAATAGCCGCCGCTGAAATCGTCGGGGGAATCAAGCACTTCGAAGACGGGCATGGCGTTCTCCTCGCTTTGCAATGCCGCTGTGGCTGGCTCACTGGGTACGGGTGTCGGGCAGCACGCGCAACATGCCCCACAGGCCGCCGTCGAACAGGAAACTGGCCTGGCTGCGCCAGAGGTAGTCCATGGGCACATGGCGCGCACCGCCGGCACGCACCAGCAGGTTGCCGGTGGTCATGGGCCCCATGCCGTTGACGTGGCCTTCGACGATCCAGGCGTCGCGCAGGGCCTCGCCGCTGGTGGGGGCCATCGCGCGAGAGCCGTTCAGGTACGGGTAGGGGGTGAAGGCGTGTCCCGCCAGCGAGATCGCCTGCTGCCGCGTGTGGCCGCCCGGGTGCACCAGCCGCATGCGCACCTCGCGGCCGGCGGCGGCCACGAAGGTGGGGGTTTCGCTGTCGCAGGCGTGCTCGGCGCCCCACTCGCTGGTCATGGCACGCACGCCGGAGCGGCACACCACCTCGCCGGACGCTGCCTTGAAGCCCTTGGTGCTGAGCGCGTGCGCGTAGTCGAAGCTGTTGCGCTCGTCGAATGCGACCGAGGGGTCGCCGCCACGGCGCGCCCACAGGGGTTCGGTGCGGTAGTTGACGGCCTTGCTGCCGTAGTCGTCGGGTTCTTCGGCGCCCTCCAGGTTGGGCACGGCGTGCCCATCGCGCTGCAGCCGCACGGCATCCTGCAGCACGGCCACCAGGTCGCGGTACAGCAGGCGCCCCTGCACGTCGCAGACGTTGGCGGACATGGCGGTGCCGCGGTCGGCCTCACGCTCGCGTGTGTCGGTGTATTCCGCTTCGGTACACAGCCTGCTGCCGGCCGGGCCGACCACCAGGGCACCGACCAGCCCGTGCATGGGATGCTTGATCGGGTCGCCGAAGCTGCGCAGGGGCAGTACGCCGTACTCGATCGGTTTGGGAGACGGGCTGCCGTCGGGCGCGTTGTCGTAGTCACCCAGGTACCAGCTCATCTGCAGGTTGTTTTCGCAGGGCCCACCGGGGCAGGGTGGCTGCAGGCTGCCCTGCCAGCGCGGCGGCTCGCCCGACGCCGGGTCCGACAGTTCCGCGCTGTTGATGCCGACATTGCTGCCGTCACCGTTGAGGACGCTCTGGCCGACCAGAGGAGCCGACAGGCCGACGCTGGACGACATGCGGAACTGGTTGACGTTGAAGCCGTCGGTGATCATCGACAGGAAGTTGTCCTGATAGTGCCCGGTAAGCGCTTCACCCGACGCCGAACGCAGCGGCCCGTCGGCGAGCCGCGCCGGCAGCAGGTTGCGCAGCCGCACGTTCACGCACTGCCCGGCGGCGGCGCGGAGCACCAGCGGCTCCAGCCGCCGCTGGCCGGCCGCGAACTCCTGCCGCAGGCGCTGCAGCACCGCGCTGTTGGCCTCGCTGCTGAAGCCGCTGCCGTTGGGGCCGAGCACGTTGACGTAGACGATGGCGTCGGCATCGCCCAGCCCGAAGCGCTGGTTGTAGACCAGGCCCTTGCGCGCCGGAAGTCCGGGTTGGCCGCAGTCGCCTGCCAGTTCGCACGCGCGCACGGCGACCACGTCGAAGCGCACGCGCGGGGCCGCGCCGCAGGCCAGGGTGTCGGCGTTGGACCAGGCCGACAGGGCCGGCTCAGGCAGCGGCCGGCCCTTCAGCGAGAACAGGCGCGCCAGGCCGGGTTGCACATTGGGCTGCGGGTTGCCATTGCCCTGCGGATCGGAGCGGCCGAACACGCGCATCACGCCCCACATGCCGTCCCAGACCTGGTCCACCGAGGTACTCCAGTAGAGATAGTCCATGCGCCTGGCGTCCTGCGGCGCGGGGCGCACGTCGAACTCGAAGTGCTCCGAGATGCCCAGTGCCTGCGCGGCCACGTAGCCGGAGCGTGGGTGATCGGGCTCGCGCAGCCAGCGCGTGCCGTTCATGGCGAAAACGTGCTGGGCTTCCTGCGAGCCCTGGACCAGCCGCATCTGCACCCTGTCGCCCTCGTAAGCGGGCAGGATGGGCGTGGCCGGATCGCCGAACTGGCGCCACGGGTCGCCACGCTGGATGCCGGCGCGGCAGTCGGCCAGGGCACTGGCGGGCATCAGCATGCAATGGAAGTCGCGCCGCCACCGCTCGATGTCGTCCAGAGCTGCCGTCAGCTTGCCGGCCAGCGGCTGGCCATCAAGGTCCTTGGCGTTGGAGGCGCGCAGCGAATCGCGCGTGAGGCGCGACACCAGATCCGGACGCGGCACGGTGGCGGCGCCGACGAAGCTGCGGTAGTCCTGCGTCGCCAGCCGGCGGTCGCGGTCGGCATGGGCCTGGGTGCTCATGACATTGGCCATGTCGCCGGTGCAGGTGAGGCGTGCCTTCTCATCCGCTCCGCCGGCCGGGCAGGAGGACTGGGAATAGCGGAAGCCGCCCAGCTCGGGTTCATCGGCATCGGGTTTCACGTCGGCGATGCGCAGCGCGGCCGGCTCGTGCCGGTAGTTCACGAACTGCGTGCCCGGGTCTTCCGACGAGATGCCGAGCGGCTTCGACAGGTTGCGGGCCACGAAGCGGTTGCCCAGGCGCAGCGCGGATGTGTCGCGCTTCTCAGGGTTGATCGGTTCGAGCGCGGTGTTGTAGACGATGCCGAAGTCGGCAAAGGCGAGCATGAACTCGCGCCGCGTGTCGTTGGTCTGCTCGGCGCCCTGGCAGTCGCCGCTGGCGGCGGGGTTCCACTTCGGGTTGGCGGGGCTGCTGTCCAGGCGACCGATGCACTTGGGCGCGATGATGTTGGCGCGCGTGGCCGTGGGGCCGCCGTCCTCGCGCAGTTGCATGGGCGGGCGCCGCTCGTTGCTTGCGACGGGCCCCAGGGCGGCGGGGTTGCAGCGTGCGTCGTATTGGTCGGACAGGTTGGCGCCGCCGATCATCATCTTCCGGCGTTCGGCCGGCGGCGCCGCGCACAGCGCGTTCCAGTCGACCTCGGCCTTGTCCAGGGGCAGCCAGACCGAGTTGGACGGCTCGATGACCAGTGCTGCGTACAGACCATGCTGCTGATGTGAGCTGGGCCCGAAATGGTCGTGCGTGAAGACGGTGCGCAAGGTGTGGTCCTTGGCTCCGTTCAGCAGCGGATCGGCGTACCAGCGCTGCACGGTGCGCTGCGCGCCGCACAGGGGGTGCTTCTCGCGCAGCACGTGCGGGTCCATCTGCGCGGCGCCGGGCGGGCAAGTGCCCTGGTCGGCGAGGTTGCGGCACAGCTGGTCGCCTTCAGCGCAGGGCGCGGCGAACAGCGGGTGCGTCCGGAGCGCCAGCAGGTCGGAGCGGCCGGCGGCGGTGCGGGCATGGTTGATGGCATGAATGCGCTCGCGCACTTCCTCCGGCGAGAACGTGCCGTCCTCGTAGTTCCAGCCGTTGCCGGAGCCGTCGGACGAGGTGACGTCGAACTTCACCAGGTGGATGTGCTGGCCGATGGTGTCGGTCGGCGTGTAGATCTGGAAGTCGTCCACGGCCAGCGCGTTGGGCACGAGGTTGCTGGCCTTGTAGGTGATGCAGTCCCCGGAGTTGGCCCGGAAGAACAGCGGCTCCGGCGGCTTGACGCGCGTGCTGGCGTCGATGATGTCCTTGACGTCCTGTTCCAGCGTGACCATGCGCGCCTGCGGATCGAACCACCCGTGCTTGTTGACCGTGAGCTCGGTCTGGATGAAAGCCGCCTTGTAGCCCCGCGCGGGCGCGCCGATCGGGCAGGGGTCGGCGAACGGCGCGCCGGGCTGTGGCTCGCGTCCGTTGACCCAGAAGACCGGCTCGGCGGTGGCAGGTGCCTGGCCGGCCACGGAAGCCACGCGCTCGGTCAGGTAGCCGCGCCGCGGGCCGTCGCGCCAGTTGGCGTGGGAAGGGTCGGGGTCGGTGCGCTCCACCGGCCGCAGGCCAGGTACCGCTGCGCGCCCGGCATGGAACGCCATCGCCTGCTGTTCCTGGGGCGTGCCGGCGTGGGGCGGGAACTCGACCGCGCCGATGGTTTCCCATACCTCCGCCAGAGCCGTCAGCGCGTCCGGGTTCTGGGCGTACACCTTGGCGGCGTTGAGGCGCGCGGTGAGGCCCCCCTTGGACAAGGCCTCGTCCACCACGTCCTGGTTGACCAGCCGGGTTTCGGTCATGGCCGGCTTGGTGCGGTTGGCGCCGGGCGGGCCCTTGCTGCTGAGGTAATGGCGCGGCAGGCCGCCGTCGATGACCTGGCCGTCGGTGCCGACGTCCATGTCCAGCGGGGGCTGAGGCGGCCTGTGGCCGGCCTCGCCGGCGACATAGAAGGGGTAGCCCGGGAACTCGGCCGTGGGCATGGGCGGCAGGGCCGAACCGGGCATCGGCACCAGCGCGGGGTTGACGATGCCGCCGGCCACCTCGGCATCCGGCAGGGCGCGGCCGAGGGGATGGGTGCGGGCGTCGAAGACACCCGGCGTACCGTCCTCGAACACGTCGTGCACGCGCCAGAGTTCCCACATGCCCTGTGCGAAGTGCGGGTACAGGTGGCAATGGAAGATGCTGTCGCCCGGGGTCAGGTTGCGGTTGCCGGAGCCGCCGAAGGCGATTTCATACGAAAAACCGGCCCCAGGGGAGATGGTCTGCGAATCCAGATAGGTGCTGCCGGGCTCGCTGGCGTCCATCACCCACTGGTGGGCGTGCAGATGGAACACGTGCGTTTCCTTGGGGCCCGCGTGCAGGTTGCGGAAGCGCACCGTGTCGTTCAGGTACGAATGGTGGACGTTGGAAGGATCGTCCGGGTAGAGGGCGCCGACCGGCGTCTTGCCCGCGGCATCCCACTGCAGCAGCAGCGCGGGGTCGCCGTTGGCCCAGCTGCTGAGGAAGAACTCCTCGGCGCGGCATTCGCGGCAGTCGCGCGCAGGGCCGGTCTTGCGGTTGCGGGCCACCACCATGGCGCCCATGCCGCCGGTGCCGTAGTTGATGCCCATGCCGTCCTTCAGGTAATGCAACGGGTTCTCCGGGTCCTCCAGCTCGGCGAAGGCCTGCACGGCCTTGACCTCGTCGTGCAGGATCACGGTGAATTCGCGGAACGGGTGGCCGCAGCTGTTGCCGAAGCTGTAGTCCTTGCAGTGCCGGTTGGGCCCGGTGGTGTCGTTGCGGTCGGCCGTCGGGCCGCGTGGCACCACCACCGCGTTCAGGTCGCTGTGCACGATGCGCTGGCCGTCCAGCACGGCCAGGATGGGGCGACCCTTGAGCGGTCCGTCGGCATACCGGGCGCTGTCGTAGAGGATCTCGCGGTAGGGATGGCCGGCCGTGCCCGCATTCCTTGTGGCCAGCCGCAGATCGTCGTGCGTGACCTGCGAGCGGTACCAGACCGAGCCGCGCGGTTCCACGTTGATGGCGCCGAACAGGCCGAGGCCCAGTTGGCCCCCATCGCCTTCGCCACCCACCGTGGCGGCGTTGCTGTAGGCGAAGAAGGTGCCTTCGCGCAGCGCGCGGAAGTGGTAGACGGCGCTCTGGCCCGGATGCACCGTGCCGCCCTGGGCCTGCAGGCGGGTTTTTAGTGGATCCCGGGTAGCCGGGTTCACCAGCGATTCGTTGAGCCCCACGTCGCCCTGCCCGTAGCCGCAGAGCCATTCGCGCCCGCCCTGGGAGAGCGGGCACCGGGCGGCATCGAACGGTTCGTACTCGAGCCCGGTGACATGGAAGGTGATGCCGCGCGTGAACGGGCTGTCGTTGCTCACGGCCACGGGCTTGACGAGTTCGCGCCCGGTGCGGCCGTGGTCCGGGTACACCACGCCGGGCGGGTCTTCCATGTGCGCGATGACCTTGCCGCCGTACACCGCGGCGCCGCCTTCACGAAACTCCGGCACCGCCGGTGTGAGCAGGTTGTGCAGCGTGACTTCGAGGCAGTCGCCCTCGTTGGCGCGCAACACCAGCGGACGCGGCCGCTTGCCCGGGCGCAGCTTAACGTGACCGGGGGCGCGCGACCAGTCGGCGTCGGTCAGCGGCGCGCCGTCGTCCAGCACCACGTCTTCGCGCAGCGCGTACAGCATGCCGGCCGGGTTGAAGGCCCCGAGCCGGTTGAGGACGATGGCCTGTTCCAGTGCCACCACCTCGGCGGTGAGGGTGCGCGCGCAGGCCGCGGTAGCGCCGGACGCCGGTGTGGTGCTGGCCGCGTCGGGCGCGGGTTCAGGGGCGGGTGGGCGCTCCGACCGGATTTCGGTACAGGCCACCGCCAGCGTCAGGGCACCTGCCAGCAGGCCGCGCAGGGCGGCGGTGGCGCACCGACGCATTTCGAACCGGGGTGAGCACGTTGGCATGACGACACCTCGCTGGGTTCGCTTCGTCGCCTTCCTCGAAAGCTCCATGCGACGAAGCCATTCGAAACAGTCGTCTCGTTTCTAACGAAGAAGGTTGCAGGCAGCAATCCCCGTCGAGGGCACGAACGGCCATCAGGCGGTAAGCGGGTGTTTGAGATGAATCGAGGCGTTGCACACATCATCCATACGATGTAGGTGCCACGGTGCCGTGCAGGCCGTTTGGCCGCCCATGACCGCGATGCGGCACCGTTTACTCGGATGCGCGACCGCCGATGCGCCTGGAGCGGCCTGCAACGGCGAAGCGCTGCCCGTGTGACATCCCGGGCGGGCGTGCCACCCGTCTGCCGAAATTTCAAACAAAAAGTGCCTGCAGCCCAGACGTGGCGGGCGCAGGCAGCTACAAGTTCAGGAGTTTCCGCGTCGTGCGCGGACGCACGTCAGAAGCGGATGCCGGCCGGGTTGTCGGCGTTGCGGCGCGCCGGCGATACGGTGGGGGCGGCTTCTGCGGGCGCGGCGGTGGCGGCAGCAGTACCGGCGTTGGCCGCGGGGGCCGGGACGGCCTTGACCGTCACCAGCGGCGCGGCGGCCGGGCGCTGGTAGCCGCTGGGAAGCTGCGAGGTCTGGGGGTAACCGGCGGCGTCGAGGTAGCGGCTCCAGTCAGCGTCGGCGAAGCCCGTGAGGCGCTGGCCGCCGATGGTGAGCATGGGCAGGCTGCCGTCGCCGCCCAGGCGCTTGAGCGCGGCGATGTCGTCGTTGGTGGTGACGGTCTTCTCGCTGAACGGGATGCCGCGGTTGACCAGCAGGTTGCGGCCGCTGTTGCAGGGCGCGCAGTCCTTGCCGGTGTAGAGCGTGACCGGGTAGCGCTGGGCGACGCGGTTCAGTTCGTACGGCAGAGCGCTGCCGCCGCTGCCTGCGCCGCCGGAAGATCCCGCCGTCTGCTGGCTCAGGTTGGCGCTGGCCGGCGGCTTGTCGGAGTAGGTGACACGGCCGTCGGGCCCGACCGAGCGGTACATCTGCGCCTGCGCGGTGCCGGCGGCCAGTGCGAGCAGCGCGGTAGTCAGGGCGATGGCGGAACGGCGGTGGGACATGCGGCGACTCCTGGGATCAACGGTGGTTGGCGACGGCGTAAGTATCAGGCCATGCCCTGGTGGCGCAGCAGCGCTTCCAGGCTGGGCTCGCGGCCGCGGAAGGCCTTGAACGATTCCATGGCCGGGCGGCTGCCGCCGGCTTCCAGAATCTCCTGGCGGTATTTTCGCCCGGTGGCCACGCTGGGCAAGCCTTCGGGCGTGACGGTTTCCTCGAAAGCGGCGTAGGCGTCGGCCGAAAGCACCTCGGCCCACTTGTAGCTGTAGTAGCCGGCCGCGTAGCCGCCCGCGAAGATGTGGCTGAAGGTTTGCGCCGTGCGCGAGAACGGTGGCGGCTGGATCACCGCGACTTCGGCACGCACCTGGTCGAGCACGGGCTGGAAATCGGCCGCCGGGTCGTGCTCGGTGTGCAGCAGCATGTCGAACAGCGCGAACTCGATCTGGCGCACCGTCTGCAGGCCGGCCTGGTAGTTCCTGGCGGCCAGCATCTTGTCGAACAGCGCGCGCGGCAGTGGCGCGCCGGTGTCGACGTGGGCCGTCATGTGCTCCAGCACGCTCCATTCCCAGCAGAAGTTTTCCATGAACTGGCTGGGGAGTTCCACCGCGTCCCATTCGACACCGCTGATGCCGGACACGTCGCGCTCGCTGACCTGGGTGACCAGGTGGTGCAGGCCGTGGCCGAACTCGTGGAACAGCGTGGTCACGTCGTCGTGCGTGAGCAGTGGCGGCTTGCCGTTGACGCCTTCGGCGAAGTTGCACACCAGGTGCGCGACGGGCGTCTGCAGCCGGCCGGTGTCGGGGCGCAGCCAGCGGGGGCGCACGTCGTCCATCCAGGCGCCGCCGCGCTTGCCCTTGCGCGCGCTCGGGTCGAGGTAGAACTGGCCGAGCAACTGGCCTGCACGCTCGATGCGGTAGAACTCGACGCTGGGGTGCCAGACGGGCGCCTCGTCGCGGCGGATGCTCACTTCGAACAGTGTCTCGACGATGCGGAACAGCCCCTGCAGCACCTTGGGCGCCTGGAAGTACTGCTTGACCTCCTGTTCGCTGAAGGCGTAGCGCGCTTCCTTGAGCTTTTCGCCGATGTAGGGCCAGTCCCAGGCCTGCGGGTCGGCCAGTTGCAGGTGTTCGGCGGCGTAGGCGCGCAGATCGGCCAGGTCGCGCTCGGCGTAAGGCTTGGCCTTGGCGGCCAGGCTGCGCAGGAACTCGATTACCTGGCGCGGCGACTCGGCCATCTTGGCCACCACCGAGACGCTGCCGTAGTCTGGGTAGCCCAGCAGCTGCGCCTCTTCCTTGCGCAGCGCCAGGATCTCGCGGATCAGCGGGGCGTTGTCGAATTTCCTGGCGTCGCCCTCGGCCTGGTCGCTGGCGCGGGTGACGTAGGCACGGTACAGGCGCTCGCGCAGCGCACGGCTGGTGGCGAACTGCATCACCGGCAGGTAGCTGGGCAGCTTGAGGGTGAGCTTGTAGCCGGGCTTCCCGTCGGCCTCGGCGGCGGCGCGGGCGGCAGCCTGCACATCGGCTGGCACGCCGTTCAGCTCGGCCTCGGTGGCGTAATACGCCCAGGCATCGGTGGCGTCGAGCGCGTTTTCGCTGAACTTCTGGGTCAATTCGGCCATGCGCTCCTGGATGGCGGCGTAGCGGGCCTTGGCGGCACCCTGCAACTCGGCGCCGCCCAGCACGAAGTCGCGCTGCGCGTTCTTGAGCGCCTGGCGCTGCTCGCCGTTCAGCGTGGCCGGGTCGATGGCCTTGTATTTGGCGTACAGGCGCTCGTCGGAGCCCAGGCGGGTCCAGAACTCGGTGGCCTTGGGCAGTTCGGCGTTGTAGGCGGCGCGCAGTTCGGGCGTGTCCATCACCGCGTTGAGATGGCTGACCACGCCCCAGGCGCTGCCCAGGCGTTCGCCGGCGACGTCGAGCGTGCGGGAAAGTTCATGCCAGCTGGCCGGGAAGTCAGTCGCCACCGCGGTTTCCAGCGCTTTCTCGGATTCGGCCAGCAACTGGTCGATGGCGGGCACCACGTGTTCCGGGCGCACGGCGTCGAAGCGCGGCAGGCCGCTGAAGTCGAGCAGGGGGTTGGTGAGGAGCTGAGGGTCGGTGGGGGCGTTCATGGCCTGCATTTTGCGCCGGAAGCGGCGGGTTCAAGAGGGCGGCAGGGGCGATGACCTGGTGGCTCCGCCGGCCATCACCGTCTGCCGTATTTCAAGCAAAAAGCAGGCCAGGCCCTTGTGCGACGGGCGCAGACAGCTATGAAACCAGGAGCAATCAGGGGCTGCGTCAACCCGCCGCACGTTCCGCGGCTTCGATGGTGTTGACCAGCAGCATGGCGCGCGTCATGGGGCCGACACCGCCGGGCACAGGGGTGATCCAGCCGGCCACTTCTTTTACGCCGGCGAAATCGACGTCGCCGCAGAGCTTGCCGGCATCGTCGCGGTTCATGCCCACGTCGATCACCACCGCGCCGGGCTTGACCATGTCGGCCGTGACCACGTTGCGTTTGCCCACGGCGGCCACGACCACGTCGGCCTGCAGCGTCTGGGCCTTGAGATCGGCGGTGCGCGAGTGGCAGATGGTGACGGTGGCGTCCTGCGCCAGCAGCATCAGCGCCATCGGCTTGCCGACGATGTTGCTGCGCCCGATCACCACCGCGTGCTTGCCGCGCAGCGGGTAGCCGATGGATTCGAGCATCTTCATGCAGCCGTGCGGCGTGCAGGGCCAGAAGCCGGGCAGGCCGGTCATCAGCGCGCCGGCGCTCTGGACGTGGAAGCCGTCCACGTCTTTCGCGGGCGCGATGGTTTCGATGACCTTGTCGGCATCCATGTGCTTGGGCAGCGGCAGCTGCACCAGGATGCCGTGCACGCCGGCGTCGGCGTTGAGCGCGCGGATGCGCGCCAGCAGGTCGGCCTCGGCCATGTCGGCGGGGTAGCGCTCCAGCGTGGCCTTGAGGCCGGTCTGGCTGCTGTCGTTGACCTTGTGCTTGACGTAGACCTGGCTGGCCGGGTCTTCGCCCACCAGGATGACCACCAGGTGCGGCTCGACGCCGCGCGCCTTCAGCGCCTGCACGCGGTGCGCCACCTCGCCGCGTACCTGCTGGGCCAGTGCGTTGCCATCGATGAGTTGGGCGGTCATGGTGCGTTGAAGATCAAAACAGGGTTTTGCCCTTGCCGGGCTGGCGCAGGCAGCTCCTGAAAAAAGAGCATGCGTATCTTCTCGTGGCCCCTTGGGAGGCGCAGGCTCAGATCTTGGCCTCGTTCTGGCCCAGGGCGATCTTGAGCAGGTCGGCCACCGTGTTGGCGCCGAGCTTTTCCATGATGTTGGCGCGGTGCGCCTCCACGGTCTTGATGCTGATGCCCAGGTCGTCGGCGATCTGCTTGTTCAGGCGGCCGGCGACGATGCGCTCGAGCACCTGCGACTCGCGCCCCGTCAGCTTGGACAGCAGGGCTTCGCGGTTGGCGGCTTCCTGGTGCTCGCTGAAGGCGGTCTTGGCCTGCTCGAGCATGCGCTCGACCACGGCGATGAGCTGGTCTTCCTTGAACGGCTTCTGGATGAAATCCATGGCGCCCTTCTTCATCGTCCCGACGGCCATGGGCACGTCGCCGTGGCCGGTGATGAAGGCGATGGGCAGCGGCGAGCCGCGCTCGATCAGGCGGTCCTGCAGCTCCAGGCCGGTCATGCCGTCCATGCGGATGTCGGCCAGCAGGCAGGCGACTTCGCGCGGGTCGAACCGGGCCAGGAACACCTCGGCCGATTCGAAGCAGCGGACGCGGAAGTCCTGTCCTTCGAGCAGCCACTGGACGGAGTCGCGCACCGCCTCGTCGTCGTCGACGACGTACACGGTGCCTTTCTTGGATGCGAGGTTCATGTGGTCAGCTGGTCGCTTGTCGTGGAGGGAGAGAAATCGCTGCTGCTTCGCACCGGAATCCAAAAAGTGAAGCGGCACCCCACGGTCTGGCCTGCATTGTAGAGGTTCTCTGCATGGATACGGCCCTGGTGCGACTCGACGATCGAGCGGCACAGGTTGAGGCCGATGCCCAGTCCTTCGCGCTTGGTGGAGAAGAAGGCCTCGTACAGCCGGCTGAGCGCCTCGCGGCCCAGACCGCCGCCGGAATCGGTGACGCTGAACTGCACCACCGGCTGGGCGTCCACCTGGGTGGCGTGCACGCGCAGCTCGACCAGCCGGTTGACGGGCGCGCGGTGCGCGGCGTCGATCGATTCGGCGCCGTTCTTGATCAGGTTGAGCAGCACCTGCTCGATCAGGATCGGGTCCACCATCAGCACGGGCAGGCGCGAGGCGACGTGGTGCACCAGGCGCACCTGCCGGCGGCGCAACTCGATCTCGGCCAGTTCCACCACCTGATCGACGATGGCGGCCACCTCGGTGGCGCTGCGCTGCGGCTCGCTGCGCCGCACGAAGCTGCGGATGTGCTGCACCACCTGGCCGGCGCGCTGGGCCTGGCGTGCGGTCTTCTCCAGCGCGGCCAGCAGGTCCTCGGTGCCCAGGTTGCCGCCCTTGATGCGCGAGATCATGCCGGTGCAGTAGTTGCTGATGGCGGTGAGCGGCTGGTTGAGCTCGTGCGCGACGCTGGAGGCCATCTCGCCCATGGTGATCAGGCGGCTGGAGGTCTGGGCGCGCTCGGCCTGGGCGGCGGCCTGTTCCTCGGCATGGCGGCGCGCCGTGATGTCGGTGGCGATCACCATCTGCGCCAGCCGGCCGTCCACCCAGTTCAGGTAGCGCGAGCGCACCTCCAGCCACTTGTCGAGCCGCTCGATGTAGACCTCCCCGCGGTCGGGCAGGCTGGTGGCCAGGCTGTCGAGCGGGAAGCCGGCGAAGGCGTCCACGGCATCCAGGTTCTCGTCGCCGGTGGGGTGGTCGGGCGTGCCGCCGCGCACCAGCAGTTTCAGGTGGCCGGAGCTGGTGGCGCCGAACCAGTTGCGGTACATGCGGTTGGCGAACAGCAGTTCCTCGCTGCCCAGTGGCGCCACCGAGACCGAGGCATCCAGTGCCTCCAGCACGGTGGTGAAGCGCTCGTAGGAGGCGGCGAGCTGCAGGCGCACGCGGTTGGGCTCGGTGATGTCGGTCATCGAGGCCATCCAGCCGGTGTGCTTGCCCAGGGCGTCGATCAGCGGCGATACGTACAGCCGGGCGTCGAAGGTGCTGCCGTCCTTGCGCTGCACGCGCATCTGGAAGCCCGAGGGCTCCATGGCGCCGGCCAGTTCCTCGCGCAGGCGGGCGGAGAGCACCTGCCGGTCTTCGTCGGGCCAATAGGGGAAGGGCTCGCTGTGGCCCACCAGCTCGTTTTCGCTCCAGCCGGTCATCTGGCAGAAGGCGGGGTTGACGTAGGTGATCCGGCCGTGCAGGTCGAGGGCGCGCATGCCGGTGAGCATGGAGTTCTCCATGGCGCGGCGGAACGAGGTCTCGGCCTGCAGGGCTGCCTGTGCCTGCTGGCGCCGCAGCGCCTGCCGCCAGTTGGCGATCAGCATCCACGCCGTGAGGGCCGACAGCGCCGCGACCAGCCAGAACAGCGCGCTGCCCAGCACCCCCTGCGAGGTGCGCCAGGCCTGCGCGCGCAGGATCAGGCCATTGCCCACCGGCGACACCGGCAGCTCGTACTCGTTGACCTTGCCGGCCCAGGGCAGGCGGTCGTACAGCGCCGCGCGGTCGGGGATCGACTGGCCGGCCAGCATCTGGTTCTTGGCGTCCAGCAGGGCCACCGCGTACTTGGCCAGCACCTCCGACGGCACGCCGTAGCGCAGCAGGCCGTCGATGGAGTATTCGGTCAGCAGCTCGCCGGCGAACTCGCCGCGCGGCAGCAGCGGCACGTGCAGCTGCAGGATGGGTTCCTCGTCCTTGCTCGCGATGGGCTGCGAATACACGGGCTGCAGCAGGTCGCGAGCCAGGCCATAGCCGGCCTCGGTTTCGCCCGGGCGCAGGGTCTGGCCGTCCATCCAGCTGCGCCGCGCCGCGAGGCTGGGTGACACCTGGATGGCCACCACGCGGCGGCGCACGTCGATCCATGCCAGCGACAGCAGCTCCGGGTACTGCGCCACCAGCGATTCGGCGCGCAGGTAGAACTGGGCCTGGTCGACGTCGCGGTTGGCCACGTCGCGCGCCAGCCGCATCAGCTGTTCCTGGCGCTCCAGCAGGCGCAGGCGCAGGCGCTGCTGGGCGTACTCGACATCGCGCTTGACGGCTTCCTGCTCGCGGTGCACCTCTTCCAGCCGCAGATACCAGAAGGAGGAGGCGATGGCCGCCAGGAACAGCAGCACGGCCGCCAGCGGGGCAAAGTTGGCCAGCCATTCCCGGCCGTAACTGCGCAGCCCGCTCCAGAAACGGGCGGGGGCCGGATGGGCTGGTCCCCGGACATCGGCGGGCGCGCGCAACTGCATGACGGCAAGTGTAGGCGAGGGCGGCTCCGTTGCCGCTGGCGGGCGCGGTCCCGGGCCGTTGCCCGCCGGCGCGGTGGGTCGTCAAAAAGCTTCCAATAAATTCATATTATGAAAATACAAATCAGTATTTGAAAAATTGGGCGACGTGTGGGATGATCCGGCTTTCTACGCCACAATGGTTCAAAAGGCTTGAACCGACCCTAGGAGACAACGCACATGGCCGCCATTCCTCAACAACATGCGCTGGGTGTGGGCTCGGATACCGATGCCCGGGAAACCGCCGAATGGATGGACGCGCTGTCCGCCGTCATCGAGCGCGAGGGTCCCGAACGCGCGCACTTCCTGCTGGAACAGCTGCTCGAACACGCGCGCCAGCAGTCGATCGACATGCCGTTTTCCGCGCAGACCGGCTACGTCAACACCATCGAGCCCGAGATGGAGGAACGTTGCCCCGGCAACATCGCCATCGAAAAGCGCCTGCGCGCCTACATGCGCTGGAACGCCATGGCCATGGTGGTGCGCGCCAACCGGCTGGATCCGCCCGAAGGGGGTGATCTGGGCGGCCACATCGGCTCGTTCGCCTCGCTGGCCTCCATGCTGGGCGCCGGTTTCAACCATTTCTGGCACGCCGAGAGCGAAAACCACGGCGGCGACTGCCTCTACATCCAGGGTCACAGCGCGCCCGGCATCTACGCCCGCGCCTTCCTGGAAGGCCGTCTGACCGAGGAACAGCTCGACAACTTCCGCCAGGAAGTGGATGGCAAGGGCCTGTCCAGCTACCCGCACCCCAAGCTGATGCCGGAGTTCTGGCAGTTCCCCACCGTCAGCATGGGCCTGGGGCCGCTGATGGCCATCTACCAGGCGCGCTTCCTGAAATACCTGCACGCCCGCGGTATCGCCGATACCGCCAACCGCAAGGTCTGGGTGTTCCTGGGTGACGGCGAGATGGACGAGCCCGAGAGCCTGGGCGCCATCAGCCTGGCCGCGCGCGAGGGCCTGGACAACCTGATCTTCGTCATCAACTGCAACCTGCAGCGCCTGGACGGCCCGGTGCGCGGCAACGGCAAGATCATCCAGGAGCTGGAAGGCGAATTCCGCGGCTCGGGCTGGAACGTCATCAAGCTGCTGTGGGGCAAGGGCTGGGACCCGCTGCTGGCGCGCGACAAGAGCGGCAAGCTGCGCCAGCTCATGATGGAAACCCTGGACGGCGACTACCAGGCCATGAAGGCCAACGACGGCGCCTTCGTGCGCAAGCACTTCTTCGGCAAGTACCCCGAGACCGCCAAGCTGGTCGAGCACATGACCGACGAGGAAGTTTTCGAGCTGCGTCGCGGCGGCCACGACCCGGAAAAGGTCTACGCCGCCTTCTACGCTGCCTACCACCACCAGGGTCAGCCCACGGTGCTGCTCATCAAGACCATCAAGGGTTACGGGATGGGCAAGGCGGGCGAGGGCAAGAACACGGTCCACCAGACCAAGAAACTGTCGGACGAAGACATCCGCTACATCCGCGACCGCTTCAACATCCCGGTGCCGGACAGCGAGCTCGACAAGCTGCCCTACTACAAGCCGGCCGCCGACACGCCGGAGATGAAGTACCTGCACGAGCGCCGCAAGGCGCTGGGCGGCTACCTGCCGCACCGCCGCACCAAGGCCGACGAGAGCTTCACCATCCCCTCGCTCGACACCTTCAAGGCCGTGCTGGAACCGACCGCCGAGGGGCGCGAGATCTCCACCACCCAGGCCTTCGTGCGCTTCCTGACGCAGCTGCTGCGCGACAAGGCCTTCGGCCCGCGCGTGGTGCCTATCCTGGTGGACGAGGCGCGCACCTTCGGCATGGAAGGCCTGTTCCGCCAGATCGGTATCTACAACCCCAAGGGCCAGTTGTACACCCCGGTGGATAAAGACCAGGTGATGTACTACAAGGAGGCCAAGGACGGCCAGATCCTGCAGGAAGGCATCAACGAGGCCGGCGGCATGGCCAGCTGGATCGCCGCCGCCACCAGCTACAGCACGAGCAACCGCATCATGATGCCGTTCTTCGTGTACTACTCGATGTTCGGCTTCCAGCGCATCGGCGACCTGGCCTGGGCCGCGGGCGACATGCAGGCGCGTGGCTTCCTGCTCGGCGGCACCAGCGGCCGCACCACGCTGAACGGCGAGGGCCTGCAGCACGAGGACGGCCACAGCCAGATCCTGGCCGGCACCATCCCCAACTGCGTCAGCTACGACCCCACCTTCGCGCACGAGGTGGCGGTGATCATCCACCACGGCCTGCAGCGCATGGTGGAAAAGCAGGAAAACGTCTTCTACTACCTGACCCTGCTGAACGAGAACTACGCCATGCCCGGCCTCAAGACCGGCACGGAAGAGCAGATCATCAAGGGCATGTACCTGTGCCAGCCGGGCAGCGAACCGGCGGCCAAGGGTGGTGCGCCGCGCGTGCAACTGCTGGGCTCCGGCACCATCCTGCGCGAGAGCATTGCCGCGCAGGAGCTGCTGCTGAAGGACTGGGGCGTGGTGGCCGACGTCTGGAGCTGCCCCAGCTTCAACGAGCTGGCTCGCGAAGGCCAGGAAACCGAGCGCTGGAACCTGCTGCACCCTGCCGAGAAGCCGCGCGTGCCCTTCGTGACGCAGCAGTTGGGCGGGCACGCCGGCCCGGTGGTGGCTTCCACCGACTACATGAAGGCCTTCGCCGAGCAGATCCGCCCGTTCATGCCCACGGACGACAAGGGCGTGCCGCGCAGCTACACCGTGCTGGGCACCGACGGCTTCGGCCGCAGCGATTTCCGCCGCAAGCTGCGCGCGCACTTCGAGATCGACCGCCACTACGTCGTCGTGGCCGCGCTGCATGCGCTGGCCCAGCAGGGCAAGCTGCCCGCCAGCCGCGCGCAGGACGCCATCAAGCAGTACGGCATCCCGGCCGACAAGATCAACCCGCTGAAGGCTTGAGGAGGCGCGCGCATCATGGCAATGGTTGAAGTGAAAGTGCCGGACATCGGCGACTTCTCGGAAGTGGCCGTCATCGAGGTGCTGGTCAAACCCGGCGACACCGTGAAAGTGGAGCAGTCGCTCATCACCGTGGAGAGCGACAAGGCCTCCATGGAAATCCCCTCCAGCGCCGCCGGCGTGGTGAAGGAACTGAAGGTCAAGCTGGGCGACAAGGTGAGCGAAGGCTCCGCCGTGCTGGTGCTCGAAACCAGCGGTGCTTCCGAAGAAAAAGCGGCTCCAGCCCAGGCGCAGCAGGCGCAGGCAGCTATCGAAACCGTAGCTCTTGCGGTGCCGGTACCGGCGTCTGCACCCGCGGCATCCGGCGGCGCGGTGGAAGTGCGCGTGCCCGACATTGGCGACTTCAAGGACGTCGCGGTGATCGAGGTCTTCGTCAAGCCTGGCGACAGCGTGAAGCTGGAGCAGTCGCTGATCACGGTGGAATCCGACAAGGCCTCGATGGAGATCCCGTCCAGCGCAGCCGGCGTGATCAAGGAACTCAAGGTCAAGCTGGGCGACACCGTCAACCAGGGCGACCTGCTGGCCATCCTGGAAGCTGCCGGAGCACCCGCGGCCGCGCCTGCGCCGGCTGCTGCACCCGCAGCGGCGGATTCCGGGCCAAAAGCGGCGCCAGCCCAGGCGCAGCAGGCGCAGGCAGCTACATCATCTGTAGCAACTCCGGCTGCTCCGCACGATCCGACCAAGCCGCCGGTCGGCCTGCCGCACGCCAGCCCGTCGGTGCGCAAGTTCGCGCGCGAACTGGGCGTGCCGCTGGACGAGATCAAGGGCAGCGGCCCCAAGGGCCGCATCACCCAGGACGACGTGCAGAACTTCACCAGGGCCGTGATGGCCGGCGAGGTGAGCACCAAGGCCCAGGGCGGCAAGGGCGGTGCCGGCGGCGGCGTGACGGGCGGCGGCGAGCTGAACCTGATCCCGTGGCCGAAGGTCGATTTCGCCAAGTTCGGCCCCATCGAGCGCAAGGAACTGAGCCGCATCAAGAAGATCAGCGGCGCCAACCTGATGCGCAACGCCGTGATGATCCCGGCCGTCACCAACCACGATGACGCCGACATCACCGACCTCGAAGCCTTCCGTGTCTCAACCAACAAGGAGAACGAGAAGAGCGGCGTCAAGGTCACCATGCTGGCCTTCCTGATCAAGGCCTGCGTGGCGGCGCTCAAGAAGTTCCCCGAGTTCAACAGCAGCCTCGACGGCGACGCGCTGGTCTACAAGCAGTACTGGCACATCGGCTTCGCGGCCGACACGCCGAACGGCCTGGTGGTGCCGGTGATCAAGGACGCCGACAAGAAGGGCGTGCTGCAGATCAGCCAGGAGATGGGCGATCTGGCCAAGAAGGCGCGCGACGGCAAGCTGGGCCCGGCCGACATGAGCGGCGCCACCTTCACCATCAGCAGCCTGGGCGGTATCGGGGGGCGCTACTTCACGCCCATCATCAATGCGCCGGAGGTCGCCATCCTGGGCGTCTGCCGCTCCAACACCGAGCCGGTGTGGGACGGCAAGGCCTTCCAGCCGCGCCTGATGCTGCCACTCTCGCTCACCTGGGACCACCGCGTGATCGACGGCGCCGCCGCCGCGCGCTTCAACGCGTACCTGGGCCAGATCCTCGCCGACTTCCGTCGCGTGCTGCTCTGAAGCGGGAGGCCCTGAAATGAGCGAAGTGCAAGTCAAGGTACCCGACATCGGCGATTTCTCCGAGGTCGCCGTGATCGAAGTGCTGGTCAAGCCGGGCGACACCGTGGCGGTGGAGCAGAGCCTGATCACCGTCGAATCCGACAAGGCCAGCATGGAGATTCCCTCCAGCCACGCCGGCGTGGTCAAGGCCCTGGCCGTGAAGCTGGGTGACAAGGTGAGCGAAGGCTCCGTCATCCTCACGCTGGAGGCCGACGCGGCTGGCGCTGCGGCGCCCGCGCCGTCGCCGGCACCCTCAAAATCCGAGCCAAAGCCGGCGCCAGCCCAGGCGCCGTCGGCGCCGGCAGCTCCTGCTCCTGTAGCAACCAGCTACGCCGGTGGCATCGATGCCGACTGCGACGTGCTGGTGCTGGGCGGCGGCCCGGGCGGCTACTCGGCCGCCTTCCGTGCCGCCGATCTGGGCCTGAACGTGGTGCTGGTCGAGCGCTACGCCAGCCTGGGCGGCGTCTGCCTGAACGTGGGCTGCATCCCGTCCAAGGCGCTGCTGCACGTGGCGGCGGTGATGGACGAGGTCAGCCACATGGCGGCGCTCGGGGTCGACTTCGGCGCGCCCAAGGTGGACATCGACAAGCTGCGCGCCCACAAGGAAAAGGTGGTCGGCAAGCTGACTGGCGGGCTGGGTGCCATGGCCAAGATGCGCAAGGTGACGGTGCTGCGCGGCTACGGCAGCTTCGTCGGCGCCAACCAGTTGTCGGTGGAGGAAACCACCGGCAGCGGGCAGGACAAGACCGGTGCCACCAAGGTGGTGCAGTTCAAGCGCTGCATCATCGCCGCCGGCTCGCAGGCCGTGCGCCTGCCGTTCATGCCGGAAGATCCTCGCGTGGTCGATTCCACCGGCGCGCTGGCGCTCCAGGCCGTGCCCAAGAAGATGCTGATCCTGGGCGGAGGCATCATCGGGCTGGAAATGGGCACCGTCTACAGCACGCTGGGCGCACGCCTGGATGTGGTGGAGATGCTGGACGGCCTGATGCAGGGCGCCGACCGCGACCTGGTCAAGGTGTGGCAGAAGATGAACGCGCCGCGCTTCGACAACATCATGCTCAAGACCAAGACGGTGGGCGCCAAGGCCACCGACAAGGGCATCGAGGTCAGCTTCGAAGGCGAGGGCGCGCCGCCGCCGCAGACCTACGACCTGGTGCTGCAGGCCGTGGGCCGCAGCCCCAACGGCAAGAAGATCGGTGCCGACAAGGCAGGCGTGGCCGTGACCGACCGCGGCTTCATCAACGTGGACGTGCAGATGCGCACCAACGTGCCGCACATCTTCGCCATCGGCGACATCGTGGGCCAGCCCATGCTGGCGCACAAGGCGGTGCATGAGGCACATGTGGCGGCCGAGGTCATCGCCGGTGAACTGCAGGGCAACAAGGAACTGGCCAGCGCCGCGTTCAATGCCCGCGTGATCCCCAGCGTGGCCTACACCGACCCCGAGGTCGCATGGGTCGGCCTGACCGAAGACCAGGCCAAGGCCCAGGGCGTGAAGGTCAGCAAGGGCCTGTTCCCGTGGACGGCTTCCGGCCGTGCCATCGCCAACGGCCGCGACGAGGGCTTCACCAAGCTGCTGTTCGACGAGGCCACGCACCGCATCGTCGGCGGCGGCATCGTGGGCACGCACGCCGGCGACATGATCGGCGAGATCGCGCTGGCCATCGAGATGGGCGCCGACGCGGTGGACATCGGCAAGACCGTGCACCCGCACCCCACGCTGGGCGAAAGCATCGGCATGGCGGCCGAGGTGGCGCATGGCAGCTGCACCGATCTGCCGCCGCAAAAAAAGCGCTGATCTGGCCAGGGCAACCGGCGAAAAGAGGCCGCGTCCTACAGGAGCGCGGGCCTTCCCTGAGTGAATTCGCCATGCGGTTGGGGTATGGTGCAGCATGCCCCGGCGCGACGAGGAGGCGTGTCCGGGTGTGTTGTTGCCATTGCCTCCGAACCGAAGGATTGCCCATGAACATCCAACCCTCTGCTTCTCCGCTTCGTGCACTGTGGCTGGCTGCCGCGACAGCTGGCCTGCTGGCGGCTGGTGCAGCTCACGCGCAGGGCCATGCGCCGCTGCGCGCCACCGAGGACGCCGCCGAACTGGCACGCGGCGCCACGCCCGACACGACGCCCCAGCAGCGCTACAACACCGCCGTGCGCGAGGCCTATGGCGCCCGCAAGAACAGTCTGGCCGATTGCCGCACGGTGCCGGCCGCCGGGCGGCGCGACTGCCAGAAGCACGCGCAGGAGCAGTTCCAGCGCGACATGGCGATTGCCAACCAGTTGCGCAGCAACCCCAACGCGCGCCCGGTCCGCGTGGTGGGTGGCCACCCCCGCATGACCAGCGAAACCAAGATCACCCCGAAGAAGTGATGGGCGGCCGCGGCCGCATCATTAGCCGCGCGTGATTACAGCCTTGCCAACCGCTGCAGCGCGGCTCGCAAGGTTTCGTCTTTCTTGGCGAAGCAGAAGCGCACGATCTTCTGGTCGAAGCCGTCGCCGTAGAAGGCAGAGAGCGGAATGGCGGCCACGCCGACCTCGCGCGTGAGCCACTGGCAGAACTCGGCTTCCGGCAGATCGCGCTCGCTGACCGCCAGGTCGGAGATGCCGACACACTGGAAGTAGGTGCCTTCGCACGGCAGCACCTGGAACCGCGTGTTCGCCAGGCCTTGGCGGAACAGGTCGCGCTTGGCGGCGTAGAAGGCAGGCAGCTCCAGGTACGGCGCCGGGTTGTGCATGTAGGCCGCCAGCCCATGCTGCATGGGCGTGTTCACGGTGAACACGTTGAACTGGTGCACCTTGCGGAACTCGGCCGTCAGGGCCGCCGGCGCCGCCACGTAGCCGATCTTCCAGCCCGTCACGTGGTAGGTCTTGCCGAAGCTGCTGACGATGAAGGCGCGCGCCGCCAGGCCAGGGTAACGGGCCGCGCTTTCGTGCCGGAGCGGCGTGTAGACCATGTGCTCATACACCTCGTCGCTGATCAGCAGCACGTTGGTGGGCGCGAGCAGTTCCTGCAGCCGCAGCATGTCGGCCTCGGACCATACCGTGCCGCTCGGGTTGTGCGGCGTGTTGATGATCAGTGCCCGCGTGCGCGGCGTGATGGCCGCGCCGATACGGTCGAGGTCCGGCCGGAAGGTGCCGGGCACCAGCGGCACGCGCACCACGGTGCCGCCGGCCAGCTCGATGTTGGGCACGTAGCTGTCGTAGCAGGGCTCCAGCACGATCACCTCGTCGCCCGGGCCGACGCAGCACAGGATGGCGGTGAGGATCGCCTGCGTGGCACCCGCGGTAACGGTGATTTCGTCCGCGGCCCCATAACGGCGGCCGTAGAGCGCTTCAATCTTGGAAGCAATGGCCTCGCGCAGCGCGGGCACGCCCGTCATCGGCGGGTACTGGTTGTGGCCGGCGCGCATGGCTGCATCGACAGCATCCACCAGATGCGCGTCGCAATCGAAATCCGGAAAGCCCTGGCCGAGGTTCACCGCCTGGTGCTGGGTGGCCAGCGCCGACATGACGGTGAAGATGGTGGTGCCGACATTCGGCAGGCGCGAGGGAAACGAAGGGGTCGGCTCAGAGTTCATAGTGGTCGATATGGCCGGTCATGGCCTTGGAGATCAGGTCGCGGTCCAGCCGGTCCGACAGCAGCGTGGCGAAGTGGTAGACGAAGTCGCGCAGGTAGGCACCGCGCTTGACGGCGATGCGCGCCACGTTCTGGCCGAACAGCTGCCCGAGCGGGCGGGTGACCAGATCGGCCTCCCTGGCATCGGCCATGGCCATTTCGGCCACGATGCCGATGCCCAGACCCAGGCGCACGTAGGTCTTGATCACGTCGGAATCGATCGCCTCCAGCGCGATGCGCGGCTCCAGCTGGCGCTGCGCGAAAGCCTGGTCGATGCGCGTGCGGCCGGTGAACGAGGGGTGGTAGGTGATCAGCGGCTCGGCGGCGATGTCCTCCAGCGTGAGGCGTTCGGACCTGGCCAGAGGATGGGTGACGGGCAGCACCAGCACGTGCTGCCACTCGTAGCAGGGCAGGGTGACCAGTTCGGGGTAGTTGGCCAGCGATTCGGTCGCGATGCCGATTTCCGCCACCTCTTCGATCACCATGCGCGCCACCTGGTCGGGCGCGCCCTGGTGCAGGCTGATGTTGACTTTGGGGTAGCGCTCGCGCAGGCGCGCCACCGGCACCGGCAGCACGTAGCGGGCCTGCGTGTGGGTGGTGGCGATGGAAAAGGTGCCCGTGTCCTGCGCGCTGTACTGCTCGCCGATGCGCTTGAGGTTGCCGACCTCGCGCATGATGATGGCGATGCATTCGAGCACGTGCTGGCCGGGCTCGGTCACGCGCTTGAGGCGCTTGCCGTGGCGCGTGAAGATCTCGATGCCCAGTTCCTCCTCGAGTTCGATGATGGCCTTGGACACACCGGGCTGCGAGGTGTGCAGCGCCTTGGCCGCCTCGGTGAGGTTCAGGTTGCGCCGCACCGCCTCCTGCACGAACTTGAACTGATGCAGATTCATGGTTTCTCGTTATATGAAGCTGCGAAATTATGCGTCTTTTGTTCTATCGATTGGTGCGTCGACCTCGGTGATGCCGTCCAGCGCAGTGCGCGCCATGCAGGCCAGAACGTCCTGGTGCTCGCCGATGGCGGTGCGCACGTCGATCACGATGCCGGGGTGGCTGGTGCGCAACTGCTCGGCAATGCGGGGCAGGTCTTCACGCGCATGGCGGCCCGCACCCAGGAACATCGGCCACACCGTGATGGCCCGCGCGCCCTGGCTGGCCAGTGCCTGCACGCAGGTCGGCAGGTCGGGCGCCGTGAGCTCCAGATAGGCGCAAGCCACCGGCACGTGGGGCGCCAGCTCGCGCATGGTTCGGGCCACGGCCTCGATGGGCTCGCTCCAGCGCGGGTCGCGCGAGCCGTGGGCGAACAGCACCACGGCGTGGCCGGCAGCGTGGGAGGGCGGCACGGCTACTGCCTCAGCACCAGCCAGCCAAACGCCGCCAGCGACAGCAGCGAATAGAGGAAGCCTGGCGCAGCAGCCGTCAGCCACGGCTCCCAGTTGCGCAGGTTGCCGACGAAGCCGAACACGTTGTTGAGCAGGAAGAAGCTGATGCCCACCAGCACGCCCAGGAACACGTAGCCGGTGATGTTGCCGGCGCGGAAGTGCAGGTAGGCAAAGGGCAGCGCCAGCACCATCATCACCAGGCAACTCAGCGGGTAGAACACCTTGCGCCAGAACTCGATCTCGTAGCGCTGCGCGCTCTGGCCGTTGGTCTGCAGGTGCCGGATGTACTGGAACAGGTCCACGGTCTTCATGCGGTCCGGGCTGAGCAGCGCCGCGGCCACCATGTCGTTGGACAGCTGGGTCGGCCAGGACATCTCGGCCAGGCTCTTGCTGCTGATTTCGGGCCGCTCGCCAGCGGCGGTGCCCTCTCCGAACTGACGCTGCTTGACGTCCTTCAGTTCCCAGGCGTTGTTGTGCCCGAAAGTCGCCTTGCCGGCCTTGATGGTGGCCAGCAGCCGCCCCTGGTCGTCGAACTCGAAGATGCGCACGTTGCTCATGGCGCCGTCGGCCGACATCGCGCCCACATTGACCGAATAGCTCGCCTGCGGCTGGCGGTCTTTCAGCCAAGCGCCGGTCTGGCCCACAGAAAGTTCGCCCCAGAAGCGGGTGCGCAGCAGCTGGGCGGTCCGGTTGGCCTCGGGCGTCAGGTAGTCGCCGAACACGAAGGTCAAGGCCACGAAACCCACGCCGAGCGCGAGCAGCGTGGTCAGCGCCCGCCGCGGCCCCAGGCCGCTGGTGCGCAGGATGGTGAATTCAGAACTCTCGGCCAGCCGCGCCATGACGTAGATGGTGCCGATGAGCACCGCGATGGGCAGCAGCTCGTACACATGGCTGGGGATCAGCAGCGCCACGTACAGCAGCGCGTAGGGCAGGGTGTAGCCGGCCTTGGCGTAGCGCGCCACGTCGTCCAGCTGGTCCACCAGATCGAAGAAGAAGAACAGCGCCAGAAAGGCCAGCATCACGAAGGCCACGGCCCGGATCACTTCGCCATAGATGAGGTGGCGGATGGTTCTCATGCCGGCTGCCCCTCGGGCTGCGACGCTGCTCGCAGGCCACGCCGCAGCCAGCTTGGCCGTTCGCCCTGGCGCCACCACAGCCAGGCCAGCGTCAGGCCGAGCACGCTGCCGTGCATGAGCACCACCAGGGGAGCCAGTCCGATGCGCCCGCTGGCGATCCAGGATTGCCCCACATTCAGCAGGTTGTAATAGGTGGCGAAGGCCAGCACAGCGAACACCAGGCTGGCACTGCGCCCGACCCGCGGGTTGACGCGCGTGGCCGCCAGCGCCAGCACCAGGCAGTTGATCGCCGCCAGCACCAGGCCGACGCGCCACCAAAGCTCGGAAGCGTTGCCACGGGTTGGGTCGCTCAGCAACGCCCAGGTGGACTTGTAGCGCGGCGATTCGTTGGCGCGCGGGCTGAGCGGCTTGTCGCCCACGCGGGTGCCGTACTCGGCGAACTCGCTCAGGCGCGATCCGCCGGTGGTGGTGTCGGTTTCCAGGCGCTGGCCCTTCTCGAGGATCAGGAAGCGGTCGTCACCGATGGTTTCGGTCCGGCCGCTGCGCGCCGAGGTCACCGATTCAGAACCCTTCTCAGTGGCGGCAATGAAGATGTTGCTGCCGCCCTGATCGCCGGGACGGGTCTTGTCGATGAAGAAGACGCGCTGGCCGCCCGCCGATTCCTGAAACTGCCCTGGCGCCACGCGGTCCACGTCGCCGCGCTCCTGGTAACGGTCGCGCAGGTCGCGGATCTGGGTGTTCGACCACGGCCAAGCTACCAGCGCCAGCAGCGCGATCACCACCAGCACCGGCCAGGCAAACTGCAGCAAGGGTCGCAGGAAGGAGCCCAATCCCTGCCCGCAGGAAAACCAGACCACCATCTCGCTGGTGGCGTACATCCGCGTCAGCGTGGCGGTGGCAGCGATGAACAGGCTGAGCGTGAGGATGGTGGGCGACTGGCCCAGCACGGTGTAGCCCATCACCAGCATCACCTCCGACGGGTTGACCACGCCGCGGCTGGCCTGGCCCAGCGTCTTGATGAGCATGATGGTCATCACGATGGTGACCAGCACCACCAGGGTGGCACCGAAACTGCGTGCCAGCTCCTTGCGAAAAGCAGAATGAAATAACATCGCTTCAGATCAAAAGGTGAATTATGGACTTTGAACTCAAGCGCCTGCGCCCGCAGGAAGCCGCATCGGCCAAGGTCGATGCCTTGCTGGCATTGGTGCCATCGGACTTCCGCGCCGGCGACGATGCGCTTTCCGTGCTCATCCAGGGCGCGCTTGACGGCGAGCACCTGAAGGCCGATGCCGGCACCACGCTTTCCATGTACGGGGCACCCCGCATCGCCGCGCCGCGCGTCGTGCTGGCAGGCATCGGGGATGGCGGCGGCAAGGCGCTGCGCAAATCGGTGGCTGTGGCCATGGCCGAACTGCGCCGCACGCCGGCCAAGACCCTGCTCGTCTGTGTGGCGGGCACGGGCGAACCGCCAAGCTGGGTGGGTGCGGTGACCCAGGCCATCGACGAGGCCTGCTACACCTACGAAACCACGCGCACCAAGCCGGATGCGTGCAAGCTGCGGAAGATCACCGTGGGCACGCAACACGAGGCCAGCGCCCGACCGGCGTTTGCGCAGGCGCAGGCCGTGGCGGCTGGCATCAACCTGGCGCGCGAATGGGGCAACCGCCCCGGCAACCACGCCACGCCGACCCTGCTGGCAGGTGCCGCGCAGGCGCTGGCCGGCAAAAAAAGCCCGGTGCGCTGCGAGGTGCTGGGACCTAAGGAAGTGGCCAAGCTCGGCATGGGTGCCTTCCAGGCCGTCGCGCGCGGGTCGGAAGAGGCGCTGCGCTTCATCGTGCTGGAGTACCGCGGCGGGCCCAAGTCGCAGCCGCCGGTGGCGCTGATCGGCAAGGGCATCACCTTCGATTCGGGCGGCATCTCCCTCAAGCCCGCGGCCGACATGGACGAGATGAAGTTCGACATGAGCGGCGCCGCCAGCGTGCTCGGCGTGTTCCGCGCCCTGAGCGACCTCAGGCCCAAGGTCAACGTGGTCGGTCTGATCCCCGCCTGCGAGAACCTGCCCGATGGCCGTGCCGTCAAGCCGGGTGATGTGGTGACCAGCATGAGCGGCCAGACCATCGAGATCCTCAACACCGACGCGGAGGGGCGCCTGGTGCTGTGCGACGCGCTGACCTACGCCCGGCGCTTCAAGCCGCGGGCGATGGTCGACATCGCCACGCTCACCGGTGCCTGTGTGATCGCACTGGGCGGCGTGCGCAGCGGCATGTTCAGCACCGACGACGCGCTGGCCGGTGCGCTGGAGCAGGCCGGCAACACCTCCGGCGACCTGTGCTGGCGCATGCCGCTGGACGACGACTATGCAGAGGGCCTGAAGACCAACTTCGCCGACATGGCCAACGTGGCCGGCCGCGCGGCAGGCGCCGTCACGGCCGCCAAGTTCCTGCAGAAGTTCGTGGGCGACACGCCTTGGGCGCACCTCGACATCGCCGGCACGGCGTGGCTGAGCGGCAAGGCCAAGGGTTCCACCGGCCGCCCGGTGGGCCTGCTCCTGCAGTATCTGCTGGATCAGCAGGTACCTGCGGAACAGCCAGCCGGCAAGGCCCGCAAGAAGGTGCGCCAATAAGCACGTGGTGCCGCCGGGACCATGACCGATATCGCGTTCCATTTCAACGTCGGCGAGCCGCTGGCCTATGCCTGCCGGCTGCTGCGCAAGGCCTACGGAGCGGGTGCCCATGTCACCGTCGTGGGGCCGGAAGCGGCCCTTGCCGACCTGGACAGGGCGCTGTGGACCTTCACGGCGCTGGATTTCGTGCCGCACTGCCGCTCCAATGCGCCAGCCACGGTGCGCGAGCGCACGTCCATCGTGCTCGCGCCGGACGCAGTTGCCGCGCAGGGCCATGCCGATGTGCTGCTGAACCTGGGGGACGGTGTGCCATCGGGTTTCGAGCAGTTCGAGCGCCTGATCGAGCTGGTCAGCACCGGTGATGCCGACCGGCAGCAGGCACGCGCCCGCTGGCGCCACTACGCCGAGCGGGGCTATTCGATCACGCGGCACGACCTGGCCGCGCGGGAGAGTTGAGATGGCGTTCGAAGACGATGCACCGGCATCGGCACGCCCGGTACCCAAGTTCGTGCCGACGCTGACCGAAACCATTGGTGTGCCATCGGCCACACAGGTAATACCCACACCTTCCACTGCTGGCGTCGTATCAGCAGCGGTATCGCAGCCTGCGGCGTCCTCCGCGCCGGTTGAGACCGACGAGCGCATCGCCCAGGCCATGCTGGAGCAGATTGGTCCCGATCTGGACAAACTCATCAGCGAAGCGGTGGCGCGCGTGGTCCACGAACAGATGCTGGGCCTGGCGGGGCGCGTGCGCACCGAAGTGGCGCGCACAGTGCGTGAACAGGTGGCGCGGCAGTTGCTGGCGCATACTAAAGGGTCTGGGGAGGAGTCCTAGGGTTTACCCCAGATGTGGTCGCCCGGCCGGTTAGCGTGTTCCCTATATCTGCGGCACGCAAATTGCGCTAACGTCCGGGCACGTTGGGTGCTTTCTCAACTTTTCTTTTTGGAGGTTCCGTATGCAATTTCGTTTGAAAGTCACGATTGCGGCTGCCGTGGCAGCCTGCGCGGGTGCAGCTTTGGCCCAGGAGCAAACCGTGACGATCGGGTCCGTGGCTCCCATGTCCGGTCCCCAGGCGCACTATGGCAAGGACAACGCCAACGGCGTCAAGATGGCAATCGAGGATCTCAACAAGCAGAACATCAGCATCGGCGGCAAGAAGATCACCTGGGCCGTGGATGTCGAGGACGATGCCGCCGATCCCAAGCAGGGTGCGGCCGTTGCACAGAAACTGTGCGATGCCAAGGTCAACGGCGTGGTCGGCCACCTGAACTCCGGCACCACCATTCCCGCCTCGAAGATCTACCACGAGTGCGGCATTCCCATGGTCACCGGCGCTGCCACCAACCCCGACCTGACCAAGCCGGGCTACAAGGAAGTCTTCCGCATCATCGCCAACGACAGCTCGCTGGGCGCCGGCTTGGCGTTCTACGCCGCTGACGCGCTGAAGCTGAAGAAAGTGGCCATCATCGACGACCGTACCGCCTACGGTCAGGGCGTGGCCGACATCTTCGAGAAGACCGCCAAGTCCAAAGGCATGCAAGTGGTCGAGCGCCAGTTCACCACCGACAAGGCCACCGACTTCATGGCCATCCTGACCGCCATCAAGGCCAAGCAGCCCGATGCCGTCTTCTTCGGCGGCATGGACCCGCAAGCCGGCCCGATGCTGCGCCAGATGGAGCAACTTGGCATGACCAACGTCAAGTTCTTCGGCGGCGACGGCATCTGCACGGTCAAGCTGGCCGAACTCTCCGCTGGTGCCAAGACGCTGGGCAACGTGGTCTGCGCCGAAGGCGGCACCTCGATCCAGAAGATGCCGGGCGGCAATGCCTGGAAGGCGCGCTACGACAAGGAATACCCGAACCAGTTCCAGGTCTACAGCCCGTACACCTATGACGCGACCATGCTGCTGGCCGATGCCATGAAGCGTGCCAACTCCACCGACCCCAAGGTGTACCTGCCCAAGCTGATCGAGTCCAAGTACAAGGGCGTGACGGCTGTCATCGAGTTCGAACCGAACGGCGAACTGAAGAACCCCGCCATCACCCTGTCGGTGTTCAAGGACGGCAAGAAGACCCCGCTGAACTGATCCGGCGCGGCAGGCCGGCGCCAGCCGGCCATGAAAAAGGCCACCCTCGGGTGGCTTTTTTTGCGAGCGGGGTTCGATAAGTGGCGAGCAGGTGCTTGAGACAACGCTCCGTCAGATTGGCCAAGGAAGTATCACCATGCGGGCGCCGGATACCACCAAAAATACCACCATCGGAAGCTGGCTTGCCCCGCCTACTATCGGCCAACAGAAAACAAAACAACTCCGTAAGTCCTTGACCTACGGGGCTTTTTGTGGGTGTTCTGGACGTTGGCAGACGCTCAAAAACAGAATCCTGGCGGAGAGGGCGGGATTCGAACCCGCGGTGGGCTATTAACCCACACACGCTTTCCAGGCGTGCGACTTAAACCGCTCATCCACCTCTCCGTGGAAACGCGAGATTGTAGCAGTGTCGTGGTGCGTTCCTGCCTGGGGAAGGTTGGGGAACGGTCCCGTGGCGCTTCATGCAGCCGCCCTGGTCCGGCAACGCCGGATTTCAAGAGAAATCGACCTCAAGGCCAGGCGTGGCGGGCGCAGGCAGCTATCAAATTAGAAGCTATCCGAAGACCTGCGCGGGGCCACGCCAGCGGTCAGGCGCGTCCGGCTGCGTCGGCCTGCTGGCTCTGGACCATCTTCATGGCCGACGTGACCAGGGCCGAGACCTCGGTCATGTTGCTGGGCACCACCAGCGTGGTCGTGGCTTCAGAAGCGAGCTTGCTGTAGGCGTCCACGGCTTTCTCTGCCACCTTCAGTTGCACGGCCTGTTCGCCGCCCGGCTGGCGGATGGCGGTGCCGATGCGGGCGATGGCCACTGCGGTGGCGTTGGCCACCTCGGTGATGGCCGCTGCCTGACCCTGTGCGGTGTTGATGGCGGCCTGCTTCTCGCCCTCGGACTTGGCGATGGCGGCCTGCTTCATGCCCTCGGCCAGGTTGATCTGCTCCTGCCGCTTGCCTTCGGAGGTGGCGATGACGGCGCGCTTTTCCCGTTCGGCCGTGATCTGCGCCTGCATGGCGCGCAGGATCTCGTTGGGCGGCGTCAGGTCCTTGATCTCGTAGCGCAGCACCTTCACACCCCAGTTGAGCGCCGCCTCGTCGATGGCCTCGACCACCTTGGCGTTGATCATGTCGCGCTCCTCGAAGGTCTTGTCCAGCTCCAGCTTGCCGATCACGCTGCGCAGTGTGGTCTGCGCCAGCTGCGTGATGGCCATGACGTAGTTGCTGGAGCCGTAGCTGGCGCGCATCGGGTCGGTCACCTGGTAGTAGATGACGCCGTCCACCTGCAGCTGCGTGTTGTCGCGCGTGATGCAGACCTGGCTGGGCACGTCCAGCGGGATTTCCTTCAGGCTGTGCTTGTAGGCCACGTTGTCGATGAAGGGCACCAGGAAGTTGAGGCCGGGCGCGAGCGCGGTGTGGTACTTGCCCAGGCGCTCCACCACCCAGGCATTCTGCTGCGGCACGACCTTGATCGAGCGAACGATGAAGATCACGGCGATGACGACGATGATGAGTGCGATTTCCACGGGCTGCGTTTCCTTTATGGCAAGCGAAGAAGGGCGGGCATCAGACCGGCTCGACCACCAGCCGGCTGCCCACCAGTTCGACCACCCGGTGCGGGCCGCTGTGCGGAATCTGGCCGGGCCGGTGCATGGCGGTCCAGGGTGCGCCGCGGTAGCGCACGACGGCCGTGCCGTCGGGGTTCCAGCGCTCGATCTGCACGGTTTCGCCCACATCCAGGTTGACGCTGCGCTCGGCGCGCGGCGACGGGTCGCCCGGGCGCCGCTTGCGCCACTGGTAGCAGCCGCCCACCGCCACCAGGGCGACCACGGCGCCGATGACCATCTGCGCCATCAGCGACAGGCCGGCGTGCGCGGCCAGCGCGCTGGCCGCCGCGCCCAGCGAGAGCATCAGCAGGTAGAAGGTGCCGGTGGCCAGTTCCAGCGCCACCAGCACGCCGGTGACGATCCACCACAGTGTCGATTCAGCCACGTCCGCCTCCTGTTCCGGGGTGTTGTGCCGACATTCAGGCCCCATTGTGGGGCAAGCGGGGAACCAGCCAGGCCGCCGACACCTCAATTCCGTACACTTGCGCGTTTCACCGCTGTAGCGGGCCGGAGGCCTGTGCCATGAAATTCCGTTTTCCCATTGTCATCATCGATGAGGACTACCGCTCCGACAACACGTCGGGCCTGGGCATCCGCGCGCTGGCCGACGCGATCCAGGCGGAAGGCTTCGAGGTGGTGGGGGCGACCAGCTACGGCGACCTGAGCCAGTTCGCCCAGCAGCAGAGCCGCGCCAGCGCCTTCATCCTGTCGATCGACGACGAGGAATTTTCCGCCGGGCCCGACCTGGACCCGGCCGTGCTGAACCTGCGCAACTTCATCCAGGAGGTTCGGCGCAAGAACCTGGACGTGCCGCTGTACATCTACGGCGAAACCAAGACCAGCCAGCACCTGCCCAACGACATCCTGCGCGAGCTGCACGGCTTCATCCACATGTTCGAGGACACGCCGGAGTTCGTGGCCAAGCACATCGTGCGCGAGGCCAAGAGCTATCTCGAAGGCATCCAGCCGCCGTTCTTCAAGGCGCTGCTGGATTACGCCGAAGACGGCTCCTACTCCTGGCACTGCCCGGGGCATTCCGGCGGCGTGGCGTTCCTGAAGTCGCCCATCGGCCAGATGTACCACCAGTTCTACGGCGAGAACATGCTGCGTGCCGACGTCTGCAACGCGGTGGAAGAGCTCGGCCAGCTGCTCGACCACGACGGCGCCATTGGCGAGAGCGAGCGCAACGCCGCGCGCATCTTCAATGCCGACCATTGCTTCTTCGTCACCAACGGCACCTCCACCAGCAACAAGATGGTGTGGCACCACACGGTGGCGCCGGGCGACGTGGTGGTGGTCGACCGCAACTGCCACAAGAGCAACCTGCACGCCATCATCATGACCGGGGCCATCCCGGTGTTCCTCAAGCCCACGCGCAACCATTACGGCATCATCGGCCCGATCCCCAAGAGCGAGTTCGAGCCCGAGGCCATCAAGGCCAAGATCCGCGCCAACCCGCTGCTCAGGCACGTGGACGCCGACAAGGTGCGCCCGCGCATCATGTCGCTCACGCAGTCCACCTACGACGGCGTGCTCTACAACACCGAGACCATCAAGCAGACGCTCGACGGCTACGTCGACAACCTGCATTTCGACGAGGCCTGGCTGCCGCACGCAGCCTTTCACCCGTTCTACGGCGCCTACCACGCCATGGGCAAGAAGCGCGCGCGGCCCAGGCAGTCGGTGGTGTACGCCACGCAGTCCATCCACAAGCTGCTGGCCGGCATCAGCCAGGCCAGCCACGTGCTGGTGCAGGATTCGCAGAACGTCAAGCTCGACAGGTACCTCTTCAACGAGGCCTACCTGATGCACACCTCCACCAGCCCGCAGTACAGCATCATCGCCAGCTGCGACGTGGCCGCCGCCATGATGGAGCCGCCCGGCGGCACCGCCATGGTGGAAGAGAGCATCCTGGAAGCGCTGGATTTCCGCCGCGCCATGCGCAAGGTGGAGGCCGAGTTCGGCGAGAGCGACTGGTGGTTCAAGGTCTGGGGGCCTGACGCCCTGGCGCCTGAGGGCATCGGCCGCGCCGACGACTGGATCATCAAGAACGGTGGCGG
This sequence comes from Burkholderiaceae bacterium, assembly GCA_024235955.1. Lineage (GTDB taxonomy): Bacteria > Pseudomonadota > Gammaproteobacteria > Burkholderiales > Burkholderiaceae_C > Ottowia. The sequence continues at coordinate 1,775,223 of JACKLJ010000001.1, forward strand.
CAAGGGCAAGAGCTGGCACGGCTTCGGCAAGCTGGCGCCCGGCTTCAACATGCTGGACCCGATCAAGTCCACCATCGTCACGCCTGGCCTCAACCTCGACGGCAAGTTCGACAAGACCGGCATTCCGGCCAGCATCGTCACCAAGTTCCTGGCCGAGCACGGCGTGGTGGTGGAGAAGACCGGGCTCTACAGCTTCTTCATCATGTTCACCATCGGCATCACCAAGGGCCGCTGGAACACGCTGCTGACGGCGCTGCAGCAGTTCAAGGACGACTACGACCGCAACCAGCCGATGTGGCGGATCATGCCGGAGTTCTGCGCCCAGCACCGCCGCTACGAGCGCATGGGCCTGCGCGACCTGTGCCAGCACGTGCACGAGCTCTACGCCCGCTACGACATCGCCCGCCTGACCACCGACATGTACCTGTCGGAGCTGACGCCGGCCATGAACCCGGCCGACGCCTACGCCTGCATCGCCCGCCGCCAGGTGGAGCGGGTCGAGATCGACCAGCTCGAAGGCCGCATCACCACCAGCCTGATCACGCCGTACCCGCCGGGCATCCCGCTGCTGATCCCGGGCGAGGTGTTCAACAAGAAGATCGTCGATTACCTCAAGTTCGCGCGCGAGTTCGCCCGCCTGCTGCCCGGCTTCGAGACCGACATCCACGGCCTGGTGGAGGTGCGCGACGACGACGGCGGCGTGCGCTACTACGCCGACTGCGTCGCGCCAGAAGGCAAGCGCACCCAGGTCTTGCCACGCACCGACATCCAAGACATGATCGGCCGCAACACCGAATCGCCTTACTTCACGCAGGAGTGAGGCGGAAAACGCGCCGCCGTCTGGGCTATGATGAAACCTAGAAAGGAGAAACGATGTTTCCTGAATACCGCGACCTGATCACCCGCCTGAAGACCGAAGGCACGAACCACCGCTTCCTGCACCTGTTCGAGAAGCACAACGAACTGGACCACAAGATCACGGCGCTGGAAAACCACGACGCCGGCTCGGTGCACGCCGAAATCGAAGCGCTGAAGAAGGAAAAACTGCACATCAAGGACGAGCTTTACACGCTGCTGCGCCAGGAAGGCGAAGCCACGGCCAAGTAAACGGCACGCCGTCCTCCAAGGAAAAAGCCCGCTGGTTCAGCGGGCTTTTTTCATGACCGGGCTGCCCCAGGGATGAACAGACGCACCTCAAGGCGCAGTGCACCATGCGCAGCGGGGGTGGGACACTTTTCCATGCCTTTTTGGCCTTTGGCCCATATGCGGCGGGCGCAGGCAGCTATGAAATCAGGATTGACTGGTGGCTGCCACCAGGTCGGCAGGCGACCGCTCAGCGCGTCGCCTGGAAGCGCGGCTCGTCCGCCCGCACGCGCAGGAAGGTGGCGAAGCGCGGCAGGCCGGTGGCCTCATGCACGCCACGGTAGCGGTAGGTGATCCAGCTGCCCACGGGCGGTGGGTGATCGCGCTGCGCGTCGGTCAGGCCGCTGCCGATGCGAAAGCGCTTGCCCTCCGGCGTTTCCACCAGCAGCGCGCCCAGGCGGCCGGCGTATTTGCCCTTGCCGGGCAGGTGGCCCACCACCCTGGCCTCGGCGTCGTCGAAGGGTTTCAGCTTGAGCAGATCGTCGCCGCGCCCGGCGCGGTAGAGCGAATCGCCCCGGTGCAGCATCAGGCCTTCGCCGCCGCCGCGCACCGTGTCGCGCAGCAGCGCCTGCAGCTCGGCATCGGTGCCCAGCTTGCGCTGCGCCACGGCCTGCAGCACCGGGTTGTCGGCCGCCTGCACGGCGGCCTGCAGCGCGGGCAGCCGCTCGTCAAAGCGGCCGGGGTGCTCCGGCAGGTCGAACACCATTAAGCGCATGCGGCGCCAGGCGCGGTCGTCCGGCGCCTGGCGGGTGACGGTGGCCTGCGCATGCTCGAAGGCGCGGCGCCCGGCCCACAGCTCGCCGTCCATCGGCAGCGCCGGCCAGCCGGCGGTGAACCAGGCCGGCGCGTTGACCACCTGGCCGCCGCGCGTGACGAGCCGGTGGCCGTCCCAGAAGCCGCGCACGCCGTCGTACTTCTCGCTCACCCAGTAGTCGGCCAGCGGAAGGCCCGGACGCCAGCGCCCGGCCAGCATGAGTGAGGGCGGGGCGGGTGGCGAGGGTACAGACGGCGCAGCGGCCTGCGCCAGCGCACGCGCGGCCGTTGCCAGGCCGCACGCACCAAGCCCGACCAGCAGCAGGGTGCGCCGCCGGATGCTATGGTTAAAGGAGCTGCCTGCGCCCGCCACGCCTGGTCTGGAGGCCGATTTGATGTAAAGAATCCGGCTCAGCCGACCATATCGGCGGACAGTCCGGCGGTCTGGCTGAAGCCGCCGTCCACGTAGGTGATTTCGGCCGTCACGCCGGAAGCCAGGTCGCTCAGCAGGAAGGCGGCCACGTTGCCCACGTCCTCGATGGTGACGTTGCGGCGCAGCGGCGAGGCGCTGGCCACGTAGCCCAGCAGCTTGCCGAAGTCCTTGATGCCGCTGGCCGCCAGCGTCTTGATCGGGCCGGCGCTGATGCCGTTCACGCGGATGCCCTTGCCGCCCAGCGCCTCGGCCATGTAGCGCACGCTGGCTTCCAGGCTGGCCTTGGCCAGGCCCATGGTGTTGTAGTTGGGAATGCTGCGCAGCGCGCCCAGGTAGCTCAGCGTCAGCAGCGCGGCCTTGTCGCTCAGGTAGGGCAGGGCCGCCTTGGCCATGCCGGGGAAGCTGTAGGCGCTGATGTCGTGCGCGATGCGGTAGTTCTCCCGGCTCAGGCCGTCGAAGAAGTTGCCGGCGATGGCCTCGCGCGGCGCGAAGCCGATGGCGTGCACGAAGCCGTCGAAGCTGGGCCAGGTGGCCGACAGGTCCTTGAACATGCGCTCGATCTGCTCGTCGCTGCCCACGTCGCAGTCGAACACCAGCTGGCTGTCGAACTCGGCCGCGAAGTCGGTGATGCGGTCCTTGAAGCGCTCGCCCACGTAGCTGAAGGCCAGCTCGGCGCCCTGGGCCCGGCAGGCCTTGGCGATGCCGTAGGCGATGGACCGGTTGGACAGCACGCCGGTGATCAGCAGTTTCTTGCCCGCCAGAAAGCCGGTGGGGTTGGTCGTCGTCATTGCGCAAGCTCCTCGGAAAAATCGCTCAGAATTGTCGCATGCGTCTTTTGCTGGCCTGCCTGCTCCTCGCCACGCCCGCCGCCTGGGCTGCCCACGGCTACGCGCTGTGGGGCGACCTGAAATACCCGCCGGGCTTCGACCACTTCGACTACGTCAATCCCGCCGCGCCCAAGGGCGGCGAGATCCGCATGGTCAGCGGCCTGCGCAACTCCAACTTCGACAAGTACAACCCTTTCACCATGAAGGGCAGCGCGCCGGCCTATCTGGGCGATCTGCTGTTCGACACGCTGCTCACCGGCTCGCTCGACGAAGCCGGCGCCGCCTACGGCCTGCTGGCCGAGGACGTGGCGGTGGCGCCGGATCGCCTCTCGGCCACCTTCCGCCTGCGGCCCGAGGCGCGCTTCCACAACGGCGACGCGGTGACCGCGCAGGACGTCAAGCACAGCTTCGACACGCTGATGGGCCCTTACACCTCGCCGGCGTACAAGACCTTGCTGGTCGACGTGGCCGGCGTCGACGTGCTGGACGCCCGCACCGTGCGCTACCGCTTCAAGCGGCCCAACCGCGAGCTGCCGCTCACCGTGGGCGGCCTGCCGGTGTTCAGCCGCAAGTGGGGGCAGGGCAAGCCCTTCGATCAGGTGGTGATGGACGAGCCCATCGGCTCCGGGCCGTACAGGATCGGCCCGGTGAAGTTCGGCAAGGACATCATCTATGTGCGCGACCCGAACTACTGGGCGCGCGACCTGAACGTCAAGCGCGGGACCGACAACTTCGATCGCGTGCTGATCAAGATCTACAAGGACAACACCGCCCGGCTGGAGGCGCTGAAGGCCGGCGAGTTCGACCTCATGGCCTTCTATTCCGCCGGCGACTGGGCGCGCCGCGTGAACGGCCCCAGGTTCAAGAGCGGCGAGCTGGTGAAGGGCGAGTTCCGCCACAAGCTGCCCACGGGCTTTCAGAGCTACGTGCTCAACAGCCGCCGTCCGTTCCTGAGCGACGTGCGCGTGCGCGAGGCGCTGGGGCTGGCCATCGACTACGAGTGGATGAACCGCCAGATGTTCTACAACGCGTACACGCGGGTGAAGGGTATCTTCGGCAACACCGACTGCGCCGCCACCGGCACGCCCGACGCGGCGCAGCTGGCGCTGATGGAGCCGTTCCGCGCGCAGATCCCGCCGGCCGCCTTCGGGCCCGCCTACGAGCCGCCGCGCACCGACCGGCCGCACGACCCCAAGGTGGGCGGCCTGCGCGAGAACCTGCGCCGCGCGCAGCAACTGCTGGTGCAGGCCGGCTGGACGGTGCAGGACGGCGAGCTGCGCAACGCCCAGGGCCAGCCCATGGTGCTGGAGTACCTCGACAGCAACGAAGGCGGCGCCCGCGTGGTCACGCCCTGGATGCGCAACCTGGACAAGCTCGGCATCCGGCTGGTGTACCGCCCGGTGGATTTCGCGCTCTACCAGCAGCGGCTGCAGAAGTTCGACTTCGACATCACCACCATCGCCTACCAGGGCACGCTCAACCCCGGCCAGGAATACGCCGACCTGTTCGGCAGCAAGGCCGCCGACACCGAGGATTCCGGCAACCTGGCCGGCGTGAAGAGCCCGGCCGTCGACAGCCTCATCAGCCACATGGTCGGGGCCAATACCCGGCCCGAATTCCTGGCCGCCTGCCGCGCTCTGGAACGGGTGGTGAGCCACAGCCACTACCTGCTGCCGCAGTGGTATTCGCCCGTCCACCGCCTGGCCTACAAAGCCTGGCGCCTGCAGAAGCCCGACGTCGTGCCCCCGTACTTTCGGGGCGAGACCTGGGCGATGGAGACTTGGTGGGCCCGGCAGCCACCGAAGGCGAAGTGAGCCACGCCGTCCGCTGGCCAGCGGGCCGCCGATGAACAGGAAAATGAGCCTTCAGCCCTTGCCAGGACATCGCGAGCAGCTACATATGCGATAGCGATGAAGTCGCTTGCAACGTCCGCCTTGTGGCGCCCGATCAATGCGCATATCATGCGCATATGAATGCCGCCACCAGCTCAGCAGCCCGCAAGCGTCCGGTCAACCTCACGCTGAACGAAGCGCTCGTCCAGGAAGCGCGAGCGCTCAGCGGCAACCTGTCGGCCACCGTGGAGGCCATGCTGCAGGAGTACGTGGCGCGCGAGCGCGGCGCGCGCGCGCAGAAGCAGCGCCAGGCCGCAGTGGCCTGCCAGGACTGGAACGCCGTGCTGGACGCGCACGGTTCCTTCGCCGACGAGCATTCGCCACTCTGACGCATGGCGCAGTTCGATGTCCATGCTTACCAGGGCAGGCAGCGCGACGATGTGGCCTTCGTGGTGCTGGTGCAATCCGCTCTGTTCGACGCCTACCGGCGCCGCGTCGTGGTGCCGCTGGTACGGCGCGATGCGTTGCGGGCCGGCATGTCCACCATTGGCTCGCGCCTGAACCCGGTGTTTCGTGTGGAAGGCATCGACGTGGTGCTGCATCCGCTGGACATGGTGTCCATGGACATCGCCGCGCTGGGCGCCAAGGTGGGTTCGCTGGCCGAACAAGGCCAGGCCATCTCCGATGCGCTCGACGAACTGCTGACGCGCGGCTGGGGCTAGACTGCCAACGCCCATGTTCGCCTACATCCTCAAACGCCTGTTGCTGATGCTGCCCACGCTGCTGGGCGTGCTGCTGGTCACCTTCGTGGTGATCCAGTTCGTGCCGGGTGGGCCGGTCGAGCAGTACCTGGCCGAGGCCAAGGCGGGGGCGGGCGGGGCCTCGGCCGAGGGCGGGGGCTTGAGCTACCGCGGCGCGCAGGGCATCGATCCCAGGCGGCTGGACGAGATCAAGAAGCTCTATGGCTTCGACAAGCCGGCGCCGGAGCGTTTTGCCCAGATGCTGGGGCAGTTCGCACGCTTCGATCTGGGGCGCAGCTTCTTCCAGAACAAGGATGTGTGGCAGCTCATCAAGGAGAAGATGCCGGTCTCGATCAGCCTGGGCCTGTGGACGTTTTTCATCAGCTACCTCATCAGCGTGCCGCTGGGCGTGGCCAAGGCGGTGCGGGCGGGCTCGCGCTTCGATCTGGTGACTACGCTGCTGGTGCTGGTGGGTTACGCGATCCCGGGTTTCGTGCTGGGCGTGGCGCTGCTGGTGATCTTTGGCGGGCAGCTGGCGTGGTTTCCGCTGCGCGGGCTGACTTCGGCCAACTTCGACGAGTTGAGCCTGGGCGGCAAGGTGGTGGATTACCTGTGGCACATCACGCTGCCGGTCACCGCCATGGTGCTGGGCAGCTTCGCGGTGACGGCCATGCTCACCAAGAACAGCTTCCTGGAAGAGATCCGCAAGCAGTACGTGCTGACGGCGCGTGCCAAGGGGCTGAGTGAGCGGCAAGTGCTTTGGAAGCATGTGTTCCGCAACGCGCTGATCCCCATCGTCACCGGGTTCCCGGCGGCCTTCATCGGCGCGTTCTTCACCGGCTCGTTGTTGATCGAGACGCTGTTCTCGCTCGACGGCCTGGGCCTGCTCAGTTACGAAAGCGTGATCCGGCGCGACTACCCGGTGGTGCTGGGCACGCTGTTCTTGTTCACGCTGATCGGCCTGGTGACCAAGCTGATCAGCGACCTTTGTTATGTGTGGGTGGATCCGCGCGTGAAATTTGACTAACCCCCTGAGTCGCTGACGCGCCTTCCCCCTTTTGCTGCGCAAGGGGGACAACGCCAGTGCTCGGTGCAAGCCCGAGCACGGCGTTTGCTGGCTTGGCCTGCTCCGTGGCCTTCTGGTTTTTTGGCAGGCGTGGATGGCAGTTGAGGTAGCGGTCGCCAAGGTTCGTGATGAAACTCGGTTTGCTCAACGACACTCATTGTCATACAATGCATGACAATTTCCATGCAACAACCCAATGGAGTCTGCCGTGCGCGTCAATGCCCGCTTTGAAGGTGAGGCCGAGCAACAGCTCACCTACCTCGCAGAAGCCACCGGCCTGGGTGTGAGCGAGGTGCTGCGCACCAGCGTGCAGCACTACTACGACCAGCTGCGCGCCCAGCGCGGCGGGTTGACGCATTTCGCGGCCTTCGTGGGTGCCGGCCGCAGTGGCCGCGGCGACGTGGCGGGCAGCTACAAGGCGCGTCTGGCCGAAGGATGGGGCGGCAAGCATCGGGCCGGCCCGGCGGCTGTGCACGAGCCTGCCACGCCGTATGCGGCTGGGGCAGACAAAGGCCGCGCGTGATCCTGGCAGACGCCGGCTTTTTCTACGCCCTGGCCGATGCCGACGACGCCTGGCACAGCCGTGCGCGGCAGGCGCTGGCTACGCAGGCCGAAGGCTGGATCACCACCTGGCCGGTGCTGACCGAGGCCACGCACCTGCTCACGCGCTGGATCGGCGCCGACGCTGCCCAGGCCCTCCTGCGCGACGTGGCCGCCGGCGGCATCGCCGTCTGGCAATGGGCGGCACCGCAGACCGAGCGGCTGGCATCGCTGATGGAGCGTTACGCCAGCCTGCCGATGGATCTGGCCGACGCCTCGCTGGTGCTGCTGGCCGAGCATCTGGGCCACGGCCGCATCCTGACCACCGACGAGCGCGATTTCGGCGCCTACCGCTTCAAGAGCCGCGAGCCATTCCAGAACCTGCTCTCAGAAGGCGCACATGGCTGACGCACCCGCGCCCAGCCCGTCGCCCGCGCGCCGCGCATGGCTGCGTTTCAAGCGCAACCGGCTCGGCTCCTGGAGCCTGGCGGCGTTCTGCGCGCTGGTGCTGCTGAGCCTCTGCGCGGAAGTCATCTCCAACGACAAGCCGCTGGTGGTGCGCTATGACGGGCACTGGTACTTCCCGCTGGTGCAGACCTACCCCGAGAAAGTGTTCGGCGGCGATTTCAACACCGAGACGGATTACCTCGACCCGTTCATCCGCCAGCAGTTCAGCCAGCCGGGCCAAACTGGAAATTGGGCCATCTACCCGCCCAACCCCTATGGCGCCAAGACCATCAACTACTTCGCCAAGGCGCCCAACCCGGCGCCGCCCAGCGCCGACAACTGGCTGGGCACCGACGACCGCGGGCGCGACCTGCTGGCGCAGCTGATCTACGGCTTCCGCATCAGCGTGCTGTTCGCGCTGGCGCTCACGGCGGTGGGCGTGCTGCTGGGCGTGGCGGCGGGGGCGGTGCAGGGCTTCTTTGGCGGCAAGACCGATCTGGCGTTCCAGCGCTTCATCGAAATCTGGGGTTCCATGCCCGAGCTGTACCTGCTGATCATCTTCAGCGCCGTGCTGGCGCCCAGCATCGGCCTGCTGCTGGTGCTGCTGAGCCTGTTCGGCTGGATGGGCCTGTCGGACTACGTGCGGGCCGAGTTCTTGCGCAACCGCCAGCTCGACTATGTGAAGGGCGCCCGCGCCCTGGGCGTGCCCAACCGGCAGATCATCTGGCGCCACATCCTGCCCAACAGCCTGACGCCGGTGGTCACGTTCTTGCCATTCCGCATGAGCGCGGCCATCCTGGCGCTCACCTCGCTCGATTTCCTGGGCCTGGGCGTGCCGCCGGGCACGCCCAGCCTGGGCGAACTGCTCAGCCAGGGCAAGAACAACATCGACGCCTGGTGGATCTCGCTCTCCACCTTCGGCGTGCTGGTGCTGACGCTGCTGCTGCTCACCTTCATGGGCGACGCGCTGCGCGACGCGCTCGACCCGCGCAAGGCCGACCGATGAAGGCGCCCGCAGCTCCCATGCCGCCGCCCAGCCGCGATGCGCTCGAGCCGGGCCAACTCGACTTCTTCAGCGCCGACGTGTACTGCCCCTCTTGCGGCAACGAGCACGTGAAGCTGCTGGAACCCACTCAGGTCTACGAGGGCACGCGCTTGTTTCTGCTCGGCCGCTGCGCCGACTGCGGCGCCGTCCAGAAGAGCGAGATGCATACGCTCAAGGTTCCGTCGCCCCCCAAGACGGGCCCCGGAGGTGGCCGATGACGGACGCCTACACCAACGCCGTCCCGGCCGATCGGAACGCCGCCGGGCACGGCCAGCCGCTGCTGCGTGTGGAATCCCTGGCCGTCAGCTTCGGCTCCAAGAAGGTGGTGGACGACGTCAGCTTCCAGATCGCCCCGGGCGAGAAGCTGGCGCTGGTGGGCGAATCCGGTTCCGGCAAGACCGTGACCGCGCTGGCGCTGCTGCGCCTGCTGCACGACGCGCGCCTCCAGGGCAGTGCCGTGTTCGACGATGGCCAGACCCGACGCGACCTGCTCGCGCTGCCCGAGCGCCAGCTGCGCGGCCTGCGCGGCGACGAGATCGCCATGATCTTCCAGGAGCCGATGACCGCGCTCAACCCGCTGATGCCGGTGGGCGAGCAGATCGCCGAGGTTCTGCGGTTGAAACGGGCGCTGACCCAGGCGCAGTCGGCGCAGGCAGCTATCGAATTGCTTGCAAAAACCGACATCCCGGAACCCGCCCGCCGCGCCGGCGCCTACCCGCACCAACTCTCCGGCGGGCAGCGTCAGCGCGCCATGATCGCCATGGCCCTGGCCTGCGCGCCCAGGCTGCTGCTGGCCGACGAGCCCACCACCGCGCTCGACGTCAGCCTGCGCGGCCAGATTCTCGACCTGCTGGCCGAGCTGCAGCGCGAAACCGGCATGGCCGTGCTGATGATCACGCACGATCTGAACCTGGTGCGCCGCTTTGCCGACCGCGTGGCCGTCATGCAGCACGGCCGCCTGGTGGAGCAGGGTGCCACCGCGCAGATCTTCGCCGCGCCGCAGCATGCCTACACGCAGAAACTCATGGCCAGCAAGCCCGAGCGCGACGTGGTCGAGGCCCCGCCCGACGCAGACGCCCAGCCCGTGCTGGCCGCGCAGGACCTGCGCGTCACCTACCCGGTGCCGCGCCCCGGCATCCGCGGCTGGTTCGGCAAGGACGGCTTTGTGGCCGTGCAGGGCGCCAGCTTTGCCATCCCGCCAGGGCGCACGCTCGGGGTGATCGGCGAATCGGGCTCCGGCAAGTCCACGCTGGCGCAGGCCGCGCTGGGCCTGCTGCCGCTGGCCTGGGTGAGCGGGCAACTCGGCATCGAAGGCCGCGAGTGGCAGCACAAGCCCGCCGCCGACAAGCCGCTGCGCCGGGCGGTGCAGGTGGTGTTCCAGGACCCGTTCTCGTCGCTCTCGCCCCGCATGACCATCGAGGAAATCGTGGGCGAGGGCCTGCGCGTGCACGCCCCGCAGCTGGGCGCGGCCGAGCGCGCCGCCCGCGTGCGCGCGGCGCTGGCCGAAGTCGGCCTGCCCGAGGCGCAGTTCCCCGGCCTGCTGGCGCGCTACCCGCATGAATTTTCCGGCGGCCAGCGCCAGCGCATCGCCCTGGCGCGGGCGCTCATCGTCGAACCCGAACTGCTGGTGCTGGACGAACCCACCAGCGCCCTCGACGTCACCATCCAGAAGCAGGTGCTGGCCCTGCTGCAGCGCCTGCAGAAAGAGCGCGGCCTGGCCTACCTGCTCATCACCCACGACGTCGACGTCATCCGCGCCATGGCGCACGAGGTGCTGGTGCTGAAAGACGGCGAGGTGGTGGAAAGCGGCCCCGTGCGCGACGTGCTGGATGCGCCGCGGCATCCGTACACGCAGCGGTTGTTGGCGGCGGCCTGATCACGCTCCCCTGAGACGCTGGCGGCGGCCCCTCAGTCTTCGGCAGGAGGGCATGACCGCCGGCCGGTGCAAGCCAATTGCTTTGCTCACTGGCATGGCCGGCCCAAACGCCATGGATGGTGTGGCTGGTGAATTCGGCCAGCCATTCTTGGGGCGCTATTAAGTCAATAGCTGCCTGCGGCGGCCGCGCCTGGCCAAAAGCCCGATTTGATGGTCAATTCGTCGGCTCTGACGCCGTGCCTAAGTGAGCGCCGTAGGCTCACGGATAATCGGCACAGCATGTCTTCCCGCGCCACCCGTTCCGACCGTCCTGCGCCGCGCTGGTCGCCCAGTGCGTTCCTGCGCTGGTCGGCGGCGCTGCACGCGGGCGCGGCCGCTGGGGCGCTGGCGGTGCCGGGCTGGTGGCCGGCCTGGCTGGCGCTGGTGGCGGGCAACCATCTGGTGCTGTCCACGGTGGGGTTGCTGCCGCGCAGCCGCCTGCTGGGCGCGAACCTGACGCGGCTGCCGGCCGCCGCCGCCGCGCGGGGCGAGGTGGCCCTGACCTTCGACGACGGCCCCAACCCCGACGTCACCCCCCGCGTGCTCGACATGCTGGACGCCGTGGGCGCCCGCGCCACCTTCTTCTGCGTGGGCGAAGCCGTGCAGCGCCACCCGGCGCTGGCGCGCGAGATCGTGCGCCGCGGCCATCTGATCGAGAACCACACCGCCAGCCACCCCAACGCCTTCGCCGCCTACGGCTGGGGCGGCATGACGAGGCAGGTGGCAGAAGGCCAGCGCCTGATCCGGCAGGTCACCGGGCGCACGCCGCGTTTCTTCCGTGCCGTGGCCGGCCTGCGCAACCCGTTGCTCGATCCGATCCTGGCGCGGCAGAACCTGCGCCTGGCCGCCTGGACGCGCCGCGGCTTCGACACCCGCTGCCCCAGCCCGGCGCTGGTGCTGCGCCGCCTGACCCGCAACCTGGCTGCCGGCGACATCCTGCTGCTGCATGACGGCCACGCCGCCTGCACGGGCCGCGGCGACCCGGTGGTGCTGGTGGTGCTGCCGCACCTGCTGGCGGAACTGCGCGCACGCGGCCTGCACAGCGTCACGCTGACGGCCGCCTGCGACACCAGTGCCGAGCTGACCACCCTGGCCGGAGCCACGGCATGACCGGGCCGGCCACCGCCACCCTGCGGCTCGCGCCCGCCACGCCCGAGCAGCGCGCGCTGCACCGCGCGCTGGTGGATGCCGCCAGCGCCCGCTACCGAGCGGCCGGGCGCTTTGCCTACCACTTTGCGCGCGGCAAGCTGGGGATCGACCCGCTGTTCATCGACCTGCTGCGCCTGGGCGTGCTGCCGCGCGAGCCGCGCGTGCTGGACCTCGGCTGTGGCCAGGCGGTGCTGGCGTCGTGGCTGCTGGCGGCGCGCGAGCGCTTCGACGCCGGCCGCTGGCCCGCCGGCTGGCCCGAGCCGCCGCGCGTGCGCCGGCTGCACGGCCTGGAGCTGATGCCGCGCGACGTCGCCCGCGCCGGCCCGGCCTTCGTGGGCGAGCCGCGCGTGCGGGTGGAGCAGGGCGACATCTGCATCAACCGTTTCGAGCCGGCCGATGTGATCACCATCTTCGACGTGCTGCATTACTTCGGCCCCGATCGCCAGGCCGATGTGTTGCGCCGCGCGCGCGCCGCGCTCGGCCCCGGCGGCGTGCTGGTGATCCGCGTGGGCGACCAGGCGCGCGGCCTGCGCTTCAGGCTGAGCCGCTGGGTGGATCAGGCGGTGACCTTCGTGCGCGGCCACGGCTTCTCGCCCATGTACTGCCGCCCGGCGGCCGCTTGGGCGGCCGATCTGCGCGCGCTGGGCTTCCAGGTGCAGACCGTGCCCACGGTGGATGGCCCGCCGTTTGCCAACACCATGCTGGTGGCACGCCTGACCGAGTCAGCGGCGGAGGAGCGCACATGAGCGGCGCGCTGGTCCTGAGCGCCTTCACGGCCAGCACCGCGCTGGGCGTGGGCACGGCGCCGCTGCTGGCGGCGCTGCGCGCGGGCACCAGCGGGCTCAAGCCCTGCGATTTCGAGACCTGCGATTTGCCGACCTGGATCGGCGAGGTGCCGGGCGTGGACGCCGTGGCGCTGCCGCCGGAGCTGGCCGCCTACCACTGCCGCAACAACCGGCTGGCGCTGCTGGGCCTGCAGGCCGACGGCTTTCTGGACGCAGCCCGCGCCGCCATCGCCCGCCACGGCGCCGACCGGGTGGCGCTGATCCTGGGCACCAGCACATCGGGCATCCTGTCGGCCGAGCTGGCCTACCGCGAACGCGCGGGCGGCCCGGGCGAGGGCGCGCTGCCGGTCTGGTTCGACTACCGCGCCACGCACAACACCGGCTCAGTGGCGTCCTTCGTGCGCGATCTGCTGGGCCTGCGCGGGCCGGCATTCGCCATTTCCACCGCCTGCTCGTCGTCGGCCAAGGCGTTTGCGGCGGCCGACCGGCTGATCGCCACCGGGCTGGCGGATGCCGCCATCGTCGGCGGCGTCGATTCGCTGTGCCTGACCACGCTGTACGGCTTCGCTTCGCTGCAGCTCACCTCGCCCGAGCCCTGCCGGCCGTGCGACGCCGGTCGCCGGGGCCTGTCGATCGGCGAGGCGGCGGCCTTCGCGCTGCTGGAGCCGGCGCAGCAGCCGGCTCCCGGCGCCATCGTGCTGGCCGGCTGGGGCGAATCGAGCGACGCGCACCACATGTCGGCCCCGCACCCGGAAGGTCGCGGTTCGCGAGCGGCCATGCAGCAGGCGCTGGCGCGCGCCGGCCTGCAGCCGGCGCAGGTCGGCTACATCAACCTGCACGGCACGGCCACGCCGGCCAACGACAGCTCCGAAGGTGCGGCGGTGGCGGCGGTGTTCGGCCACGGCGTGCCCTGCAGTTCCACCAAGGGCATGACTGGCCATACCCTGGGCGCGGCCGGCGGGGTGGAGGCAGTGGTCAGCGCGCTGGCGCTGCAGCACGGCCTGTTGCCTGCCAGCGTGGGCACGCAAACGCCCGACCCGGCCATCGATTTGCCCATTGTTTTGAGCCCGCAGCTCGCGCCAGGATTGCGCCACGTGCTATCCAATTCATTCGGCTTCGGCGGCAGCAACTGCAGCCTGGTGCTGTCGCGCGGGGAGGGTGCATGAGCGAAGTGCCCTACCTCGAAGCCTGGGTGGAAGGCGTGGGCGTGATCGGCCCGGGCCTCACGGGCTGGGAACAGGCCCGCGCTGTGCTGTCTGGCGAGGCGCCATACGAAGCCGCGCCCACCGCGCTGCCCGCGCCCGAGCTGCTGCCGCCGGCCGAGCGCAGACGCGCCAGCCGCATCGTCAAGGCCACGCTGGCGGCCGGCCTGGAAGCCTGCCGCCAGGCTGGGCGCGAGCCGGCCACGCTGGCCAACGTGTTCGCGGCCTCCGGTGGCGACGGCCACAACTGCCACCAGATCTGCGAGCTGCTGGCCACGGGCGACCGGCAGATCTCGCCCACGCGCTTTCACAACTCGGTGCACAACGCGGCCTCGGGCTACTGGTCGATCGCCACCGGCGCCACGCCGCCGGCGCAGGTGCTGGGCGCCTACGACGCCAGCTTCGGCGCCGGCCTGCTGGAGGCCATGACGCAGGTGGCTGCCGGCGGCGAGCCGGTGCTGCTGGTGGCCGGCGACAGCGAATACCCCGAGCCGCTGCACGCCAAGCGGCCGATCCAGGACACCGGCGCGCTGGCGCTGGTGTTGTCGCCCGTGCGCACCCCGGCCAGCCTGGCCGCGCTGCGCCTGCCGCGCCGTGGCGCGCTGGCGGAAGGCGCGTCCACTGCGTTACCGGCGCAGTTGCCTGAGCCGCTGCGCCAGCTCGCGCAGACCATGCCGCCCATGCGGGGTTTGGTGCTTTTTGAGGCGCTGGCCCTTGTCCAGCGGGCGCAGGCAGCTCATGAAAACATAGCAATCGAATACCTGCCGCCGCAGGTGCTGCGGCTGGAAGTGCTGGCCGCATGAGCGTCGCCAGTCTTCCCGAAGGGGTTGGAGAGAACGTCGCGATGGATGTTTTCTCGGCCGCCACCGGCCAGGACCACGCCTGGATCGCCGCGCGCGTGCCGCATGCCGGCAGCATGTGCCTGCTGGACGGCGTGGTGCAGGCCGCGCCCGAGGCCATCACCTGCCGCGCCGCCAGCCACCGCCTGCCGGATCATCCGATGCGCCAGGCCGGCCGCCTGGGCGCCGCCTGTGGGGTGGAATACGCCGCCCAGGCCATGGCGCTGCACGGCGCGCTGCTGGCCGAGCAGCGGCAGGCGCCGCAGGCGCGCATGGGTTTTCTCATCAGCCTGCGCGGCGTGAAGCTGCACGTGGTGCGGCTGGACGACATTGCCGCCGACCTCACCGTGCACGCCAGCTGCGAGGCCGACAACGGCGACCACTGCGTCTACGGCTTCAGCCTCAGCGCCGAAGGCCGCCTGCTGGTGGAAGGCCGCGCCACCGTGATGCTCGACGTACCCGTTCCCACCCCCACATGACTTCTTCCCAGAACCCGAAGCGCCGGGCGCTCGTCACCGGCGCCAGCGGCGGCATCGGTGGCGCCATCGCCCGCACGCTGGCGCAGGCCGGCTGCCACGTGCTGGTGCACGCCAACCGCCGCGCCGAAGCCGCGGCCGCGCTGGCCGCCGAGATTGCCCAGGCCGGCGGCAGCGCCGAGCCGGTGGTGTTCGATGTAACCAACCGCGCCGCCTGCGAGGCCGCGCTGGGCCAGGTGCTGGAGGCCGGCGCCGTGCAGGTGCTGGTGCACAACGCCGGCGTGCACGACGACGCCGTGCTGGCCGGCATGCGGCCCGAGCAGTGGCAGCGCGTGATCGACGTCAACCTGAACGGCTTCTTCAACGTGACCCAGCCGCTCATGCTGCCCATGCTGCGCACCCGCTGGGGCCGGGTGATCGCCATCACCTCGGTGGCGGGACAGGCGGGCAACCGCGGCCAGGTCAACTACGCCGCCGCCAAGAGCGCGCTGCACGGCGCGGTGAAGGCACTGGCGCTGGAATGCGCCAGCCGCGGCGTGACGGCCAACGCCGTGGCGCCCGGCATCATCGCCACCGAGATGAGCGAAGGCACGTTCGACGCCGACGCCATCAAGCGCATGGTGCCCATGCAGCGCGCCGGCCAGCCGCAGGAGGTGGCCGATCTGGTGGCCTTCCTGGCCAGCGACCGCGCCGCCTACATCAGCGGCCAGACCATCGGCATCAACGGCGCGATGTACCAGTGAGAAGGTGTGAACGAACCCCACAAGCCCGCTCTGGCCGCCAAAACGCACACGCT